>NZ_CALGPC010000013.1 GCF_937960835.1 uncultured Ferrovibrio sp.
TCCCCACTGCTGCCTCCCGTAGGAGTCTGGGCCGTGTCTCAGTCCCAGTGTGGCTGATCATCCTCTCAGACCAGCTAAGGATCGTCGCCTTGGTAGGCCATTACCCCACCAACTAGCTAATCCTACGCGGGCTACTCCTTCGGCGATAAATCTTTCATCCGTAGATCGTATCCGGTATTAGCACAAGTTTCCCTGTGTTATTCCGAACCGAAGGGCATATTCCCACGCGTTACTCACCCGTGCGCCACTCCCCTTGCGGGGCGTTCGACTTGCATGTGTTAGGCCTGCCGCCAGCGTTCGTTCTGAGCCAGGATCAAACTCTCAAGTTGACTTGAGAAATCCCGCTTACTCTAGACTTGGTTCTTCACAATCAGCCTTGCGGCTGGGGGTGTGAAAGAACCCGCATAGCGTCACCGATATCTTGCGATACCGATGCCTTACTATTCGATGCTTGAGCAAGCGAGTGTTGATCCCTGATCTCTAAGATCAGTGGATCGGCACCGCCGCCCACGCATCTCTTCCATCCGATTCACGATGTCCAACAACAAACCACACCAGCGTGTGGCAGCCGGGTCTCCCCGGTATCCCCGTCATCCACAGGGTTCGCACCCTTTAGAGACAGAAAAGACGCTGCCGTTCCTGTGTCCCGTACGCTACTCTTGGGACCACCGCCCGACCGCGTCGTGGGGCGGTTTATATTCAGATCACCCCTCCCCGTCAACGGCTTTTTTGAAAAATTTTTGGGGCCCTGCCTAATGGGGATAAGTATCGGTTTATCCACAAGATTTGGTAATCTCATTGCGCCATTTCAAGCTTGCGCGCAGCATTCGATACACATGCCGCGGCAAAAGCTTCGCCAGCAGCCGACATTTCCCGATGCGCCCGGGCAGGCTGGCAAAAAAATCTTCGCCGCCATCCGACTCAAGGGGCATCTTCAGGGCTATTCGACGCTCAAGAAAGACAGACTCCAGGCTTCCGATGACCGCCAGACGGCCCAACCCGCGCCAGACATATGGTCGCAGGCGCAACGGCCGATGAGCCGCCCTGACGGCATCGATGGCGCCGCTCAAGGCCCGGTTTTCCGGAAATTTCCTTGGCAAAATAGCGGGTTAGGTGGCGTTGGGGTTACGCTTTTTCTACCCGGTTGCGCTGCGATAATTTCTTGACCCCCGCGATTCTGCTGGGCGATAGTCTTCCCGCCCTTTGGGGGGCACCTTCGTTGGACGGGGGATTTTTGTTTGTCGAAGCGTAGCGATTCCAACCGCTTGGCCGCCAGCTCGGCCCTGCGGCCCGCAAAGATTCTACCGCTTGCCTTTGCGGCAGCCGGTTTGCTGGGCGGCGTGCTGATGCTGCAGATGAAGCAGCAGACGACCGAACCGGCGCAGAAGGCTGAAAAGGCGGTGGCGGAAGCTTTCCGCGTCGCGCCTACGCTCGAAGCCTTTGTCACGCAGCCCGATCTGTGGTGGCCGCAGGCCTTTGACGCCAGCGACCTCCTCCCCGCCAGAGTGCTCAAGAAGGTCGCAGTGGCGCCTGGCGACACGCTCATGCAATTGCTGACCGAAGCCGGCGCCGAGCCAAGCGAAAGCCAGGCGGCGATTTCCGCTTTGGGCGAGAAGTTCAATCCGCGCCGCTTGAAAGTCGGCCAGGAAATCACGCTGACATTCGAACGCAACGACGCCGACAGCTATCGCCTGTTCGAGCTGGCGCTGTCGCCCAGCATCGAGCGCGAAGTCTCCGTGGTGCGCAGCGACGACGGCTTCACCGCCAATGAAATCATCCGCGAATTCAACGTCGATCATGCGCGCGTTTCCGGCGAGATCGACGACAGCCTTTATAACGCGGGCCTCAATGCCGGCTTAAGCAACGGCCTGCTCGGCGAGTTCATCCGCATCTTCTCCTATGATGTCGACTTCCAGCGCGAGATCCAGCGCGGCGACCGCTTCGAGGTTTTCTTCGAGCGCCACTATGACGACAACGGCAACACGGTGAAGACCGGCCGCATTGCCGCTGCCTCGATAACGCTGTCGGGCCGCGAGCTGCGCTACTACTACTATCAGCCCTCTGACGGCGGCGATGCCGATTACTTCACGCCTGCCGGCCAGAGCGTGCGCAAGGCGCTGCTGCGCACGCCGATCGACGGCGCCAGGCTGACCTCAAAATTCGGCCTGCGCCGGCATCCGATCCTTGGCTACTCGCTGATGCATAAGGGCTCCGATTTCGGCGCGCCGACCGGCACGCCGATCCAGGCTGCCGGCGATGGCGTGGTCGAAGTCGCCGGCTGGAATGGCGGCTATGGCCAGTATGTGCGCATCAAGCACGCCAACGGCTATGCCACCGCCTATGCGCATATGAGCCGCATCGCCGTGAAGCCGGGCCAGCGCGTGCGCCAGGGCCAGGTGATCGGCAATGTCGGCACCACCGGGCGTTCCACTGGCCCGCATCTGCATTACGAAGTGATCGTCAACGGCAAGCAGGTCAATCCGGCAGGCATACGCTTCCCGTCGGGGCGCAAGCTGGAGGGCAAGGAACTCGCCCGCTTCCGCGAGCATATCGAGAAGATCGATGCCGAGATCCGCGGCACGCCGCAGCTCGCCATGCTCGGCAACGCCGAGTGATCACCGCTACTCGGCGTAGTCGTTGCCCGCGCTGGCCTGCTCCAGCAGCCAATCGACGAATGTCCTGACCAGAGGCCGGCGGAACTGCGCCGCCGGTGCCACGATGTGATAGGCCCAGTCGGCCTTCCACGACTGCTCGAACAGCCGCACCAGGCGGCCTTTTGCCAGATGCTCGCCCAGATGCGGCGCGCGGCCCAAGGCAACGCCCTGTCCGGCGACGGCGGCCGCAACCAGCACATTCGAGTCCGTGAAAAACAGGCCGCGCGATGCGGCCTTGGGATCGAGGCCCTCGCGCTCGAACCAGCTCTGCCAATGCATCCAGGGCTGGTTGGGCAAGGCATCGACATCGTGCAGCAGGATGTGATGCGCGAGATCCTCAAACCGGTTGAGCGGCTTGGTGCCATGAAGAAGCGCGGGGCTCGCCACCGGGAACAGCACTTCATCCAGCAGATGCACCGCTTCCAGGCCCTTCGTTGCGCCACGGCCGAAGCGGATCGCGATATCGACATCCTCGCGGGCGAAATCGACCAGATGGCGCGAGGTATCGAGCCGCAGGTCGATGCCGGGATAGCGGCGGCGGAAATCACTCAGGCGCGGCACCAGCCAGCCAGCCGCAAAAGAGGCCAGGGTCGTCACCGTCACCACGCCGCTGGCGCGGCCTTCCCTGACCTGCGCGGTCGCTGCCGCCAGACGATCCAGCCCGTCGCTTAAGCCCGGCAGATAGGCGCGGCCGGCCTCGGTGAGCTCCAGCCCGCGCGGCAGGCGGCGGAACAGCGGCAGCTTGAGCTGTGCCTCCAGCATCTTGACCTGCTGGCTCACAGCTGCCGGCGTGACGCCGAGCTCCGCGGCGGCAAGCGCAAAGCTGCCATGGCGGGCGGCGGCCTCGAAGGCGCGGAGCGAATTGAGCGGCGGCAGGCGGCGGCGCATGGGGGCAGTATGAAGGCTTAGATTTCCTAAGCCAATACCACAGAAACTCTGGTTTGATGCCAGGTTTCGATTAGGCAAAGCTGGCGCGCAACAAAAACCGCTCACAAAACCACCAGAAAGGATCAGCCATGCCCAGCCTTGTCGCCGCCGTCCCCGCCGCCGCCAGTGCCGAGGCGGTCCGCCATTTCGCCGCCAAGTTCACCTTCGAAACCGACTGCTGGGACGTGCATCACGCCCTGCAGAACGGGCTGCAGGATTTCGTGCTGCTCGACGTGCGCGGGCGGAATGCCTATGCCGAGGCCCATGTGCCGGGTGCGATCAGCCTGCCGCATGCCGACATCACCGCGGAGCGGATCGCGGCGCGCTGGCCTGCAGACACGCTGTTCGTCGTCTACTGCGCGGGGCCGCACTGCAATGGGGCCGACCGCGCCGCGCTGAAGCTGGCGTCGCTGGGCTATGCCGTGAAGATCATGATCGGCGGCATGACCGGCTGGGCCGATGAGGGTTTTGCCTTCGCGAAAGGCCGAGAGCCGGGCTCCGTGGACACGGTCTCTGTGGAGACAGCCTCTATAGGGACAGCCTCTATAGGGACAGCCGCCTGATGCTCACGCTTTACGACTATCTCGATTCCGGCAACGGCTATAAATGCCGCCTGCTGCTCGCCCAACTGGGCATTGCCTATGAGCGCGTGGAGATTGACATCGACAAGGGCGAGACGCGCAGGGCGGAGTTCCTCGCCAAGAATCCCAATGGCCGCATCCCGACCCTGAAGCTGGAGGATGGCACTTATCTCGCGGAATCGAACGCCATCCTCTGCTACCTCGCCGACGGCACCAAATATTGGCCGTCTGAGCGCAAGGAGAAAGCTCAGGTGCTGCAATGGCTGTTCTTCGAGCAATACAGCCACGAGCCCTATGTGGCGACGCCGCGCTACATCCTGCGCCATCTGGGGCGCAACCATCCGCGCATGGCCGAGCTGCCCGAGCGGCTGGAGCGCGGCCGCGCCGCGCTCGGCGTCATGGAGCGGCATCTGGCCGAAAACGACTTCTTCGCCGGCGGCCGCTACACGATCGCCGATATCGCCCTCTATGCCTACACGCACCGCGCCGATGAAGCCGACCTTGATCTGGCGCCTTTCCCGCGGATCAGGGCCTGGCTCGACCGCGTGGCGGCGCAGCCGGGCTATGTCCGCATGCTGCCGGACTGATTTGCTGCCCTCCTTGCGCCTCGCCCTATATTCCTCCTGATCCTGCATCAGGAGGAAACATGACCAAGCAGAACCCGAAGACACGCCAGACCCGAACCAGGGCCGGCCATCGCGACCTGCATCCGGAAACCCTGATGATGTCCTATGGCTATGACCCCTTCCTTTCGGAAGGCGCGGTCAAGCCGCCGGTCTTCCTTACCTCCACCTTCGCCTTCCATTCGGCCGAGGACGGCGCCGCCTTCTTCGACACGCTGTCCGGCCGCACCAAGCTGCCCCCCGGCGAGAAGGCAGGGCTGATCTACTCGCGCTTCAACCACCCGAATCTCGAGATTGTCGAGGACCGCCTCGCCCTGCTGGAAGGCGCCGAAGCCGCCGCCGTCTTCTCCAGCGGCATGGCAGCGATCAGCGCCTGCTTCCTCGCCTTCCTGCGCCCGGGCGATGCGGTGGTGCATTCCTCTCCGCTCTATGGCGGCACCGAAACCATGGTGCGCAAGATCCTGCCCGAATTCGGCATCGCCTCGAGCGAGTTCCATGACGGCCTCGATGCCGATGCGGTCCGCCGCGCCGCCGACCATGCCGCCGGGCGGGTGGGCATGATCTTCATCGAGACGCCGGCCAATCCGACCAACGCGATGGTCGATTTCGCCGCCGTGGTCGAAGTGGCCAACGAAATCGGCCAGCGGACCGGGCAGCGGCCATTGATCGTCTGCGACAATACGATGCTGGGGCCGGTCTTCCAGAAGCCCCTGCAGCAGGGCATCGACCTGGCCGCCTATTCGCTCACCAAATATGTCGGCGGCCATAGCGACCTGGTGGCCGGCAGCGTCGCCGGTCCGCGCGAACTGCTGACCAAAATCCGCACCATCCGCTCAGCCTTCGGCTCGCAGCTCGATCCGCATTCGAGCTGGATGATCGCCCGCTCGCTCGAAACGCTTGTGCTGCGCATGACCCGCGCCGCCGAGTCAGGCCGCAAGGTGGCCCAATGGCTGGCGGAGAATCCGCATGCGCCGGTCACCGTGCACCACCCGGAACTCAACAACGATCCGCGCTATGCCGCCGTCTACAAAAGGCAATGCACCGGGCCGGGCTCGACATTCTCGTTCACGCTCAACAATGCCAGCCGCCAGCAGGCCTTCAAGCTGATCAACGCGCTGCAGCTCTTCAAATCGGCGGTGTCGATGGGCGGCACGGAATCGCTGATCTGCCATCCGGCCTCGACCACGCATTCCAGCGTCGGCAAGGACGTGCTGGATACCTTGGGCGTCACCGAAGGCCTGATCCGCGTCTCGATCGGACTGGAGCATCCAGACGATTTGATCGACGACCTGGATCACGCGCTGAAGGAGGCGTTTGGGAAGTAACGGCACGCCTTTTCAATTTGGTCGGGCCACGGCTTGGTCGTGGCATCCACGCGCTCCTTTTTCAGCAGACGTGAAAAAGAAACGCATGGATGGCCCATGTAAAGCCGGTCATGACAAATCATGCGAACGAGAACAACCCCTCACTCGTCATGCCCGGGATTGACCCGAGCATCTTGCGCCAACCGGCACAAGATCCTCGGGTCAAGCCCGGGGAGGACGAAGATGGTACCGGCGACCAAAACGGCGGCCTGATATCGGCGCGGCGTGAGGGGGCGCCGCCGGTGCCGCCGTCTTACGCCCGCTACTCCGCGGCCAGGTCCACCTCGCGGCCCTGGATGATCAGGCCTTTGGGGCCGGCGGAGACGTTGACCGTGGTGCCGTCGGCGATCTGGCCTTCCAGGATCATGCTGGCGAGCGGGTTCTGCAGCGCGCGCTGGATTACCCGCTTCAGGGGCCGCGCGCCGTAGACCGGATCGTAGCCGGCATCGCCAAGCCAGTGCTTGGCAGCATCGTCCAGCTTGAGTTCGATCTTGCGGTCGGCCAAGAGCTTGCGCAGGCGGCCGAGCTGGATATCGACGATGCCGGTCATGTTCTCGCGGCTTAAGCGCCGGAATAGGATGATCTCGTCCAGGCGGTTGAGGAATTCCGGCCGGAAATTGGCGCGGACCACTTCCATCACCTGATGACGCACGGCTTCGTCCAGCTCATCGCCCTTGTAAGAGGCGAGATATTCGCTGCCCAGATTCGAGGTCAGGATGATCACCGTGTTGCGGAAATCCACCGTGCGGCCCTGTCCATCCGTAAGGCGCCCGTCATCGAGCACCTGCAGCAGCACGTTGAAGACATCCGGATGCGCCTTTTCGACCTCGTCGAACAGGATCACCTGATAGGGCCGGCGCCGCACCGCTTCGGTGAGCGCGCCACCCTCCTCATAGCCGACATAGCCCGGCGGCGCGCCGATCAGGCGGCTGACGGCATGCTTCTCCATGTATTCCGACATATCGATGCGCACCATCGCGGTATCGTCATCGAAGAGGAATTCTGCCAGCGCCTTGGTCAGCTCGGTCTTGCCGACGCCGGTCGGGCCGAGGAAGAGGAAGCTGCCGATCGGCCGGTTCGGATCCTGCAGGCCGGCACGCGCACGGCGCACCGCATTGGAAACCGCCACCAGGGCCTCGTCCTGGCCGACCACGCGGGTCGCCAGCTTCTGCTCCATGGTAAGCAGCTTCTCGCGCTCACCTGCGAGCATCTTGTCGACCGGGATGCCGGTCCAGCGCGACACCACGCCGGCGATGTCGTTATCGGTGACCGCCTCGCGCAGCATGGCCGGCTTCTGGCCATCGCCGGTGCCGCTCTTCTCGGCTTCCTTCAGCTTGCGCTCCAGATCGGGGATCACGCCATAGGACAGCTCGGACGCGCGGTTCCAGTCGGCCTTGCGCTGCGCCTGCTCCAGATCGAGGCGCGCCTGATCAAGTTGCTCCTTCAGCTTCTGCGCATCGCCAAGCTTGGCCTTCTCCGCCTGCCAGGCAGCGGTGAGCGCATTCGACTGCTCTTCCAGATCGGCGAGTTCCTTTTCCAGCTTGGCCAGCCGGTCCTTGGAGGCGTTGTCGGTTTCCTTCTTGAGCGCCTCGCGCTCGATCTTCAGCTGGATGATGCGGCGGTCGAGCTCATCCACCGCTTCCGGCTTGCTGTCGACTTCCATGCGCAGGCGCGAGGCCGCCTCGTCGACCAGGTCGATCGCCTTGTCGGGCAGGAAGCGGTCGGTGATGTAGCGGTTGGACAGCGTGGCGGCCGCAACGATGGCGCTGTCGGTGATGCGCACGCCATGGTGCATCTCGTACTTCTCTTTCAGGCCGCGCAGGATGGAGATGGTGTCCTCCACGCTCGGCTCGCCGACGAAGACCGCCTGGAAACGCCGCGCCAGCGCCGCATCCTTCTCGATGTATTTGCGATACTCGTCCAGCGTGGTGGCGCCGACGCAATGCAGCTCGCCGCGCGCAAGCGCCGGCTTGAGCAGGTTGGAGGCATCCATCGCGCCATCGGCCTTGCCGGCACCGACCAGCGTATGCAGCTCGTCGATGAACAGCACGATCTGGCCTTCGGCGGCGGTGACTTCGGCCAGCACCGCCTTCAGGCGCTCTTCGAATTCGCCGCGGAATTTCGCGCCGGCGATCATGGCACCGAGATCGAGCGCCATCAGGCGCTTGTCTTTCAGGCTTTCCGGCACGTCGCCCTTGGCGATGCGCAGCGCCAGGCCTTCGACGATGGCGGTCTTGCCCACGCCCGGTTCGCCGATCAGCACGGGATTGTTCTTGGTGCGCCGCGACAGCACCTGGATGGTGCGGCGGATTTCCTCGTCGCGGCCGATCACCGGATCGAGCTTGCCGCTTTCGGCCGCCTCGGTGAGGTCGCGGGCGTATTTCTTCAGCGCATCGTAGCCCTGCTCGGCAGAGGCCGTATCGGCCTTGCGGCCCTTGCGCATATCCTGGATCGCCTTTTCAAGCGATTGCGGCGTGACATTGGCGGCCTTCAGCGCATCGGCAGCCGGCGTGCCAGCCGACAGCGCGATCGCCTGCAACAGGCGCTCGGCGGCAACGAAACTGTCGCCCGCCTTCTCGCGCAGCTTCTCGGCGGTCTCAAAAAGGCGCGCCATTTCGGGCGCGAGATAAAGCTGCCCCGCGCCGGCGCCTTCCACCTTCGGAATCCGGGCCAGCGCTTCTTCGTTCCTGGCCTTGGCAGTCTCGGGCTGGCCGCCCGCAGCCCGCACAAGACCGGCGGCCATGCCTTCCGGATCGTCCAGCAGAACCTTCAGAAGATGTTCGGGCGAGAAGCGCTGATGGCCGCGGGCGAGCGCCATGGTCTGGGCTGCTTGCAGGAAACCGCGGGCGCGTTCGGTGTATTTTTCGAAATCCATGTCGAACTCCTTATTCGGCAGCCCTTTATGGAACGACCCCCGGCAGGCGGCAGATCGACGACGGGCCCCATGGCCGAAATGTGGGAAGCCCGCGGAGTTCTACAAGGGCAGGCACAGGGTTTTTCGGCACATTTGCATGCGCGTCATGCCATGACCTCGCCCTCCCGCCGCTGCGCGCCGGCCCCTCCCTCTGCCGCTGACGCAAGCGAGGGAAAGCTGACGTTGCAGCGGCTCCTTAACAGCGGGAGCGGGATCACGGATAGCCCGTCGTCACGCCCAGGCCTTTCGGTATCGGGGCCGGGCAGGCCGATGTCAGGGCAGATCGATGTCAGGGCAGATCGATGCCAGGGCAGATCGATGCCAGGGCAGATCGATGTTGGTGCGATCGAGATGTTGGTGCGATAGGGGCTGGCGCGGCCGGGGATGATGGGCTCGCGGGGCCATCGGCGGGCCATCGTGAAGTGGGCCTGCATATCTTGCTGCCGAAGCCATGCCTTCCCGGCCAAGAGAATGGGAACGCGACAGGCATTATAGGAATATAAACGCGATTTGCAGCTAGATCCGCAGATCACCCATCTTGCCGGTCTGGTAGTCCTGAATGGCCTGCAGGATTTCCTCGCGCGTATTCATCACGAAGGGGCCATGGGCGACGACGGGCTCGTTGAGCGGTTCGGCATGGCCGAACAGGATGACCGCGTCGGTGCCGGCCGCGATCTCCACGCTGTCGCCGTCATTGTTCAGTTCGACCAGGTGATGCGGCCTGGCCGGCTGGCCGCCGACCTCAGGCGCACCGCTGACGACATAGAGAAAGACGTTGCGGCCCGCGGCCACCGGCAGGGACAGGCGGCCGCCGGGCGCAAAGCGCAAGGTCGCCATGAAGAAATCGAGCAGCGGCTGGATCGGGCCCTTCTGCTCCTGCCAGCTGCCTGCAATCAGGTTGAGCGTGACCTTGCCGTCATCGGCTGCGATGGCGGGAATATCCTCGCCCTGCAGGCCGACATAACGCGGCGCAGTCATTTTCAGCCGGGCGGGAAGATTGACCCAGAGCTGGAGGATTTCCAGCGGGCCGCCGGAGCGCTTGAAGGCGGCGGACGAGAGTTCCGCATGGACGAGGCCGCGGCCCGCCGTCATCCATTGCACGCCGCCAGCCCGGATCACGCTTTCATGGCCGCCGGTATCGAGATGGGCGAGTTCGCCGTCCAGGATGAAAGTCACCGTCTCGAAGCCGCGATGGGGATGCGGGCCGAAAGGCAGGCCGCGATTGTTGGGCGGATAGACCTGCGGGCCGTGATGATTGAGGAAAAGAAAAGGATCGAGCTGATCGAGCGCCGGGCCGGGCAGCGGGCGGCGGGTGACAAGATCGCCGATATCGTCGCGATAGGCGGGATGCAGGCGTTTGATCGTGCGGGAGGGCATGGGCGTGGGCATCGGCATGGACATTGGCATGGACATTGGCATGGACATTGGCATGGACATGGACGGCGTCACCGCTTCAGGGCGGCGGCAAAGGCGGCGGTATCGGTATAGACCCGGTATTCGGCGATCCGGCCCCCTTCGATGCGGAAGGCGTTGGTCATGCTGGCAGCGATGTCGCGCTCGGTCGCCCGCGCCCGCCAGGCGCCGCGTCCGAGCACCACGATCCAGTCGCCCTCGGCAATCACCGCCTCCTGGACCACCTCGACGATCTCCAGATGCTCGCGCACCAGGGTGAGGAAGCGCTGGTACGCGGCAAAGCCACGATGCACGCCGCCCCAGGGCAGCAGGCCTGGCGGGCCGTAATAGCGCACGCAGATATCGGGCGTCAGCAGACGCTCCAGCGCGGTAAAGTCGCCGGCTTTCAGCGCGGCATAGTAGGACTCCAGTATCGCTTTGCCCAAGCCGGCCTCCTATCGTCGAGCCCTCAAGCCTTACGCTTAAGGAATCCATCGGTAAATAACCGCCGTCACAGGGCAGAGCGACTGGCGACGTGCGGACGGGCGACGTGCGGACGGGTGAAGTGCGGACCGGCGACGTGCGGACAGGCGACGTGCGGACAGGCGACGTGCAGACTGGGCGGAAGGTTGGGGCTGCCCGTCTGGGGGTGTTTTTCGCGGCCATTATCCGCTAGGGTCACCGCAGCCGGATTGTGCAAGGAATTCAAGTTGAAACGACTTTTTGCCATAGGCGTGTTGGCAATCCTCGGCGGCTGCAGCAGCTCGCCGCTCGACCCCTACTATGTAGGGCGCTGGACATCCGAGGACAGTAGAGACGACTACGCGATTTTACCGAATCTGCCCATGAGCGAGCCGTCGACCGGCCGCCCATACCTGCATGTCTGCTATAACAAGCTCTTTCATGATGAGATGAAGATTCAGAAACTCGTAGCCCAGAACTGCACCAACGGAGAGCTGGTCGACAACCGAAGCGATCTCTATACCTGCTCGCTGTCCGCCCCCATCCGTGCGACCTGGCGATGCGATAGTCTCAGCCGCGCTGCGAGTGAAGCCCGGCCTCTGTTGCGCGTTCCTCGGCTCTCTCGCGACATCTCCAAGTAGCACTATCCTCTTGTTGCATCCGCGTCCAAAGAGCCGCAACAGGAGAAACGCACTGGTTCGATGCATGCTCACCTGTCGTGTCGCTCAGTTCTGGAAGATACCGGCCTGCACTTGAGCACTGCATCACATCATGGCGCATTCAATCCGCTTGCGCCTAACAACTGCATGAGTTCATGACGATCAAGATTCTCCACGTGATCACAGGACTGGGCACAGGCGGGGCTGAGCGGATGCTGCAGAAGCTGGTCTGCGACCTGCGAGCGCGTGGCCATGAGAATCATATTGTGAGCCTCACCAGCATCGGGCCGATCGGACGGCAACTGATGAAGGTCGGCTTTAAAGTTGATGCGCTCGGCATGACCAGCGTCCTCCACCTGCCGGCAGCCATCACGCGGCTTGGCCGAATTCTGCGGCAAACGAAGCCGGATATTCTGCAGACATGGCTTTATCATGCCGATTTGACCGGCTGCCTGGCGCATTGGTGGAGCCGCTCGCCGGCAACCTTGATCTGGAATCTGCGTTGCTCTGACATGGAGCTTGGCAATTATGCCCTTTCAACGCGCCTTGCACGGCGCATGGCGATCTGGCTTTCACACCGCCCCTGGGCGATGATCACCAATTCAGTGGCGGGACAGCGCCACCACGCTGCCCTGGGCTACCGGCCGCCGCGCTGGGAATACATCCCGAACGGCTTCGATCTTTCCATCTACCGCCCCATGCCCGGCAGCCGGACCATACAGGATGAGATCGGCCTCCCATCCGACGCCTTCCTGGTCGGAATGGTGGCGCGCCATGACCCGATGAAGGATCACGAAGCATTCCTGCTGATGGCCAAGCTGGTGCTGACAAAGCGCCCGCAGACCCATTTCGTCCTTATCGGCAAGGGCTGCACCATCGAGACGCCGATCTTTGCCAAGGCCGCAGAGCAGCTCAAAGGCCATCTGCACCTGCTTGGCGAGCGCAGCGATATCGATCGCCTGCTGCCCAGCCTGGACCTTTTCGTGCTCAGTTCCGCCTATGGCGAGGGTTTTCCCAATGTCCTTGGTGAGGCACTGGCCTGCGGCCTGCCCTGCATTGCCACCGATGTCGGCGATACGGCAGCGATCCTTGGCGATTGCGGCATCTGCGTGCCACCGCGCGATCCAGCCCGCCTGGCGGACGCTGTCCTCACCCTCATTGATGCTCCGCCGTCCACGCTGCAAGAGCTCCGGCAGAAAGCCCGCCGCCGCGCCGAGGACCATTTTGCCCTGGAAGCCGTAGGTGATCGATATTGCCGGCTGTACCAGGAGGCGATTGGCGACACTTTCCAGCAGCCCCCGCCCTTCGGCGCAAATCCTTCTCCCGGTGGAGGCCTGTAGTTTATGTGCGGCATTGCCGGCATTCTGACCTGGCGGGGCCTGCCTGCCGATCTGCTGAGCCAACGGGTGAAGGCGATGACTGACGCCATCGCCTATCGCGGGCCGGATGCCGATACGCGCTGGGTCGATGCGCCGGCGGGACTGGCGCTGGGCCATCGCCGGCTGGCCATCGTCGATCTGACCGAGACCGGCGCCCAGCCGATGCACAGCGCCAACGAGCGCTTCGTCATCTGCTATAACGGCGAAATCTTCAATGCCGCCGAGGTGGCGCGCGATCTGCCCGAAATCAATTTCCGCGGCCATTCGGATACCGAAGTGCTGCTGCAAGCCTGCGCGGCCTGGGGCGTGGAAACAGCGATCAAACGCTTCATCGGCATGTTCGCCTTCGCGCTTTGGGACCGGCAGGAACGCTGCCTGTGGCTGGTGCGCGACCGGCTGGGCATCAAGCCGCTCTACTGGACGATCCAGGATACCGCAGAGGGCAGGACATTATTGTTCGGTTCGGAGCTGAAGGCGCTGACTGCTTATCCAGGCTGGCAGCCAAGGCTCGACCGCTCGGCGCTAGCTGAGTACCTGCGGCTGTCCTACGTGCCGGCACCGCATTCGATTTATGCCGGCGTGCGCAAGCTGTTGCCTGGTCATATCCTGCGCATCGGTCACGATGGCCGTGAAACACTGAGCTGCTTTTGGGATCTGCGCCAGATTGCCGCGCAAGGCCAGCGCAACCGCGATCAGCGCAGCGAGGCCGAGCAGAACGATGCATTGCATGATCTGCTCACCGATGCGGTCAAGCGCCGCATGATGGCAGATGTGCCACTTGGCGCATTTCTGTCCGGCGGCCTCGATTCATCGACCGTCGTGGCGCTGATGCAGGCGCAGTCGTCGCGGCCGATCAAAACCTTCTCCATCGGTTTTGACGAGGATGAATTCAGCGAAGCCCATCATGCAGCCGCTGTGGCCCGGCATCTGGGCACCGACCACACCAGCATGCTCGTCACGCCAAAGCAGGCGCATGCAGTAATCCCGCAACTGCCCGACATTTACGACGAGCCCTTTGCGGATTCGTCGCAGATTCCGACCTTCCTGGTATCGCAACTGGCTCGCCGCGAGGTCACCGTGGCGCTGTCGGGCGATGGCGGCGATGAGGTCTTTGCCGGTTACGTGCGCTATTGGGGCATCAGTCGGCTATGGCCATGGCTGGCCCCCTGGCCCCGGGGCCTGCGGGCGGCAGCCGGTCGGATGTTGCGCATGCTGTCGCCGGCAGAGTGGGAGAAGCTGCTTTCACCGCTGCCGCAGAACTCCAGGCCGCGCCAGCTTGGCGACAAGATCCATAAGGCGGCGACGATTCTTGCCGAGGCCGATGCGGATCGCATGTATGAGCGGCTGATCTCGCTCTGGCCCGATGCCGCGGCGATGGTGCGCGGCGCTGCGCCGGATGCACCATACGATGCGACGTTATCTTCCGATCTGCCCGAAGTCGTAGCGCGGCTGCGCTATCGCGACATGACAGGCTACCTGCCCGACGACATCCTGACGAAGGTCGACCGCGCGAGCATGGCCGTCTCACTGGAAGCGCGCGTGCCGCTGCTGGATCACCGCGTGGTGGAATTCGCCTGGACCTTGCCGCCGGACCGGCTGCTGAAAGGCGGCCAGGGCAAACGCATTTTGCGCAACGTGCTGTATCGTTACGTGCCGCGCGAGATGGTGGAGCGGCCCAAAACCGGCTTTGGCATTCCGCTCGGCGACTGGCTGCGCGGGCCGTTGCGCGACTGGGCGGAGGATCTGCTCTCAGAGCAGCGTCTGCGCGCGGATGGACTGATCGATCCAGCCCCCGTGCGGCAGCGCTGGCAGGATCATCTGAGCGGCCGCCGCAACGGCCAGCATGCCTTATGGACCGTTCTGATGCTCCAGGCCTGGCGGGCGCGCTGGCCCGGTGTCGCTTTGGATTGAACGCAGCAGACTGGACGCAGCAGGCTGGACGCAGCAGACTGAACGCAAGGGGTTGCCGCAGCGTTTTCCGCGACGCGTAAAAGGCGAATTCTCTTCAGCATTGCAGCACGTTACGGGGTGCTGACGAAGCGGAAACATCCGGTTGCGGTTCGTTGACAGCCTTACCTGCGGGTTATAGTGTGCAGCGCGAAAAAACGCAGGCGCCCGCCCGATCCGGGCCGCGGCCCGTTCGTTTGGCTAGCCGTTTCGCGAAGCAATCATAAGGTTGAAGGTCCATGAAGGTTCTGGTCGCGGTCAAGCGCGTGGTGGATTTCAACGTCAAGATCCGGGTCAAGCCGGATAAGACGGGTGTCGACCTCGCCAACGTGAAGATGTCGATGAATCCATTCGACGAAATCGCCGTCGAAGAGGCCGTGCGGCTGAAGGAAGCCGGCACCGCGAGCGAAGTCGTCGTCGTCTCGATCGGCCCGACGCAGGCGCAGGAGACGATCCGCACCGCGCTGGCGATGGGCGCCGACCGCGGCATCCTGGTGAAGACCGACGCCGAAGTGCAGCCGCTGGCCGTGGCCAAGATCCTGGCCAAGATCGCCGAGGCTGAGCAGCCGCAGCTTGTCATCGTCGGCAAGCAGGCGATCGACGACGACAGCAATCAGACCGGCCAGATGCTGGCCGCGCTGATGAACTGGCCGCAGGGCACCTTCGCCAACAAGGTGACGCTGGCCGACGGCAAGGCGACCGTGGTGCGCGAAGTCGACGGCGGCCTTGAGACCGTGGAACTGAAGCTGCCGGCGGTGGTGACCACCGACCTGCGCCTGAACGAGCCGCGCTATGCCAGCCTGCCGAACATCATGAAGGCGAAGAAGAAGCCGATTGACGAAAAGACCCCGGAGGATCTGGGCGTCGATATCGCGCCGCGCCTGAAGACTCTGTCCGTCGACGAGCCGCCGAAGCGCTCCGCCGGCATCAAGGTGCCCGATGTGGCGACCCTGGTGCAGAAGCTGAAGACCGAAGCGGGAGTGATCTGATATGAGCTGCCTCGTCATTGCCGAACACGACAACGCCTCGCTGAAGGCTCCGACGCTGAACACCGTCACCGCCGCCACCAAGATCGGCGGCGAGGTGCATGTGCTGGTTGCCGGCGAGAACTGCGGCCCCGCCGCCGAAGCCGCCGCCAAGATCGCTGGCGTGGCCAAGGTCATCCAGGTGGAAGCGCCGCATTATGCCCATGGCCTGGCCGAGGCGCTGGCGCCGCTGGTGGCCGGTCTGGCCAAGAACTACAAGGCCGTGCTGGCGCCTGAGACGACCTCGGGCAAGAACGTGATGCCGCGCGTCGCCGCCCTGCTCGACGTCATGCAGATCTCGGGCATCATCGAAGTGAAATCGGAAGATACCTTCGTGCGTCCGATCTATGCCGGCAACGCCATGGCGACCGTGCAGTCGACCGACCCGATCAAGGTGATCACCGTGCGCGCCACCGGCTTCCAGGCCGCCGCCGCGGAAGGCGGCTCTGCCGCCATCGAGAAGGGTGAAGCCGCTGCCGATCCGGGCCTGTCGAAGTTCATCGGCCAGGAACTGCAGAAGTCCGACCGTCCGGAACTGACCTCGGCCAAGATCGTCATCTCCGGCGGCCGCGGCATGGGCTCGGGCGAGAATTTCAAGCTGATCGAAGCCGTCGCCGACAAGCTCGGTGCCGCCGTCGGCGCCAGCCGCGCTGCGGTCGATGCCGGCTTCGTCCCGAATGACTATCAGGTCGGCCAGACCGGCAAGATCGTCGCACCGCAGCTTTACATCGCCGTCGGCATCTCCGGCGCGATCCAGCATCTGGCTGGCATGAAGGACAGCAAGGTGATCGTCGCCATCAACAAGGACGAAGAGGCGCCGATCTTCCAGGTCGCCGATTACGGCCTGGTCGGCGATCTGTTCAAGATCCTGCCGGAACTCGAAGCCGAGCTGTCGAAGTAAGCGTGTAGGCCATAGAGGACCCGTACCGCATGATCAAGACCATTGGGGTGATCGGCGCCGGCCAGATGGGCAATGGCATTGCCCATGTCTGCGCGCTGGCCGGCTATGATGTCCTGCTGCAGGATATCAACCCGGAGCAGCTCAAGAAGGCCATCGAGACGATCACCACCAACCTGCATCGCCAGGTGGCACGCGGCAAGATCACCGAAGCCGACAGCGCGAAGGCGCTGTCGCTGATTCGGACGACGACCGACATCAAGGATTTCGCCCAGACCGATTTCGTGGTCGAGGCGGCGACCGAGAATGAAGGCGTCAAGAAGAAGATCTTCGCCGATCTCTGCCCGGTGCTGAAGCCCGAGGCGCTGCTGGCCACCAACACCTCGTCGATCTCGGTGACCCGGCTGGCCTCGGCCACCGACCGGCCCGAAAAGTTCATGGGCATGCACTTCATGAACCCGGTGCCGGTGATGCAGCTGGTGGAGCTGATCCGCGGCATCGCCACCGATGAGGAAACCTTCCGCCAGGTGCGCGAACTGACCCTGAAGCTGGGCAAGACTCCGGCCAATTCGGAAGACTTCCCGGCCTTCATCGTCAACCGCATCCTGCTGCCGATGATCAACGAGGCGATCTACACCCTCTATGAGGGCGTCGGCTCGGTGGAAGCGATCGACACGGCCATGAAGCTGGGCGCCAACCACCCGATGGGCCCGCTGCAGCTGGCCGACTTCATCGGTCTGGACACCTGCCTGTCGATCATGCAGGTGCTGTATGAGGGCCTGGCCGACAGCAAGTACCGCCCCTGCCCGCTGCTGGTGAAGTATGTCGAGGCCGGCTGGCTTGGCCGCAAGACCAATCGCGGCTTCTACGATTACCGCGGCGAGCATCCAACACCGACGCGCTGAGCGGGACGGCGATCCGAATGCAAAGGGGCCACACGGCCCCTTTTCTTTTGCCTCTACTTCTTCTTTTGCCTCTATTGCCCTGCTGGCCGTTATTTTTCAGCGATCAGGGCGTCGATCAGCTTCAGCGCATCCGCCTGGTCCCATTCCGCCGCGCCATAAAGGCGCGCCACCTCCCGGCCCTGGCGGTCGATCAGGATGGTGGCGGGCAGCCCCGCGGCGCCCCAGGTCCGGCCGGATTTCATGGTGGGATCGAGATAGGGCGTGAGCGTGGTGGCGCCGATCTCGGTGAGGAATTTCTCGACCTTGGCGCGGCCACCGCGATCCTGCGCCACGGCAACGACCTGGAAATCCGCGCCGCCGCGCTGCGCCTGCAGGCGATCCAGCGCCGGCATCTCCTCCCGGCAGGGCACGCACCAGGTGGCCCACAGATTGAGCAGCACGATCTTGCCACGGAAGGCCTCCAGCGTGACCGGCGCGTCCTTTTCATCGCGGAATTCGGCAGCGGCGACTGGCTTCCGCTCGGCCGAGACGCTAAGTTTGCGCATCTCGCCTTCGAGCGGCAGCCCGGCTGCACCGGCATCCCATGCGGCCGCAGCCAGGCTCAAGCAGATCAGCGCGACACCCTTCAGAAACCGCATCATTCCTCTATCGTCCATGTCCGCACGCAAATCATCAAATAAGCCGGCGACCAAGGCCAAGCAAGCCAACAGCATGTGGGGCGGGCGTTTCGCCGCAGGCCCGGCGGCGATCATGACCGAGATCAATGCCTCGATCCGCTTCGATAAGCGGCTGTACCGGCAGGATATCGCCGGCTCGATCGCGCATTGCCGCATGCTGGTGAAACAGGGCCTGATTTCCGCCGCCGATGGCAAGAAGATCATTGCCGGCCTGGAGACAATTCTGCGTGAGATCGAGGCCGGCAAGCTGAAGATCGATCTGGCGCTGGAAGACATCCACATGCATGTCGAGGCGCGGCTGAAGGAGCTGATCGGCGAACCGGCCGGACGGCTGCACACCGCGCGCTCGCGCAATGATCAGGTGGCGACCGATTTCCGCCTCTGGGTGCGCGATGCCATCGACCGCATCGATGCCGGCCTGCGCGATCTGCAGGAAAAGCTGCTGGCCCGCGCCGAGGAATATGCCGCGACCGTCATGCCGGGCTTTACCCATCTGCAGGCCGCCCAGCCGGTCACTTTCGGCCACCACCTTCTGGCTTATGTCGAGATGGTGGGGCGCGACCGCGGCCGCCTGAAGGATGCGCGCGAGCGGCTGAACGAAAGCCCGCTGGGCGCGGCGGCGCTGGCCGGCACGTCGCTGCCCATCGATCGCGAGAGCACGGCCAGGGCGCTGGGCTTCCGCGCCCCGATGGCGAATTCGCTGGATGCGGTCTCGGATCGCGACTATGCGCTGGAATTCCTCTCCGCGGCGGCGATCTGCGCCGTGCATCTGTCGCGCCTGGCGGAGGAGATCGTCATCTGGACCTCGGCGCAGTTCCGCTTCATCACGCTGTCGGATGCCTTCACCACCGGCTCGTCGATCATGCCGCAGAAGCGCAATCCCGATGCGGCTGAGCTGGTGCGCGGCAAGGTCGGGCGCATCATCGGCGACCTCAATGCCCTGCTGATCACCATGAAGGGCCTGCCGATGACCTATGGCAAGGACATGCAGGAGGACAAGGAGCCGACCTTCGACGCGGTCGACAACCTGGAACTCTGCATCGCCGCCACGGCGGGCATGATCGCTGACCTCAAGGCCAATGCCGACCGCATGCATGCGGCAGCCGGCGAAGGCTACACCACCGCCACCGATCTGGCCGACTGGTGCGTGCGCAAGCTCAATATGCCCTTCCGCAACGCCCATCATGTCGCCGGCCGCATCGTCCGCCTGGCCGAACAGCAGGACAAGCCGCTGGAAGCTTTGAGCCTCAAGGAGATGCAAAGCGTCGAGCCGCGCATCACCAAGGAGATCTTCGCCGTTCTTGGCGTCGACAACTCGGTGAAGAGCCGCGTCTCCTACGGCGGCACCGCGCCGGCCAATGTGAAGAAGCAGATCGCGCGCTGGCGCAAGCTGCTGGCGAAGGACGGCAAACATGCGCGCTAAGGCCTTTGTCATGCTGCTGCTGCTCGGCGTTGCCGGTCTTGCCGGCTGCGGCCGCAAGGACGTGCCGGATTATCCGCCCGATGTGATCGAGCGCCCCGGCACCGTGCGCGGCCAGCGCGAACCCGTCCGCTACTGACTGACCTGAAGAGTTTCCGATGACTGGATTGCCCTGGTTCGCCTATCGCGACGGACAGCTTTGCGCCGAAGGCGTGCCGCTGACGAAGATCGCCGCGGAAGTCGGCACCCCGGCCTATGTCTACAGCCGGGCAGCGCTGGACGACCGCTACAAGACGCTCGCCGAAGCCTTTGCCGGCCTGCCGGTGCTGATCGCCTATGCGGTGAAGGCCAATGCGAGCCTCGCCGTGCTGCGCCGCTTTGGCGAGCTGGGCGCAGGCGCGGACGTGGTGTCGGGCGGAGAATTGCAGCTCGCCGTCAAGGCGGGCATCGCGCCGGGCAGGATCATCTTCGCCGGCGTCGGCAAGACGCGCGAGGAAATGGCGCTGGCGATCAAGGCGGGCAATACCGGCATCGCGCAGTTCAACGTGGAATCCGAGCCGGAACTGCAGGCGCTGTCGGATGTCGCACAGAGCCTGGGGGTGCAGGTACCGGTGGCGATCCGCATCAATCCCGATGTGGATGCCAAGACGCACAAGAAGATCACGACCGGCAAGGCCGAGAACAAGTTCGGCATCCCGCATAGCCGCGCGCTGGACGTCTATGCTGAAGGCGCCAGGCTGCCCGGCCTGAAGATGACCGGCGTGCATGTGCATATCGGCAGCCAGCTGACCGATCTGACGCCCTTCGCCGAAACCTTCGAACGTGTCGCGGATCTGGTGAAGAGCCTGCGCGCGGCTGGCCATGACATCCGCCGCGTGGATCTCGGCGGCGGCCTCGGCATCCAGTACAACGACGAAACGCCGCCAGATGTGCGCGCCTATGCCGATCTGGTGCGCAAGCATATCGCGCCGCTGGGCTGCGAGATCGCGCTGGAGCCCGGCCGCTTCCTGGTTGGCAATGCCGGCCTGCTGCTGACCCGCGTCACATTCGTAAAGCGCGCAGAAGAGAAAACATTCCTGATCCTCGATGCCGGCATGAACGATCTCGTCCGCCCGGCCATGTACGAGGCCTATCACCGCATCGTGCCCGTAAAAGCGCCAAATCCCGATGCGCCGCTGATGCCGGTGGATATCGTCGGCCCGGTTTGCGAAACCGGCGACACCTTTGCGCAGGCGCGGCCGATGCCGCCGGTGGAACAGGGGGATTTCCTCGCCATTCTTTCCGCGGGCGCTTATAGTTCCTCCATGGCCTCGATGTACAACGCGCGGCCGCTGGCTCCGGAGGTGATGGTCCATGGCGACCGGTTTGCCATCACACGCCGACGCCCTAGCATTGAAGACATGACGGCCCTGGAGATTGCGCCGGCATGGTCAAGCGAGGCGAAAGCGTAACGTCCCCCAACGAGTCCATCCCGGCCTTGCCGCCGGCGCTGGAGCGCCGGCTGATGCTTGCCCGCACGGCCGCCTTCTGGGAGCGTTTCTGGCCCGGGCTGATGCCCGCCGCCGCCGTGGTGGCGGTGTTTTTCATCCTGGCGGGCTTTGATGTCTGGCGCTTCCTGCCGGTCTGGCTGCATTGGCTGATCCTGGCCGGCTTCGCCGCCGCCCTTCCCGCTGCTTTGTGGTATGGCCTGCGCGGCCTGCGCTGGCCCAGCCATGCGGATGCCATGCGGCGCCTGGAGCGGGTCAATCTGCTGCAGCACCGTCCTCTGGAAGCGGCGGCCGATACTCTGGCCGCCGAGCAGCAGGATCCGATCGCGCAATCGCTGTGGGAACTGCATCGCCGCCGCGCGCTTGAGCGCCTGGCCATAGTGCGCGTCGGCACGCCCGAGGCCGGCTGGTGGCGCCGTGACGTCTGGGGCCTGCGCGCTGCGCTGGGCCTGCTGCTGGTGGTGGCCTGGGCCAGCCCCGGCGAGGATCGCGCGCTGCGGCTGCTGGATACGCTCAGTCCCGGCACCGCCCTGCCGCCCGGCACGAGCCTGGCCCTGGATGCCTGGATCACGCCGCCGGCCTATACCGGCAGGCCGCCGATCTTTCTCAGCCGGGACGGCAAGCCGGTGGCGAGCATCGATCCGGTCAATGTGCCAACCGGCAGCCAGCTCAAGCTGCGCGTCGGTGCAGCGGCTGGCAATTTCGAATTGCGCCTTGGCCAGTCCAGCCACGATTTCCGCCGCATCGACGAGCGCAATGCCGAGCTCGACATCACGCTCGATCTGGCGCATGGCGAGACGCCGCGTCTGGCGCTGCTGCGCCGGGACAAGACCTTCGCCGAATGGCCGCTGCATATCCTGCCCGACAATCCGCCGCAGATCTCATT
Organism: uncultured Ferrovibrio sp.; assembly: GCF_937960835.1. Lineage (GTDB taxonomy): Bacteria > Pseudomonadota > Alphaproteobacteria > Ferrovibrionales > Ferrovibrionaceae > Ferrovibrio. Next base: position 22,201 of record NZ_CALGPC010000013.1, read on the forward strand.
CGCCGCGCCGCCGAAGGTGGCCAGGCGCAGCGAACTGGAAATCGCGTTCAACGGCCATGATGATTATGGCATCCAGCAGCTGCGCATCGAACTGCGTCATGCCGATGCGCAGCAGGTCGCAACCATCGACTGGCCGGTGCCGCCATCGGGTGCGGGTGCGGTCAGCGACAAGCGGAATTTCGATTTTACCGCGCATCCCTGGGCCGGACTGGATGTCGAGATGACCCTGGTCGCCAGCGATGCCATCGGCCAGACGGGACGCAGCGAGCCGGTGATGGTGACCCTGCCCAGCCGCCGATTCAATCATCCGGTGGCAAAAGCCGTGATCGAGCAGCGCCGCGCGCTGGCGCTCAAGCCCGATCAGTGGCAGCGGGTGACGACCGCCTTGCGCGCGCTGGCGCTGGCGCCGGAAACCTATCGCGACGACGTCACCGCGCATCTGGGTCTGCGCATGTCGGCCGCCCGTCTGACGCTGAACCGCAAGCCGGATTCGCTCGCCGCCGTGCAGGACCTGATGTGGGAAACGGCGTTGCGCATCGAAGACGGCCGCCGCAGCCAGGCAGATCTCGATCTGCAGGCGCTGATGGACCGCCTGCAGGATGCCATCGACCGCAATGCCGATGACGAAGAAATCCAGCGCCTGATGGACGAAGTCCGCGAGGCGATGAACCGCATGCTGGAAGAGATGATGCGCGATGCGTTGGAGCGGCTGGCGCGCGGCGAGGAACTGGAAGAACTGGGCGAGGATGAGGAGGCCCTGTCCGGCGAGGATCTGCAGGACATGATGGACCGCGCGCAGGAGATGGCCCGCCAGGGCGACCGGGAATCGGCCCGCGACATGCTGCAGCAGCTGCAGCGCATGATGGAGGCGATGAAGAACGGCCGCATCGCGCGCCTGCCGGAGGGACGCCAGCGCGGCCAGATGGGCCAGCGGGGCCAGATGCCGGGCGGGCAGATGATGCAGGAGCTGAACGAGATGATGCGCCAGCAGCAGCAGTTGCTGGACCGCAGCTTCCGGCGCAGCCAGCAATATGGCCGCGGCAATAACGGCCAGCAGCGCGCCGAGAACGAAGCCGATGCCCGCGCGCAGGAAGAACTGCGCCGCCGTCTGGGCGAGATGATGAACCGCCTGGGTGAACGCGGCATGCAGAACCTGCCCGAGCAGCTCGGCCGCGCCGACCGCTCGATGCGCGATGCGCGCGAGGCGCTGCGCCGCGGCGAGCCGGGCGAAGCGATGCAGGGCCAGAACGACGCGCTGGAGCAGCTGCGCCAGGGCCTGGACCAGATGCGCCAGGCGCAGCGCGGCAATCCCGATGGCCAGGCGCCGTCTGCCGATGCGCGGCAGAACCAGCGCAACCCGGACCGCGATCCCTTCGGCCGCAATCTGGGCGGCTATGACGACAATGCGCGCGGCGACGCCGTGCCCGACCTGATCCCGCAGGAACGCGCCCGCCGCATCCTGGAGGAACTGCAGCGGCGCTCGGGCAACCGCGAGCGCAGCCCGCTGGAACTCGAATATCTGGAACGGCTGCTGCGGCGGTTCTGAAGGACGGGTTCGCCCCCTTCCGCCGGCAGTGCTATTCTCTTTGCATGCTCGATTCGCTCGACCACCTCGTCCTCACCGTGCAGGATATCGGCGCGACCGTCGCCTTCTATGAACGCGTGCTCGGCATGAAGGAGACGCGCTTCACCACCGCCGACGGCACGACGCGGGTCGCGCTGGCTTTCGGGCGGCAGAAGATCAACCTGCATCAGGCCGGCAAGGAATTCGAGCCGAAGGCGCTGCGGCCAGCGCCGGGCAGCGCCGATCTGTGTTTTTTGACCCGCCAGCCGCTGGAAGCGGTCATAGCACGCATCAAGGCCAGCGAAGTCGAGATCATCGAAGGCCCGGTGCGGCGTACCGGCGCAACAGGGCCGATCCTGTCGGTCTATATCCGCGATCCGGACGGCAATCTTCTGGAAATCGCCAATCAATTGGCGGCGAACGACTAGGCCGTTGCCAGGGCCGCGCGCTTATCGCGCCGGCGGCCTGGCCAGCGCGGCTTCGACGGCCTGGTTGAGATCCACCATGCTGAACGGCTTGGCCAGCATGCCAGTGGCAAGCTGGCTTAAGCCTGAAGCGCGTTCGCGCTCGGCAGTGAAGCCAGACATCAGGAGAATGCGCAGATCGGGCCAGTCGCGGGCGACCTTGAGCGCCAGTTCCACGCCATCCATGTTCGGCATGACGATGTCGGTCAGCAGCAGATCGAAGGAGCCGCGGCCCAGCCGCAGCACCGCCTGGGCACCATCGGCCACCGCCACCACTTCGTGACCGCGCTGCTCGAGGACCCGCCGGATGAATTCGCGGACCGGGGCCTCGTCTTCAACAACCATTATCCGCGCCATGCCGCTCCGCCGATGGCTGCCCCTGGGCGGCATATTCTGGCCGCAGGCAGCCCGCATTCTGTAATCAGCTTTGGTGTAACCGCATCTTGCGATGCGTCAGCCCATGACGAACCCTAACACCGGAGCATCCGGCGACAAAGAGAATAAATTCAGGGCTCAAGCAACCAGCAAGTGCACAGCACTGAATGCGTGTTTGACCTCAGCCTGCGGGCCCTGGCGTTTTACTGCTGGCGCGGATCGGCGAAGGCCACTTCGAGGTCGGTGACCTCTTCATTCGGCGCCGGCAGCTTGATGTCGAAGGCCAGCTTGTCCTCGGCAGCGATGCGGGTCTGCTCCAAGGTGACGGTATAGGCCGCGAGCTCCTGGCCGTTGCCGCCGCGCATGCTGACGCGGATGGCAGGCACGCCGCGCTCATCGCCGCCGACATTCACCACCTCGCCGGTGACCGCGATCTTGGTCTGGCTGCCGTCGAGCACGGTCGCCGAACGCAGATTGTGCAATTCAAGGCCCAGCCATTCGGAGGCTTCCACCGGAATGCCGAGCTGCTCATAGAGCACGGCGAGCGGCGGATAGAAGGCGATCAGTTCGGCGCGCTTCTCATAGCCGCCGCCGATCAGCGCGCCCAAGACACCGAGCAGCAGCAGCCAGCCCATCCAGGCCAGCGAACGGCGCGGGCGCGGCGGCGGGGTCGGCGCGCGATGCACACCGGCCTGCGCCAGCCTCTCACGGCGGCGGCGCAGCACGGCATCGGGATCGTCGTCGGCATCCGAGGGCGGCTCGTCGAGCGGCGGATGCAGCGGCGGGCGATCCTCGGTCAGGATCAGATCGTCATCGTCGTCGTCGAAGCCGGTGATGCGCGGCGGCGCCGGAATGGGATCGTCGTCCCGTCCCGAAAGCGGCATCGAATCGGGCCGCAGCCCGCCTGCTTCCGGCGGCGGCGGGGGCGGCGGCGCAACCACCTCCGGACGCGGCGGCGGTGGCGGCGCGGGCGCTGGATCGGCCTCGGGCTTTGGCGCAGGCTGGGCGGAAGGCGGCGCCGGCGGCTCCCAATCCTCGGATAGAGGCTCCTGGAGCCAGACATGGCGGCAGCGCGAACAACGGACTTTGCGCTTCGCCGGGCCGAAAGCCTCGTTCTCGACAAAGAACCGGGTCGCGCATGCGGGGCAGGTGAGAATCATGCCAAAGAACTGGCCCTTTTGCGTTTCCGGATTCTTTCCCTTATAGGACGGACGGGGCGGGCGAAGCAAGGCTACACCTGTCAAAGCACTGATCCACAAGGGATTGGTGCCCTGGCATGCAGGAGATTGGGGCTTGGTGCGGTTTCAGAACGTCGGAATGCGATACGGCCCTGGGCCGGAAGTGCTGCGCGACGTCAATTTCGAACTGTCGGCCGGCTCGTTCCATTTCCTGGCGGGCCCCAGCGGCGCCGGCAAGACGTCGCTGCTGAAGCTGCTGTATCTCGCCCACCGGCCAAGCCGCGGCCTGATCACCATGTTCGGCCAGGATGTCTCCACCGCCAGCCGCGCCGCCCTGCCGATGCTGCGGCGGCGAATCGGTGTCGTGTTCCAGGATTTCCGCCTGCTGGATCACCTGACGGCGCTGGACAACGTCGCCCTGCCGCTGCGCATTGCCGGGGCGGACGAAAAACGCACCCGCGAGCATGTGGTCGAGCTGCTGACCTGGGTTGGCCTGGGCGACAAGCTGGATGCGCGGCCGGCGACGCTGTCGGGCGGCGAGAAGCAGCGCGTGGCGATCGCCCGCGCCGTGATCGCGCGGCCTTCTTTGCTGCTGGCCGACGAGCCGACCGGCAACGTCGACCCCGAAATGGCGCAGCGCCTGATGTATCTGTTCGTCGAGCTGAACAAGCTCGGCACCGCCATTGTCTTCGCCACCCACGATACCCATCTGCTGCAGCGCTTCCGCTTTCCCGTCATCCGCCTGCGCAACGGTCAGGTCAGCATCGACAGGAATGCCGCATGAGCGCGCGCACCGCCTCCCAGCGTCCTGCCTCCGATCTGCAGCTGGAAGCTGACGGCACCGGCCGCTTCCTGCCCTGGGCCCTGGCGGTGATGGTGTTTCTCGCCGCGCTCGCCTTGGCCGGCGCGCTCGCCCTCGATGGCAGCATCGAAGGCTGGCGGCGCGGCGTGTCGTCGAAACTGACCGTGCAGATCGCCGACCGTCCCGGCGAGCCGCTGGCGCCGCGCATCGAAAAAGCCCTCGACGTGCTGCGCGGCATTCCCGGCGTGGCGGCAGCCGAGCCGCTGGAGCGCCGCGCGGTGGAAGCCCTGCTGGAGCCCTGGCTGGGCAGCGATGCGCTGCAGGCCGACCTGCCGCTGCCAGGCCTGATCGATGTGACGCTGGCCGGCAACAACGCGCTGTCTGTCGATGCGCTGGCGGCGCGGCTGCAGGCCGCCGTTCCGGGCGCGCGCATCGACGATCCGAAACCCTGGCTGGATCGCCTGATCCAGCTTGGCCGCCTGCTGCAAACGCTGGGCGGCGGCATCGTGCTGCTGGTCGGGCTTGCCTCGGCCGCGATGGTCATCTTCGCCACCCGCGCCGGACTGGCGGCGCGGCGCGATACCATCGAGCTGCTGCATCTGATCGGCGCGGAAGACGGCTATATCGCCAAGCAGTTCCAGCGTCATGTGGCGCGTCAGGCCATTCGCGGCGGCATTGTCGGCGGCGTGATTGCCGTACTGGTGCTGCTTGCGATCCAGCTGCTCGCCAGCCGCGTCGGCGCCGGCCTTCTGCCGGGCCTGGCGCTGGCCTGGTGGCACTGGCTGGCCTTGATGATCCTGCCCATCGCAGCAGCCTTGCTGGCGATCTTCACGGCGCGGCTCACCGTTCTCGGTGAACTGCGCGCGATGCTGTAGAGGCGATCTGATGCTTGTCCTGCTCGACCGCGATGGCGTGCTGAACCAAGACCGCGCGGATTTCGTCAAGACGCCGGACGAACTGGTGATGATTCCGGGCGCCGCCGAAGCCGTGGCGCGCATCAATGCCATGGGCTGGCCGGTGGTGGTCTGCACCAACCAATCCTGCATCGGCCGCGGCATCATCAATGAAGAACGGCTGACGCTGATCCACACCCATCTGCGCGATCATCTGGCCCGGGCCGGCGCGCATCTCGACGACATTCTCTTCGCACCCGACCCGCCCTGGGCGGAGACCGAGCGCCGCAAACCCGGCGCCGGCATGCTGCGCGAGGCGATGGCAAAATACCGCGCCAGCCCTGAGGACACCGTTTTCATCGGCGACGACATTCGCGACCTGCAGGCGGCTGCCAAGGCGGGCTGCCGCCGCATTCTGGTACGCACCGGCAAGGGCGCTGCAGCCCAGGCCAAAGGCTTGCCTGCGGAAGTTCTGCCGGTCACCGTAGCGGAAACGCTGAACGACGCCGTCGACCGTCTGCTGGCTGCGTCGCAATCCCCGACCAGTTCCACGGAGGCCTGATGGCGCGTAGCAGTTACACCGCCACCCCGATCACGACCCGCGTGAAGCGCTGGCTCGGCCTGCTGCTGGCCGTGCTGCTGCTGTGGCTTGGCGGCGCGCTGACCTATTTCAACCGCGCCGAAACCACGCCGCCTGCCGGCGACGAGCGCACCGATGCGATCGTGGTGCTGACGGGCGGCGCTGCGCGTCTGGCCACCGCCTTGCGGCTTTTGAACGAGAACAAGGCCGACCGCCTGCTGGTTTCCGGCGTCGGTCCGACCGCGACCAAAGCCTCGCTGCTGCAGGCCGTGCTGCCGAGCATGCCGGATGCTGCGCAGGCTGCGAGCGACGGGGAAGGCATCGATCTGCAATCTTTGTTCGAATGCTGCGTCGATCTCGGCTTCGAAGCCACCGACACGGCCAGCAATGCCGTTGAAACCGCGGCCTGGGCGAATGCGCGCGGCTACCAGTCGATCCGGCTGGTCACCGCGAATTACCACATGCCGCGCAGCCTGGTGGAATTCCGCCGCCGCATGCCGGAGGCAACCATCCTGCCGCATCCGGTGCGCTCGGATGCGATGCGCGTGGAAGACTGGTGGCGGCGTTCGACCAATGCGGCCTTCCTGATGGGCGAATATACCAAATATGTCGCTGCCTTGCTGCGCGCGCGCCTCGGGCTTCTCATCGCCGAGGCCCTGCGCGGCAATGTCATCGCCGCCAAGCCGGAGCGCCTGCAATGATCTGGCTCCGCTCGCTGCTTTTCCAGATCGCCTTCCTGGGCTGGAGCACTCTGGTCGCGCTCTACAGCCTCGTTCCGCTGGCCCTCAACCGGCGGCAGCATATCGTCAGCATCGGCCGGATGTGGTCGGCCAGCATCAACTGGATGCTGCGCTGGATCACCGGCATCGAATGCGCAATCGAGGGCCGCGAGCATATCCCCGACGGCGCCGTGATGATCGCCGCCAAGCATCAATCGCTGTGGGATACGTCCATCGTGCTGGGGCTGTTCCACTGGCCCGCCGTGGTGATGAAGCAGGAATTGCTGCGCATCCCTATCTATGGCGCGCTGTGCCGGGCGCAGGAGATGATCGCTGTCGACCGCGAAGGCGGGGCGAAGGCACTGAAATCCATGCTGCGCGACGCCCGCAAGGCGGCGGAAGCGGGACGCAACCTGATCATTTTCCCGCAGGGCACGCGCACCCTGCCGGGCGAGCAGCAGCCCTACCAGCCCGGCGTTGCAGCGCTGTATCGCGAATTGAAGATCCCGGTGGTGCCGGCGGCGGTGAATTCCGGCTTCTTCTGGCCCAAGCATGGCATCCGGCGGCCGCCGGGCACCATCGTGCTGCGGTTTTTGCCGGCGATCCCGCCGGGCCTGAGCCGCGACGATTTCATGCGCGAGCTGGAAAGCCGCATCGAAACGGCGCAGGCGCAGCTTGAAGCGGAAACCCGCGCCAAGCTGCAGGGATGAGCGCGGATCTTATTTTCCGCAGCCATTATGCCGCCGATCCCGCCGGCCGCGCTGCGTTGGCCGATCTGCTGCGCGAGATCTTCGATCTCGATCTGACGCCATTGAGCCGGCTCGGTGACAAAGAGATGGGCGGCTGGGATCCAGGCTGCACGCCCTTCTCCTACTTCAGCGACGATGGCCGCTGCATTGCCAATGTGACGGCTTTCGCCATGCCGTTGATGCTCAACGGCCGTCGCATCAAGGCCTGCGGCGTGCAATCAGTGGCGGTGCGCAAAGCCTGGCGCGGCAAGGGCCTGTTCCGCGATCTGATGCTGAGGGCATTGGCCTGGTGCGATGCGCGCGGACCGCTGACGCTGCTGAGCAGCGCTGCACCGGAGCTTTACACGCCTTTCGGCTTTCGCTGCTACGCCCAGCACAGCGTCATCGGCCCGCCTCCGGCGGCATCGCGCCGGGCCGCAACGGCACGGCCATTATCGCTGCAGCGGGACGAAGACATTGCCCTGCTGCGCCGCCTGCTGAGAGGGCGCGCGCCGGTGTCGGAGACATTCGGCCTGCTGGATCAGGCGGCAATGGTGCTGCTGAATGCCGCTGCGATGCAGGATCGCGTGCAGCTCTTTCATCTGCCTGAGCAGGATGTGGCTGTCGCCATCGAGCAGCCGGCGGAAGGCGGCTTCCGCCTGCATGACGTCATCGGCGCGAACATTCCAGGCCTGGCCGAGATTCTGGCCGCGCTCGATCTACAGCCCAATGAAGTGCAGGTCTGCTTTCCGCCGGACCGGCTGGGCTGGACGGGCACGCCGCATCCGGTGCGCCAGCGCACCCTGCTGATGGCGCGGGGACCGTTTCTCGATCCCGCGACGCCCTTCATGCTGCCGCCGCTTGCCGCCTTCTAGGACTGCAAGCGGCTTAAATCAGCGCACCGCCTTGAGCTGCACCTCGCGCGGCGTATCGACGCCGCGCTGGCGGCCGCGCAGGTATTGCGGCGGGACATGGACATCGCCGCCCAGTTCGTCGGCTGCGCGCCAGGCCCAGAAGGGATCGTTCAGCAGCGCCCGTGCCATCGCCACCAGATCGGCGCGGCCCTCGCGGACGATTTCTTCGGCCTGTTTCGGCTCGGTGATCAGGCCGACCGCCATCGTCACCATGCCGGTGGCCTTCTTCACGGCTTCGGCGAAATGCACCTGATAGCCGGGGCCGGTGACGATCTTCTGCTGCAGCGAGATGCCGCCGGAGCTGACATCGACGAAATCGCAGCCGCGTTCCTTCAGCGCCGCGGCGAAGATCTTGGCATCCTCGACCTCCAGGCCTTCGCTGCCCATCCAGTCGCTGCCGGTAATCCGAATGCCAAGCGGCTTGTGCTGCGGCCATACCGCCCGCACCGCATCGAAGACCTCCAGCGGAAAGCGCATGCGGTTCTCCAGCGAGCCGCCATATGAATCGTTGCGGCGATTGGAGATCGGCGAGAGGAACTGGTGCATCAGATAGCCATGCGCACCATGCAGCTCGATCACATCGACGCCGGCACGGTCAGCGCGCTGCGCGGCTTCGGCGAATTCCCGGATGACGCGGGCGATGCCCTCCTCGTCCAGCGCCGCCGGCATATGCCAGCCGTCGCCATGCGGCAGCGCGCTCGGCGCCTCGGTCAGCCAGGCGGACGGTCCTTCCAGCGGCTTGCCGCCGCGCCAGGGGAAATCGGTGGAAGCCTTGCGGCCGGCATGGGCAAGCTGAATCGCAAAGGGCGTCTTGCCGAAAGCCTTCAGATCGGCCGCGATGGCGGCAAGGCCTGCTTCCTGCACGGCGTTGTAGAGCCCAAGACAGCCCGGCGTGATGCGGCCGCGCGCGCTCACATGGGTCGCCTCGGCGATGATCAGGCCAAGCCCGGCCGCGGCATAGCGGCCAAGATGGATGCGGTGCCAGTTGGTCGGCACGCCGTCGATGGCACTGTACTGGCACATCGGCGACAGCACGATGCGGTTGGGCAGGGTGACGGAGCGAAGCGTAAGCGGCTCGAACAAAGCTGACATGGTTTTCCGGGAAGCTTGTGATGAACGGTGTGGTGACGGATGCAGCGTCGATGACAAAGCCCAGCCAATGTCGGGCGCGGCACCGGCAGGGTCAAGATGCACGGCACCTGCCATCTGTGGATAAGCCTGGGGAGAACTGCCTCTGCCCTGCCTGCGGATAACGGGGATAAGCAGGATTTTCCATGCCTTACAAGATATTGATCCGCAGGGGATGGTTGATCAACCTGTAGAAACTTTTCAAGAACATTGCACTGGACTCGGGCCTTAAGGGCGATAGAGTCGATAGGCTGTCCGGAGCCCTCTCCGGGCAGAGTCCAATTGTCATTTCCCAGCGTTCAGGATTGTCCAATGTCGCCCATCGCGCCGATCTCGCAGCAAATCTGGGACATGAAATACCGGCTGAAGGGGCCTGACGGCACGCCGGTGGATCAGTCGATCCCAGATACCTGGCGGCGCATCGCCAAGGCCCTGGCGGCGCCGGAGCAGAACCCGGCCGAATGGGAAGGCCGCTTTTTGGAGGCGCTGGAGGATTTCCGCTTCCTGCCGGCCGGCCGCATCGTCGCCGGCGCGGGCACGGCACGCAAGGTCACGCTGTTCAACTGCTTCGTCATGGGCACCATCCCCGACGACATGAGCGGCATCTTCGAGCATCTGCGCGAAGCGGCGCTGACCATGCAGCAGGGCGGCGGCATCGGTTACGACTTCTCGACATTGCGCCCGCGCGGCGCGCCGGTGAAGGGCGTCGGCGCCGATGCCTCCGGGCCGCTGAGCTTCATGGATGTCTGGGATGCCATGTGCCGCACCATCATGTCAGCCGGCAGCCGGCGCGGCGCGATGATGGCGACCCTGCGCTGCGACCATCCCGATATCGAGGCCTTCATCGAGGCCAAGCGCGAGCCGGGGCGTTTGCGCATGTTCAATCTGTCGGTGCTGGTCACCGACGATTTCATGCAGGCGGTGAAGCAGAACCAGCCCTGGGAGCTGAAGTTCAACGGCACGACCTATCGCACGGTGCAGGCCCGCGAATTGTGGGACAAGATCATGCGGGCGACCTACGCCTATGCCGAGCCGGGCGTGATCTTCATCGACCGCATCAACAAGCGCAACAACCTGCATTACTGCGAGACGATCAGCGCCACCAATCCGTGCGGCGAGCAGCCGCTGCCGCCCTATGGCGCCTGCCTGCTGGGCTCGATCAATCTCGCCCGGCTGGTGAAGAATCCCTTCGAGGCGGATGCCGCGCTGGATCTGGACGCGCTGGAGGAGCTGACCCGCACTGCCGTGCGGATGATGGACAACACCATCGACGTGTCCAATTTTCCGCTGGAGGCGCAGGCGCAGGAAGCGCGCAGCAAGCGCCGCATCGGGCTTGGCGTCACCGGCCTTGGCGATGCGCTGATCATGGTGGGCGCGCGCTATGGCTCGGCCAGATCGGTGGAGCTGATCGAGCGCTGGATGAAGCGGCTGCAGCGTGCGGCCTATCTCGCCTCGGTCGATCTGGCCAAAGAGAAAGGCGCGTTTCCGCTGTTTGACCGCGACGCTTATCTGTCCGGCGAAAGCATCCGCGAACTCGATGACGACGTGCGCGCCGCCATCGCCCGGCACGGCATTCGCAACGCGCTGCTGACCTCGATCGCGCCGACCGGCACGATCTCGCTGTTCGCCGACAACGTTTCCTCCGGGCTGGAGCCGGTTTTCAGCTTCCACTACACCCGCAACGTGCTGATGCCCGATGGCAGCCGCCGCACCGAGGAGGTGAGCGACTATGCCTATCGCCTCTACCGGCAGATCAAGGGCGAGAACGCGCCGCTGACCGAGGCCTTCGTGGATGCGCAGACGCTGAGCCCGGCCGATCATGTGCGCGTGCAGGCCGCCGTGCAGAAATACGTCGACAGCTCGATCTCCAAGACCATCAACGTGCCCGAGGAGATCGACTTCGACGCCTTCAAGGACGTCTACCTGATGGCCTACGAACAGGGCTGCAAGGGCTGCACGACCTACCGGCCCAACGAGGTCACCGGCTCGGTGCTGCAGGTCAAGAAGGACGAGAAGAAGGCCGAAGCCGAGGCGCAGCCGGAATTGCCGCTGGTGCCGACCGCGCGGCCGGCCGAGACCGCCAAGTCGCGTGACCCCTACGCGGCCGGCGGCATCGTCTACATGACCAAGCCGCTCGACCGTCCCGAGGCGCTGCCCGGCCGCACCTACAAGATCGTATGGCCGGAATCCGAGCATGCGATGTACATCACCATCAACGACATCATCCAGGACGGCCGCATCCGTCCCTTCGAGGTCTTCATCAACTCGAAGAATACCGAGCATTACGCCTGGACGGTGGCGCTGACGCGCATGATCTCGGCCGTGTTCCGCCGCGGCGGCGACGTCTCCTTCGTGGTGGAGGAGCTGAAGGCGGTGTTTGATCCGCGCGGCGGCCACTGGATGGGCGGGCGTTACGTGCCGTCGCTGCTGGCCGCCATCGGCGAGGTGATCGAGCGGCATCTGATCGAGATCGGCTTCATGGCCGATCCGCATGGCCAGCGCGAGGAAAAGGCGATGATGGCCTTGGCCGCCAATGCCGAGACGCCGCGCCCGGCTTCCGGCCTGCGGCAATGCCCGAAATGCGGCCAGCCCTCGCTGATGAAGCTCGAAGGCTGCGATACCTGCTCGTCCTGCGGCTACAGCAAATGCGGCTAGGCCGCTAGCGGGAGCACTCACCCGGCGGCAGGCGCCGCCGGGCTTTCCTCCCCTCGCCTTCCCTCGGGGCAGGGCTTGCAGCGGCCACAGCATCTGCGGCTATACTGGCTGCAATGAACCGAGGAAACGCGACCCCAGATACGGGCATCAAGGCAGTTTTGTGGGATTTCGGCGGAGTGATCCTGTCCAGTCCCTTCGATGCCTTCCGCCAATATGAAGAACGCTGCGGCCTGCCGCGCGATTTCCTGCGCAAGGTCAACGCGACCAATCCGCATACCAATGCCTGGGCCTGTTTCGAGCGCGGCGAAATTGACGCCGAGCGTTTCGGCGAGATGTTCCTGGCCGAAAGCACGGCTTTGGGCTTTCCCGTGCATGGCCGCGACCTGCTGCCGCTGATCTCGGGCGAAATCCGCCCGCGCATGGTGCAGGCGCTGCGGCAGGTGAAGGCGCGCTACAAGATCGCCTGCCTGACCAACAACATGCCGCTGGGCCATGGACCGGCGATGGCGATTTCGCCCGAAAAGGCGAAAGCGGTGGCCGAGGTGATGGCCCTGTTCGACTGCGTGGTGGAATCGAGCAAGGTCGGCGTGCGCAAGCCGGAGCCGGCTTTTTATGAGCGGGCCTGCAGCCTGCTCGGCATCCAGCCATCCGAGGCCGTGTTCCTTGACGATCTTGGCATCAACCTCAAGCCCGCCGCCGCGATGGGGATGAAGACCATCAAGGTGGAGGATCCTGATACGGCGCTGCAGCAGCTTGGCGCCATCATCGGCATGGAGTTTGCGGCATGAGTAAAGCATCGGCCACAGCAGCGGAATTGCTGGCGCGCGAGGATTTCGGCACGCTTTCGGAAATGGTGGCAGCCCATGCGGCCGAGCGGCCCCAGCATGCCGCCGTGATCCAGGACGGCAACACGCTGACCTACGCGCAGCTTGATGCCCGCGCCGACCGCGTCGCCGCCGCCCTGCAGCGCGATGGCGCCAAACCCGGCGGCAGCATCGCCATCGTGAGCGCGACATTGCCCGATTACGTCGCGCTGTTCGTCGGCGCCCTGCGCGCCGGCGTGGCGGTGGCGCCGCTTCCGCCTTCGGCCACGCCCGAGCAGATCGTCGGCATGGCACAAGATTCGGATGCGCAGCATCTGTTCTGGGATGGCGCCAACGAAGCCGCCCTGGCGGCTCTGGCCGATCGGTTGCCGAAACGGCGCATCCGCATCGACACGGATGCGCTAAAGCAGTGGCTGGCGCCGGAATGCACCGAGCCCGAAGCGGTGGCTGTGACGCCGGACATGCCGTTCAACATCATCTATTCGTCCGGCACCACCGGCATCCCGAAAGGCATCGTGCAGCCGCACAGGATGCGCTGGCTGCACATGCAGCGCGCCAATGCGCATGGCTATGACAAGCATACGATCACGCTGATCTCCACGCCGCTTTATTCCAATACGACGCTGGTGAGCCTGTTTCCGACACTGGCGGCCGGCGGCACTGTGGTGCTGATGGCGAAATTCGATGTCGTCCGCTATCTGGAGTTGGCTGAGAAACACCGCATCACCCACACCATGCTGGTGCCGGTGCAATACCAGCGGATCATGGCGCATCCGGATTTCGACAAATACGACCTGTCGTCCTTCCGCGCGAAATTCTGCACCAGCGCGCCGTTCAGCGCCGCCCTGAAAGCCGACATCCTCAAACGCTGGCCCGGCCGGCTGGTGGAATATTACGGCATGACCGAAGGCGGCGGCACCTGCGTCCTTCTGGCGCATGAGCATCCCGACAAGCTGCATACCGTGGGCCAGCCCGCGCCGGGCCACGATATCCGCATCATCGACGAACAGGGCCGCGAATTGCCGCCGGGCGAGGTTGGCGAGGTCGTCGGCTCGTCCGGCGCCATCATGACGCATTACCACAAGCAGCCGGGCAAGACGGCGGAAGCCGAATGGTACGATTCGACCGGCAAGCGCTTCATCCGCACCGGCGATATGGGCCGCTTCGACAAGGACGGCTTCCTGCAGCTGATGGACCGCCGCAAGGACATGATCATTTCCGGCGGCTTCAACATCTACCCCAGCGATCTGGAAGCCGTGCTGCGCCAGCATGAGGCGGTGGCTGACGTCGCCGTGGTTGGCGTGCCCAGCGAGCAATGGGGCGAAACGCCGGTGGGCTTCGTGGTGAAGAAACCCGATGCTTTGATCAGCGAAGCCGAGTTGCTGGCCTGGGCCAATGGCAAGCTGGGCAAGACGCAGCGGCTATCCGCAATCGAGTTCCGCGATACCCTGCCGCGCAGCGCCATCGGCAAGGTGCTGAAGCGCGAATTGCGCGACGACTACGCCGCGCGGGCGAAGCAGACGGCCTGACCGGCCCATCGTCCTGCCACAGATCCGCGGGTCATGCCCGCGGATGACGACATGCCTTAAATTCCCGGGCAGCGTTCCCGCACCCGCGCCAGCAGATGGTGCAGCGGGCCGTCGACGATCCCGAGTTCGTCGAGATGCGCCACAGTATTGGCGAGATAGGCCGCGTTCAGGCCGCGCTGGCCGCAGCAGGTGGCGATCACCTCCACCACCTGATCTTCGGTCAGATGGCCGGCATATTGCGCATGATGCGGATCGGCGACGAAGGCCATGACCTTCACCGGCTTGCCGTCGATGCGCGCGATATGGAAGCCCGGCTTGTAGACGCCGGTGACCATCTCGCGGCGATAGAGATAGTCGATGACGGCTTCTTCATCGCGCTTGCGCACGCGAAAGGCCCGCCCCTTGCACGAGCCGCCGGGCATCAGGCCCAGCACCAGGCCCGGCTTTTCCGGCGTGCCGCGATAGCGATGCGACCAAACACAGAAGCCGCGATGATGGCCCCACAGCTTTGCCACCTTCACTTCCACGAAGGGAAAACCGGGATCCCACATCAGCGAGCCGTAGCCGAAAACCCAGAGCGGCTCGCCCTTCTCCGGCCGGATCTGCGGAAATGGCGGCGCGCTCTGCCCCGGCAGGGGTTCTTCATGATCGAAGGGAATCCGCGGCCCCATTTCACCGCCTCACCGGATTGAGATTGACCAACGCCACGCCCGCCATGGTGGCCGCCATACCGATCATGGCCAGCAGGCTGAGCTGCTCGCCGAACAGAAAATAAGCGACCAGCGCCGTGCAGGGCGGCACCAGGAAGAACAGGCTGGAGACCTTTGCCGCAGCGCCGCGCCGGATCAGGATGAACAGCAGCGAAATCGCGCCCAGCGACAGCACGATGCAAAGCCAGCCCAGCGCGAAGAGGAATTCGCCGCTCCAGGTGATCTGGCGGCTCTCGAACAGCAGCGCAAAGGGCGCCAGCACCACGGTGGCAGCGGCGAACTGGATCGCACTGCCGCTGCGCAGATCAAGGCGCGGACAGAATTTCTTCTGATACAGGGTGCCGATGGTGATGCCGAGCAAGGCGATCACGGACAGCATGTAGCCCCAGAGCGAACCGACACCGATGCCAAGCTTGGTCCAGACCACTAAAATGACACCGGCCAGCCCCAGCGCCAGGCCGAGCCACTGGCGCGGCGTGACCCTCTCGCCCAGGAAAGGCCCGGCCGCGGCCGCGACCAGCAGCGGCTGGATGCCGACAATCAGCGCAGAGACGCCAGCCGGCACGCCATGGAAGATGGAAGCGAAGACGCCGCCGAGATAGACCGCCTGCAGCAGCAGCCCGGCGACGGCGATATGGCCCGCTTCCCGCAAATCTGCCGGCCAGGGTGCGCGGGTCGCTGCCGCAAACAGGGCCAGCAGCACGGTGACCAGGGCAAAACGCAGCACCAGGAAGGTCTGCGGCTCGGCATAAGGCAGGCCGAGCTTGGCGCCAATGAAGCCCGTCGACCACAGCAGCACGAACAGCCCCGGCATGACAGCCAGGGTAAGCGACTGAAAGGGACTTGCGGAGGACGCGGTCATGGAGGCGAGAGGCTTTTGCCCACTATCGGACGATTGCCTGGTTCCTGCAAGTTATGTCGCAGCCAACTGAAGAGAGGCCACCAGTGGAGATGAGGGGCATGGCCTGCTATATCGGGTCCATGCGTTACCTTGTGCTTGCCGGTCTCATCCTGGGCGCCCTGCTCGGCTATTACGTCCTCTGGTCGCATCTGTCGGATCAGGTGGCGGCCGAGGCCAATGCCTGGATGGAAGCCCAGCGCCGTCTTGGCCGCACCGTCGCCCATGACGGCCTGCGGCAATGGGGCTTTCCCTATCGCCTGTCGCTGACCTACCAAAACCTGCGCTGGCACGATCCGCAGAGCATGGCGGGCTGGCGGCTCGAGGCCGATGAGGTCAATGCGCATCTGCAGCTTTGGAAGTTGGATCACGTCATCTTCGATCTGGTCGGCCCGCAGCGGATCGGCTGGAAGGAGGGCGACGTGGAACAGCAGGCGACGCTTTCCACCGAGCGTTTCCGCGCCAGCCTGGTCATCGACGGAGCCGGCAACTGGCTGCGTGTCGCGGCCGATCTGAATCAGCCGCGCCTGAGTGGCGCGCTGAATGACTGGTCCGCCGGCAAGCTGCTGCTGCATGCGCGCCGCGCCGGCAACGTGCCGCCCAGCGCCGATCTCGCGGTCCAGGCCGAGCACCTGACGCTGCCGCCAAACCTGAGCGCCGGTCCGCTTGGCCGCGAGATTGCATCGCTGAAGCTGGTCGGCACGCCGCGCGGCACGGCTTTTGGCAAGACGCCGGAAGAACTGCTGGCAAGCTGGCGCGATTCCGGCGGCGTGGTGGATTTCGAGACCATCGCGCTGCAATGGGGCGCCTTGCGGCTGAACGGCGACGGCACGCTGACCCTGGACAAGCAGTTCCGCCCGCTCGGCGCGCTATCCGGCCAGATGCGCGGCGCCGATGCCGGCATCGATGCTTTGGCTGCTGCCGGCAAGATGAAGCCAGAGGAAGCCGCGGCCGCGAAAGCCGCACTCAGCCTGATTGCGCAGCGCGACGACAAGGGCGAAAGCTATCTGCCGGTGCCGCTGACGGCGCAGGATGGCCGCCTGTTCCTTGGCCCGGTTTCGCTCTTCAGCCTGTCGCCGGTATTGCCGCGCTAGTCTGCCAGGCGACGGCAGACCTCAATCCTGCGCGTCGCCCTTGGCGGCTGCCGGCGTGCGGCCGAAATCGGGCGCGGCGGTTTCCTGGCCCGCATCGATGATGGCGCGACGGATGGCGCGCGTGCGGGTGAACAGGTTGAACAAAGTGTCGCCCTCGCCCCAGCGGATCGCGCGTTGCAGCGCGATCAGATCCTCGGTGAAGCGGCCAAGCATTTCCAGCACCGCTTCCTTGTTGTTGAGGAAGACGTCGCGCCACATGGTGGGATCGGAGGCGGCGATGCGGGTGAAGTCGCGAAAGCCGCCGGCGGAATACTTGATCACTTCGCTTTCAGTGACGGTTTCCAGATCGTCCGCCGTGCCGACGATGTTGTAGGCGATCAGATGCGGCACATGGCTGGTAATCGCCAGCACCAGATCGTGATGCCGCGGCTCCATCAGCTCCACCTTGCTGCCGAACGCCGTCCAGAAGGCTTTGACCTTCTCGATGGCCGCCGCATCGGTGCCGGGCGGCGGGGTGAGGATGCACCAGCGGTTGTTGAAGAGTTCCGCAAAGCCGGCCTTGGGGCCGGAATGCTCGGTGCCGGCAACCGGATGGCCGGGCACCAAATGCACCCCGGCCGGCAGATGCGGCTGGGTGTCGCGGATCACGCTCTGCTTGCACGAGCCGACATCGGAGACGATCGCGCCAGGCTTCAGGACCGGCGCGATATGCGCCGCCACGGCAGCGAAGGCGCCGAGCGGAATGCAGAGCATGACGAGATCGGCATCCTTTGCAGCCTCCGCCGCATCGGTATGCACCTCATCGCCCAGCTTCAGCGCCCTGGCCTGTTCGCGATGCTGTTCGGAGGCATCGGCGATGGCGATCTGTTTCGCCAGGCCGTGCTGACGCGCGGCGCGCGCGATCGACGAGCCGATCAGGCCGATGCCGATGATGGCCAGCCGCTCGAACATGCGCGTTAAGCCTTCGCCATGAACTCGGTGAGCGCGGCGATGACCAGATCGTTCTCTTCCACCGTGCCGATGGAAAGACGCAAGGATTCCGGCAGGCCGTAAGCGCCCATGGCGCGCAGGATCAGCCCCTTGCCGCGCAGGAAGTCATCGGCCTTCTTCGACTGCTCGGGCCCGCCGGGGAAGCGGATCAGCAGGAAATTGCCGACGCTGGGCAGCACATGCAGGCCAAGCCTGGACAGCGCATCGGACACGCGCGGCAATTCGATGTCGTTATGGCTGCGCGCCTTGTCGAGCCAGGCGACGTCTTCCAGCGCCGCAACGCCGGCCGCCTGGGCGGCAGAGTTGACGTTGAACGGCCCGCGCACGCGGTTCAGCACCTCGACGATGTTGGTCGGGGCATAGGTCCAGCCAAGGCGCAGCGCCGCCAGGCCGTAAATCTTGGAGAAGGTGCGCGTCATGATGGTGTCGTCGCGCTCGCGCACCAGTTCGGCGCCGTTGGAATAATCGTTACGGCTGACATATTCGGCATAGGCCGCGTCGATCACCAGCAGCACGCCGGCCGGCAGACCCTCGCGCAGGCGGCGCAGCTCGGAGGCCGAGATGTAGCTGCCGGTCGGATTGTTCGGATTGGCGAGGAAGACGATCCTGGTCTTCGGCGTCACCGCCTTCAGCAGCGCATCGACATCCGCGGTGTAATTCGTCTCCGGCGCGGTGACCGGCGTGGCGCCGCGCGCCTTCGCCGCAATGGCATACATCAGGAAGCCATGCTGCGAATACAGGACCTCATCGCCCGGACCGCAATAGGCGGCGCAGATCAGCGAGATCATCTCGTCCGAGCCGTTCGAGCAGACGATATTCTCGACTGGCAGGCCATAATGCTTGGCGAGCGCGGTGCGCAGCGCATCGGCGCCGCCATCGGGATAGCGATGCAGCTCGGCCGCCAGCTTCTGATAGACAGCTACCGCCTTCGGGCTCGGACCGATCGGGCTTTCGTTCGAGGACAGCTTATGCACCTTGGCGACGCCCGGCACGCTGCCCTCGCCACCCTTGTAGGGAGCGATGTCGAGAATTCCAGGTTGCGGCTTCGGCGCGGTCACGGCGGCTACTCCTCTGACACTCTTTCAGACTTAGGCTTCGGCGACCGGCACAGGATAGGCGCCGATCACGACGACATCGACAATCAAATTGGGCTCGGCGGCCCGCAGCGCGGCAAGACGCTCATCGCCATCGACCAGGAAGCCCGGAAGCTCAATCAGCATGCGCGTCTCGCCGTCCGGGGTGCAATGCTGCGCCAGGAAGTGGCCCTCCAGCCCCACCTTATTCAGCAGGCCCGACAGGCGGGTGATGCTGGGGGCGGCATCGGCGGTCACCACCACGACCAGCGTGCAGTCGTCGCCGGATTCCTCTGGCGGCGTGCGGGCAACTACAAAAGCGCCCAGTTCGGCGAGGCGACCGCGCGGATTGGGCACGAAGGGCAGACGGGCAACGATGCGGGGGGTATCTTCAGCGCGGCCAGCCAGCGCCGGCCACCAGGATTCCTTCTCGCCGTCTTCCGGCAGGGCCATGATGCCAAGCGTCGCCGGCTCGGCCGAGATGGCCCGCATGACCGCCGTGGCAGTGGTGCAAAGCTGCATTGGCGTGGTCGAGCCATAGAAATCCCGCGCCAGGTCCAGGCGCGCGGCCGACTTGTTCGGCGCATGCACAGCAACCTTGAGCGGCGCCTGCAGCTCATACAGCGAAGAGATCATCTCGCGCCAGATCCGCACCAGGGCCGCCAGCGGCAGGCCGCTGCGATGGCGCTCCATCAGGCGGCGCAGGATCTGCGCTTCGCGTCCGGGTCGCAGGAAAGTGCCGCGCTCACCACTGTGTGCCTTGGTGACGGCAACGCGCTGCACCGCCTCGGCACGGCGGCGCAGCAGGTCTTGGATCTGGTCGTCCAGGACGTCGATCTCGCGCCGCAGGTCGGCCAGACTGGGAATATGCTCGCTCATGAAGGGACTAAGTTATAGGGGCAGGAAAAAGCCGCATAGTCTTAGGGCCTTCGCCAGCGGATTGCAAAGCCCGGATAGGGCAGGAAAACATTGACAGTACGGGCGGGGGTCCGTAAGCACTGTGGCCCCGGCCGGGAGATCATGGTTTCCGGCGGCTCCTCCCGTCTTGAGAACGACTCCGATTATGAGCGCAGCCACCCCCCGCCTGCATAGCCTGGATCCCATCGGCCCCGGCCATCGGGTGACGCTGGGGGAAACCCTGCCGCTGAAGCTCGATTGCGGGCTGGATCTCGGGCCCTACCAGGTTGCCTACACCACCTATGGCCGGCTCAATGCCGACAAATCCAATGCAATCCTGGTTTGCCACGCGCTGACCGGCGATCAGCATGTCGCCAACACCCATCCGGTGACCGGCAAACCCGGCTGGTGGGTCAGCATGGTGGGCCCCGGCAAGGTGATCGACACGGATCGCTATTTCGTGATCTGCACCAATGTGCTGGGCGGCTGCATGGGTTCGTCCGGCCCGGCAGAAATCGACCCGAGCAGCGGCAAGCCCTATGGCCTACGCTTCCCCGTCATCACCATCCGCGACATGGTGAATGCCCAGGCGATGCTGCTGGATCATCTCGGCATCCATCAGCTTTTCTGCGTCATCGGCGGCTCGATGGGCGGCATGCAGGTGCTGCAATGGGCCGCGAGCTATCCCGAGCGCGTCTTTGCCGCCATCCCGATTGCCACCGCGGCGAAGCATTCGGCGCAGAACATCGCCTTCCATGAGGTCGGACGCCAGGCGATCTATGCCGATCCCAACTGGAACAAGGGCGACTATTTCGATCATGGCGTGATCCCGCGCAACGGCCTTGCTGTCGCACGCATGGCCGCCCACATCACCTATCTGTCGGAAGCAGCACTGCATCGCAAATTCGGCCGCAACCTGCAGAACCGCGAGCGCATCACTTACGGCTTCGAGACGGAATTCCAGGTCGAAAGCTACCTGCTGCATCAGGGCTCGACCTTCGTCGACCGCTTCGACGCCAATTCCTATCTCTACATCACCCGCGCGATGGATTACTTCGATCTGGCCGCGCAGGCGGGCGGCAATCTGGCGGCGGTGTTCCAGGGCACCAAGACGCGCTTCTGCGTCGTTTCGTTTACCTCCGACTGGCTGTTCCCGACCTCGGAGAACAAGGAAATCGTGCGCGCGCTGAATGCGGCGGCGGCGAATGTCAGCTTTGTCGAGATCGAGACCGACAAGGGCCATGACGCCTTCCTGCTGGACGAGCCGGAGATGTTCCGCACCTTGAAAGGCTTTCTCGACGGCTGCGCCGAGGTGCGCGGCCTGAACGGATCCCAGACATGAACGACCGCGCTTTGACGCCGCCGTCGCAGAAGAGCGGCGGCCACAAGGATATCCGCCGCGACCTGCTGCTGATTGCGGAGATGGTGGCGCCGAAAAGCCGCCTGCTGGACGTTGGCTGCGGCGATGGCGCATTGCTGGAATATCTGGCGCGCGAAAAGGATGTCGACGGACGCGGCATCGAAATCCGCCAAAGCGGCGTGAATGCCTGCGTGGCGCGCGGCTTGAGCGTGATCCAGGGCGATGCCGATACCGATCTGCCGGATTACCCGGATGCCGCCTTCGATTACGTGGTGCTCAGCCTGACGCTGCAGGCCACCAAGAATCCGCGCAAGGTGCTGCACGAGATGCTGCGCATCGGCCGGCGCGCCATCGTCTCCTTCCCCAATTTCGCCTACTGGCCGGTGCGGCTGCAGCTGCTGCTCGGCGGCCGCATGCCGATGACGGCGGCGCTGGACGATCCCTGGTACGACACCCAGAACATCCATCTCTGCACGATCCTCGATTTCGACGACCTTTGCGCCAGGGACGGCATCGTCGTCGAACAGCGCATCGCAGTGGACGGCAAGGGCAACCGCGAGGGCTGGAAGCTGCAGGGCAATCTGGCGAATATCTTCGGCGCCCAGGCCGTCTATCTGTTACGCCGGCGCGGGGCCTGAACCGCCCCAGACGGGCGCCGTCGGCTTCAGCACGAAAGTCTTCTGCTTGACCTTCACCGGCTTCAGCGGCGCTGCGGCATAGACCTGCTTTTCGGCTTCCAGCAGCAAAACGCCGGAGAAGCGGTTCCACAGGATTTCGCCGGTGCGCTCCCAGGCAAAGGCGGCACGCACCACGAAGGCGCGATTGGCCGGCGGCAGCCATAAAGCCGATTGCGCCTGCGTCGGCGAAAACAGCGAATCGCGCATCAGCCGCGTCAGTTGCGGCGGCGTATAGGGCCGGCCCTGACCGAAGGGCGTCGCCTCGATATGCGCCCACAGGCCGCGGCGGTTCGGCACCACGGCCAGGAGCCGCCCCTGCGGCGTAAGCACGCGCCAGACCTCGCGCAGCAGCGCGCGCACATTCTCGGAATTCTCCAAAGCGTGCATCAGCAAAAGGCGGTCCACGCTGGCATCGGGCAGCGGCAGCTCGTCTTCATCGACCAGCATCACCCGGCCCGGCAGGCCGCGCGGCCAGCGCACCACGCCCTGCGGCCCCGGCATGGCGGCGATCACCCGCTCGGCCTCGGCTTCAAAAATGCGCAAATACGGTGTCGCGTAACCCAGCCCCATGACGCGCAGGCCGGAAACATCGGGCCAGATGGCGCGCAGGCGCAGGCGCAGCAGGCGGCGCACGGCCTGGCCCAGATGGCCGCTGTAGAATTCCCGCAAATCGATGATGTCCGGACGCAGCATCGCGCTATGTTAGCATCTGGTTGGAACGAACGCTTCGGTTAGAATTGGCCATGCCCCTCGATATCGTCCAGATTCCCGTCCTGAACGACAATTACGTCTATCTCGCCCGCGATCCGGCGACCAATGCCGTCGGCGCGGTCGATCCCGCGGTCCACGAACCGGTGCTGGCCGAACTCAGCAAGCGCGGCTGGACCCTGACCCATATCCTCAACACCCACCATCATCCCGATCATGTCGGCGGCAATATGGCGCTGAAGGAGGCGACCGGCTGCCAGATCGTCGGACCGAAGGCGGATGCCGAACGCATCCCCGGCATCGATGTCGCGCTGGCCGATGGCGACCGCTGGTCCTTGGGCAGCGAGGAAGCCGTCATCTTCGACGTGCCCGGCCATACGCGCGGCCATATCGCCTTCTGGTTTGAAAAGAGCGATGCGCTGTTCTGCGGCGACACGCTGTTTGCGCTGGGCTGCGGCCGGCTGTTCGAGGGCACGCCGGCGCAGATGTGGACGTCTTTAAGCAAGTTCCTGAAGCTGCCCGACAGCACGCGGGTCTATTGCGCGCATGAATATACCGAGTCGAATGCGCGCTTCGCCGTCACCGTCGAGCCCGGCAACGAGACGCTGCAGCTGCGCTACAAGAAGATCAGGGAGCTGCGCGAGAAGGGCCTGCCAACCGTGCCGTCCACCATCGGCGATGAGCGCGCCACCAATCCCTTCCTGCGCCCGATGAGCGAAAACCTGCGCATGACGCTGGGATTGCAGCATGCCGATGACGTGGCAGTTTTCGCGGAAACGCGCCGCCGGAAGGATAGCTTCCGCGGCTGACACGCCGCTAGAGCGGGCGCCTGGCCTTCAGCGCGGCACCCAGAGTGCCGTCGTCGAGATAGTCAAGCTCGCCGCCGACCGGCACGCCATGGGCCAGACGCGTGATCTGCACGCCCGATGGCGACAGGCGATCGGTGATGTAATGCGCCGTGGTCTGGCCTTCGACGGTGGCGTTGGTGGCGATGATGACTTCGCGGGTCTTGCCCGCCTGCACGCGGCCGATCAGGCTGTCGACATTGAGGTCGCTGGGGCCGACGCCGTCGAGCGCCGAGAGCGTGCCGCCCAGCACATGATAGCGGCCCTTGAACACGCCCGCGCGTTCCAGCGCCCAGAGATCGGCGACGCTTTCGACCACGCAGATCAGCCCCTCGTCGCGGCGCGGATCGCTGCAGATGGCGCAAGGATCGCGGCTGTCCAGATTGCCGCAGGTCGAGCAGGCATGCACGCTGTCGCCCACTTCGCGCAAGGTGGCGGCCAGCGGCACCAGCAGCGCATCCTTCTTCTTCAGAAGATGCAGCGCCGCGCGGCGTGCCGAACGCGGCCCCAGGCCCGGCAGACGCGCCAGGAGCTGGATCAGCCGCTCGATCTCAGGACCGGCCATGATGGTTAAATGACGCCGATCAGAACGGCAGCTTCATGCCAGGCGGCAGCGGCAGACCCGCGGTGAGCTGCTGCATCTTCTCCGCCATCTCGCGCTCGACGCGGGCCTTGGCATCGGCATGGGCGGCCTTGATCAGGTCTTCCACCACTTCCGCCTCTTCCGGCTTGAGCAGCGAGGGATCGATGCGCACGCCCTTCAACTCGCTCTTGCCGTTGAGCGTCACGGTGACCATGCCGCCGCCGGCCGAGCCCTGGACTTCCTGGGCTTCCAGCTCGGCCTGCATTTCCTGCATGCGCTGCTGCATGGCCTGCGCCTGCTTCAGCATCTGGCCCAGATTCTTCATTACTTGGCTCCTTACTCAGTCGAGTTCGTCGAGCGGATCGACATCGTCCGTCATATAGGCCGGACCTTCGGCATCGTCATCGGCCTCGATCTCGGGCGCCGGCGGCTGCAGCTCGCGCACGCTTTCCAGCACCGCGCCGGGGAAGGCGGTCAGCACCGCCTGCACCAGCGGATGCGCCTGGGCATGGGCGCGGCGCCTGCTTTCTTCGGCCTGCTCCTGCTCGGCCAAGGTCGGCTCGCCCGGCAGCTTGCTCAGGCTGACCACCCAGCGCTGGCCGGTCCACTGCTTCAGCTTCTCGATCAGCCGACCGGGCAGATCGTGATGCGCCTGCGCGGTCAGCCGCATTTCGATGCGGCCCTGCTCGAAGCTGACCACATGCACGTCGTTGTAAAGCTCGGCCGCCAGCAGGCCTTCGCGCATGTCGCGCGCAAGCTGCACCAGGGCGGGGAAGGTCGTTGGCATCGCCGCATAAGCGACCGTCTCGCCCGGCTGCGGCTGGGCTGACGGCATCATCGCGGGCTGCGTCTGCAAGGCAGCAGACGCCGCGCCGCCGCCATTGCCCGCAGCAGCGCCGCCGCCGCGCGACACGGGCGTCATCGCCGGACCGGCGCCGCCGCCCTTTTCCTTCCATTCCTTCACCAGATCGGCGGGGCTTGGCAGAT
Organism: uncultured Ferrovibrio sp.; assembly: GCF_937960835.1. Classification (GTDB taxonomy): domain Bacteria; phylum Pseudomonadota; class Alphaproteobacteria; order Ferrovibrionales; family Ferrovibrionaceae; genus Ferrovibrio. The sequence continues at coordinate 47,376 of NZ_CALGPC010000013.1, forward strand.
CGGCGGCATAAGCCAGACGCACCAGCACCATTTCGGCAGCGGCCAGCGGCACGGGCGCAGCGCGCACTTCCTGCAGGCCTTTAAGCAGCATCTGCCAGGTGCGCGCCAGCACCGGCATGCCGAGCTTGGCGGCGAGTTCCTTGCCGCGGTTGCGCTGGGTCTCAGGCAGCGTGACGTCATCTGGCGTGCCGCCGATGACTTTGACCCGCGTCAGCCAATGGGTGAGATCGAGCAGATCCTGCATCACCACGGCGGGATCGGCGCCGAGATTGTATTGCTGCTGCAGATTTTCCAGCGCCTCGGGCAGCTTGCCGTGCAGCAGCAGATCGAGCAGCGCGAAGACCTGGCCGCGGTCGGCCAGACCAAGCATGTCGCGCACCAGTTCCGCATTCACCTGGCCGGCACCATGGGCAATGGCCTGATCGAGCAGCGACAGGCCATCGCGCACCGAGCCTTCGGCGGCGCGGGCGATCAGGGTCAGCGCGTCGTCATCGACCTGCGCCTCTTCCTGCTTGGCGATGCGCTTGAAATGCTCGGTAAGAACGCTGATCTCCACGCGCTTGAGGTCGAAGCGCTGGCAGCGCGACAGCACGGTGACCGGCACCTTGCGGATTTCGGTGGTGGCAAAGACAAATTTCACATGCGGCGGCGGCTCTTCCAGCGTCTTGAGCAGGCCGTTGAAGGCCGCCGTCGACAGCATGTGGACTTCGTCGATGATGTAGACCTTGTAGCGGGCCATCGACGGCGCATAGCGGACCGCCTCGATGATCTCGCGGATGTCGCCGATGCCGGTGCGCGAGGCGGCGTCCATCTCGAAGATGTCCGGATGGCGGTCCTCGGCGATGGATTTGCAGTTGTCGCATACGCCGCAGGGGCTGACCGTCGGGCCGCCATTGCCGTCCGGCCCGGTGCAGTTCAGCGCGCGGGCGATGATACGCGCAGTGGTGGTCTTGCCCACGCCGCGCACGCCGGTGAGGATGAAGGCCTGGGCGATCCGGCCCGTGGCAATCGCGTTGGTCAGCGTGCGCACCAGCGCATCCTGGCCGATCATCTCGGCGAAGGTGCTGGGCCGGTATTTGCGCGCAAGGACGCGATAGGGGGCTGGAGCGGCGGAAGCGGCGTTGCTCATCTTGGAAAGACTAGTCGCCCCCACCAAAAAGATCGACAGGCGAAAGGAGGAAGGTGGGAGGCTGGACAACGACCCGAGCGGAAACTCGTTACGGCTGCTTCCTTCCGGACCTGACCGGGTTGGCGAGGCGCCCGTCCGCCGCCAACCTCCCGGGGCCTTATATCGTTCATTGGCCCGGGCAATTCAATGGGCAGGCAATTCAATGAGTAGCACCGGTCTCCGCTCAGGCCTGTGGATAGTTTGCCGATTCGCCCGATTTTCCGTACCGTTAAGCCGCGCCTGCTGCTGCACCGCCGCATAGCAGTCCGTAGACGTCCTGCGCTGCCTGTGCCAGCCTTCGGCCATGGACACGCCCGCTTCCGCCGCACGCCCGCCTCGACCGATTGGTTTCACCGGCTCGCATCTCGACCGCGCCGGCAATCCGCGCCGCAATGCCGCCTGGCTGAACGGGCAGCGCAATCTGCCCAATGCCCGCTTTCTGGTGATGCGGGAATTGAAGGCGCTGGTCGATATTACCGCCAGGCCGGCGCAGATCGCCTGGCAGGACCGCGCCTGGGCCGATGCGCATGCCGCGCTTCCCTGCGTCTTTCTCGGGCTCGCCGAGGGCATTCCGTATTTCGCCATCGATGCCGATCAGGCCGAGGATGCCGCCGCCCTGCATGGCGAGCGGACCAAATACATCGACGTGCGCTCCATCGCGCCGCAGCTTGCGCCAGAGGAAGCCGCGATCCTGGCGCAGGCGCGCAGCCTGATCGACTGGCATCAGCGGCATGGCTTCTGCGCCCAATGCGGCAGCAAAACGGACCTGGCCGAAGCAGGCTATATGCGCCGCTGCACCAGCCAGGCCTGCAACGCGCAGCATTTCCCGCGTACCGATCCGGTGGTGATCATGCTGGCCGTGCGGCGCGATCCGCAGACCGGCGAGGACATGGTGCTGATGGGCCGCCAGTCGCGCATGCCGCCGGGCATGTATTCGGCGCTCGCTGGTTTCATGGAACCGGGCGAGAGCATCGAAGAAGCCGTGCGCCGCGAGATCATGGAGGAATCCGGCGTGCCGACAGGGGCCGTGCGCTATCTCTGCTCGCAGCCCTGGCCGTTCCCCTCCTCGCTGATGATCGGCTGCATTGCCGAGGCGATAGATGCGACGATCACCGTCGATCCGCATGAGCTGGAGGATGCGCGCTGGTTCAGCCGCCGCGAGGTGGCCGAGATGCTGGAGCGGGGCAAGCAGCGGCTGGCGCCCAGCGACCCGCCGCCGGCCAACAATCCGCAGAACGAGCCCTGGATGCCGCCGCCGCTGAGCCTGGCGCATCAGATTGCCAAACGCTGGCTGGCGGGCGCGTAAGCGCAGAAACAGCCCTTTCAGTTGCGATCCAATTGCAGCCCATTCACGCCAATTGGAAAAGATCCCGGTTCAGGGCTGGGGCAATTCATAAGGTTGAAGATGCGCACGAATCCACGCTGCGAAATCTTCCTCACTGAGGCTGCCTTCAGCCAAACGCAGCATGATGCTGATATGCTCAACTTCGTCGGCGACGAAATCCCATCCGTTCAGGCGCAGAAATAGCTTCGCAGCAACAAAGGCTGATCGCTTATTACCATCGACAAACGGGTGGTTGCGCGCGATGCCGTATCCGTAAGCTGCAGCTAGGCTTGCGGCATCTGGTGTGCCATAGGCGGCCAGGTTGATAGGGCGGGCCAGCGCTGACTCCAGCAGCCCGGCATCGCGCAGCCCGCTGCTGCCGCCATGCTCGGCAAGCTGGGTGTCATGTACCGCCATAATCACAGCAGCATCGATCCAGGCCCAATCCATGGTCGGCGCTAATGCCTACTTCGCAAGCTCTCGCAGCACATCGCGGTGCTCTTTCATGATTTTGCGCGCCATTTCCATCTGACGTTCGAATTCGGGGTTGTATGGCGTCAACCGAAAACCGTCGGGCGTCTCCGTCAGGTAAAGCGTATCGCCTTTCTCCACCTTCAGCCGCGACAGCGCATCCTTAGGCAGAACCACGCCGGTGGAATTACCGACTTGCGTCAATTTCAGCGCGAACATGATCAGCTCTTGCGTTCTAACAATTGTTAGAAACAATATGTTGGTGCAGCCGGAAAAACAATCCTGAAAAATTGAACTTGTTATTTATTTAATATCAAAGGCTTAACCATCTAAAAGCCTGCAAAACGCCCCCTTTTCACTTTAGGGCAACGAATATAAGCCCCCAGTCTTTTCCGATCGTCGCCCCGCGTAGAAACATTCAGCCCCTTGCGTACACAACATGAAGAATTGCGCCTGAATTTCCGGCTTTCTCAGGAATGAGTGAAAAAAAATCATGCATTCTTTGCCCTCGCTAAACCAGCCAGCGCCGCACCTGCGCCTTGATGAAGGCTGTGTCTTCCGGGTTTAGCGCCGGATTGCCGGCGCGGTGGCCCCAGATGCTGGGGATCGGGCAGAGTTCGGCGTCGCGCAGATAAGGCAATTCGGCTTCGTTGTCGGCGACGCGGAAATAAAGGTCCGTCTCGCCCGGCATCAGCAGCACGCGCGCCTTGATGGCGCGCAGGGCGGCAGCGAGGTCGCCGTTGTATTGCGGATTGGCGCTGATATCGCCAGCATGCCAGCAGCGCAGTTGCGCATAGAGATCGGCAGCGGCGCGGCGGCCGAACCGTTCTTCCCAATCGGTGCGCAGAAAGGTTTCCAGGTCCGGCGCCTTCAGTGCCGAAAGATGCAGACCGGCACGATAGAAATCCTGGCTGAGCGCCCAGGCCGCATAGATGCGGCCGAAAGCGCGCATCGCCGCTTTGGGCTGGCTGCTGAACCGGCCATTGCCGAGATGCTCGGGCGCGGCTTCGAGCGTTGCCATCAGGCTGAGCAAAAACACCTTGTTATGCACGGCCGTGCGCGCCGAGCCGCAGTTGACCACGATGCGCGCGACCTGATCGGGAAACAGCGCGGCCCAGTGATAGGCCTGCTGCGCGCCCATCGACCAGCCATAGACGCAGGCGAGGCGCTCGATGCCGAACTGCTCGGCCAACAGGCGGCGTTGCGCCTGCACGTTGTCATAGGCCGTGACCAGCGACGGATAGTTTGGATTGTTCGACGGGCTGGAGGACAGCCCGTTGCCGAACATGTCCGGGATGACGATGAACCAGCGCGTGGGATCGAGCACGCCGTCCGGATGGATCAGCCATTCCAGATCCGGATGCTGGGCGCCATAACTGGTCGGATAGAGGATGACGTTGTCGCGCGCGGCATTCAGCCTGCCATGCGCTTTCCAGCTTAAGACTGCGTCCGGCAGGATTTCGCCGGACAGCGTTTTCACATCACCGAGTTTGAACTGACCGCTTCGCTGATCCCAGGTCATGCGCCGCGTATCCTATCGCCGCAGCATGGCGAGCAGCCTGCGCGCGGCAGCCGATGGCGTCGTCTTCCCCGCGCCGACCGCCTTCTGCAGTTTCGGCAGTTCCTGTGCGATCTGCGGATCGCTTTGCAGCAGATCGAGCAGGCCGTCCTGCAATTCGCGCATCAGCCAGGCTTCGGCCTGGGCGCGGCGCTGGGCCTGCCATGCGCCGGTCTTTTCCAAAGCGGCGCGGTAGTCGCCAATGACGGACCAGACCTCATCAATGCCTTCATTCAGCAAGGCAGAGGCAAGCCGCACCTGCGGCATCCATTCGGCATGGCGGGGCCGCATCAGATGCAGCGCCATGCGGTAATCGGCGGCGGCAAGGCGCGCGGGCTTGAGCAGATCGCCATCGGCCTTGTTGATCACGATGAGATCGGCCAGTTCCATGATGCCGCGCTTGATGCCCTGCAGATCGTCGCCGCCGGCCGGCGCCAGCAGCAGCAGGAAGATGTCGACCATGCCAGCCACCGTCGTTTCCGACTGGCCGACGCCGACGGTTTCCACCAGCACGACATCGAAGCCGGCTGCTTCGGTGAGCAGCATCGCCTCGCGCGTGCGGCGCGCCACGCCACCCAGCGAGCCGCCGGACGGCGTGGGCCGGATGAAGGCATTCGGATCGCGCGCCAGTTTTTCCATGCGCGTCTTGTCGCCCAGGATCGAGCCGCCGGAGAGCGTCGAGGACGGATCAATTGCCAGCACGGCGACGCGATGGCCCTGGCCGGTGAGATAGGTGCCGAAGCGTTCGATGAAGCTGGACTTGCCCACGCCGGGCGTGCCGGAGATGCCGATGCGGATCGCCTTGCCGGTGGCGGGCAGGATCTGCTGCAGCAGGGCTTCGGCGGCAGCCTGGTCCTGCGGATGCCTGGATTCGACAAGCGTGATGGCGCGGGCCAGCGCCCGGCGATCCCCGGCGATCAGGCGCTCGGCCAGTTGGGCGGCATGGGCGGCGGGATCGGCGGGGCGGCGGGCGAAAGACATGGCCGGACCTTAGCGAAGCGCCCAGCCAAGTGCCACAGGCAGCCAGTGCCACTGGCGGTAGGCCCTGATGAGCCGCTCCGCACGGCAAGGGCCGGATGAATCTGACCAATTCTGTCAGTCGTCCGGACTGGACGTTAACATCGATTGACAGCGGCTCTTCCGGATTCGTATCGATAGAGCCATGACGAATCGGCTGGACCTCCCCGTCGAGAGTAACCCTCTGCGCGCGCTGGAAAAAGCGCGGGCCGATCTTGCGCGCGGTTCGCACAGCGATGCCGGCCAGACGGCCGAGGACCATCCGGCAGATGCAGAGACCCGCCCCGTCTTCGTGACCGAAATGCAGGAACAGGCCCTGTCCGAGGCATTGGCCGCCCGGCTCGATCTGCTGCGCGCCCGTCTGACGGCGGCGCGGGAGGATCCGGTTTCGGCGCTTCTATTCTGCGGCGATGCCGAGCAGGATTGCCGGGCCTTGGCGGAAATCTGCCATCAGGCCGGCTGGAAGATGACCGGCACCGGGGTTGCGCTGCTGAGCGATTGCCTGCGCCGTGTGGTGCCCGCGGAAGAACACCATCTGGAGCTGGTCGGCCTGCTGATCGATGCGCTCTATGCCCTGCGCCGCACCGAAACCCGCGCCGACATGACCCAGGCGGGCGAAGAGCTGCTGCGCGGCCTGCAACTGGCGGTGGGCCGCGAACTGGGCCGCATGGACGCCTGAGCCTCAGAGGCGCACCGCTGAGCCACAGAGGCGCACCGGGGGCGAGCCGGCTGGCTGGGCTGTATCGGCGTCCCAAGAATGGCCGCATAAAAATCCCTCTGGATTTTGCCGATTCGGCCTTACATTAGGGCCATGCGGAAGATGGTTTCGTCCTTCGCAAAGCGGCCCGTACAAACCGCAAAGGCCGCCTGCCCCGGCAGCCCGAAGTCGGCCCGGCGGCTGTTGCCTCTTCCAATATTGCCCCTGCTGGCGCTGCCCTTCCTGGCATTCACGATTTGCGACACCCGCGCCGAAACATCCGGCACGGAATCCAGCAACGGCGCGCGTCAGCCCGTGCATAGCGCGGAAGTGACCTTCGGCGTCTATGCGCTGGGCTCCAAGGGCGTCGAGATGCGGCTGGCGACGAAGCGCGGCGAAAGTGCCGTGCAGGTCGATACGGCGATGAAAACCGCCGGCATGCTGGACTGGGTGATGAGCTTCACCATGACCGGCCAGGTGGTTGCCCGCATCGACGGGGCGCAGCTGCGGCCGATGCTGTATGTCACCCAGAGCGACGGCAACTGGTCGAAGCGCGCCACCCGGATGACCTGGGAAAAGGACGGCCAGCCGATCATCGACATGCTGGAGCCGCCGAACGAAACCGACGACCGCGAGCCGGTGCCGGAATCCCTGCTGCAAGGCACCTCTGATCCGACCACGGCGATGATCGCCCGGGCGCTGCGCGGCGGCGCCGAGCCGCCCTGCACCGGCATGGATGCGATCTTCGACGGCCGGCGGCGCTACAACATGCATTTCACCCCCATCGGCCCCGACTGGGTGAAGCCGCATAACCGCAGCGCCTATAGCGGCCCGGCCTTCAAATGCCAGGTCAAGATCGAGCCGGTGGCCGGCTATACCCGTACGTATCTGGCGGAATGGAGCGAAAAAGACGAACAGCCGACCCTGATCTGGCTGGTCCAGCCAGACGGCATCGACGCCTGGATCCCGGTGCAGCTTGAAGGCGGCTTCCGGCTCGGCTCGGCGATGGGCTGGATTTCCGGCGCCAAGCTGAACGGTAAGGAATGGCTGGCGCCGCTGGGCCTGATCCGGGCTGAGATTCCGCGCGACCCTTCCCCGTAAGCCTTTGATAAGTCTGTCTTTCTGGCATACGGCACGGTATGCAGGCCCCAGATATACTGCCTCAGGCGCCGCATAATCCGGACAAGCGGCCCTGGGTCCCGCGCTTTCGCGGGACGGATGGGTGAGGATGCCTTGACTTCCCCCCACCAAACCGCTTTATTCCGCCCGCTTTCCGGTTTTGGGAGCTGTATCCGGTCCGAGGATCGCCGTCCGTCCGCGAGTTTCGCGCACGGGCGCCGTTTCGTTTTGCGACTATATCAGCCTCACCAGCTGGAAACGGAGCAGAGGAATCATGTTTGAGTCGCTGAGCGGCAAACTGGGTGAGGTTTTCGAGCGGCTGCGCAAGCGCGGCGCACTGACTGAATCCGATGTTTCGGAAGCGCTGCGCGAAGTGCGCGTGGCGCTGCTGGAAGCCGATGTCGCGCTCCCCGTCGTCAAAAGCTTCATCGACGGCGTGAAGGCCAAGGCAGTTGGCCAGGAAGTTCTGCGCTCGGTCACGCCGGGCCAGATGGTCATCAAGATCGTCCACGATCATCTCGTCGAGATGCTGGGCGGCGCCGGCGAGGGCGAGGAAATCAGCCTTGCCGCCGTGCCGCCGGTGCCGGTGCTGATGGTCGGCCTGCAGGGGTCGGGCAAGACCACCTCGACCGCCAAGATCGCCCTGCGCCTGCAGAACAAGGAACGCAAGAAGGTGCTGATGGCGTCGCTCGACGTCTATCGCCCTGCCGCGCAGGAACAGCTCAGGATTCTCGGCGAGCAGACCGGCGTTGCAACGCTGCCCATCGTGCCGGGCCAGATGCCGGTCGACATTGCCAAGCGCGCACTGCAGGCCGCCAAGCTCGGCGGCTTTGACGTGCTGATGCTGGATACCGCCGGCCGTCTGCATATCGACGAGCCGCTGATGCTGGAAGTCGCAGCGGTGCGCGATGCCGTGCAGCCGCATGAGACGCTGCTGGTCGCCGATGCGCTGACCGGCCAGGATGCGGTCAACGTCGCGAAGAGCTTCAACGAGCGCGTCGGCATCACCGGCATCGTTCTGACCCGCGTCGATGGCGATGGCCGCGGCGGCGCAGCATTGTCGATGCGCGCCGTCACCGGCAAGCCGATCAAGCTGATCGGCGTGGGCGAAAAGATGGATGCGCTGGAAAGCTTCCATCCCGAGCGCATCGCGCAGCGCATCCTCGGCATGGGCGACATCGTGTCGCTGGTCGAAAAAGCCGCCGAGACGATCGAAAAGGAAGAAGCCGAGCGCCTGGCCGCCCGCGTGCAGAAGGGCCAGTTCGATCTCGACGACATGGCCTCCCAGCTCAAGCAGCTGCGCAAGATGGGCGGCATGTCGGGCGTGATGGGCATGCTGCCGGGCATCGGCAAGATCAAGCAGCAGCTGGCGCAGGCCAATATCGACGAAACCATCCTGAAGCGTCAGGAAGCCATCATCGGCTCGATGACCAAGGAAGAGCGCAAGAATCCGAAGCTGATTCACGCCTCGCGCAAGAAGCGCATCGCGGCCGGCTCGGGCACCTCGGTGCAGGACGTCAACAAGCTGCTCAAGCAGCACATGCAGATGGCCGACATGATGAAGCGCATGTCGAAGCTGGGGCAGAAAGGTTTCATGCGCAGCATGGGCGCGATGCTGCCGGGAATGCCCGGCATGCCCAAGCTGTAAGGGTGCAACAGTTCAGTTTCACAGTTTTTGAGTTTTCACGGTTTAACGAAAGGAAGTTCAATGTCAGTCAAGATCCGCATGACCCGCGGCGGCGCCAAGAAGCGTCCGTATTACCGCATCGTGGTTGCCGATTCGCACAGCCCGCGCGACGGCCGCTTCATCGAGAAGGTCGGCTCCTACGACCCGATGCTGCCGAAGGACAAGCAGCGCGTGCAGCTTGATGTCGACCGCATCAAGTACTGGCTGGATTGCGGCGCGATTCCGTCGGACCGCTGCGCCCGCTTCTTCGCCGAGGCCGGCCTGATGAAGTGGCAGCACGGCAACAACCCGATCAAGGGCAAGCCGAAGGCCAAGGCGCAGGAGCGTATGAAGGCTGCCGAGGAAGCCGCCAAGGCTGCGGCTGAGGCCGCCGCAACGCCGGCCGGCGACGCCGCCTGATCGAAAGCATGACCCGCACGGTCATGCTGGGCGTCGTGATCGGCGCGCAAGGCATCCGCGGCGAGGTGAGGGTCAAGACCTTCACCGCAGAGCCGGAAGCGATCGGGGATTACGGTCCCCTGCAGGATGCCAGCGGCCAGCGGCGCTTCAAGCTGACCGTGCGGCGGGTAAGCAAGGGTGACGTGGTGATTGCCAGCATCGAGGGCGTGACGGACCGCAACGCAGCCGAGGCGCTGAAAGGCACCGAGCTGCATGTCGAGCGCACCGCCCTGCCGCAGGCCGAACCGGGCGAGTACTACCACGCCGATCTGATCGGGCTGCAGGCCATCACCGTTACCGGCCGCGTTCTGGGCCAGGTGGTCGCGGTGCATAATTTCGGCGCCGGCGACATGCTGGAGGTGCGAACCGAAGGCGGCCGCTCGGCCATGGTGCCGTTCACCGACGACGCGGTGCCGGAAGTGGACATCGCCGGCGGCAAGCTGCTGGTGGAACCGGCTTTCTGGCTCGGCGACGAGAGTAAAGGCGACGGGCGTAAAGAGGACGGCCGGAAGGTCGAAGGATGAGCAACGCTCCGGTCCGGCCGTGGACTGCCCGGGTACTGACGTTATACCCGGCGATGTTTCCCGGCCCGCTGGGGCAGAGTTTGGCAGGCCGGGCGCTGGCCGAGGGTGTGTGGGCGCTGGGAGTGGTGGACATCCGCGACTTCGCGCGCGATAAACACCGCACCGTCGACGACACCCCCTTTGGGGGCGGGCCCGGCATGGTGATGCGGCCGGATGTACTGGCGGCGGCGATCGACTCCGTACGGGAGGACGAGGCAGCCAAGTCCCAGCCGCTGATATACTTTTCGCCGCGTGGCCGGCGCCTGGATCAGGCCCTGGTGCACGAGGTCAAGGCGGCAGGCGGCGTGACGCTGATCTGCGGCCGGTTCGAAGGGGTGGACGAGCGGCTGTTGCAGGCGCGCCCCGTCGTCGAGGTCAGCCTCGGCGATTTCGTCCTCTCGGGCGGCGAGATCGCGGCCTACGCGTTGATCGACGCGGTGGTGCGGCTGCTGCCCGGGGTCATGGGTGCCGAAGAGTCCGGCACCGAGGAGAGTTTCGCGGACGGCTTGCTGGAATATCCCCAGTATACCCGGCCGCAGATGTGGGAGGGCCGCAGCGTGCCGGACGTGCTGCTGTCGGGCCACCACGAGAAGATCGCAGCCTGGCGGCGCGCGATGGCGGAACAGATCACCGCCGAACGCCGGCCGGACCTGTGGGAAGAATACCGGCGCCGCAAGGGCGGTGGCGGAACGTGAAACGAGTTTTGACTTTTTGAAGAAAGGCGGTTGGCCATGAATCTTTTGCAGCAGATCGAGAAGGAGCAGTCCGACGCTTTGGCGGCTGCGCGCGCCGTGCCGGATTTCGGTCCGGGTGACACGCTGAAGGTGAACGTCAAGGTCATCGAAGGCGGCCGCGAGCGCGTGCAGGCCTATGAAGGCGTGTGCATCGCCCGCTCCAACCGCGGCGTGAACTCCTCGTTCACCGTGCGCAAGATCTCCTACGGCGAGGGCGTGGAGCGCATCTTCCCGCTCTATTCGCCGCGCATCGAATCGATCGTCGTGGTCCGCCGCGGCGACGTGCGCCGCGCCAAGCTCTACTACCTGCGCGGCCGTACCGGCAAGGCGGCCCGCATCACCGAGAAGCGCGACTACCAGGGCGCTGCCGACAAGGAGTAACGGGATCGGGCACCTCGGCGCCCGGGACCGCTTGAATCAGAACCGCCTGCCGGTTTTCACCGGCAGGCGGTTCGTCGTTTTCACGATGGACAGACCAGCGCCTGTCCGGCGCGTCCCATCGTCCGGTCAGGCCCTGCTGGTCATCTGCATCAGCAGTTCCAGCTTGCGCTCCATGAGCTCGCGGCCCATTTCGTGCAGGTCCAGATCACTTTGCTGCAATTGCGGGAAGAGCTCGTTTTCCTCTTCCTTGACGTGATGCTTGACGTATTCGCCAAGCACCTTGACCTTGGCGTCGTAGAGATCCTCGCTGGGCTTCATCTTTTCGATCTCGGCGATCAGCTGCTTGGCTGAGGCATGCTCGACGATGGCCTCGTCGACAAGGTCCTCCTCCACCGTATCGCTCTCGTCCTGAGCAGCGGGATAAAGCAGTTCCTCCTCGATCTTGGCATGCACCTTGAGCATCAGGCAGATCTTGGCCGCCATCGCCGCCTTCTCCGCATTGCTTTCCAGATGCTCGAACTGCTCGAACAGCGCCTCCACCTCGCGGTGATCCTGCTTCAGCAGCGCGATCGCATCGGCCGGAACCGTCTTTTCCGACATCATCTGGCTCATCTCGCGGGCGACTTTGCGCATCGCCGGCGTGATCGTCAGGCGGCTGCGGCGGCCGGGGCGGGATGTGCTGCGCCGCGCGGTCGAGCGGCTGGACGTCTTGCGCCGCGCCGTCGTGGCCGTGCGTCCCTTGCGCGTGCTGGAACTTGATTTTCTTTTCGTCTGTGTACGCTTAGCCATGCTGGTTCTCTCCTCCGTTTAATCCTTACGCCACGAGCCGGCTGGCGTAGCCGGTGGTGGCGTTCTTGCGCTCGCCGTCGCGCCGCAGGCCCGGCGTCGGATGCGGCCCCTCGGTCTCCAGGCGGTATTCGCCGCCGTCCGCGCGGGCCTGTTCGATCACCTGCTCGCTGGGCACGCCGCCTTCGTTGACCACCTGCTGGTAGGCGAAGTAGCGGTGATCGTCCGGCAGGTCGCTGATCGGCACGAATTTCTCTTCCTTCGACGTCAGGTCGATCTGATCCTTCAGCACCTGGCGCACGTAGTCCTTGTTTTCCTGGAAGAGCAGCGGCTGCTCGAGGCTCTTTGGCAGCATCTCGGCGGGATCGCGCTTTTCGATCTGCTTCATCATCTCGCAGGCGAGCCGCAGATGCTCGATCTCCATGTTCAGATGCAGCTCATAGAGCGCCTTTACGCGCGGATCGGGCTCCTGCTCCATGAAGGACCAGTAGAGCCAGCATTCGTTGTATTCATGCATGACCAGATTGGTCAGCCAGGAGGCGGTCGGATCGAGGATCGACTCATAGTGACTGACATGCTGCTCTTCAATCTCGGCGATCTCGGCATAAAGGCCGCGCGCCAGCATTTCCTGCGGCCGGTTGCCGATGGTCATGTAGAAGTTCATCGTCTGCTGCTCGGCCGCCATCACGGTCAGCGCGTTCAGGATCGATTGCGGATCGGCGGCCAAAGCCGTCATCGGCCGGCGGATTTCGTCGCGGGGATCGCGATGCTCGAAGATGGTCGGGCGCCCCGGCATGATTTCGGTCAGTGCGCCGACGATCTTCTCAGCCTTCTTGTCGCTTTCGATCAGCCCCATGAGGTTGGCGTAGCGATAGAGGTGATCGAAATCCTCCAGCAGGCCGAATTCGTAGACCTGCTTCAGATAGGCGTCCGGCTCATGCTGGGCGACCCAGGCGGTGAGGTCGACGGCGACCTGCTCGTAGCCGATGGTCACCTCCAGGGTCGATTCATTGCCCGGGATCAGCCAGTTGATCGCCTTCTGCTGCTGCGCCTCGGCGCGGCGCACCAGCGCGAGCTGCTGCTTCACCTTCGGGTCCGCGGTATGGCGCGCCATGGTATGCGAGAACATCACCGCTTCGACCTCGATGCCGTTCATCACGATGCCGCGGCAGCGGCTGTAGGGATGGACGGTTTCCTTGTCGTAGGGTTTGACGTTGAGCTCGGACCAGTTGCGAAATTGCCGTTCGATGGGGATGCCGCGCTCTTGCAGCGGATTGAATGCCATGGGGCTCCTCCAGTGGCGGTATGCGATGGACCTTGCCGTGCTGGCGGCGAGGATGCCGAGACCTGCCCGGCGGGTGTGTTCACAACGACACCGTCCATTGGTTGTTCCGTTCCGGCCTGCGTATTTTTGAGCGAGTCAAGAACGCGAAGGCATCATGCGCCTTCATTCCGGATTGAATTCGTTGCGGACATAAATGCGCCAATGCGACACAGGTGCGACATAAACGCGCCCGCATTCACCGCTTACATGACATTCTGCCGTCGTTTCAGCGGCCGCCGTCCGGGCGGTATTTCTGGTAAGTATCGGAGCGGATGGTGCCTTCTTGCAAAACAGCGGGGCGATGGCATATGCCTCGGTAGCGGCTGTTCTGCCGTTCTCAAGGAGGAAATGTTCTCAATGCCCAAGATCGACTTCTATTTCTCTCCCGGCGCCTGCTCGCTGGCGACGCATATTGCGCTGGAAGAAGCCGGCGTTTCGTTTACCCCCAAGGTAACCTCCACCCGCAAGGGTCAGACCCGCTCGCCGGAATATCTGGCAGTGAACCCGAAGGGTAAGGTTCCGGCGCTGGCGATCGACGGCAAGGTGCTGACCGAAAATGTCGCCATCCTGTCCTGGCTGGCGAAGACTTATCCCCAGGCCAGACTGCTGCCGGCCGGCGATCCGCTGAAGGAAGCCGAGGCGCTGTCCTTCCTTGCCTGGTGCGCCTCCGGCGTGCATCCGGTCCTGTCGCGCTTCTTCGGCCCGCAGCGTTTCTGCGATCTGCCCGACAGCGCCGACAACATCAAGAAGCTGGCCACCGAGCAGAATGCCGCCAACTTTGCGCTGATCGAAAAGGCGCTGGAGGGCAAGGAATGGCTGTTCGGCGACTGGTCGGTTGCCGATGGCTATATCTTCGTCTTCTTCAACTGGGCCAAGAAGCTGGGTCTCGACGTTTCCGCCTATCCCAACTACGCCAAGCATTTCGAGCGCATGCAGCAGCGTCCGGCTGTGCAGCGCGCGCTGGCGCGCGAGCAGGCTGCGCAGGCCGAACTCGACAAGGCGGCGTAAATCCCGTCATCCAAATCTAGTCACTATAAGTGTAGCCGCGGCCATGGCGAATGCCCTTCGCCATGGTCGTTATGCTATAAGGATCTGCCGTAAGAGGCGGAAACACAAAGGAAGACAGCGATGTCACTCATCGAGAAACTTGGTCCCCTGGTGGGCCGCATTCTGATCGCGCTGCTGTTCATCCCGGCGGGCATCGGCAAGATTTCGGGCTTCGAAGGCACGGTCGGCTATATCGCTTCGAAGAACTTGCCTTTGCCGGAGGTTGCCGCCGTCGGCACGATCATCGTCGAAGTGCTCGTCGCTTTGGCGCTGCTGATCGGCTTCAAGGCCCGCTGGGCTGCCCTGATCCTGGCCGCCTTCACGGTCGCCGCCGCGGTTCTGTTCCACAATTACTGGGCGATGAGCGATGCCGCGATGGCCGGCACCAACAAGATCATGTTCTACAAGAATCTCGCAATCACCGGCGGCCTGCTATTCATCGCCGCCTTCGGTCCCGGTCCGCTGTCGTTCGACCGGCGCCGCTGACACCGCTTTGATCAACCGGGCCGGGAAACCGGCCCGGTGTTGAGGCGAGCGGTCAGGCCGCCTCGTCCTTCTTCTTGGAAACGTCTTCCACCAGCCAGTCGCGCATCGCCTTGATGCGCGGCGCATCCGCCATGTGCTGCAGGCAGACGAACCAGTAGCCGTTGGTCAGCGCCAGCGGCGTGGTGTCGAACAGGGTCTGCAGCCGTCCGGCGGCGATCTCCTCGGCCACCAGTTCCGGGTCCATCACCGCAACCCCCATGCCCTGCACGGCGGCCTGGATGGCATAGGAGCGCGTTTCGAACATCGGCCCCACGGTGGGGTCGATCGCCTTGTCCTTCACCCCGGCGGCATTGAGCCAGATACGCCAGTCGTCGCGCCGGTTCTGCGAATGCAGCAGCTTCTGCCCCTTCAGGTCTGAGGGGGTCTTCAGCATGGCGGCCAGCTTGGGCGCGGCCACCGGCACCAGCGATTCCGAGAACAGCCGGGTGGCGTTCAGGCCGGGCCAGTCGCCGTCGCCATGGCGGATGGCGCAGTCGATCCCCTCGCGTTCCAGATCGGCCGGCTTGATCGAGGTGGTGATGCGGACCTCGATATCCGGGTATTTCTCCTGGAACCGCGGCAGGCGCGGAATGAACCAGCGCATCGCAAAGGTGGACAGCATGGACACCGTCAGCGTGCCCTCGCCGCGCCGCGCTTCCAGCTTGGACAGCGCGCTGGCCAGATGGTCGAAGCCCTCCTGCACGTCGGGCAGGATGAGCTGCCCCTCGGTGGACAGGACCAGGCCCTTCTTGGTGCGGTGGAACAGCGGCACGCCCAGCAGTTCCTCCAGCTGGCGGATCTGATGGGAAATCGCCGACAGGGTGACCGACAGTTCCTCGGCCGCAGCGGTGAAATTGAGGTGCCGGCCGGCCGCCTCGAAGGCTTTCAGGGCATTGAGGGGCAGCAGACGGCGGCTGGGAAGGTGAGGCATGGAAATTCTTTTAAGCCGGAGGCGAATTTAAATCCACCGGATGCCACGGAAATCAGACTGGACGCGGGCGGGGCGGTCGGCTTGAATTCTGGCCCCTTGGGGGAATGCCCTATTCCAGGCCACAATACAGTTCAAGACAATTGGACAGTTCAAGAAGATCGGACCAGCCATGACCGCGCCGCGCACGTTATACGACAAGATCTGGGACAGCCATCTGGTCGATATGGACGACCAGGGGAACGGTCTCCTCTATATCGACCTGCATCTGGTTCATGAAGTGACCTCGCCGCAGGCCTTCGCCGGCCTGCGCGCCGCCGGCCGCAAGGTGCGCCGCCCCGACCGCACGGTGGCGGTGCCCGATCATAACGTGCCGACCACGCCGGACCGTGCCAAGTTCGTCTTCGAGGACGAGGAGGCCAGGATCCAGGTCGAAACCCTGGATCGGAATGCCAAGGAATTCGGCGTCAACTACTACCCGATGAACGATATCAACCAGGGTATCGTCCATATCGTCGGCCCCGAGCAGGGCTTCACCCAGCCGGGCATGACCATCGTCTGCGGCGACAGCCATACCTCGACGCACGGCGCCTTCGGCGCGCTGGCCTTCGGTATCGGCACATCGGAGGTTGAGCATGTGCTGGCGACCCAGACGCTGCAGCAGCGGCGCGCCAAGAACATGCGCATCGACATCGACGGCACGCTCGGCCCGGGCGTGACCGCAAAGGACATCATCCTCGCCATCATCGGCAAGATCGGCACCGCCGGCGGCACCGGCTATGTCATGGAATATACCGGCAGCGCCATCCGCAGCCTGTCGATGGAAGGCCGCATGACGGTCTGCAACATGTCGATCGAAGCCGGCGCCCGCGCCGGCCTGATCGCGCCGGACGAGGTCACCTTCGAATACGTCAAGGGCAAGCCGCATGCGCCCAAGGGCGCCGCCTGGGAACAGGCGCTGGCCTGGTGGAAGACCCTGCCCTCCGATCCGGGCGCGCATTACGACATGGAGGTCTTCCTCAAGGCCGAAGAGATCGCGCCGCATGTCACCTGGGGCACCAGTCCGCAGGACGTGGCCCCGATCACCGGCGCCGTGCCCAATCCGGCCGAGATCAAGGACGAGACCAAGCGCGCCGCGCTGGAACGCGCCCTGAACTATATGGGCCTGAAGCCGGGCGAGAAGCTGGAGGACGTGGCGATCCAGCGCGTCTTCATCGGCTCCTGCACCAATGGCCGCATCGAAGACCTGCGCGCCGCCGCAGCGATCGCCAAGGGCCGCAAGGTCGCCCCGGGCGTGCAGGCGATGGTCGTGCCGGGCTCGGGCCTGGTGAAGCATCAGGCCGAGGAGGAAGGTCTGGACAAGATCTTCATCGAGGCCGGCTTTGAATGGCGCGAGCCGGGCTGCTCGATGTGCCTGGCGATGAATGCCGACAAGCTGAAGCCGGAAGAGCGCTGCGCCTCCACCTCGAACCGCAATTTCGAGGGCCGCCAGGGTCCGCGCGGCCGCACGCATCTGATGAGCCCGGCCATGGCCGCGGCGGCTGCCGTCACCGGCAAGCTCGCCGATGTGCGCAAGTTCATTTGAGCGGGGAGACTGACGTCATGGATAAATTCACCACCCTGACCGCCGTCGCGGCGCCGCTGCCGATGATCAATGTCGATACCGACATGATCATCCCCAAGCAGTTCCTGAAGACCGTCGAGCGCACCGGCCTTGCAAAGGGCCTGTTCTTCGAACTGCGCCAGGACAAGGACGGCAACCCGGTGCCGGACTTCTTCATGAACCAGCCGCAATACAAGGGCGCGCAGATCCTCGTGGCCGGCGAGAATTTCGGCTGCGGCTCGTCGCGCGAGCATGCGCCCTGGGCGCTGCTGGATTACGGCATCCGCTGCGTCATCGCGCCAAGCTTTGCCGACATCTTCTACAACAACTGCTTCCAGAACGGCATCCTGCCGATCAAGCTGCCGCAGGAAGACGTCGACAAGCTGATGGACGACGCCAAGCGCGGCCAGAATGCCCGCATCACCGTCGATCTGGAGAAGCAGGAGATCCGCGGCCCCGATGGCGGCGTGATCAAATTCGAGATCGACGCCTTCAAGAAGCATTGCCTGCTCAACGGCCTCGACAATATCGGCCTGACCCTGGAGAAGAAGGCGAAGATCGACAGCTTCGAGGCGAAGCAGCGCGGCACCCAGCCCTGGCTTTATGCCGCCGCCGGACGGACGGCGTAGCAGGCCTGATCGTCATGCCCGGGCTTGCCCCGGGCATCTCTTGCGACTTTGAAAAAAGACCCTCGGGTCAAGCCCGGGGGTGACGTTTTGTAGAGAAGGAAAGAACCAAATGGCTTCCAACCGCACGATGCTCATGCTGCCCGGTGACGGGATCGGTCCGGAGGTGATGGGCGAGGTGCGCCGCGTCATCGAATGGATGGACAAGCGCCGCCACGTCTCGTTCGACGTCAAGGAGGATCTGGTCGGCGGCGCCGCCTATGAGAAGCACGGCACTCCGCTGGCCGACAAGACCATGCAGGCGGCGCTGGATTGCGGCGTGGTGCTGCTCGGCGCCGTCGGTGGCCCGCAATGGGACAACCTGCCCTTCGACAAGAAGCCCGAGCGCGGCCTTCTGCGCCTGCGCAAGGAAATGGACCTGTTCGCCAACCTGCGCCCGGCGAAGTGCTTCGATGCGCTGGTCGACGCCAGCAGCCTGAAGCCGGAACTGGTCAAGGGCCTCGACATCATGATCGTGCGCGAGCTGACCGGCGGCGTCTATTTCGGCCAGCCGCGCGGCATCGAGACCCTGCCGAACGGCGAGCGCCGCGGCGTGAACACCCAGGTCTACACCACCAGCGAAATCCGCCGCGTCGCCGCTGTGGCGTTCGAACTGGCCAAGAAGCGCCGCAACAAGGTCACCTCGCTGGAAAAGGCCAACGTGATGGAATCCGGCGTGCTGTGGCGCGAAGAAGTCACCAAGCTGCATCAGGAGCAGTACAAGGACGTGCAGCTTGAGCACATGTATGCCGATAACGGCGCCATGCAGCTCGTGCGCAACCCGAAGCAGTTCGACGTGATGGTGACCGACAACCTGTTCGGCGACATCCTCTCAGACGAAGCGGCCATGCTGACCGGCTCGCTCGGCATGCTGCCGTCGGCTTCGATCGGCGCCGCCGATCCCACCACCGGCCGCCGCATGGCGCTGTTCGAGCCGGTGCATGGCTCAGCGCCCGACATTGCCGGCAAGGGCATCGCCAATCCGCTGGCGACGATCCAGAGCTTCTCGATGGCCCTGCGCTATGCCTATGACCTCGATGCCGATGCCGATCTGATCGACAAGGCGGCCGAGAATGTGCTGAAGGCCGGCGTGCGCACCGCCGATCTGGGCGGCGGCACCACCAAGGTCGGCACCAGGGGCATGGGCGATGCGCTCATCCACGAACTGGACAAGCTGGCGGCGTAGTTACGACACCATACGCGTCATGGCCGGGCCCGACCCGGCCATCTCCAGCAGGAATGAGCGAAAGGCCGCAGGGCACATCCTTGCGGCCTTTTCTTTTGCTTGCACCGCCGCGCCACATTGGCGAGTGTTGCTCCCACGGAGGAAATGCCATGCTGCTGATCGGCCGCAACCTGTCGCCCTATTCGCGCCGCGTCGCCATCGCCATGACGATGCTGAACGTGCCGCATGACCGCGAATATCTTTCAGTGACCGCCAATCCGGAACGCGGCCTTGAGGTCAATCCGGTGGGGCGCGTGCCGGTCCTGATCCTGGACGATGGCGAGCGGCTGACCGAATCGAGCGCCATTCTCGACTACCTGATGGAACTGGTCGGACCGGCGAAAAGCCTGATCCCGCCGCATGGCAAGCCGCGCCGGGACTGCCTGCAGCTCATGGCGGTTGCCTGCGGCACGCTGGATAAGGCCGTAGCCGCGATCTATGAGCAGCGCCGCCGTCCGCCCGAAAAAGTGCACGAGCCCTGGCGCCAGCATCTGCTGACGCAGGTCGCCGGCGGCCTGAAGGCTTTGGAAGGGCGCGCCGCTGAGCTGCCCGAAGGCAGCAATGACTGGCTGCTGGGCAAGCATATCAGCATGGCCGATATTACGCTCGGCGTGATGGTGAGCTTCCTCGGCGTCTATCTGCCCGATACCATTCCAGCCGGACGCTATCCGGCGCTGATGCGGCTGCGCGAGCGCTGCGAGGCCCTGCCTGCCTTCCAGGCGCATCCGCTGGAGCAGCCTTAACCCGAAAGCGGATATGCGGCGCATTTGCGGATCGCGCCACTTTCGATTGCAAGCAGCGTCAGCGAAGCGATGCGGCCATGGATCGGCGCGTCCAAGCCGCCAAGCTGCCGCTTTAGGGCCTTGGCGCTGAATATTGCGCCGAAGCGGGCCAGTGTCAGATGCGGGCGATAGGACGCATCATTGCCGCCCAGCATCCGGTACAGCGAGACCAGCGGCATGGCGCTTGCCTCATCGGCCAGCAGCACATTGAGATAGCGGTATTTCGGATGGTAGGCATCCTCCATCCGCTCCAGCCGGTCGAATGAGACCGCCAGCGGGGCTGCGGTGGCCGCAATCGAGGCAACATGGCCGGAAAACCAGTCGGGATCGGCGACGGCCTGCGGAAAGGCCAGCGTCACATGCGCGGGCACGCGGTCATATTGCGGATCATGCGCGCGGCGCAGCGCATCGATCCAGGCGGCCGCGCCGACATCGAATTCAGGTATCGCAATCACCGCCAGCATGGGATTAAGCTTACCCGCGATGGACCTGTCGCTCTACTTCGCTGCGGCGCTGGCCGGCGCCGCCTATACACTCACCCCCGGACCTGCTTTCCTCGCCCTCCTGGGCATCGGCGCCGGCCAGGGCCGCCGCGCCGGTTTCAGCTTCCTGGCCGGACATTTCGCCGGCGACATCCTCTGGGCGATTCTGGCGCTGACCGCCATCATCGGCTCAGCCAGCCTGGGCAGCTTCGTCTTCGACCTGCTGGGCATGGTCTGCGGCATTTATCTCTTCTGGCTCGGCTGGCGCGCGGTGACAGTAAAGCGGCGCGAGGATGGCGGACTGAACAACATCATCGCGCATCCCCTGCGGCGCGGTCTGGCTTTCGGGCTGACCAATCCGAAAAGCTATGCCGTGGCGGTGGCGATGTTCACCGCGCTGCTGGCGGCGCAATCGGCGCAACTGACCTGGGCCAGCCTGCCGCCGCTGCTGCTGGCGGCCTGCGGCGGCTTCGTCATTGCCGATGCGATCCTGATCTTCATCATCGGCGCAGCGCCGGTGCGCAAGCTTTATCGCCGCCACGAACTCTGGATCACGCGCATCTCCGGCATGATCTTCATCGGCTTCGCACTGCAGGCGCTGTGGCAGTCTGCGCCGGGCCTTATCCGGCGCGTCTGAGCGCCTCGCGCACCAGCGGCAGACGGTCGTTGCCGAAATACATGTCGGTCTCGTTCACGAAGATGGTGGGCGAGCCGAAGCCGCCGCGGGCGATCACCTCATCGGTATTTGCCTTCAGTTGCGCCTTGATCGCCGGATCGTTGACCGCCTGCGCCAGGCGCGCAGCATCGAGGCCGGCGCGGACGGCGGCCTCGGCCAGCACGTCGTCCTGGCTGATATCCCTGTCTTCACCCCAGTAAAGTTCGAACAAGGCTTTCGCCAGGGCGATCTGCCCGCCCTGCTCTTCCGCCCACAATAAAGCGCGCAGGCCTTTTACCGAATTGACCGGAAACACACTGGGCGGAAACTTAATCGTGATGCCGGCGAGCTCGGCCCAATCCTGCATGTCCTTCAGCGCGTAGGCCGCCTTGGCGGGCACGGGATTTTCGCGCTGCTGATAGACGCTGGGATTGATCGTGTTGAACACGCCGCCGACGAGGAAGGGCTTATAGATAACCTCAGCGCCCTCTTCCTTCGCCAGCGGCTGGATATTGGTGAAGGCGAGATAGGTCCAGGGCGAGGAGACGTCGTAGAAGAATTCGATCTTCTTCATCGCAGACCTCCCTCACACCTTGGCCGGCACCAGGAAGAAACCGGCGCGCGGGAAATGCACATGCACAATGCCGGTCTCAGGTGTTTCGCGGCGGATGGTGACGCTTTGCGCGTCCAGCGCGATCAGTTCGCCGATGGTGGGATCGCGGCCGCTGTCGTCCGGCGTGACGCTGACCATCGCGCCCGCCTGCAATCCCAGCGCGTTGGCGGCAACGCCGGATATCGCCGCAGGCTCGGCCGCCTTGGCGATCGCCAGCGCGTCCTTGGCCTCGATATTGCTGCGTGTGCCATGGCCGAAAGCCTTCATGCGGTCGGCCCAGGCATTCAGCGCGGTGTAATCGGCCAGCACCTCGGATTTCGCGCGGTCGCGCACGAACCAGACCCCGTGATAGACAGCGAGATCGGCCAGGCTGGGCGCATCGCCAAACAGGAAGCTGCGGCCATCCGAAAGCGCCTGCTCCACCCAGCCCAGATGGGCGCGCAGGGGCCCTGTCATCATGGCGGCCTGCTGCTTGAGCTTGGCGCGGTCGATGCTGCGGCCGGAGAATTTCGCACGATCCTCCAGGAAGGCATCCGGCATCTGCTCGCCCATGATGCCAAAGGCAATGGCAACGCAGGCGTTGAAAAGCTGGTGATCGGCCCAAAAGGCGACGCCTTCGGCCAGGCCCTTCGCCAGACCATGAAACAAGCTCGGCGTTGGATGACGGCGCTCGATCTCGCGCAGAATGATTTGTGTGTCGCAATAGATATCGGCACCGATCTGCATCACCGGCGTCTTGCGGTAGCCGCCGGTGAGCGGCAGCAGGTCCGGCTTCGGCATCATCGCCGGAACCGTCACCGAGTCCCAGGCAATGCCTTTGATCCCGAACGCAATCCGCACCTTCTCGGAAAACGGCGATGTGCCGTAGTGATGCAGGATGATCCCGGCCATCTTGTTTCCTCCGGTTTGTTTTTCGCCGATGGTCCGGCCGAGGATAGGCGTTATGCCGCAGCGTCAGGCAAGCGCCGTGTTCAGTCTCTGGCGCCATTGCGCAAGCTGGCGCTTGAACAGTCCCGGATCGCTGAGCGCGCGGCTGAGCACCAGCGCGCCCTGGATGCCGGCGACAACCTCTTCCGCAAGGGCATGGGCATCGTGCGCGCCGCCGCGCGCTAAAGCAGCGGCCAGGGCCTCGATCCAGGCGGTGAAATAGCCCTGCACTTTGGCCGCGAAACGGTCGCGCGTTGCATCCAGGGCGAAAGCGCCGACAAGGCAGATGCGGCGACCGGAGCGGAAATAGTCTTCCACTGCATCGAACATCGCGGCAATGGCGCTGCGCGGATTGCCGGCTTGGCGCAGCGGCGCGTAGATCCGTGCCTCGAACCAGGCATCGATATGGGCAAGCACCTCATCGCCCATCTGATCCTTGCCGCCGGGGAAGTGATTATAGAGGCTGCCCTTGCCAAGGCCGGTGGCCTCGGTGATCGCGCTCAGGGACGTGCCCGCGAAGCCGTATTCGCGGAAGACTTCCGCGATGCGGGCGATGGCGTCTTCGCGGCTGAGCAAGGCGGCGGGCACTCTTTACTCCTTCATAAAGCGTCGCTCTCGGACATGACGCATGTGGAACCTATAATCCCAGTTCCGTCAGCCCGGGATGATCGTCGGGACGCCGGCCCAGCGGCCAGTAAAATTTGCGGTCGGCCTCCGAAATCCGCACGTCGTTGATGCTGGCCTCGCGGCGGCGCATCAGGCCGCGCTCGTCAAATTCCCATTGCTCGTTGCCATGGCTGCGATACCAGTTGCCGCTGTCGTCATGCCATTCATAGGCAAAGCGCACGGCGATCCGGTTGCCGGTATAGGCCCAGACCTCCTTGATCAGCCGGTAATCCAGCTCGCGCTGCCATTTGCGCGTCAGGAACTCCTCGATCCGGGCCCGGCCGGAGAAGAATTCGGCCCGGTTGCGCCATTGGCTGTCTTCCGTATAGGCCAGCGCCACCCGCGCCGGATCGCGGCTGTTCCAGGCATCTTCCGCCATCCGGGCCTTCTGGGCGGCGGTTTCGGCGGTAAATGGCGGCAGCGGCGGCCGGTTGGCAGGGGATTGGACGGTCATGGCGGGCCCCAGGTTTGTACCGATTGGTACAATAGCGGAGCGACCCGGGAAGGCAAGCCCGAAGACCTGCCCGTCACCCCGGCCAGGCGCTTACGCCGCGCGAGCCGAAATCCCTTTTGAGCCTGCCGGAGGGAAATCCCGGCCTTGCGGCACACTACGGCACACTACGGCACACCACCGCCGCACCGTGCCCGGGATGACGGCGAAAAGCCCGGGCAGCAGGACAATCGCCACAATTCCCTGCTTGATTGGCGTCTTATCCGGTCCTAATGTCCGCCGGCCTGCCGGGTGATGACCTGCCGGGCACAGACATTGTCCTCATGTTTCGACCGTCCGCCGGGTGCCGACCTGCCGGACGAGAAAAGGAAGGTATCAGATGGCCTATAAGGTCGCCGTCGTCGGCGCCACCGGTGTGGTGGGCCGCGAAATGCTCAACATCCTCCACGAGCGCAATTTCCCCGTCTCGGAAGTGGTGCCGCTTGCCTCGCGCCGCAGCATCGGCAAGGACGCCCATTTCGGCGACAAGAAGATCAAGGTGAAGGCGCTCGACGATTACGATTTCAAGGGCGTCGACATCGCGCTGTTCTCGGCCGGCGGCGCCACGTCGAAGGAATGGGCGCCGAAGGTTGCCGGCGCCGGTGCGGTGGTGATCGACAATTCCAGCCAGTGGCGCATGGACCCCGACGTGCCGCTGATCGTGCCCGAGGTGAATGCCGATGCGCTGGCCGGCTATACTAAGAAGGGCATCATCGCCAATCCGAACTGCTCGACCGCGCAGCTCGTCGTCGCGCTGAAGCCGCTGCATGACCGCGCCAGGATCAAGCGCGTTGTGGTGTCGACCTACCAGTCCGTCTCGGGCGCCGGCAATGACGGCGTCGTTGAGCTGGAGCGCCAGACCAAGGCGATCTTCGTCAACGATCCGGTCGAGAAGCGGAAGTTCACCAAGCAGATCGCCTTCAACGTCATCCCGCATATCGACGTCTTCCTGGACGATGGCTATACCAAGGAAGAATGGAAGATGACGGCGGAGACGAAGAAGATCCTCGATCCGAAGATCAAGCTGACCGCCACCTGCGTGCGCGTACCGGTCTTCATCGGCCATTCGGAAGCGGTGAATATCGAATTCGAAGAGCCGCTGTCGGCTGAAGAGGCGCGCGAGATTCTTGCGCAAGCGCCGGGCGTGCAGGTTCTGGATCGCCGCGAAGACGGCGGCTATATCACGCCGCTGGAATGCGCCGGCGACTACAGCACCTTCGTGTCGCGCATCCGCGAAGACATCACGGTGGAAAACGGGCTCGCGATGTGGGTGGTCTCCGACAACCTGCGCAAGGGCGCAGCTCTCAATGCCGTGCAGATCGCCGAAGAACTGGCGGCGCGCCACCTGAAGAAGCAGGCGGCGTAACGGTCCCGCACGTCAACCCGCTTATCAGTCCGCTTTAACGACGGGCGCCGATCTTTCGGCGCCCGTTTCGTTTGCCTATTCAGCGCACGCGCTCGATATCGGGCAGATGGCTGGGCTGGTGCAGCTCATTCTGGGCCGTGACCAGCCGCATCTCGCCCGCCTTGTTCGCCACCGCATCGCGCAGCAGGCCATAGGTGCCTGCCATCGCGAAAAGCAGTGCCTTTTTCGGCGTGCGCCCTTTGACCAGACGCGCGAGAAACAGCGAAGCAAAAATGTCGCCAGCACCTTTGGGCAGCTCCTGTCCCAGATCGGGCACGCCGCAGATCCAGGCGCCTTCGTCGTTGACCAGCAGCGCCTCCACCATGCCCGCGCCGCCATCGCGGCGCTTCAGCGTGGTGGCGATGACGGTCTTCGGTCCCTGGGCGCGCAGCTTGTCGCAGGCCGCAAGCGCAGAAGGCAGGTCTTCCACCTTGTCGCCCAGCAGGTATTCCAGCTCGAAGCCGTTCGGCGTGACGATGTCGGCTTTCGGGATCAGCTGCTCGCGGATGAAGGGCGGCAGGGCCTTGTCGACATAAAGGCCGCAATCGCTGTCGCCCATCACCGGATCGCAGAGAAAAACCGCATCCGGATTGGCAGCCCTGGCGGCCAAGGCCGCACGCGCCGCAGCCTCGGCCGTGCGCGGATTGCCCAGCCAGCCGAGCAGGATCGCGTCAATCTGCTGCCATTCCGGCCGCGTCTGCAGCGCCATCATCCAGCTATCCATCTCCGATGGCTCGGTGGCGCGCATGGCCGGCGGGCCGTAGGAGGGATTGAAGGCCAGCACGGCGGTTGGCACGGCCCAGGTTTCGACTCCCTGCCGCTGCAAGGCAAAAGCGCCGGCCGAATTGCCGACATGGCCGTAAATCACCTGGCTTTGGATGGCGAGCACACGCATGGCATCGTCCTGTTGGCGGTCTTTCCCGGCCGCATCGCGTACGACCAAATCATGACCTGGGGGAAACTTGCCACGCCCCTGCCCCTGTTTATAGTGGCGCCAACGATAAATATTGCATCGCAGCATTCGGAGGATCCATGGCCGCCCCTGTTCGCCCCCGCCGCAGCGTTCTTTACATGCCGGGCTCGAATGCCCGCGCGCTGGAGAAGGCCAAGACGCTGGCCGCCGATGCGCTGATCCTCGATCTGGAAGATGCCGTGGCGCCCGACGTGAAGGCGGCTGCGCGCGAGCAGGTCTGCAAGGCGGTGACCGAGGGCGGCTATGGCGGCCGCGAACTGATCATCCGCACGAACGGCCTGGATACGCCCTGGGGCAAGGACGACATCATCGCCGCCGCCAAGGCCGGACCGGATGCGGTGCTGCTGCCGAAGGTGGAAAGCGCCGCCCAGGTGCAGGCAGCCGAAGCCCTGCTGAAAGCCAATGGCGCGCCGGAGAAGACCGCCATCTGGTGCATGATGGAAACCCCCAAGGGCATCCTGCATGCGGAAGAGATCGCCTCTGCCTCGCCGCGGCTCGGCGCGCTGGTGATGGGCACCTCCGATCTGGTGAAGGATCTGAATGCGCATCACACGCCGCTGCGCCTGCCGGTGATCACCGCGCTGGGCCTGTGTCTGTTGGCTGCGCGCGCCTATGGGCTGGCGATCCTGGATGGCGTCTATCTCGATCTGGAAGACGATGCGGGCTTCGAGGCCTCGTGCAGGCAGGGCCTGGAGCTTGGGTTTGACGGCAAGACGCTGATCCATCCCAAGACCATCGACACCGCCAACCGCGTCTTCGCGCCGAGCGCGGAGGATGTCGCGCGCGCGCATAAGATCATCGCCGCCTTCGAGGAAGCCTCCAAGCAGGGCAAGGCCGTGGTGCTGGTGGACGGCAAGCTGGTCGAGAACCTGCATGTCGAGCAGGCCAAGCGGCTGGCGGCTTTGGCCGCGGCGATCGAGAAATTGCAGACGGCGTAACGCCCCCGCCCTCCCGCCGCTTCGCCGCAGCCCCCTTGCTTTCCCGCTTGCGGAAGAGGGGCCGGGGATGAGGGTGTAACCAAGGATCGAACGATGAGCGACAAAACCAATCCCGGCAATTTCTTCGAGGATTTCCGGCTCGAGCAGGAACTTCGCCATGCCACGCCGCGCACGATCACGCAGGGCGACGTGGCGCTGTACACCGCGCTCTACGGTCCGCGCTTTGCCGTGCAGTCGGCCGACAGCTTTGCAAAGGCGATCGGCCTGAAGGCTGCGCCGGTCGATGATCTGCTGGCCTTCCATGTCGTGTTCGGCAAGACCGTGCCGGATGTCTCGCTCAATGCGGTGGCCAATCTGGGCTATGCCGAATGCCGCTTCCTCGCGCCGGTCTTTCCCGGCGACACCATCAACACGGTGTCGCGCGTCATCGGCCTGAAGGAGAATTCGAACAAGAAGACCGGCGTGGTCTATGTGCGCAGCCAGGGCTATCGCAATGGCAGCGACCTGGTGCTGGATTACGTGCGCTGGGTCATGGTGCGCAAGCGCGACGAGAGCGCTGCCATCGCCGAAGAACGTGTGCCGCAGCTGAAAGATCGCGTCGCGCCGGAGGAACTGGCCGTGCCCGCCGGGCTCGATTTCAGCCGCTACGACTGGGCCCTGGCCGGCAGCCCGCATGGCTGGGAGGATTATCAGCCCGGCGAGAAGATCGACCATGTCGATGGCATGACCATCGAAGAAGCCGAGCATATGCTGGCCACGCGGCTGTATCAGAATACCGCGAAGGTGCATTTCGATCAGCACCGCCAGGGACAGGAGAAGCTCGGCCGCCGGCTGATCTATGGCGGCCATGTGATCAGCCTGGCCCGCGCGCTCAGCTTCAATGGCCTGGCCAATGCCGCCTTCATCGCCGCGATCAATGGCGGACGCCACGTCAACCCGACGCTGGCCGGCCATACGATTTACGCATGGTCGGAGGTGCTGGAGAAGGCCGAGATCGCCGGCCGCAAGGATGTCGGCGCCTTACGTATCCGCACGATTGCAGCAAAGGATCAGCCTGCCACCCAGCATCCCGACAAGGATGCCTCCGGCAAATATCCGGATACCGTCGTTCTTGATCTCGATTACTGGGTGTTCATGCCGCGGCGCGGATGATCCGCATCGCCTCATAATCGAAAAATAACCCTACTGTCGCCCGGCGCGGCTGCATAGTTTATTGTTCGTCGACTTTGCGGACGGGCGACAATGACCTTCGACATGGGCACCGCGGTGTTCTTCATTGGCCTGCAGGCCGTGCTCGCCGCACTTGCCCTCGGGGCCGCCTGGCGCATCCATCACCATGAGCGCGCCGCCACCTACTGGGCGCTGGGCTACAGCGTCATGGCGCTGGGCATCGTTTCCTTCCTGCTGCGCAGCAGCTGGCCCGGACCTGTCATCGTCATCCTCGGCAACAGCATGGTGGTGGCTGGGCATTTCCTGCTCAACATCGCTTTCGCCACCTTCGTCCGCCGCCCGCCGCCCTGGCATATCTTCCTGGCGGCGAGCCTGATCGCCCTGGCCGGCACTGCCTATTGGACGCTGGTCGATCCCGATGCGCGGGCACGGCTGGTGCTGGTCAGCGGCGGCATCGTCCTGTCCTGCGCGCTCATCATGCGCGATCTTCTGACCGGCCGCGCGCCACTGCGCACCATCCAGCAGGGCCGCCAGATCGCCCGGCTGACGCTGGCAGGGGCCTATGGCCTGCATCTGTGCATCAACCTTGCCCATATCGCGCTGCTGTTCGGCGGCCCCGAGCTGCCGGCTTTCCTGACCGGCGGCGAATTGCGCAAGACCTGGATTGTCTGGGACACCGCCGTGCTGTTCCTGTTCCCGGTGGGCATCGTGCTGCTGACCAGCGAAAGGCTGCTGGACCAGCTGGACCGGCTGGCCAGCCATGACGAGTTGACCGGTCTGCTCAACCGCCGCGCCTTCAACCAGCGGCTGGCTGAGGAGCATTCGCGCGCCCGCCGCGCCCGCCAGCCGATCGCCGTGCTGATGCTCGATATCGACCACTTCAAGGCGCTCAACGACAATTACGGCCATGGCGCAGGCGATGCGATGCTGCAGGCCGTGACCGGCACCATCGGTGGCCTGCTGCGGCGCGAGGACATTTTCGCCCGGCTAGGCGGCGATGAATTCTGCATCCTGCTGCCCGGCACCAGCGGCGCCGGCGCCATGCGGGTGGCCGAGCGCGTCCGCACGGCCATGGCGGCCCTCAGGGTGCCCTATGGGAAGGTGGAGCTGCAGCAGACCCTTAGCATCGGCGTCGCCATCATCGGCATGGCGGAATCCGATCCGGCGGTTGCCCTGCAGGCCGCCGATGCCGCGCTGTACCGTGCCAAGGACCGCGGCCGCAACGCCACCGTGATGGCCGAATGCCTGGTACCGCCCCAGGCGGTGCCGCCCCTGACCGCACCGGCAGCGCAGCCGATGAGCGCGCCGCCCGTAGCCTGACGCCGGAATGATCGCGGGCGGATGGCAATTTGCCTTGCGGACGGGGCGCTTAGATCGTTAAAAACAAGATGTCCAATCGTTGACTGGGCAGGCCTGCGGACTAGTATCGGCCCGTTTTTCGGGTGCCGTGCGCTGCGGCGCCCCCATACCCTTTCGAAGGCCCCACTCGAAGGCGAAACATGGCGAACGTCGAACGACCGCTCTCCCCGCATATTCAAGTCTGGCGCCCGACCGTCACCATGGTGACGTCGATCACGCACCGCATCACCGGCGGCGCGCTGGGCGTCGGCACCCTGCTGCTGACCTGGTGGCTGGCTGCCGCCGCTGCCGGCCCGGAGCATTACGCCACCGTGCAGGCCGTGCTCGGTTCCTGGTTCGGCCGCCTGGTCCTGTTCGGCTTCACCTGGGCGCTGTTCTACCACCTCTGCAACGGCATCCGGCACCTTTTCTGGGATGCCGGCTATGGCTTCGAGGTCAAAACCGCCGCCAAATCGGCCTGGGCGGTCATCATCATCTCGGTCGTGCTGACGCTGCTGGCCTGGATCCTGGCCTACGCGGTGAACTGAAGGAGCGCATGATGAGCAAGACTGTGAAAAGCATGCGCACCCCGCTTGGCCGCGTCCGCGGCCTGGGCTCGGCCAAGGAAGGCGTGCAGCACTGGTGGCTTCAGCGCGTTACCGCCGTGGCGCTGGTGCCGCTGATGCTGCTGCTGGCCTGCGCGATCATCAAGCTGGCCGGCAGCGACCATACAGCCCTCGCCGAGACCTTCCAGAACCCGTTCTTCGCGATCATCGTGCTGCTCGCCGTGCTGGCGGCCTTCTGGCACCTGAAGCTGGGCGCGCAGGTGATCATCGAGGACTACATCCATAGCGAGGGCGCCAAGGTGGCCACCCTGCTGGCCGTCACTTTCGCCATCTACCTGGTCGGCGGCATTGCCGCGATCTCGGTGCTCAAGCTGTTTTTCGGAGCGTGATCCATGCCCGCTAGCTATCAGGTCAACGATCATTTCTACGACGTCGTCGTTGTCGGCGCCGGCGGCGCCGGCCTGCGCGCCACCATGGGCATGGCCGCTGCCGGCCTGAAAACTGCCTGTATTTCCAAGGTCTTCCCCACCCGCAGCCATACCGTTGCCGCCCAGGGCGGCATCTCGGCCGCGCTCGGCAACATGGGCGAGGACGACTGGCGCTGGCACATGTACGACACCGTCAAGGGCTCCGACTGGCTCGGCGACCAGGACGCGATCGAATATATGTGCCGCGAGGCGGTGCCTGCCGTCATCGAGCTGGAGCATTTCGGCGTGCCGTTCAGCCGCACTCCGGAAGGCAAGATCTATCAGCGCGCCTTCGGCGGCATGACCAAAAATTACGGCGAGAGCCCGGCCCAGCGCACCTGCGCCGCCGCTGATCGCACCGGCCATGCGATGCTGCATACGCTGTATCAGCAGTCGCTGAAATACGACACCGAGTTCTTCATCGAGTATTTTGCCCTCGACCTGATCATGGATGACGAGGGTGTCTGCCGCGGCGTCATGGCCTGGAACCTGGCCGATGGCAGCATTCACCGCTTCCGCGCCCATATGGTGGTGCTGGCCACCGGCGGCTACGGCCGCGCCTACTTCTCCTGCACCTCGGCGCATACCTGCACGGGTGACGGCGGCGGCATGGTGCTGCGCGCCGGCCTGGCGCTGCAGGACATGGAATTCGTGCAGTTCCACCCGACCGGCATCTACGGTGCCGGCTGCCTGATCACCGAGGGCGCCCGCGGCGAAGGCGGCTATCTGGTGAACTCCGAAGGCGAGCGCTTCATGGAGCGCTACGCGCCGTCGGCCAAGGATCTGGCCTCGCGCGACGTCGTCAGCCGCGCCATGACCATGGAGATCCGCGAAGGCCGCGGCGTGGGCAAGAACAAGGACCACATCTACCTGCACCTGGATCACCTGGATCCGAAGATCCTGCATGAGCGCCTGCCGGGCATCTCGGAGAGCGCCAAGATCTTCGCCGGCGTGGATGTGACCAAGCAGCCGATCCCGGTGCTGCCGACCGTGCACTACAACATGGGCGGCATCCCGACGAACTATCACGGCGAAGTCGTCACCCTGAAGGACGGCAACCCGGATCATGTGGTGCCCGGCCTGATGGCGGTGGGTGAAGCGGCCTGCGTGTCGGTGCATGGCGCCAACCGCCTGGGTTCGAACTCGCTGATCGACCTCGTGGTGTTCGGCCGCGCCGCCGCGATCCGCGCCGCGCAGATCGTCGAGAAGGGTGCCAAGCACAAGGACATGCCGAAGGCCGGCGAAGAGGCCATCGCGCGCCTGGACCGCTTCCGCCATGCCAATGGCAGCGAGCCGACCGCCCGGATCCGCGAGAAGATGCAGCGCACGATGCAGAACAACTGCGCCGTCTACCGCACCGGCGAGGTGCTGAAGGAAGGCGTGCAGCTGATCGACGAAGTCTACAAGATGATGCCGGATATCCGCGTCACCGACCGTACGCTGGTCTGGAACTCGGACCTGGTCGAGACGCTGGAGCTCGACAATCTGATCCGTCAGGCCGTCGTCACCATGCATGGCGCGGAAAACCGCAAGGAAAGCCGCGGCGCCCATGCCCGCGAGGATTATGCCGAGCGCGACGACGTGAACTGGATGAAGCACACCCTGTCCTGGCTCGAGCCCAACGGCAAGGTGGTCATCGACTATCGTCCGGTGCATACCTACACCCTGACGAACGAAGTCTCGTATATCGAGCCCAAGAAGCGCGTCTATTAAGAGCCAGAGCCCCAAAGGACTGCCACGATGGTTGCCTTTTCGCTGCCGAAGAACTCCCAGATCACCGAGGGCAAGACCTACGCCCTGCCGCCAGCCAAGCCGGGTGAGCAGCGCAAGGTGAAGCGGTTCCGCGTCTATCGCTGGAACCAGGAGGATGGCCAGAACCCGCGCATCGACACTTACGAAGTCGATATGAACGATTGCGGCCCGATGGTTCTGGACGCGCTGATCAAGATCAAGAACGAGATCGATCCGACCCTGACCTTCCGCCGCTCCTGCCGAGAGGGCATCTGCGGTTCCTGCGCGATGAACATCGATGGCGGCAACACGCTGGCCTGCACCAAGGCCTGCGATGACATCGAAGGCGACGTGAAGATCTATCCGCTGCCGCATATGGCGGTGGTGCGCGATCTGGTGCCGGATCTGACCAACTTCTACGCCCAGTACGCCTCCATCGAGCCCTGGATGAAGACCCAGAGCCCAGCGCCGACGCGCGAGCGCAAGCAGTCGCCGGAAGAGCGCGCCAAGCTGGATGGCCTTTATGAGTGCATCCTGTGCGCATGCTGCTCGACCTCTTGCCCCAGCTATTGGTGGAACAGCGACCGTTATCTCGGTCCGGCGATTCTGCTGCAGGCCTATCGCTGGATCGCCGACAGCCGCGATGAGATGACCGGCGAGCGGCTCGACAATCTGGAAGATCCCTTCCGGCTGTATCGATGCCACACCATCATGAATTGCGCGCAGACCTGCCCGAAGGGCCTCAATCCCGCCAAGGCGATCGCCGAAATCAAAAAGCTGATGGTGGAACGGCGCGGCTGACCCCGGTAGAGTAGTGCGGCTGAATCGTTCGTTGTTTCATCTGTAAGGCCGCACATCGTATGGGCGACTTTTCACGCGGGGCCCCCACGCATCTGACCAAGGTAGGCGCGGAAAAGCTGCGCGATATCTTGCGTGAACATGAAGCCCATCTTGCCGGCAAGACCGACGCCCGTCCGGCCGCGCTAGCCTTCACCGATCTGTCCGACGCCGATCTGACCGGCGCCAATCTGACGCTGGCCGATCTGACCGGGGCGCGGCTGCACCGCGCCCGGCTGGACGGATCGCGGCTGTCGATGTCGAAATGCGGCGGTGCGGATTTCCGCAATGCCACCCTGGATGGCGCTGATCTGCGCTGGGCCGATCTGCGGGGCGCCTGCCTGCGCGCCGCCGGCCTGAACGATGCCAACATGGCCGAATCGAATGGCGCCGAGGCGCTTACCCCGGTCTACGACGCGGAAGGCCGCATGTCCGATGGCGGGCCGACCAAGCGGGCGATCGATCTGTCCGGCGCCTCGGTGCAACGCGCTGATCTGTCCGGCGCCCAACTGCCGCTGGCCTTCGCCCTGCATGCCGATTTCGCCGATGCCAATCTGGGCGACAGCAACCTCGCCGGTGCCGATCTGCGCAAGGCGCAGATGATGTCGGCGCGGCTGGAAGGCGCTGATTTGCAGAACACCGACCTGTCTGGTGCGACGCTGACCGGTGCCAGCCTGACTGGCGCGCAGATCAGCGGCGCCAATTTCACCGGCACCGATCTGCGCGGCGCCATCATCGATGCCAGCCTGCGCAGCAGGCCGGAACTGGCCGCAGCAATCTTTGCGGCTGCGTCGCGCCATGCGCCGGAGGATCTGGGCGAGGTGCTGCGCCAGCATGAACTGTGGGTGCGCTCCGAGGGCCGCCAGGGCCAGCGCGCGGATCTGAGCGATTTCGACTTTTCCGGCCGCGATCTGCGCGGCGTCAACCTGATGGGCGCGCTGCTGGAACGCGCCTGCTTCAGTCAGGCTCTGCTGGGCCAGGCCAATCTGGCGCTGGCGCGCATGAATTTCGCCGATCTGCGCAATGCCGAACTGGTGAAGTCGAACCTGCGCGGCGCCAGCCTGACGCGCGCCATGATGGACGGCGCCAATCTCAGCTATGCCAATCTGGCGGCAATCAAGGACGATGCGCCCAATATCCGCGCCGCGCGCACCAATCTTGGCGCGGCCAAGCTGAAGAAAGCGGTGCTGGTGGGCGCGAATCTGAGCGGCGCGAGCCTGGTGGCCGCCGATCTGCGCGAGGCGGATTTGCGCGAAGCCAATCTGACCGGCGCTGATCTGACCGATGGCCGCTTCGACGGCGCCAATCTGCTCGGCGCCCAGATGACCAATGCGCGTCTCGATCGCGCGCGGGACCTGCTGCTGCCGAACTGACGCACAGCGTTATCCCCGGACTTCATCCCAAAATCTTCGCCCGACCTGAGCATCTACGGGCTGTGCTCCAGCGCGCGGTAATCCTCGCTTTGCATCTCGTTAAGCCTTGAGACGCAGCGCTGGAATTCGAAAGCGCCGTCCCCGGTGGGATAAAGCGTTTCCGGCGGCGCCTCGGCGCTGGCCAGCAGTTTCACCTTCGCCTCATACAGCGTGTCGATCAAGGTCACGAAGCGCTTGGCTTCGTTGCGCTTGGCCGGGCTCAGCGTCGGGATGCCGTCGATCATGACGGTGTGGAAATGCCGCGCGATGGCAAGATAATCCGCCGGCCCCAGGGCCGCCTCGCAGAGATCGGCAAAAGCAAAGCGCGCCACCCCGCGCGCCTGCCGCGGAATTGCCAGCTTGCGGCCAAGCACTTCGAGCGAACCCGGCTCGCCCCTGGCATCATCGGTGAGCAGGTTCCAGGCGCGGTCGAGCGCCGCGTCGGATGCCGGCCCAAGCGGGCTGAACCAGACCTTCTCCCGGCTCAAGCGCTGCAGGCGGTAGTCGCGCTGAGCCGCGAGATGCAGCACATCGAGCTTTTCCTTGAACAGCGCGATGAAGGGCAGGAAGAGCTGCCGGTTCAGGCCGCCCTGGTAAAGATCGTCCGGCGCGCGGTTGGACGTCGCCACAACCACGACGCCGCGGTCGAACAGCTTCTCGAACAGCCGGCCCAGAATCATCGCATCGGCCACGTCACTGACCTGGAACTCGTCGAAGCAGAGCAGCCAGGCCTGTCGGGCAATCTTCTTGGCGGTTGGCTTGATCGGATCGTCGCCGCCTTTCTTCTTTTCAGGATTGTCGCTGGGCAGCTGGCGGTAGCGGAAGATTTCGGCATGCACGTCCTGCATGAAGGCATGGAAATGCACCCGGCGCTTCTGCTCGACGGGTGCCGCCTCGAAGAACAGATCCATCAGCATGGATTTGCCGCGGCCGACCTCGCCGTAGATGTAGAGGCCCTGCGGCGCCGGCTCGCGCTTGCGGCCAAAGCTCAGGCGCTGCAGCCAGCCTTCATCGCCGCCGCCCGGCTTGTAATGCTGCAGACGCCGGCTCAGCAGTTCGAGCTTTTCGGCTGCCAGCGCCTGGGCCGGATCGTTGGCCAGGATGCCGGAAGCGACTTTCGCGCGGTAGGTATCGAGAAGGCTCATCGCGGATTCTGGAAACGGAACGGGCGGCAGGTTACCCCGCCGCCCGCATGGATCATAGCGTCTGACGCTTACTTCATCGTCGGGATGTTGAACTCAGCGCCCGCGCGGATGCCGGTCGGCCAGCGCGCGGTCACCGTCTTGATCTTGGTGAAGAAGCGCACACCTTCCGGACCATGCTGGTTGGTGTCACCGAAAGCCGACTTCTTCCAGCCGCCGAAGGTGTGGAAAGCCAGCGGCACCGGAATCGGCACGTTGATGCCGACCATGCCGACCTGCACTTTGGCGGCGAAATCGCGGGCGGCATCGCCGTCGCGGGTGAAGATCGCCACGCCGTTGCCGAATTCATGCTCGGTGGGCAGGCGGGCGGCTTCCTCGAAGCTTTCGGTCCGCACCACCGAAAGCACCGGGCCGAAGATCTCTTCCTTGTAGATCCTCATCGACGGCGTCACGTTGTCGAACAGGCAGCCGCCCATGAAATAGCCATTCTCGTAGCCCTGCAGCTTCAGCGACCGGCCGTCGACCACCAGCTTGGCGCCTTCGCTCACGCCGATATCGACGTAGTTCTTCACCTTGGCGAGATGCTCCCTGGTCACCAGCGGGCCCATCTCGCTGTCCTTGTCGGTGCTGGGCCCGACCTTCAGCGCACGCACGCGCGGCGCCAGCGCTTCAACCAGCTTGTCCGCTGTGGCCTTGCCGACCGGCACGGCGACCGAAACGGCCATGCAGCGCTCGCCCGCCGAGCCATAGCCCGCGCCGATCAGCGCATCCACCGCCTGATCCATGTCGGCGTCCGGCATGACGATCATGTGGTTCTTGGCGCCGCCCATTGCCTGGACGCGCTTTCCATGCGCCGCCGCCGTGGCATAGACGTACTGCGCAATCGGGGTGGAACCGACGAAGCTGACCGCCTGCACGCGCGGATCGGTAAGCAGCGTGTCGACGGCTTCCTTGTCGCCGATCACGCAGTTAAGCACGCCGGCCGGCGCGCCAGCCTCCATCATCAGCTCAGCCAGGCGCAGCGGGCAGCTCGGGTCCTTCTCGGAGGGCTTGAGCACGAAGGTGTTGCCGCAGGCAATCGCAATGGCGAACATCCACATCGGCACCATGGCCGGGAAGTTGAAGGGCGTGATGCCGGCGACGACACCAAGCGGCTGGCGCATCGAATAGACGTCAATGCCGCGCGCCACGCTGTCGGAATACTCGCCCTTCAGCAGATGCGGAATGCCGCAGGCGAACTCGACCACTTCCAGGCCGCGCTGCAGGGAGCCCTTGGCATCGGAGAGCACCTTGCCGTGCTCGTTGGAGATCAGGAGCGCGAGTTCATCGGCGTGCTTCTCGCAAAGCTCCTTGAACTTGAACATGACGCGGGCGCGCACCAGCGGCGAGGTAGCGCTCCATTCGGCAAAGGCGCGCTGGCTGTCGGCGATGACGGCTTCGACTTCCGCCTTGGAGGCAAGCGGCGCCTTGGCGCTGACTTCGCCCGTGGTCGGGTTGTAGACGTCGAGGAAACGGCCGGATTGACCGGGAACCTTCTTGCCGCCGATGAAATGGTGCAACTCTTTCGCCATGTCGTCTCACTCCCTGATGCCGCTTGACGGCCGCCCTTTTACGATAAGGCCCTGACTTTACCGGGCGACCGGGGGATGACAAGGGGCGGCAGCCGGTATTCCGCCGCGGTTATCCGCTACAGGCGCGGCAAGGCGGCTTTGGCTTCCGCCATCAGGCGGACGACGATGGCCGCCGCCGGTTCCGGCCGCGCCAGGGACGCCGCCTGCCCGGCCCAGAGCGAAAGATAATCCGCCCTGCCGGATTTCGCCGCGGCCGCGCGCATGGCGCGGCTCATGGCATTGGCCACCGGATAATCGGGAATCGCATCGTCGTGTCCCGCCATGCGGTCGAGGAAGGCATTGCGGATGCCGCGGGCATGACGGCCCGAAAAGGCGCGCGTCAGCGTTGTATCCTGCGCCGCCATGCTTTGCAGCGCTGCATGATAGGCATTGTTCAGCCCGGCTTCTTCGGCCAGCAGGAAGCTGGTGCCAAGCGCAGCCGCCTGCGCACCCAGACAGAGTGCGGCCGCCACGCCACGGCCATCGCCGATGCCGCCGGCGGCAATCACCGGCAGCTTCACCGCCGAGACGATCTGCGGCACCAAAGCCATCGTGCCGATAAGTGAGCGTTCGGCTGGCGCGAGAAAACTGCCGCGATGGCCGCCGGCCTCCATGCCCTGCGCGACGATGGCATCGACGCCGCCTTCTTCCAGCGCCTTGGCTTCCGCAACCGTGGTCGCGGTGCCGATCACCATGATGTTGCGGGCTTTCAGGGCCGCAATCTGCTCACGCTTCGGCATGCCGAAGGTGAAGCTGAAAACCGGCGGCGCTTCCTCGAGCACCACGGCGAACTGCTCGTCAAAGGATTCTTCGAACCTGTTCGGGATTTCCGGCTCATCGATGCCGAGATCGGCATGCGCCTGGGCGAGTGCTGCGCGATAGGCGGACACCTTGGCGGGCTCGGCTGCCCAGTTCAGCGGCATGAAAAGATTGATGTTGAACGCACGCTCGCAAGCCGCGCGGAGGGCGCGGATGGCGTCGCGGATCGCCTTCGGGGTCATGTAGCCGCAGCCGAGCGAGCCAAGGCCGCCCGCTTTTGAGACCGCGGCAGCAAGGGCCGGCTTGGCGGCCTCGCCCGCCATCGGCGCCAGCAGGATCGGATGCTGCAGATTGAGACGGCGACAAAGCTCGTTCATGGCGCTTCCTCTTCCCGTTTTTGCAAGCGGGTCTGGCCGCAGTCTGGCCCCCAGCCGGTCCTCTGCCAACGCACAGACAGAAATTAGAATTTTATTCTAGAATAATTTTCTAGAATCAGCTAAGACGCCTGCATGACCAAGACCGCGACCTCCCAGACCTCCCTGCGCGAAACCCGCGCCAGCCATAGCCGCCGGCGCGCCCTGGAGGCGGCGCTGGCTCTGGTCGATGCCCAGGGCGTAGCGGCGATGACCATCGAGGAGGTGCGCAAGCGCTCAGGCGTGTCGATCGGCAGCCTGTATCACCATTTCCGCAGCCGCGAGGGCCTGCTGGCCGGCCTGTATCAGGACCTGCTGGCTCGTTATCGTGCCGTGCTGTCGGCTGAACTTTTGCGCTGCGATGGCGCGCGCGCGCTGGTGGAAGGCTTCGTGCGCACGCATATCGCCTGGGCGGCCGCCAACCAGGCCGCAGCGCGTTTCCTGATGGAGTACCGGCACGATCCGGCCATCGTCGCCGCTTCGGAAGCTGAATTGCAAAGCAGCACGGCCGAGTTCATCAGGCCGATCCTCGCCAGACTGAAGCCGGCGATGACGGCCGGCGAGGTCCGCGACCTGCCTGCGGAATTGCTGCTCAGCCTCGTCTTCGGGCCGGTGCAGGCCTGGCTGAAGTTATGGCTCAACGGCCATAGCGGCCTGAAGCCCGACGCTGCCGCCGAGCGCCTGATTGAACTGATCTGGGCCGCCCTTGCAGCACCAACCCGAAACACGCCGTGAATGCCATGACCAACATGATGCAGGACATGTCCAAGAACACGCTGCTGCGGCAGTGGGAAAACATTCGCCGCCTGCCGCTCGGCCGCTGGCTGTTCAGCCGTCTGATCGGCTTCACCGTGCCTTATGCCGGCACCATCGGCGCGCAGGTGCTGACGCTTGCACCGGGTTATGCGCGGGCACGCATCGCCGATCGCCGCCGCGTGCGCAATCATCTGCGTTCCATTCATGCGGTCGCGCTGACCAATCTTGCAGAACTGACCGCCAATCTGGCGCTGATGAGCCGCCAGCCGGCCAAGGGTGCGCGCTGGATCGTCACCGGCCTGGACACCGAATATGTGAAGAAAGCGCGCGGACCGATCACGGCCTGCTGCGAGATGGCCGCCTTGGACTGGAGCCAAAGCCAGGACGTGCAGGGCCAGGTCGAATTGCGCGATGCCGGCGGCGATCTCGTCATGCTGGCCAGGCCGCGCTGGAGGATCGGGCCTGAGGCGAAACCGGCCTGACGTCACTAGCGCCGTTCCGTCACCGTCAGGCCAAAGCCATCGCCCTGGCGCGATCCGTTCGGATCTTCCTTCACGCCAAGCGCATCGCCCATGCCTTCCGTGGCCGGGCCTTGGCCAGGTTTCGTTTTCTTCGGACTGCCGGCCCGGGCAGACATCCGGCTTAGCCGCTCGGCCTCGGCGGCGCTGGCGAGATCAACAATCATGCCACGGCCGCCATCCAGTTCGATGATCTGAACCGCAATCAGCGCATTGGCACGGCCCAGCGCCGGTGCGGCTGGCGATGCCGCAGTCTTATCCTGATCAAGGCCGCGGACGCTGATCCCCTGCATGGCCGAAGACAGCGTTTCAGTCTTGGCTATCGAGACAGCAGCGTCATCTGGATGAACGCCGAGCGTCGCGGAGACCGATGGCCCGCCGAAATCCTGCGCCGGGGCAACGGAAGGCGTCGCAACAGAAGATGGCGCTGAAGCGGCAGAGTTCGAACCTGCACTGGAACTGCCTGCGGTACTGGAACTGCCTGCGGCACTGGCAGAACTGCTGCTGGCCGAACCGCTGCTCGCTGATCCACTGCCCGCTGATCCACTGCCGCCTGCACTGCCACCGGCTGAACCGCCACTGCTGCCCGCGCCGGCACTGCCGGAACCGCCTGCCCCGCCGCCGCTGGCCCCGCTGGAGCCCGCGCCTGCTGCACCACCACCGCTGCCACCACCGCCGCCTGCTGCACCACCACCGCTGCCACCACCGCCGCCTGCTGCAGCTCCGGCGGCTGCACCCGCAGAAGCGCCGGCTGCGGCTGCACCACTGCCTGCGCCTGCACCTGCACCCGCCCCCGCACCGGCCCCGGCAGCCGCACCCGCAGCGGCACCAGCGGCAGCGCCGGCCGCGGCCCCCGCCGCTGCACCAGCAGCACCCCCTGACGCCGCACCGGCGGCAGCACCAGACGCAGCTCCGGCCGCAGCGCCTGCAGCAGCACCGGCGGCTGCACCGGCAGCGGCCCCGGCGGCTCCGGCAGCACCGGCAGCGGCTCCGGCAGCCGCGGCCGCGGCACCGGCTGCGCCACCGCCGCCGCTACCGCCGCCTTTGGCGCAGAGATCGGCAGGCCATGAAAAGGACGTAAGGCCAAGGGTGAAGAGGCTTGTGGCAAGCAAGCTGGAGAGGTTCTGCATCCGGCTTCTCCTTCAAGCCCGCATGATCGCCGCTGGCGCGGCCATGCGAGCGTCATCCCACCCGCTTATTCGTCGCGTCAGCTGCCTAAGCCCCAAACGCGTTCAGCAACAGCAGCCCGGCCGGAGAGTTCCGGCACTGCGCATTGGTTACCGTATTGGTCACCCCCTGCGCGGGTTACTGCATACGCGGCGCAAGCGTTTTCGCCGCATCGCGGCAGAGCTGTTCGCAAGTGCGGCATACCTCCATGCAGATGCGGCAATGCTCGTGCCGGCCGGCATGCCGCGCGCATTCATTTGCGCACATCTGGCAGACCATGGCGCAGGCTTCGAGCATCTGGCGGATGCTGACCTCGTTCGAGCCGGTGCGGCGGGAGGCCACAGTAGCGGTCGTCACGCAGATATCGGCGCAATCGAGATTTAACCGGATGCACTGCACCAGCTCGTGGACAGCGGGCTCGCCGAGACAGGCATCAGCACAGGCCGTGCAGGCCTGTGCGCAATCGAAACATTCGTCGATGCAGTGAACCAGCGTGTCATTGGTGCCGCCGCGCACATGGGGATGAGTGGCAATCATCGAATATGTGTGCATCCGGGCCTCCTTTGCAGCATCCTTCGCCAATACGGGGCCAACACGGGCCCGGCACAGCAGTTCCACCAAGAGGCTTTGCGCAAGAAAATACAGCCGGAAGGGCGATTTTCTTTATCGTTCCCGCGTCATCCGCTGCATGTCATGATGCGGCCAGAGGCTTCTGCTCCGCGCCACCCTTTTACGCACCACCTTAAGGAGACGATCATGCAAATCGGCCTGCTGTTGTTTCCGAACCTGACCCAGCTCGACCTGACGGGACCGTTCGAAGTCGTTGCCCGCATGCGCGGTGCGCAAGTCCATCTGATCTGGAAGACGACGGAGCTTGTGACCTGCGATCGCGGTCTGACGATGCGCCCCAGTGTCGATTTCGCCCATTGCCCGCCGCTCGATGTCATCTGCGTGCCCGGCGGCCCGGGGCAGATCGATCTGATGGATGACGAGGAGACGCTTTCCTTTCTGCGGCGGCAGGCGGAGACGGCGCAATGGATCACCTCCGTCTGCACCGGCG
The DNA here is from genome assembly GCF_937960835.1 of uncultured Ferrovibrio sp. Lineage (GTDB taxonomy): Bacteria > Pseudomonadota > Alphaproteobacteria > Ferrovibrionales > Ferrovibrionaceae > Ferrovibrio. Next base: position 89,513 of record NZ_CALGPC010000013.1, read on the forward strand.
CATTGGTGCTGGGCGCCGCCGGTCTGCTGAACGGCTATCGCGCTACGACGCATTGGGCTTCGCATGACCAGCTTGCGATGTTCGGCGCGATCCCGGTGCATGAACGCTGGGTGATCGACCGCAATCGCGTCACCGGCGGCGGCGTGACGGCCGGGATCGACTTCGCCTTGAAGCTTGCGGCCCTGATGCAGGGCGAAGCGGCCGCTCAGGCGATCCAGCTCGGCATCGAATACAATCCCGCACCGCCTTTTTGGGCCGGCTCGCCGGAAGGGGCCGATCCTGGCGTTGTTCAGGCAGTGGGCGAGGCGATGGCGCCGATGCTGCAGAAACGCCTGGCGGCATCGCAAAGGGCAGCCGCACGCCTGCGGGAATCAGCGACGCTTCAATAGCTTGCATTCGCCCTTCGCGACCTTTGGGGCCGGGTGGAACCTCCGGCGGGCCGACGTGTTGGCGTCGGACATCCCGTCTCGCCCTTAAACCGTCTGGTACGGAGGTTCTCGCATGACAACACGCACCCTTATCGCGGCGGCGATAGCCAGCTTTGCGATAGCTGGCATTGTACCCGCTGTTGCCCAGACCACCATGTCGCCGCAGCACAACGCCCAAACCATGGCGAAGCCGACCACGGCTGCGGCCTATGTGGCCACGGCGCAGCAATCGGATCTGTTTGAGATCGAAGCCAGCAAGATCGCCATGCAGCGCGCGCAGAATGCCAGTGTGAAAGGTTTCGCCCAGCAGATGGTCGATCACCATACCAAGGCATCGACCCGTTTTACCGCCAGCGTCCAGAATGCGGGCATTAACGCGACAACGCCGCAGATCGACGCCGAGCATATGAAGAAGCTGTCCGATCTGCGGAACGCGTCGGTCAATGCCTTTGACAAGATGTATATGAACATGCAGGTCGAGGGGCATCAGAAGGCGCTGAACCTGCATCAGAACTATGCGCAGAGCGGCGACAATGCCTCGCTGCGCACAGCAGCCGGCGCAATGGTGCCGATGATCTCGGAACATCTCGTCTACGCGCAGCGGATTTCGACGGCCCTGGTGGCGCAGCGCTAGATCGAAAGGCTGGGCTGAAAAACAAAGCCGCCGCCGGGCGATCCGGCGGCGGCTTTACTTTGCATTTAAGCAATTTTTACGCTTACGGCGCCTTTGGCGGCTCCTTGTCGGCAGCCAGATGCAGGCCCGACATCGGCTCAATCCAGATCAGGTGATCTTCCACAGCCTTGACGCCCGGCGCATTCTCGGCCGCCACGCGCAGGGCCTGACGCTCGCGTTCATCGAAAATGGTACCCCAAAGATGCACGACGCCATCGCGCACCACGATGTTGATCGTGCCGGTGGGTGCCCAGGCCTTGTCCTTCAGTTCCGCCAGCAGCTTCTCGCGGATCTCCTTGTCGCTGGCGGCAGCAGGTTTTGCTTCAGCCAGTGTGCTGGCGAAGGCATGCAGCAGATTGGCGCGGCTGACGATGCCGACCAGCTTGCCGTCGCGCAGCACCGGCACGCGCTTGATCTCGTGCTTTTCCATCAGGCGGACGATGTCATCCAGATCGGTATCCGCATCGACCGAGACCACATTGCGCGTCATCACATCGCTGACCATGCGCGCATGCGTCTGCACGTAATCCTGCGCCAGATGTCCGGGGCTGAGCAGCACTTCGAACCAGCGCGGACGATGGCGGGCGGTTCCGATCTCGTGGCGGCGCAGGAAGTCGCCTTCAGTGACCACGCCCACCAGGTTGCCATCGGCATCCACCACCGGCAGACCGCTGATGCGCTTCTGCAGCATGATACGGATCGCCTGCGCCACCGGCGCATCGGCACGTATCACCTCCACATGGGTGGTCATGATATCGGCTGCCTTCATAGATGCCTCCTGCCTGTCGGATGGAGGCATTCTCCCGCCTGCGGCGGCCGCTGTCCTTGATCTTTATCAAGTTGTCAGGTCCGGCTCGCCAGGTGACGCAGCGTGCGTTCGGTCGCCTCGTCGGCCGGCAGGAAGCTTTCGATGCGCAGATCCTGCAAGGTCACATCCTGCGGCGTGCCGAAGGTGGCGATCATGGTGATCAGATGCAGCGTCAGGCCATCCTTTTCGATCCTGAAGCCGATCACCGGGCGCGGCTCGCTTTCCCAGTCGAGGCCGCGCCACAGCGCATCGACATCGGGATAGGTCCGCACTTCCGCCAGCAGCGAAGCCGCCGCGGCATTGCCCAATGCCTCGCGCTGCAGCTGGTGCAGCATGGCGCCGGCGATTTCCGGCCAGTTCGCGATATAGGGCCGCGCGCCCTGCGGATGCAGCGGCAGTTTGATCAGGTTCACCGGCTGGCTGACATCCTCATGCGGGCCAAGCAGGAAGGCAACCATGCGCTGCGCTGCCTGATTGGCGAGCTGCATCGTCCATGTGCTGTCCACTACGACGGCGGGAAACGGCTCGTGCTGCCTGAGCAGCAGATCGAGCGCGCGGCGCGCCTCGGCCAGGCGAGGCTCGTCCAGCCGGCTTTCGCGATAGGCGGCAGCAAAGCCTGCGGCATGCAGCAGGCGGTTGCGCTCACGCAGCGGCAGATCGAGCAGTTCGCCCAGATGCAGCACCATCTGCCGGCTGGGACGCGCGCGGCCGGATTCGAGAAAGCTGACATGGCGCTGCGAGACGCCGCCATTCTCGGCCAGTTCCAGCTGGCTGAGGCCGCGGCGGCGGCGCCATTGGCGCATCAATGTGCCGAAATCGACATTGCTGTCGTCATGAAAGGCGGCGATGCCGGTCATGCCGTTGATCCTCCCGCCATTACTCTCGCCTGCGGGCAGGCCCCGGTCCAGCATCGCCGCATTCATCGCTCCACCTCCGTCCAGCCCTGCCCGTTACGCGACGGCTGCCCGCGGGGCACCGCGCAGGGCGCGCCATTTCAGAGCGCCGATCAGCGCCGTGTCGGCCGCGACCACGAGCAGCGCGACGCTGCCCCAAAGGCTGAAGGCCGCACCGAAAGCGATGAGCAGGATAAAGGTGCCAGCCACCCAGGCGCCGTCGGCCAGCACGGTGAAGCCGACAAAGCCGCGCGGCGACGCCGGGCGGAAGGACATGGCGAGCAGCAGCCCGGCATAGAGCGCCAGGGCGATGCCGAGCTCCAGCATGACGGTCGGCATGGGAAAGCCGAGCAGGCTGGGCTGGCCGGGCAGCAGGAAGCCGGCGAGCCAACCTGGCACCACCAGGCCAGCCAGGCCGCAGGCAAAACACAAGGCCGCATCGGCACGCAGATAGTTACGGATGGTTTGATCGGACACCATGGCGGGACCTCCTGATCACTGAGCCATGGGGGGATGATCGTTTCAGATCAGAGGCTTAACAATTACCTCACAGGTAATGAACCGCTTCTCTTATTTCACTGCATTTTTATGTTTATAAAGACAAAATCTCGCATATTTTAGTGTTATAGGATTGACTATCACTCGGTGCTGTTAAATATGGAGCCCTCGACAATGGTGCGAGGCGCGGCCATGCATACCTTCCCCAGTTTCCTGCGCTTAGAAGGTCGTCCGGTCCTGGTGATCGGCGGGGGAGAAAATGCGGCCCGCAAAATCCGCCTGCTGCTCAAGGCGCAGGCCGCCGTCACCGTCATCGCCCCTCAGGTCAATCCCGAAATCGCCGGCCTCGCTGCCGCCGGCCGCATCGCGCATCGGGCAATTCTCTTCTCCCCTGCCCTGCTGGACGATGCGCGGCTGGTGATCAGCGCGGCCGGCGATGCCCTTGATGAAGCCGTAGCGAAGGCTGCGCAGGACCGCGGTGTGCTGGTCAATGTGGTCGACCGCCCGGACCTGTCCGACTTCCTCGTGCCGGCCATCGTCGAGCGCGGCGACATCACCATCGGCATAGCCTCCAACGGCATGGCGCCGTTGCTGCTGTCGCGCATCCGCACACAGATCGAAGCCCTGCTGCCGGCGCGGCTGGGCGATCTGGCCGCTCTGGCGGGCGAGTTCCGCAGCGCCGTCGCGCGCGTGATCGGCGACGCCAGGCAGCGCAAGACCTTCTGGGAGCGCGTCTTCGACGGCCCGGTCGCCGCGAAGAGCCTTTCCGGAGACAAGGCCGGCGCGCGGCTTGCCATGATGGCCGCGCTGAATACCGCGCAAGTTCTTTCAGAAGGCGTCGTGCATATCGTTGGCGCAGGCCCGGGCGATCCGGATCTGCTGACCATCGCGGCGCAGCGCGCGCTGTCCCAGGCCGATATTGTGCTGCATGACGATCTGGTCGCGCCGGCAATCCTGGACCGCGTGCGGCGCGATGCCGAGCGCGTCTCTGTCGGCAAGCGCAAGGGCCGTCATGCCTTCAGCCAGGCCGAGATCAATGCCTTGATGGCAGAACAGGCGGCGATGGGCCGCCGCGTCGTGCGGCTGAAGGCAGGCGATCCCTTCGTTTTCGGCCGTGGCGGCGAAGAGGTGGAGTATCTAAAGGCGCGCGGCATCACGGTCAATGTCATTCCCGGCATCACTGCAGCCCTGGGCTGCGCCGCAGCCGCCGGCATTCCGCTCACCCATCGCGATCTCAGCCATGGCGTGACCCTGGTCAGCGGCCATCTGAAGGATGACGAGGATGCACTCTACTGGGCCGGACGGGCTAAGTTCGGCGAGACGGTTGTCGTCTATATGGGCCGAAGCCAGGCGGCCGCGATCCGGGATCGTCTGCTGCAGGCTGGTGTCGCCGCCAGCATGCCGGTTGCGCTGATCGAAAACGGCACGCGGCCCGATCAGACCGTCACGGCCGGCAGTCTTAAGCAGCTTCCATTGTTAGCCCAACAGCATGGCACGGGTCCTGTTTTGCTGGTGATCGGCAAGGTCGCCGCCAGGGCCCAGGCCGGCATCGCCATCCCGCACGCCCATCCGCAGCGGCGCCGCGCGTAAGGAGACTTCAAATGGCCAAGGCCCCCAAGCTGAACGACCGCCCGCATGTCGTCACCGCCAACCATCTTTCCACCGGCGACGTGGTCTATCTGACAGCGCAAAACGAATGGAGCCGCGCCATCGCCGATGCCGTGATTGCGCCCAATGCAGAAGCCGCCGCAGCCTATCTCGCCGAGGCGGAAGAACAGGCCCGGCGCAACATCGTCGTCGCGCCGTATCTGATCCCGGTCGATACGCAGGTTTCGCCCCCCAATCCGATCCAGTTCCGCGAGCGCATCCGCGCTTTCGGACCGACCACCGAAGCCGCCTAGTTGGAGGCAGCGATGTACAAGTACGACCAGCTTGATCAGACCATCGTCGAAGAACGTGTCGCCCAGTTCCGCGACCAGGTGGCGCGCCGCATTGCCGGCGAGCTGAGCGAGGATGAATTCAAGCCGCTGCGCTTGCAGAACGGCCTCTATCTGCAGCTTCATGCCTATATGCTGCGGGTGGCCATTCCTTATGGCGTGCTGTCGTCGCGTCAGCTGCGGCAACTGGCGCATATCGCCTGCAGATATGACCGCGGCTGGGGCCACTTCACCACGCGGCAGAATATCCAGTTCAACTGGATCAAGCTGGAAGAGGCGCCGGATGCGCTGGCCGATCTGGCCAAGGTCCAGATGCATGCCATCCAGACCAGCGGCAACTGCATCCGCAACACCACCACGGATCAGTTTGCCGGCGCGGCAGCCGACGAGATCGAGGATCCGCGCGTGTGGTGCGAGATCATCCGGCAGTGGTCGACCTTCCATCCGGAATTCAGCTTCCTGCCGCGCAAGTTCAAGATTGCGGTGACCGGCTCGCCCAACGACCGTGCGGCGGTGCGCGTGCACGATATCGGCCTGCGCATGCACAAGAACGCGAGGGGCGAAGTCGGCTTCGAGGTGATTGTCGGCGGCGGCCTGGGCCGCACACCCTTCATCGGCAAGACGATCCGCGACTTTCTGCCCAAGCAGCATCTGCTGAGCTATCTGGAAGCGATCCTGCGCGTCTACAACCAGTTCGGCCGCCGCGACAACATGTACAAGGCGCGCATCAAGGTTCTGGTGCATGAGATCGGCATCGAGGCCATGCGCGAGAAGGTCGAGGCCGAATGGCAGGCGATCAAGGATGGCGCGCTGCAATTGCCGCAGGATCTGGTCGACCAGATCGCCGCGCATTTCGCCCCGCCGCCATTCGAGACGCTGCCGGCCGGCATCGCGCCGGAATACGCCCAGGCCTTCCGCACCGATTTCGAGTTCGGCCTCTGGGCACGCCGCAACACCGCCAAGCACAAGCAGCCGGGCTATGCCATCGTCACCATCTCGCTGAAGAAGGAAGGCGAGGCGCCGGGCGATGCCTCGGCCGAGCAGATGCAGGCCGTGGCCGACATCGCCGACCGCTATTCCTTCGGCGAGATCCGGGTGACGCATGAGCAGAACCTGGTCCTGCCGCATGTGAAACAGGCCGATCTGCCGGCGGTGTGGAGGGCGCTGAAAGCCTATGATCTGGCGACGCCGAATGTCGGCCTTGCCTCCGACATCATCGCCTGCCCGGGCCTGGATTACTGCGCGCTGGCCAATGCGCGATCGATCCCGGTGGCGCAGCAGATCGCGCTGCGCTTCAAGAACTGGGAGCGCGCCCATGACATCGGCGAGCTGAAGATCAAGATTTCCGGCTGCATCAATGCCTGCGGCCACCACCATGTCGGCCATATCGGCATCCTGGGTGTCGATAAGGCGGGCGAGGAATACTACCAGGTCACGCTGGGCGGCTCGGCCGACCAGAATGCCTCTTTGGGCGATCTGATCGGGCCGGGCCTGGATGCGCGCCAGGTGGTCGATGCCATCGACGCCATCGTCGAAACCTATCTGCGTATCCGCCAGAAGGACGAGATCTTCCTCGATACCTATCGCCGCGTCGGCCTCAAGCCGTTCAAGGAGGCTGTCTATGCCGCTGCTTAAAGCCGGACAGATCGTTGACGATCCCTGGATCAGGGTGGCCGAGGATGCCGCCCTGCCGGATGACCAGCCGGTTCTGATCACGCATGCGCGCTGGGAAGCCGAGAAGGAAGCGCTGAGCCAGCGCAACGCGCCGCTGGGGATCATTCTGCCCAACAGCCTGGATGTGCTGGGCTTCGGCGCCGAGGCGGGCCGGTTCAGCGTGATCGTCCTGAGCTTTCCGAAATTCTCAGACGGCCGCGCCTATAGCCAGGCGCGCCTGCTGCGCGAGCGTTTCGGCTATATTGGCGAACTGCGCGCCAGTGGCGATGTGCTGCGTGATCAGTTGCTGCACATGCACCGCTGCGGTTTTGATGCCTTTGAGATCGCCCGCGCGGATGCTGCTGAGATTTTTGCCAAAGCACTGGCCGCCTACAGCGCCTATTACCAGCCGACCGGCAGTTCGCCGCAAACCGTCTGGGCGCAGCGTCTGCGGCAGCGGCAGGAGGCAGCGCAATGACCGCGCTGGCGCTGACCACCGTCGATCTGGGCGAATACGCCGCCTCGCTGAATGCGCGTCTGCAAGGCCGCAAGGCCGAGTCGATTCTGGAAATCGCCATCCGCGAGCTGTTTCCGGGCGAGATTGCGCTGGTTTCATCCTTTGGCGCCGAAGCCGCCGTGCTGCTGCATATGGTCGCGCAGATCGACCGCGCCACGCCGGTTCTGTTTCTTGATACCGGCAAGCTGTTTGATGAGACCTTGCGCTATCGCGACGAAATCGCCGCCAGGCTCAAGCTGGCGGACTTGCGGGTGCTGACGCCTGATCCCAAGGCGCTGGCCATCAACGATGACGGCGGCACTCTGTGGTTCCGCGACGCCGAAGCCTGCTGCCGCATCCGCAAGGTCGAGCCGCTGCAGCGCGGCCTGAAGCCCTTCTCCGCCTGGATCAACGGCCGCAAGCGCTTTCAGGCGGCGACGCGCAAATCGATTCCCCTGGTCGAGGCCGATGGCGCGCGGCTGAAATTCAATCCGCTGGCCGACTGGGGTCCGGCAAAGATCAAAGCCTATTTCCAGGCGCATGATCTGCCGCGCCATCCGCTGGTCGCGCAGGGCTATCCCTCAATTGGCTGCGCGCCCTGCACGCATCCGGTTGCGGAAGGCGAAGATCCGCGCTCCGGCCGCTGGCGCGGCCAGGACAAGACCGAATGCGGCATCCATGTCGTGTCCGCCATCGCAACACCTGCTCAAGCCGACGAGTAAGACCAAAGCCATGCGCGACGATCTCGACGCCTTGGAGGCACAAAGCATCTACATCCTCCGCGAGGCCTATAGCCGCATCAAGCCGCTGGCCATGCTGTGGTCGCTCGGCAAGGACTCGAATGTGATGATCTGGCTGGCCAAGAAGGCCTTTCTCGGCAAGGTGCCCTTTCCGGTAGCGCATCTGGATACCGGTCTGGAATTTCCCGAGACCTATGCCTTCCGCGACCGCTACGCCAAGGAATGGGATCTGGAACTGATCGCCGACGACTGCCCGCCGCTGGAGGCGACCGATCCGAGCCTGCCGCACAACTCGCGCATCGCCGCCCGCAAGACGCTGGGCCTGCGCCAGGCCATCGACCGCTACGGGTTCAAGGGCATCATCGCCGGCATCCGCCGCGACGAGCAGGCGACCCGGGCGAAGGAACGCGTCTTCAGCCCGCGCGCCGATGACGGCGCCTGGGACTTCCGCGACCAGCCGCCGGAATTGTGGGACCATTTCGCCGCCAGCCTGCCGCCGGGGGTCCATATGCGCATCCATCCCCTGCTGCATTGGACGGAACTCGACATCTGGCGCTACATCCAGCGCGAGGGCATTCCGGTCGTGCCGCTGTATTTCGCCAAGAACGGCAAGCGCTACCGCTCGCTGGGCGAGGTCGGCATCACCTTCCCGATCGACAGCAATGCCGCGACGATCGCCGAGATCATCGACGAACTGGAAGCGACCCGCGAGCCGGAACGCGCTGGCCGCGCCATGGACCATGATTCGGAGGATGCTTTCGAGCGCCTGCGCGTCGCCGGCTATATGTGAGCGGGGCTCGCTGCGATGACCGTCGTCGATCTCGCCATCCACCCCAAGGCCGATCTGAGCCGCCCCGGCCTGCAGCGCGGGCGCGCCTTTCCCATCGTCATTGTCGGCCATGTCGATCATGGCAAGTCGACTCTCGTTGGCCGCCTGCTGCATGACACGGATTCGCTGCCGGCTGGAAAGCTTGAGCAGATCAAGGCGGTTTCGGAAAAGCGCGGCCTCGGTTTCGAATGGTCCTTCCTGCTGGATGCGCTGCAGGTTGAGCGCGACCAGGGCATCACCGTCGACACGACGCAGATCTGGTTCACCACCAGTGCACGCCGCTATGTGATCATCGATGCGCCCGGCCACAAGGAATTCTTGAAGAACATGGTGACCGGCGCCGCCCAGGCCGATGCCGCGATCCTTGTGGTCGATGCAGCGCAGGGCCTGGCCGAGCAGACCAAGCGCCATGCTTATCTCTTGCATCTGCTGGGCATCCGGCAGGTTGCCGTCGCCATCAACAAGATCGACCTCATCGACAATGACGCGGCGCGCTTCCATGCCGTGGCCGAAGCCGTGCGCGGCTATCTTGCCGATATCGGCATCGAAGTCGCCGCCCTGGTGCCGGTCTCGGCCCGTCAGGGCGACAATATCGCGCAGCGCAGCGCCGCCACCGCCTGGTATCGCGGGCCGACCCTGATCGATGCGCTCGACGCCTTCACCCCGCGCGCTCTAGCACTGGAGCAGCCGCTGCGCCTGCCGGTGCAGGACCTCTACCGCATCGGCGAGCGCCGCGTGGTGGTCGGCCGCATCGAAAGCGGCCGCCTGAAAGTCGGCGATCGCGTCCGGTTTGCACCGATGGGGCGCGAGGCCACGGTGGCTTCGCTGGAAGCCTGGCGGGGGCCGGCGGCAACCAATGCGCCAAGCACGGAGGCTATCGCCGGTGATAGCGTGGCTTTCACCTTGGACGAAGACGTTTTCGTCGAACGCGGCGCCCTGATAAGCCTGCCCGATCAGAAGCCCCGCGAGGCCAACCGTATCACGGCACGGCTTTTCTGGCTGGACCGCGAGCCGCTGCGCCAAGGCGACCGCCTGACGCTCAAGATCGGCACGGCGGAACGCGAGGTGGAAGTCGAGGCGATCACCGAATCGCTGGATGTCGAAAGCCTCGACGCGCGGCCTGCGAACGAAATTGAGCGCAACGGCGTGGCGCGTGTGGTACTGCGCAGCCGCCGCCCCCTTGCCCTTGATCTATATGACGAACTGCCGCGCACCGGCCGCGGCGTGCTGATCCGTGGGCCGCAGATCGCCGGCGGCCTGGTGATCGAGCAGGCCCAATCGGTGACCAACAACATCGTCGCCGTGAGCCAAAGCGTAACCGCCGCCGACCGCGCGCGGGCCAATGGCCATCGCGGCGGCGTCGCCTGGCTGACCGGTCTGTCGGGCGCCGGCAAGTCGACGCTGGCCATGGCTGCCCAGCGTGAGCTGTTCAACCGCGGCCGGCAGGTTGTCGTGCTGGATGGCGACAATCTGCGCCATGGGCTCAATCGCGATCTCGGCTTCTCTGCGGCTGATCGCCTGGAGAATATCCGCCGCATCGCCGAGGTGGCCAAGCTGATGGCCAATGCCGGGCAGATCGTCATCGTCTCGGCCATCAGCCCATTGAAGCGGCATCGCGACCTGGCGCGCAGCATCATCGGCGCCGATTTCCATGAGATTCACGTGCATGCAGATCTCGCGACCTGCGAATCGCGCGATCCCAAGGGCCTGTATGAGCGCGCGCGGGCCGGAAAGATCGCAGAATTTACCGGCATATCCGCGCCTTATGAGATACCGGCGCAACCGGCGCTGGCAATCGACACCGCAACTCTGCCATTGCAAGACGCGGGGTCACTTCTGATAAACTACATCGAGGACAGGCTCGCCAGCGGTCCCGTGACAACCTGAGCCTGGTACAGGCCGGTTCCGTCATTCACGTCGCCAACCAGAGAAGGAGAGACGACATGAGACGCGTCATTGGGATCATTGCGTCCATCGCAATGGCGGCAGGGGCCGCCGCGCTGTCTCCCGCTGCCTGGGCGCAGAAGCCTCTGACGTTGCTGAACGTGTCTTACGATCCGACACGCGAGCTGTATCACGATGTGAATACCCAGTTCATCAAGGCCTGGCAGATGCAGACCGGCCAGAAGCTGACGATCCGGCAAAGCCATGGCGGTTCGGGCAAGCAGGCCCGCTCGGTGATCGATGGGCTGGAAGCCGATGTGGTAACCCTGGCGCTGGCTTACGATATCGACGAGATCGCGGCCCGCGGCCTGATCGCGCCTGATTGGCAGAAAAGGCTGCCGGATAATTCTTCGCCTTATACATCGACCATTGTCTTCCTGGTGCGCAAGGGCAATCCGAAGGGCATCAGGGATTGGGACGACCTGATCCAGCCGGGCGTGAAGGTGATCACGCCGAATCCGAAAACCTCGGGCGGCGCACGCTGGAACTATCTCGCCGCCTGGGGCTATGCCGAGGAGAAAGGCGGCAGTGCGGACGCCGCCCGCGATTTCGTGCAGAAGCTCTATCGCAACGTGCCGGTGCTGGATACCGGCGCGCGCGGCGCCACCATCACCTTCGTCCAGCGCGGCATCGGCGATGTTTTCTTGAGCTGGGAGAATGAAGCCTTCCTGGCGATCAACGAACTGGGCAAGGACAAGTTCGAGATCATTGTCCCGAGCATTTCGATCCTGGCGGAACCGCCGGTGGCCGTGGTCGACAAGGTTGTCGACAAGCACGGCAGCCGCAAGGCCGCTGAGGCCTATCTGAACTTCCTATACACGCCGGAAGGCCAGGAGATTGCAGCGAGGCACTACTATCGTCCGCGCAATGCCGAGGTCGCCGCCAGATTCGCCCATGTCTTTCCGAAGGTGAATCTGTTTACCATCGATGAGCGCTTTGGCGGATGGACCAAGGCGCAGCCGGAGCATTTTGGCGATGGCGGCACCTTCGATCGTATCTACAAGCCGAGCAACTAAGTGGCGTCGACTTTTCTCTCCCGTCTGCCTTTCCGGCCAAAGCCCAGTGTGATTCCCGGCTTCGGGATCACCCTGGGCCTCAGCCTGCTATGGCTCACCCTTCTTGTGCTGATTCCGCTGGCCAGCCTGTTTCTCAAATCGGCGACGCTGGGCTGGGAGCCGTTCTTTAACACCATCACTGCGCCACGCGTGCTGGCAGCGCTGCGGCTCAGCTTCGGTGCGGCGCTGATCGCGGCTGCGATCAACGGCGTTTTGGGCCTGCTGGTCGCCTGGGTGCTGGTCCGCTACGACTTTCCCGGCCGGCGCCTGGTCGATGCGCTGGTCGACATCCCCTTCGCCCTGCCGACCGCCATTGCCGGCATCGCGCTGACCACGCTGTGGGCCGAGAATGGCTGGCTGGGCGCTCTGCTGGCGCCGCTTGGGATCAAGGTTTCCTTCACGCCGCTCGGCATCATCGTGGCGCTGGTCTTTATCGGACTGCCCTTCGTGGTGCGGACCGTGCAGCCAGTGCTGCAGGATTTCGACAAGGAAGTGGAAGAGGCCGCCGAAAGCCTTGGCGCCTCGTCCTGGCAGATCTTCAGCAAGGTGATCTGGCCCAGCATCATGCCGGCGACGCTGACCGGCTTTGCGCTTGCCTTCGCCCGCGCACTGGGCGAATACGGCTCGGTGATCTTCATTGCCGGCAACCTGCCGATGGTGTCTGAGATCGCGCCGCTGCTGATCGTCATCAAGCTGGAGGAGTTCGCCTATGCGGAGGCCACGGCGATTGCCGCGATCATGCTGATCGCCTCCTTCCTGCTGCTTCTGGCGATCAACATCCTGCAGCGCTGGTCCGAGCGCCGCGAGCAACGAGGCTGACATGGCGGGTGCTGCATCGACTTTCCGCGGGACTGCGAAACCGGTGGAGCGGCCGGGCGCCTGGATCGGGCGCTGGCTGCTGATCGCGCTGGCGCTGCTTTTCCTTGGCATGTTCATCGTCCTGCCGCTGGTGATCGTCTTTGCCGAGGCCTTCCGGCAGGGCTGGATGGTCTATCTCGCGGCGCTGACCGAGCCGGACGCGCTGTCTGCCATCTGGCTGACCCTGCTGACGGCGGCCATCGTGGTGCCCTGCAACCTCATCTTCGGCCTGCTGGCTGCCTGGGCCATCGCCAAGTTCGAATTCCGCGGCAAGAGTTTCCTCGTCACACTGATCGACCTGCCGTTTTCGGTCTCGCCGGTGATCTCGGGCCTGGTCTTCGTCCTGCTGTTCGGTTTGCAGGGCTGGTTCGGCCCGTGGCTGCGCGAGCATGACCTGAAGATCGTTTTTGCCGTGCCCGGCATCGTGCTGGCGACGATGTTCGTCACCTTCCCCTTCGTGGCGCGCGAGCTGATCCCGATGATGCAGGAACAGGGCACGACGGAAGAGGAAGCCGCGATTTCGCTGGGCGCTTCGGGATGGCAGACCTTCTGGCGCGTCACCCTGCCGAATGTGCGCTGGGCCTTGCTCTACGGTGTGCTGCTTTGCAATGCGCGCGCGATGGGCGAGTTCGGCGCGGTGTCGGTCGTCTCCGGTCATGTGCGCGGCCTGACCAACACCATGCCGCTGCATGTCGAGATCCTCTACAACGAATACAATTTCGTCGCGGCCTTCGCGGTGGCGTCGCTGCTGGCGCTGCTGGCCATTGTTACCTTGGTGGCCAAGACGGTTCTGGAATGGCGCTTGTCGCGCGACATCAAGCACAAGGCGGGCTGAGACGCCATGCAGATCGAGATCGCCGGCGTTTCCCGGCAATTTGGCAATTTCCTCGCGCTGCGCAGCGTCGACCTGACGATCGGCAGCGGCGAACTGGTCGCCCTGCTCGGCCCCTCCGGCTCGGGCAAGACGACCCTGCTGCGTCTGATCGCCGGCCTCGACCGGCCGGATGCAGGCGATATCCGCTTTGACGGCGTGAGCACGGCACAGCGGCCGGCGGGCGAACGCAATGTCGGCTTCGTCTTCCAGCATTATGCGCTGTTCAGGCACATGACGGTGTTTGAGAATATCGCCTTCGGCCTGCGGGTTCGGCCGCGCAAGGAACGCCCCAGCGAAGCCGAGATCCGGCGGCGCGTGGAGGAACTGCTCAACCTCGTGCAGCTCGAATGGCTGGCCGACCGCATGCCCTCGCAGCTGTCGGGCGGTCAGCGGCAGCGCATTGCGCTTGCCCGCGCGCTTGCCATCGAGCCTCGCGTGCTGCTGCTGGACGAGCCTTTCGGCGCCCTGGACGCCAAGGTGCGCAAGGAATTGCGGCGCTGGCTGCGGCGGCTGCATGAACAGCTCAACACCACCTCGGTCTTCGTCACACATGACCAGGAGGAAGCACTGGAACTTGCCGACCGCGTGGTGGTGATGGATCGCGGCCGGATCGAGCAGGTCGACAAGCCGGTTCAGCTTTACCGCAACCCGCGCACACCTTTTGTCAGCCGCTTCCTGGGTGACGTAAACGAGATCGACTGCAACATCATCGCCGGACGGCCGGTGGTCAGCGGCCTGGATACGACCGCGCTGGGAACCGTTCATCTGCCGAATGGCCCGGCGAAGCTTTATGTCCGGCCACACGACATCGCGATCAGCGGCAAGTCCGACGGGGCGGGGCTCGTCCGCTTCGTCTCGCCCATCGGCGCCGTTGTGCGCAGCGAAGTGGAACTACCGGATGGGCGGCTTATCGAGGTGATGCAGCTGCACGATCATTTCGAATTGCGTCCGCTGCAGCCCGGCGACCGCGTGGCCTTGTCGGCCCGGCGCGGGCAGGTCTTTTCCGTCACGCCCTGAACAGCTTAGCCGCTCCTACATCTTTGCCGAGCCGCGCCACTCGTAGCGGCCGTCGCGGAAGCTGCCGAAATATTTGCGGATATCGGGATGCTTTACCGGCCCGGCCTCGGCATCGGGAAGCAGGTTCTGCTCCGAGACATAGGCGACGTAAGACGTCTGCGCATTCTCCGCCAGCAGGTGATAGAAGGGCTGGTCCTTGCGCGGCCGCATATCAGGCGGAATGGACAGCCACCATTCTTCTGTGTTGTTGAAGACGGGATCGACGTCGAAGATGACGCCGCGGAACGGAAACAAGCGGTGACGCACCACGTCGCCAATCGAAAACTTGGCTTCCCTCGCCTCAGCCATGGCCGGTCTCGCAATCAATCCTACTACGCAAATCCAATACTCGGCCTCAGTATGTAGCGCGGCCACCGCTCAAATCGAAGACCGCGCCGGTGGTGAAGGAGTTTTCCGCCGATAGCAGCCAGGCCACCATGGCGGCGATTTCCTCCACGGCCACGAAACGGCCGCGCGGAATCTTGGATAACATATAGTCGATATGGGCCTGCGTCATCTGGTCGAAAATCGCCGTCCTGGCCGCCGCCGGGGTGATGCAGTTGACGGCTATGTCGAGGCCGGCCAGTTCCTTGCCCAGGGATTTGGTGAGCGCGATCACGCCGGCCTTGGCCGCGCTATAGGCGGCCGCATTGGGATTGCCCTCTTTTCCGGCGACCGAGGCGACATTGACGATCCGGCCGTAATTCTGCTTCTGCATCAGCGGCACCACGGCGCGGCAGCAAAGGAAGACGCCGGTCAGGTCGATCTCGATCACCTGCCGCCAGGCGTCTACCGGATAGTCCGGCACCGGGGCATTGGGCCCGGCGATGCCGGCATTGTTCACCAGCAGATCGATGCCGCCCAGGCTGGTCACCGTTTCCGCCACCGCCTTCTCCACCGCGGGATAGTCGGTGATGTCGACCGCAACGGTCTTGACCTGGCCAAGGGCACCCAATTCCTGCGCAACCTTCGCCGCCAAATCCCCGTCGCGATCCCAGATCGCCACCGACGCGCCGGACCGCAGCAGGCGCTCGACCACCGCCCGGCCGATACCCTGGGCGCCGCCGGTGACGACGCCACGCTTACCCTTCAGGTCGATTTCGTTCATAAGCGCTCTCCTCCTGCGGACAGCTTAGCGGCTTCTGGCAGAAAACGCTGTTTTTTTATCGTGGTCGCCCCATCTGATAGGCCATAGGGCAGGAGAGTGAACCGTGAATGCCGAGTTGATTACCGCGGAGACGATTCTCGATTTCTGGTTTGACCGGCCGGGCTTTGCCGCCGCCGGGCAACCGCTGCGCCCAAGGCCGGAATGGTTCGAAAAGAACGAGGCCTTCGATGCCCTGATCCGCGGCCGTTTCGAGGATGCCGTGGAGGCTGCGCTGGCCGGCGGCCTGGCCGACTGGGAGGCGCAGGCGGAAAGTGCGCTGGCGCTCATCATCCTGCTCGACCAGTTCACCCGGAACATCTATCGCGGCACGCCGAAGGCCTTTGCCGGCGACGAGCGCGCCCGCGCCGTGGCCCATAAGGCCATCGGACGCGGCCTGGACATCAAGGTGCAGCCGGTAATGCGACAGTTCTTCTACCTGCCGTTCGAGCACAGCGAATTGACGACGGACCAGGATCTGGCCGTCCTGCTGTTCACGGCACTGGAGAAGGAATTGCCGGGTTACGACCTGCTGCTCTGGGCGGAGCGGCATCGCGACATCATCGCCCGGTTCGGCCGCTTCCCCCATCGCAATGCGATCCTGGGCCGGGACAACACGCCCGAGGAAATCGAATTCCTCAAGCAGCCCGGATCGTCATTCTGACCGGCTCCGGCGGATTGGTGACCGTGATGAAACGCGGCACGGGCGGATCGCTCAGGGCCAGCCGCTCCATGAAATAATCCAGTGCGGCCGGATCGCCATCGATCTCGATATCGCCCTCGCGGCGCGCCTGACGCAGGCTCACATGCCCGTGCACGACGCGGAAGAAGGCGAGCAAGTCAGCCTTCACGGTCACGTCGGGATCGAATCCCATATCGGTGACGCATAGCTCGATCGATCCGTCATGCAGGATCAGCCACCAGCGCCGGAGCTTATGGTCGCGCCGCGGCAGGTTGCGGAATTCGTAATGGATCACGATGCGGCGGCCATGCGGCGGTGCCACGCTGAACAGCCCGCGCATCGACCACATCAGATGGCTGACATTGCGGTCATTCTCATCGATATACGGCACGCGCCAATGCGTGCCCCAATAGCCAAGCTGATCGATCAGCGGCCGCAGCGCATCGCCCGCCGGGGTGAGGCGGTAGATATGGCCGCGCTGACCTTCGCGCCGGATGCGGATGATCAGGCCGTCGAGTTCCATCTCGCGCAGCCGCCGCGCCAGAAGGCTGCGCGGCATCAGCGGCACGCCACATTGGATTTCGCTGAATCGTTCGCTGCCCCGCATCAATTCGTAAAGAATGAGCGGAGTCCACCGTCCCGTGATTGCTTCGGCTGCTTTGGCAATCGGGCAGAATGAACCGTATCGCATGGCCATGCCGCCATGATAATCGCGGCCTCGGGCAGTCCCAAAGTTCTAATTTCGAACTCCGGCGTTTCGAACGCGCAGGCGCGATCTTGCGCCGCATACGGATAATCCAGGAAACGAGAAGGTTCTATTTTGGAACTTTAGCCGCAGGCTATCGGAGAGCATGGTGCGCCTCCCCCGATTTCATTTAACAGGAGGTTCCCCCATGAACGCGCCCCTCAAGCAACAAGACCGGGCCGCCGTGGCGTCGCAAAACCCTGAAACGCTGATCCAAGGATTGGCAAAGAACCTGGCCGCCCGCGCGGAAGAGTATGACAAGACCGATCGCTTCGCGGCGGAGAATTTCGCCGAGCTCAAAGCCGCGCGGCTTTTGTCCATCGGCGTGCCGGCGGAGCTGGGCGGCGGGGGCGCCTCGTATCTCGATCTGGCCGAGCTGCTGCGCGAACTGGCCAAACATTGCAGCGGCACGGCGCTGGCACTCGCCATGCACACGCATCCCTTGGCGATGACGGTCTGGCGCTGGCGCAATGACAAAGCGCCTGTGGAGCCGCTGCTCAAGCGTGTCGCTGCGGAAGAACTGATGTTTCTGTCGACCGGCGGCAATGACTGGCTGAACGGCTCGGGCGTGGCTGAGCCGGTCGAAGGCGGCTATCGCATCGCCGCACATAAGCGCTTCGTCAGCGGCTGCCAGGCCGGAGATCTGTTGATGACCATGGCGCGATGCGGCGATGAGGTCTTGCATGCGCCCATCTCGATGCGCAGCGAAGGCATCACCATCAAGGAGACCTGGCGGACGCTGGGCATGCGCGCCAGCGGTTCGCATGACGTAATCCTTGAGAACGTCTTCGTGCCTGAATTGGCTATCGTCGTGCGGCGCCAGGCGGGTGTCTGGCATCCCTTCTTCCACCTCGTCTCGCTGGTGGCCTTCCCTCTGATCTACGCCGTCTACCGCGGCGTGGCCGAGGCCTTGCGCGATGATGTCGTCTCGCTCGTCCGCTCCCGCTCCCGCGGCGTGCAGAATGACGCGCAGCTTCTGATCGGTCAGATGGAAGCGGCACTGGCGGGGGTTACTGCAACGCATGACCGGATGCTGGCTTTGGCCGACCGGGAGAAACCGGGTCCGGCGATGACGTCGACGATCATGACCCTGAAGCAGACGATGACCGGACATCTGCTGGATGTTGCTGCGCGCGCGATGGATGCGGCCGGCGGCGCCGCCTATTATCGCACGCATCGCATCGAGCGTCTGTTCCGCGATCTGCAGGCGGCCCGCTATCATCCGCTGACTGCGCTGCCGCAACAGCAGCTCGCCGGACGGATCGCGCTCGGACTGGATGCCGACGGCAAGGCAGCCGCCTAAAGCTAGCGGCACACCATTTGATGACAAAAAACGGCCGGCGTCAGCGCGCCGGCCGTTTCAGTTTCATCACCTGCTTATGCCGGAAGCAATCGATGGTGTGATCGTTGACCATGCCGACCGCCTGCATGAAGGCGTAGACGATGGTAGGGCCGACGAAGGTGAAGCCGCGCTTGCGCAGATCTTTTGAGATCGCCTGGCTTTCCCTGGTCTCGGCCGGCACCTGCTTCAGCGAGGCCCAGCTATTCTGCTTCGGCCGGCCATCGACATAGTTCCAGAGGTAATCGGCAAAACTGCCCTCTTCCTCCATGATCTTGAGCCAGCCGCGCGCGTTGGCGACGGCCCCCTCGATCTTGGCGCGGTTGCGCACGATGCCGGTATCCTGCATCAGGCTTTCCAGCTTCTTCGGCGTATAGCGGGCAATCTTTTCGGGCTGAAAGCCATCGAAGGCGCGACGGAAATTCTCGCGCTTGCGCAGGATCGTGATCCAGGACAGTCCAGCCTGGAAGCCATCGAGGATCAGCTTCTCAAACAGCGCGCGGTCATCCCATTCCGGCACGCCCCATTCAGTATCGTGATAGGCCTGATACAGCGGATCGGTCCCGCACCAGCCGCAGCGGCAGCGCCCATCCTCACCCGTGATGGTTGACGGCTTGCTCATTATTGCCCCCCGGAAACATCTAATCCCTGGCCGCAGGCGCGGCACCGGCATAGTCAGGGCGTTCGGCCGACAAGACAATGCCGCCCGCTTCCAGCTTCTTGCCGTCCGACTGCATTTTCGCCACCGCTTCCAGCCGCAGCAGGGCCAGGCCTTCGCCGCCCAGGCCGCTGCACATCACACCTGCTTCCTGGCCCTCCAGCATGAGGATCGTGCCGGGCGGCGGAACCGAGCCGCCTTCGGCGCTCACGCGATGAAGCTGCTTCTTCACGAGGCCACGATACTTGGTGCGCGCCGTCAATTCCTGGCCGATATAGCAGCCCTTTTTGAAGTCGACGCCGTTCAGGGCCTCGAAGTGATTCTCCAGCAGGATACCCTTCTCGATTTCGATATCGCGGACACCCTCCGGCACGCCGAGGCGCAGACGGTGACGTTCATACGCCTCCAGCGGCGCCACCTGCGGCAGAGGATAGGCAGCGCCCGGCGCCAGCCAAAGCCGCCAGCCCAAGGCCGCAAGGCGCGGATCGGCGAAGACCACGCCCTGTTCGGGCGCGGCCGGCGCCTCTGCATCGCCCCATAGCGCATAACCCTGCCAGTCCGGCTCGGACAGTTCGACCTTGGCCCGCAGCTTGTACATGGTCAGGCGTTTCTTCAGGTCAGCCAGGCGCTCGGCCGCGACATCCAGCAGCAGGCTGCCGTCTGCGTCGCGGGCGATCAGAAAATCATGCAGAAACTTGCCCTGGGGGGTCAGCAAGGCGGCATAGACGGCCTGCCCCGGCCGAGCCCTGGCGACATCATTGGATACCAGGGCGTTGAGGAAACTTTCCGCTTCCGGACCGGCAATCCGCAACAATGCCCGGTCAGTCAGGGCCACGCAGGTCAATTCGGACATTTTCATCCCAGATTGCTCGAATCGCTGCCTTTTCACCTATGGGAGCCAGGCGCGCTTGGCAAGACAGGACGGGCCGCCTATAACCGGCGCAATCCTTGCACCATTCACCGATGCGCATCCTTTTCATCACCGCCAACCGCCTCGGCGACGCCGTGCTTTCGACCGGCTTGCTGAATGCCCTGCTGACGCAGTTTCCCAAGGCCCGCTTCACCGTGGCCTGCGGGCCGGCGGCGGCTGGCATTTTCGCCGCAATGCCGAATCTGGATCGCGTCATCGTGATGCAGAAGCTGCCCTGGGCGCGGCATTGGTGGGAGTTGTGGAAGCAGGTCGCCACCACACGCTGGAAACTGGTCATCGATCTGCGTGGCTCGGGGATCGGCCAATTCCTGCTGGCGCGGCGCCGGCGCGTCTTCCATGGTTCCGGCTCGCGCATGCACAAGGTGATCGTGCTGTCGAACGTGCTGAAACTGCGCGAGCCAGCCGCGCCGACGATCTGGATCGACGAACAGCACAAGAAAGCGGCGGCCGAACTTTGGCCCAAGGATGGCATTCCAGTGCTGGCGCTTGGTCCCACCGCCAATTGGGGCGGCAAGATCTGGCCGGGCGAGCGCTTTGCCGAACTGGCGCAGCGGCTGACGGCGCCTGGCGGCATCCTGCCGGGCGCCCGCATCGCCGTGTTTGGCGGCCCGGGCGAGGAAGCGCTGGCGGCCGCCACGCTGGCCGGATTGCCGGCGGAGCGGCGCATCGATCTGGTGGGCAAGCTTGATCTTCTGACCATTTCGGCCGCGTTGCGGCGCTGCGCTCTCTATATCGGTAACGATAGCGGGCTGATGCACCTGGCGGCGGCCAGCGGCGTGCCGACGCTCGGTCTGTTCGGTCCCAGCCGCGAGGAGACCTACGGGCCGTGGGGCGAGAAAACCGCCGCCGTACGCACCGACCGCAGCTATGAGGAGATTGTCAAGGCACCGAGCTTCGATCATCGCAAATCGGACAGCCTGATGCTGGATCTGAGCGTCGACAAGGCGCAGCGCGCCGCCGAACATCTTTGGCGTTACGCCAAGGACGATTGAGCCATGACGACGCCGAAGCTTTCCGCCCTGGTGGTTGCGCATAACGAGGAGGCGCAGCTCGCCGACTGCCTCGAAACGCTTCGCTTCGCCGATGAGATCGTCGTGGTGCTGGATCGCTGCACGGATCGCTCACGCGAGATCGCCGCGCGTTATACCGACCGGCTGCTGGAAGGCGCCTGGCCTGTGGAAGGCGCGCGGCGCAATGAAGGCATTGCGTTTTGCAGCGGCGACTGGATTCTGGAAATCGACGCCGACGAGCGCGTGACACCCGCTTTGGCTGCTGAAATCCGCACGGCACTTGCCAATGCCAGGCCCGGCTATTTCATCATTCCCTTCCACAATTATGTCGGCGATCATCTGGTGCGGCATGGCTGGGGCGCCTATTGGGGCGTGAGCGCCAAGGCTGCGCTGTTCTCCAAAGGCATGAAGCATTGGGGCAGCCAGCGCGTGCATCCGGCAATCGAGATGCGCGGCGAGAAACAGATGCTGACCCAGCCGATACTGCATTACGTCGACCGCAACATCTCCGACATGATCCAGCGGCTGGACCGCTATACCACGGCGCGTGCTGCCGACTTACGCGAAAGCGGCGATATCGGCAGCCTGGGCGCCAATCTGCGCCGCGTCTTCAGCCGCTTTTACAAATGCTATATTCGCCGCAAAGGCTACCGCGAGGGGCAATACGGCTTGCTCATTGCGCTGATGGCTGGGCTCTATCCGATCCTGAGCTATCTCAAGGCCAATCTCGAAAAGGACAGTTAGCCCGATGCGCTACGATCTGGTCATCCGCAATGGCATGGTTGCCACACCCAATGGGATGGAAGCCCTCGATATCGGCGTCAAGGACGGCCGCATCGCTGCACTCGGCATGCTGACGCAGGCCGATGCCGCGGAGGTGTTCGACGCCAAGGGCCTGACCGTGCTGCCCGGCGTGATCGACACCCAGGTGCATTTCCGCGAACCGGGACTGGAGCATAAGGAAGATCTCGCCAGCGGCACGGCTGCGGCTGCCATGGGTGGCGTGACTGCCGTCTTCGAGATGCCGAATACCAAGCCCAGCACGGCGACGGCTGAAGAGCTGAACGACAAGATCAAGCGCGCCTCCGGCCGCGCCCATTGCGATTTCGCCTTCTATGTCGGTGCAACGGCGGAGAATGTCGAGCAGTTGCCGGAGCTGGAGAAGCTGCCCGGCTGCGCCGGCGTGAAGCTGTTCATGGGCGCCTCGACCGGCGATCTTCTCGTTGCCGACGATGCCACGCTGGAGCGCGTGCTGCGCCATGGCCGCCGCCGTATGGCGGTGCATTGCGAAGACGAATACCGCATGCGCGAGCGCAAGCACCTGACCGAGGTGGCCGGCGCAACCGCGCATCTGCATCCGGAATGGCGCGATGCCGAAAGCGCGCTGATCGCCACCCAGCGCCTGATCCGGCTGGCGCGCAAGGCCGGCCGCCGCGTGCATGTGCTGCATGTCACCACGGCGCAGGAGATGGCCTTCCTCGCCGACCACAAGGACATCGCCACGGTGGAAGCCACGCCGCAGCATCTGACGCTGGCAGCGCCGGATTGCTACGACCGGCTTGGCACTTTTGCGCAGATGAATCCGCCGATCCGCTCAGCAGAGCATCGCGCGGCGCTGTGGGAGGCCGTGCGCAGCGGCGTGGTCGATGTCATCGGCTCCGACCATGCGCCGCACACCAAGGAAGAAAAGGCCAAGCCTTATCCTCAGAGTCCCAGCGGCATGCCGGGCGTGCAGACATTGCTGCCGCTGCTGCTGGATCATATGAACCAGGGCAAGCTGAGCCTGCAGCGGCTGATCGACCTGACGTCTGCCGGCGCGCAGCGCGTTTTCGGCCTGGTTGGCAAGGGCCGTATCGCGCTGGGCTATGATGCCGACTTCACTGTCGTGGATCTGAAGGCAAAGAAGACCATCGAGGCTTCCTGGCTGAAATCGAAATGCGGCTGGTCGCCCTTCGAAGGCATGACCGTCACCGGCTGGCCAATGGCGACCATTGTGCGCGGCGCTTTTGCCATGCGCGATGGCGCATTGCAGGCGCCGCTGGGCAAGCCGCTGCGCTTTGGCGAGACACTGCAGCCCGCTGAATGACGCCGCGAAGTGAGCGGCTGTTAGCCCGCCAGCCGCTCTTCCACCTTCTGGCAAAGGTAATGGTAGAGGCAGGCGTGAATCTGCTGGATATGCGGGGTGTGGCGCGACGGCGCGTTCAGCAGGATGTCGCATAGCGGCGCCAGCTTGCCGCCGGTCTCGCCGGTCAGGCCGATCACCGTCATGCCTTTCGCCCGCGCCGCTTCGGCCGCCTTCAGCACGTTGGCGGAATTGCCCGAAGTGGAAATCCCCAGCAGCACGCCACCAGCGCGGCCATAGGCTTCCACCTGCCGGGCGAACAGACTGTCGTAGCCGTAATCGTTGCTCCAGGCGGTGGTAACCGCTGCATCGGCGCCAAGCGCGATGCAGTTCAGCCCCCGGCGCTCTTTCAGGAAACGTCCCACCAGCTCGCCCGCGATATGCATGGCATCCGCCGCCGAGCCGCCATTGCCGCAGACCAGAAAAGGCCTGTCCTCGGCCAGGGCATCCGCGATCCGAATAATCGCCTGGCCAAGGCGCGCCTCCATTTCGGGCGTGGCGGCCAGACGGATCAAATCGGCGGATTCAAAGAGATATTGGCTCAACGACATCGGATGCTCGCGGACGGCAGAAAACCGCGCGCACCCTAGCACAAAGCCCGGCCGCCTCCAGCCTCAGCACCCCGCCCGGCGGCCGTAAATGGACGCAATCAGTGCAGGTGATAGCTGGCCGCGGCCGCCCGATACTCCGCCGGGCTGACAAGACGGGCCGACATCACGCGGACCGAATGCAGCTTGCCGTCCAGCTTGCTTTCCCAGAAATCGAGGAACTTGCGCAAGCCGGGGAATTTCGGCGCCAGATCGTAATCCTGCCAGATGTAGCTCTGCAGCAGCATGGGATGATCCGGCATGTGATAGAGGATTTCCGCCGTCGTCAGGCGGTAATAGAGCAGCTTCTCGAAACGCTCTTCGAGAGCGTCGTCCTTGTGAGAGAGATCGGCCATGCTCGCCTCCTGCTTTCTGCGGAGCCGCGCCCGAACCGTCACCACCGACTGGCGGGCCGGCATCACAGCAACAATGCAAGCCTGCCGAACTTGTTCGACTCTTGGCAATAACTTTTTGGAAATAGAGCAAAAATTGGCACTCGCTTCGCTTCGCTGCTAACGCCGCGGAGCAGGCTCGGGAAGGCAGCAACTTGACTTTGATGCGGTGCCCCCTCTCTTATTTCCGACCGGGCGTTCGATTCAGTGGAGCCGGAGCCCAGGGAGTACCCGCTATCACGCAAGCAAACGGCAAGAGAAAAGGAAGAGAGCCATGACTGCCTGCATCGTCGGCTGGCATCACAGCAAATTCGGAAAACTGGACGGCCGGGACGCCGAGGACCTGATCGTTGAGGTCGCGGTCGGCGCCATTCGCGATGCCGGTCTGGAGCCCAAGGATATCGACGCCATCTATCTGGGCCATTTCAATGGCGGCCTGATCGAGCAGGATTTCTCCGCCTCTTTGGTGCTGCAGGCCGATCCGGCGCTGCGCTTCAAGCCGGCGACACGCGTTGAGAATGCCTGCGCCACCGGCTCGGCGGCGGTTTATCAGGGCCTGACCGCGATTGCCGCCAAGAAGGCGCGCTTCGTGCTTTGCGTCGGCGTGGAAAAGATGACCTCGGCCCCGAATGACGTGGTCGGCAACATCCTGCTCAAGGCCAGCTATCGCAAGACGGAAGTCTTCAACGAAGGCGGCTTTGCCGGCGTCTTCGACGCGATCCAGAAGCAGTATTTCCAGCGCTATGGCGACCAGTCGGATGCCACCGCGATGATCGCCGCCAAGAACCACAAGAACGGCAGCAAGAATCCGCTCGCCCATATGCAGCGGGATTTCGGCTACGAATTCTGCCGCACGGTCTCGGACAAGAATCCGCTGGTGGTCGGCGGCATGCGCCGCACCGACTGCTCGATGGTCTCCGACGGTGCCGCCGCGCTGGTGCTGACCGACGTGCAGACCGCGCTCGGCATGAAGAAGGCGATTGCCTTCCGCGCGGCCAAGCATGTGCAGGATTTCCTGCCGATGTCCAAACGCGACGTGGTGGCCTTCGAAGGCCCTGCCAAGGCCTGGGCCGACGCTTTGAGCGAAGCAGGCCTGAGCGTTTGGGATCTGTCCTTCGCCGAAAGCCACGATTGCTTCACCATCGCCGAGCTGATCGAGTATGAGGCCATGGGCCTGACCGAGAAGGGCCAGGGCGCGCGGGCGATCAAGGAAGGCTGGACGCAGGCCGATGGCAAGCTGCCGATCAATCCCTCGGGCGGCCTGAAATCGAAGGGCCATCCGATCGGCGCCACCGGCGTGTCCATGCATGTGATGGCGGCGATGCAGCTCTCCGGCACCGCCGGCGACATCCAGGTGAAAAACGCCAAGCTGGGCGGCGTCTTCAACATGGGCGGCGTTGCGGTTTCGAACTACGTCTCGATCCTCGAGCCGCTGCGCTGATGTATTTCAAGCCGTCATCCTTAGGTTTGACCTGAGGATGGCGCGCCGTACTCTTTGACATGCCCGGGCCACACCCGGGCATGTCGGTTTATACGTATCGGTTTGAAAACAGGGGATGGAAACATGGCCGAGACCTTCCGCGCCGTCGTCATCGAAGAGGTCGATGGCAAGCCGAAAGCCGCCTTCAAGGAGATCAGCAAGAGCGACCTGCCGCAACATGACGTGCTGGTGGAAGTCGCCTATTCGACGCTGAACTACAAGGATGGCCTGGCGCTGACCGGCGGACGCATCGCACGCAAGATGCCGCTGGTGGCTGGCATCGATCTGGCCGGCACGGTGGTCACATCCGGCAATCCCGCCTTCAAGCCGGGCGACAAGGTGCTGGTCAACGGCTATGGCCTGTCGGAGACGCAATGGGGCGGTTATGCCAAATTCGCCTCGCTGAAAAGCGAATGGCTGGTGAAGCTGCCCGATGCCTTCTCCATGCAGGAAGCGATGGCCATCGGCACCGCCGGCTACACCGCGATGCTCTGTGTGCAGGCCCTGGAAGACGCCGGCCTGAAGCCGGGCGGCGAAGTGCTGGTGACCGGTGCTGCCGGCGGCGTCGGCTCGGTGGCGGTCGCGCTGCTGGCGCGCAAGGGCTACAGCGTGATTGCCTCCACTGGCCGGCCGCAGACGCATGATTATCTGAAATCGCTGGGCGCCAGCGGCTTCATCGCCCGCGAGGAACTGGCACAGAAGGGCCCGCCCCTGGCGAAGGAGCGCTGGGCGGCCGCCATCGACAGCGTCGGCGGGCAGACGCTCGCCACCGTCCTGAGCCAGGTGAGATATGGCGGCTGGGTTGCCGCCTGCGGCCTGGCAGGCGGCACCGATCTGCCGGCCAGCGTTTTTCCCTTCATCCTGCGCAATGTCAGCCTTCTGGGCGTCGATTCCGTGATGGCGCCGATGGAGAAGCGCCAGCGTGCCTGGGCAGCCCTGGCCGAACTGCTGCCGAAGGACAAGCTGAACGCGATGACCGAGATGCACCCGCTGTCGAAGATTTTCGAACTGGCGCCAAAGATTTTGGCCGGCCAGATCCGTGGACGCGTGGTCATCGACGTCACCGCCTGAAAATTTTCGTCATCCTCCAGAGATCTCGGCGGCGCGGCCCTGCCCGCCGCCGGCACCGCTAGCGCCTCGAAACCCTCTTGAGCGCCGCCCGGCTTTAGGCCATGATCCTCAAAAATTGTAATGCTAGCGTACAAATTCGCACCGCTGGCAGGGAGGAAACATGATCCAGGGCGCCACGCTCAGCGCTGACAAGCCGCCTTTCAGCCCCCTTGCGCTCGCCCAGCCCCGGGTGCGGCGCACCGATCTTGGCAATGGCAGCTTCCTGCTCCAGTCCGAGGAAGCATTGGGCGACTATGCCGCCCATATGGGTCTGCTGCTGAAGCAGCAGGCGGCGGCGCAGCCCGATACGGTTTTCCTCGCCGAGCGCAACGGATCGGCAGGCTGGCGCGAAGTCACCTATGGCGAAGCCTGGACGGCCGCGCGCAACATCGCGCAGGCCCTGTTGGATCGCGGGCTGGATCAGTCGCGGCCTATTCTGATTCTGTCGGGCAACAGCATTGATCATGCCCTGCTGATGCTGGGCGGCTTCGTCGCTGGCGTGCCGGTGGTTCCGGTCAGCACCGCCTATTCGCTGATGAGCGGCGATTTCGCCAAGGTGCACCACATCTTCGACCTGGCGAAGCCGAAGCTGGTCTTCGCCGAGAAAGGCGCAGTCTTTGCCAAGGCTCTGGCCAGCCTGCCGCGCCGGGATATCGAGATCGTGGTGTCCGATGCGGCACCCGACGGTATCCAAGCGACACTGTTTTCCAGCCTGTTGCAGACCCGCGCCACCCAGGCCGTGGACGCGCGCTTTGCCGCCATCCAGCCGGACTGGGTGGCGAAATACCTGTTCACCTCGGGCTCGACCGGATTGCCCAAGGGCGTGATCAACACGCACCGCATGATGTCCAGCAACCAGCAGGCCATCGCGCAGATCTGGCCCTTCCTGCAGGAGAGCCGCCTGGTGCTGCTGGACTGGCTGCCGTGGAACCACACTTTCGGCGGCAACCACAATTTCAACATGGTGCTGCGTCACGGCGGCACGCTGTATATCGATGACGGCAAACCGGCGCCGGGCCTGGTGGAGAAGACGGTCGCCAATCTGCGCGAGGTCTCGCCCAGCATCTATTTCAACGTGCCGGCCGGCTACGCGATGCTGATCCCGCATCTGGAAAAGGACGATGCGCTTTGCCGCCGCTTTTTCCAGAACCTGAACATGATCTTCTATGCCGGCGCCGCCCTGCCCCCCGATCTCTGGTCACGGCTGGAAGCGCTGTCGATCAAGACGCTGGGCCATCGCGTCACCATGACATCCTCCTGGGGGTCGACCGAAACCGCGCCGCTGGCGACGGCGGCGCATTTCCCGATCGAACGCGCCGGCGTCATCGGTGTGCCGGTGCCGGGCGTGCAGCTGAAATTCGTGCCCAATGGCGCGAAACTCGAAATCCGCGTCAAAGGCCCGAATGTGACGCCCGGCTATCTCGGACAGCCGGAAACGACGGCCAAGGCCTTCGACGAGGATGGCTTCTACTGCATCGGCGACGCCTGCAAGCTGGCGGACGAGGCCGATCCGAACAAGGGCCTCGTCTTCGATGGCCGCATCGCCGAGGATTTCAAGCTCACCACCGGTACCTGGGTGCATGTCGGCGGCATTCGCGTCGCCGCGCTCGCGGCCTGCTCGCCATTGCTGCAGGATGCGGTGGTGACGGGACAGGATGCCTCCTATATCGGACTTCTCGCCTGGCCGACCGCTGCCGCAAAGGAATTGCCGCCTGAGGAGCTGGCGCGGCAGATTGCGGAAAAACTGCGGGCGCATAACGCAGCCCAGCGCGGCTCTTCGTTACAAGTGAAACGTGTCCTGCTGCTGAGCGAGCCGCCTTCCATCGACGCCAACGAGATTACCGATAAAGGCTATATCAACCAGCGCGCAACGCTGGAGCGGCGTCATGCGGATGTGAAGCGGCTTTATGCCGAACCACCCGGTGACGGCGTGATCGTCATCACCGACGCCTGAAGTTCCCTGCGCTACTCTCCATTCGCTGCCGGATCCACGCGACGGCGGCCCAGTCATTTGGGAGTGAGCGATGGCGCGGCGTTTCGTCGCCATAATCGCGCTCGGCCTGGCGTTCGGAACCGGCATGGCGCTTGGCACCATGTTGCGCCAAGATGTCGCAGCGACCGATTCACAGGATGAAGATTCCGCATCCGCGAGTACGGCGGTATTCTATCCACCCGACATGGATGATTTCGCCAGCGCGGAGCGCAATCTCTTTCCCGCGCCGCAATCCGCTTTGTGGCTGGCCGACGATCTGGCGCTGAATGCCGAACAGCGCCGCGAGCTGCACAACCTGCAGCATGCTACCGACAGCGAGATCACGGCGATTGCCCGGCGGCTGAACCGGGAAGAACGCCGCCTGGATCGCGCCTTTGCCGACGACAATATCGATGTTGGCCGCATCGATGCGCTGACCAGCCGGATCGGCGCGCTGCAGGCCCGCATGCGCGCCACCCGCCTGCGCGCGCATCTGACCACGCGCCAGTTACTGACGCCCGAGCAGCTGCTGCGCTATGCCGAGCTGCGCGGCTTCCAGCCGGCCCAGATCGACGACGCGGTCGACGAGCTTGATCTCGAAACCGGCCGCTGACGGGAAACCGTCTTACGCCGCTTTCCGGTTTCGTCTTCTTGATTTTGCCGCATTCGGATTCCACCGTCATGGCATGACGACGAAAGCCATCCGAACCTGCAGCCGCGCCGAATACATCGCCGATGCCATCGTGCATCTGGTCGGGCTGGCTTTTGGCATCGGCGCCTGCACGACCCTCGCCGTGCTGGTGATCCTCGATCCCGATCTGCCGCGCATGGTCAGCCTTGGCCTCTACGCCATGGGCCTGATGGCCATGCTGGGCTGCTCGGCCCTGTACAACATGTGCAGCCATGACACCTGGAAGGCCCTGTTCCGCCGCTTCGACCATGCGGCAATTTTCGTGATGATCGCGGGCAGCTACACCCCCTTCAGCCTGATCGTCATTGGCGGCCAATGGGGCACGGTGCTGCTTGCTGTCGTGTGGACCATCGCTGTCATCGGCGTGGTGCTGAAACTGTTCTGGCCATGGCGGTTCGAACGGCTGTCGCTGTTTGCCTATCTCCTGATGGGCTGGACGATCCTGGTTGCCTTCGGGCCGCTGATCGAAGGGGCGTCACCGGCGGGACTGGCGCTGCTGGTGATCGGCGGGCTGCTTTATACGGCGGGCGTGATCTTCCATCTGTGGGAGAGACTGCCCTATCAGAATGCCATCTGGCATATCTTCGTGCTGGCGGCCGCCATCTGCCATTTCTCGGCTATTCTGGTCGACGTCGCCATCGGCTGACGCGCCAGCTTCTCCTCAGACGGCGCCGCGCGCCAGAAAACCGGGATTGCGGAAGCCAGGCTTGCCATAGGTCAGGGGCGCCTCGTCCCAGGTCACCACAGCGCCGCCGGCGGCTTCCAGAACGGCCTGGCCGGCCGCCGTGTCCCATTCCGAGATGGATACGAACCGCGGATAAAGATCGGCCGCGCCTTCGGCGATGCGGCAGAATTTCAAGGAGGACCCAACCGTGACCGGCACCGCCATCTGCTGGCGCTGCAGCCAGGCTTCGGTTTCCGCATCGCGATGACTGCGGCTGATCAGCACCGTCGCGCCATTGTCAGGCACCAGACGGGCCTTGATCGCCTCGCCCGCCATGTCATCGCGGCCGCGATAGCGCCATGCGCCTTCGCTGCCCAGCCCAAGCCAGGCGATGCCGTCGCCTTGCGCCGGCGCCAGTACGATGCCAAGCCGCAGGCGGCGGTCTTCACCTACCAGCGCGATATTCACGGTGAACTCGCCGTTGCGGCCGAGAAATTCGCGCGTGCCGTCCAGCGGATCGACCAGCCAGAATGGCGAGTTGGTAATATCGGGAATGTCGCCCCGGGCGGACTTCTCCTCGGCAACGACGGGAATGCCGGGCGTCAGCTTTTCCAGTCCGGCGAGAATGATTGCCTCCGCCGCCTCGTCGGCATCGGTCACCGGGCTGTGATCGGCCTTGGTGCGGCTGGCAATGGGCGAGGCATAGACCTGCATGATCGCATCGCCCGCGTCACGGGCGAGCGCCAGCAATGCTGGACCAAGACGGCGAGGATCGAAATTCATTGCAGGATCACGCGTCGTCGCCGGGCTCGTCGATGGGCGTCAGCGCCACTTGGTCGGTATTGATCAGTCGTTTGCCGGCATGCAGGAAATTGACGGTCACGCGGGAGCCGATGGCGGATTGCACCTGCCCCGGACCCCAGTCAGGTTCGAGCGGGTTCTTCACCCAGTCGCCCGGTGCATATGGCGCCAGCATTATCGCTCCAGACCGTCTTCATGGTTGATCGCAGATCGCGTCCATTTTAGACAGGGCGGACCTGTCCCGCCACCACGTCACCAAAGGAAATCGAGATGTCTGCCGTTGAGGAGCTCGATCTGATCGCATTGATCTGCTCACGGCTTTGTCACGATCTGGCCGGCAGCATTGGCGCGGTCAATAACGGCGTCGAACTGCTGGCGGAGGAAACCGATCCCGTGATGCGCGAGGAAGCCATCGGGCTGATTGCGCAATCAGCCGGCGATGCGGCGCGGCGCCTGGCGTTTTTCCGTCTTGCTCTGGGCGCATCGGGCAGCACGGCGGACCCGATGGCGGTGGCGGAACTGTCACGCATTGCCACGCAGTATTTCTCTGGCGGCAAGGTCAGCGTCGCGCTGCCTGAAACAGGCACGGATCTGCCGAAATCGCTTGGCAAGGCCCTGCTGATCGGCCTGCTTCTTTCTGCCCAAGCCCTGCCGCGCGGCGGCAATGTGCAGCTTGCGCCGCAGGACGCCGGGTGGCGCATTACGGCACAGGGCGCGATGCTGCGCTGGCCAGATGCCGTGGCGGCCGGTTTGGCGCAAGATACCGGCTGGCCCCGCGAACCGCTGCCTGCCCTGGCCCGCTATGCCCGTCTGCTGACTGAAGGCTGCGGCCTGAAGCTGACTGCGGCGGTCAGCGAAACCGAGCTTCGCCTGGACTACGCGGGTTAAGCAAAAAACAGAAAAGCCGGCATGCGCCGGCTTCTCAGGAGATCGGATATCCCGTTCGCGCTAGCGGGTGCCGGTGCGCTTCTGCCCGGCCGCGACCGGCTCGACCTGATCGCGCAGCACATAGCCGCGTCCCCAGACCGTCTCGATGTAATTGTCGCCGCCGGTGGCTGCAGCAATCTTCTTGCGCAGCTTGCAGATGAAGACGTCGATGATCTTCAACTCCGGCTCGTCCATCCCGCCATAGAGATGGTTGAGAAACATCTCCTTGGTCAGGGTCGTGCCCTTGCGCAAGGAAAGCAGCTCGAGCATCGCATATTCCTTGCCGGTCAGATGCAGCCGGCTGCCGTCGACCTCGACCGACTTGGCATCGAGATTGACCGTCAGCTTGCCGGTCTGGATCACCGATTGCGAATGCCCTTTGGCGCGGCGGACGATGGCGTTGATGCGCGCGATCAGTTCGTCCTTGTTGAAGGGCTTGGTGAGGTAATCGTCGGCGCCGAAGCCCAGGCCTTTGACCTTCTTGTCGGCCTCGCCCATGCCGGACAGGATCAGGATCGGCGTATTGACCTTGGCCGCCCGCAATTTCTTCAGCACGTCATAGCCGTGCATGTCCGGCAGATTCAGATCCAGCACGATGATGTCGTAGTCATACAGCTTGCCGAGGTC
The DNA here is from genome assembly GCF_937960835.1 of uncultured Ferrovibrio sp. Lineage (GTDB taxonomy): Bacteria > Pseudomonadota > Alphaproteobacteria > Ferrovibrionales > Ferrovibrionaceae > Ferrovibrio. The sequence continues at coordinate 122,137 of NZ_CALGPC010000013.1, forward strand.
TAAACCCTCTTCGCCGTATTCCGTCCGATAGACGTTGAACCCCTCATGACTGAGCATCAGCTCGATGCTCTTAGCCATTGCGGCATCGTCTTCAATCAGCAGCACCCGCATGGCACCCCCCGGCTTTGTCTGCCCGAATCGCCGGATAATTTACCATCGTTAACAAAGTAAGTTAACGTATTCTTGTGGATAAATGTTCCGGCGGGGCGGAAAACCGCCGATCCGGCCCGAAAGGACGAGGCCGGGCCGGGGGTTGGCCGAACTGCTTTACCCCCAATTAAGGCTCTGAGTTTAGGGTGTTTTCCGTTTCCTCAGAGGGCGCCATGCAAAGTCTGTTGATGGATCTGGAGCGTATCAAGGATGTGAGTTTCACTGGCCGGGTGACCTCCATCCAGGGCCTTCTGGTCGAGATCGCCGGGGTCGAGCGGCATCTTTCCATCGGCTCCCGGGTCCATGTCGCCACCCGTGACGGCCGCCAGGTCGAATGCGAAGTGGTGGGTTTCCGCCAAAACCGGGCGCTGCTGATGCCCTACGGCTCGCTGGAAGGCGTCGGGCTCGGCTGCCGTGCCACGGTGGGCGAGGACCAGCCGGTGGTCTACCCGGACAATACCTGGCTCGGCCGGGTGATCGACGGCCTCGGCCGGCCGCTGGATGGCGGCCCGCCGCTTGCCAATGGCACGAGCCCCTATCCGCTGCGCGCCAATCCGCCGCCGGCCAACATGCGCAAGCGCGTCGGCCCGAAGATCGATCTTGGCGTACGCTCGATCAACACCTTCATCTCCTGCTGCCGCGGCCAGCGTATGGGCATCTTCGCTGGCTCGGGCGTGGGCAAGTCGGTGCTGCTCTCGATGATGGCGCGCTATACCGAAGCCGATGTGAACGTCGTCGGCCTGATCGGCGAACGCGGCCGCGAGGTGCAGGAGTTCATCGAGGACGATCTGGGCGAGGAAGGCCTGGCGCGCACGGTGATCGTGGTCGCCACCTCCGACGAGCCGGCACTCGTGCGCCGGCAGGCCGCCTATATGACATTGGCTGTGGCAGAATATTTCCGCGACCAGGGCCTGCAGGTGCTTTGCCTGATGGATTCGGTCACCCGCTTTGCCATGGCACAGCGCGAGATCGGCTTGTCGGGTGGCGAACCGCCTACCACCAAGGGCTATCCGCCGACCACCTTTGCCGAACTGCCGCGCCTTCTTGAACGCGCCGGTCCGGGCACCGGCGAAGGCAGCATCACCGGCCTGTTCACCGTGCTGGTTGACGGCGACGACCATAACGAGCCGATTGCCGACGCCACCCGCGGTATTCTCGATGGCCATATCGTCATGGAGCGCAGCATTGCCGAACGCGGCCGCTACCCCGCGATCAATATCCTGCGTTCGATTTCCCGCACCATGCCGGGTTGCAATAGCGATGACGAAAACATGCTGGTTTCGCGCGCGCGGCAGCTCATGGCGACCTATGAGGACATGGCGGAGCTGATCCGGCTGGGCGCCTATCGCGCCGGCTCGGATCCCAAGGTCGACGAAGCGATCCGCTACCAGCCGCTGCTGGAGGATTTCCTCAGACAGCAGAAGAAGGAACGGGCCGATCTGGCCAGCGGCTATGCGCGGCTGGCCGAGATTTTCTCCGAAGGATAAGTAGGGCGAAACGATGCGCGGCGTGGGTGGCCTGATACGGCTGTGGAAGTGGCGGCTTGACGAGCGGCGGCGCATCGTCGTCGATCTGGAAGTCCTGCGCGCCGGCATCGAGCGGCAGATCGAGCGGCTGGACCAGGAACTTGAGCATGAGCGCAAGGTGGCTTCGCAGCACTACGAGGCCGGCTATGGCTTTGCCGCCTACCGCCGAGCCAACCGCGAACGCCGCGCCAATCTGGAGATGTCGCGCGAGGAAGTGATCGACCGTATCCGCGCGGCGCAGGAAGATGTCAACGACGCCTTCCGCGAACTGAAGAAATACGAACTGGTGCTTGAGAATTGGGAAAAGCGCGAGCGCCAGAAGCAGGAGCGCCGCGAACAGGCTGAGCTGGACGAAGCCGGCCTTGCCAGCTTCCGCCGTCGGCAGGAACAGCCGGACGGCCAGCCGGGCTAGTCTTCAGCGCCGCCGGAATAGCCGCCCATCGATTGCCAGAAGGCCCAACGCAATCGCCGCCATGCCGGCGAGATGGCGCAGTTCCAGGCTTTCGCCCAGCACCAGAACGCCAAGCAGAATGGCACTGACAGGCACCAGCAATGTCACCAGATTGACGTTGCTGCCGGCGCTGGCCATGACGCGGAAATAGATCACGAAACCAAGCGCGGTCGAGAACATCGCGAGCGCGACGATCGCGGCAATGGCCTGCCATGATGGCGGCGCAATCTGCCATGGCTGATCCACCAGCAGCGCTACTGGAATCAGGATTGCGGAAGAGGCAACGAATTGTCCACCCGCCACCTGCATGGGCGTAACTCCCAGACGCTTGAAGCGGCGACTGAACACGGCGCCGAGGGCATAGGACAGAGTGGCAAGCAGGCAGGCGCACTGGGCCAGCACGTTACTGCCAAGGCCGGATGTCAGGTCGGTGCCGATCATCACGGTAACGCCGGCGAAGCCGACCAGCACGCCCATGAGCCGGCCCGTCGTCAGCTTCTCATCCCTGGTCAGGATATGAGCAACCAGCACCGTGAAGATCGGTGTCATGGCATTGAGGATCGAGGCAAGTCCGCTCGGGATCTGGCTCTGGGCCCAGAAGAAGAGACTGAACGGCACCGCGTTATTGAGCAGACCGGCCACCAGGAAGGAGCCGATCATTCCGCGGTTCCGCGGCAGCTGCAGTCGCGACAGCCGGAGCACCAGCAGCAGGATCGCCGCGGCGAGAAGGACGCGGACCGCCGCAATGGTGAGCGGCGGAACTTCCGATACGGCAACGCCGACGAAGAAGAACGATCCACCCCAGAGAACGGAAAGAAAGAGTAAGCCCGCCCAGGCGCGGTTATCCATCTGAGTCATTGCTGACTTATAGGTCAGGCAGGGGGAAACCGCATCCTGCTTCTTGCGAAGATGTTGCCGGCCGGCCTATGCCTTTACCTCGGTGCTCGGCCCCGGCGCTTCCAGCTCCGGGCTGGGCCAGGCAAGCGGCGGCTCGCGGTCGCGGAACTGGATCGAGCCGGTCATGCCGGTGATCTGCAGCGCGTTCTCAAAAATCGCGCTTACATCGACGCGGAAGGCGGGGCCGAATTCGGTTTCGGACCGCAGGATCAGATCGAGCTGCTTGGCGCTGACGAAACCGTCAAACTGAATTGGCCCGGTGCTTTCCAGATTGAAATCGATGATGAAGCGGGTCTGCTGCTGTTTTTTGGCAGCGTCGCGGCGGCGGCGCATGAAGATCTGGATCGGTTCGACCCGTCCGCCAATCAGCATCGGCATCGTCAGCGCCTGCCATTGCTGATCGCCCTGGCGCTGATTGAGCCGTCCGAGTTCGGCAAAATCCTCATCCAGCTTGCGCAGCAGATCGCTGCGGCCGCTCTGCTCCAGCTTGCGGACGGCTTCGGCACCCAGCCAGGCTTTCGCATTGCCGATGGCAGCCGCCGCCATGAACTGCAGCGCGGTCGAAGCCAGCCGCGCATTCGGCTGCGGCAGCAGGTCGGACTGCAGACGCTGCGCCAGCGCGCCATCGGCGGCGCGCAGGGCATCGAAAGTCTGCTGCATTGCCGGCCAGGAGCCTTCCAGCCGCGTCAGCACGCCGCCTAACGGCGCCGAGCCGATGGGAGCCGGGGTTGCTGTGGCCGGCCGGGTGACTGAGGCGACTTCCAGCACGATCTGTGTTCCAGGCGGCAGGGCCTGCGGCAGGTTGAGCGCAAGAAGGCTTTGCGGCGTAAAGACCAGGACATGTCCCGCCTGCCCTTGTCCGGATACGACGCCCGTTATCAGTGAACCGACTGGCGAGAGGGTCGCCGCGGGAAGCGGATTTCCGGCTTGTGCAGCAAGCAAAGTGAAGGGTGCGGTTGGTGCCGTCGTAGCCGGCTGCGCGGCTGCAGGCATCGCAGGCGATGACGGCATCGATGCCTGAGAGGTCGGCGTCGCACCGCCCATTGCCGCCATCGTCGCGGACGGAAGCGGTGCGCCCTGAACCTGCGACGAATTGCCTGTGGTGCCCAGAGGCGCAGCGGATGCCGGCACTGCTGCCAAGCCGGCCGTATTCGGCAAGGTGGCGCTTTGCACCACCAGCTGAAGCTGACTGCCGGGCGGCAATGCAGCGGCGGCCTGTGCAGACAGAGCCAGCGCAGGCAAAGCCGCTCCTGTCGCTGCGGAAGAGGCCGAAGAGGCCACTGGCGGCGGCAGCACCATAGCCGTCAGCACCTGGCCTGGCTGCGGCAGGGCTGGCGGCGGCGAAGCAGCCGCAGCTGGCGGCGACTGGACCGCCGGCATGGCGAGTTGCGCGGCTGTCGGCGGCTGCGCGGTCGCAGCCAAGGCAGGCTGCAAGGCCACGCCATTTGCATGGGTCACCGTCGCCAGTTGCGGATTGCTCGGATTGAGCTGCAGCCTGACTGACGTGTTCAGCAGGACACCGATATTGGCCTGCTCCAGGGCAGCGGCAAGATTGTTGAGCGCCAAGGTGGTGCCGCTCGCGGCCCGCACCAGCAAGGCGGCGCCATCACGCGCCACGATCTGCGCCGAGAAAGACGCGCCATTCGCCAAGGCACGCAACGCTTCGGAGATTCGCGCGGCGCTGGATCCAAGGTTTGCGGCCGGCGCCGGTGCACTCTGAGAGGGCGCAGGCGCCGGGCCGGATGATGCCGGCTGGTCTTGTGGCGCCTGGCCTTGCGGTGTTGGCACTGAAGGCGCCTGGCCGGGCGTCGGCTGAGTTGATGCTGGCTGAGCCTGGGATGGCGGAGTCTGCGAAGGCTGCCCTTGAACCGGAGCCGTCGGGGTCTGCGGCTGTGGCGTCGCGGCCTGGCCGCCGGCACTGGTTGCAGGAACCGGTGGGGTTGGCGGAACCGAGCCGATCTCGCTCATCCCTTCCTCCTCCCCCGTTCAGCATCTTTCGTGGCGCAGTATCGCGCCACGACACCATCAAAGCGACGCGGCTTGCGGTGCGCGCATCAGATTGGCGGCAAGCGCCTCGACATCTTCGGCAGCTTCGCACATCGGATGCCGGGTCAGAAGCGGCATCTGATTGCGAATGGCATCGCGCACCTTGTCGTCGCGGCGGATGACGCCCGCCAGCGGCGGCGAGTATTTCAGGAAGTTTTCCGCCGCCTTGTTCAGCTTGGTATAGGTCCGCTCGCCCTCGCGGCTGGTTGGCGCGATATTAACCACGACCCGCACATCGGCGTTGCGGTCTGCCATGCGCGCCAGCTTGATATAGGCATAGGCATCGGTAAGCGCGGTCGGCTCGTCATTCGTCACCACCAAGGTGATGCCGGCAACCGCCGAGAAGGTCCGCACCACGCCATCGACGCCGGCGCCGAGGTCGATGATGACCCGGTCGTAGCTCTTGGCGAGCTGCATCAGCTCGTCGCGCAGATCGTTCAATGCCTGCTGATCCAGCGTCGCCAGCGAGGCCGATCCCGACTTGCCGGCGATGATATCGAAGCCAGCCTCGGACGGCATGACGGCATCCGCCAGGCTGAACCGTCCGGCGATCACGCTGCCCAGGTCGCGATCCGGCATCAGGCCCAGCTGGATATCGACATTGGCAAGGCCGATATCGCCATCGAACAGCAGCACGCGCTGGCCCTGCCGGGCGAAGCATTGCGCCAGCGTGACCGACAGCCATGTCTTGCCAACGCCACCCTTACCGGAAGCGATGGCAATGACGTTTGGCTGACGAAGCGCGGCCGCCGGGTGGCGGACCGGGCGATTGGAGGATGGTGGCGTCGGGGTCATGAGCGTCCCAGTCATTCGGCGGCTTTATGGGCTGCAGGTTTCACGGCAAAGATGTTCGATGGCGTTGTGTCGGCGGCGGCAAGCGCATCCGGATCGGCCAGCAGGCGATGCGCCAGGGCGAGCGCGTCCAGGCGCTCGAACCCCTTGCCGACGAAAGCGCTGGCGCCGGCATCGGCAAAGGCAAGGCCCGCCTGATCGGCGGCGGCGATCAGCGCGCCGAGGCGGCGGGCGGCATCGAGGCGCGTCGGGATGAAGCGGCGGGCACCCAGGGCGACGGCCTGCGCGGCCAGTTCACCCATTTCCATGGCGTCGCTGCCGGCGGCGAAGACCGCCAGCGGCTCGGCGCCGCTGGCCTGGATCAGGGCTTTCAGATTCCCGCGCTCGGATGCGGCATGCAGATTGATGCCCGCAGTATCGATCACCAGCTTGGCATCGGCGGGAGCCGCATCGATCGCCGCGGCCAGTTCGCGCGGACCTGACACATCCAGGAAAGGCGTGTTCATGACGCGGCAAAGCGTGGCCAGCTGCTCGCCGGCGGCGGCGCGGCTGTCGTCGCAGGAAATCACATAGACTGGCCGCCGCTCCATGACGCAGCGGGCGGCGATCTTGGCGCTGGCAATCGTCTTGCCGCTGCCCGGCGGGCCGATCAGGATCAGCGGGCGGTTGTCGCCGCTCAGGCCGGGGAAGCGATAGGTCTCGTCCAGCACCTCAGCCAGGGCGCCGATGGGATCGTCAAGCCCGACCTGCAGTGCCGCCTGTACCAGGCGCTCGGCGGTTCTGAACGGCACGCCATGCCAGGCCAGCGCGGCAGCCAGCGTCTCGGCGATATCCGCCGCCGGCTGCTGCTCACTGCCGAAATCCTCGTCCGGCACGAAGAGCCGGCCATTGCCCTGCCCGTAACGCAAGGCCTGCGCCTCGGGCGTGGCGAAATCATCCTCGGTATGCTGCTCGACTGCGGCAGTGATCTCGACGCCGCCGTTGCGGTGCGTGTAGGTCGAAACGATGATCGCCTCGTCACCCAAGGCCTGACGCACGAGGTTCATCGCCTCGCTCATCGTCGCCGCCTGGAAAGTTTTGAGCCGCATCGTCTCTTCGTCCTACGCCGTCAGATTTGCGCGACAGTGCGCAGCTTCGCCTTCGGATGGATTTCCTGCTGCGACATCACCACGGTGGCCGGCCGGAAGCGCTCGACGATCGAGCGGACATAGGGCCGGATGGCCGGGCTGGTCAGCAGCACGGGCACATGGCCTTCAGCCGCCATGCGCTCGAAGGTCTGGCGAACCTGCGTGATGAATTCCTGCAGACGCGAAGGCTGCATGCTGAGCTGGCGATCTTCGCCCTGGCCGACCAGCGCTTCGGCGAAATTCTGCTCCCATTGCGGCGACAGCGTTACCAGCGGGATGAAGCCGTCGGGGCTGGTATTGGCGTTGCAGATCTGGCGCGCCAGGCGCGTGCGCACATGCTCGGTGATCTGCGTGATGCTCTGGCTGTAGCCGGTCGCCTCGGCGATCGCCTCCAGGATGGTGGCGAAGTCGCGGATCGACACGCGCTCGGACAGCAGGTTCTGCAGGATGCGCTGGATGCCGTTCACCGTGATGCGGCTCGGCAGCACCTCGTTGACCAGCTTCTCGTTGGTCTTCTTCAGTTCCTCGATCAGCTTCTGCGTCTCGGCGAAGCTGAGCAGGTCCGGCATGTTGTCCTTGACCACCTCGGTCAGATGCGTGGTGATCACGGTGCCGGGATCGACCACGGTATAGCCGCGGAACATGGCTTCGTCGCGCATGCTCTCGTCAACCCACATGGCTGGCAGACCGAAAGTCGGCTCGATGGTCTCGATGCCCTGCAGCGCGATGCGCTCGCCGCGCGGATCCATCACCAGCAGCATGTTCGGCTTGACCTCGCCGCGCGCCGCCTCGACCTCCTTGACCCGGATGACATAGGTGGTACCGGGCAGCTGCATGTTATCCAGGATGCGCACGCTGGGCATGATGAAGCCCATGTCGATGGCGATCTGGCGGCGCAGCGCCTTGATCTGATCGGTCAGGCGATAGCCGCGCGCATCGTTGATCAGCGGCAGCAGGCTGAAGCCCAGTTCCAGACGCAGATCGTCGATGGCCAGCGCATTGGTGACCGGCTCATCCAGCGGATTGACCGGCGCCGGCGCCTCAGGCGGCGGCACGAAAGCCGCAGCCTGCGCCTTCTTCTCCTGCTGCCAGGCGAGATAGGCCAGGCCGCCGACCACGATTGCCAGGAAGACGAACGGCAGGAAGGGCATGCCCGGGATCAGCGCGAAGGCCAGCGACAGCACCGCCGACATGCCCAGGCCTTTCACCGAGGATAGCTGCGAGGACAGCGCCTTGTCGGTCGAGCCGGTGACGCCGCCCTTGGAGACCATGATACCGGCGGCAACCGAGATGATCAGCGCCGGAATCTGGGACACCAGACCGTCGCCGACCGTCAGGATCGAATAGGTATTCAGCGCCTGGGCAAAGCTGAGATCGTTCTGCGTGACGCCGATCAGAATACCGGCAATCAGATTGATGAAGGTGATCAGGATGCCGGCAACGGCGTCGCCGCGCACGAATTTCGAGGCACCGTCCATCGAACCGAAGAAGCTCGATTCATCTTCCAGTTCCTTGCGGCGGAGGCGCGCGGTGGCTTCGTCGATCAGTCCCGACGACAGATCGGCGTCAATGGCCATCTGCTTGCCGGGCATGGCATCCAGGGTAAAGCGCGCCGACACTTCGGCGATACGGCCCGAACCCTTGGTGATGACCACGAAGTTCACGATCACCAGGATCGCGAACACGATGATGCCGATCACCAGATTGCCGCCCATGACGAACTGGCCGAAAGCCTCGATCACATGGCCGGCGGCATCGGTGCCTTCATGGCCGCCGCCCAGGATCAGACGCGTCGATGCCAGGTTGAGCGCCAGCCGCAGCATCGTGGTGATCAGCAGCACCGTCGGAAACGAGCTGAATTCCAGCGGGCGCTGGATGAACAGGCAGGTCATCATCACCAGCACGGATGCGCTGATCGAAACCGCCAGCGCAATATCCAGCAGCCAGGTCGGCATCGGCAGGATGAGCACCGACAGGATGGCCATGACGCCAACGGCGAGCATGATGTCGCCATGGCTGCCCACCCTGCGCAGACGGTCGAACAAGCCGGGGCCACCGCCCCCGTTCGCGACCCCGTCCGTCGCCGCACCCACCGGTGCGTTCTCCGCCATAATTCTCTCCTTACCCCTGCGGAGCTAGGCCGTTCAGGCCGTCGCCCGCGCCCCCTCATTTGCCGCCGGAATGGCGACACCTTCGTCGGAATACTGCTTCAGCTTGTTGCGCAAGGTGCGGATCGAGATGCCGAGAATATTCGCGGCATGCGTCCGGTTGCCCAGGCAATGCTTGAGCGTGTCGATGATCAGATCGCGCTCGACATCCGCCACGGTGCGCCCCACCAGATTCGGCATCACCGGCACAGCCTCGCCGCCCGCCGCGGGCTGCGCGCTGGCCGGCTGGCTGATCGCATCGGCCAGCGCCGTGCCGTCCGGCAGCCGGATATCGGCCAGCTCGATCTGCGGCCCCATGGCAAGCAGCACCGCGCGATGCATGGTATTCTCCAGCTCGCGCACATTGCCGCGCCACGGCGCCTTGCGCAGCGCCTCGATGGTGCTCGGCGCCAGCGGGCGCTCCGGCACGCCATTGGCCTCTGCGTATTTCTTCACGAAATGATTGGCCAGCAATTCGATATCCGCCGGGCGGGTGCGCAGCGGCGGCAGCTTCAGATTGACGACGTTCAGGCGGAACAGAAGGTCTTCGCGGAAATTGCCCTTGGCAACTTCTTCGGCGAGATTGCGGTTCGAGGTGGCGATCACGCGGATATCGACCTTCACCGGCTTGGAGCCGCCGATGCGGTCGATCTCGCGTTCCTGGATGGCACGCAGCAGCTTGGCCTGCAGGCGGACATCCATCTCGCTGATTTCATCGAGCAGCAAGGTGCCGCCATTGGCTTCCTCGAACTTGCCGAGCCGGCGCGCCACGGCGCCGGTGAAGGCGCCCTTCTCGTGGCCGAACAATTCCGATTCCAGCAGCGTGTCGGGGATGGCGGCGCAGTTCACCGACACGAACGGCCGCTCGCTGCGCGGCGATTTCATGTGGATGAAGCGGGCCATCACTTCCTTACCGGTGCCGCTTTCGCCCGTGATCAGCACCGAGGCCGAGCTTGGTGCGATCTGCTCGGCCAGCTTGACGACCTGCGCCATCGCCGGGTCGCGGAAGATCATCTGATGGCTGTCTTCGGCCACCGCCTCAAGCACCGCCGCGATCAGATCGGCATCCGGGGGCAGCGGCAGATATTCCTTGGCGCCGGCACGGATCGCCGCCACCGCGGCCCGTGCGTCATTGCCGATGCCGCAGGCAACGACCGGCAGATTGATGCGCTCGGCCTTCAGGCTGTCCACCAGATGCTTCACATCGAGACTGACATCGATCATCGCGAGATCGGCGCCGCGGCCCGAGCGCAGCGCATTCATCGCCTGCGCGATATCCTCGACCTGCGACACTTTGGCGCCGCGCTGCAGCGCGATGCGCGTTGCCGCGCCGATCTGCCCGTTGAGCGTGCCGATGATGATCAGTCGCATAATCTACCCCAGACCCCTTTAGCCAAGCTCCGGCCGCGTTCAGCTGCTGCGGCCGCCCTTGATGATTTCCGTCATGGTCACGCCCAGACGGTCTTCCACCACCACGACCTCGCCGCGCGCCACCAAGCGGTTATTGACGTAGATGTCGATCGCCTCGCCGACCTTGCGGTCGAGCTCGACGACGGCACCGCGTCCCAGTTTCAGCAATTGGCTGACCTGCATATTGGCCTTGCCCAGAACCGCCGAGACATGGACGGGAATGTCGAACACCGCCTGCAGGTCCGCTGCCGTGCGGGCCGCATTCGGGTCCTCGTCATCCATCATGTCCGGGGTCTGGCCCAGGTCCTTCAGTTCAAGATCTTCGCCACCACCGTCTGCCATACTTCACTCCTTCGTCGCGGCGCCGCTCGCCGCGCCACGAATTATCCGTCGAGTTGCGCCAATTCCGCCTGCAATCCGGCGACGTAGCGCTCAACCGCCTGATCAACGTCCTGTTCCAACACCGCCTGCTTCCGCTCGGCCGAGCCATCGGCCCAGTCAATCCGGCAATCCGTCAGCGCCATCGTCTCGTCCGGCACCAGCACCAGCTTGCCGCCAAAGCCCGACTGCGCCATCAGCTGGTCGATGCGCTGATCGAGCAGCTGGATCACCGGCTCTGCCGCACGCACCACCAGACGCGGCTCGTCGCGCATATCGTCCATGCAGCGCAGCACCAGCGCCTCGATGCGATCGAGCGGCTGACGCTCAATCAGGCGGCCCGCGAGCTTGCGCGCGATCGCGGTCGCCACTTCCACCGCCTCGATACGGGCGGCGAGCTGCGAGCGCTCCTCGGCACCGGCCAGCTGCGACAGCTTCACCGCAATTCCCTGCAGCGCCTTTTCCAGCGCCTGCTGATGCTCGCCATAGGCGGCGGCGCGGCCGGCAGCCTCGCCTTCCGCATAGGCCGCGGCCTTGGCCGCCTCCAATTCCTCGGCAGAAAATTTCGGCGGCGGCGGCTTCGGGGCGTAACTCCGCTCCACCCGTGGCTTGCTGCCGTCGAAGGGCGTATCGAAAAGGAATTTCGCCTTGTTTGCCATAATCGTGCGCGGCTTCTCTGCCTCAGTAGATCAGTTCGTCTTCGCCCTTGTTGTCGGCCAGCATGATCTCGCCCTTGGCCGCCAGTTCCTTGGCTACGTTGACCATCATCATCTGCGCTTCGTCCACATCCTTTAGGCGGACCGGGCCCATCGCCTCCATTTCCTCGCGCAGCAGCTTGGACGCGCGCTCGGACATGTTGGAGAAGAACAGATCGCGCAGCGTCTCGGACGCACCCTTGAGCGCCAGGCCAAGCTTTTCCTTCTCGACATTCTTGAGCAGGGTCTGCACGCCCGAGGGATCGAGCTTGATCAGGTCCTCGAACGTGAACATCAACGCCTTGATACGCTCGGCGGCGTCGCGGCTGCGCTCTTCCAGAGCGGCCAGGAAGCGCGCCTCTGTATTGCGATCCAGGCTGTTGAAGATTTCCGCCATCATTTCGTGGGCATCGCGGCGGTTGGTGCGCGCCAGGTTCGACATGAATTCAGTGCGCAGGGTCTGCTCGACCTTGTCGAGCACTTCCTTCTGCACCGCCTCCATGCGCAGCATGCGCATGACCACTTCCATCGAGAATTCTTCCGGCAGCGCCGCCAGCACGCGGGCGGCATGCTCGGGCCGGATCTTCGACAGCACCACGGCCACCGTCTGCGGATATTCGTTCTTCAGATAGTTCGCCAGGACGTTTTCATTCACGTTGGCGAGCTTGTCCCACATGGTGCGTCCCGCCGGACCACGGATCTCTTCCATGATCTGGTTGACGCGCTCCGCCGGCAGGGCCTTCATCAGCAACCGCTCGGTGCTGTCGAAGGTACCGGTCAGCGAGCCGGTGGATGAGAAGTTGTTGACGAATTCCAGAAACAGCTTTTCGACAACCTCGGAATTCACAGCGCCGAGGTTGGCCATGTTCTGGGAGATTTCCTTGATCTCCTCGTCATCGAGCAAGGGCCAGATCTTGGCCGAATGCTCTTCGCCAAGGGCCAACATCAAGATGGCGGCCTTGTCGGGACCTTTAAGCTGGCGAAAGTCCTTGTCACCTGCCATGAGCCGTTCCTAACCCGCCCCCATCAAGCCGCTTGATAAAGCCAGTTGCGAATGATCGAGACCGCTTCCTCGGGGTGCTTGTCGACGATCTCGCCGATCTTCTTGAGCGACGACGCTTTCACCTGGCCTTCGATGCGGGCGATGTCGATCATCGATTCGATGCCCGGCGTGGGTGGCGCCATGCCAGCGTCGGGTGCAGCCGGCAGTTCGGCCACCGGCGCGCCGCCCACCACCATCGGCAGGCTCGGCATTGCCGGCGTCAGCATGCCCGGCGGCACTTCCTCGCCCTCATGCGAGGCTTCGAGGATGCGCCGGATCATCGGCCGCACGACCAGCAGCATGGCGAGCAGGCCCAGCAGCACATAGCCGGCGATCTCGCCGATGCGGAACAGATCCGCCTTGGTCAGGCCCATGAAAATCGGCAGGCTGTTCGGATCAACCTCTTCGGGAATGTCGCCCGGCTCGGCGAAGCGCATCGACACGACCTCGACATTGTCGCCGCGCTCCGGATTGTAGCCGATGGCATTGCGCACCAAGGCGGTGAGCTGCTGCAGCTCTTCCGGCGAGCGCGGCTGATAGGCGCGCTTGCCCTGGCCATCGACCAGCACGATGTGGTTGACCAGCACGGCGGCGGAGATGCGGCGCATCACGCCGGCTTCGCGCACCTGGGTGCGGACGGTCTTGGAGATTTCGTAATTGACCAGCTCTTCCGTGCGGTTCGCGCGCGAGGTCGCCTGGGCGCCGCCCTGGTTCTGCGCCTCGGGCAGGTTATTCGCCACGGTGACGTTCTGCTGGCCTTCCTGACTCTGATTCTCTTCGGTGATCGTCTGGGTCGAGCGCACCACCTGCTGATCGGGATCGAACAGCTCCTGATTCGTGGTGACGCGGTCGAAATCCATATCCACGGCCACTTCGGCGCGCACATTGCCGATGCCGACCGAACGCTCGAGCAGAGCTTCGATATTCTTGCGCAGGCGCTCTTCTGCCTGACGGCGCATCTCCTCCATGCGGGTTGCCGCCGCGGTCGCCGGATCGGGCTCTTCCTGCGTGCCGGCCAGCAGGTTGCCGCGATCGTCAACGACTGAAATGCGCGAAGGCTTCAGGTCGGGAACGGCGGAGGCGACGAGATTCTGAATCGCGCGCACCTGCGGCTGATCCAGCCGGCCACCCTTGGTCTTGATGATGATGGAGGCCGAGGGCTCGCGCTGATCGCGGCTGAATACCTCGCGCTTGGGCAGCACCAGATGCACGCGCGCGGACTGCACCTGATCGATGGCGCGAATCGTGCGCGCCAGTTCGCCTTCCAGCGCCCGCAGGTGATTGATGTTCTGCATGAAGTTGGTGGCCGACAAGGCATTCGTCTTGTCGAAGATCTCATACCCCATGCTGCCGCCGGACGGCAGGCCGGCTTCGGCGAGCTGCATGCGTACGCGCAGCATGCGGTCTTCCGGCACCAGAATCTGCGTGCCGTTGCTGCCGATCTGATAGGGAATGCGCTGAGCTTCCAGGCGGGTGACAATCTCGGCCGATTCCTGCAGATCGAGATTGCCATACAGCAGCACCATCTTGGGCTGCGTGACTTTTATCCCCAGAAAAACGAAAAAGCCGATCAGAACAGCCGCCGTCGCCGCCAACATGGCCAGGCGAGCGGGACCAATGTTCCGCAGCATATTCATAATTCCGTTCACGGCATCACCCCATGCACACGGCGCGCGTCTTGGCAGGCGCCTCCTGCCCTCGATGCCGAAAGTAGGAAGCTGGGATGAAAAAGAGGTTAACACCCCGGCAAATTTTGCCTACCGGAATGTTAACCCCGAACGGATTTCAGAAAAATCAGACGCTTAGGTCAGGCGCCCTCGGGAACCGCGTCAACCGGTCGCGGTGCGGCTGCGCGCAGCGTTCCGGGGCGGTAATCCTGCAGCCGGGTGGTGCGCAGGCCGGGCAGGCCGAACTGCTCGATGGCCCGCTGCCAGGAGAGGAATTCCTCCACCGTCAACGCATAGCGCTGGCAGGCGTCTTCCAGGGTCAGCAGCCCGCCGCGGACGGCTGCCACGACCTCTGCCTTGCGGCGGATGACCCAGCGCTTGGTATTCGGCGGCGGCAGGCTTTCAAGCGTAATACGCTGGCCTTCGGGGCCGACGACACTGGGTTGCGGGCTGTGCGAGGGCAGCATACGCGCTCGGGATGAGAAAGAATGAAGCTGTTCCATGCTAGTTTCCGCCTTTTAAAAAAGCCCTAAATGCGATGGTTAACGAAGCCTTTCCTCGGCCATTCAGTAGACCGCGATGACCCATGCGGGCGGCACGCCCAGGCCGCCGATCGAGAACATCGCCTGCATGTTCTCGAAGGCCACACTGTCGACCTTGCCGCGGCCCAGAACGTCCACGCCGACGGCCTGGTTGCTCGCCGACTTGGCTTCGATCTGGATCTTGTAGATCTCGCCTTCCTTGGCCGTGGTGCCGTCGCTCTTGACGCCATCCCAGGCAAAGTCGTGGCGGCCCTTGCTGGCGTCGCCGGTCGTCTCATGGACCAGGTTGTTGTTGGCGTCGTAGACCTTGATGGTCACCGTTTCGGCACCCGAGGCGACGCCATAGCTCCAGCGTGCATTGCCGTTCTGATAGACGGTGCTGGAGCCGTAGAACTCGACATCCTTGCCGATGTAGTTGACGTAGGAGCCGTTATCCTGCGGCGGCACCGGCGAGGTGGTCACGTTGCGCATCGACAGCACGTCGCCGACTGCCATGCGCTTGCCGCCCACCACGAGGTAATCGACGCCATCGACGCGCTCGACGCCATCGACGATGGCGCGCGTCTTGACCTTGACGTCCATCGTGTCGCCCTTGGAATCCTTGGCGACGACTTCAAGCGTGTATTCGCCGGCCGGCTTGCGGTCGCTGCCACCGTTGACGGTGCCGTCCCAGGTAAAGACGTGCTCGCCCTTGCCCTTCTCGATTTCCGCGGTGTGAACGACCCTGCCGTACTTGTCGACGACGCGGATCTGACCGCCGGCAGCATCGGCCGGCAGGTCGTAATACCAGACCGCAGCAGTCGAGTCGCCGAGCATGGCCCGGTTGGAATCGACGTCGACCTGCTTGCCGATGTAGTTGACCAGATTCGAGCTCTGCTGCGATTCGAACAGCGCAATCAGCTTCTCCAGGTTTTTGTTCTGGTTGATCTGCTGTTCGACCTGGCTGAACTGCACCAGCTGCGTGGTGAACTCCTTGGAGTCCATCGGATTGGTGGGATCCTGGTTCTTGAGCTGCGTGGTCAGCAGCGTCAGGAACATGTCGAAGTTCTTTGCCAGCGAAACGCCGGCATTTTCAGCGGCGCTGTTCGTCGTGGTGGTCGAGGTACTGCCGACGGAAGTGACCATGGCTATTCTCCCGGAAACCGTCAGATGCGGATATCGAGCCCGCCGCGCGCGGCAGCGGCGCGTTGGGCATTGGCGGCGGCAAGCTGCGCCGGATCGACGCGAAGGCTGCCGTCTGCGTATTCATCCTGGCCGGCGTCACCGCCATGTCCGGCCATCTGGCCGTCGCGGCTGCCGCGCTCGCCCGCCTGGTTCTGATCGCGCAAAGTGAAGCTCAGCGAGTTGGAATCGGCCTTCAGGCCGGCATCGCGCAGGGCCTGCTCAAGCTGGGCCGCATCCTTCTGCAGCATGGCGAGCGTGTCGGGCTTGTCGGCGGCAACCACCGCCATCAGGCGGCCGTCATGGCCAACTTCCATCTTCACCTCGACCTTACCGAGATTGCCGGGATCGAGCCGGATCGAGATCTTGTCATGACCATCGGCCACGCCGCGCTTGATCTGCACCGCGACCTGCTCGCCAGCCGGAATATGCTGGCTGAGTTGACGCGCAGCGACCTGCATGGCGGTGGCATGCTGCGCTGCCTGCGGCGCCGACGTCCCCGGATTGGCCAGCGGCGAAGCGGCCTGCTGGCTCAGATGCGCCGGGCTCTGGGTGGCAGCCTGGCTCTGCGGCAGCACGGCATCGCTGTTGGCCTGCAGCGCGGCGGCAAATTTGCCATCGGCCTGCGGCTGCGGTGCAAGCTGGGTCTGCAGCGACGACGGCTCCTCCGCCATCTCATCGCCCTGCATGGCCAGCAAGGCCGACTGATCCACCAGGGTCTTCGACGAAGCCGCAGCGGTGACGGTCTGCACCTGCAGGCTGCCGGTCTTGCCATCCCCGGCTATGGCCTGCGGCTTGGCGGCATTCTCTGCCACCGGCTGGCCAGATTTCTGCTGCTGCGTCAGCAGGGTCTGCTGGATCGCGGCGAAATCCTCAGCTGAAACGGCATCCTGCTCGACCAGCAAAGCGGCGGCGCTGGTCGATGTCGCCGGCGCGGCGGCGGCCTTTGGCATCTCGACCATCGCCTGCGGCTCGACCGGCGCCATCTCGGCGAGCGGAATGAGCGCGGGCTCAGCCGCCTCGGCCGGCGCCGCCGGCATGGGCGAAACCGGAGTCTGGGCGACCGCTGCCGCGGCCTTCTCAGCCATGGCCGGCAGAGTCGCCGGCAGGGCTGCCCCCTCTTCAACACTCACCGAAGCCGCGGCGGCATCGCCGTCCACAACCGGCATTTCCGGCGCTTCGCCTTGCAGCAGGGCCAGGATCACGGACGCATCCGGCGCGGTTTCGACCACGGTCGCCGGCTGGGCGGGCTGCGCCACGGCGTCGCTCTTTGGCAAGGTGTCCGCTGGCTGCGCGACAGCATCCTCGTTAACAGCAGTGTCCGTTTCCGAAGTCGCCGCAGTGTCTTCGCCAGCGGCCTTGTCAGCTTTGGGGGCGGCCTCGCGCGGCTTCGCCGCCCAATCGGCGGGCTGGGCCGAGGGCCGACGGGTTGCAGCCTGACGATCTGACGATTCGCGACTGGCAGGCGCAGATGCCGAGGCGTCGCGATAATTGGTGTTGGAGGCGGCATTGCGCGCCGGCTCGGCGGCCGGGCGGGTATCCTGGCGCCGGGCAGCCTCGGGCACACTGCGCTCGGCGCTCTGCGACACCGCCTTGGTGTTGGCGCCGAAAAAGGCGGATTTCAGCACCCGGGCGAATTGCTCGGCGCGGCTGCCAACCGGCTCGGGCAGAATTGGGCTGCTGGCCGGGGCGGCGGAAGAAGCGGGAGCGGAATTGGTCGAACCGACTTGCATGGCAATCCTCTGTCTCGCCCCAGAGGAAGCAAGCTGCGGGCCAACTCGCTTTGCACAAGAGAAGTTATTATTTCCAACGACTTACGGAACCACACCGCCAATGAGGCAGGGTTCACTCCCTGCCGGGCGGCAGTTTCTGCCGGGCGGCCGGAAGACCCGTGCCGGCTTATATCCGCCGGTCGCTTTCCCCGCCCTGACCGGGTATCGTCCCGGCCCCATGACGACGAATCCACTGCCCCCCGACGCCTTCCAGACCGCCCTGCAGCACCAGCAGGCAGGCCGCCTGCAGGAAGCGGCGGCCATCTATCAGGCCCTGCTGCAACGCGAGCCGAACCATCCGGGACTGCTGAACCAGATCGCCCTGCTGCACCATCAGGCTGGCCAGCCGGTCGAGGGTCTGAAATATCTGCGCCGCGCCGTCCAGCTCGCGCCGGAGCATGCGCCCTTCCATACCAACGCCGCCTCGCTGCTGCTGGCCGCCGGTCAGCCGGCGGAAGCTGCCATGGCCGCCCGCAAGGCGCTCGCGCTCAAGCCCGACACTCCGGAGGCTGCCAATAATCTGGGACTGGCCGAAGCGATGCTGGGCCATGCCGCCGAGGCAGAGAAGGCCTTCCGGCAGGCGCTGGGCTTGCGGCCCGGCTTCGTCGATGCGCGCTTCAACCTTGCCAATCTGCTGCGCGAGCAGAACAAGTTGACGGCCGCCATCGCCGAGTACCGCACCATCCTGCAGGCTGCGCCGCAATTCGCCGCAGCACAGGTCAATCTCGGCGTCTGCCTCGACATGGCGGGGGATCTCGATGGCGCAGCGCAAGCCTATCGCGCCGCGCTGGATGCCGAACCCGGCCTGCCGCCTGCCCATCGCAACCTGGCGCTGCTCAATCTTGCCCAGGTGCTGCAAAAGCAGAACCGCTTCCAGGATGCGGCAGCAGCCTTCCGCGCCGTGCTCAAGCAGGATGACAAGCTGTTCGCGGCACAGATGGGACTTGGGCAATGCGCCCGCGAACTCGGCGACACCGAGGAGGCCTTGGCCGCGTTCCAGCGTGCCGTGCAACTGGCGCCTGACAATGAAGAAGCCCGCGCCGCCCTATCAGGGCTGCTGAGCAGACTGATTCCGGGATGGCATCTACCGATGCTGGCCGATACCGCGCGCAACGAGGCTTTCGCGGCCGCGCTGCAGAAAGCCGTCCGGCCCAACATGACGGTTCTGGATATCGGCACCGGCTCCGGCCTTTTGGCCCTGCTGGCCGCGCGCGCGGGTGCAGAGAAGGTCATCGCCTGCGAGGCCCATCCGCTGATCGCAGCAACGGCGAAGGAAATCGTCGCCAAGAACGGCTACGAGAAGACGATCACGGTGATCGCGAAACGCTCGACCGAGCTCGATCCGGTGCAGGACATGCCGCAGCAGGCCGATCTGATGGTGGCGGAGATTCTGGATGCCGGTCTGATCGGCGAGGGCATGCTGCCGACCACACGCGATGCCTTGCGGCGTCTCGTTAAACCCGGCGCGCCTGTGATACCGGCCGCCGCGCAAGTCATCGCGCAGATCGTCTCATTGCCGCATCTGCGTGCGGTAAATCCCGTGCGCGAGATCTGCGGATTCGATCTTTCTGCTTTCGACAAATTCCGCAACCAGTCGACGCACGGCAATGTGCGGCTGGATCACGAGCCTTATCAGGCGCTGAGCGAAGCCCTGCCGGTGCTGCGCATCGATTTCGCGCAGCCGCCAGATTGGGTGCAGCCGCAGCGCATGACCTGGACCGCGCCGATTGCGACGGAGGGTCAGGCTCAGGCCGTGGTTTTCTGGTTTGACTTATGGCTCGACGACGAGATCATGCTGTCCACCGGGCCCGGCGGCGCGATGCGCCATTGGGGCCAGGCCGCTTGCTGGCTGCCGGCGGATCAAAACGTCAGGGCTGGCGACAAGCTGACCTTCGTCGTGATCCTGGCTGACAATTATTTCGACTTCAGGCTGGCGCAGGCCAGGTAGCGCGGCCGATTACATATCGGGCTCGGCCTGCTTCGGATGCAGCGCATCGCCGATCGCCTCGATCAGGGTTTCTTGCGTGAAAGGTTTTTGCAGAACCCGGCAGGCCCCCAGTACCTCGGCAACTGGCAGCATCTTCAGCGGATTGTCATAGACGCCGCCGCCCGACATGGCGATCACCGGCGTCTGCGTAAATGTCCGCAGCTGGCTGATCAGTTCCAGGCCATCGCCGTCCGGCATGTAGATGTCCGTGAGGATCACGTCGCTGAGCTGCTGGCGCAGCATCGCCAGAGCGACTTGCCCATTGGGCGCCTCGCGCACGTCGTATCCAGCATCCTGAAGCTGCAGGCTGAGAGCCCGGCGCACATTGACGTCATCGTCAACCAGCAGAATCTCGGTCATCCCCGCCCACTCCGCGTGTCATTGCTCTGGCCAAACGGCACTTGCCCTGAGGCGGGCACCCCACATTGGCAGCATCGTAGCATGCTGCGGCGGGACATGGCGGTGATCCTTATGCGACTAAGAGATGATCGAACGCAGCGCGATCAGGCAAACAGATAGCTGTCCATCGCCAGGCTGCCCATGGTGAAGCTGGCATGCAGGCGTTCGGCGGGTTTTTCGGGCGTGGCCGCCCCTAAGGCGACGAAGATCGGCAGAAGATGCTCGTCCGTCGGATGCGCCGCGACCGCATGCGGTGCCTGCCGGCGGTAGTCGATCAGCGCCGCATCGTCGCGGCTGGTGAGACGGTCATGCATCCAGTCGGCAAATTCCTGGGCCCAGGGCATCACGCCACTTTGCCCCCTCCAGTCGAGCAGGCGCAGGTTATGGGTTAGCGACCCGGAAGCGAAGATCAGCACCCCCTCGTCCCGCAGCGGCGCCAAGGCACGCCCAAGCGCGACATGATGGGCCGGCCCGAGCTGCGACTGCAGCGACAGCTGCAGCACCGGAATGCCGGCGTCCGGGTAGATCAATGTCAGCGGCGACCAGGCGCCGTGATCGAGGCCGCGTTCGGGATCGAGCGTGGATCTGAAACCGGCCTGATCCAGCAATGTCTTGATGCGCGCGGCCAGATCCGGCGCGCCCGCAGCCGGGTAACGCATCTGATAGAGCGCCGGCGGAAAGCCGTAGAAATCGTGAATGGTTTCAGGCCTGGCGGTGGCGCTGATTTCCGGTTCCGCCGTCTCCCAATGCGCCGACACGGCCAAAATCGCCTTCGGCCGCGACCAGTGACTGGCTGCCTGCCGCAGAAATTGATGGGCGGCGTGCTGCGGCTCAAGCGTCAGCATCGGCGAACCGTGGCTGACGAACACGGTCGGCAGCTTTGTCATGGCAACCCTCTGGGAGGAAGCGGATTTACCGCTTCACCTATGACAGCGCTGCCGACCCTGCAAGACGTTACTTGGCGGTCACCAGCTTGCCGCGCAGCACCGGCTGCCCGGAGACCGGCTGCCGGGAGGGGTTGCCGCGCAGAAGCGCAGCGATCCAGCCGCCCAGGCTGCCAATCGCCTGGCTCATGGCGGCGGCCCGCAGCTGAGCGGCGCGGTCGCGGTAGAAGTCGTACTCGGCCGGGCTGATATGCCGGGCGGGCGCCATCGTCGTGGCTTGGGTCGTAGTCTGGGTCGTAGTCTGGGTGCTCATGCTTGCCTTCCTCTCCAGGGTGGCTGAGAGGGAAGATAGACGCGAGACATTTATTCATTAATCACCTATTATTTCACGGATTGATGAATTCATTTCATGAATGAGGCCCCATGAGCCGTCTGAACGAAATGGAGGCCCTGGTCGAAGTGGTGGAGACGGGCAGCTTCACCGAAGCCGCCAAGCGCCTGCGCCTGTCGCCGTCCGCGATCAGCAAGCTGATCAGCCGCCTGGAAGACCGGCTCGGCACCCGCCTGTTGCAACGCACCACCCGCAAGATCGCGCTGACCGCCGAAGGCCGCGCCTATGCCGAGCAGGTTCGCGGCATCCTGGCCGAGATCGATGCGATCGAAACCAGCGTGGGCGGCGCCACGGCGGAGCCGCGCGGCCTGCTGCGCGTCAACGTCGCCCATGGTTTCGGAATGAGCCAGATCGTGCCGGCGATTCCGGATTTCATCGCCCGCTATCCGCAGGTCGATGTCAGGCTGACTTTCACCGACCACTTTGTCGATCTGCTGGCTGAAGGCGACGACATTGCCATCCGGCTGGGCGAATCGCGGGATGAATATCTGATCGCCCGCAAGCTTGCGGATTACACACGCATGATCTGTGGCGCGCCGGCTTATTTCGAACGCTATGGCATCCCCAAGACACCAGCCGATCTTGCAAATCATCGCGCCGTTCTCAGCAGCAACGTGGATCTCTTAAACACATGGCCGATGCGCTGGCCGGATGGCCGCAGGGAGCGCATCACCATGAAGGGCCATGTCATCTCCAATAGCGGCGACGCACTCTACCGCCTGGCTCTTGATGGCATGGGCCTGGGCTATACCGCGGATTTCCTCGTCTATGACGACATCGCCGCGGGTCGGCTGGTCGAAGTGCTGAGCGATTACCTCGACCGCCAGGTCTGGCCGATCTATGCGGTCTATCCGGCGCGCAAGCATCTGGCCGCGAAGGTGCGTGCCTTCGTCGACTTTCTGGTCGAGCGTTTCTCGCCTCATCCGCCCTGGGCGCAGTATCACGCCCAGTCCTGATGCCCCACCAGTCCTGATGCCCCAGTCGTGATATCTCAGTCTTAAGCGTCTGTTTTATCCGGCTGCTTCTTCCGCAGCCTTGAGCAATTGTGCGACGTCCTCCGGTCGCTTGTCGAAAGCACAGACAAAGCGGTACAGCGACCGCGCCGGATCCCAGACATGGAACAGCGCGCCACGCTGCTTCAGCTTCGCGACCATTGCCTCTGGCAGCACGGCAAAGACTTCATTGGCCTGCACCGGGAACGGCACGGAGATGCCCGGAATACGCTGCAATCCCTCAGCCAGTTCGCGGGCGCGGGCATTGGCCTCGCGCGCCAGCCTCAGCCACAGGCCGTCCTGCACCATCGCCAAAAGCTGTGCCGACAGGAAGCGCGCCTTCGAAAAAAGATGACCGGCACGCTTGCGCCGGAACAGAAAGCCTTCCGCCAGTTCAGGCTTGAAGAAGATCACCGCCTCCGCCGCCATGGCGCCGTTCTTGGTGGCGCCGAAGCCGAGCACGTCGACGCCGGCGCGCCAGGTCAGATCGGCCGGATGGCAATTCATGCCCGCCACCGCATTGGCGAAACGCGCTCCATCCATATAGAGATGCAAACCTTCCGCGCGGCCGATGGCAGCGATATCGGCAATCTCATCCGCGCTATAGACCGTGCCGTATTCGGTCGCCTGCGTGATACTGATTGCCTTGGGCTGCGGGTGATGCTGCACGCCGCTCCAGCCGGCCGTCGCCGCCGCTTTTAGGGCGCGCAGATCGATCTTGCCGGCCTCGCCGGGCAAGGTCACGAGCTTGGCGCCGCCGGTGAAGAATTCCGGCGCATTGCATTCGTCCACCACGATGTGGCTGTCCTGGTGGCAATAGATTGCGCCATGGCCGGGAGACAGCGATGACAGCGCCAGCGAATTGGCCGCCGTGCCGGTGGCAACGGGAAAGACGCGGCATTCGGTATCGAAGAGCGACGAAAAGACGGTATCGAGTTCGCGGCTCCAATCGTCGTCGCCGTAAGACGAAGCGCTGCCGTGATTGGCTTTAGCCAGGGCGGCCATGATCTCCGGCGCTGCGCCGGAGGTGTTGTCGCTGCGAAAATCCATGAAAAGCTTTCCTTGTTAGTTCTGCGGCAGTATTTCCACCGGCATTTCCTCAAAGCCGCGCTGCGCGCCATCGGACAATGGCCGCGGCTTGAATGCGCGCAAGCTGGCGACGCGCCCGGCCTCCACCGCCGAAATGACCCAGATCAGCCCGGGATCATGCACCATCTCGGCATCCTTCGCGGAGGGTTCGGGGCGGCCATTCGGATGACTGTGCCAATGCCCGACCAGGCGTTCGACGGCATTCGCCTCGCGCAGTCGCCGCAGCACGGCCACATGCGTGCTGGGGTCGAGTTCGAATTCGCAATCGGGCGAAGCAGCGACATTTTCAGCCGGCACGATCTCGACGATCTCGATCAGGCCATCGCCATGCTCGCGCCCGATCAGCAGGGCGCAGGCCTCGCGCGGAAACGCTGCCTCGGCCAGGGCATGCAGTTGCGCAACCTGTGCCGGCAGCAGCGACAGCATCGCTAACGCTCCACCTGAATGGTGACACTGCCGAGCAAACGGAGGCTTTCGCCATCCAGGGCATAAAGCCGCTCGGTGCCATCCGCCAGACGCACCCGCAGAACGATCCGGCTATTGGTCGCCAAGACCTCGGCCACGCGGCTGTTGCGAGGCAGAGTGATGCCGAAATCCTGCACGGCTTCCGCAGTGCTGGACGGCGCGGCTGCAGGCGCGCTGCGTTTGTAGCCGCCGGTCATGATCAGCACGATCAGCAGCACGGCCAGCCCGACGAAGATGACGCCGAGACCGATGACGACGGCCTTCAGCCACCGTATCCTCGGATCTGCCGCTTCCGCATCCTTGCTGGTCATGCCTTCATCCAATGACTGACGCCAAAACGATCCAGATTCTGCCGCCGGTCCCGGAAGAAGCGGCGGGCGAACGGCTCGACCGGCATCTGGCGGCATTGTTGAGCGGCAATGAAGAGCCGATCTCGCGGTCGCGCCTGAAGGCGCTGATCCAGGAAGGCCATGTCAGGCTCGCTCAAGGCGGCGCGACGATAACCGACCCGTCCCGCAAGATCAAACCGGGTGAGGTCTATGAAGTCGGCCAGCCAGCGCCGGCCGCCGCCGAGCCGGAGGCGCAGGCAATCCCGCTGACCATCGTCTATGAAGACGACCAGCTGATCGTCATCGACAAGCCGCCTGGCCTGG
Organism: uncultured Ferrovibrio sp.; assembly: GCF_937960835.1. Classification (GTDB taxonomy): domain Bacteria; phylum Pseudomonadota; class Alphaproteobacteria; order Ferrovibrionales; family Ferrovibrionaceae; genus Ferrovibrio. The sequence continues at coordinate 146,800 of NZ_CALGPC010000013.1, forward strand.
TGGTGCATCCAGCCCCCGGCAATCCCGACCGCACCTTGGTCAACGCCTTGCTGCATCATTGCGGCGACAGCCTGTCGGGCATCGGCGGCGTGAAACGGCCCGGCATCGTGCACCGCATCGACAAGGATACCTCCGGCCTTGTGGTCGCCGCCAAGACCGACCGCGCGCATCAGGCCCTGGCCGGCCTGTTCGCAAGTCATGACATCGAGCGCAGCTACGATGCCCTGGTCTGGGGCCACCCCAATCCGCCGCATGGCACCATCGAAGGGCCCATCGGCCGCGATCCGCGCGACCGCAAGAGAATGGCCATCGTCAGCAAGGGCGGGAAGCCGGCAGTGACGCATTACACCACGCGCAAGCTGATCTACGACCGGAAAGGCCGGCCCGTCTGCGCGCTGGTGCGCTGCGATCTCGAAACCGGCCGGACGCATCAGATCCGCGTGCATATGACCAGCCGCGGCCATGCGCTGATCGGCGACCAGACCTATGGCGGACGGCGCTCCTTGCAGCGCTTTACGCTTTCGGATGCAGCCCATGCGGCCCTGCGCGATTTTTCGCGCCAGGCCCTGCACGCGGCCACTTTGGGTTTCCGTCATCCGGCGAGCGGCGAGATGCTGCGATTCGAAAGCCCCCTGCCAAAGGATTTCGCCGCCTTGCTGGCCGCTCTCACCGAGACCCCTTAGACGGCAGGCTTCCAGGCGCCGGAACAGGTCATACCTCTATCTCATTGATATAATTAATTTTTTCAAAGTCCGATCGGAGTCATGCGCAGGCATGGCGAGTGCCGTTGAAAATCGGCAGATTGGTAACAATATATTGAAATATATGAACTTTCCTGAACGGACGGTGTTTGATCAGGATGTGATGGCCACTACAGGACGAAGATGCCTGCGCCCCACTTCCGCCGTATTCCGCCCCTCTCTTATTGATGTTGAGGTTCAGGCTTACCAAATATCTGTCTGTGCCGGGTATTCGCCCGGCCGGGGGAGTCCGAAAATATGAGTGTTGCCAGTTTACCTGCTCTTTCTGCGACTGAAGGGGGCCTTGCCCGCTATCTCGCCGAAATCCGCCGGTTTCCCATGCTGGAGCCGGAGGAGGAGTATATGCTGGCCAAGGCGTGGCGCGACCACGGCGATGTCGAGGCCGCCCATAAGCTGGTGACTAGCCATCTGCGGCTGGTGGCCAAGATCGCCATGGGGTATCGCGGCTATGGCCTGCCGATCGGGGAACTGATCTCGGAAGGCAATGTCGGCATGATGCAGGCGGTCAAACGCTTTGATCCCGATAAGGGCTTCCGCCTGTCGACCTATGCCATGTGGTGGATCCGCGCCTCGATCCAGGAATACATCCTGCGTTCCTGGTCGCTGGTGAAGATCGGCACCACCGCCGCGCAGAAAAAGCTGTTCTTCAACCTGCGCCGCCTGCGCGGGCAGATGAAGGCCATTGAAGGCGGCCAGCTCACGCCTGAGCAGGTCGAGAAGATCGCCAACCAGCTCGACGTCTCCAAGGAAGAGGTCATCACCATGGACCGCCGTCTGGCGGCGCCGGACCATTCCCTGAATGCGCCGCTGCGCGATGACGGCGATGGCGACGCCCAGTGGCAGGATTGGCTGGTCGATGAGACGCCGAACCAGGAAACCCGTCTGGCGGAAGGCGACGAGTTCGACAGCCGCCGGGCGCTGCTGACCCAGGCGATGGAGCAGCTCAACGAGCGTGAGCGCGATATCCTGGCGCAGCGGCGCCTGACCGAAGAGCCGACCACGCTGGAAGATCTGTCCGCCCGCTACGGCATCAGCCGCGAGCGCGTGCGCCAGATCGAAGTCCGCGCCTTCGAGAAACTGCAAAAGGCCGTGAAGGCAGCCGCGCTGCAGCAGGGCGTTGAAGCGCCGGCCTGACGGCTTCATTCAAATAGATTTCAAAAAAGAACGGCGGCGGTCGCAGGACCGCCGCCGTTGTCTTTTCAGACCGCCTGGCTGCGTCAAGCCGCGGCGTGTTCCAGGGCCAGCGCCCTGTCGCCTGCGATTTTCTGCAATGCGAGGAGCGGGACGAGCTGTTCGCCGATGGTAGCGATGCCGTCGATGATCCTCGACGACCATGCCTCGTCCTCGGTCGGATTGGTGATATGCGTCTCATCGATCTGCACGATGTCGGAGACGCCATCCACCAAGAGGCCCATCGGCTTGCCGTCCAGCACCGCAACCACGATCACGTCCTGTGGCCGCGGCTCCGGCGTCGGCTTGCCCAGAATGCGGCGGGCATCAAACACCGGCAGCACATGGCCGCGCAGGTTCAGCACGCCAAGACAGGCCGGATCGGTGTCAGGCAGGGCCGAAACGGGCGTCCAGCCGCGGATCTCCTGGATCTGCAGCAGAGGCATCGCATAGCTCTGATCCCCAACCTTGATCAGCAACGCATCGAAGCTGCTCATGATCAGAATTCCTGCCAGTCTTCCGCTTCCTCAGCCTTCACGGCGGCGGAACCGGTCTGCTTCAGCGCCGTCACCGTCTTCGGCTTGGCCGCCGCAGCCGGTGCGCGGCTGACCGTATTGGCAGGCCGCAGGGCGGAGGTCGACGCCGACAGCTGGCCGATCTTGAAGAAGCCGACCAGATCGCTGAGCTGGCTGGACTGCTGCGCCAGCGACTGCGCCGCCGCCGAGGTCTGCTCGACCAGGGCGCCGTTGCGCTGGGTGGTTTCATCCATCTGGCCCACGGCGGTGTTGATCTGCTCCAGACCCGTGGCCTGTTCGCGGCTGGCTGCCGTGATCTCGGCCACGATATCGGAGACCTTCTTCACCGCGCCGACAATGTCGGCCAGGCTGTTGCCGGCCTGGCTGACCAGCTGGCCGCCTTCGCGGACCTGGCCGTTCGACTCGGTGATCAGCGTCTTGATCTCCTTCGACGCATTGGCCGAGCGCTGCGCCAGTGCCCGCACTTCCTGTGCCACCACCGCAAAGCCCTTGCCGGCCTCACCCGCACGTGCGGCCTCAACACTTGCATTGAGCGCCAGCAGGTTGGTCTGGAAGGCGATCTCGTCGATCAGGCCGACGATGTCGCTGATCTTGCTGGCCGAGCCTTCGATGCGGCCCATCGCATTGACCACCTCGTTCATCACCGAGCCGCCCTTGTCGGCGGCATCGCGAGCCACCAGGGCGAGCTGGTTGGCGGCGGCGGCATTGTCGGCATTCTGCTTCACCGTCGTGGTGATCTCATGCATCGACGCCGCCGTCTCCTCGATCGAGGCCGCCTGGCTTTCGGTGCGCTGCGCCAGGTCCTGGCTGCCGGCCGAGATCTCGCCCGCCGCGTCCTTCACGGCACGCGCGCTCTCGTTCAGCTTGCCGGCGATGTCGCGCAGCTTGGCCGCCATCGCGTTGACACTGTCCTTCAGCGTGCCGAACACGCCCTGATACTCGCCGCGGATCGAGTTGGTCAGGTCGCCCTGCGCCATCGCCGCCGTGACCTGCGCGGTCTCGTTGGTCATCTTCTGCAGCATCGCGGTCAGGCCGTTCAGGCGCTGGCTGATCGCCAGCAGGAAACCTTCCTTGCCGTTCTCGTCGATCCGCATCGACAGGTCGCCGTCGACCGCCTTCTCGCAGAGCGCGGAGATCTCCTCGATCGCCTTGCGCTCGCGCGCCTCGCGGGCGCTGCGCTGCTCTTCGGCCACGCGGCGCTGCTCGGCGATCTCGGCCTCGGCCTTCTCGCGGGCAATCATGTTGTCCTTGAAGACCTGCACCGCACGGCCCATCTCGCCGATCTCGTCCTTGCGATCCAGGCCGAACACCTCGGCCTTCACGTCGCCGCTGGCCAGGATCTTCATGCCCTCAGACAGCCTGTTGATCGGACGTGTCAGCGTGAAGATCGAGATGCAGAAGCCGGTAATCAGGGCCAGCACGATAATGCCAATGGACAGCACGATCAGAAGCATGAGCTGCTCATCGTAGAATTCCGCAAGTTCAGCCTGAACCCGCTTGCCTTCTGCATCGTTGCGGGCAACCGCCTCGTCCAGCTCGCGGTCGACAGTGACGCGAAGATCACGCACTTCAGGACGATCGGCATAAGCACGCGCCGCAGCCATGCCCTCGGCTTGCGCCAGACGCGCGATTTCGCGGCGCTGCTGCACGAAGGTCTGCAGCCGCTGCTTGCGTCCCTGGAAAGCCGCCAGCCGATCTGCCGGCTGACTGGCTTCATACAGGGGGATGATCTTCTCGAGATCGCTTGCGACTTCGTTCAGACCGTCGATGGCGGATTTCATTTCGTCCGGCACTGCGCGAGAAAAATGGCGCGCATCCGGCTCACCGATTCGGCAACTTCCATATTGGCCATCAGGGCATAGGTTGCCCGCGCGTCCATGCTACGCAGTGAATCGACACCTTCTTCGTAGGTCCGCAACGCATTGATTCCCAGCAGCGCAACAGTCGCCAGCCCTAGGGATCCGAGGATAAGCACGCTTATGATGCGAAAACCAATCTTCACATTCGATAGGAAGTTCACTGGTAGACTCCTTCGTAGGACATCGTTTCTCGATGGGTTTAGGGAGCAAACGATCGCCCGAGGAATCCGCAGACAACCCTTTTTCGACTTTCAACCCAGCCTGTCAGCGGGATGCACAGTATTTCCACTCACGCGCTAGCGCAGCTTAACTTCCGATAACGGTATTTCGGTATGAATGCTGCGATTCCAGACCCGATGCGAAAAGAAAACCCGCGATCAGCACAGGCTGATCGCGGGCTTAGTCATTTTGGAGGAAACGCACGATAACAGGGAGAGGAAAGTACTGAAATCAGGAACGCACGCACTTTACGCTGTCAGAAAACGCCACGCACTTTGATCACTCTTACGCTGGTACTGGTACGCTAAAAAACTCAATGATCCTTTCGATCCCCGGCAGAGGGCTCCCATTCGTCTATGTCGAGATCGGCCGCCGGTGTCGGCTCCGGCAGACGGATTTCCGCTTCGGGCGGGCTCTGCAGCCATTTCAGATCCAGCGGCCGCGAACCCGGCAGGGTGATGTCTTCGGGCGAAGACCGCAGGAACGATGCCAGGGCGGACAGTTCCTCGGCTGCATATTCACGGCATTCGCGGCGGATCGTCGAAGCCAGGATCTGCGCCATCTTGCGCAGAAGGACGAGGTCGCGCTCACCCCACTCGCTGCTGTCGGCTGCGCGCTCGCAGCGGAAAACAGCGGTGGGGATATTCGTGTCGTCGACGATCAGCAGATCGATCTGGCGGCAGGTCTCACCGCTTTCCGCAGCCTGGCCCGGCTCCGCATCCAGGCTAGGCGCCTCTTCGGTCATCATCGAGGTAATGCCGGCGCGGGCTGCCTTGATGTAGGCTTCGGTAGCAGCCTGGGGGATGATGGCGCCCTGGCGCTGGATCCGCCCCTCGATGCCGTCGATCAGGTGCTGGCAGACCATGTCGCCATTGTCCTGGAAGAACCAGACGCTGGCACGCATCGCCGCGGTGACATCCAGAGCATCTATGCACATTGCCTCGCAGAGTTCTGCGATGCCCTCCGCACCGACGCCATACAACGCTGCTTCCTGGGTCCTGAGCATGTGCTCCTCCATCGGCGGCTGCCGATAGGAGCAATCTAAACCTTGGGCAGGCCAGTAAAAGTTACCGCTCGATAAGGTGGCATTACTTTTCGATAAGCAGCGCGCAAAGCAAAAAAACCCGCTCCGGCATCGCCGGAGCGGGCCTTTTCTCACGCCGCCTGACGAAGCGGCCTTAGTCTTCGAAAGGATCCTTCATCAGGATGGTATCGTCCCGCTCGGGCGAGGTGGAAAGCAGCGCTACCGGCGCACCGATCAGTTCCTCGATGCGGCGGACATATTTCACGGCAGTGGCCGGCAGATCAACCCAAGACCGCGCCCCTTGCGTGCTTTCGCTCCAGCCTTCCAGCGTCTCATAGACCGGCTTGGCGGCAGCCTGATCCGCCATCGCGGCCGGGAAGTAGTCCAGCGTCTTGCCGTTCACTTCATAGCCGACGCAGATCTTGATCTCCTTCAGGCCGTCCAGCACGTCGAGCTTGGTGAGCGCGATGCCATGGATGCCGTTCAGCTTCACCGTCTGGCGCACCAGCACCGCGTCGAACCAGCCGCAGCGCCGCTTGCGTCCGGTGACGACGCCGAATTCCTTGCCCTTCTCGCCCAGCCACTGGCCGATATCGTCGGTCAGTTCGGTCGGGAACGGGCCTTCGCCGACGCGTGTGGTGTAGGCTTTCACGATGCCCAGGATATAGCCGAGCGATCCCGGACCAAGGCCGGAGCCGGCCGCCGCCGATCCCGCCATGGTGTTTGATGAAGTCACATAAGGATAGGTACCGTGATCGACATCGAGCAGCGAGCCTTGCGCGCCTTCGAACAAAATGCGCTTGCCGGTACGGCGCGCTTCGTCCAGTTCATGCCAGACCGGCGCCGCATAAGGCAGTACCTGCGGTGCGATTTCTTCCAGCTGCTTGAGCAGTGCCGCACGGTCGACCGGATCGGCACCGAAGCCGCGGCGCAGGGCATTGTGATGCGCCAGCAGGCCATCCACCTTGCGGCCCAGCATCGTCTTGTCGGCCAGGTCGCAGACGCGGATCGCGCGGCGGCCCACCTTGTCTTCATAAGCCGGACCGATGCCGCGCCGCGTGGTACCGATCTTCACGCCCTCGGTCGCATCCTCGCGCAGGCCGTCCAGCTCGCGATGCAGCGGCAGGATCAGGACGGCATTGTCAGCCACCTTCAGGTTGGCAGGGCTGATATCGACGCCCTGGCCGCGCAGCTTTTCGATTTCGGCGATCAGCGCCCAGGGGTCCACCACCACGCCGTTGCCGATTACCGACAGCTTGCCTTTGCGGACGATGCCCGACGGCAGCAGCGACAGTTTGTAGGTGTTGCCGCCGATCACCAGGGTATGGCCGGCATTATGGCCGCCCTGGAACCGCACCACCACATCGGCGCGCAGGCTCAGCCAGTCGACGATCTTGCCCTTGCCTTCATCGCCCCACTGGGCGCCGACCACCACCACATTGCTCATGTCAAACGTCCTCTACGAAATTCCGCACGCATCCCGTCTCTCTCCCGCCCGCAGGAGATGGTGACGGAAGAGCGAGGGCTTTTTTTACGTTGCCTGAACGGCCTTGCCGTCCCACCAATGACTGCAGCCTGCGGCCTTGGCCGCCTTCCTGATGTCGCCCTCTTCCTTCTGCAGCGCGGCCCAGGTGTTGTGCCCCTCGCGCCGCAGCTTCGCGCCCTGGGAGCGCGGCGTGCCGAAGGGGAGATAGACCAGTTCCTGCGGCGGCTGCGGCGGCAGGGCGCGCATGACGCTGTCGAGATATAGCGTGAAGCCCGTCGCCGGCTCGCCCGCCGGCGTCACGTAACGGCCGCCGCGGCCGAGTTCGCCGCGCACATTGCGCGCGAACAGGGTGAAGGAAATCCCCATGTGATACTCAAATCCGCGGAATTCGCCGGGATCGAGCGTGACCAGAAGATCGGGCGCGGCTTCGCTGACCTCGCGCACCAGCGCATCCAGATCGGCAACGATCTGCGCGGCTTCAGCCGGCAGTTTAAGCGCCTTCAGGCCATCCACGGCGGCGCGGGCCGGACCGGCCAGTTCGAGCAGCTTCAGCAAGGTCGGCGCGGCATTGCCGCCAACCTGCTTCAACTCAGCCGCATCCTTGCGGTCCAGGGCACGGCGGGCGGCACGGGCCTGCTTGGCTTCCAGCCCCATCGCCTCCATGATCGCCGGCGCCAGCAGAGGCTGCGTGATATCGAGCGACAGCCCCGGCACACCCAGCACCGCCACAGCTTCCGCCGCCAGCACGGCAACCTCGACATCGGCTGCCAGCGCATCGGAACCGATCAACTCGAAACCGGCCTGGGCGAATTGCCGTTCGGGACGCAGCTGGCTGCCGCGCACGCGCAGGACCTGTCCGGCATAGGCAACGCGCAACGGCCGCACGGCATCGCGCAGGCGCGTCGCCGCGATGCGGGCCACCTGCAGCGTGATGTCGTTGCGCAGCGCCATCATGCGCTGCGACACCGGGTCCATGACGCGGAACATCTGGCTGGCGAGATCCTGTCCCGACCCGGCGAGCAGGGTTTCCTCGAACTCGATCAGGGGGGGCTTGACGCGCGCATAGCCGTGACGCCGGAAGCTGGCGAGCAGGCTTTCGCTGGCCTGCGCTTCCCATTCCGCGCGCGGCGGCAGCACATCGCGCAGGCCAGCCGGCAGCAATCCGGCCGCGGGCGTGAGGCCGGTTTCGCTGTCCGGGCTTTCGCTACGCATGCTGCGTCCGCGCGGTGGCATCGCTGCTGGTCCTTACTTGTGCTTGAAAACCGGTTTGCGCTTCTCGGCGAAGGCAGCCATGCCTTCCTTCTGATCCATCGTCGCGAAGGTCGAGTGGAAGACGCGGCGTTCGAACTTGATGCCCTCGGCCAGCGTCGTCTCATAGGCGCGGTTGACCGCTTCCTTGGCGATCATGACGATCGGCTGCGACAATTCGCAAATGCGGTTCGCCACCTTGAACGCTTCCTCCAGCAGCTGATCCTTCGGGATCACGCGGCTGACAAGGCCGGAGCGTTCGGCTTCCTCGGCATCCATCATGCGGCCGGTGAGGCACATTTCCATCGCCTTCGACTTGCCGACGAAACGCGTCAGACGCTGCGTGCCGCCGGAGCCGGGAATGGTACCCAGATTGATCTCAGGCTGGCCGAACTTGGCGTTATCGGCGGCGAGAATGAAGTCGCACATCATCGCCAGTTCGCAGCCGCCGCCCAAAGCATAGCCCGCCACCGCCGCAATCACCGGCTTGCGGCATCTAGCGACGCGCTCCCAGTCGCGGGTGATGAAGTCTTCCTTGAAGACGTCCATGTAGTTCTTCGGCTGCATCTCCTTGATATCGGCACCGGCGGCAAAGGCTTTTTCCGACCCGGTGATGATGATGCAGCCGATCGCATCGTCGGCTTCGAAAGCATCCAGCGCCTTGCCCATCTCCTGCATCAGCTGGGTATTCAGCGCATTCAAGGCCTGGGGCCGGTTGAGCGTGATCAGGCCGACGGGGCCGCGCGTCTCCACCAGGATGTTCTCGTACGCCATGACGGGCTTCCTCTTCGCTTGGATTTTATGGGTTGGGTAACAGCTCGAACCGCACGGTGACACCCGCGCCGTTGCGAGCAGTGATTGCGATCCGCAGCTGCTCGGCCTCGCGGCGGTACTGCTCGGGCCCGACCGGCTTCCAGCCAAGCTGCGGCAGGGTCGCCGCATAGAATTGGCGCACCGCCGCAGCCGTGACCGTGCCCTTGGCCTCGGTACTGGCGATCCGGCCCGACGGCTTGTCGAAGACCGTTGCCGCCTCCGGGTTCTCGGTAAGGCCGGGCATCAGCGGGACATCTTCCGCGATCGACAGAAAAGCCCCGCCAGCATGGGTATTTAGGCTTGCACAAGTCCCTGCCAGCGCCATCAGGGCGGCCAGCATGAGGCTGCGGAAACGACTCCAGCCGGGGCTGAACATGGCCGGGACTTTGGCAGTTTGAGGTCAGTTTTGGAAGGCCCTGCCCCCAGATTCGTGATCCCCCGGTCCGGCCGGGGTATCCCTTTGAAATACGAGGGCAAGCGATCCGCAGATCGCCTCCGCAATGGCGGCGGCGTCATTTCTGGCAGGAACCGCAGTAGAAGGTCGACCGTCCGGACTGCACGATCCGCTTCACCGGCCGGCCGCAGACCGTGCAGGGCTGGCCCTCCCGGTCATAGACCCGGAAACGGGTCTGGAAGTAACCCAGCTCGCCGTCAGATTGCACATAGTCGCGCAAGGATGAGCCGCCGGCCGCCACCGCCTCGCGGAGCACCGCCTTGATCGCCGGGACGAGCTTGTCCAGGCGCTGCGGACTGACGGTGCCGGCCAGCCGCTTGGGACTGATCCCGGCGCGGAACAGCGCCTCGCAGACATAGATGTTGCCCAGGCCGGCCACCACGGTCTGATCCAGCAGGGCGGCCTTCATCGGGGTTTTCTTGCCCATCAGCGCCAGGTGCAGCACGGCGGGCGTGAATTCGTCGGCAAGCGGCTCAGGCCCGAGGCCGGCGAGCAGCTTATGATCTGCGAGCTTGGCGGCTGGAAACAGGTCCATCATGCCAAAGCGGCGGGCGTCGTTGAAGGTAACCGCCCAGCCCTCTTCGGTGGCGAAAATCACATGATCATGGGGGCCGATATCGTTGGGCCAGGCCGGCCGCATCACCATGCGGCCCGACATGCCGAGATGGATCAGCCAGACAAGATCGCCTTCCAGCCGGATCAGAATATATTTTGCCCGCCGCTCCAACGCCTCGACCCGGCGGCCGCGGATGGTTTTGGCGAAATCCTTCGGCAGAGGAAACCGCAAGTCGGGGCGGCGCGCCTCGATACGAACGATTCGCCGGCCTTCCAGTTTTAGCGCCAGCCCGCGGCGCGTGGTTTCCACTTCGGGCAGTTCGGGCATCGCCCTGTCTATACCGTGGCGGGGCGGTTTCGGCTATGGTCAATGCCATATGAGCGGATTGTCATGAGCAACGATACCCATTTCGGTTTTCGGACCGTCCCCGAGAGCGAAAAGGCGCGGCTGGTGCGCGGCGTCTTCGAATCGGTGGCCAGCCGTTACGACCTGATGAACGACCTGATGTCCGGCGGCGTGCACCGGCTGTGGAAGGCGCAGATGGTCGATTGGCTGAATCCGCGCGGGCCGATCCGGGTCCTGGACGTTGCCGGCGGCACTGGCGATATCGCATTCCGCATCATGGATCGCGCGCCGCAAGCCGACATCATCGTGGCCGATATCAATCCGGCCATGCTGGAGCAGGGGAGGAACCGCGCCATCGACCAGGGCCGGCTGCGGCGCCTCGCCTGGGCCTGCATGGATGCGGAAAAGCTGGCGCTGCCCGACCGCTCGGTGGATGCCTATACGATTGCCTTCGGCATCCGCAACGTCACCCATATCGACATCGCCCTGAAGGAAGCCTATCGCGTGCTGAAGCCCGGCGGGCGCTTCCTGTGCCTGGAATTCTCTTCCGTGCGGCATCCGGCGCTGGCCTCGCTCTATGACGCCTACAGCTTCAATATCCTGCCGAAGCTGGGCGCCATTGTTGCCAACGACGAAGACTCCTACCGCTATCTGGTGGAAAGCATCCGGCGCTTTCCCAATCAGGAAAATTTTGCGGCCATGATTGCCGAGGCCGGGTTCCAGAATATCCAGGTGCGCAACCTCACGGGCGGCATTGCCGCTCTTCATTCCGCTCGGCGCATATGATGCAATTCCCTGTAAGCCCGTGCTGACCGACTTGCGCCACCTCCTTCGTCTTTTTGCCATCGGCCGCTGCTTCGCACGGCACGATGCGCTGTTCGTTTTGCGCGACGCGCCGCTGGGGGGGTTGGGCCGCAGTGCCGTAGGCCTGTTCCAATTGCTGTTCGGCCGACGGCGCCGCGACCTGCGCGAAGGCGAACGGCTGGCCAATGCCTTAAGCGACCTGGGGCCCAGTTTCATCAAGCTTGGCCAGGTGCTGTCGGTGCGGCCTGATCTCGTCGGCGCTGCATTGGCCGATGACCTGGGGCGGCTGCGCGATCGCTTGCCGCCTTTCCCGTGGACCGCGGCCAAGGCCAGCATCGAAGCCGAGCTGGGCAAGCCTTTGGATGCTCTATTCAGCGGATTTGAACCCGAGCCTGTGGCGGCGGCCAGCATCGCCCAGGTGCATTTCGCCGAAACGACTGAAGGCAAGCCGGTCGCGATCAAAGTGCTGCGTCCTGATGTGGAAGCAGCCTTCCGACGCGATCTTGCTCTTTTCGCCTGGCTGGCCGATGCCGCCGAGCGCCATATCGCAGGCATGGACCGCCTGCGGCCGCGCGACGTGGTGGCCACTTTACGGGAATGGGTGGCGATCGAGCTGGATCTGCAGCTGGAGGCTGCGGCAGCATCGGAACTGCGCGACAATTTCCGCGACGATCCCGATGTCGTAATTCCGGCGGTGGATTGGCAACGCACCGGCCGGCGCGTTCTGACAGTTGAGCGCATTGCTGGCATACCGATTGAGGATCGGGCCGCACTTTTAGAGGCCGGCATCGACCTTTCTGCGCTGGCCGCGCGGGTGATCCGCATCTTCCTCAAGCAGGCGCTGCGGGACGGCTATTTCCATGCCGACATGCATCACGGCAACATTTTCGTCGCTACGGACGGCCGCATCGAACTGGTGGATTTCGGCATCATGGGACGGCTCGACCTGCCGACCCGATGCTTCATGGCCGAGATGCTCGGCGCATTCCTGTCCGGCAACTGGCGACGGGCGGCAGAAGTGCATTTCGAGGCCGGCTATGTACCGGCGGACCGGTCGGTGGAGGCTTTTGCCCAGGCCTGCCGGTCGATCGGCGAACCGATCCTGGATCGCCCCGTGACCGAGATTTCGATCGGCCGCCTGCTCGCCCAGCTGTTTCAGATCACCGATACCTTCGGCATGCGCACGCAGCCGCATTTGCTGTTGCTGCAAAAGACCATGGTGACGGTGGAGGGCGTGGCGCGCAGCCTCGATCCGAACATCAATTTCTGGGAAGCGGCACGGCCTGTCGTCGAGGACTGGGCCCGGGAGAATATGGGGCCGGAAGCGCGGCTGCGCGAGGTTGCGGGCAATGTCGCGGAGGTCGCGCGAAGGCTCCCCGCCATCGCGCGCGGCCTGGAGGCACTGGCCAGTACCGTGCAGGCCGATGGCCTGCGCTTGAGCGACAGCAGCCTGGCGGCTTTGGCCGATGCGCAACGCCGCGCGAGGCGGCCTCTGCTGTGGGCCTTATGGGCCATCGCGGCATTGCTGGGCTTGTCGCTGTTTTTGTAGCGCCGCCCTCCTGAGCAACTTCGTCAGGCACAAAAGAAAAGGGGCCGGTTTCCCGGCCCCTTCCTGTATTCCAGTGATCTGCCAGGATTAGAAATCGAGGCGGATACCAGCAACGCCGAACACGGCATCGGCTTCGTCAGCCGCAGCCGAGGCGTGATCTTCATATTCGTAGTAGCCGACACCGGCGAAGGTCAGCACGCCGCGGGCGAGCTGATAGGTCACACCAGCGGAGTACCAGGTGAACTTGTCTTCGCCGCCGACGACGGCGCCGTTGACATTACCCTGGTCAGCCTTCGTGAGAGCGTAATCAACACCGATACCGACCGACCCCGGCGCCACGCCGTTGGTCAGATAACGAATGCCCGCGGTGTAGACGTTGCGATCATCGCTGCCAAAGGAGCCCGTTTCTTCGAACTTGTAGGCGCCGCCGATCTGCACGGACGAGCCGTCACCCACGTTGTAGGTGAGCGTGGTGCCGAAGGCAAAACCTTCGATACCGCTTTGCCCCCGAATCTGCGCCGCATTACCCTCGGTCGGGATGACGTTTGCTTCGATATCGGCATTCATGTACGCGCCAAAGAGGGCCACATCGACCGGACCAAACGACTCGATGTAGTTGGCCGCCACGGTGTAGACCTTGGAATACTGACCTGGGTTGTTGGTCGCACCGAAACCGCCGCCGCAGCCGTTGCTGCCCGAGAAGTCCTCGCAGCCATCCGGCGTGTACGAGAAGCCGAGCTGCAGGCCCTTGCCCGCCTTCGAGCCGAAGTAGCGGTTCGACGACGTGTAGAGGTTGATGCCCTCGCGGTCATCGATGCCGCTGAACTTGGTCAGGGTGTTGCCGGTGCGGGCGCCAGTGGGGGCGTTGGTCACCGCGAGCGAGCCAACCGGATCGATGGTGCCATAACCCGGAATGGCGGTCGGCGCACCATAGACCATCTTCGACGAAGCGCGGTCGGCTGAACCGATCTCGACACGGCCGACATCGCTGCGCTCGATGAACATGTAACGCTCATCGATCTGGTCGGCATCGGTCGCCGCTTCCAGCTCGACGCGGCCGCCGATGACGGTGCCGTCGTTCAGGACGCCGCGGATGTTGAAGTAGATTTCAGCATCCTGGCTCAGAGCGGTCGAATGCCGGTTCGGCTGGCCGGCGACGTTGTCGCGGTCCTGATACTTGAAAACCTCGGTGAAGTAGCCGCCGACCGAAACGCTCAGCGGCTGGGCCTTGGTCTGGGCGCTGGCAATGTCGGCCACAAACAGGCCGGCAGCCGCAACCAAGGCGGTCTGCAGGAGAAGGGTCTTCTTCATCTCTTGGGTCCTTCCGTTAAGTGACGTGTCAGCGTCGATGGACAACCCGGGTGCATCGCCCGGACGCACGATAAACGCTGCGGAAAGACAAGTCAGCGGCAGACCGACGACAACCGCATGACAAAGCGTGATGGCCGACACAGTCGCGAAAACGCAACGTCAAGCGTTGCAAGAATGCAACAGATCATCGGGTGAGCTAATCGCGCTAAGCGGCCGTCACGCCCACCAGCTAATCGCGTCAAAAGAGCCGCGCAAAAGAAAAGGGGCAGGTCACCCTGCCCCTTTCCCCTAACCGATCGACAGATCGGATTAGAACGTCAGACCGATACCGACAACGCCGAAGGTCTGCTTGATGTCGTTCGCCGAGCCCGGAACATCCAGATCGGAAACACCGACACCAGCGAAGGACAGCACGCCAGTGGCGAGCTGATAGGTCAGGCCGAGCTGATAGTAATCAAGCTCGTTCTTGCCGGCGCCGAGGGTCCGCGTATCTTCGCGGTTGTAGTATTCCACACCGATACCCACCGAACCCGGAGCGGCGCCATTGGTCAGGTAACGGAGACCCACCGAATAAGCCTCGCGGTCTTTGATGACGCCGAGGCCCTCACCCGTAGCATCACGACCCACGTCTTCATTCGAATAACCGCCACCGAACTGAATCGCCGAGCCGTCGCCAACGTTATAGGCGAACTGCGCGCCAACCTGCCAGCCGTCCTGGCGACGATCGGTCACACCTGCACCGAGCGTACCTTCCAGGTGGACGGTGTTCCACGAACCATACAGAGCCACGTCAACCGGGCCCAAGGTCTCGAGGTAGTTGGCTGCGACCGAGTACTGCTTGGACAGCTGACCGTTATTAGCCGTACCACCGAAGCCCGGACCGCAACCCGGATTATTACCCGAAGCGGACGAGAAATCCTGGCAACCATCCGGCGTGTACGAGAAGCCAAGCTGCAGACCCTTGCCAACCTTCGAGCCGAAGTAGCGGTTCGAGGCGGTGTAGATGTTCAGGCCTTCGGTGTCGTGGTTGTTATTCGCAAACCACATCAGCGGCGTGCCGCCATTGCCCTGGGCCGAGCTATATTCCGAATGCACCGTGGTGCTGTGGCCCGGCAGAACGGTCGGGGCGAAATACAGCATCTTGCCATGGACGCGGTCGGTCGAGCCGATTTCGATACGGCCAATATCGGCGCGCTCGATGAACATGTAGCGTTCGTCGATCTGGTCGCCATAGGTCGCGGCTTCGAGCTGGATCTGACCGCCGATCACGGTGCCATCATCCAGCACGCCACGGATGTTGAAATACACCTCAGCGTCGCTGGCCGTGCCAACAGAATGCTGATTCGGCTGGCCCGCAGGAATGTCCTTGTCCTGGAACTTGACGAACTGGGTCCAGAAGCCACCCAGGGTGATGGCCAGCGGCTGAGCCTTGGTCTGGGCGTTCGCGACATCGGCCAGCATCATGCCGGCAGCCGCCACGAGCGCGGTTTGCAGAAGCAGCGTCTTCTTCATTTTTCCTCTTTCCTCTCCCACCGGGATTTGGGTTGCAGTGCTTGCGTCCAAGCAGAGAATCACAAGCAATGAACAATCAGCCGCATGGACTGAATGATCGTCAGGGATGAAGCCACCGCGACCCCGCAAGTGTCAATAAAAGCAGCATTTTCCCCGATGCTTTTGCGGCCGGTGTTGCAAACGGGCCACACACTAACCGCCGCCAAGCCATTCACGCATATAAAATCAATGGGATAGGGCGAGAACGCCGCCCCTCTCCCCGGTTGCCGGAGGCGGGTACCGATCCGGCGCCATCGAGCGTTATTCGATTCGAATCAGCCGATAGGCCCGGCCGGGTTCCGGCTGATCCTGCTCCGCCCGCAGCACATCGTCATGGGTCGCGGCCACCTCAAAGCCAGCCTTTGCCGCGACCTGCCGGATATACGCATCCGTCTGGCGGAACCGGCCGGTTTGCCGCAGCTCCACCGGCTGCTCCCCGCTGCCAAGCTCAATCGTGCAAAGGATCTCACCGCCCTTATTAAGAGATTGACATGAAAGAGAAAATATCTCTTCCAACTGCCCGATATAGATAAAGACGTCAGTGGAAAGGATAGCGTCGTATCGCACTGGCGGCCGGCGCAAAAAGGCATGGGCTTCGGCTTGGTAAAGATGGTCATAGCCACCCCGGCGGGCCGCCTGGCGCAGCATGCGCGGGGCCAGATCCACGCCGTCCAGCCGGCTGGCATAGGGACGGAAGAGCGGCGCATTAAGCCCGGTGCCACACCCCAGGTCTAAAATTACCCGGCTTTTATTCTTCTCCCAGACTGATTCGACCAGATGGGCAATCATCTGGGGCCCGCGATAGCCCAGCGCCGCCAGATGGGCATCGAAGGTTTCCGCATGCCCGTCGAAAACCCAAAGGACATAATCATCCGGTGCCCGGTCCGGGACCCTGTCCCCGGCCAGCATGTCGACCATATGTCGGATCGCACCCGACTGCGGCAGCAAGGCCGATGCCCTTCGGAAGGCATCCAGCGCCTTGGCCTTCTCTTTGCGCTCAAGATGGCATTGCCCCAGCCCGAGCCAAGCCGAAGCATGCTCGCCTCGTTTTAAAATTTCGCGATATAGCGCCATCGCCTGTTCGGGGCGTCCCGCCGTCTGGGCGGCCCAGGCCTGCTGGAACAGAATATCGGTGGAAAGCGGTGCGCTCATGGGGGCGGCTTACGGTGTTTCGCGGGTGCTGGCAATCCCCGGCCCTAGCCCCGGAGATTGGCCTCGCAGTATAAACTATGCTATCCACCGCCCATTCTGCGTCTCAGGAGGATAGCCGTCATGGCTGCTCTGCGTCCCGTTTCGTCTCGGACCGGTCCGTCCATCAGTTTGCGTGCCCGCTGGACCGCGCTGATCGGGGCCGCCCTTCTGCTTCCGCTGGGGGCTTGCACCGCACCGGGCGACGGCGAAACCCAGACCTATTTTCCGGAGAAGAATCAATACGGTACCTACGATCCGGCCCCGTCAGGCCAGCGTCAGACCGTGTTCGGCGATGGTGGCCTCAACCTGTTCGGGGGCAGCAAGAAGCCCGAGGATCAGGGCGGCAGCGGCATCGGCGTGAACAGCTATCTGTGGCGGGCCACGCTGGATACCCTGTCTTTCATGCCGCTGGCCTCGGCTGATCCCTTCGGCGGCGTCATCATCACCGACTGGTACGCGCCGCCGCAGACGCCCGACGAGCGCTTCAAGGTGACCGTCTATATTCTGGATCGTGCCCTGCGGGCTGACGGCCTGCGGGTCAGCGTCTTCCGTCAGATGCGCCAAGGCGACACCTGGGTGGATCAGGCCGCAGCGCCAAGCACGGCGACGAACATGGAAAACGCCATCCTTCAGCGCGCCCGGGAATTCCGCATGGAGGCTGAAGCCCGGCGCTGACCCATCGGCATTCCGCCCGGTGGTATTCACTTAAGAATTGGATAAGTCGATGTCCCGCTATAACGCCAAAGCGGTCGAAGCGAAATGGCAGAAGATCTGGGATGAGCGGCAGGCCTTCCGCGCCTCCACCGATCCCAGCCGCCCGAAATACTACGTCCTGGAGATGTTTCCCTATCCGTCGGGACGCATCCATATGGGCCATGTGCGCAACTACACGCTGGGCGACGTCGTTGCGCGCTACAAGCGCGCCCGCGGCTTCAACGTGCTGCATCCGATGGGCTGGGATGCCTTCGGCCTGCCGGCGGAAAATGCCGCTCAGGAGAAGAAGGTTCATCCAGCCGCCTGGACCTACGACAATATCGCCAACATGCGCGCCGAATTGCAGCGCATGGGCCTGTCGCTGGACTGGAGCCGCGAATTCGCCACCTGCCACCCTGGCTATTACAAGTATCAGCAGAAGCTGTTCCTGGATCTGCTCAAAGCGGGTCTGGCCTATCGCAAGGAAAGCTTCGTCAACTGGGACCCCGTCGATCAGACGGTGCTTGCCAATGAGCAGGTGATCGACGGCCGCGGCTGGCGCTCGGGCGCTTTGGTGGAGCGGCGCAAGCTGTCGCAATGGTTCTTCAAGATCACGGCTTATGCCGACGATCTGCTGCAGGCCCTGGGCGATCTCGACCGCTGGCCCGAGCGCGTGCGGCTGATGCAGCAGAACTGGATCGGCAAATCCGAAGGCGCGCGTTTCTCCTTCGCGCTGAAGGACCGCCAGGACAAGATCGAGGTCTATTCGACTCGCCCCGACACGTTGTTCGGCGCGAGTTTCGTCGCGATCGCCGCGGATCATCCTCTGGCTGCCGAACTGGCCAAACAGGACGAAAAACTTGCCGCCTTCATCGAGGAATGCCGCAAGACCGGCACTGCCGAGGCCGAATTGGAGAAGGCTGAGAAGAAGGGCTATCTCACGCCCATCCAGGCGCTGCATCCTTTCGATGCCAACTGGACTTTGCCGGTTTACGTCGCGAATTTCGTCCTGATGGAATACGGCACCGGCGCCATTTTCGGCTGCCCGGCTCATGATCAGCGCGACCTGGATTTCGCCCGCAAATACGGCCTGCCGGTCAAAGCTGTCGTCGCTCCCAAGGGCCAGGGTACGGTTGAAATCGCAAATGAGGCCTATCTGGAAACCGAGAACACGGTCGCCATCAATTCCGAATTCCTGAACGGTCTCGATGTCGCCGCGGCAAAGCGTGCTGCGATTGCCAAGCTGGAAGAGCTCGGCGTCGGAAAAGGCACCACCACCTATCGCCTGCGTGACTGGGGCGTTTCGCGGCAGCGCTATTGGGGCTGCCCGATCCCGGTGATCCACTGCGATGCCTGCGGCGTGGTGCCGGTGCCGGAATCCGATCTGCCGGTGCTGCTGCCCGACGACGTCACCTTCGACAAGCCCGGCAATCCGCTGGACCATCACCCGACCTGGAAGCATGTCAGCTGCCCAAGCTGCGGCAAGCCGGCGCGGCGTGAAACCGATACCTGCGATACCTTCGTCGACTCCTCCTGGTATTTCGCGCGCTTCTGCAGCCCGCGGGCCGATGCGCCGATGGAAAAGGCCGATGTCGATTACTGGCTGCCGGTGGATCAGTATATCGGCGGCATCGAGCATGCCATCTTGCACCTGCTCTATTCGCGCTTCTTCACCCGCGCACTGCGTGATACCGGGCACCTGTCCTTGAAGAGCGGCGAGCCTTTTGCGGGTCTGTTCACCCAGGGCATGGTCTGCCACGAAACCTATCGCGATGCTTCCGGCGCTTGGCTGTTCCCTGCCGACGTCAAGAAGGACGGCAATCAGGTGGTGCATGTGCGCACCGGTGAGCCGGTGACGGTTGGACGCGTCGAAAAGATGTCGAAGTCCAAGAAGAACGTCATCGATCCTGGACTGATCATCGACACCTACGGCGCCGATACTGCGCGCTGGTTCATGCTGTCGGACAGCCCGCCGGATCGTGACCTCGAATGGACCGAATCCGGCGTCGAAGGCGCCTGGCGCTTCACGCAGCGCCTGTGGCGTCTGGTCTCTGAGCCGCGCGGGCCGATCGCACCCAAAGGCGCCGCAGCCCCGGCGGAATGGCCGGAAGCCGCGCAGCAGCTGCGCCGCGCTCTGCACAAGACCATCACCGCCCTGACCGGCGATCTGGAGCAATTCCATTTCAACAAGGCGGTAGCCCGCATCCACGAATTCGCCAACCTGCTCGAGGCAACCAAAGGCGACGATGCCGCAACCGCCTGGGCGCGGCGCGAAGCTTTGGAGACGCTGGCCAAGCTCATTGGCCCGATGGTGCCGCATCTGGCCGAGGAGATCTGGCAGGCTCTGGGTCACGAGGGATTGCTGCTTGACCAGCCCTGGCCGGTTGCCGATGAAGCGCTGGCGCGAGACGAAACCGTGAGGATCGCCGTGCAGGTGTCGGGCAAGCTGCGCGCGACCATCGAAGTGGCGCGCGACATGGCCCAGAGTGAGCTGGAGAAGCTGGCCCTGGCCAACGACAACGTGAAGCGGGCTATCGACGGCAAGCCGGTGCGCAAAGTCATCGTCGTGCCGAACCGGATCGTCAATGTCGTGGTTTAGCTGCAAAGCTGCAGCGATCTGCCTGATCGTCGCCCTGGCGAACGGACTGGCAGGCTGCGGCTTCAAGCCGCTATACGGAAGCAAGGGCGGCAGCGCATCTGTGGTGCCGGAATTTTCTCATATCTCCATTGCTCAGCCCGAGGACCGGTCCGAACAGGTGCTGCGCAACACCTTGCTCGATCTGATCACCCCGCGCGGCGCACCAGAGCGACCGCGCTATCTGCTGGAATACCGGCTGCATGAAACGCTTGGCTCCGTCTTCGTTACCCGTTCGGAGGAAATCACGCGCAGCAACCTGCAGCTTACAACCCATTTCTATCTGCGCGACTACGAGAACGGCCAAGTCGTTTCGTCCGGCTACATAAACAGCCAGGCTTCGTATAATCAGACGCTCAACGACTACGCCAACCTGGTTGCCGAGAAGAACGCGCGCGAGAGGGCATTGCGCGACACGGCTGAGCAGATTCGCATTCGGCTGGCCAATTACTTCGACGGCTGGCGGCAACAGCAGAATGCCCGGACGCCGCCGCGACAGCCGCAGCCGATGCAGCCCCATCCCTTGCTGCAATGAAGCTGCAAACGCGTGACGTCGAGGCTTTTGTCAAACGGCCAAGGCCGGATATCCGCGCAATATTGCTTTTCGGCAGCGATGCCGGGCTGATCCGCGAGCGCGCCAAGGCAATCGCGCAAAGCGTGGTTGCCGATTTAAGCGATCCTTTCCGCGTTGCCACGCTCACAGGCGCGCAATTGCAGGAGGACCCGGCGAAATTGGCCGATGAAGCCGCCGCCATCGCGCTGACCGGCGGCCGCCGCGTCGTCATGGTCTCTGGCGCCGGGGACCGCAATGCCAAGCTGTTCCAGAGTTTTCTTGATGAGCCTTCCGGCGATGCGCTGATCGTGGTCGAGGCCGGCGAACTCGCAGCGCGTTCATCCCTGCGCGGAGCTTTCGAGGATTCCAATGTCGCCGTCGCCATCGGCTGCTATGCCGATGATCAGCGCTCCCTGCACAGCCTGATCGAAGACATGGCGCGCGAAGCCGGCAAGAAGATCTCGCCCGAAGCCATGGCTTATCTGACCGACAATCTCGGCACCGACCGCATGGTCAGCCGCGGCGAGATCGCCAAGCTGCTGCTTTACAAGGGCGACGATCCCACGCCGGTCAGCCTGGAGGATTGCGAGGCGGTGGTCGGCGACAGCGGAACCTTGTTCCTCGACGATGTCGCTTTCGCTGCCTTTGGCGGTGATTTCTCGGCCCTGACCGACGCCTTGACCCGCTGCGAAAGCGCCGGCGAGTCGCCGGTAGCCATCCTGCGCGTGGCCCAGAAGCACGGCCAGAAGCTGCATCTCGCCGCGGCCCAGCGAGAAGCTGGCAACCGCGTCGATCCGCAGCGGCTGGGCGTGCATTGGACGCGCCGCGATGGCTTTGAACGGCAGGCGCGCCAATGGTCGAGCGACCGCCTGATGCGGGCGCTGGAAATCCTCACCGATGCGGAACTGATGGCCAAGAGCACCGGCATGCCGGCAGCAGCCGCCTGCGGCGACGCGCTGCTGCGCATCGCCCGGGCAGCACGCCTGCCACGCTAGCTGCCTGCCTCGAAATCGAGGATGCCCGCAGCGCCTTCCTCGCCGCCGGCCAGCAGGTAGCGGCCATCCGCCGTCCAGTGCAGCGCCGTGATCGGTGCCGTTCCAACCCGCTCGAGATCGATGCTGGAATTATCGGCGATGCGCCCCAGCTTGAGCTGGCCATCGGCATGGCCCGACGCCACCAGGCCATGGCGCGGATGGAAGGCAACGGCCGTGACCAGTTCGCCCTGGCTGAGTTCTTCCGGCTTGCTGCCCATCGGGCCCTTGCCCTTGCAATCCCAGACCACCACCACCTCGGCGCCGCTGGTCGCCAGCCAGCGCCCGTCGCGCGACCAGCTGAAGCTTTTCGGCTTGGCCGGATAGCCGCTCATCCGCATATCGGCAGCGTCGGACAGCCGCCAGCCATGCATCTCATTCTCCTGGGTCGCGGTCATGATGAACTTGCCGTCCGGCGACCAGGTGACCGTGAGATGCGAGCTTTTCCAGTTCAGGCGCTTGGGCTGCTGCGCCTCGGCCTTCACCCACCACAGGCTGACGCCGCCATAATGCGACACCGCCAGACGCTTGCCTTTCGGATTGAAGGCAAGTCCGGAGACGGTGCTGGGATGATCCTCGAATATGGCGATTTGCTGCCCTGCGCTGCTGAGCAGACCGACGCGCTTGCCCGCGCTATAGGCGATCGCGCTGCCATTGTCGGCCACTACGACCTGCTCGATCCATTTGCGCGGCACGGCGGCCAGCTCACTTGCCTCGCCTTCGACGGTCGACAGGATGAGCCGCCCGTCATCGCCGCCGGAGATGAAGCTGCTGCCGTCCGGCCCCGCCGCCATGCAGAGCAGCGCGGCATCCGCATGCACGATCAGGCGCCGCGTGCTCGGCGCTTGCGGATCGTCGAAGGGACGCAGGGCAATGGAGCCATCGCCCAGGCCGAAACCGGCAACGCCGGCTTGCTCCGCCGCAGCGACGGCAACGACGCCGGACTTGAACTGCCAAAGATAAGCGCGAAAACCGATCTGAGTGGCTTCAGGCACGGCAGGCCTCGAACCCTTTCTGCAGAGCCTCGGCATCCAGATCGCGGCCGATGAAGACGATGCGCGAGACGCGCTTCTCATCGCCGCGCCAGGGCCGCTGGAAATCGCCATCCTTGATCATATGGACGGCCTGGAAGACGAAGCGCTTGTCGCTGCCCTTCAGATCCAGAATGCCCTTGCTGCGCAGGATGTCCTGCCCCTTGGTGGCCAGCAATTCGCTGATCCAGGCGTCGAATTTGCGCGCATCCAGCGGCGTATCGGCCGACAGGGAAACGCTGTGCACCGTGGTGTCGTGGATGTGATCGTGGCCGCAATGCTCGTCATGCACATGGCCGGGTTCGCCATGCGGCGGATTGTGGTGGTGATCGTGGTGATGATCATGATGATCGTGGCCGCAATGTTCGTCATGAACATGACCCGGCTCGCCATGGGGCGGATTCGCCTTGAGGAAATCCGGCTCCAGATCGAGGATGCGGTTCAGATCGAAGGCGCCGCGGTCCAGCACCTTATCGAGCGGCACGTCGCAGCGGGTGGCACGATGGATCTGCGCAAAGCGGTTGACGGCGCGGATCCGCGCCTCCACCTCGGCCAGCTCTTCCGGCGTGACCAGATCGGTCTTGTTCAGGATGATGACATCGGCGAAGGCAATCTGCTCTTCGGCCTCGCGGCTGTCTTTTAAGCGCGCCGGCAAATGCCGGGCGTCGACCACGGTGACGATGGAATCCAGCTTGGCGCGGCGGGCGACATCCTCGTCAACGAAGAAGGTCTGCGCCACCGGCCCGGGATCGGCCAGGCCGGTCGTCTCGACCACGATGGCGTCGAACCGGTCCTTGCGCTTCATCAGGCCGTCGATGATGCGGATCAGGTCGCCGCGCACCGTGCAGCAGATGCAGCCGTTATTCATCTCGAAGACTTCTTCGTCGGCATCCACCACCAGGTCGTTGTCGATGCCGATCTCGCCGAATTCGTTGATGATCACGGCGTATTTCTTGCCGTGCTGCTCGGTCAGGATGCGGTTCAGCAAGGTGGTCTTGCCGGCGCCGAGATACCCGGTCAGCACCGTGACCGGCGTCTGCGTCTCGAATGACTGCGACATTAGCGGATACTCCGAAGGGATCGGCTGTGTTATGTGAGATGGCGTAACCATAGTGAGCCCAGGCCTCAAGTCCAGCCCCAAAGGTCGCCGTCATGCCGTCCAGCGCCAGCTTGCTGAAAATCGACCATCCTGCAGCCGCAACGGCCCGGATCTGCGTCTTCTCGCCGCTCGGCCCGCTCACCGTCACCGCCACCGAAGAAGCCATCGTTTCGCTGGATTGGGGTGGCAAGCCCGAGCAGAACCGGGCCGCCACGCCTTTGCTGGCGGAGGCCGCGCGCCAGCTTGCGGCCTATTTTGCCGACGGAAAAACGCGCTTCCATCTGCCCCTGGCGCCGAAGGGATCGGATTTCCAGCGTGCGGTATGGGAATTCATGCTGGCCATTCCGGCAGGCAAGACCCGCACCTATGGCGAGGCGGCTGCCGCCATCGGCGGCGCAGCGCGATCCGATGCCCGGGCGGTCGGCGCAGCCTGCGGCGCCAATCCGATTCCGGTGATCATCCCGTGCCACCGCATTCTCGCCGCAGGCGGAGAAGCGGGCGGATATTCGGGCATGGGCGGCCTTGAGACCAAGCGCTGGTTGCTGCGCCATGAAGGCGCCTTCGTGCCGCCCCTGCAGAACGATCTTTTCGGCGCCGCGTAATCGCCGCTACTTCCTTCCCGGTTACCGGTTGCTTGGCGGTTGATACCAGCTGCTTTCCGCCGCTAGAGTTTCCGCCTTCAAACAGGAGGAAACCATGGCGAAGGAAATCACCATCCAGGCATCTGACGGCAGCGGCAGCTTCATGGCTTATCTGGCCGAGCCGACCAGCGGCAAAGGCGCCGGCATCCTGGTGATCCAGGAGATTTTCGGCGTCAACCAGGTGATGCGCGAGATCTGCGAGAACCTCGCCGCCCAGGGCTATTTTGCGCTTTGCCCCGACCTTTTCTGGCGTCAGGAAGCGGGCGTCAACATCACCGACAAAAGCCAGGCCGAATGGGACAAGGCCTTCAAGCTGTTCAACGGCTTCGACCTCGACAAGGGCATCGACGATCTGAAGGCTTCGCTCGCCGTGCTGCGCAAGCTGCCCGGCTGCACCGGCAAGGCCGGCACGGTCGGCTACTGCCTGGGCGGCCGCCTGGCCTACCTGATGGCCTGCCGCAGCGATGTGGATGCGGCGGTCGGCTATTACGGCGTCGCGCTGACCGACCATCTGTCGGAGATCGGCAATATCCGCAAGCCGCTGATGATGCATATGGCGAACAAGGACAAGTTCGTGCCGAAGGAAGCCCAGGATCAGATCAGGACAGCCTTCCAGAAGCAGCCGCTGATCACGCTGCATGAATATCCTGACTGCGATCATGCCTTCGCCCGCGTCGGCGGCGAGCATTTCGACAAGAATGCGGCCGATCTCGCCAATCAGCGCACGGCCGAGTTCTTCGGAAAACACCTCGCTTAAACCTTCCCAGCAACAGCAAGTCTCTTAAAGACAACAAAAGGAGCGCGCAGATGGCGCATGCAATCCGTATTCATCAGGTCGGCGGCCCAGAGGTCATGAAATGGGAAGCGGTCGAAGTGGGCGATCCCGGCCCCGGCCAGATCCGCATCAAGACCACGGCGGCCGGCCTCAATTACATCGACACCTATCACCGCAGCGGCCTGTACAAGATGCCGCTGCCGCTCACGCTCGGCATGGAAGGCGCGGGCACGGTCACTGCCGTTGGCGCCGATGTCACCGATATCAAGGTCGGCGACCGCGTCGCCTATGCCTCGGCGCCGCTCGGCTCCTATTCGGAAGAGCGTCTGATGCAGGCCGATCGCTGCGTCGTGCTGCCGGATGGCATCAGCGATCAGCAGGCAGCCGGCATGATGCTGAAAGGCATGACCACCGAATATCTCGTGCGGCGTACCTATGCGATCAAGCCCGGCGATACCGTGCTGTTCCACGCTGCCGCCGGCGGCGTCGGCCTGATCTTCGGCCAATGGGCGAAGGCGCTGGGCGCCACCGTGATCGGCACCGTCAGCTCGGAAGACAAGGCCAAGCTCGCGCGCGAGCATGGCTATGATCATGTGATCAACTACAAGACGGAAAACTTCGCCGAGCGGGTGAAGGAAATCACCAAGGGTGAAGGCGTGCCGGTGGTCTATGACGGCGTCGGCAAGGATACCTGGAACGGCTCGCTCGACTGCCTGCGGCCGCTTGGCCTGATGGTCAGCTTCGGCAATGCTTCCGGTCCGGTACCACCCATCGAGCTCGCCACGCTGTCGGCCAAGGGCTCGCTGTTCGTCACCCGGCCCACGCTCGTGACCTACACCGCCAAGCGCGCAGATCTCGTGGGCTCTGCCAATGCGCTGTTCGACGTGGTCAAATCCGGCAAGGTGAAGATCGAGATCAAGCAGACCTACGCCTTGAAGGATGCCGCCAAGGCTCATGAGGACCTGGAGTCGCGCAAGACCACCGGCTCCACCCTGCTGCTGCCGTAAGCACCATGAGCAACCCGACGCCAGCCATGCAAGCCCGCGCTGTCGCCCGCGCCTGCCGCACGGCGACACTGGCAACCAGCATGGCTGGCGATCCGGGACAGCCTTATGCGTCGCTCGTTCTGGTCGCCTTCGATCTCGATGCCACGCCGCTGCTGCTGGTTTCGACCCTGGCCGACCACACCAGGAATATCGCCGCCGACAACCGCGTCTCGCTGCTTTGCGACGGCACCTTAGGCCATGACGAGCCGCTGACCGGACCGCGCGTCAGTCTGCTCGGCCGCGCCGAAAAGACGGATGAGCCGCGCCATCGTGCCCGCTATCTCGCCCGGCATCCTTCCGCTGAGGGCTATGCCGGCTTCAAGGATTTCGCTTTCTACAAGATCATTGTCGAGCGGGCGCATATTGTCGCCGGCTTCGGCAGGATTCACTGGTTCGATGATTATCTGCTGCCGGCACCGCAGGCGCTGATCGATGCCGAAGCCGGCATCCTTGAGCATATGAATACCGATCACGCCGATGCCGTGCAGCTTTATGCCAACAGGCTTCTGGGCAAAAACGGCGATGGCTGGCGGCTTTGCGGCATCGATCCGGAAGGCTGCGACCTGATTTGCGGCCACGAGCTTGCCCGCCTGCCCTTCGATACGCTGGTCCAGGATGCCGAAAGCGCCCGGGCCGAACTGGTCCGGCTGGTGAAGCAGGCCCGCGCCGCTGGATAAAAAAAGCCCGTCAGCATTGCTGCTGACGGGCTCGGCCGCTCGTTCCGGGGAGGACTTGATTGAACGGCAATTACCAGGCGGTGACGATCGCCTTCTGATACTTCTGCTCGACGAAAGCCTTCACTTCCGGCGACTGATAGGCCTTCACCAGCTTGGCGAATTCCGGACGATCCTTCTCCGCCGTGCGCACGGCAATGATGTTCACGTACGGAGCCTTCGCGCCTTCGCTGGCAATCGCATCCTTGGTCGGCGACAGGCCGGCCGGGATCGCATAGTTGGTGTTGATCGCGGCGGCATCGAGTT
The DNA here is from genome assembly GCF_937960835.1 of uncultured Ferrovibrio sp. GTDB lineage: Bacteria > Pseudomonadota > Alphaproteobacteria > Ferrovibrionales > Ferrovibrionaceae > Ferrovibrio. Next base: position 174,161 of record NZ_CALGPC010000013.1, read on the forward strand.
CGGCCAGCGCGCGCGGCAGCTGCGCCGCATCGAGTTCCACGATGCGGATCTTCTTCGGATTCTCGGCAACGTCGAGCGGCGAAGCCTTCAGGCCGGCGCCTTCGCGCAGCTTGATCAGACCGGCCGATTCCAGCACCAGCAGGCCGCGGGCGCCATTGGTCGGATCGTTCGGGATGCCGACGCGGGCGCCATTCGGCAGCTCGTCCAGCGACTTCACCTTCTTGGAATAAACGCCCATCGGGAAGTTCACGGTGTAGGCGATATTGGTCAGCTTGTAGCCACGGTCCTTGATCTGCGCTTCCAGATACGGCAGGTGCTGATAGGAATTCGCATCCAGGTCACCGGCATTGAGCGCCGCATTCGGCTGCACGTAATCGCTGAACTCGACGATCTGGATCTTCAGGCCGTCCTTCTCGGCCACCTGCTTCACCACTTCCATGATCTCGGCATGCGGGCCGGCGGTGACGCCGACCTTGATCGGCTTGTCCTGGGCCAGCGCAGCCGGCGAGGCAATGAGTGCAGCAAGTCCGAGGACGGCGAGACTGCGGCGGAAAAGCGAGAACGACATGGAATACTCCTTTTTATGGTCTGGAGAGGCTTAAACAAACTCAACGATGGCTGAGACGGCGCACCAGGCGGTCGCCCAGCGACTGAACGCCCTGCACGAAGACAATCAGCACCAGCACGACGGCCAGCATCACTTCCGGCAGGAAGCGCTGATAGCCATAACGGATGCCGATATCGCCCAGGCCGCCGCCGCCCACGGCGCCGGCCATGGCCGAGTATCCGATCAGGCTGACGAGCGTGATGGTGAGGCCGGCGACGATGCCGGGCAAAGCTTCGGGCAGCAGCACCTTGGTGACGATCTGCAGCGGCGTCGCGCCCATCGCCTGGGCCGCTTCGATCAGGCCGGCAGGCACTTCCCGCAGGGCGGTTTCCACCAGACGGGCGATGAAGGGGATCGCGGCGATCGTCAGCGGCACGATGGCCGCCGCGGTACCGATGGAGGTGCCGACCACCAGCCGCGTGAACGGGATGATCGCCACCATCAGGATGATGAAGGGCGTCGAGCGCGTGGCATTGACGATGATGCCGAGCACGCGGTTGGCCACCAGATTCTGCAGGATGCCGCCGCGGTCGGTGAGGATCAGGATGACGCCCAGCGGAATGCCGAACAGGGCTGCCACCCCGCCGGAGATGCCGACCATCACCAGCGTTTCGATGAAACCGTCAACCAGCAGCTCGATCAAGGCTGTGGACATGGCCCAGTTCCTCCACGTGTAACTTGCGATTGGTAAGATAGGTTTTCGCAGCAGCGATCTTGGCCGCGTCGTCGGGTACGCGCACGACCATCACGCCGAAGGGACGCCCCTGAATCTCATCGATCCGGCCATGCAGGATGTTGATGTCGAGATTGAGATTGCGGCTCAGCTCCGAGATCACCGGATCGTCGGCATGACTGCCGGTGAACAGGATGCGCAGCAGCCGGCCGCCCTTGTCCGCCGTATCATTGTCGGCGATGCGCTTCTGCAAGGCCGGCGGCAGGTCGAAACCGATCAGATCGGACACAAAGCTGCGCGTCGTTAAATGCTGCGGCCGGGTGAAGACATCGAAGGTATCGCCCTGCTCGATCACCTTGCCATGCTCCATCACGGCAACACGGTCGGCGATTTCCTTCACCACCGCCATCTCATGGGTGATCAGCACGACGGTCAGCTTCAGGCGGTCACGGATATCCTTGATCAGGGCAAGAATCTGATCGGTGGTTTCCGGATCGAGCGCCGAAGTGGCTTCGTCGCAGAGCAGCACCTTGGGATCGGTGGCCAGCGCGCGGGCAATGCCGACGCGTTGCTTCTGGCCGCCCGAGAGCTGGGACGGATAGCGGCCTGCCTTGTCGGCGAGGCCAACCAGTTCCAGCAGCGGATCCACCTTGGCCTTGATCGCCGCCCGGCCTTCGCCGCGCAGTTCCAGCGGCAATGCCACGTTGTCGAACACGGTACGTGAGGACAGCAGGTTGAAATGCTGGAAGATCATGCCGATCTCGCGCCGCGCGATGCGCAGGGCGGCCGCATCCAGCGACATCAGATCGCGGCCATCAACGAGAACCTGGCCCTCGGTCGGACGCTCCAGCAGGTTGATGCAGCGGATCAGGGTCGACTTGCCGGCGCCGCTGCGGCCGATGACGCCGAAAATCTCGCCCGCTTCGATTTTCAGCGAAACGTTGCTCAGGGCTTCGACCGAGCCGGTCGCGCTCGCGAAGCGCTTGGTGACGTGACGGAGGTCGATCATGTCAGCGCTCGAACGGCAAGAAGCTGAGGCTCAGCAGATCGCCGGGCGCATGCCAGTCGGGCGGCAGGGCCAGCGGATCGGTCAGCGAGGTGGCGCTATGGTCATTGGCCGGCGCCGGCAAAGCCGCGGCTTGCAGACGCTCCGGCGCGATGAAGGCCCCGAAAGCAGCCTGCAGGCGCTCGGTCAGGCCAACGCGGCGGCCGCGCTGGTGATGCGCGACATGCGTCGGCACCTCGGCGGCAAGGGATGGGGAAAGCGGCAGGTCGTGCATGATTACCTCCATGCTTTCTGGCGAAGATTGTCGTTGGCGCCAAAGGCGCGGCCGAGCGCGCGGGCGGCGCGTTCGGCATCCGCGGCCCGGCGGAAAAGCTGCTGCTCGATGGATTGGTATTGCGGCGCGGAGGCAAAGAAACGGAACCCGCCTCTTTCGCGGATGACCACGCCGGCGGCCTCGCCGGCCGCCTCGATCAAATAGGCTTCACTCATGGCTACCTCTATTGGCCGGCCAGGCCGGCAGTCGGATGTCGGATCAGGAACGCGGAAGACGGGCGTTCAGCGACAGCAACAGAGGCTGGTTTTGCAAAAAGCCGGCTTGCGGGAAGCCCGGTAGGCGGGAGGGTGGATGCGATCATGCGTCATGGGTCACTCCGTACACTTTTGTCGGGCCCACGACTTCCGCCGTGGCGCTTTAGCGTTGGTGACGCGGCGCAAGCTGCCCCTCAAATCCCGCGGTCCGGCGCTGACCGGACGTTGCCTATATTTCACACTGTAATATGCAAGTCAAGCAGAATTCACACAAACACATACAAAACCCCGCATAACGGGCATGCCCCGTCTGCATATCATCAGACAAGCTATTGACATATAATGTTTATGGAAATTCGGTCGGGGCCGGTCCGGCAATGCCCCATTGATGCCGGACCGGCCACGAACCCCCAACACGACCAGCAAGTGAGGAGGCCGACCTATAGGATCGCTTCAGAGCAGGGACGCCTGAGCGCGATTGAGTCTGATTATATGAGAATGATTTTCAATTACAAGTCATTTTTGAGGGCGCGCAGCAAATATTTGTCTAGCCCCTCAGCCCTTTACCAAAACCCGCTACTATCGGGTGGCCAAATCGCAAGCAGAGCCCGATGACCCGTCAAGTCGAAGCCACACCGGCCACGCTGCAGCGCCCCCGTCTGCAGCGTCTTCTTCAGTATTGGCATGACAAACGCGGCTCCCGTCTGATGCCGGCGCGCCGGGACCTTGACCCATTGGAATTGTCCTGGGTGCTGGGCGATCTCTCGCTCGTCGAAGTGCATCGCGCCGACCATGGCCGCCTGCGCTATCGCTTCCGCCTGATCGGCAGCCGCGTGGCGGAACGGCTGGGCTATGAAATGACCGGCAAATGGCTGGAGGATCTGCCCGAGCCGGCTTACCGCGCCTATCTGGCCGAGGCGTACGGCGAAGTGGTTGCTCGCGCCGTCCCGCTATCCGAACACCCGGACATGGTGATCGATCACCGCCTGCACCATTACGAGATTCTGCGCATGCCGCTGGCCAGCGACGGCCACCATCCGGACATGCTGCTGGTGGCAGTCGATTTCAACGACTGAGAGTTCAACGACTGCATCGTCTCAGCCATGCAGCGGCAGGCCTTTGACGGCCTTGTCGACGGCCTTGCGCTGGCCATGCAGCGCCAGTCCAACCCAGGGCTGGTTGTGCGGATCGCTTGCGCGGAAGACCTCGCGGTTGGCGGCGTCGTGGCCGGTGCTGAACATCGGCTCGACATAGGGCGCGATGGTCAGCCCGCGCTCAGATGCAGCGCGATGCACCTTCTGCAGCTGCTCCAAAGAGGCGGCGAAGATCAGGATCGGCTGGCCGATCATCGCCGTGTAGCGCTGCCCTGCTGCATCGACATAAGCCTCACCGATGCAGTCTGGATGCGCGGCGGCGATGCCGCTGGCAAGAAAGGCGGTCACATTCAGCTTCTGCCAGGCGGCAAGATCCTGGCGGACGATGATGGCGATCTTGGTCTCGAACATGCGCTTTTCTGTCGGTGACAGGAAGCAAAATGGGTTCAGGCCAACCGCGCGTCTGGAAGATTTGTGCAGGCTGCGCGATAGGCCGCAGGCGTCATGCCATAGGCGCGTTTGAACCAGCGGCCGAGATGGCTTTGATCGGCAAAGCTCAAGCCAGCTGCTACTTCCGCCGGCGTCATGCCTTTGGCCAGCCATTGCCGCGCCCGGCTGAGCCGCCGCTGCACCAGATAGGCGTGCGGCGGCAGGCCATAGGCCGCCTTGAAAGCGCGGTGCAGGCGGAAGCGATCGGCGGCACCGGCCAGTGCGACCAGGTCCTGCAGCCCGATATCCTGCTCGCAGAGCGCATCGATGGCGTCTTTCGCCCGCTGTGCCAGACGCGGTGCTGTCTCGCGCTGCGTCGCGGCGCCGAGAAAACGCTGCGACAGCAGCGCAACGACCTGATCCAGTGCTGCCTCGCGCGCCATGCGGCTGTCCGGCTGCGCGATCTGGCGATAGGCGGCAGCAATGGCCGCCGCCAGCGCCGGATCATCCGCCAATGTCTGTGGGAAATGCCACACGCCGTCGCTTTCGGCCCGGCCGGCATAAAGCGCCGCGTTCTGGCGCAGCCATGCCGGATCGAAATAGAGCATGGCGTAAACGAAACCGCTCGGCGCGCCGGCCTCGCCGTCATGGACATCGCCCGGCTCCATCAGAATGACGCGGCCAGGTGTGCTGCGATGCAGCTGGCGGCGGCAGCGGAATTGCTGCACGCCAGCCTCGGTCACGCCGACCAGCACCTGGTCGTGGAAATGCGGGTCATAAGCATGGCTGTGGAACTGCGCGCGCACGGCTTCGGTGCCGCTCTGCGCGTCGCGGGCGAAATCGAGCCAGTCCTCGCCATGGCCTGTCATCCTTCTATCGGATCATGCCAGGCCCAAGCCCGCAACCAGCTATTTGACGCCGCTACTTGATGACGCCGCAGGCGATGCGGCCGCCGCCGCCGCCCAGAGGCGCGGGCTCGTCGCTGTAATTGTCCCCGCCCGCATGGATCATCACGGCGCGGCCGGAAAGCTGGCTCACCTTCAGGCGCGGCGCGATCACCGGCAAGGTCGCCGTGCCGTCGTCATTGACGACCAGCGGCGGCAGATCGCCAAGATGCCCCTTCCGGTCATGCGGACCATGATGCATGCCCGCCTTATGCGGATCGTAATGCCCGCCAGCCGCCATGCCTGCCGCCATCTGGCCCTGCGGATTGCGGCCCGGACCGCAATCGGGCTTTTCATGCACATGGAAGCCATGCACGCCCGGCGGCGCCAGATTCCGCAAATCCGGCGTCAGCATCAGGCCTTGCGCGGTATCCTTCGCGCGGATCGTGCCGATGGCAGCGCCCACGCCTTCGGCCGAGATGGCGTGAATGGTGATGGTTTTCTCCGCTGCGAGTGCGGAGAAACCGCTGAATGCCAAACCGGCTGCCAATACGGTTGCCAATGCCAAACGCTGCATGATCCACGCCTCCTGACCTGCTGATCCTGGCAGGTGAATTAGAGGCCGCCGGAAACCGTGCAAGGGTAATGTGGCGAAATACCGGGGATAAACGCCAAACGAAAATGAAATGGCGAAACGAAATGGGCGGGATCGCTCCCGCCCATTCCCATGATCAGCAGCCCTAGTGCTTATGCGCCACGAGCTGCGGCTGTGCCTTCTCCACCGGCACCAGCGGCGCGGCTTCTGAGCTTTTCGCCGGATCGGCATTCTCCCTGAAGATGCCGGGATTCTCCGGCCCGGTGACATCGAGGAAGCCGACCAGGCCGCGCTGTACGCGGGACAGCGCATGATCGACCAGCACATACCGGCCGGGCACCTGCAGCTCGAACTCCACCGCCGCCGCGCCGCCCGGCGCGACGCTGATGGTCTGCACATCCTTATGGGCCGGGCCGGTCAGATCGCCCATGGCATAGACCTTGTCGAAGATCTCGCCGATCACATGGAAGGACGAAGTGTAGTTCGGCCCGCCAACACCGAAGAAAATGCGGACCGTCTCGCCGACCTTGGCCTTCAGCGGCTTCTGCTCGGTCAGCGCGCCGACCGCGCCGTTGAAGACGAAATATTCCGGCCGCTCGTCGAGCAGCTTGGTGAAGCTGGCCTCGACCTCGCCCTTTTCGCCCAGCGGCTGCTCGGTATAGATCTCGCCCTGCATCACATAGAATTCGTGATCGACCTTGGGCAGGCCTTCTTCGGGTTCGACCAGGATCATGCCGTACATGCCGTTGGCGATATGCAGCGCCGCGGGATGAACCGCGCAGTGATAGACGTAGAGGCCGGGATTGAGCGCCTTGAAGGTGAAGCTCTTCGCCTCGCCGGGATCGGCAGCAGTTGCCTCTGCCCCGCCGCCCGGGCCGGTGACAGAATGGAAATCCACATTGTGGATCATGGCGCTGTCTTCATGATTGGCGAGATTCACCGTCACCGTGTCGCCCACCCGCACGCGGATGAAAGGGCCGGGCACCTTGTTGTTGAAGGTCCAGTAGCTGAACGAGGTGCCATCGGCCAGCCGGCCCACCACTTCGGTGGTTTCCAGATTGACGGTCACATGGGCAGGCGCCCGGCGGGCCAGCGGCGCCGGCAGGTCCGTCGGCGCGCGAACGATATCGGTCAGCGCCGGCACCCCGCCGGCCATGGCCGGCAGCATCATCGGCGATACCAGCAGCGCGGCTGCAACGGCCGCACCGCTCAACAGGCGACGCATCGTGCTTTGGTTCGAAGATCCGGTCCGCATGGCAACCTCCTGGGTTTCAATGCCACGGGACCATCCTCCTCCATTTGCGGTTTTCCTTGTTGTTGCACCGCAAAGAGCCGCGCAAAGCAGGCGCGGCAGCTTGTCGCAGCGCCTGATTGCCGCCTGAAAAGCAAAACGGGCGGGAATTGCTTCCCGCCCGCCCGCGTAAGGCATCGCCTCAAAGGCGATCAGGTATTCATCGAGTCGAAGAACTCGGCATTGGTGCGCGAGGTGCGCAGCTTGTCGAGCAGGAACTCCATCGCATCCTGGCCGCCCATCGGCATGAGGATGCGGCGCAGCACCCACATCTTGGCCAGCACGCCCTTGTCGACCAGCAGCTCCTCCTTGCGGGTGCCCGACTTGGTGATGTCGATCGCCGGGAAGGTGCGCTTGTCCGCCAGCTTGCGGTCGAGCACGATTTCCGAGTTGCCGGTGCCCTTGAACTCTTCGAAGATCACTTCGTCCATGCGGCTGCCGGTATCGATCAGCGCGGTCGCGATGATGGTCAGCGAGCCGCCCTCTTCGATATTGCGCGCAGCGCCGAAGAAGCGCTTCGGACGCTGCAGCGCATTGGCATCCACGCCACCCGTCAGCACCTTGCCCGAAGACGGCACCACGGTGTTGTAGGCGCGGGCAAGACGCGTGATCGAGTCCAGCAGGATGACAACGTCACGCTTATGCTCGACCAGGCGCTTGGCCTTTTCCAGCACCATTTCGGTGACCTGGACGTGGCGGCTGGCCGGCTCGTCGAAGGTGGACGAGATCACCTCGCCCTTCACCGTGCGCTGCATGTCGGTGACTTCTTCCGGGCGCTCGTCGATCAGCAGAACGATCAGATAGACTTCCGGGTGGTTGGCGCTGATCGCATGCGCGATATTCTGCAGCAGCATGGTCTTACCCGTGCGCGGCGGCGCGACGATCAGCGCGCGCTGGCCCTTGCCCTGCGGCGCGATCAGGTCGATGACGCGGGACGAGATGTCCTTCTTGGGCATCGAAACCAGCTTCTCGCGCTTGGCGGCCTCGCCGCGCGACTTGATCGCCGGCGTGGGCTCATCGCTCGGCGGCATTTCCATGCGCAGCCGCTCGGTCGGATAAAGCGGCGTCAGGTTGTCGAAATGCACCTTGTGGCGGCTGGCTTCCGGATCCTCGTAGTTGATCGAGTTGACCTTGAGCAGCGCGAAATACCGCTCGCCGTCCTTCGGCGCGCGGATGGTGCCCTCGATCGTGTCGCCCGTACGCAGGCCGAAACGGCGGATCTGGTTGGGGCTGACATAGATGTCGTCAGGGCCAGGCAGGTAGTTCGCCTCGGCCGAACGCAGGAAGCCGAAGCCGTCCTGCAGGACCTCGAGCACGCCCTCGCCCGTGATCTCCACCTCTTTCTCGGCAAGCTGCTTGAGGATGGCGAACATCATGTCCTGCTTGCGCAGGGTGGAGGCGTTCTCGATCTGCAGTTCCTCGGCGAAGGAAAGCAGTTCGGTCGGGGATTTGGATTTCAGTTCCTGGAGATTCATCGACGGACTCGCGGACTCAAGAAGCGGCGTTGCTTGGGAGATTGGGCGCTACATCCGGCAGTCGGGCGCAGGCGCCAGTTGAGGAGGGATCGAACCGTCCGCGCGGGTTCCGCGATACCGATGACAAATCAAAATAAAGGAAGCGGAAAGGGCGCCGGATCGGCACCGGTCCAAAAGAATACGGGCCGGTTGTTAAGCGAGATAGCAACGAGGCCGGGGGAAGTCAAGGGTGCGAGACGGCATGGACTTGCGCCGCTTGTCGCCATGCCGGATGGAACGCCCTGGGCCGGTAAAGCCTATGCCGGATCCCCGGCGCCGGTGGCGGCTGCAGATCGGATGGCGGTAAAGCCGCGAAAACAGATCATCGGCGATGATCATCCCAGCGGCCACCGGCGGTGTCGTGGCGGCGTCGCAAAGTCTCGCGGCGCATGCGACGGCTCTGATATCATTTGCGTGCGGCATTTATGCCTGCCGCATCTGCGCCATGCAGCGGCAGTGCAGAAAGCACGATCCAGCGGAGCTGCGGCATCGATCCCCCTTGCCGCCGCAGCATCGGCGGGCTATGGCTTTCGTCATGCGTCGGGCTTCCATCATCGCCGCCATCGATTTGCGCCGTTTTGCCGCGGCGCTGGCCCTGCTGGCATTGCTGGTGCATGGCTTGCTGCCGCTGACGCAGAACGCCATTCAGCGCGTCCAGACCGCGCATGGCATCGAGCAGGTGGTGCTGTGTTCAGCACTCGGCTATCGCACCATCGCCCTGAAGGATGGCATGCCGGTGGATGCCGATCCGGCAAAGCCGCAGAAGATCAGCCAGAATTGCCCGGCCTGCCTGCTGCATAACCAGCTTGCGCAGGCTGTCCTGCCGGTGGGCGTGGCGCTGGCAGTGCCCAGCACCGCGATCACCATACTCTTTGGCGCTGCCTCTGACAGCACACCGGCGCAGGCCGGCTTCCTGCCGCCACAGGCCCGCGCGCCTCCCGTTTCCCTGTCCTGATCCAACCCATCCTTCTTCACTCAGGATTTACGGGAGTCGTCCCATGTCACATCGTCTTTCCGCGGGCGCCGCGGCGCTTGCCATCTCCGTCTTCGCCCAGTCCGTCATCGCGCTGCCTATCATCGCCCGGCCTGCCCTCGCCCATGACCACGGGCACCATGCTGCTTCGAGCCAGAAGGCCGCTGACCACCACCATGCCACGCCCGGCCATGCCGCGCCCGGTATGCAGGCAACCCAGAAGGTCGGCGATATCCAGATTCACCGGCCCTATGCCCGTGCCACGCCGGCCAAGGTCGGCGGCGTGTTCATGATCCTGCAGAATGCCGGCGGTGCAGCCGACAAGCTCATCAAGGCCGCCTCGCCGGTGGCTGAAAACGTCGAGCTGCATACCAATGTGAAAGACGGCGAGACCATGCGCATGCGCCAGGTCGAGGCGATCGAGATCCCGGCGCAGGGCAGGACCGAGCTCGCGCCCGGCGGCTATCACGTCATGCTGATCGGCCTGAAGCAGGCCCTGAAGGAAGGCGGCCAGTTTCCGCTGACCTTGACCTTCGAGAAGGCAGGCAGCGTGACGCTTGAGGTGCCGGTGACCAAGGCCGGCGCGTCCGGCGGCCATCACCACCACTAACGCGCCAGCCGACGGAGCTTCATCATGAAGATGACCGGCCTGCTTCGGGCAGGAACGGTGGCGCTTGGCCTGACGCCAGCCATCGCGGCGGCGCAGACCATCACCCCGCCCTTGAACGTTACCGCTTCACCGGATGTGCCATCGATGACCGTGCCCGATGCCGCAGAGGCGCGGCAGCGCATCGAGAAGACGCCGGGCGGCGTCGCTCTGGTGCCCGCCGAAGACGTCCGCGACGGCCGCGCCAACACCGTGAAGGACATCCTCGACTATGTGCCCGGCGTCTTCGCGCAGTCGAAATACGGCCAGGAGGATTCGCGGCTGGCGATCCGCGGCTCCGGCCTGTCGCGCAATGTGCATCTGCGCGGCACCCGCATCCTGCGCGACGGCATCCCGGTCACCGATGCCGATGGCGCCGGGGATACGATGGAGATCGATCCGCTGGCGGTGGATTATACCGAGATCTACAAGGGCGCGAATGCCCTGCAATACGGCGCATCCCTGCTGGGCGGCGCGGTGAATTTCGTCAGCCCGACCGGCCGCAGCCAGCCCGGTTTCCTGCTGCGCCAGGAACTTGGCAGTTTCGGCGCGCTGCGCAGCCAGTTCGGCGCAGGCGGCGTGCATGGTGATTACGATTACCACGTCACGCCGACCTACAGCCATTCGAACGGCTTCCGCGACCATACCGGGCAGTATTACCGGCGGCTCAACGGCAATTTCGGCTATCGCTTCGGCGGCGGGGCCGAGACCCGCTTCTTCCTCTTTGCCGCCGATATCGACCAGAAGACCCCAAGCGCGCTGACCAAGGCGCAGGCCTTGTCCAATCCGAAGCAGACCGCAGCCTCCAGCTTCCGGGGCAATACCAAGCGCAACATCGATGCGGTGCGCGGCGCCAACAAGACGACCTTCCTCACCGATACCGGCGAGATCACGGTGGGCGCCTTCCTGGCCAGCCGGAAACTCTTTCATCCGCTCTATGGCGGCTTCAACGCCGTGATCGACAATGACGAGATCAACGGCGGCGGCTTTGCGCGCTGGACCGATGAACAGCGGATCGGCGGCCATCGCAACGAGACGACGCTCGGCGTGAATTATTTCGCCGGCCAGATGGATGCCAGGCAGTTCGCCAATATTGGCGGGCGGCGCGGCAACCTGATCTCGGATTCCGATCAGATTTCGCGCAGCTGGGAAATCTATGGCGAGAATGCCTTCTACATTCTCCCTGAGGTCGCCGTGATCGCCGGGCTGCAGGGCAGCCTCGCCTACCGCGAATACGAGGATCATTTCCTTGGCAATGGCGATCAGAGCTTCCGGCGGCATTTCGACAGCATCAATCCGAAGCTCGGCATCCGCTGGGACGTCACGCCGCAGCATCAGCTCTTCGCCAACCTGAACTGGTCGAGCGAGCCGCCGCCCTTCTTTGAGCTTGGCACGACCACGGTGCAGCAGGATCTGAAGGCGCAGGAATCGAAGACGCTGGAATTCGGCGCCCGCGGGCGCAGCGGCGATCTCGCCTGGGATGCCGCGCTCTACCGCGCCTGGCTGGACAATGAGCTGCAGTACCAGACGATCGACAGCATCACCAATGTCTTCAACGCCGGCAGGACGATGCATCAGGGCGTCGAGCTCGGCGGCGCCTGGACCGCCCTGCGCGACAGCTTACAGCCGGGCGACAGAACCACCCTTCGCGCCGCCTATACCTTCAGCGATTTCCGCTTCGATGGCGATCCGGTCTTCGGCGACAACGACATCCCCGGCGCGCCGCGCCATTTCCTGCGTGCGGAACTGCGCTACACCCATGCGGACGGCTGGTATTTCGGCCCGAATGTCGAATGGGTGCCGCAGGGCTACTACGCCGACAATGCCAACACGCTGAAGACGGAGGCCTACGCCCTGCTCGGGGCGAAGGCGGGCTATGACTTCGACAACGGCCTGCGTATCTTCCTCGATGGCCGCAACCTGCTGGACAAGGCCTATATTTCCAACACCAATGTCGCAGCCACAGCGACGCCGGCCTCGGCCCTGTTCAATCCGGGCGATGGCCGCGCCATCTATGCCGGCATGGAGTTCCGCTGGTAGCGTCTTAAATTAATTTAACTCGGCGGCGAGCCGGGATTTCGCCATAGTGGTCGGGCCTGAAGCATATCGCTTCGGGCCCTTCCCGTTTTTTGCAGCCTCCAGTATTTGCGGTCTACAGTTTCTGAGGTCCGAATGTCGCGATTTGCCGCCTTCTTCCGCGCCGTCTGGTGTCTGGCCAAGCCCTATTTCCTCGATCCCCAGGTCCGCCTCGGCGCCTGGATGCTGCTCGTTGCCATCGTCGCGCTGAACCTGGCCAGCGTGGGCTTAAGCGTGTGGTTCAATTACTGGTACAACGATTTCTACAACGCCCTGCAGGAGAAGGATTTTGACAGCTTCAAGACCCTGCTGCTGTATTTTGCCGGCGTTGCCGCCGCCTTCATCGTCGTCGCCGTCTACAAATACTATCTGCAATCGCTGCTGGAGGTGCGCTGGCGCCGGTGGCTGACCGAGCATTGGGCACGCGACTGGCTGGAGGACAAGCGCTATTACCACATGCAGATGCTCGGGCTGGATACCGACAACCCGGACCAGCGCATTGCCGAGGATCTGCGGCTTTTTCCCGCCTATTCGCTGTCGCTGACGCTTGGCCTGCTCAATGCCGTCGTCTCGCTGGTTTCCTTCCTTGGCATTCTGTGGACCCTGTCGGGCGATTTCGCCATCGCCCTGGGCGGCACCGAATATCACATCCCCGGCTACATGGTCTGGGTCGCCATCGTCTATGCCGCCGCCGGCACCTGGCTGACCCATCTGATCGGCCGGCCGCTGGTGCGGCTCAATTTCGACAAGCAGCGCGTGGAAGCCGATTTCCGCTTCCATCTGGTGCGCATCCGCGAACATGCCGAAAGCATCGCCTTCCAGAATGGCGAAACGGTCGAGCGGGCCGGGCTGGAGCGGCGTTTTGCCGCGGTGTTCGACAATTTCATCGCCATCATGAAGCGCACCAAGCTGCTCATCTGGTTCACGTCAGGCTATGGCCAGATCGCCGTGATCTTCCCCTTCGTGGTCGGCGCGCCGCGCTATTTCAGCGGCGCTTTGCCGCTGGGCGGCCTGATGCAGACGGTTTCTGCCTTCGGCCAGGTGCAGGAGGCGCTCAGCTACATCATCAATGCCTATACCGAGATTGCCGAATGGCGCGCCGTGATCGAGCGTCTGACCGGCTTTCAGCGCGGCATGGAGAAGGCTCGCGCGCTCAGCGCCCGGTCGGCCATCGCGGTCTCACGCGAGGGCGACCGCATTGCGGTGAACGATCTCGCCCTTGGCCTGCCCGACGGCCGGGCGCTGTTGCAGGTGAATTCTCTTGCGCTGGCACCGGGCGAAAGCCTGCTGCTGCAGGGCCGCTCAGGCGGCGGCAAGACGACACTGCTGCGCGCGCTCGCCGGGCTGTGGCTGTTCGGCCGCGGCAAGGTGATGCGGCCTGCGGACGAGCAGAGCCTGTTCCTGCCGCAGAAACCCTATCTGCCGCTGGGAAGCCTGCGCGCGGCGCTCGCCTATCCACATGATCCGGCGCGTTTCAGCGAGGCGGATTATCGTGCGGCGCTGGAGGCACTTGATCTTGCGCATCTCGCGCCGCGTCTGGACGAGGAAGCGTACTGGACGCAGCAGCTTTCCGGCGGCGAGCAGCAGCGCGTGCAGCTTGCCCGCGCCCTGCTGCTGAAACCGCGCTGGCTCTATATGGACGAAGCGACGTCGGCGCTGGATGAGAAGACGGAAGCCAGGGCGCTGGAGGCGCTGCGGACCGGCCTGCCGGGTACGGCCATTCTCAGCATCGGCCATCGCCCGGCTTTGCGCGGCTTCCATCAGAAAAGCCTGGAGATCGAACCCGGCGCAGCGAAAACAGGCATCGCGCAGCTTATGGCTGCGACCTGACGCTTTAGCCTTGCCTTGGTCGGTGCTTCAGCCCCAGGGCCCGCGGCGGCGGGCATTGGCGGTACGGCCGCTGCGCGGCACCGAACCGGCGCCTCCCGCGCTCGCAACCGGGCCGGTCGACATATTCGCCGCCGCATAGGCCGGCGCGGGCCGGCTGCTGCCGCGCATGCTGGCGGCCAGCTGCATCAGGGCGGCGACGCGGTTCTCGGTACTTGGATGGGTCGAGAACAGGTTGTCCATGCCGCGGCCATGCAGCGGATTGACGATGAACATATGCGCGGTGGCCGGATTGCTCTCCGCCTGCTCGTTCGGGATGCGCTCGGCGCTGCGGCTGATGCGCTGCAGAGCCGAGGCGAGCCAGGTCGGATCGCCGGCAATCGCCGCGCCCTCGCGGTCGGCGGCATATTCGCGGCTGCGGCTGATCGCCATCTGCACCAGCATGGCGGCGATCGGCGCCAGGATCATGACCGCCAGCGAGCCGACGATGCCGAGCGGATTGTTGCGGTTGTCGGAATGGCTGCTCATGCCGAAGAACATGGCGAAATTGGCCAGCATGCCGATGGCGCCGGCAAGCGTGGCGGTGATCGTCATGATCAGCGTGTCGCGGTTCTTGATATGCGCCAGCTCGTGCGCCATCACGCCGGCGATCTCTTCGCGGCTCAAGCTGTGCAGCAGGCCGGTAGTGGCGGCGACGGCAGCATTCTGCGGGTTGCGGCCGGTGGCAAAGGCATTCGGCTGATCGTTGTCGATGACATAGACGCGCGGCATCGGCAGGCCGGCATTGCGCGCCAGCTCGGCGATCATGCCATAGAATTCCGGCGCGGTGCGCGCATCCACTTCGCGCGCGCCATACATCGACAGTACCATCTTGTCGCTGTTCCAGTAGGCGAAGAAGTTCATCACCGCAGCGACCGCCAGCGCGATGAGCATGCCGGACTCGCCGCCGATCAGAAAACCGACAGCGCCGAACAGGCCGGTCATCGCAGCCAGCAACAAACCTGTCTTCAGATAATTCATGCCTCAACCCTCGGTGCCGGACGGCCTTTGCAAGCCTGCTGGCGCACTATATGTAGGAAGGGACATAGTCCCTCCGCAAGACATCTCTTGCCGCTGCCGCCGGATGGAAAGCCTGTGACCGACAAACCTGTTTCTTCCTCTCAAGCGACCCTCGCCGAACTGGCCGAAGGCGGCAAAGCCGTCGACGACCGCCCGATCGACCCGGCCACCGGCAAGCCGCTGGCGCCGGCCCAGCCGGCGGTCAAGCTCACCCAGGCGCCCGGCGAGGAGGACGGTCCCAAAGGCCCGGAGCCGACCCGCTATGGGGACTGGGAGCGCAAGGGTATCGTCTCCGACTTCTGAGGCTGATTTTAGGCCCGATTAGGTCCGAATTGGGGCGGACAGCCCGCCACGGGCGGCTTGCGCCGCCCCGGCCCTTGCCTATACTCCGCCCGCTTTTCCGTTCCTTTTTTTGATTTCCCGACAGGAGTGCGCCGATGAGCGGCAGCAAGCGTGGCAGCGTCAAGAAGGTGGTTCTGGCCTATTCCGGCGGTCTCGACACCTCGGTGATCCTCAAATGGCTGCAGGAGACCTATGGCTGCGAGGTGGTGACCTTCACCGCCGATCTCGGCCAAGGCGAGGAGCTGGAGCCGGCCCGTCGCAAGGCCGAGATGCTCGGCGTGAAGCAGATCTTCATCGAGGACCTGCGCGAGGAATTCGTGCGCGACTTCGTCTTCCCGATGTTTCGCGCCAATGCCATGTACGAGGGCCTCTACCTGCTCGGCACCTCGATTGCCCGGCCGCTGATCGCCAAGCGCCAGATCGAGATCGCCCGCGAAGTCGGCGCCGATGCGGTCTGCCATGGCGCCACCGGCAAGGGCAATGACCAGGTCCGCTTCGAGCTTGGCTATTACGCGCTCAATCCCGACATCAAGGTGATCGCGCCCTGGCGCGAATGGGAGCTGAACTCGCGCACCGCGCTGATCGACTTCGCCGAGAAGCATCAGATCCCGATCGCCAAGGACAAGCGCGGCGAGGCTCCCTTCTCGGTCGACGCCAACCTTCTGCACATCTCCGCCGAGGGCAAGGTGCTGGAGGATCCCTGGCAGGAAGCGCCGGATTTCGTCTATTCGCGCACCGTCGACCCGGAGAAGGCGCCGGACAAGCCGGAATACATCGAGATCGAGTTCAAGAAGGGCGATCCCATCGCCATCAACGGCGAGAAGCTGTCGCCGGCTGCCCTGCTGACCAGGCTGAACGAGCTGGGCGGCAAGCATGGCATCGGCCGCCTCGATCTTCTGGAGAACCGTTTCGTCGGCATGAAGAGCCGCGGCATCTACGAAACCCCGGGCGGCACCATCCTGCATTACGCCCATCGCGGCATCGAGCAGGCGACACTGGACCGCGGCGCGGCGCATCTGAAGGACGAGCTGATGCCGCGCTATGCCGAACTGATCTATAACGGCTTCTGGTTCTCGCCCGAGCGCGAGATGCTCCAGGCGCTGATCGACAAGAGCCAGGAGAATGTCGAGGGTACCGTGCGGCTGAAGCTCTACAAGGGCTCCGCCAGCGTGGTCGGCCGCAAGTCGCCCAAGTCGCTCTACTCGCTCAGCCACGTCACCTTCGAGGCGGATTCGGTCTACGACCAGAAGGACGCGGCCGGCTTCATCAAGCTGAATGCGCTGCGGCTGCGGCTGCTCAACCGCCAGAAGAACTGAACGCAGCTCTCCCGCCAGACGGACTGCCATCGAAACGCGGGCCCAAAAGGCCCGCGTTTTTGTTAACCATCGTATTTATGTCACAGCGCGGGCCCAAACGTGCAGAAACGGGCCGAATATGTCACAGGCGGCCACGCGATGGTCGCAGCTCACGGTATCGGGTTCCGACTACACTGGCGGAAGTTCTGAAAGGGACTGCAGCGCCGCGTTCTCCTCCATGCTTTTCGCCAGCGGCCTGCCCCGTAGAAGACAGGAGGTCGCCATGGCAATCCGCAACGTCGGTCCGGTTGACGCCTACCGCCGCACGACCAATGCCACCGCACGGTGGCAGGAAGAATTGATCTGGCAGCGCGCCCTGCGCCGTCTGGATAAGCCCGGCCGCTCCCAGAAAACCAGGAAGAAGAGCATTACCAGCGTCTTCTCGCTGTTCCGCAACCGCCTGGGCAAGCATCTCGGCCGCCAGGTCGATATCTACGTCTGAATCTACGTCTGATCGTTAGTGTCTGATCGTAGTTACGGCCTCTACAGCACCGGCAGGCGCAAAAGCTTGTCGGGATTGCGCACGATGAAGACGTTGCGCACCAGCCCATCCGCGATATCCACCGCCATCGCCAGATACGGCGTTTCCCCCTGATAGAAGACCCAGCCCGGCTGGCCGTTCACCCGCGCCATGACGCGCCGCAGATCCCTGGGCTGCTTCGGCGCGATGCCAAGGAAGAAGCGTGCCACCTTGTCGGCGCCATGGATGACGTTCAGTGCAGCCTTCGCCTTGCCGCCGCCATCCGACCACAGCAGCACATCCTGGGCCAGCACGCCGGCAAAGGCCGCCGCATCGCCCGCCCGCGTGGCGGCGGCGAATTTCTCCGCCAGGGCGCGCGCGGCATTGCTGTCGGCGCTAAAGCGCGGCCGCTCTTCCCTGATCCGTTTGGCGGCGCGGCTGACGAGCTGGCGGCAGGCGGCCTCGCTCTTTTTCAGGATTTCGGCGATCTGCGGATAATCGTAATCGAATGCCTCACGCAGCAGATAGGCCGCGCGCTCGGCCGGACTTAGGCGTTCCAGCAGGACCAGCAAGGCCATCGAGAGATCGTCGGCCGTCTCGCCCGGCTCGGCGGCGACGTCGAGTTCGATCAGCGGCTCCGGCAGCCAGGTGCCGGGATACTGCTCGCGCTCCAGCTTGGCCTGGCGCAGGCGGTCGATGCAGATGCGGGTGCAGGCGGTCACCAGCCAGGCTTCCGGCACCTGGATCGCCGCCGTATCCGTGCGGTGCCAGCGCAGATAGGTGTCCTGCACGGCATCCTCCGCATCGCCCACCGTCGCCAGCATGCGATAGGCAAGGCCGAAGAGCCGCTTGCGATGCCGCTCGAAGATTTCGGCCTTGCTGTTCATCACATGACTGTCCATCACCAGGCTGTCCATCACCAGGCTGCCCATCGCCAGGCGCCCATCCTCAGGCCGCCTGCACGTTCACGAGGCTGCAGCTTTTCGCATAGCCGAGCGCGCGCTTCACCGCCGGATAAAACCGCGCAATGGCAATGCTGAACGCCAGTTCCATCATCGCAGCGCGCCCATACTGCCGCTCCAGGACAAGGCGCATATCTTCCATCTCCGGCGCATTGGCCGCAACCGCCCGCCCGAAGCGCCAGGCCAGCGCCAAAGGCTCGGGCAGCAATTCCGGCTTGCCATCGAGGGCGGCCTGCAAAAGACGCGGATTGATGCCGATGGCGCGGTCGATGTTCACATGGATCTGCACGCATTCGCCGCAATCCTCGGCCTGGACGGCGCCCAGCGTGGCGAAGGCGCAGATTTCCGCCGGCAGATTGTTCCCGGCATCGTTGCGGTTCATCATCGAGATGGCCTGCAGCTTGTCCAGAACAGGAGAGCCGAGCTCGGCCATCTCACGCATATAGTCGAGCCGCACGCCCAGCTGGCGTTCGGCCTCGATCACGCCGGCCATGGCCTTGGCCTTATTGTCGGAAAGAAAAGCTTGGGTCATTGCGATATCCTTCTGCTGCAAGGGATACCGCATAGACGGGCTGCCGGGCCTGCCCGTGACAGGCCCGGCAAAAAAATCGAAAACTATTCGGCGCTGACGGCGCGGCGCAGGGCTTCCTGCTTCGCCAGTTCGGTATTTCGCCGGTTCCGGCGCTTGATCCACCACATGAAGAAGCCGGTGACGGCGAAGACCGGCACGATCACGCCGGACACGAAGACGAGGAACTTGTACACCCCGCCCAGGCCGGTGCCGTAATGCAGCGCCCGCTGCCAGGCGACGATCGCCTCGCCGGCCGACATGGTCTTCGGATCGAAAACATCCATGACCCTGCCGCGCCAGGGGTCGATCAGCACGGTCACGATGGGCGCGCCGTCCTCATGGTCGCCGCGCACCATGCCGATGCGGATCGCCTGGGTCGGGCGGGTCGGCAGGAAGGCATTCAGGAAGCGGGCATCCGGCACGCTCTGCTGCGCCAGCTGGACGGCATCGCGCAGCGTCATCGGCATGCCGCCCGGCACCGGCTCGACGCGGGCCTGGAACATCGCCGCGCGCATGTCGCGGCTGGGGAAGATCGCACTGATGACGGCGCCGGTCTGCTGCGGGAAGGCGAGATAGACGCCGGTGAAATTCACCACCATGAACAGCAGCAGGGTCCAGATGCCGACCGCGCCATGCAGGTCGCGATGCAGCCGCAGGCCCTTCGCGCCCTTGCGGATGGTGAAGGCGGATTTCCACTGGCCTGGCCGCGGCCACCAGATGACGAGACCCGAACAGCCCAGCACCAGCATGGCGATGCCGAACCAGCCGACGATCTGCCGTCCCACCCCGCCGGAAATGAAGACATGGCCATGCAGGTCGTGGAAGAAGCGGACCCAGCCGCTCATCGCCTGCTGCGTCTCCAGCACCTGCAGCGATACCGGATCGAGCAGGATCTGCAGGCTGCCGGCAAAGGGGCTGACGGCGGGAACCGCGCCAGCGGCACCGCCGCTCTGACTGCCTTGGCCAGCCTGGTTTTGACCACCTTGCTGCGCGCCGCGGAAGGCCGGGCGCTCATTCGCCATGCCGGGCCGCGACAGGCGCACGGCGGCAGGCTCGCCCAGTTCGGCGGGCCAGCGCACGGCTATGGGAATGCGGCCCGGTTCGTTATTCGCCGCCACCGCCGCAGCCACCAGTTCGTCGGGCGAGCGCCACTCGCCTACCGTCGAGACACGCGGCTCGCCCTGGCCGAACAGATGCTCGATGTCATGCGCATAGACCAGGATGCTGCCGGTGATGCCCATCATCACCAGCGGCAGGCAAAGGATCAGGCCGACCCAGAGATGAATCTGCTGCAGCCAGTAGCGCAGGCCTTTGCGGGTTTTCGGTGACTTGGCCATTGAATGTCTCTTGTCTTCTTATGAGCCTCAGCTGTCGGCCCAGCGCCGCAGCAGGTTGTGATAGATGCCGGTCAGCTGGACCACCACCGGATCCTTGTGGGACTTCTCGGCTGCCAGTTGCTGGATCGAGCTATCGAGCTGGAACAGCAAGGTGCGCTGGCCATCGTCGCGCACCATGCTCTGCAGCCAGAAGAAGGAGGCAACCCGGGCGCCGCGAGTTACCGGCGCAACGCGGTGCAGGCTGGTCGAAGGATAAAGAACCATGTCTCCGGCGGGCAGCTTGACGCTGTGTTCGCCGTAAGTGTCTTCAACGATGAGCTCGCCGCCGTCATATTCCTCCGGTTCGGCCAGAAACAGCGTGCAGGACAGGTCCGTGCGGATGCGGAAATCGCCGCCGGCCGCCACACGGATCGAATTGTCGACATGAGTGCCGAACGTCTGGCCCTCGCCGTAGCGGTTGAACAGCGGTGGAAACACCTTCAGCGGCAGCGCCGCCGAGATGAAGAGCGGCGAGCGTTCCAGCGCATCGAGGATCACCTCACCGATCTGGCGCGCCGCAGGCGATCCTTCCGGCAGCTGCATGTTGTTTTTCGCCAGCGCCGACTGATATCCGGAGGTGGCGTTGCCATCGACCCATTCGGCGGCATCCATGATCTGACGGCATTGCGCCACCTGCTGTTTGGTCAGCACTCCGGGAATGCGCAGCATCATGGTTTCGACTCCCTATCGCGGTTTGCCGGAATGGAAACTGCCCCGCCCGGTATTGCCGGACGGGGCACGTATTTCCGACGCGGGTTTAGTAACGCGTACTCAGAACTTCACATTCGTCGTCAGCAGCGCCGTGCGGCCCGGCGCCACATAGGCAAAGCCGCCGCTGGTATGCGCGCTGTCATAATAGGTTTCGTCCAGCAGGTTGATCACGTTGAGCTGCAGCGACACGTTCTCCGTGACCTTGTAACCTGCCATGGCATCGAAGCGCCAATAATCCGGCAGCTCGCGGTCATTGGCCTGATTGGCATAGCGCTCCGACATGTAGAAGGCGCCGCCGCCGATCGTCCAGTCGCGGGTCAGGTCATACGTGGTCCACAGGCTGAAGCTGTGGCGCGGCACGTTCGGCATTTCGTTGCCGTCATTGGCTGCGTTCGGACCGTCATCGACGATCTTGCTGCGCATCAGGGTGTAACCGCCGAAAACTTTCCACTGCGGGGTCACACTGCCGCTGAAGCCCAGCTCGATGCCGTCGACGCGGGACTCGCCATCGAGGATGGTGGTGTTGCCGCCAAGATCGGCCACACGCGCATTGGTCTTTTCAGTGCGGAAGACCGCGCCGGTCAGCGACAGGCGCCGGTTGAACAGATCCCACTTGGTACCAAGCTCGTAGGTGGCGTTCTTCTCCGGATCGAGGTTGGCCGTGTTGGTATTGATCGACAAGCCCTCGGTGGACGGATTGAACGACGATCCATAGGAAGCATAGACGCTGCCATTCGGCGCCGGCTTGTAGACCACGCCCGCCTGCCAGCTCAGTTCGCTGCCATCGGAGGTCAGCTTCGGGGTCGCGTTGTTCTCGACCTCATAGCTGTCCCAGCGCACGCCGCCATTCACTTCGAACTGTTCGCTCAGCTCGATCGTATCGAAAGCGTAGACGCCGATGGTATCGGCCGTCGTCTTGGTGGTCGTTGTGCTGCGATAGGCGCCGGTATAGGGGTCATGCGGATTCGGATTGTGCAGATCCGCCGGGGGCGCATTGGTATAGGCCTGCTGGATGGTCTGCCCATAGGCGCCGGTCGCCGCATTGTTGAATTCGCGGCCGGTCGTCTTCGACTGCTCGCGCGTGACTTCGACGCCGGCGATCAGGCTGTGCTTGAGGCTGCCGGTTTCGAACTCGGACAGCAGGTCCGTCATGTTCGACAGGTAGGTGTTGACGCTGTCGCGCTGACGCACGTTACGGCGCACCTGGCTGTAGTCGTTGCCGTCGGGGTAGCCAGGCACGGTGACGACATAGTCGTTCTTCGATCGCGACAGGCGCAGCTGGTTGCGCAGCTGCAGCGAGTCGTTGAACTCATGCGTAAAGAGCGCCGTAGCGGAATCCGCTTCCATCTCCTGGAAGTCGCGGCCCAGAATGCCGTAGAAATTGTCACGGCTGACATTGACCGGCTTGCCGGTACGGGGATCGAAGGGATGGCCGTAATCGGGAATGCCGTCCGCCTCGAAATGGTAATAGCTGAGCGTCAGCTGGGTCGGCTTGTTCAGGCCGAAGGTCACCGAGGGGGCGAAACCCCACTTCTCCATCTCGACCGCGTCGCGGCCGGCCACTTCGCTGTCCTGATACATGGCGTTCAGCCGCAGCGCGACGCCGTCAGCCACAACCTGGTTGAGATCGGTGGTGACGCGCTTGGTCATGTCGGTGCCCAGCGTCAGGCTGCCGCCATAGGCATTCTCGGCCTTCGGCGTCTTGCTCACCAGGTTGATGCTGCCGCCTGTGGAGCCGCGGCCCGAATAGGCCGAACCGGCGCCTTTGACGATCTCGACCTGCTCCAGGTTGAAGGGGTCGCGGAACTGCGAGCCCTGATCGCGCTGGCCGTCGATGAAGATGTCGGACTGCGAATCGAAACCACGGATGAAGGGCCGGTCGCCATAGGCGATGCCGCCCTCGCCGGCGCCCAGCGTGACGCCCGGCACGGTGCGCAGCACCTCGGTCAGCGAGGACGAACCGCGCTCCTCGATCAGGCTCTGGGTGATCACCGTGACTGATTTCGGCGTATCCAGCAGCGGCGCGGTGAATTTCGGCGAAGCCGACTGGTCGACCTTGTAGTCGGTCGCCGGGTTGCTGATCCGCTGGCCTTCGACCGAAATGGTCGGCAACTGGGCCGGGGGTTCACTCGCCTGCTGGGCGGCGGCCGGGGAGGCGGCCACGCCGAGGGCGACGGCGGAGGCAAGGATGCTGGGCTTGGCCCGGCGGATCTTGAGCTGGCCAACGGTCGGTTGCGCAATAAAACTCATCATCCCCTCGAAATCAGGTTATGTCCTGGCTGGCTTTCCGGGGGAACCGGATGGCTGGCTTGGCGATGGCAGGAAACCGCTAATTTTTGAAGGAAGCCCGATGAAGACTGTCCGGTAGCGGACTATAACGAGTCGCAACTGGATTGCAACTCATTCTTAGTTAGATTTTCATCTCTGTGGCTTTCCGCCACGGACTCACATCTGCTTAACGCCGTGATGGCATATTCACGTCTTCACTGCGCAGGATATCGGCGCCTGCCCCGTTTGATTGAGTAAACCACCTGTGTCCGTATTCCCATGAAACGCATCACGATGACCCTTTCTGCCGCCGCCATCGCCCTCGCCCTGGCGGCAGGCGCCTGGTGGTTCTGGTCGGCCCGTGCCGATACCCAGCCGGCTTTCCGCACCCAGGTCGTCCAGCTTGGCAGCGTCGAGGATACGGTCTCCGCCGTCGGCACCCTGCAGCCGCTCAACTATGTCGATGTCGGCACCCAGGTCTCGGGCCAGTTGAAGACGATCTATGTCGATTACGGCGACCGCGTCGAGAAAG
Organism: uncultured Ferrovibrio sp.; assembly: GCF_937960835.1. Taxonomy (GTDB): domain Bacteria; phylum Pseudomonadota; class Alphaproteobacteria; order Ferrovibrionales; family Ferrovibrionaceae; genus Ferrovibrio. Next base: position 197,940 of record NZ_CALGPC010000013.1, read on the forward strand.
GCCAGCTTCTGGCCCAGATCGATCCGACCGTCTATGAGGCCCGCGTCGCCGCCGATGAAGCGAACCTGCTGGCCTTGCGGGCGCAGCGCAGCGACAAGCAGGTGCAGCTTGCGCTCGCCGAAAAGCAGTTCGAGCGCCAGCGCCGCCTGCTCAGCGAGCGCGCCACCAGCCAGGACCAGTACGACAGCGCCGATGCGAACCGCAAATCCCTGATAGCCCAGATCGCGGTGCTGGATGCGCAGATCCAGCAGGCCGAAGCGACGCTGAAATCCGACCAGGCCAATCTCGGCTATACCAAGATCTACGCGCCGATGACCGGCATCGTCGTCGACATCAATTCGCGACAGGGCCAGACCCTGAACGCCAACCAGTCGGCGCCGATCATCCTGCGCATCGCCGATCTCGACACCATGACGGTGAAGACCCAGGTCTCGGAAGCCGATGTGCCGAAGCTCAAGCTCGGCATGGAGGCCTACTTCACCACGCTCGGCCAGCCCGACAAGAAGCGCGTCGGCAAGCTGCGCCAGATTCTGCCGACGCCGGAAACCGTCAACAACGTCATCCTCTATTCGGCGCTGTTCGACGTTCCCAATCCCGATCTCGACCTGATGACGCAGATGAGCGCGCAGGTCTTCTTCGTCATCGCCCGCGCGGAAAACCTGCCGGTGGTGCCGATGTCGGCGCTGCGTCCGCTGCCCAATGGCGGCTATGGCCTGCGGGTGATGGAAAATGGCCAGCCGGTGCGCCGCAAGGTGGAGGTCGCCGCCAGCAACCGCGTCAACGCCGCGATCAGCAGCGGGCTTAAGGCCGGCGAGGAGATCGTCATCGATCAGGCGCCACGCGCACCCGGCGCCGCGCAGGCGAATGCGCCGCGCATGACGCCGCGCCTGTAAAAAAGCATCCGCCATGAACGTCCTTGCCCATCCCCAAAAGGTCCGCCTCGGCCAGGCTCAGGCAGCGGCGCCGATCATCGCCCTGCGCGATATCCGCAAGACCTTTCATCGCGGCGACATGGCGGTGGAGGTGCTGCACGGCATCTCGCTGGATATCTATCCCGGCGAATTCGTCGCCATCATGGGCGCGTCCGGCTCGGGCAAGTCGACCCTGATGAACCTGATCGGCCTGCTCGACCGTCCCACCTCGGGCAGCTACCGTTTCGACGGCGAGGAAGTCTCCTCGCTCGATGCCGATGGCCGCGCGCTGCTGCGCCGCCAGGCCTTCGGCTTCATCTTCCAGCAATACAATCTGCTCAGCACCGAAACCGCGACCGGCAATGTCGAGATGCCGGCGGTCTATGCCGGCATGCCGCGCAGCAAGCGCCTGGAGCGCGCCAGGGCGCTGCTGTCAAAGCTCGGCCTGGGCGAGCGGCTCGATCACAAGCCGAGCCAGCTCTCCGGCGGCCAGCAGCAGCGCGTGTCAATTGCGCGTGCTTTGATGAATGGCGGTGCCGTGATCCTGGCAGACGAGCCGACCGGCGCGCTGGACAGCAAAAGCGGCGCCGAGGTGATGCAGCTTCTGCATGAACTGAATGCTCAAGGGCACACGATCCTGCTGATCACCCACGATCACGAAGTCGCCGCCCAGGCCAAGCGCATCATCGAGATCAAGGACGGCATGGTCGTCTCTGACCGCGTGCAGGATTCCTCGCCGCCGCCGGTGGAACCGAAACGCCCTGTCCGTCCGGCCACGCGGCCGGGCTTTGCCGCCTTCGATCTGCTGGAAGCCTGCCGCATGGCGCTGCAGGCGTTGCGCAGCAACCTCTTGCGCACCCTGCTCACCCTGCTTGGCATCATCATCGGCGTCGCCTCGGTGGTCGCCATGCTGGCGATCGGCGAAGGCGCGCAGAAATCGGTGCTCGACCGCATCAATGCCATGGGCAGCAATCTTCTGCTGGTGCGGCCGGGCGCGCCGAATCTGCGACGCGTCGATGGCGTGACCGCCACCCTGGTCGCCGCCGATGCCGATGCGATCATGCAATTGCCCAATGTCGCCGCCGCGGTGCCGGAATATCCCGGCAGCGTCACCGTCCGCGTCGGCAACCGCGATTACGTCACCCAGGTCAACGCCACCACCGCGCCCTTCCCGCAGGCGCGCGACTGGCCGGTGGCGGAAGGCATCTTCTTCACCGACAACGACGTCAAGGACTATGCACCCGTCGCGGTGATCGGCCAGACGGTGCTGAAGAACCTCTTCCCCGATGGCGGCAATCCCATCGGGCGCTATATCCTGCTCAACAACATTCCCTTCCAGGTGATCGGCATCATGACGCCGAAAGGCGCCACGCCCTGGGGCGCCGACCAGGACGACATCATCTATGTGCCGCTGTCCACCGGCATGCTGCGGCTTTTCGGCCAGCGTTATGTGAAGACCATCACGATCGAGGTCGAAGATGTCAGCCGCATTGATGACACGCAGGAAGAGGTGCGCCAGCTTCTGATGGCCCGCCACAAGGCGGAGGACTTTCAGATCCGCAACATGGCCTCGATCATTGCCACCGCGATGGAAACGCAAAGCACCTTGACCATCCTGCTCGGCTCGATTGCCGCGATCTCGCTACTGGTTGGCGGCATTGGCGTGATGAACATCATGCTGGTCAGCGTCACCGAGCGCACCCGCGAGATCGGCGTGCGCATGGCGACCGGCGCGCGGCGCATGAACATCCTCACCCAGTTCAATGCCGAAGCATTGGCGATCTGCACGCTCGGCGGCCTGATCGGCGTGGCGCTGGGCCTTGCCGTGACCTGGACCTTCGGCTTCTTCGGCCGCCCGGTGGTCTTCTCGCCCGAGCCGGTTCTGCTCGCCTTCTTCTGCGCCTTCGCCACCGGCCTGCTGTTCGGCTACCTGCCAGCGCGCAAGGCTGCCGATCTCGATCCTGTCGTTGCCCTCGCCGCGGAATAAGCCTTCATGTTTTTCCCTCGCGCTATGACAGCCGTCGCTGTCGTCCTCTCGCTGAGCGCCTGCACGATGGTGCCGGACTATTTCAAGCCGGAAGTCGCCGCCCCCGCCGCCTGGGACAGCCGCGATGTCGGCCTCGGGCAATGGCCAGACGATAGCTGGTGGCGCAGCTTCGGCAGCTCAGAGCTGGACCGCTTGATCGCCGCCGGCCGCGAGAACAACACCGATCTGCGCGCTGCTGTCGCCCGCATCCGCCAGGCCGAGGCGCAGGCAAAGATTGCCGGCGCCGCACTTTATCCGACGCTTAGCATCGATGCCGGCGCCAGCCGCACCCGCCAGGGCACGGGCAGCAGCACTGGCAGCAGCACTGGCAGCAGCACGGGCAACCGCACCATCAGCAGCGGCCGCTCGGACCATACCGTGCGCAATTCCTTCTCCGGCACGCTTACCGCCGGCTATCAGGTCGATCTCTTCGGCGCCAACAGCGCCAATGCCAATGCGGCGCTGGCGCAGCTTGAGGCCAACCGCTTCGACCGCGAAACCGTGGCGATCACGCTCTATGCCGATATCGCCTCGACCTATTTCACGCTTCTGTCGATGCGCGACCGCATCCGGCTGGCGGAAGATACCTTGCGGGTGGCGCAGGAAGTGCTCGACCTGCTTGAGCGTCAGCGCAATTTCGGCATCTCCACCGATTACGAAGTGGCCCAGCAGCGCAGTACGGTGGCGAGCCAGCGCGCGACAGTGGCCGGCCTGCGCCAGACCGAACGCCAGACGCTTGATGCGCTCGCCGTCCTGCTGGGGCGCAATCCGCAGGGCTTTGAGGTCGAGACGCAAAGCCTCGCCAGCCTTACCCTGCCGCCGGTGCTGGCCGGCCTGCCGTCTGATCTGCTGCTGCGCCGGCCCGATCTGCGCCGCGCCGAAGCAAGCTTGCGTGCCGCCAATTTCGATATCGGCGCCGCCCGCGCCGCGCGCTTCCCGAGCCTCAATCTCACGGCCCGCGCAGGCACGCAGGCCGCCAGCACCGGCATGCTGCTCGATCCCGCCACCATGGTCTATTCGATTGCGGCCTCATTGACCGCGCCGATCTTCGAAGGCGGCCGGCTGGAAGGCGGCGAGGAATTGTCGCGCGCCCGCTATGACGAGCTGGTGGAAAGCTATCGCGGCGCCATTCTCTCGGCCTTCCGCGACACCGAGGACGCGCTCAGCGCCACCGGCAGCAGCACGCAGCAATATCTCTATGCCCAGGAAGCCTACGATCAGGCGCGCGAGGCCTATCGCATCATCGAAGCGCGCTTCCGCGCCGGCACGGTCGACTTCCTCGATCTGCTTGATGCCCAGCGCACCGTCTTCTCTGCCAATGATACGCTGGTGCAGGCGATGCTGGCCCGCTTCACCGCGATCGTCGATCTCTATCTGGCGCTGGGCGGCGGCTGGGACGGCAGCGTCATTGGCGTGGAGAACGCCGGAAGCACCGAAACCGCCCAGCGTCCGTAACGGCGGCCGTCACGCCGCCGAGGGCTTCACATCGTTGGAACGCAGCGGCCAGACGCAGATTTCGACCGCCTGCTCACGGCCATCGAGATGAACCGGCCCCAGCCGCTCGAAAGGCGGCAGGTCGCTGGCCTGCGCCTGGGCGGCCTTGAGGCAATCCATCGAGGTGGCGATGCGGCATTTCAGGCTGCGTGTCATCGTCTCCAGCCGGCTGGCAATGTTCACGGCATCGCCCACCACGGTGAATTCCAGCCGTGAATCGCTGCCGATATTGCCGACCACCACCTGCCCGCAGTGCACGCCGACCGCCAGCGTGATCTGCGCCGCGCCGCGGCCGCAGCGCTTGGCATTCCAGCGGTCCATTTCGGCCTGCAGATCGGCGGCGCAGCGCAGCGCGCGGGCGGCGGCATCCGGCATCTCGGTGATCGCGCCGAACGTCACCAGCAACCCATCGCCCAGATATTTGTCGATCGAGCCGCCATGGCGGAACACGACCTTGCAGCAGCGGTCCTGAAAGCTTTTCAACAACCGCACGACGCGGTCCGGTGACATGCGCTCCGACAGCCCGGTGAAGCCGACGATATCGGCAAACAGGATTGCCACCTGGCGCGTGTTCGGCGCGCCGAATTCCCGATCGGCCGTCATGATCGCGTCTGCGATATCGGGAGAGACGTAGCGCGCCAGATCGGCGCGCGCGATCTCGGCCCGCGTCTGGCGCAGCAGCATGGCGCGCGCCCGCCACACCGAGGCCGCCAGCACCGCCGTCAGAATGAGCGTCAGCACCACCTGATTGAGCAATGCAAAGATGCTGACGTGATAGGGGCTCGTTAATACGCTCAGCGCCGCGTCGATATCGTGATTGATGGGGGCGGTGAAATGCAGGGTATCGGGGCGCATGTAGAGCAGCAGTACCGCCGTCGACCACACCGCGACGACGCAGAATCCCGCCCAGACCACCTGCAGCGGCGAGTAGGACAATGCGGCGCCGACGATCAGCAGCACCAGATAGAGGAATTCCGGACCGCGGGCACGAAGCTGGATCGGCCAGCCGACATCGATCTGCATTGGCGGCGGCAGGATCACAACGGCGGTGACGAGGATGACATCGAGCAGCACGCAGATGAAGCGCACCGCAATGGCCTTGGGATGCCGGCGCAGCGCATGCGGCACCCAGCCCAGCAGCAGGAAGACGGCCGCCACGCCGAGATAGTAAAGCTGCCGCTCCGGTTCGATCACCAGCAGAAGCCACAGCATCACCGCAACCACGGCGATGATGCGCGCGCGGAAAGCGAACGTCAGGCCCGCCTGCTCTTCGGCGGCAAGCGCGTGACGAAGCCGGTCATTGAAACCCCACCGCGAGCTTAACCAGTCGAGCATGCGGCATCCCCGTTATTCTTCGGACTGAAATCCTGATCGGCCTCCCTGAAGGCCTGAGCGGAAAATCTAGCCCGGCGCGGTCTGGCGCCAAAGAATTCCTGCCATCCGATCCTGACATCAAAAGGGGATTTGTGGCAGCCGTCACGTTTTGCCGCCACAGGCGATACATGCTCGCCGCCTATGCCGGTCGCGCGAAAACCGGCATCACCATCGCCGTGCAGGTGGCGAAGGGATCAGCGCCAGCCGTCAGGCTGCCCTCGATGAAGGCGACATGGCGCGTCGTCCGGCTGGCCCAGGCGCGGAAGACCGGCATGGGCTTGATCGCCGCCAGACGCAGGAATTGCACCGAGAGATTGAGGGTTACCACCGTATCGGTTTCGTAATGCCCAAGCCCCGCCAGCACCACCGCCGCGTCGAAGCCGGCGGCGATGACGCCGCCATTGAGCGCTGCCTGGCCGCCATCGCCCAGCATGCCCGGCGGCAGGCGCGTCGGGCGGATGACGGCCTGCGCCGCTTCAAAGGCGCCTTCGAAGCCGAACCAGAGAATCTCGGCGCGCCCATTGAAAGACTGCAGCGCCTCGGCGCGCTGCGCGGCCGGACGGTGGAACGGTACCGCCAGGGCCGCGCTGCTCATGCCTGGCCGCTCACAGCCTGAAGATCCGCCTGGCATTGCCGCCGAGGAATTTCGCCTCGGCCTCGGGCGGCAGGCCAAGCTGCTTCACGCCGGCCACGCATTTGTCGAAGGGCAGATGCGGGAAATTGGTGCCAAACAGCACCTTGTCCTGGCCATAGCCCTGCATGAACTTCACCAGCGCCGGCGGATACATCTTCGGCAGATAGGCCGAGGTGTCGATATAGACATTCTCATGCTTCCAGCACAGCGCCATCATCTCCTCGGTCCAGGGAAAGCCGATATGGCCGCCAACGATGACAAGTTCGGGGAAGTCCAGCGCCACCTGGTCGATGTAAGGGATCGGCCGTCCCGTTTCGGAGGGAAACAGCGGCCCGGTATGACCGACCTGCGTGCAGAAGGGAATGCCGAGTTCGACGCATTTGACATAAAGCGGGTAGTAGCGCCGGTCTGTCGGCGGCAATTCCCAAAGCCAGGGAACGACGCGCAGCGCCTTGAAGCCAAGCTCCCGCACGGCGCGTTCGAGTTCGCGCACTGCCTGCATCGGATGATGCAGGTCGACGGCCGCAACGCCGACGAAGCGGTCGGGATAGGCGCGGGTGAAGACGGCGACATCGTCGTTGGAGATCACCCAGCGGCCGGGCCGGTGCCAGGCGCACAGCATCAGCTTGTCCACACCCGCCTTGTCCATCAGCGCGACCAGTTCGTCGGGGCCCAGCTTGCGGTCCAGCATCGCCGCCGTGCCCGACTGTTCGAACAGACGCACGACCTCCGGCATGCTTTCGCGCGCGTTGAAAACCGGTTGCGCCCAGGCATCCACAATCATCTTACGCCGCCTTCTCGTTGCGATTGGCCGCGGCCTGCTGCAGCCAATTAGCCACCTCATCCCACCGCTCGACCGGCATGCCGCGCTTGAAGAAGCCGAAATGGCCGATGCGCTGCAGACCCCAATCACTTGGCGCCACGTGCAGACGCTCGATCTTCGCATTGGGATAGAAGCCGGCCAGAGCATCGACGCCGCGCGCCGGACCGTAGACCGGATCATCGCTGAAGCTGATCAGCCTCATCCGCGCACGGACCCGGTCATTATAGGGCCGCAGCGGCCGGCCATTGTCGTCGATCAGGTAATGCCGCGAACGGCAAAAGCGCGCCCAGTCGCGCGCCACGCCTTCGGGCAGCGGATTGCCGCCGACGAAAAGCCCCGGCAGACGGCCGGTCGCCGCGGCCAGGCCCGGCACCATCACATACCACCAGAACGGCAGATACAGCCGGTGCGGCATCGACCAGTTGCGCCAGTAGCCATGCTGCGAACCGATCGTCACGGCTGCGGCGATCTCGTCGGCCTCCGGGATCAGGCCAAGCACCTGGCCGCCGAAGGAATGCGCAACAATGCAGCGCTGCAATCCCGGCCGGTTGCGCCGCAGCCAGGCGGAAGCGGCCGGAACGTCCTTCACGCCCCAGTCCAGCATGCGCGGCGGCGGCGCGCCCTCGCTGCGCGGCGAGGACGCGATGCCGCGGAAATCGAATGTCAGCACGGTGAAGCCGCGCTGCGCCAGATGCTGCGAGAAGGGCGCGTAATAGCGCGCGGGCACGCCGGTGGCGCCATTGATCTGCACCGACATGCCGTTCGGCTGGCGCGGCTCGAACAGATAGGCGCTCAAGCGCTGGCCATCGGCAGCGGTAATGGTGATCGGTTGCGGTTGGATCATCTCGGTCATGGTCTTCGACTCCCAGGACCGGAAATTACGTTTACGTAAACGGCAGGACAAACGCAAAGCGTCCGGCTTCAGATGAATCTATTTCACCCGAATCCGCTTGCGTCCGACAGCGCCCGGCGGCGCCAGGCGCTGCATGTCCGCATTGGCCTTGCGCATCAGATCGAGCAGCCATTGCCGCAACGCCTTCAGTCGCGGCTTGTCGGCTTCGGCGCGGCGGCAGACGAACCAGTAGCCATGCTCGGCCGGAATCAGCGGCGCGAACGGCATGGCGAGCCGGCCTTCGTCGAGCTTGGAGGCAATCAGCGGCGCCACGCCGAGCGTCACGCCAAGGCCGCGCTCGGCGGCATCGGTGGCCTGCGTGATGTTGTCGACCCAGATCTCGCGCTTCGGCTTCACGCCCGTCGCCCTCGCCGCCGCCAGCCAGCGCGGCCAGAGATCGGGAAAAGAGGTCAGATGGATCAGCGTCTGGCTGCGCAGATCGCGCGGCGACCGCAGGCCTGACAGCAGCTTGGGCGCGCAGACCGGCGCCACGGCAAGATCGGTCAGCTTCACTGCCGCCAGGCCCGGCCAGCGGCCATGGCCGTAGCGCACGGCGGCATCGACTGCATCGCGGGCGAAATCGGCATTGCGCTGCGTCGATTCCACAAAGAGGCGCAGGCCAGGCTGGCTGTCGAGGAAGCTTTCCAGATGCGGGATGATCCAGGCATTGGCGAAGTGCGGCACGGCGGACAGCCGCAGCTCGTCGGCTTGCGTCGGCAGCGCCAGCCGCGTCGAGGCCTGCACCAGCTGATCGAGGGCTTTGCGCACACTGCCGAAATAATCCTGACCCGCTTCGGTCAGACGGATCTCGCGATTAAGCCGCCGGAACAGTGGCAGGCCGAGATGCTTCTCCAGCAGCTTGACGCGATGGGAGATGGCCGATGGCGTCAGATACAGTTCCGCGGCGGCCGCCTTGAAGCTCATATGGCGGGCGGCCGCATCGAAAGCCTCTAGGGCAAGCAAGGACGGCAGGCGTTTGGCCATGCGCTCAGATTAGACCCGTTCAGGCGAAAAAGAAGCCGTGACGCGGCGGCAGATGCCGCGACGTCAGCCTAGACCTTGGTCGAGGGCGGTTTCTCTAACCTGTGAAGATGTCACAGACCGTTTGGATCGATCCCGCTCCGCCAGCAGGCGGCGGTCAGCGTATTCTGCAGCAGGCAGGCCGTGGTCATCAGGCCGACGCCGCCCGGCACCGGCGTGATCGCGCGCACCACCTCGGCGGCGGAGGGAAAATGCACGTCGCCCACCAGCTTGGTGCCGGCGCCGTCTTCCTTCGGCACGCGGTTGATGCCGACATCGATGACGACCGCGTTGTGCGACAGCCATTCGCCGCGCACCATTTCGGGCCGGCCGACGGCTGCGATGACGATCTCTGCGCGCTTGCACAGTTCGGGCAGGTCGCGGGTCTTGGAATGCGCCACGGTGACGGTGGCCGAGGCGCCGATCAGCAGCGCCGCCATCGGACGGCCGACCAGGATCGAGCGCCCGATCACCAGCGCATTGGCGCCGGCGACGTTCACGCCGGCCTTTTCCAGCATGATCATGCAGCCCTTCGGCGTGCAGGGCGTCAGCGCCTCGATGCCCTGGGCCAGCTTGCCCGCATTCACCGGATGCAGGCCGTCGACATCCTTGGCCGGATCGATCGCCTCGATGACCGCCTGCGTGTCGATCTGCTTGGGCAGCGGCATCTGCACCAGGATGCCGTCGACTTCCGGATCGGCATTGAGCTGGCGCACCACATGCAGCAGCTCGGCCTGGCTGGTGGTCGCCGGCAGGCGGATCTCGTCCGAGATCATGCCGGCTTCGCGCGTCAGCACGCCCTTGTTGCGCACATAGACCTGGCTGGCCGGATCGTCGCCGACCAGCACGACGGTCAGGCCCGGCAGGCGGCCGGTCTTGGCCTGGAACGCCTTCACCTTCGCCGCCACCTCGGCGCGGATTTCCAATGCGATGGGTTTGCCTTCGATGAGCGTTGCAGCCATTGCCTTCAGCCTTTCATGTCGAGCGTTGCGAGCCAGGGCCTGAGCGCCGCTTCCAGCGCGGCCGGATCGCCGTGGATGAGAATCTGCTTATGCCGGTCGGTCTCGCCGGCGACGATTTCGAAACGGCCGCCCGGCAGTTTCAGCGCCTTGGACAGAAGCTTGATCAGCGCCGCGTTGGCCTTGCCCTTTTCCGGCACGGCGGTGACCTTGGCCGCCAGTTCGGCGCCGCCGTCTGCGGTCGGCTTCAGCCCCTCGACGGCATCGCGGCCGGATTTGGGCGTCAGGCGGACGAACAGCCTGAGGCCGTCTTCCTGCAGGCTATAGGGACGCGGATCGGCCACGACCTTCAGATGGCGTATTCCCAGATCAGGTTGCGCACGAAGATCAGCAGCAGGATCAGCACCACCGGGGAAATATCGAGGCCGCCCAGATTGGGCAGGATGCGGCGGATCGGCCTCAGAGCCGGCTCGGTGATGCGGTAGAGAAAGTCGCCGACCGCATAGACGATGCGGTTGGAGGTGTTGACCACGTTGAAGGCGACCAGCCAGCTCAGGATCGCCGAGGCGATCAGCAGCCAGATATAGATGTCGATGACCGTGGTGATCAGGATTATCAGGGAATTCATCCGCCCTCCGGAGGCACGCTGCAGGCCGCGCCCGGCCGCGAGGCGGCTGGGAAGCAGGATCGGGCGGCGTCCTGGGCTCAGAGTGATAAAGGCAGGCGCTGCGAAAGGCAACCCAAGCCCGCCCTTGCGATAGCGAAGATCAGGCCAAAACCGGCGGCGAAGTGCGGAAAGTCACAAGTCGTACCCGCCGCCGACATCGCTCCGCCACAGGTCGCGCCACAGGTGCTTCACAGGATCGCGAGGCCGGGGCTGCCGGGCAGAAAACGGACCCCGAAAGGCCCCAAGGCAGTGGACAAAGCCGGGCCGCTTTGCTACTTGCTTCCCCGCCCGGCCGGGACCGTTGCGACGTCCCTTTGCATTGTCGGCCGGCGCACCGGCTTGGGGCCGTAGCTCAGATGGGAGAGCGCCTCGTTCGCAATGAGGAGGTCAGGGGTTCGATTCCCCTCGGCTCCACCAAATTCTTGGACACGCCTCAGGGCCCAACAACTTGCTGGTCTGATTGGGTAAAATTGTCTCGCTGCTCTAGTGGAACCCGAAGAGCGAAACATTCTCTCTCCGAACCAGCGATTTACTACGATGCGCTTAAGCGTCCGCATCCATGTGCTCTTCGATGAGCACCAGCATATGCCCGCCCTTGAACAGCAGCCGCCCCTAACAAGGGCTCACAGGCGAGCAGATCTAGCACTGATCGCCGCCTGAAACTTCGCAGCCGCGTTCGGCAATCTGCTTCCTTTCCAAGGCCCTTAATCCCGCCGCCTATTGGCCAATTGCGGGCCACAACCGCTCCATGTATCAAATGCGAAACATCCCGAGGCAGCGGGACAGGGAGGGGACATGACGTCAGGGTCGACTGGTGAGCTATCGACGCAGCTCGCGCTTCTCAAAGAACAGAACAGTAAAGCCTTTGAGGCAGTGAGTGCCATTGAAGCGGCCGGCGGCGCCCGCGTCGATACCGAGGCTCCCATTGCTCCGGACAGCCCGTCCATTGCCGAAACTCACGCAAAAATTCATGCACTCATTGGCTTGGTTGAAGGCGTCGTCGGGGCATCCCCTGACAAAGTGTCTCTAGTCCCCGCGACCCACATCAGCGGACTTCCGAAGGAGCTACAGCGGATAAGCGAAGCCTTCACCAGCCTGCTGGCGCACCTAGACACAGTTACCAAACAGCATGGCGGCTTTGGCAAAATCGACGCCAGTGGCTTCGTCATTCAGTCGCAGAACAATCAGGTGCCGACCAATCTAGCTGATGTGTACCGGAACATCGGGACGCATACAGATGCAGCGCTCGATCGGGCGCATCGTATACTCGCCATTGTCAGCCCTGACAGCTACGACGCCTTTGCTGGTGCGGTAGCCGATCTGGCCACCACACTCGCGAGGCTTTCGGATGCGCAGCAGGCGGCAGACGAGAACGTTAAACAAATTCAGGCTGCCGCGAAGGCGGCGGCTGATGACGCAAAGAAGGCTGCGGGTAGTGCGGGCGGTGCCGCAGCAAGCAAGCAGGCCGCCGATGAGGCGCTTACCCAAATCAAGCAGCATGCCGAACATACGGCGAAGTTGCTCAAGGACATTGAAGGTGCCTGCTCGCAGGCGCAGAACCTGAAGACGCAGGTTGACGCCTACCAGCAGAACTTCACAGCCTTCGAGGCAAAGCTGGCTGAACGGAGCAAGCAATTCGAGGCTGGAAAGAAGGCGCTGGACGACCTCATTGCGTCCCGAACGGCCGCGCTGGATAAACTGGTGAAATCCCTGACCGAAAAGGACATCACAGCCAATACCATTATTACAAATGCCAAAAACGCACTTGAATGGGGTACAGCTGAGGGACTGTCATCTAGCTTCGCCACCTCCGCGATGGAACTGGATAAGCCGCTTCGCTCCACAATGCGGTGGTTCGTCGCCTCAATTGTGCTGCTGGCGTGTTGGGTGTTCATTGTATTCATACTAGCCCCGTACCTCGATCCAGCTTTTTCAATGCTGAACGTCCCTACCGGCTCGGACGGACTGTCCGTCGGCGCCTACCTACTCGGCGCGGTTGCAGTCCGAATGGCCGTCATCGCCCCGGCCTTCATACTGGTCCTGTTCTTCAGCAGGAGATACCAAGTTCTATTCGCAGCGCGAGAACTTTACACCTTCAAAAAGACGGTGGCGGCATCACTTCCCGGCTTTAAACATACTGCCGCCGCACAAGATGCAGATGCACATGTAAAGGCGATGACCGCTGCAGCCTTCGAACGGTTGCTATTTAATCCCCGTGAGCAGGCCACTTCCGACTTGGGAGGCTCTCCGCGTGGCGGCCTCCTATCGCGGTGGTTGGCCGGGCTGATCAAGCAGGCATTTGAGGACAGTAAGAGGGCCGACACCAAGTAATGCACGTTTCTTCATAGCGACCAAGAAAACAATCGGAACGATCCCAAAAGTCCGGTAAATTGGAAAAATTTTCAGATACGCGGCCCAAGCGGCCCGAAAGGCCGCCCCCCGCATCCCCGCGCGCGCCCTTGCCCGGGCCGCTGGACGAGCAGCTTTGCTATTCGATCTATTCCGTCGGCATGGCGATCCAGCGCGTCTACAAGCCATTGCTCGACAGGCTAGGGCTTACCTATCCGCAATATCTTGTGCTCAACGTGCTGTGGCGGCAGGACAGACAAAGCGTCGGCGCCATCGCCGAGCAGCTCGCTCTGGAATCCAGCACGCTCACGCCCGTGCTGAAACGACTGGAAGCGGCAGGCCTCGTGCGGCGCCAGCGCAATCCCGCCAACGAGCGCCAAGTCGTCGTGGCGCTGACGCCGAGAGGTTTGGCGATGCGCAACGAGGCCGACTGTCTGGGACAGGCCTTGCTGGAAGCTTCAGGCGAGTCACCGCAGAAACTCGGCACGCTGAACCATGCCGTGCGCGATCTGCGCGACGCGATCTATGCGCATATCGGCGGGCGGAGCGTGGCGGCGGGGAGGAGATAGGAGAGAGGTAAAGAGCACAGCCTCCAATCATGCCCGCTCTAGGCTCAATACTTACTCCGATAAAAACCCGGCCAGCCTCTCCTTAACCAGGCTTTCGTCCTTCAATTCACATTCCCAAACCACTTCGACTAACCAGCCCGACTTCTGTAAGTCAGCCTGATTCCGCTGATCCCTTAATTTGTTTTTTTCTATTTTGGGCAACCAATATGGCTGATTAGATTTTGGTTTTCTTATGCCCTCTTTACACTCGTGACCGTGCCAGAAGCACCCGTTCACGAAAATAGCCTTCTTCTTTCCGATCCAAGCAAGATCGGGTTTCCCAGGCAACTCTTTGCGGTGCAGGCGGTAACCAGTAAAGCCAAGATCACGGACCAATTTGCGGACGGTTAACTCCGGAACGGTATGCCCGCTACGGATACGCCGCATATTTTCGCTGCGCGCAGTAATGCTGATTCTATCAGCCACTGGTCAATCTCTACACCGCCAAATCTAAGGGCAAATCCGATATATCCTTTAGGCGCTTCCCTTGAATCATGATGCGCAGCATATCCGATGCATCTTCTGCACCAGCACTTTCCACCGCAATCATCAGTTCATGGAGAGCAAAATGATAAACACAATCAATATCACCAGTTCCCAGCGCAATCGAAGCAAGCCTGGAAGGTAAAGGCTCCGCAGTCACAACAACGACATGCGGGAGATGCCCTTTCCGGTTCCTAATCAAATTCAAGGCTTCGGAGCGGCTATTTTGCGCTCTGTCCGACCGGATGGTCCACTTAGATGATATACTCGCCAGCAAAAGATTTTTTCCGCCGTTCCTTTGGCGGATTGCCGCCCGGGTGCTCACAGTGGCGTCAACAATTTCTCTTTCATTATTGATTTCGTGATCAGTGAGAAGCTCCCTTACGACAAGTATATCTGGAGCAATGGTGTAATCATTCCCAAGTGCGGCGGAAAGCTCCGGATTCTTTTTTGCAGCCTCACTTAAAGCGACTAAGTGAGCATATTGCTCGTACTCCGCAATGGCGAGGCGGCTTCGGCTGCCCACTTTTCTTACTTCCCACTTCCCAGGCCTGATATGCCCAAGGTTAGGAAAGGTCTTCTTCAGAAATTCAGCGGTTATGTCTTCAAACAAGCTGCCAGCTCTTTGCGCGTTCAACCGCTCGCCTGTTTCAGTTTCAAGTAAATTGGCAATGCCCCGGGCAATTTTAATTGAAAGCTTACTATCTTTATCCGCATTACTGGGAACGCCACGCTCATCAACGGTTAAAACCTCCCGTAAAAGGCGGGCGTGGTAAGCTTTCCGCTCTGCAGCAATAAGCGCACCGCTCATTTACGCCGCCTTTACAACCCTCACAGCGTGAGCGGATGCCTCTAACGCCAACTTAATCTGCGACGCCACTGCTGCCGCCACAGGCGGAGGAAATGCGTTACCGACTTGGCGGTAAGCATTCGTTTTCTTCCCCGCAAATTTCCAATCTGGCGGAAACCCTTGCAGGCGTGCGACCATGGGAACGGTAAGCCGTGGCATACCCCGGAAGTCAGGCCCTGGAGGTTCGTTCGCTATGGTAAGTCCGTCCACGCCGAGTTCAGCCCAAGCCTTACGAGCGCGCGTAGGGCCCAGATCAGGGCCACCGTGCTTTTTTGAACCGCCAACTATTGTGGGAGCAATGGTGTTCGCCCGTGCAGCCCACTTTTCCGCATCAGGCCATCCTCGTTCAGCCATAAAAGGCAGCAGCACTTCACCAACTGTTGGAGGATTGAAAGGCACAGGCCGCGGCCATTCGAAATGGTCAGCCGCCTCAGATTCCAGGGCAACAAAAACCACCCTAGGCCGAAGCTGGGGAACGCCAAAGTCGCTGGCATTCAGCAATTTCCAGTGAACCTTGTAGCCGCTTCCCTCCAGCCGTGTTTTAATTCTCGCCCGATAATCATCAAAAACCGGATCAAGCATTCCGCGGACGTTTTCAAACATGACGGCGCGCGGCTTGATCCGCTCCACAATATCGAGGCCGACTTCAAACAAATTACGCTCGTCTTTTTCGCCGAGCTGTTTACCTGCCACAGAAAACGGCGGGCATGGCAGTCCTCCCGCAAGGAGATCCACGCCTTTCCATGGGGAAGGGTCAAAATTGTTTAGAAGATCCTGCTCAAGGACATTCCACTGCGGCCTGTTCAACCGGAGCGTTTCGCAGGCCCAGCGGTCATTCTCAACTAGCCCGGTGTGATTGAATCCGGCCATTTCGACCCCGAGGGCCTGACCGCCCGCTCCAGCACAAAGTTCCAGCGAATCCATCACCTATCCCCCTGCTTTCGCCAGAGCGCCGCCGATTCGGTGGCACCCATGTTAAACATTGTTAGCCCCCCAAGCTACCGGAGCGTACGATCAAGAGCGCCAACTCTATACCCTTTTCATACCCCAAAAAGACGACTTATGTTCCTATTAGCAAGGGCATATTATACTTGACGTACCCAAACGGGGAGATTACATTGGGGTCATAAGGAGATACCCATGTCTAAGTCCATCCTCGACGCCAAGGTTTTCCACGATGAAGCCGCCGCCTATCGGTTCGTTGAGGAACGGGTTTGGCCGGAAGGGCCGGTTTGCCCCCATTGCGG
>NZ_CALGPC010000014.1 GCF_937960835.1 uncultured Ferrovibrio sp.
AGGCCCTTCAGCTGAGCCGAGGTCAGCGCACCGAACTGGGTCGCATCCAGCTCAGACAGGCTGGTCTCGCTCACCGCCCCGATCTGGGTAGCGGTCAGACCGGCCAGAGCCGTGCTGCTCAGCGCCGTGAACTGCGTGGAGTCCATCGCCTGCAACTGGGTCGCCGTCAGGCCCTTGACCTGCGTCGCGGTCAGGGCCCCCAGCACCGTGGTGGTCAGCTGGGCGATGGCTTCGGTGCTCAGCGCACCGAGCTGACTGGAGGTCAGCCCCTTCAGCTGCTCCGTCGTCAGGGCGTCGAGCTGGGTCGTATCCAGACTGCCGAACTGCGTCGCCGTCAGGGCACCGATCTGAGTGGCCGTCAGTTCACCGATATCGGTGGTGGTCAGAGCCTGCAGCTGGCTTTCCGTCAGCGCCTTGATCTGCGCGGTGCTCAGCGCGGCGACCTGGTCGCTGGTCAGAGCGGACAGATTCTCGGTGGTGAGATTCTGGATCTGAGTGGCGGTCAGGCCCTTGAGCTGCGTTGCCGAGAACTCGGCCATGTCAGTCGCCGTCAGATTGGCGATCTGCTCGGTGGTCAGACCCGCGATCTGCTGCGAGCTCAGCGCGGCAACCTGCGTGCTGTTCAGAGCAGACAGATTCTCGGTGCTCAGTTTGCTCAGCTGCGTCGCCGACAGGCCCTTCAGCTGGGTCGTGGTGAACTCAGCCATGTCGGTGGTGGTCAGAGCACCGAGCTGGGTTTCCGTCAGGCCCTTCAGCTGAGCTGCACTGAGCGCACCGAACTGGGTCGCATCCAGCTCAGACAGGCTGGTCTCGCTCACCGCCGCGATCTGGCTGGAGGTCAGACCGGTCAGCGCCGTGCTGGTCAGCGCCGCGAACTGCGTGCTGTCCAGATTCTGAATCTGCTCGGTCGTCAGGCCCTTCACCTGGCTAGAAGCCAGTGCAGCCAGCACCGTAGTCGAGAAGGAGCTCAGCGCTGTCGCCGACAGACCGGAGATCTGGCTCGAGGTCAGCCCCTTGACCTGGTCGGGCGTCAGCGCATCCAGCTGGGTGCTGTCAAAGTTGCCAAGCTGGGTTGCCGTGAAGGCGCCGATCTGCGTCGCCGTCAGCTCACCGATGTCGGTGGAGGTCAGCGCACCAATCTGCGTCTCGGTCAGCGCCTTGATCTGCGTCGCCGTCAGCGCAGAAACCTGTGTGCTGTTCAGAGCGGACAGATTCTCGGTGGTGAGATTCTGGATCTGCGTCGCGGTCAGGCCTTTGAGCTGAGTCGAAGTGAACTCAGCCATGTCAGTCTCGGTCAGATTGGCGATCTGCTCGGTGGTCAGACCGGCGATCTGCTGCGAGCTCAGCGCGGCAACCTGCGTGCTGTTCAGAGCAGACAGATTCTCGGTGCTCAGCTTGCTCAGCTGCGTCGCCGACAGGCCCTTCAGCTGGGTCGCCGTGAACTCAGCCATGTCGGTGGTGGTCAGAGCGCCAAGCTGGGTTTCCGTCAGGCCCTTCAGCTGAGCCGAGGTCAGCGCACCGAACTGGGTCGCATCCAGCTCAGACAGGCTGGTCTCGCTCACCGCAGCGAGCTGGGTGGCGGTCAGGCCGGTCAGCGCCGTGCTGGTCAGAGCCGTGAACTGCGTGGACTCCATCGCCTGGATCTGAGCCGTGGACAGCCCCTTCACCTGGGCAGCCGTGAGGGCGCCGAGCTGCGTGGTGTTCAGGGCGGATATGCCTTCCGTGCCAATCGCATTAAGCTGGCTGGAGGTCAGCCCCTTGATCTGGGTAGCCGACAGAGCCGCAAGCTGTGTCGTTTCGAAGCTGCGGATCTGAGTAGTGGTAAGAGCGGTGAGCTGTGTCGCAGAGAACTCGCCGATATCCGCCGTCGTCAGCGCATCGATCTGCGTCTCGGTCAACGCCTTGATCTGCGTCGCCGCGAGCGCGCTGATCTGCGAGCCTGACAGCTGCGAAATATGTTCCGAACCAAGGGCGCTGATCTGAGTAGCAGCCAAGCCCTTTAACTGGGTCGTCGTCCACTCTTCCATGTCGGCCGTGGTCAGGCCCTGGAGCTGCTCGGTGGTGAGGCCCTTGATCTGTGCCGCATTCAGCGCCTTGAACTGAGTGGCATTCAGATCGGAGAGGTTGGTTGCACTGACCTGCTGAAGCTGAGCGGCGCTCAAAACTGCGAGCTGCGACGCATCGAAGATCAGGAAGTCAGTATCAAGCGCAGCAATCTGCGAGGTGGTGAGCGCCTTGACCTGCGTGGTCAGCAGCGCGTCGACCTGCGTGGTAACGAGCAACTCGATATTCGTCGTGGTCAGAGCCGCGATCTGCGTCGACTTCAACGACTGAATTTCGGTGGACGTCAGCCCCTGCACTGCGGTGGCAGACAGGTTGGCAATTTGCGTAACAGTCAAATAGGAAATCGGAGAAACCATGACCTACCCCCTCAGTGCCGGTCAGATGAATTCGTAGCGGTGATGCCGCGCAGATGCGCGACCGCACGCCCAGAGAGAGCGGCGCCATCCCCTAGGGAATCAGACCGACAGAGTCCTGCCTCAATGATGTGGGAACGAGTGGATTTGCAGCGTAATGCTGCGTCGATTTGTAGGCCCATGGCCGTCGCTCACCTTCTGTAGCGGGTTTCGCAAAACACACTTCTGTACGTTTTGCAAAATACTTTCTGTCACACGACAACGTACACGAGGGGCGCGAGTGGGGCAAGATTGTTCTGAACTTTTACGTTCACACGAAATTTCGCCTAAACTCGCGTCCCGAGCATCACAGCAAGATCACAGAAAAAACTCCACCTTTTCCAAGGCTTATATGGTTAACGCGAACGATCTCGAAATGGCGCGCGCCACTTCATAACGCCAGAGTAGTATTCACAAGGTCGCCTTAAAGTAGGCAATCGTCTCCTTGAGTCCGTCTTCCAAAGAGACCTTAGGCTCCCATCCCAGGATCTCTTTGGCCTTCGAAATATTCGGCTGGCGCTGCTTCGGGTCGTCGGAGGGCAGCGGCCGGAAAATCAGTTTGGACGACGATTTCGTCAGGCGAAGAACCATCTCCGCCAGCTGGATCATCGTGAATTCCGCGGGATTGCCCAGGTTGATCGGGCCGGTGACGCTCGGGTCCGTGTTCATCAGGCGGACGAAGGCCTCGATCATGTCGTCGACATAGCAGAAGGAGCGCGTCTGCGTGCCTTCGCCATAGATCGTGATGTCATCACCGCGCAGCGCCTGCACGATGAAGTTGGACACCACGCGCCCATCATTGGGATGCATGCGCGGGCCGTAGGTATTGAAGATACGACCGACCTTGATCTGCAGCCGGTGCTGGCGGTGATAATCGAAGAACAGCGTCTCGGCACAGCGCTTGCCTTCGTCATAGCAGGCGCGCAGGCCGATCGGATTGACGCGGCCCCAGTATTCCTCGGACTGCGGGTGGACTTCCGGATCGCCATAGACCTCGGACGTCGAGGCCTGGAAGATGGTGGCGCGCACGCGCTTGGCCAGGCCAAGCATGTTGATGGCGCCATGCACGCTGGTTTTCGTCGTCTGCACCGGATCGAACTGGTAGTGCACGGGCGATGCCGGACAGGCGAGATTGTAGATCTGATCGACCTCCACATAGAGCGGGAAGGTCACGTCATGGCGCATGATCTCAAATCGCGGATGGCCCAGCAGCTTTTCCACGTTGGTGCGCCGGCCGGTAAAGTAGTTGTCGACACAGAGGACGTCGCAGCCGTCCTTCACCAGGCGCTCACAGAGATGCGAGCCAAGAAAACCAGCCCCGCCGGTTACAAGAGCCCGGTTCGACTGTCGCATTTTACTACCCCTCCAAAAAACGGCGCGCCTGTACGGGACGCTTGCCCCCACCCACCGGCCTAACTGCCCGGCCCTTTGCCGGGTTACATTATGGATAAGCGGATAAATCGATAAAAATTAATGAATAGGCCGCAATTTCCTTCCCGCGGCAGCCCCCCGGCCCCGAAACAAAACAGCCGACCAATGACTAAGTCATTGATCGGCTGGAGAAATTTGGGGCGAGGAACGGGACTTGAACCCGCGACCCCCAGAGCCACAATCTGGTGCTCTAACCAACTGAGCTACCCCCGCCATGGGTGGGGGCTTCTTAAACCGGCCGCCCTGCTGCGGTCAAGCATCCTTCAAAACGCCCCACAATCGCTCAGCAGGGTAAATACTAGTTCTCCGTGCAGAAAACTTTCGCCGTTTTTTCAGCACCTTGTCCGGAGTTTTCCACTCAGCTAAACACATTTGCATGTCATCCTTCTGGCTCGTCATGGGGGCTCTTCTCATCGGCGTTCCCGGCGCCGCCTTCATTGTGCTGCAACTGATAGCGCAGCATAAACGCCAGGTGCTGGCCTATGAGTGGAGTTCCCAGGAGGTGGTCCGCCGCGGCCAGCGACTGGACGAACTGGAAAAGCTCGCCAAGAACGCCCAGCAAAAAATCGCCGAGTTGACGAAGCAGAAACTCGAACTGGAAACCCAAGTCGCCAAGCTTGAGAAGCTTGCTGGCCAGGCAATTGCCCAGGAAGCCAATAAGAAGACCTTCTCCATCGGCCTCTATAACCAGGAAGTCCGGCGAGCGCATATGATGGGCGAAAAGCACCGCCAGTTGGACGACAAGTGGGGCGAGATCAATTACCTGGAACTGCAGGCAACGAACGAAGACGAAGTCCGCCGCATCATCATGCGCAAGTTTCCTCCTGAGCGCGGCTTCGTGATCGAATCCGTCCAGGAAGTGAAGAAGTTCGATACTAACCAGCGAAAGAAGCCAGCCTAGCCGGCTTCAGCCGGATCGCCTGCACCCGGATTTCCATCGCAACTTCCGGATCTATCTCGCCGCGCGGCGCCACTGGCCAATACCATTCTTTATCGGCCGCCGGCAGTCGAACATCCATTAGAGCGCTTTCCTGCATCACAGTCTCGCCTGCCCTGCTCCGCCAGATGCGCACCGCATCGGCAATCAAGCCGACCGGACAATCGAATTTCGTCAGCGCCGCAAGATGCGCCTCGATGATGCTTCGGCCGAAAGCCTCTGCAGCATGCCGGGTGACGCCATGGGTTTTGGCATACTCTACCGGCAGCAACGGCAATTGCGACAACAGATTCAGCGAAACGATGCCGTCGGGTGGAACGACATCGAGATCCTGCAATACGTCGGGCGATGGAATCGGCAAGGGCGTGCCCGGACGCCATTCGATCAGCGGCTCGACAAGGCCGGTGATGTCGGCCTGCCGCATCTCGACATTGTCGAAACGCTGAACCTGTCGGCGCGCAGGTCGGAGCCAGGCAATGTCGAAGACCAGAATGCGGCGAAACTGTTGCGATAATTCCTTGAGCGGCACATCGGCAAGCGTGCCAGCCCCCAAGACCCAGAACGTGTCGCGCCGCCGGCAACCGGCTGTGAGCTGAAGGACGAAATCCCGGCTATTGGCTTCATGCTGCTGCCACGACTTGGCGCAGCGCCGATGGCGCGACCACAGGCTGACCGCGGCCTTGGCATAGCCAAGCCGGCGCGCGGCTGGCGACGCGCTGACGCCGGCCCATATGAACAATTCCGACAGCACTGGCTTGCGAGGCTATTCCGCGGCTGACCGAGAGGACTGAGGCGGAATGATACCGAACCGTTCGCGGATTTGCTCGGGCGTGTAATAGCCGCGCTCAAGATCGCGGGCGATCAGCGCGGGATCGCGTTTCTTCGGATCGCCGAAGCCGCCGCCACCTGGCGTGGAAACGCGCACGCGGTCGCCTGCCTTGATCTGAATATCCTGATCCTTGGAGAGATGCGGTGGAATATATACTTTCGCGCCATCTGCGCTCTGAATCTCGATGGCGACCTTGTTGGTGCCGCCATCCTGGCCGCCCAGCACGCCGCGCGGTCCGGTGCGGCCGTGATCCATCACCATGGAAGCCCGCGCTTCGCCGCGGCGCAGTCGGATCGTGTAGTTGACGCCGAAGCCGCCGCGATACTGCCCTGCTCCGCCCGAGCCTTCATGCAGCGAGTATTCCTCGAACAGCACGGGATAATACTGCTCCATCACCTCGATTGGCGTAGTCTTCGAAATGCCGATAGTGGAACAGCCATTGGTCAAGCCGTCGCCGCCATACCAGCCGCCATATCCGCCGCCGGAGATGACATACATGACATAGGAACGATCCCGCTTCGGATCGTAGCCGCCCAGCGCAAAATTGCCTGAGGTGCCCGCTGGAGCTGCGAACAAGCGGTCCGGGATCGCCTGCACCAGAGCATTGAACACGGCTTCGGCGATGCGCTGGCTGACCTCCGCGGCGCAGCCCGATACCGGCCTTGGGTATTTCGCGTAAAGAAAAGTGCCATGCGGGTCCTTGATCTTCAGCGGCTCAAAGGTACCAGCATTGATCGGCACATCGGGAAAGATGTGCTTCACCGCGAGATAGATCGAGGAATAGGTCGTCGCGATCACGCTGTTCATCGGACCGCGGCAAGGCGGACTGGAGCCCGTCATGTCGAAGAATAGTTCTTCGCCACGCTTGTCGACCTTCATCTTGATCACCAATGGCTCGTCCACCACGCCGTCGGAATCGACAATCGCCGATCCTTCATAGGTGCCGTCCGGGATCGTGCGGATACGGGCACGCATCTGCTGCGAAGCGCGCTGCTTCAACTCCTCAATCGCCTGCTTCACCACATCGGCGCCGTAGCGGTCCAGCAAAGCGGTCAGCCGCTTCTCACCGATGGTCAAGGCCGCTGCCTGCGCCTTGATATCGCCGATACGCTGATCGGCGATGCGGATATTGCTGAGAATGATGGAGAGGATTTCCTCATCCAGCACGCCTTCCTTGTAGAGCTTGACCGGCGGCAGCCGCAGGCCCTCCTGCTCCACTTCTGTGGCATTGGCCGAGAAGCCGCCCGGCACCATGCCGCCGATATCCGGCCAATGGCCGGTATTGGCCAGCCAGGCGAACAGCTTTCCCTGATAGAAGAAGGGCTTGACGAAGCGGACATCCATCAGATGGGTGCCGCCGAGATAAGGATCGTTGACGATGTAGACGTCGCCGGGCTTGGGCGCCAGCAGCGGCGTATTGCGCGCGCGCTCGATAACGGCCTGGGTGGAGAACTGCATGGTGCCGACGAAAACCGGTAAACCAAGCTCGCCCTGCGCAATCAGTTCGCCGGTCTCGCCATGATAGATACCGTCCGAGCGGTCGAGCGCTTCGGAGATCACCGGCGAGAAGGCAGCCCGGCAGAAGGCCAAATCCATCTCATTGCAGACCTGCTGCAAACCATTCTGGATGACGACCAGGGTAACAGGATCGATCACTTTTGCCATCGCGCCTACTCCTCGTTCACTGAAACGATGAGGTTGCCCAGACCGTCAATGGCAACCCGATTGCCCGGCTCGATAACCACGGTGGTGTCGAGCTGTTCCAGGATGGCCGGTCCGCTGAAGCTGGTGCCGCGCGGCAGGCGCTCACGGTCATAAACGGGCGTGTCCTGCCAGCCGCCGACATCATACCATACCTTGCGCGACTTCTTCATCGCACCGGCGACGTCCTTGGCCGGTTCCGCCGCCAGCAAGCGTTCGAGCGACAAATCGGGACGGCGGCCAATTACCGCCGTATGGAGATTGACCAGCACGGCACGGATTTCCGGCAGCTCCACCTCGAAGCGCTGCCAATACGCTGCCTCGAAAGCCTTCTGCAGGGCGTCGCGGGTGATGGCCTTGTCTTCGATGGCCACCGTCAGCAGATGGCTTTGCCCCTGGAACTGCATATCGGCGGTGTGCAGCACCTGGATGTCGTCCACGGTGACACCGTCGCGTTCCAAGGTCGCCTTGCCTTCGGCGATCTGCTCGTCCAGCACTTGCTGCACCAGTCCATCCGGCAGGCTGCTTAGCGGCTTGTTGACGGTCTTGACGTAGTCATGCCGCAGATCGGCAACAACGCATCCAAGCGCGTTGGTAATGCCGGGCCGAGCCGGGATTAGCAATTTAGGAATGCCCAGCTCGCGCGCCAGCGCCGCCGCATGCAAAGGCCCTGCGCCGCCGAAGGCGAATAGCGCGAAATCGCGGGGATCATGGCCACGGCTCAAACTGACCATGCGAATAGCGCCGGCCATCTTGTCATTGGCAATACGCAAGATTGCGGCGGCAGCGTCATCGACACCTAAACCGAGCGGCTTGCCGACCTCCTCGGCAATGGCGCGCTTCACATCATCGAGCGAGACCTTGCTATCGACCGACAGCAGGCCGTCGGGATCGAGACGGCCCAGGACGAGATTGGCATCGGTGATCGTCGGACGCGTGCCACCACGGCCGTAGCAGATCGGACCGGGTCGCGCGCCGGCACTTTCCGGGCCGACCTGGAGCATGCCGGCCTCGTTGATGAAGGCGATCGATCCGCCGCCCGCGCCAATTGTATGCACATCCACCATCGGCACATGGATGGGCATCGCATATTCGAGTTCTAGTTCGGACGAGACCTGCGGCACGCCATCCTGAATCAGGCCGATATCCGACGAAGTGCCGCCCATGTCATAAGTGATCACGTTGGGCAATCCGGCGGCGCGCGCCGTATAGGCCGCGGCCATCACGCCGGATGCCGGGCCGGACATCACGGTGTTCACCGCAGCTTCCGCCACGATGCCCGCCGCAATCGTGCCGCCGTTGCCCTGCATGACCAGAAGGTCGCGGCCGAACCCCTTGGCTTTCAACTCGCCATTCAGACGCTCGATATAGCGGTGCAGTACCGGCTGAACCGAGGCATTCACGCAGGCCGTGGTGCCGCGCTCATACTCGCGGTATTCCGAAAGCAGCTCGTGACCCGCGGTGATATAGCCGTTCGGCCAGATCTCGGCGGCAATCTCCAAGGCACGCTTCTCATGGGCCGGATTGATGTAGGAATGCAGGAAGTGGATCACCAGCGCTTCGCAGCCCGCCGCGCGAAGCTGCTCGACGGCCTGGCGGACAGCCGCTTCGTCCAGCGGGATGACCACCTCGCCATCGGCATCCATGCGCTCGGGCACTTCCAGGCGCCATTGCCGCGGCACCAGAGGCTCGAAATGCCCGGTCAGGCCATAGGGCTGCGGCCGCGTGCGGCGGCCGAGTTCCAGACTGTCGCGGAACCCCTTGGTGGTGATGAGACCGACGCGCGCCACCTTGCGCTCCAGCAGCGCATTCGTCGTCGTGGTCGTGCCGTGGACGATGGTATCGGTCTGCGGCAGGGCGATGCCGCCCTTTTCCAGCGCGGCCAGAACGCCGAAAGCCTGGTTGTCCAGCGTGGTCGGCACCTTGGCGAGCGCAACCTTGCCCTGTTCCGGCTCGATGCCGATCAGGTCGGTAAAGGTGCCGCCAACATCGATTCCAACGATCCAGCCCATACTCGCCTCACACCGACAGATACTGTTCACGCACCGCCGCATCAGCGGAGAGTTCGGCCATCGTGCCCTGATAACGGATCCGCCCCTTCTCGATGATGTAGGCGCGGTCAGCCACCATCTGCGAGAAGTGCAGATTCTGCTCGGACAGCAGCACAGTCAGCCCTTCGGCCTTGAGCTGCAGGATCGTCTTGGCCATCTGCTCGACAATGACCGGCGCCAGGCCTTCGGATGGCTCGTCGAGCAGGATGAGACGCGGATTGCCCATCAGGGTCCGAGCGATAGTCAGCATCTGCTGCTCGCCACCCGACATGCGGCCGCCGGGGCGATCCTTCATGCGGCCCAGATTGGGGAACAGTTCGAACAGGCGATCCGGCGTCCAGGTTGGTGCGCCATCGCGCGGCGACTGCCGACCGACCTCCAGATTCTCCATTACGCTGAGTTCGGTGAAGATACGGCGCTCTTCCGGAACATAGCCGAGCCCGAGCCGCGCAATGCGATACGGCGCCAGATTGTCGATCCGCTCGCCTTCGAATTCTATGGTGCCCCTTGCGGCAGCTACCAGGCCGATCACAGACTTCATCGTGGTGGACTTTCCGGCGCCGTTGCGGCCCAGCAGCACCACGACCTCGCCACGTCGCGCCTCAAGCGACAGATCCGAAAGGATATGCGCCCGTCCGTAATAAGTATTGAGCCCTGTAATCTTCAGCATTGCAGCGGTCGTCATCAATGCGCCTCCGCAAAGACGGCGCCGGAGCCGAGATAGACGGCCTGAACCTGTTCGTTTTGCCGCACCTCTTCCGGGCTGCCCTCAGCAATCAGGCGACCGCGGTCAAGCACGATGATGCGGTCGGCCTGGGCGAACACCACATCCATATCGTGTTCGGTGAACAGCACGGCGATATTGTCCTGCCGGGCAAGCCGCGCCGTCAGGTCCATCAGTCCGATACGTTCGCTCGGCGCCATGCCCGCGGTCGGCTCGTCCATCAGCAGCAGCTTCGGGTTATTGGCCAGCGCAATGGCCAGTTCGACTCGCTTGAGATCGCCATAGGCCAGGATGCCGCAGGCGCGTTCGCTCTGATCGACCATACCCACCCGCTCCAGCAGCGCCATCGCCTCGTCGCGGTAGAGCCGGTTGGCGGGCCGCCACAGCGACATCAGACGATTGTGGTAGGACAGCAGTGCCATCTGGACATTTTCCCGCACCGTCATGGAGTTGAAGGTGGCGGTGATCTGGAACGTGCGGCCGACACCCAGCCGCCAGATCTGGCGCGGCGCCAGACCGACAAGCGGCGTACCCAGCAAGGTAACCTCGCCTGCATCGGGACGAAGCTGGCCGTTCAGCATGTTGAAGCAGGTGCTCTTGCCTGCCCCATTCGGCCCGATCAGCGCCAGCAACTCGCCAGCGGCGACAGAAAAGTGGACATCCTGCACCGCCTTCACGCCGCCGAAGGATTTGTGCAGGCCTTTGACAGTCAGCACCGTCATGCCGCGACCTCCTTCAGCAATCCTTTTCTGGTCATCATCTGCTTGACGAAGCCCGCTATGCCCTGCGGGAAGGCCAATACGATGACCAGAATGGTGATGCCAAGAATGGCGCGCCAATATTCGGTGTTGCGTGCGATCTCATCCTGCAGCCAGGTGAAGACCGCAGCGCCGGCGACCGGGCCGGTCAAGGTCTGCACGCCGCCGAGCAGAACCATCACCAGGCCGTCGACGGAGCGCGAAACCGCCAGCGTCTCCGGCGAGATGCTGCCCTTGGAGAAGGCAAACAGGGCGCCAGACAGACCGGCCAATGCACCGGCTATTGCAAAGCCGAACCACTGGAAGCGCCGGACATCGATGCCGATGGCATCGGCGCGCAGCGGGGAATCTCGGCCTGCGCGCAGCACGTAGCCGAAGGGCGCATGAACAACGCGCCAGATGAAGGCCATCCCGCCCACGCAGAAAGCCAGGATGACGAAATAAAGAACCGTGCGGTCTTTGAGCCAGTCGCTGGGCCACAGGCCAATCAGGCCGTTCGAGCCGCCGGTAAATTCATCCCACTGGAACACAACGGACCAGGCGATCTGCGCGAAGGCCAGCGTCAGCATGGCAAGATAAACGCCGCTCAGGCGGACGCAGAACCAGCCGAAGATCAAAGCCCCTAATCCGGCGGCTAGAGGCCCGGCGAAAATGGCCAGCTCCATCGGCAGCTTCAGCTTGAGGAAGACCAATGCCGCGCCATAGCAGCCAAGGCCGAAATAGGCTGCATGGCCGAAGGAAACCATGCCGGCAGGCCCCATGAGGAAATGCAAGGTTCCGGCAAAGAGCGTGAAGATCGCGATATCGACCAGCAGGACCAGCAGATAGTCATCGCCGCCTAAAGGCGCCACGGCGAGCAAAATCACCAGCCCGAGCACGACGCTCCAGAAGGTCTTGCCCAAGGGATGCAGCGGCGGCTCGACCATAGTGGAGCCCCGTTGCGCAGCTTGCGGCTTGCCGAGAAGGCCCCAGGGCCGGACCACCAGCACGATGGCCATGATGACGAACTCCACCACCAGGGTGAACTTCGTGAATGACAGAGTGGTGCCGAACACCACGACATCGCCGATGCCGATGCAAAAAGCCTTCGCCTGCGCGATCAGTAAGGCGGCCAGGAAAGCGCCGCCGATCGAGCCCATGCCGCCCACCACGACGACAACGAAGGCATCGGAGATCACGGTCAAATCCAGCATCAGCTGCGCCGGCTCGCGCGGCACCTGCAAGGCGCCTCCGAGGCCAGCCAGAAAGGCTCCCAGGAAGAAAACGGAGGTGAACAGGAAAGTCTGGTTGACACCAAGCGCGCCGACCATTTCGCGATCCTGCGTGGCCGCGCGGACCAGCGTTCCCCATCGCGTGCGGCTCATCAGCAGCCAGAGCAGGCCAAGAACCACCGGTCCGATGACAATCAGCAAGAGATCGTACTCAGGCAAGCGGCGCCCGAACACCTGAACGGCGCCGCGAAGGCCCGGCGCACGCGGGCCAAGCAGATCTTCCGCGCCCCAGATGTAGAGCGCGACGTCCTTAATCACCAGGACTAAAGCAAAAGTGGCGAGCAACTGGAACAGCTCCGGCGCACGGTAAATCCGCCGCAGGATGACCATCTCGATCACGACACCGATCAGTCCGACGATCAGGGCCGCGAGCAGAACGCCGCCCCAGAAACCGAGAATGGAGCTGCGTCCGAAAAACTCGATCAGGCTGTAGGCAATGTAGATGCCCAGCATGTAGAGCGAGCCATGAGCGAAATTCACGATCCGGCTGACGCCGAAGATGATGGACAGTCCCGCAGCGACGAGGAACAGCGACGAGGCACCCGCCAGGCCGTTGAGGAACTGGATCACGATGTTGGAGAGAGACAAGGCAACCCCGGAGAAGGTGGCTCTCTCCCGCTGTTCATCTGGCGGGAGAGAGCGATCGTTCGACGATTAGACGATGATCAATCGGCCGGCCGCATCTTGGCGATGTCAGCATCCGAAGGCAGGAACTTGGCACCATCGGCGTAGTACCAGTCCTTCATGGTGCCCCTGCCATTCTTCAGCGTGGTCTTGCCGACATAGGCGCCCATGGTCGACTGATGATCCTGCGGCCGGTAGGTGATCATGCCCATCGGCGTCATATGCTGCAGTCCCGACATGGCCGCCACCAGCTTCTCGGTATCGAGCGAACCGGCCTTCTTGATCGCCTCCGCCGCGCTCAGCACCGTCGAATAGCCCACGATGGAGCCGAGGCGCGGATAGTCGTTGAACTTCTTCATATAGGCTTCGCGGAACTTCTTATGTTCCGGCGTATCGATCTGGTCCCAGGGATAACCGGTGACATACCAGCCCTCAGGGGTCTCGTCCTTCAGCGGATCGAGATATTCCGGCTCACCGGCCAGCAGGTTGAAGACCTCCACCCCCTTGAACAGGTCACGGGTGTTGCCTTCACGAACGAATTTGGCGAGGTCCGGTCCGAACAGCGAGGAGAAAATCGCATCCGGCTTGGCCGCAGCAATCGCGTCCACCACCGCGCCGGCCTCGATCTTGCCGAGCGGCGGCGCCTGCTCGACCACGAATTCGATATCGGGCTGCTGCTCCTTCATCAGCTTCTTGAAGGCCGCCGTCGCCGCCTGGCCGTATTCATAGTTCGGGTAGACAATGGCCCAGCGCTTCTTCTTCAGCTTGACCGCATCAGGAACCAGCATCGCTGTCTGCATATAGGTCGAGGCGCGGAGGCGGAAGGTGTACTTGTTGCCCTGGTCCCAGACGATCTTGTCGGTCAGTGGCTCGGCCGCGATGAACAGGATCTTCTTCTCCTTGGCAAAGCTGGAGACCGCCAAGCCCACATGGGAGGGGAAAGTACCTATCAGGAAAGCGACCTTTTCGCGGGAGAGCAGCTCCTCGGCCACGCGCACGGCGTCGCCCGGATTGCCGTTGTCGTCGCGGCTGACGATTTCAAGCTTCTTGCCGAGCACACCGCCACTTGCGTTAATCTCCTCAACCGCCAGTTCCCAGCCCTTCTTGTAGGGTTCGAGGAAGGCGGCGAAGATCTTGTAGGAGTTCATCTCGCCGATCTTGATCGTATCCTGCGCCTGCGCGCCGGATGTCATGCACATCATCGCGGCGCCTACCGCCGCCCCCCACTTCAACACTGTCCTGCGGTCCATGATTTGTCTCCTCGTTGTATCTATGAATCCCAGAAACGCTAACACCCGACGCTGAAGTTACCTCAATCCGTCCTCACCCTTGATCTCGTGGACCTGAAGTCCGCCAACCCGGGCATGGACGCGGCCGCCCGTGCTCATGGCAAGGATGAAAGCAATCTCGTTGTCGCGCGGGCCATCGGGTGCGCAGAACTCGATGGCATCGAAATGGCTGCGCACATAGGCAGCGTTGATGTGGTGCAGAGGGATATCGATCCGTGCCCCCACACCCCCGACCTTGGTGGTGGACGGCACGATGGCTTTGGCGTTGCCCAGGATTTCCCGCATGCTGTAGCCGCCCGGCACATGCCATAGGGCGCCATGCTCCAGCTCGCCACCGGAGCCAACGATGGCGCCCTTGCCATAGGCTTCAATCGCCTTGGGATCGCCGCCCAGCGCGTCGACCAGCCGCCTGGTGAGATCGAGCCCAAGTGGCTTCAGCGCCTCCATCATCGGCGTGATATCGGCCTCATAGCGGCCGGCATAGGGGTTCTTCACCAGCGCGCCGATCACGCCACGGCGGGGCGGCTTTGCGGCGCGCGGTCCGCCATCATGGAAAATCTCTTCAGAGATCAGAACAATGCGCCGCACATCTACCAGACTCATCACCCCACTCCGCGAATATTGGCATCCCGGCTCAGCAACTTCTCACCCCCGACGGACGCATACTCACCTTGCAGCGAAAGAAAGGCGGCATGGATCAGTCCGCGGCGGCGCAAATCTTGTGCGATGCACATACCCGACGACAAGGCTTCCTTGACGGCAAAAATCGGCAGTGCACCAACATTCACTGTCACCGGCAGATCGCCGAGATCGGTGTCGTCGCGCAGGCTGTTCGCCGGCGCGCGCGTGATCGCCGGATGATCGACGGTTACCGCATTGGCCACCATCGTCGCAGCCGCATCTGCCATTGCTGCATTTTCGGCCAGGATGGTGACGGCATCGGCGATGCCGAGTGAGAAGGAACGTCCCCGCCAGCCCGATGTCGCCAAGCCGCGCGAAGGAGAACCCGAATTCAAAGTAGCTACAGCATCCAAATGTGGATGCTCCGGGTTGCAGACCACCGCCGTCCGCAGCGTTTCGCCAGCAGCAAGATGAAAGGCGATGTCGCCGCCATTATTGACATAGGCCTTGGCGATGTCGGCGCCCCCTGTCATTGCCGCAAGTATTTCGTCAGCGACGGCACCGGCCACGGCCGCCATCGGCGTGATATAGACATGACGGAGGGGCCAGCAGGCAGCTGCCATGCGGCGGGCGACGGGTCCGCGCAGCAGAGGATAGGCTGCGCCAAGCGGCCGGCGCAGATCCGCCAGTTCGCTCACTAGAACCTTCAGAATGTCCTGTAACCGTTTCCAGGCCGCGTCATAGGCCGAGGCCATGGCTTCCGGGGTGCCAAACGCTTCAATGATCAAGTCGATCGGACCATGCTGAAGATGAAGCCGGCGCTTCCTGCCCGGACCTCCCTCGAGCCATGCCGCCTGCGGTCCGTTCATAGCTGATCTTCCGCACCGGATTTCTTGATCGGCCAGGGGTTATCGGACCGCCAGCGTTGCCGCGTCAGCCGTTTTCCCTGCAGCACATCCTGCAATTGCACCACGTAATCCATATGGCCGCCCAAGGTGGCGTAGTCTTCCTGGCGCAGCGTGAATTCGATGGGCGCCACCAGCGCCGGGGTCGGCACATAGCCGAAGGAATTGTCCGGCATGCGGGTGACATCGACCATGTAGGTGATGCCGCCGCCCGGCCAGACATAAACTGGCGCGCCGCCGGCGGTGACGCGGGTCAAACGATCCTTCACTGAGAGCGTCAAACGCACGGGATTTTCGGTAACGCCCGCCCGCAGGCTGCCGCCCGCACCGGCCATGAACAGCACGGTGCAAAGCGATGGTTCGCAATTCTCGGCAATGCGATCTACCACCTTGCGAACGGACTGTGGCATCTCGGCAGGCTGCGGCTTGAGCTGATCATCCAGCACATACCAGCCGCTATGCTCGCCGGTGGTCGAGACCATCAGTAGCCGCAGACCTGGCCAGGCGATCTTCGGATCGATGCTTTCGATGATTTCCAGCGGATCGGAGATATTGGTTCCGCCCCATCCAAGTCCTGGCTCGGCGACCTGGAAGTAGCGGCCCGGTGTCGACTTGCGACCGCGCACACGGATGCCCGATAGCCGCATGTCGAGGAAACGGCCGGCCTGATGCTCGGTCAGCACCCCGGTGATATGGTCGTCGACGACAATCACCTCATCGCAATGGCCGAGCCATTGCTTGGCGAAAATGCCAATGGTTGCAGAGCCGCAGCCGACGCGCATGCGCTCTTCCGGCTTGCCATTCACCACCGGCGGCTTGCCCGCCTGGATCACCACCTCGGCGCCGTTATCGATTTGGACCGTGACAGCTTCCTTGTTGCACAGCTTCAGCAGGGCCTCACAGGTAACGTTGCCCTCTTTCTTGCTGCCGCCCGTGAGGTGATGCACGCCGCCCAGCGATAGCATCTGCGAGCCATACTCGGCCGTGGTGACGTGACCGATGGCCTCGCCATTCACCCGCACCGGAGACTGCTCGGGCCCCAGATGGCGGTCGGTGTCGATCTTCACCTTGACGCCACAATAGCTGAAGATGCCCTCCGTCACGACGGTGACCATGTCGATGCCGTCATGCTGCGAGGCGACGATGAAAGGGGCCGGCTTGTAATCGGGATAGGTGGTTCCGGCGCCCACACCGGTCACGAAGGTTGCGGCCGGCGGCGGAGCAGCGACGCTGCCATTCCATCCTTCGCTGCCTGACAGGAATGGCACGATGTCGGCGCCTTGCGCCGTCGCACGTTCGGTAATCACCAACGGATCGACACGCGTCAGAATGCCATCGACATTGGCATATCGGTCGCAGGCGCCAGCCTTGCCGGGCCGGATGCGGCACAAAACCGGGCAGGCATCGCAGCGGACGACGTCGTCCTTGCCATCGGGATGAGGAGCAACGGCCTCGTTCATTTCGCCTCCCTTCCCTATTCCGCTACCATGGGCAATTGCCGAAGCGCGGCATGAAGACGATGCGGCAGCACCGGCACTTCAGTGATCCGCACGCCTGTCGCATGGCGGATAGCGCCCAGGATCGCCGGCGCGGTGGGCACCAATCCCGGCTCGCCGACGCCTTTCGCGCCAAACGGCCCCAGCGGCTCGGCATCCTCAATCAGGATGCACTCGATCTCGGGCACATCGCCGACCGTCGGAATCAGGTAATCGTGCAGATTCTCGGTACGGCCGGGCAGATACTCCTCCATGAGCGCCAACCCCAGACCCTGCGCGATGCCGCCCTGGATCTGGCCTTCCACCTGGGTCGGATTGATGGCCTTGCCGACATCATGGGCCGCAATGATCTTTTTGACCTTCACCGTTCCCAGTTCAGTATCCACTTCGACCATCGCCATCTGCGCCGCGAACCCATAGGTGGCATAGGGAATGCCCTGGCCATCGGCATCCAGCATGGTGGTGGGCGGATCGAACCTGCCTTCACCCATCAGGATGTCGGCCTCGTCGTTCAGCCGCGGCAAATTGGCGAGATCGATCCGCCGCGTCGCACCGCCATCGCTGATCATCAGGATCGGTCCATCAAGGCATAACTTGGCATTATCACCTGCATTGGCGAGCCGAAGGATCTGCGCGCGCAGATCGCGTGCCGCCAGTTCGGTCGCCTTGCCGGAAACGAAGGTCTGGCGTGAGGCCGAGGTCTTGCCGGCATCGGTGGTGCGGTCGGTATCGCCCATGACGTAGTCGAATACCGACATCGGCAGCCCGAGCGCATCGGCCGCGATCTGCACGAAGATGGTGTTGGAGCCTTGCCCGATATCGACGGCGCCGTTGTACAGCATGATGCGGCCATTGGCGCGAAGGCTGACCCGCATATGAGAGGGATTCGACATCGAGGTATTGCCGATGCCGTACCACATGCAGCCGATGCCGATGCCTCGCCGCAGACCTTTGCGGCGCGCGTTGAACTTTTCGACCTCCGCATTCAAGGCGTTCCAATGCGGCACCAGCGCGTCGAGGCATTGCGGCAACCCGGCAGAATGCTCAAGCTTCTGGCCCGTCGCCGTCAGATCGCCGGCGCGCAGGGCGTTGATGCGGCGAAATTCCAGACGGTCGATCTTCAGCTTGAGAGCCAGATCGTCCATCAGGGTTTCATGGGCGATGGCGGCCTGAGGAACGCCAAAGCCGCGGAACGCGCCCGCCGGCGGTGCATTGGTGAACAGCGCGCGGCCCCAATTCTTCACATGGGGCACATGATACGGCCCAGTGGCATGCACCGGAACGCGGTTCGCCACCGTCGGCCCCCAGCTTGCATAAGCGCCGGTATCGAAATCGGCCCAGGTCTCGACGGCGAGCAATTTGCCCTTGGCGTCGCAGGCGAATTTTGCGCTGATGCGCGCCGGGTGCCGCTTGGTGCTGGCCGCCATGCTTTCAGGCCGCGTGTAGACGCAGGCGACCGGTTTGCCGAGCGTCCAGGCTGCCAGGGCAATGACCGGCTGCACGGAAAGATCCAGCTTGCCGCCAAAGCCGCCGCCGCAAGCGGTCGGCACGATGCGCACGCGATCCGGCGGCAGCTGCATGATGCCCGCAATCTCGTCGCGATCCATGTAGGGGGTCTGGGTAGTGGCATGAATCTCGATGCGGTCCCCGATCCGCACTGCCCAGCCGGCCTCCGGCTCGATATAAGCATGCTCGACGAAGCTGGTCTGGAACAGACCTTCGGCCACCGCCGCCGCCTCAGCGAAGCCGCGCCCAACATCGCCCTTCTTTACGCCGCCTTCGATCAGCAGATTGCCCGGGCGGTCCGCCTGCACGAGCTTGGCGTCTGGCGCCGCGGCTTCGATCACGCCCACCACAGGCGCTTCCGGCGTATAGATGATCGGCAGTTCCTCCAGCCCCACGGCCTCGACGGCTTCGCGCGGACCGACCAGTGCCACCACCGCTTCGCCCTTGTAGCGGACGATCCCATCGGCCAGAACCGGCTGATCCTTGATGTCCGGATAGATGCCGTATCCGTTGCGCGGCACGTCAGCGGAGGTGAGCACCCGATTAAGCCGATATTTCTGAATCAGCGGCGTGAAATCACCCAGCATGAACGTGGCGCGGGCGTGGGGAGAGCGGATGATGCGGGCCCAGAGCGCATCGGACGGAATGTAATCCGCGCCATAACGCTCCACTCCTTCCACCTTGGCCACACCATCAACCTTGCAGACGCGCTTCCCAACCGCTGCGCCTGCATCCGGCATCTCAGGCAACGCCGGCGTCCGTGCGGCATCGAGGATTGCATCGACGATCTTACGGTAGCCCGTGCAGCGGCACAGAACGCCGCCGATGGCATCCATCACTTCCTGCTCGCTCGGCTTGGCTTTCTCAGCGAGCAGATCAGTCGCTGCCATCAGCATGCCGGGCGTGCAGATACCACATTGCGCAGCGCCATGCTTGATGAAGGCGCGCTGCAGACGCGACAGCGAGCCATGCGCCTTCAGCCCTTCGACAGTGGCGATGGGCTTACCTGCCGCCTGCCCCACAGGAGTCAGACAGGAACAGACCTGCTTGCCTTCCAGCATGACCGTGCAAGCGCCGCAATCGCCGGCATTACAGCCAACTTTGGTTCCCGTCAGACCGAGATCATCGCGCAGGACGTCGCTTAAACGCTTCAGCGGCGAGCCGTGATAGCTATGCGGTTTGCCGTTGACAATAAGCCGCATAACGCCCTACCCCCTGTTTCTTTTTACTAGTGCTGTCAGAGCGCGGCGCACCAGTATCACCGCCGCCTCTCGCCGATAATTGGCATCAGCCCGGACATCGTCGATCGGGCTGAGGCTGTCGAAATGCTCAGCCTTTACCCGGTTTGCCAATGCGGCATTCAAACGTCGCCCCGTCAATTCCGTTTCAAGATAAGGCAGGCGCTGGGCGACCTCGGAGCAGGCTCCCACCGCGACACTCGCATTCGCAACGATCCCGCCGTCGACCTCAAGCACGATGCCTACCATGGCAATCGAGATCACCAGATACTGCCGCGCGCCAAGCTTCAGGAAGGTGCTGCACACTTCCTCGGCTTTTGGCCTCGGTACCAGGATGGCAGAGACCAATTCACCTGGCTTGAGCGCCGTGCGGCGGTTACCGGTGATGAATTCGCTTAGAGGAAGTTCACGGGCATAAGCCGCGCCGCGCAGCTCCACCTTCGCCCGCATCGCCAGCAAAGGCGGCACGCTGTCGGCAGCAGGTGACGCGTTGCAAAGATTGCCGGCCACCGTTCCGGCATTCTGGATCTGGCGACCTCCAATTTCGCGCGCGGCCTGTTTCAGGCCATCGAATAGCGGCGGCAAATCGGCTGCCGCTATTTCGCTCCATGTGGTGGTAGCGCCGATGCGCCATCCATCCGGAGTTTGGCGGATGCCGCGCAGATCAGGGATCGCCGTGATGTCGATAATGTCGTCGGACAGCGCCTTGCCGACGCGGGCAGGATAATAGTCCGTGCCGCCGGCAAGGATGATCGGATGCTGGCCTGTCGCGGCGCTCAGGCTGGCGAGCGCCTCGTCGAGGCTACTGGGACGCAAATACGACGCCATCGGACTTGGCCTCCCCGTCGGCATCTTCTATTTCGCGCTCCGCGTCATGCGGAAGACATCGTTTGTACGCAAATGATGCTGCGACGCTGCTCAAAAAGAGTCAACGTCAAAATATAGGCATGCCCTGCGCAGGAATGCGGCAGCGCAACATCGCTCTGGGATGAGGGAAAAGGCAGTTAGGACAGGCGTTTCAGCAAGGAGAGGAATTGCTGCTGCTCATCGGGACTGAGCGGATCGAGCGTGGCCTTGCTGACTTTCGGGCCATTGGCAATCAGCCGCATGACCAGTTCCCGGCCAGCCGGCGTGAGGCTTAAGCAGCGGCGGCGCTTGTCATTCTTGTCCGGCCGATGGGAAATCAGCTTGCGCGCCGTAAGACGGCGGATCACGCCCTGAATCGTCGCCGGGTCCATGGCTGTTAGGCGGCCGAGATGGTTTTGCGACAGTTCGCCCAGTTCGTAGAGTTTGACCAGCGCCGCATACTGTGTGGTCGTGACCTGAGCATCGCCAATCATGGCGAGAAACAATGCCGTGTGGCGTTGATGCGCGCGCCGGATCAGGTGTCCGACCTGATCCTCCAGGACGTAGCCTTCGGGGAGCGCTGAGGGCGCGGCCTTGATGTCGGGCTTCATATTCATCGCGATGAGCGGGCCCCGCAAGTTGCCAACTATAACGCGTAGTTCGAAACGTACATTAGCGCGTTACGCCCAGTTGGGCCAAGCCATTCAATGGCGACCGGCCGACACGGATCGCCAGCAGAACACCGTCTACAAAACCGGGGTCTTTGCTTCCTTGCCGCGGGTGATGAGCGACAGGCCGCTCCGGTCGACTTCCAATATCGTGCAGGAGCAATAATCCGGATTCATGATGACCAGCCGGTCGTCGTTGAGCGCCGCGCCCAAGGCCGCGTTGATGACCATGAAATGGGTGAAGATGACGGCGTCGTAGCGGGACGACCGCAGCATGCCGACCAAGCCTTCCCGCCAGGCCCGGATCAGCGGTGGCTGAGCCGAGAAGCGCTGGGTGGCAATCTGCTGCAGCCACGGTCCACGCGCCCTGATGCCTTTTTCGGCAATCTCTGGCGGCGTCGGGATTTCGCTGAAGGCGGCGCTGACTTCAGGCATGATCCCCCAGCGGTTCGCCAGCGGCAAAGCGCTTTCCCGTGCTCGTTCTAGTGGCGAGGTCAGAATCTGCATGGGCCCGAGCGATTCGAGCTGCAGCGCCAAATCGACCGCCGCTTCCTTGCCTTCTTCGGACAGGCCCGGATCGGGATCCTCGTCAAACCGCGCTGCCGCTTGCGCATGGCGGACCAGATACAAACGTGCCATTCCTCGCCCTTCCTCCCCTGCGAGGCACTACAACAAGTTAACGCGCATATTCTCGCGCGCCACGAATGCCCCGGACCAGAGCTGCCTCGCCTCGGCCTCCAGGGTTTCCATGAATGCATCCTCATGATCCGGGTCATGATGGAATATCGCAAGGGCCTTCGCATTGGCGGCACGGCAAAGCCGCACACCCTCCTGCCAGGTCGAATGGCCCCAGCCGACATGTTCTTCGAATTCCTTGTCGGTGTAGGTGCTGTCGTAGATGACAAGATCGGCACCCTCGATCAGCCCGAGGATATTCTGGTCAGGCTTGCCCGGTATGTGTTCGGTATCCGTCACGTAGCACAGCGATTTGCCGCCATATTCGAACCGGTACCCCGTGGCCCCGTCCGGGTGATTCAGCGGCGTCGTGCGCACCTGGATTTGCGACCCAAGCTTGAAACTGTCGCCCGCGCGAAAATCGACGCTTTCGATCCGCGCCCCCATTTTATCCAGCGGCACGGGGAAGAACGGCTGGGCCATTTGCGACGCCAGAACGTTGCCGATCCCACCCCGGTCGCTCAGATGTCCCGCATGGATGGTGAAATGGTGATCCTTCTTGAAGGCGGGCGAGAAGAACGGAAAGCCGTTGATGTGATCCCAATGCGTATGCGTGAGAAAAAGGTCGCCCTGGGTGACCTGCCGCCGCAGCAGCCAATGGCCGAGATTGCGAATGCCCGTCCCCGCGTCGAGGATGACAACCCGCCCGCCGACCTTCAACTCGATGCAGGAGGTGTTGCCTCCGAAGCCGATATGCCGCGGGGACGGCGTTGCAATGCTGCCGCGAACTCCCCAGAACTTCACCTTGAAGCTCACGGCTTGTGCGTCTCCTATGAACCGGCCGGCAATGCCAACTCTGCCAACCGCGCCCAGTAGCTGGCACCGATCGGCAGGATTTCGTCGTTGAAGTCGTAGCGCGGGTTATGAACCATGCAGCTGCCTTCGCCAGCGCCGTTGCCGATCCAGACGTAAGAGCCGGGCTTCTCGCGTAGCATCCAGGCGAAGTCTTCTGCGCCCATGCTGGGATTCACATTGCGCAGCACGTTGTCGGCACCGACTACAGTCGCGGCGGCCTGGGCGGCCAGTTCGGTTTCATCGGCGGTATTGATCGTCGGCGGATAACGCCGCTGATAATCGACCGTGGCAGTCGCGCCATGGGCAGCGGCGATGCCGGTGGCAATCTGCTTGAGCCGTGCCTCGATCATGTCCTGCACTTCGGGCAAAAAGGCGCGTGTCGTGCCGGCGATCATCGCCTCTTCCGGGATCACGTTGGTGGTATGGCCGGCCTCGATCTGGCAGCAGCTGACAACCGCACATTGCAGCGGATCCGTGTTGCGGGAGACGATCGACTGCAAAGCCAGCACGATTTCCGAAGCGATGACGACCGGGTCGACGCCACGATGAGGATAGGCGCCATGGGCACCGACGCCGCGCACCTTGATCCAGAACATGTCCGCCGACGCCATCATCGGCCCCACCCGGACCGCAAACTTGCCGACATCGATGCCCGGCATGTTGTGCATGCCGAACACCATCTCGCAGGGGAACTTCTCGAACAGCCCGTCGTCGATCATCACCTTGCCGCCCGCGAGGTTCTCTTCTGCCGGCTGGAAGATGAAGTGGATGGTACCGTCGAAATTCTTGGTCTTGGCCAGATACTGGGCCGCCCCAAGCAGCATGATGGTATGCCCGTCATGGCCACAGCCATGCATCTTGCCTTCGTGCTTGGACTTGTGGCTGAAGTCGTTCAGCTCAATCAGATCGAGCGCGTCCATATCCGCCCGCAAGCCGATGGCGCGATTGCCCTTCCCCGCCTTCAGGGTGCCCACCACGCCGGTCTTGGCCAGCCCCCGGTGGACCGGCATTCCGAACGATTCCAAGGTACGAGCAACGAAATCCGCAGTGCGATGCTCTTCGAAGGCGGTTTCAGGATGCATGTGCAAGTCGCGGCGCCACTCGGTCAGCTGGGCCTTGTTGGCGACGATCTCGTCAATCAGCTTCATCGGGTTCCCCGGTTACGGAAAAAAGTTGAAATGCCACGATAACCGATTGATTTTCTTGTTTCCACTCGCATAGGCGGGGATTGACTTAAGGGGGTTCCTGTGGTCTTGTCCGCCCGCGGACAGTGCGCAGAGGTGCGCTGCTGTTCATAGAACGCGGAAATCCATGGATTTTGCTGATTTAGGCTTGAGCGAGCCGGTTCTCAAGGCTGTCGCCGATGCCGGTTATGTAACGCCAACTCCCATCCAGGCACAGGCTATCCCTATCATATTGATGGGGCGCGATGTGCTGGGCACTGCGCAGACCGGTACGGGCAAGACCGCCAGCTTCACGCTGCCGCTGATCGACATCCTGGCCGGAGGCCGCGCCCGTGCCCGCATGCCACGCGCGCTGATCCTTGAGCCGACCCGAGAATTGGCCGACCAGGTCGCCCAGAGCTTCGACAAGTACGGCAAGAATTCGCCGCTCTCGATGGCCCTGCTGATCGGCGGCGTGAACTATTCCGAACAGGAAAAGCTGCTGGACCGCGGCGTGGATGTGCTGATCGCTACGCCGGGCCGCCTGATCGACCATTTCGAACGCGGCAAGGTCATGCTGACCGGCGTGCAGATCTTCGTCATCGACGAAGCCGACCGCATGCTGGACATGGGCTTCATGCCGGATATCGAGCGGATCGCGAAGATGCTTCCGCCGCTGCGCCAGACCCTGTTCTTCTCCGCCACCATGGCACCGGAGATGCGGAAACTGGCCGACAAGTTCCTGAGCAACCCCAAGGAAGTAGAGGTTGCCCGCCAAGCCACCACGGCTGAATCGATCACCCAGTTCCAGATCCACGTTTCGCACCGGCTGAAGCGGGAAGCCCTGCGCACCCTGCTGCGCAACGAAGACGTCAAAAACGCCATCATCTTCTGCAACCGCAAGCGCGACGTTGACATTCTGGCCAAGTCGCTGGCCCGCCATGGCTTCGACGCGGCGGCCTTGCATGGTGACATGGACCAGTCGGCGCGCACCGCGACCCTGGAGAAGTTCAAGAAGGGCGAGATCGGCCTGCTGGTCGCCTCAGACGTCGCGGCCCGCGGTCTGGACGTCCAGGGCTTGACCCATGTGTTCAATTTTGACGTTCCGACCCACCCGGAAGACTATGTGCATCGCATCGGCCGCACCGGCCGCGCGGGCATGGAAGGCCGGGCCTTTACCTTGGTGTCGGGTGAGGACGGCAAGTACATGCAGGCGATCACCCGGCTGATCGCCCGCGACATCCCGGTCATGGAACTGCAGGGTTTTACCCCTGACGAATCCGAGGCTTCTGACGTTCCCCCGGCAGACGAAAAGCGCAGCCGCCGTGGCCGCAAGGATCGTGGCGGACGAGAGCGGACTCCGAAGCGGGCCGACAAGCCGGCGGATGACCGGTTGACCGCCCCGGAAGCAAAGACGGCTGCCCCAGCCTCCAAGCCCGAGCCGCAGCGCAACGAATCGCGACGCCGCGACCGCCGGGAAGAGCGCCGGGAGGACCGCGAGCCGCCCGTGCGGGGCATGGGCGACCACGTTCCGAATTTCCTGCTGCGGCCGGCTCGCCGCACGGCGTCCTCCTAATTTCCGCGGCATCCACGACTGCCCTCTGGCCGGGCTATATGGCTTGGCCAGCGACAGGCACTTCGATTACAGTCGCCCGAAAGACTTACGGAGCCGGTGATGCAGACGATTTTCGTAATGGTGAAATGCGAACTCGGCCGCGCCTATGACGTTGCTGTGAAGGCCGTGGAAGACATCGAGCAGGTTTCCGAAGTCCATTCCATTTCAGGACAATACGACCTGATGATGAAGTGCTACCTCCCCGACGGGCAGGATATCGGTCATTTCGTTGTCAATAAGCTGCAGACCCTGCCCGGGGTGAAGGACACCTTCACGCTGATAACTTTCAAGGCGTTCAGCTAAATTTCCAGCCTCATCAGAGGCTTATCCAAACCGTAGCCGATATCGTAGCAGCACATTCGCCACGCCACTGCCACTTGCGTTCGTAGAGTCGGTGAAAGCTGATCTGCGGACCACGATTTGGTCACAATACAAGCACGCTTCACTCCCTAAGAGTTACCCCCACCGGCAGCGGGTACGCGCTCCGGTCAAAAAACGAAAAAACTGGTTCGTTTTCTCCGACTGGGGATGAGGTGCTGCAGAGGCAAATAATCCGCGGTTACGATCCGCCGCCCTCCAGACAACCATCATGCCCCGGCATATCCGCTCGGCGACGATGTCGTGGGAGAAGCTTTGGCGATGACTGTCATGTCGATGACCACTCCGTCCTGCCCTGACCTCTATTGGTTACCGGAGGCAGCCGATTTCGACGGCGCTTTACGCATGTTTCGGAATACCGAACTGTCGGGCGAGGAAAACTGGGTCACTCTACAGACGCTTGCCAATTATCGCCTGGATTTCATGCAGACGCGGCGGCTGGACCGCGTCGTCTCTGACAAGACAGGTTCACTACCGGGCAGCGTTCCACGACTTCGTCTCGCCATACTCGGCAGCAGCACGCTCGAACATCTCGCTCCCGCGATCCGCATCGGAGCCTTGCGGCGAGGGCTGCTCGTCGAGGTGCATGTGGCGCCTTTCGGCCAATGGCGGCAGCAGATTCTCGATCCGGCCTCCGCGCTTTATGCCTTTCAGCCCGATGCAGTCCTGCTGAGCCTCGACCATGCCGCACTGCTTCCCACGCTGCCGCTGAATGCGCCGCGTATAGATGTAGAGGCCGCGCTGGATGCGGCAGTCGATGAACTGGCGCAGCTCTGGCATCTGCTGCGTGACCGCGCCAAGGCCGTGGTGATTCAGCAGACACAATGGATCGTGGCGCCCTCGCTGTTTGGCCATTTCGAGCGCACCGTTCCCGCCGCGCCGGCCGCAATTGCCACGCAATTCGATGCGCGCCTTACCGTGCGGGCTGCCGAGGAAGG
Source organism: uncultured Ferrovibrio sp. (assembly GCF_937960835.1). Taxonomy (GTDB): domain Bacteria; phylum Pseudomonadota; class Alphaproteobacteria; order Ferrovibrionales; family Ferrovibrionaceae; genus Ferrovibrio. The sequence continues at coordinate 26,976 of NZ_CALGPC010000014.1, forward strand.
AGCTTTGCTGCTGGATCTCCGGCAGGCGACTTCCGGAATCGGTGCCGAGCAGATCGGCGATCCGATGCTGTGGCATCACGCCAAACAGACCATCTCGCCCATGGCTGCGCCCTGGGTCGGCGACCATATCGCCCGCATCCTGGCTGCACTGCGCGGCTTGTCCAAGAAGGTGGCGATCCTCGATCTCGACAACACGCTGTGGGGCGGCGTCATCGGCGATGACGGACTGGATGGGGTGGTGCTGGGCCAGGGCAGCGGCACCGGCGAAGCCTATCTGACCTTCCAGCACTACCTGAAGGCATTGCGCAGCCGCGGCGTGCTTCTCGCCGTCAGTTCGAAGAACGAGCAGGCCATAGCGGAAGCTGCCTTCGATCAGCATCCGGAAATGGTGCTGCGGCGGGACGACTTTGCCGCCTTTGAGGCGAATTGGAACGACAAGCCTTCAGCAGTGCGCCGTATTGCGAAGGATCTCGATTTGGGCCTCGATTCCTTCGTCTTCATCGACGACAACCCGGCTGAACGCGATCTCATGCGGCGTACGTTGCCTGCCGTCTCCGTGCCCGAACTGCCGGAAGCGCCAGAGCTTTATGCCAAGTGCATCGCCGATGCAGGCTATTTCGAGGCTGTGTCCTTCTCCCTGGAAGACACCAAGCGGAACGATCAATACGCAGCCAACCGCGAACGGAAGCGGCGGCAATTCTCCGCCACCAATATGGAAGACTTTTTGCGCGATCTGCAGATGGTACTGACCGTCAGCGCCTTCCGGCAAGCCGATCTGCCGCGCATCACTCAGCTCATCAACAAGACGAACCAGTTCAACCTGACCACCCGCCGCTATACCGAAGCAGAAGTTCGCGCCCTGATGGAGGATCCCTCGGTTCTTACCTATGCCTTCCGGCTGACAGATCGGTTCGGCGATAACGGCCTCACCAGCATCGTCATCGGACGCCGGGGGCCGGAACCAGGCAGCCTGGAACTGGATAGCTGGCTGATGAGCTGCCGCATCCTGGGACGCCGGGTCGAGAATGCCGTGCTGCAGGTGATTGTCGAGGATGCGAAGGTAGCCGGCATAACGCAACTGATCGGCCGCTACCGGCCAACGCCGAAGAACGGTCTGGTGAAAGACCACTACCCCAATCTTGGATTTTCGCTGCTTGAAGGTGCGACCGATCCTGGCGAAACCGCGTGGATTCTGCCTTTGGAGAATCTGTCATTGCCACCGGTCGATCACATCGCAGTCATGCGTGGGAGTTGATGATGGATAAACAGGAAATCTACGCCGCCTTGACTGACATCCTTCAGGATGTCTTCGACAATCCCGACATCGTTGCCACGCCGGATTTATCGGCCAGCGACGTTCCGGAATGGGACTCGTTCAATCACATCAACATCGTTGTCGCATCCGAGATGCGGTTCGGAATCAAGTTCAAGACCGCGGAGATCGAAAGCCTTCGCAATGTCGGCGACTTCGTTGAGCTGATCGCCAGCAAACGCATCGCCGCCTGACATCCGGGTCCATCATGCTGTTCAGCGAACCGGTCTTTCTGTTTGCGTTTCTGCCTATCGTACTCTGCGGCTTTTTGCTGATCGCCCGGTTCCGGCGGCCGCAATGGGTCATGCTCTGGCTGATCGCGGCTTCCTTTTTCTTCTATGGCTGGTGGCGGGTGGATTTCGTTCCGCTGTTGGCCATCTCGATCCTCGTCAATTACGTGATCGGCCTGGCATTGGGACGATGGCCGCAGCGCTGGCTGCTGATCCTCGGCATTTCGCTCAATCTGGCAGCGCTTGGCTGGTTCAAATACGCCGGCTTCTTTGCCGAAGCCATCAACGATCTGGCCGGTTTGGGTGTGCCCGTTCCTCAGATCGTCCTCCCGCTGGCGATTTCCTTTTACACCTTCCAGCAGATCGCCTTTCTGGTTGACGCACAGGCAGGAGCTGCGCGCGAGATCAGCCTACTGCGCTACACATTGTTTGTCTCATTTTTCCCGCAGCTGATTGCCGGTCCCATCGTTCATCATCGGGAGATCCTGCAGCAATTCCTTAATCCGAAAACCTTCACGCCGCAGACCGACAATCTGATTCTGGGGCTCACCGCCTTCTCGATCGGTCTGTTCAAGAAGGTCGTCATTGCTGATCCTCTGGCGCCGATTGCCGCCTTGGCCTTTGGCCCTGCCGCCGATGGCATTACGCCTGGTGCAATCGAGGCCTGGCTTGGTGCCGTCGCATTCTCGCTGCAAATGTATTTTGATTTTTCCGGCTATTCCGACATGGCCATCGGACTGGGACTCATGTTCGGTATCCGGCTGCCAGTGAATTTCTTTTCGCCGTACAAATCCTGCAGCATCATCGAATTCTGGTCGCGCTGGCATATGACGCTGACCCGTTTTCTCACGGCCTATATCTACAATCCCATCGTGATGTCCCTGACGCGCCGCCGTGTTGCGGCAGGCAAACCGCTGCTGCGCCGCTCCAAGCCCGCATTCGAGCCTTTCGTGGTCCTGGTGGCGGTGCCGACCTTCATTACCTTCTTTCTGTCGGGCATTTGGCACGGCGCGGGCTGGCAGTTCATCGCCTTCGGATTGCTGCACGCCTTCTACATGATCATCAACCATGGCTGGCGCGCGCTGCGGCAGCACTGGCGGTTTGACCTTGGCCCGGCCTGGCTGGGCCGCATCGCCGGCGTTGGCCTGACCTTTCTTGCCGTCACCCTCGCCCTGGTCTTCTTCAAGGCCAATAGCCTGGAGCATGCCTATACGGTTGTGAGGGGGATGATCGGTCTTGGCGATTATACGCAGATGATGCCGACCATTGGCGGCCGTGATGCCGCTGAGATGAGCATCCTCGAATATGTGCTCTGGCGCTTGGCCTCGCCGCAAGGCGCCTTGATCGCGGTGTCTCTGGGTATCGTGTGGCTGCTGCCCAACACTATTCAGTATCTCGAGATCATCCCAAAGGCGGCGGCCCGTCTCGCTTCGCTGGCAGATACCACGCGCTCGCTTCTGCCATCGCTCCGCTGGCAAACCGTTTTAGCGGCTCGGGGCGGCCTGGTGGAAGGCGGCATTATCGGCGCGCTTTTGGCGATAGCGCTGTTACGCGCTGCCTCGGTGGCACCGTCGGAGTTCCTCTACTTCACCTTTTAAAGGGGGAAGGCTCGGGTTTGCGCTAATCGCCTAGCGACGCGCGTTCGGGCTCCGGGGCGGCGCTATGCCGCTGCCAGCGGCCGGCGAGACTGTCATGTCGACTTTCGAGCCATACAATGTACTGCGCAGAATCAGGATCGACGCCACCCGGTCGCCCGCACCCGACAGATAGGTAAGCTGGCTGGTCTCGGCGCGCACCACCGCAACTTCCGACCAGCCGTGATTGGTCATCTCACGGCGGATGAAGTCGAACATGTCATCAGCCGAGGACCGCACACTGTAAGAAAGACGGCCGATCCACCGGTCACCCTCGCCTAGGATGATCGTCCTGTCGGCATCCAGGGAATAGCCTTCTGGCAAAGCGATGCCGGAAATTTGAGGCGGAGGACCGCCGCGGGAGGAGTTGTCGGTGGTTGCGCCTGAGCTGGCGAGATTCATGTTTTGGCATCCCGCGAGCACGAAGCCCGTCAGCGCCACTCCAAGCCAGCTTTTGGTAAGCCCCCGCAGAATCACACCCAACATCCCCCACTCGAATCACTTTGGGGTTATTTACCATACTTGATCCTGCAAGTCGCCTTCACATGTCTTGGGCTTGTCACCTCCACCCATATATTTTATACTTAAAATAATTGGCGGAGGGTCAGCGTGGCGGCAGTGCCCAGTCAGCACATCTCAACGGCAGCGGAACACATATCCCGTCCGACGCTGCACGGTCGCCATGTCCTCATCACCGGCGCCAGCAAAGGCATCGGCTGGGCGATCGCTCAAGCCTTCGCGGCCTGCGGCGCGACACTCAGCCTGACCGCCCGCGACCATACTCTTTTGGAAAAACGCCGCACACAACTGAGTGCAGATCATGATGCGGCCTGCTCGATCTTTCAGGCAGATCTGACTGATGCTGCTGCGGCTGCCGCCATGGTCTCCAAGGCTGCGGCACGGCATGGTCCCGTAGACATCCTCGTCAACAATGCAGGTTCGGGCCTCAGCCAGCCTTTTGCGAAGATGACGGACGCGCATTGGGGCGAGATGCTCGCCACCAACTTGACCAGCGTCTTTCAAGTTACGCGTGCTGCCATCGAAGGCATGCTGCAACGCAATGATGGCCGGATCATCAATATCGCCTCCACGGCAGGATTGACAGGATATGCCTATGTTGCTGCCTACTGCGCCGCCAAACATGGCGTGGTCGGCTTCACACGGGCCTTGGCGCGCGAATACGCCAAGACCGGCATCACCGTGAATGCTATCTGCCCCGGCTATGTCGATACCGACATGACCACCAACACCATCGAAACAATCGTGAGGAAAACTGGCCGCAGCGCCGAAGAAGCACAGGCGGAATTGGCCAGGAACAACCCGCAAGGCCGCCTGATCCAGCCGGAGGAAGTCGCTGAGACTGCGTTATGGCTGGCCAGTCCGGCTGCGAGATCAATCACCGGGCAGTGCATTGCCGTTGCCGGTGGAGAGGTCATGTCATGAGTGAAATACGTCAACCCTTGCCGGCAAATGACCGCGAGACAGCGGCCAGTCGCGACGACAAGCTGGAATTGCGGCTGTGGCTGCGCCTTCTGACCTGTTCCAGCCTGATCGAGCGGAATGTCCGGGCGTCGCTGCGGGAGAAATTCGACACCACCCTGCCCCGCTTTGATTTGCTGGCGCAGCTCGACCGTGCTCCGGATGGACTGACCATGAGCGAACTCAGCGCCCGCATGATGGTTTCCAACGGCAATATCACCGGACTGACGGATAGGCTGGTGGAAGAAGGCCTGGTCAAGCGCACGCAATCCGCCCGCGACCGGCGCAGCAGTCACGTCAGCCTTACCCCGGCCGGCAAGAAGGCCTTCGATGCGATGACGCCGGAACACGAGGGCTGGATTGACGAGATGATGGCGGGCCTCAGCCGCCAGGAGATGCAGCAGCTGTTCCAGCTGCTCGGCAAGCTCAAAGCCTCGGTCCTGCACAATGCCGCGGCGCATCATCAGGGAGAGGGAACGTGACCCTGGGCAAGAACTTCAAGCCGCAGCATTTCGGCTGGGCGGTTGATGGCAAAGTCGCCACCATCACGCTCAACCGGCCCGATCGCAAGAATCCCCTCACCTTCGCCTCTTATGCCGAACTGCGCGACACCTTCTGTGCACTCAATCATGTCAGCGACGTCAAGACCGTCGTGATCACCGGCGAAGGCGGCAACTTCTGCTCCGGCGGCGACGTGCATGAAATCATTGGCCCGCTGGTGAAGATGAAGGATGCCGGCGACATGCAGGGCCTGCTCGCATTCACCCGCATGACCGGCGATCTGGTCAAGGCCATGCGCCACTGCCCGCAACCCATCATTGCGGCGGTCGATGGCGTCTGCGCTGGCGCCGGCGCTATTCTTGCCATGGCCTCAGATCTGCGCCTTGCCACGCCCCGCACCAAGACGGCGTTCCTGTTCGTTCGCGTCGGTCTGGCTGGCGCCGATATGGGCGCGTGCAACATCCTGCCGCGCATCATCGGTTCCGGCCGTGCCGCCGAACTGCTTTATACCGGCCGCAGCATGAGCGCAGAGGAAGGCGAACGCTGGGGCTTCTACAACCGCCTCGTTGCACCTGAGCAGGTACTGGCCGAAGCACTGGCGCTGGCAAAGGAACTGGCGGATGGCCCGACTTTCGCTCATCGTATCACCAAGACCTGCCTGCATCAGGAATGGTCGATGGATCTGGATGCCGCCATCGAAGCGGAAGCCCAAGCGCAGGCCATTTGCATGCAAACGCAGGATTTTGCCCGCGCCTACCACGCTTTTGTGGCGAAGCAGAAACCGGTCTTCGAGGGGAATTGAGATGCCGGACCGCAGCTATCTGGCCTGGCCCTTCTTCGAAGATCGCCACCGCGATCTTTCAAGCCGGCTTTGGACCTGGGCTAGGAAGCATGCTGCGCATCACGACGAGAGTGATGATATCGATGCCACCTGCCGCCAGTTCGTGCGCCAGCTTGGTCAGGATGGCTTTCTGGGCCTGACGGTGCCAAAGGATGGCGGCGGGCTTTATGACAGGCTGGATGTGCGCAGCCTAGCGCTGGCGCGTGAAATCCTCGCCTATCATCACGGGCTGGCGGATTTCAGTTTTGTTATGCAGGGCCTTGGCTCGGGTCCGATCAGCCTGTTCGGCACGCCAGAGCAGAAACAACGCTGGCTGCCCGGTGTTGCCAAAGGCGAGAAGATTGCGGCCCTGTCCATGTCGGAACCCGAGGCCGGCTCGGATGTCGCTAATATCAGCACCGTCGCCGTGCCGGATGGGCAGGGCTACCGCCTCAATGGCGTGAAGACCTGGATCTCCAATGGCGGCATCGCCGACCAGTATACGGTGATCGCGCGCCTGGGCGATACACCCGGTGCGAAGGGCCTTGCCGTATTCGTAGTGGAGGCCGGAACACCGGGCTTCAGCGTTCCTGAACGGATCGACGTGATCGCGCCGCATCCGCTCGGCCGCCTCGAATTCAAGGATTGCGCCGTGCCTGCCGGCAACCTGATCGGTAAGCCCGGCGAAGGCTTCAAGATCGCCATGAGCAATCTGGATGTCTTCCGCTCCACGGTGGGTGCTGCTGCTCTGGGCTTCGCGCGCCGCGCTTTGGACGAGGCGCTGCATCGCGTGCATGAACGCAAAGTCTTCAACCAGAAACTCGCCGACTATCAACTCACCCAGGCCAAGATCGCCGACATGGCAACCGAGATCGATGCCGCGGCCCTGCTGATCTATCGTGCCGCCTGGACCAAGGACATGGGAGCTACCCGCGTCACCCGCGAGGCATCCATGGCCAAGATGTATGCCACCGAGGCCGCTCAACGCGTCATCGACGCCGCCGTGCAACTCTGGGGCGGCCTCGGCGTAACCAAGGGCTACATGGTGGAAAGTCTGTATCGCGAGATACGCGCGCTCCGCATCTACGAAGGCACTACCGAGATCAACAAGCTGGTGATCGCCGGGCAGACCTACGCAGCCTATGCAGCGGAAGAAACAGCGAAGGCAGCCGGATGAAACTGCTTGAGCCGCTCACCATCAACGGGCTGACGCTGCCGAACCGGGTGGCGGTCCCAGCGATGGTGACGCGGCTCTCGGGCGAGGATGGCTTCGTCAACCAGGCGATCATCGACCGCTACGTCCGCTATGCCCAGGGCGAAGTTGGCCTGATCGTTGTGGAAGCCACCGCCATCCACGGTAACAAATCCGGTCCCTTGCTGCGGCTGTCATCGGATGAATTCATTCCCGGCCATCGGGAACTGGTCAGGCAGGTGCATGGTGCATCCGACAGCAAGGTCGTACCGCAGATCATCCATTTCCTGAAAGTCGCCCGGTCCGGCTGGCGCCAGACCATCGACAGCCTGACCACGGCAGAGATCGATCGCATCATCCGGCAGTTCGGCGAAGCAGCCGCCCGCGCCCGTGACGCCGGCTATGACGGCGTCGAATTGCATTCGGCGCATGCCTATACCCTGTCATCCTTCCTCTCCCGTCGCAATCCGCGCCGCGACGAATATGACGGCCGTACCCTGGAAGGCAGGCTGGCGATATTCGGCAAGGTCATGGCCAGCGTACGTCGGCAGGTTGGTACGGACTGGCCGGTCGGCGTGCGTTACCTAGCCGAGGAAGCCATCAAGGAGGGCTACACGGTTGAGGAAGCCAAGCTGATTGCATTGCGCATGGCTCAGCTTGGCGTCGACTACATCTCGCTGTCGGTCGGCGGCAAGTTCGAAGATGCCGTCCATCGCGCGGGTCAGCCGCTTTATCCCTACACCGGCTACTCCGGCGACCGCTGCATGCCCGGCGACTGGTATCCGCCGCTGCCGCACGCGCATCTGGCGGCTGCCGTGAAACAGTTCATCAATGCCAAGGGCTTCCATGTGCCGGTGATCTCGGTCGGCAAGATCAGCGATCCGGCCGATGCCGAGCACCTGCTGCAGACCGGCCAAGCCGACATGATCGGCATGGCGCGGCAATTGCTGGCCGATCCCGATTGGCCGAAAAAGCTGCGCGAGGACCGCACTGATCAGATCGTGCGCTGCATCTACTGCAATGTCTGCAAGCAGCTCGATGAGAATTTCAAGGAAGTAACCTGTTTCCTCTGGCCCAAGGGCCTGCGGCAAGCACCACCCGATGCGACCGACGGCGCAGGCCCCGCATGGCCCGAAGGCGGCGCAGGACTTGTCCTGAAAGCAGAAAAGGGGCAGGTAAAACTGACCTGGCAAGCGGCTGTGCCGGGTGCGGCGCCGATTGCCGGCTACAACATCTACCGGGCCGAGGATGACGGCCGCGCACGCGTTACTGAAGCCGTCAAATCAACGAAGCACACCGACAAGGTCGTCCTTGGCGGCCTGCGCTACACCTATTACGTCCGTGGCCATGATGCTGCCGGGCGTGCAACGCCGCCGTCAGATGCGGTGCGTATCGACCTCCCCATTCCGTCTGCCGAACCCGCCGATTCATCCTCTCAGATGTCATCCGACGAGGTGCATCATGCATAGGTTCGAACCTTCCGCGCATGTCGATACTTTTGCCCGCGATCACCTGCCGCCACAGGATCATTGGCCGACGATGCTGTGGGACAGCCTGCCGGAACTGAAGGCTTATCCGAAACGGCTCAACTGCGCGCGTGAACTGCTCGACAAGCAGACTGAGAAATACAGCAACCGTCCGGTCATCTATTACAATGACGAAGTCTGGACGTATCAGAAGCTTCTGGAAACTGCCAATCGCATCGCCCATGTCCTGGTCGATGACCTCGGCGTGCAGCCCGGCAACCGCGTTCTGCTGCGCGCGCCCAACAATCCGATGTATGTCGCCTGCTGGTTCGCAGTGATGAAGGTCGGCGCCATCGCCGTCGCTACCATGCCGCTCTATCGCTGGCGCGAACTGACCTTCATGGCTGACAAGGCGGAGATCAAGATCGCGCTCTGCGACTGGCGGCTGCGTGAGGAGATGGAGACGACGCTGAAAGAGTCAACACATTTGCAGCGCTGCATCTATTTCCATGCCGAAGGTCCGGACTCGCTGGAGGCCCGCATGGCCACTAAGCCGGTGCATTTCGAAACCGTCGATACAGCCTGGGACGATGTCTGTATGATCGCGTTCACCTCCGGCACCACCGGTCCGGCCAAAGGCTGCATGCATTTCCACCGCGATGTCATGGCGATCTGCGATACCTTCAGCCGCTATGTGCTGAAGCCGAATGCCGACGACATCTTTACCGGTTCGCCGCCGATTGCCTTCACCTTCGGCCTCGGCGCCCTGGTCACCTTTCCCATGCATGCCGGCGCCTCGACCGTACTGGTCGAGCTGTACAATCCGCAGAAGATGCTGGAAACGATCCAGGCCAAGAAGGTCAGCGTGCTGTTCACGGCGCCGACCGCCTACCGCGCCATGACGGATATGACGAAGAATTATGACATCTCTTCGCTCAAGAAATGCGTCTCAGCGGGTGAGACCTTGCCGCTGCCGACCTGGCTGGGCTGGTACAATGCCACCGGCATCAAAATCATCGACGGTCTCGGCTCTACCGAGATGCTGCATATCTTCGTCACCTCCGCCGGCGATGACATCCGCCCCGGGGCAACCGGCAAGCCGATCCCTGGCTTCGAGGCACGCGTGGTCGATGACGAGGGCAATCCGGTGCCGCCCGGGGTGATCGGCAAGCTGGCGGTGCGTGGCCCCACCGGCTGCCGCTATCTCGATAATCCCGAGCGGCAAAATGCCTATGTCCGCGATGGCTGGAACTACACCGGCGATGCCTACAAATGCGATGAGGACGGATATTTCTGGTACCAGGCACGCACCGACGACATGATCGTCTCAGCGGGCTACAACATCTCCGGGCCAGAGGTGGAATCCGTGCTCATGCTGCACCCCTTGGTGCAGGAATGCGCCGTCGTCGGCGCACCGGATCCCGAACGCGGACAGGTGGTGAAAGCCTTTGTCGTGCTGCGCGATCAGACGAAGGCCTGTCCCGAGACGGTAAAAATCCTGCAGGATTTCGTTAAGGCAGAAATTGCGCCGTACAAATACCCGCGCACGGTGGAATTCATTGCCGCCTTACCCCGAACCCAGACAGGAAAAGTGCAGCGTTTCCTGCTGCGGCAGCAGGCTTAGCGGTTGTGCATGATACTGCTTGCGAGTCGATAATCATGCACTATACTGCACAAAACGATGGGGGAGTGATCATCATACGGAGGAGGCAACCTCCGCCTCTAAGTACCCAGACTATAAAGAGTTTGCGCAGTTACGCGGTCTCTGCCTTGCTTTACCCGAGCGCAGGCAGAGGCGCTTAAAGTGTATGCTGTTCAGTCAGGGCAGGCAGGCAGACATCCGTGATGGAGGCTGACTGCAAAACAGGGAGAGGAAATCCACAATGAAGATGTCGACGCTGCTTCGAGTGACCGGCGCCTTGGCCGTATCCGCATTGGCTTTGACCGCCGCGGATCACGCCGCCGCGCAAGCCAAGAAGATCAAGATCGGTTTCGTCACCACGCTGTCGGGTCCGAATGCGGCCTATGGCATCGATATGCGCAACAGCTTCGAGCTGGCGCTCGATCATATGGGCCGCAAGATGGGCGGCATCCCGGTTGAGGTGATCTACGAAGACGACGAGCAGAAGCCTGAAGTCGGCAAGCAGAAGACCGACAAGCTGCTGCAGCGTGATCGCGTCGACTTCATGGCCGGCTATATCTGGTCCAACGTGCTGTTGGCCTCCTACAAGCCGGTCGTCGATTCCAAGACCTTCCTGATCAGCGCCAATGCCGGCCCGTCGCAGCTCGCCGGCGAGCAATGCAATCCCTATTTCTTCGCCGCCTCCTGGGCCAATGAGCAGAATCCGATGGGCGTCGGTCATCTGCTGAACCAGAAGAACGTCAAGCGGCTCTATATCGTCGCACCCAATTACGCAGCCGGCCAGGACATGGCCAACGGCGTCAAGGCCACCTTCAAGGGCGAAGTGGTCGGCCAGGACATGACCCGCTGGCCCGATCAGCTCGACTTCTCTGCTGAGATTTCCAAAATCCGCGCCACCAAGCCCGACGCCGTCTACATCTTCTTCCCCGGCCGCGCGGGCGTTCAGTTCTATACCCAGTACAGCCAGGCCAATCTGAAGAAGGAAATTCCGCTCTATTCGGTGTTCACCGTCGACGGCGTGACACTGAAGCTGCAGAAGGACCTGGTGCTGGACACCTATTTCGGCCTGTTCTGGGCGCCTGATCTGCCCTATGCCGCCAACCAGAAATTCGTAACCGACTACAAGAAGAAGCATAAGGACACGCCCACCTTCTACGGCGCACAGTCCTATGACGTGGCGAACCTCATCGCCTCGGCGGTGGCCGCGACCAAGGGCAACCTGAAGGACAAGGAAGGCCTGCGCAAAGCGCTCGAAGCCGCCAACTTCGACTCCGTCCGTGGCCCGATGAAGTTCAACAAGAACCACTTCCCGATCCACGCGATCTATCAGCAGGAAGCCTATAAGGTTTCCGAGAACGAGTACGATATTCGCACGATCAGCAAGATCATCGACAACCTGGAAGATCCCAGCGCGCCGAAGTGCAAGATGTAATCATCGGGTCATCGCCCCAATCCACGGGGCGTCAGGAGGCCACAGCCGCTTGACGCCCCGTTTCATTACCCGCAGCCTTTTTTTCTTCATGACGCTTCTCCTCATCGAGCAATTCCTCAACGGCCTGCAGATCGGCCTTCTGCTTTTCCTGCTCGCCGCCGGGCTGACGCTCGTTTTCGGCATCATGGATCTGGTCAATCTGGCACATGGCTCCCTTTACATGATGGGCGCCTTCTTCGCTGCCACGCTGACGGAATGGACCGGCAGCTTCCTGCTCGGCGCGTTGCTTGCGCTGCCCGCCACGGCGCTGCTTGGGATCGTCGTTGAAGTGATTGCGCTGCGGAATCTCTATACCCGCGATCACCTCGATCACGTGCTCGCCACCTTCGGCCTCATTCTCTTCTTCAACGAATTGGCTCGTATATTGTTCGGTGTCGGGGGTATGGCGATTCCGTTGCCAGACTCGCTGCTCACTCATTTCGAAGTCCTGCCCGGCCTGCCCTATCCGACCTACCGTTTCCTGATCATCGTGGTCGGCCTGCTTTGCGCCGTGTTTCTGTATGTGCTGGTGCAGAAAACGCGGCTTGGAATGCTGATCCGTGCCGGCGCCACGAATCGCGAAATGGTCGGCGCCTTGGGCATCGATATCAAGCTGCTCTTCACTCTGGTTTTCGGTCTTGGAGCGGCACTGGCTGCGCTGGCCGGTCTGATGGCAGCGCCGATCACCACGGTGCAGATCGGCATGGGCGACAACATCCTGATCCTGGCGCTGGTCGTCATCGTGATCGGCGGTATCGGCTCGATCCGCGGCGCCTTTATTGCTGCCGTGATGATCGGTCTGGTCGACACGATGGGCCGCGCCTTCCTGCCGAACATGCTGGGTACCGTCCTCAGCCCGGCCGATGCAGGCACAGTGGCCGAGGCGCTATCCTCGATGCTGATCTATATCCTGATGTCCGGTGTGCTGGTGCTGCGTCCCGCCGGTCTGTTCCCCGCCCCCGGCCGCTGAGGAGCCGCGTCGATGTCTTCGCTCCTCCGCCTGAAATCGCCGATCACCACGATCGCCGGCAGCATTCTGCTTGTCCTGCTTGGTCTCGTTCCGGTCTTCGCGATGCTGCTGGATGATCCGTTCATGCTGACGCTGTTCACTCGCATCGTCATCATGGCAATCGCCGCCGTCAGCCTGAATCTGATCCTCGGCTATGGCGGGATGGTCAGCTTCGGCCATGCCGCCTATATCGGCGTTGGCGGTTACGCGATCGGCATCCTGGCTCATCACGGCATTACCGAGGCCTGGATCCAATGGCCGGTGGCGCTGATCGGCTCGGCTCTGGTTGCCTTGCTGATTGGCCTGTTGTCGCTGCGCACCAAGGGCATCTTCTTCATCATGCTTACGCTGGCCCTGGCGCAGCTTGTCTACTATCTCGGCAATGGCGCCTATGCCTATGGCGGCGATGACGGCCTGACGATCCTGCAGCGCACGGATTTCGGCGGCCTGCTCGATCTGAACGACAAGGAAACGCTATACTACCTCTGCTGGGTTCTGCTGGTCATAGTCTTATGGCTGACCTACCGGGTGGTGAATTCGCGCTTCGGCATGGTGCTGCAAGGCGCTAAGTCGAACGACCGCCGCATGGCGACGCTCGGTTTTCCGGTCTTCCGTTATCGCCTTACGGCCTTTGTTATTTCAGGCACCATCTGTGGTCTGGCCGGCATCCTCACTGCCACCTATACCGATTTCATCAGCCCCGCGATGATGCATTGGACGCGCTCTGGCGATTTGATCGTCATGGTCGTGCTGGGCGGCATGGGCAGCCTTTTCGGCCCGCTTTTCGGCGCCGTTACTTTCCTCATGCTGGAGGAAATCCTTTCCAGTTGGACGGAATACTGGAAGATCGTCTTCGGTCCGATCCTGCTACTGGTGGTTCTCTTCGCGCGCGGCGGTATCGACGGCGCCATGGTGCGCGGCGCTGCCGGTTATGCGCTGACCGGCCTGATCACGCTCTTCCTCATCTATGTCGTCCATTATCTGTGGTACGATGACTGGATTCCTGCAGCCGTTGTGCTTGCCGGGGCGGCCGCAGCCATTCTTGCGATCTGGTATCGCCAGCGGCGCGAAGCTGTGGCTATTGCCAGTGCCGGAGGCGATCATGCTTGAGCCGGTGCTCAAGGTCGAAGGCCTGGTCAAGCGTTTCGGCGGCCTAGTCGCCACCGACAACCTCAATCTCGACATCCGCGAAGGCGAAGTGCATGCGGTGATCGGCCCCAATGGCGCCGGCAAGACCACGATGATCAGCCAGTTGATCGGCGAGTTGCGGCCCGATGCCGGCAGCATCCGTTTTCTTGGTCAGGACATCACTCATCTGCCGGTGCATGCGCGCTCGCATCTCGGTATCGCGCGCTCGTTCCAGATCACATCCATTTTTCTGAATTTTACCACGCTGGAAAATATCATGCTGGCGGTGCAGGCTCATGACGGCCATTCCTTCCGTTTCTGGAAGGATGCCCGCAGCGATCCTCGCCTGCGCGAGCCGGCGATGGCTGCCCTGGAACAGGTCGGCCTCGCCCATCGCGCCGAAACCGTGGCCAGCGTCCTGAGTCATGGCGAGCATCGGCAGCTTGAAATCGCCATGGCCTTGGCAACCCGGCCGAAGCTTCTGCTGCTCGACGAGCCAATGGCCGGCATGGGACCCGAGGATTCCGCGCGGATGGTAACCTTGCTGCGCCAGATCAAGGGCAGCATCACCATGCTGCTGATCGAGCATGATATGGATGCCGTCTTCGCGCTGGCCGACCGCATCACTGTGCTGGTTTATGGCCGAGGCATCGCCACCGGCGAGCCGGACGAGATCCGGCGGAACGAGCAGGTCCGCCAGGCCTATCTCGGCGATGAGGCGTAAGGAGCGCATATGGCCAGTCTGCTCGACGTCGAGAATATCAACACCTTCTATGGTCGCAGCCAGGTGCTGTTCGGCATGAGCCTGTGCATCAATCCGGGCGAAGTGGTCACCCTGATGGGCCGCAATGGCATGGGCAAGACCACCACAATCCGCTCGATCATGGGGCTCACGCCTGCCGCCACCGGCCATATCCGTTTTCGGGATGCCGATATCCGCGGCTTGCCCGCCTATCGCGTTGCCAAGATCGGCGTCGGCCTGGTGCCGGAAGGGCGGCAGATCTTCCCCAACCTGTCGGTCCGCGAAAATCTGATCGCAACGGCTGCCAACCGCCGCCATGCCGAACAGCCCTGGACCTATGAGCGGGTAATCGAGCTCTTCCCCCGCCTGGCCGAGCGTGCCAGTAACATGGGCAATCAGCTTTCGGGCGGCGAACAGCAGATGCTGGCGATAGGCCGGGCCCTGATGACCAACCCGCATCTGCTGATCCTGGATGAGGCAACTGAGGGCTTGGCCCCATTGATCCGACAGGAAATCTGGTTCTGCCTCGAACGTCTGAAGCAGGCCGGACAGTCCATCCTGGTTGTGGATAAAAATGTCGACGCGCTAACACGTCTGGCCGACCGCCATTACGTCATTGAAAAAGGCCGGGTTGTCTGGGAAGGCGATTCCAACGCCCTGCTGGCCGCGCCCGAAATCCAGCGCCGCTATCTCGGCATCTGATTTTTTCAGACGACCATTGCCAGCCGCGCGGCTTGGCCGCAAAGTGGAGATCGGCGGGGCGTGCCCGACAGGGGGGTACGCCGTCCTGGGGGATGCGTGGATGTATCACGACGATCTGCACCAAGCTGCGGAATTCGCCCATGCGGCGGTGGCCAGCATGGCGCGCTTCTCCATTCCGCCAACGCCAGTCAATTTTACCATCTGGTACGAATATCACGCGGGCCGCGACCCGGCTTTGAGTCACGCCATCGACGCGCTGCTTGCCAGCAATAGGCCGTTTACGCCCGAAGTCACGCTGCAGCTTTACGAGGAGTTCCTTAATCCTGCCCGCATGCTGCGCGCGTCGCGCGAAACCACCGAGAAACTGCAGGAAGCCATGGATGAACTGCGCGCCTATATCGGCGCAGCCGAGCAGGATACCCGCACCTATGGCGACAAGCTGGAGCATTTTTCCGACAAGCTCGATAACCACCCGGCCGCGCCTTCGATGGGCGCGCTGGTCAGTGCGATGCTGCAGGAAACCCGCGTGATGCAGCAGCGCAACCAGTCGCTGGAAGAACGTCTGGCTGAAACGACGGCGGAAGTGCAGATGCTGCGCGAGCATTTCGAGCAGGCTCGCCGTGAAGCCCTGTCGGACTCGCTCACCGGTCTCGCCAACCGGAAGAATTTCGAGCAGACATTGACGCTGCTGGCCAAGGCCGCGCAGGACAGCCACGAGCCGCTGTCGCTCATGCTGCTCGACATCGATCATTTCAAGCAGTTCAACGACCGCCATGGACACCAGACCGGCGATACTGTGCTGCAGCTCGTCGCGCGCACACTCAGCGACAATGTCAAAGGCCAGGATCTGGCGGCCCGTTATGGCGGCGAGGAATTCGCGCTGCTGCTGCCGCGCACCCGCGCCGATCAAGCCGTGAAGCTGGGCGACAATCTGCGCATGCTGATCGCCGGACGCAAACTGGTGAAACGGCATACCGGGGAAGAACTTGGCCGCATCACGATCTCTGCAGGCGTCGCCGAGTATCGTACCGGCGAAGCGCTCAGCAGCCTCGTGCAGCGCGCCGACGCCGCGCTCTACGAGGCCAAGCGCCGAGGCCGCAATTGCGTGGTTGCCGCAACGGAAGCCGCGTCCGACATGGCCACCGAAGCGGTTCTACCGAACTGAAAAATCGGCTAGCGTTCTCCCAGACACGGGAGAGAAACGCATGTCCTATAAAACGCTGCTGGTCGACAAACGCGACGGCGTCGCTACCATCACTTTGAACCGGCCAGAACGGCTTAACGCGCTCAGTCCAGAACTGATGCAGGAATTGCTCTCCGCACTGGAAGACATCGATGCCGATGCGACAATCCGCTGCCTGATGCTGACCGGTGCCGGGCGCGGCTTCTGCTCAGGCGCTGATCTCGCTTCAGGCGATCTGACCAAGGATGGCGCTCTGCCCGACCTCGGTGCCGCCCTGCACGAGCGCTATCACCCGGTCATCCGCAAGCTTGACGGTTTTCGCATGCCGGTCGTCTGTGCCATCAATGGGCCCGCCGCCGGCGCCGGCATGAGCCTCGCGTTGACCGGCGATATCGTCATCGCCGCCAGATCCGCCAGCTTCCTGCAGGCCTTCGCCAATATCGGCCTGGTACCCGATGCTGGCAGCACCTATTTCCTGCCGCGCCTCGTTGGGTCCGCGCGCGCGCTCGGCCTCACCATGCTAGGCGAGCCCCTGCCCGCCGAAAAGGCGGCCGAATGGGGCCTGATCTGGAAATGCGTGGACGACAACGTGCTGATGGAGGAAGCCGGCAAGATCGCTGCGAAGTTCGCTAACGGTCCAACCATCGGCTTGGGACAGATCCGCAAGATCATGCGTCAATCCGCCAATGCAACGCTGAACGAGCAACTTGAGATCGAGCGCGAGGCGCAGCGTATCGCTGGCCGCACCCGCGACTTCATCGAGGGTGTTATGGCCTTCCTGCAGAAACGTCCGGCAAAATTCACGGGGCAATGAAGACACCGCAGGAGATCGCGGAAGCAGTCGGCAAGGTCGCGGCGGAACGCGACCTTGCGGCCCGCAAGCTTGGTGTGGAATTGCTGGAAATGGGTCCTGGCCGTGCCGTGCTGCGCATGACGGTGCAGCCCGACATGGTTAACAGCCATGGCACCTGCCATGGCGGCATCATCTTCACCCTCGCCGATTCAGCCTTCGGCTATGCCTGCAATTCCTTCAACCGCAGCACGGTGGCGCAGCATGCCAGCATCGAATTCCTGCGCCCGGTGCAGCCCGGCACGGTTCTGACGGCAACCGCCGAATTGCGCTCTACCACCGGCCGCAGCAGCATCTATGACATGACCGTCTGCGACGCTGAGGGCAATATGGTCGCGCTGTTCCGTGGCCTGGCGCGGACGGTGCAAGGCGAGCCCATTCCGGGCCTGGGGTGAGGAGGAAGCCATGGGAAAGCTCAATACCAATCCCAATCTTGCCGACCCGGATGCCTTCTATGCCGCACTGGTGAAAATGACCGAAGGTTTGGACGACCGCGCCGCCCAAGTGGCGATGTCCAAGCTGGTGCTGCTGCTCGCCAACCATATCGGCGATGAAGAAATCCTGAAGGAAGCGATTGCCATTGCCCGCGGCAGGGCTCGGAACAAGGCCGCTTAAGTCCTATCGCCGACGTCTGGCCGCCCCCAGCGTGATTCGCCGCGAGGATGGCGGCACGGCAGCCTTGGCGGCTTTTGCCACGGCGAGCGCCGTCTTCGCCCAGACCAGCGCCTCGTCGGCATCGTCCACCAGTTCGGGAGGCATCTGCCAATAGCTCATGGCCACCGGCTTGCCCTTGCCGTCATAAACGAACTGACCGCAGCCGCGCGCCTCGAAGGCCTTGCGGCTTTCCGCATCCGCCTTGAGGTAGATGGTGTCCTCGTCGATCAGGCCGAACATCACGCCGCGCGAATAGATCCCCGCCCCGCCGAACATGCGGCGGATGCTGACGCCACCCAGAGGCGCGAACAGTTCCTGGACGAAGGTGACGAATTCGGGACTCGCGGTCATGGCCGCGAGACTAGCCGAAGCGCTGCGCGATGCAATCGTGACGAACAAACCTTCTGATACAAATCAATGGCTCCCTGCCGTTTGGCGGGATCGAGCGAACCGGCTATCCTGCCTGCGTTTGAATAAGAACGGATCCCAGACCGGCGGCGACGGAATCTCGGCATGATGGCGTATCTCTATGTGGCGGCGGGCGGCGCCTTGGGCAGCGTCGCCCGATACTGGATGGCTGGCACCGTCGATACACGCCTGCAAGCCCTGTTTCCCGGTGCGGTTTTCCCTTGGGGTACGCTGACGGTGAATGTCCTGGGCTCGCTGATCATCGGCATCCTGGCCGGCCTGCAGGGGGTCACCGATTCCGCCCGCCTGTTCCTGATGGTCGGCATCTGCGGCGGCTTCACCACCTTCTCGTCCTTCAGCCTGCAGACCCTTGGTCTCATCCGCGAAGGATTGCTGCTGCGCGCCGGCAGCAATATCGCGCTCTCAGTGCTGCTCTGCCTGATCGCCGCCTGGGCCGGGCTGGCATTGATGCAGGCCCTAGGCCGAACCGCCTAGGTCCAGGCGTTCAGCACTGCCTCAGTGCTGGCGATCTCCACCTGCTGCTTCAGCCTGGCATGGTAGAAGGCGATCAGGGCATCGTGGGTTTCATCCTGGGAACTGCATAGCGCATCCCGCACCAGGATGACGCGATAGCCATGATCGATGGCGGCCAGTACGGTGGACAGGACGCAGATGTCGGTCTCGGCGCCGCTCACCACCAAGGTGTCGATGTTACGCACCCTCAGATGGTCGATCAACAGATGCCCGGTGAAGGCGGAATAGACCGGCTTGTCGATCACCACCGCCGGCGGCACGAAATGGCCTAACGGCGGCATTAGCTCGAACAACCGCGGATCGGCCCGGCGCATCCAGTCCTGCCATTCGCCATGATACAGCCGCCACATGCCCGGCATGCTTTGTGGATCGGGCGGGGTGACAAAGCGGGTAAAGACCGTATCGGACGGGCTGCGTTCGATCAGCGGGATCAGGCGCGGTAGGATGCGCTCAGCCCAGGGCGCATGCCAAGGCGTATCCTCGGCCAGCAGGGCCTGCATATCGATGCAGAGATGAAGGGTGGAAGGCCCCAGCGGGCCATGGCGCAGTCCGGTTTCGGTCATCTGCTTCGCTGTCGATGATGGCTCATCAACGGGCAAAGCAGTGCCTTGGTTCCGGCTGTTATTGCTCGACGAACGCCTTCTCGATCACGTAGTGGCCGGCGCCGGTCGTGCTGCCTTCCTGCCAGCCCATCTCGTCCAGCATGCCCCGCATCTCGGCCAGCATGGCCGGGCTGCCGCACAGCATCAGACGGTCGTTGTTGATGTCCAGCTTGGGCAGGCCAAGATCGCTGAACAGCTTGCCATTGCGGATCAGGTCGGTAACGCGGCCCTGGTTCTTGTACGGCTCGCGCGTCACCGTCGGATAATACAGCAGCTTCTGCTTCACTTCCTCGCCGAAGAACTCGTTCTCCGGCAGCTCCTTGGTGATGAACTGCTCATAGGCCAGTTCGGCCACCGTGCGCACGCCATGCACCAGCACGACACGCTCGTAGCGTTCATAGGCCTCTGGGTCCTTGATGATCGACATGAACGGCGCGAGGCCGGTGCCGGTGCCGAGCAGATACAGCGTCTTGCCCGGCAGCAGATTGTCCTGCAGCAGCGTGCCGGTCGCCTTCTTGCCGACAATGATCTTGTCGCCGACCTTAATATGCTGCAACCGCGAGGTCAGCGGGCCGTTAGGCACCTTGATCGAGAGGAATTCGAGGAACTCCTCGTAATTGGCGCTGACCATCGAATAGGCGCGCAGCAGCGGCTTGTTGTCGACGATTAGGCCGATCATCGCAAACTGACCGTTGATGAAGCGGAAACTGGCATCGCGGGTGGTGCGGAACGTAAACAGCGTGTCCGTCCAATGGTGGACGTAGGTCACGGTTTCTTCGCGCAGATTACCACCTGGCTTGAGCAGCGGATGCGACGGTGCCGCGGCATCGGTCGCGGGCAGAACGGGGGCGGCAGCTGAATTCGTCATGGGCTCGGCTCGACTTCGTCTGGGGGCAGCTGAAAAATTCTGCGCGGACCGGAATGTTCGGCCAAATCATATGTACACATATAATCTATCCGCCGCGCCTTGGAAAGATGGAGATTCGGCATTCTCCACAGAAAATCAACCCTTTCACAAGAATAACAACTTTAGACTGTTCATAAGTTACTTCCGGCATTTCCGCGCCTCTTCCGCCCATCGCTCCAGGCTGGCCGCGTCCGGAACATTGGAGGCGCTCAGCGTTTCTAGAAAAACCGCCAAATCGCGGATCGATGCCTCGTCCAGCCGCAACGGCCGTAGAATCGCTTCGCCGTCGACATGTAGCCGATCTTCATCCAATTCGGAGTAATGGCGAATGACCTCGATCAAAGTTGCCTTGCTTCCATCATGCATATAGGGAGCGGTGTGACGCAGGTTACGAAGGCTCGGGGTTTTGAATTCCCCCCAATTGCGATGCAGCAGCGCTACATGCCGCACGGTGAAGCCTGAATCGGGATCGTCGCTATATCGCGACAGCCGGTTATACGGATTGGCGCGCACGCGCTTGATCCCCTCGTAACGGCCTGGATCGGGCCGGCCATTCTGCATGAAATATGGCAGGCCGGTATCGTGGAACTCGCCGTTGCTGAATGACGGTCCGGTGTGGCAGGCGGCGCAGGCGCTATCCAAGAAAATCTTCAGACCTCGTTTTGCAGCCTCCGGATAAGGCGCGTTCTCACCGCGCGCCAATGCGTCGCGGTAATCGTCAAAGGGCGTGCGGCCGCTGGTCAGCGTTTCCTGGAAGGCGGCGATGGCCTTGGCGCCCAGCACCATGACGGCCTCGTCCACCAAATGCTGCGGCGCAGTGCCCGCTACCTTCTCGAACTGACATGTAAGCGCCGCGTCGCTGCGGATCGTGGCTGCTACACGTTCGGCGCTGCTCGCCATTTCGCGCTCATCCAGGATCGGGCGGATCGACGCTGCCCAGAGGCTGTCACTCGCGCCATCCCAGCCGAACCAGCGGCTCAGATGCGCATTCATGACGCTGGGCGCATTGCGGTCGAGCTGCTGCATGCCTTTGCTGCGCGCCAGTCCGTCGCCCCAGCCCTTCTGCGGCTGATGACAGGAGATGCAGGCAATACCGCCGGGCGACAGGCGCGTCTCACTGAACAGGGCGGCGCCGAGCGCGATCGCCGCAGGATTGCCGGAAAGACGATTGCTGGAATCGCGCGCAGCCTCTGGCGGCCAGGGGCCGAAGCTGAGAATCTGCTCACGCTCCGCCTCCGTCCAGGCCTGCGCCGAGACCGGCAACAGCACCAAGAAGATCAGCAGCAGGCCCCTCATTTTACGACGATACGATGCGTGATGCGTTCGCTGCGGCCGTCCATGAAACGCAGATCGAAGACGAATTCCCACTCGCCGGGCATATGGAACAGCAAGCCTTCGGCGCGGAAGCCATTCTTCGTTTTGATCACCTTGGGGTGGTAGTTCATGCCATGCCTATGTGCCGGCATGACCGCATCCACGGTCAGCCTTTCCGGGGCGGCGTTGCAGGGCACGATCTGTAGCGCGAATGGCTTTCCCATTGGGATCGGTGAAGGTACGGGCGTCACCGCCAGCGATCCGGCGTGCATGGTGCCCGGTGCGTTCAAACAGGCCCCGGCGGGGGCCGCCGCCGCTGATGCGGCCAACGGCCCAAGCAATGCGAGCGTTATGGCCTTCATTGCGGCAAAGCGAAGCCGGTCCGCGCGAACAGCGCTTCGGCATTTCGATAGGCGATCCGCTCGGCTAGGTCTTTCGGCAGGTCGGCCAGCCAGTCGCGCGACCAGGAGGCATGCTCGGCGATGTAATACCAGCGCTCCGGCGTATAGGTATCCGTCCCCACCATGAAGCGGTCGGGGAACTCCTCGAACAGCTTGCGCCAATCGGGATCGACCTTGCCATCTCGCCCATGCTCGCTGCGCACGGCGAGATCGGCCCAAAGATTTTTGTACTTCGACAGCATGGCGCGGATCTCGTCCGGCCGGGCAAAGCCGGAATGAGCCCAGAGGATCAGTGCATCCGGGTCATGCTTGAACAGGCGCTCCACCGCGTCGGCGTCGGAATGAGCATGCAGAAATAGCTTGTGCTGCTTCGCCAGTTCCACCATACGGCGCGGCACGGGCAGATCCGCATCGGCACCGTAGAGGTGGAACTCACCAATCCCGACATAGCGGTAGCGCCTCAACCGGTCCTCCAGATGCGCAATGACGCTGTCGTCCTTCATCCAGGTCGACAGTTCGCCACGGCGGCGATAGGGCCGCAGCTCGGGAACAATCAGATCGGGGGCAATGGCATAAAGCTTCTGCGTGCCGTCGTCGCTTGAACTGGAAACCAGCACGCGTTTTAGCCGGGCCTCGTTGCGCAGTACGGCAATGGCCTTGTCGGGCGGCAGCATGTCCCAGGCGTCATGGCTGTAATGCACATGGGCGTCGATCAGCGGGCCGGCGTAAGATTGCTGCTGGGCCTGCACGCTGCCTGCCGCCAGGGCAACCAGCATGACCGGCATCGACCAGAGTTTCATCTCACCCCTCCGTGACTCGACGGCATTCTAGCGTGGTGCACGAACGCCGCCCATCACGTTACAGAGAGGAAGAAGGCCAGGCTGACCGCCCAGATCAACGACTTTCTCTGATCAGCGATTCTTAGCCTTGCGCCAGGCCTCGAAGTCGACCTTGGTCTGCGGATCGGTAGCCGGATAGAGGCCGAGGATCGAACGGCCTTTCAGCACTTCCTCGGTGACGAAATCCTCGAAGGCCGTCATCTCTACCGCCTCATCAGCAATCTCGTCGGCAATCGCCGCCGGGATGACGATTACGGCTTCCCCATCGCCGACGATCACGTCGCCCGGGAAAACCGGCACATCACCGCAGCCGATCGGCACGTTGATGTCGATGGCCTGATGATAGGTCAGATTGGTCGGCGCCGAAGGACGGTTGTGATAGGCGGGGATCTTCAGCTTGGCGATCTCAGGGCTGTCACGGAAGCCGCCATCGGTGACAACACCGGCCACACCTCGCACCATCAGGCGGGACACCAGGATCGAACCGGCAGACGCCGCGCGCGGGTCCTTGCGGCTGTCGATGACGAAGACCGCGCCGGGCGGGCAGTCTTCCACCGCCTTGCGCTGGGGATGGCTGCGGTCCTGGAACACAGTGATCGGGTTGAGGTCCTCGCGCGCCGGGATGTAGCGCAGCGTGAAGGCCTCGCCGACCATGTTGCCCAAATTCGGATTCAGCGGGCGGACATCCTGGATCGTCTGGTTCCGCAGGCCGCGCTTGAATAACGCGGTGGACAGGGTCGCTACGCTGACCGTTTTGAGCTTTTCTCGGGTTTCTGGCTTCAAACCGGTCATCGTTTCCTCTTCCCCTTCGTTTTTTTACATCATGTTGCGTGTGGCCGTGGGCAGGCTGACCACCAGCCCGTCCAGCTCGGGTGTCATGATCAACTGACAGCCGAGCCGCGAAGTCTTGGTCAAGCCGAAGGCGAGATCAAGCATGTCCTCCTCATCCGGCTTGGCATCGGGCAGTTTGCCGTACCATTCCGGGTCGACGATGACATGGCAGGTCGAGCAGGCGAGTGAGCCTTCGCAGGCGCCCTCGATATCCACGCCATGCTTATGGGCAATCTCCAGCACCGACAGGCCGACCGGTGCATCGACTTCAAGGCGCTTACCATCGGGCTGGATGAAGGTCATCTTGGGCATGGACTACTCCGTTTGGGAGGGCTCGATATATCCTTCCACCCGGCGGCCCGCAACCCGAGGTCAGCCAGCCTGAAGGGGGGCCTCAGCCGCGCAAGTTCCGACCGCGCCGGCCATCATTCGAAGACGTTGGTCGACGAAGCCGGCCGCCTCTAGAGCACGCCGGCAGGCCGCCGGCGGCAGGATCTCCTCGGCCGTGGCCTGGAACAGCGCCAGCCAGCGATCGAAATGGATCGGCTGGGGCCGCATGCCCGCATGGGCACTCATGACGCATCCACGGTAACGGTCTGTGCTACGCAGGACTCGGGACCAGAAATCCTCGACCACCCTGAGATGTCCTTCCCAGTCTGGGATTGCCGCCGCGAAGATCGGCCCCAGCAGAGGATCGGCATTGGCCCGCTCGTAGAAGCCCCGGACCAACGCCCGGATCATGTCCTCGCTGACCGCCTCTCCCGTAATTGCCGCTGCCGCCTGCCGTCCAACCATTCTACGCCTCGCTACCCCTGGATCGGTCCGATTTAGACCGAACCATCAAGCGCAGCTTTGCGTCAGATCAATTTCGACTTCAGATCATATAGTTACGGCAAGCTACTGTAGAGTCGATAATATCTTCATAAGTAGATTGCCTCTTTCGGCCTGGACACATAACTGTAATCTGTAATCGCTGAGTGTAATCGCCGAGACGTATCCAGAGCGGATAATCCGCCTTCTTAAATATGATTTTTAATTAATATCAATATATTAACCACAATATATGAACTTATAAATCAGTTCTTTTCTTCATCCAAAACTCGCTCCAGACTCGTGCCGCCCGCTCGATATCGGCCTCGCTGGTCGCCCAGCCAAGACTAAAGCGGATGGCCTCCCGGGCGGTCGGCTCAGGCAGGCCCATACCGGTCAGCACATGGCTCGGGGTTACCTTTCCCGAGGAACAGGCCGAGCCGGCCGAGACCGCAACCCCAGCCAGATCCAATGCCATCACCTGGGTCTCTGCTGGTACCCCCGGCATGCCAATGCACAGGGTGTTCGGCAGGCGCGGCCCCCCGCCCCCATGCACCGGAGCCTCCGGGCAGGCAACCAGCAGGGCGGCCTGAAGCCGATCGCGCAGGCCGGCAACCTCGGCCATTCGGGGCAAACTCTGCAGGGCGGCAGCCGCCGCGGCGCCGAAGCCGGCGATGCCCGGCAGGTTCTCCGTGCCGGCGCGCTGGCCCTGCTCCTGCCCCCCGCCGCGCAGCAAAGGCGCTGGCACCCAATCGTCGCGGGTAACCAGCGCCCCTACCCCGGTCGGCCCGCCGAGCTTATGGGCCGAAAGGGTGAGGAAGTCGCAGGCGAGCCGGGAGAGATCGACCGCGATCTTGCCCGCCGCCTGGACGGCGTCGCAGAGCAGCAGGGCGCCCTGTTCATGGGCCAGCCGGGTGACCTCTGCCACCGGCTGGATCGCGCCGGTCTCGTTATTGGCCAGCATGAGGGCGACCAGCGCCGGTTTGGGTGCGTGTGCCAGAGCTTCTTCAAGAGCGGCCAGCAGCACGACGCCATCGGCGCCAGCTGGCAGTTCGACAATAGGCAAGCCGGCATGACGCGCCGGGCGCAGGACCGAGTCATGCTCGATGGCGGAGACGATCAGGCTCTTCACCCCGGCCTGCTCGATCGCCAGCCGCAAGGCGAGGTTATTCGCCTCGGTGCCGCCGGAGGTGAAGACCACCCGCTTCGGCTCGGCACCGACCAGGGCTGCGACGCTTGCCCTCGCCTCCTCCACCAGCTTGCGCGCGGCGCGGCCAAAGCGATGCACCGAAGAGGGGTTACCGGGGGCCTCCAAGGCCTTCAGCACGGCCTCCCGTGCCTCCGGCCGGAGGGGGGCCGTGGCGTTGTAATCGAGATAGACAAAACCAGGAGTCGATCCCGGGCTCATAACGCATCCTTCCGGTCGGACTTGCATTCCTGCCGCCAAATTCCCATTTGCGCTGAACAGGATACGCCGGGTTGCATTTTTTAAGCTTGAATTCTGCGGAGCCAACTATGGTAAAATGGACCCCGCTTCAACCGATAAACACCGCCGAAGCTTCCCTTTTGCGGCAAAAGTGACGAACCGCGATGCCTGACATCATTTTTCCTGGTCCCGATGGGCGGCTGGAAGGCCGCTACAGCCACGGGCCGGAAGCCAATGCTCCGATTGCCCTGATTCTTCATCCGCACCCGCTCTACGGCGGGACGATGAACAACAAGGTGGTCTACAACCTCTTCCACGTCTTCGCAAAACGCGGCTTCTCGGTCCTGCGTTTCAATTTCCGCGGCGTTGGCCGCAGCCAGGGCAGTTTCGACAACGGCGTGGGCGAGTTGTCGGACGCCGCCGCGGCGCTGGACTGGCTGCAGGGCGTTAATGCCAATGCCTCGGCCGTCTGGATCGCCGGCTTCTCCTTCGGCGCCTGGATCTCGATGCAGCTGCTGATGCGGCGGCCGGAGATCGACGGCTTCATTTCCGTGGCACCGCCGGCCGGCATGTTCGATTTCGGCTTCCTGGCGCCCTGCCCGTCTTCCGGCCTGATCATTCAGGGCACTGACGACAAGATCGTGTCCGAACCGGAGGTCGCCAAGCTGGCACAGCGCCTGTCGATGCAGAAGGGCATTAAGATCGACTATAAGAAGATTCAGGGCGCTGACCACTTCTTCGAAGGCAAGCTCGACGAGCTGACGGCGGCCTGCGACAAATACATCAAGGCCTCGCTGGTGCCGACCTCGGCCCGCGCTGGCAAAGGCGCTGTCAGCAACAACAACCCGCCGGCGGCGTAAGCCCTGCATAGTCGTCATGCTCGGGCGTGGCCCGAGCATGACGGTTCTCATGCAGCCTCCGACCCTACATCCCCTCTTCGATCTTATGCCGGGCAATCAGCGGCGCCTGGGCCAGCATGAAGAGGAAGGTCAGGCCGAGCAGGCCGAAGACCTTGAAGGCGACCCAGAAATCCGTGCTTTGCGTGCGCCACACGATCTCGTTCAGCAACGCCATCGTGGCGAAGAACAGACCGAAGCGACGCGTCAGCCGGCGCCAGCCTTCGTCATTGATTGCCAAGGCCTGCCCGAGCAGCAGCTTCAGCCAGATCCGCCCGAAAGCCAGCCCACCCAGCAGCAGCGCGGCGAAGATGGCATTGACGATGGTCGGCTTCATCTTGATGAAAGTCTCATCCTGCAGCCATAGCGTGAGCCCGCCGAACAGCCCCACCACCGCAGCCGTGATCAACGGCAGCAGCGGCAGCTTCCGCAGGTAAAAAAGCGACAGGCCAAGCGCGATTGCCGTCGCCGCCAGCAAGGCCACGGTTGCCGCCATCAGATCGGCAGCGGCATAGGCGGCCAGAAAAACCGCCAGTGGTGCATATTCGGTCACCGGCTTCAGCCAGCGAGGTGTGGTTGGGTTCATCGTGTAAAATTCCATCCTCAGCGTCATCTTTTATGACGATTGTGGATAACAAAGGGAAGCCTGCGTCCCAACAGGGCAGCAGATGTTCTGATTCCCGATAAGCGCAATCATGTTCGCCGCAGTATCAGCTTTAGGTGGTCATTGAGCGACCTCTTCCACCTTCATCCACAAGAGGTTAGCAAATGACAACCCTTTGTTAGCGAATAGTAACTCCCCGCGTTCCCCTACCGCAGCTACATCGGAACCCACGCCCGAACGGCGTCTGGTATTTTGCGGCACGAGTCGAAAACAGTTGCGATGAGGCCGTGCGTTAGAAGGCAAGGCCATGTCATTGCGGCAAGTAATGCCGGACCATCAGTCGCGGAATTTCATGGGCTTGCTGTCATTGCGCTCATCGGCTGTGGTCTTCATCGCTTTCGTCTGTCTGGCGCTGACCGGCTTCGAAATCACTAGCCTCTGGCAGAGCCGGCGGGAGAACATCCGTAACGCCGAACGCACCACCGAGACTCTCGCGCGGTCGGTTGCCCGGAGTGTGGAAGATAGCATCCGTGCCGTCGATGCCGTGCTCGCCCATGCAGCGGAGCAGACGGAGACGGCAGGCGATAATCCTGCAGCGCTGAAGCCGCTCCTCAGCCAGTGGCAGACGCAGGTCGACACGTTGCCCGGGCTGGTGTCGCTGACCTATCTGGATCGGGGCGGCGCGTCGCTCATCCATACACCCGGCCGCCGAACTCACCTGAATCTCACCGGCGAGGATTATATCGAGGCGCATCGCAACGACGATGACATCCCGCATATCGGACGCCCGGTTCAGGACGAGGTCTATCAGACCTGGGTCATTCCGCTCTCGCGCCGCGTCAATCGGAGAGATGGCAGTTTCGGCGGTGTCGTCGTCGCGATGTTCGATACCGGTCGCCTGCATGCCTTCTTCGACGCCTTGGACATCGGCACTGACGGCGCAGTCCTTCTGGCCAGAGCCGATGGCGCCCTGCTGTCACGCCGCCCCTTCGACGCGGCGCATCTCGGACGCGATATTCAGGATATGACGCTCTTTCAGGCTCTAGCATTCCGGACATCCGGGGCTCATGAGGTAGCGTCGTCTACCGATGGCGTGCGCCGGATAGGCAGTTATCGGAAACTCGATGCCTATCCTCTGGTTGTGGCTGTCGGATTGTCTCATGACGAAGTGCTAACGGCATGGCGTGATGCCACCTGGCAACAGACGCTAATGGCCGCAATCCTTGTGCTAATAGTCGCAGCGCTAGGCTGGCGTCTAATCCAGCAGGTCGGCCTGTGCCAACGTGCGGAACGCGAAGCGGCAGATGCCGCCGAGAATTATCGACATCTCGCCGATATCTCCCGCGACATGGTCTTTACGCTCGATTTAAACCTAGTCCGGCGCTACGCCTCACCAGCCATCATCGATCTTCTGGGTTACGCGCCTGAGGAGTGGATCACAGCGAAAGCCGAACATGCCGTTCATCCGGATGACATAACCCGGACGAAGGCGATCTGGCACATGATGACCGCAGGCCTCGATCGCGCCACGCTGGAAACCCGCTTGCAGCATCGTGATGGTCATTGGGTATGGATCGAGGCCAGCATGCGCCTGATCCGCGATGCGATATCGGGCAAGCCAGTGGAAATATTCGGCACGGCACGCGACATAACGGATCGCAAGGATGCCGAAGAGGCGTTGCGAAATGCGCGCAGCGAGGCCGAGCGCGCGGCTCAAGCCAAGGCGGATATCCTTGCCGCAATCAGCCATGATCTGCATGAGCCGATGCACGGTATCCTGAATGTCTCGCAATCTCTCGCGAACGGCAAGCTGGGGCCGCTTACCGCCCAACAGGCCGAGGCTGCCCAGGCAATCATCGAAAGCGGTAAATATCTGCAACACCTGGTCGATGACACCGTGGCGCTGAACCGTGCAGGTCCGGCCAAGATCGCTCTGAACGTCGGGTCGGTAGAGATTCTGCCCTTGATGAAAGCGGTCGGCGCCATCCTCAAGCCGCAAGCCAAAGCGGGGAATATCACGCTCGATATCGGAGATTGCGGCGCGGGGTTGCCCATGATCCTCGCCGATCGCACCCGTCTGGCCCAGGTGCTGATCAATTTCGGCTCCAATGCCATCAAATATAACCGCCCAGCGGGAATATTGCGTTTCGGCTACGAGCGTCTCGATGACAATTGGGTCCGCCTCACTGCTACCGTCTCCGGCGGCGGGATTCCGGAGCATATGCATGCGCAGCTCATCGAATCCGCCGATGCAAAGCAGTCCGCAAACGTGACGTCCCTCGGGCTGCCGCTTATCCGCAAGCTCGTTCAATTGATGGACGGGCGTACTGGCTTCACCAGTGACCCGTATGAAGACAGCCAGTTCTGGATCGATATGCCGGTCGATGCCACGGCCGCAGCTGCTGCCCTGCCTGCAACGCCCGTCATTGCACGCAAGGCACCACCACCTGATCGCCTCATCCTTTATATCGGGCAAAGCAGCGAGGAACTGCTGCTGATGCGCCACATCGTAAACGCACTTCCTTCAACGAGTCTGCTGGAAGCTCAAGATGGAGCAATCGGCCTTGCCATGGCGGCGCTAAGGCGCCCGGAGGTGATCATGGTCGAGAGCGAGCTGAGCGACACGGATGGCCTTGCAGTCCTCGCCCAGCTTAAGAAGATACCGGACATGACGCATGTGCCGGTGCTGGCGCTGACGACGGAGTTCACGCCGCGGAGCAGGTTGGCCGGCTTTTTCCGCGTCCTGTCCCGGCCGCTCGACATCCCCAAGTTGCTGACTGCCTTGGAAGTCGCGTTAGCTGAGAGCGGCCAATCTGACAAAACGACCAGTGATGCCGCCTGAAAGAACAAGGTTTCTCTACGTCAAGCTCAAGGATGAAATATCCGGCCGCCGCTGACCGGCTTTGGCACTCCGGTAGTGCTGGGCAAACTCAGCGGCAGATCACGCACCGCGCGGGCTGCCAGGAAGGCGAAGGCTTCGGCCTCCAGGCTGTCGCCGCGCCAGCCGACCGTCTCCACCGCTTCTACGGGATGATTCAGCGCCTGCGTCAGCATGCGCATCAAGGTCGCATTGTGCCGCCCGCCGCCGGTGACCAGGCAGCGCGTCGGGTGCTGCGGCAAATGCTGCAGGCCCTGCGCCACCGCGGCGGCGGTAAAGGCGGTCAATGTCGCCGCGCCATCGGCAAACGGCATGTCTTCCACGGCGGCGATGGCGAAGTCACCGCGGTCCAGCGACTTGGGCGGCGGCGCGGCGAAGTAGGGATGCTCCAGCAGATGTGCGACGACCAGCTCGTCCACCTTGCCGCTGGCCGCGGTGACGCCATTCTCGTCGCGGATCGCGCCGGTATGGCGCTGCATCCAATCGTCGATCAGCGCGTTGCCGGGGCCGGTATCGAAGGCAATCAGCGTACCGTCGCTGCCGATATAAGTGACATTGCCCACCCCGCCGAGATTGAGTACCAGCAAGGGCGCCTGCAGGCCGGCATAGCGCGCCAGCGCCTCATGATAGAGCGGCACCAGCGGCGCCCCCTGCCCACCCATGGCGACATCCTGGCTGCGAAAATCGCTGACCACTGGAATGCCAGTCAGCTTGGCCAACAGGGCGCCGTCGCCGATCTGCCAGGTGCGGTGCTTTTCCGGCCGGTGCAAGACGGTATGGCCGTGGAAGCCGATCCAAGCGACCTCACCCGCCTTCATTCCGGCTTCGGCCAACAGGGCGGTGGCTGCCTCGGCATGGGCCTCGGTAATCGCGCGGGAAACAGCCATCACCGGCCCCTGCCCGCCCAGGACCGACCGGATGCGCTCGCGCAGATCCGCCGTATAGGGCCGCGTGATCGCCGGGCCGAATTCGGTGATGCTTTCGCCATCCGTGCGCAACAGGGCGGCATCGATGCCATCCATCGATGTGCCGCTCATCAGGCCCATGATCCAGCGGGGCTCTATCCAGTCTGATTGGGGCAAGGCAAGAACGTCTGAAGCTAGGCGAGTCGGGAGGGGTATGTTACACCGTTGCCCGCAAAAATCCCAAAATCCGATACGAGTCCAGGATCATGACCGAGTACCGTTCCGCTTTCCTGCAGACCTTGGCCCAGCGCGGTTACCTGCACCAGGCGACCGATGCCGAGGCCCTGGACGAACTGGCGCAGAAACCGCAGGGCATCACCTGCTATGTCGGCTATGACTGCACCGGGCCGAGCCTGCATGTCGGGCATCTGCTCTCGATCATGATGCTGCGGCGGCTGCAGCAGGCCGGCCATAAGCCGATCGTGCTGATGGGCGGCGGCA
Organism: uncultured Ferrovibrio sp.; assembly: GCF_937960835.1. GTDB lineage: Bacteria > Pseudomonadota > Alphaproteobacteria > Ferrovibrionales > Ferrovibrionaceae > Ferrovibrio. The sequence goes on from NZ_CALGPC010000014.1 coordinate 58,847, forward strand.
CCACCAAGGTAGGAGATCCCTCGGGCAAGGACGAAGCGCGCAAGCTGCTGACCGTGGAAGACATCGCCGCCAACATGGCCAGCATCAAGACGGTGTTCAACCGCTTCGTCAAATTCGGCGATGGGCCGACCGATGCCATCATGGTCAACAATGCCGACTGGCTGGACAAGCTGAACTACATCGAGTTCCTGCGCGACTATGGTCGACATTTCTCGGTCAACCGCATGCTCAGCTTCGATTCCGTGAAGCTGCGTCTGGATCGGGAGCAACCGCTCAGCTTCCTCGAATTCAACTACATGATCCTGCAGGCTTACGACTTCGTCGAACTGGCGCGGCGCTACAACTGCAATCTGCAGATGGGCGGCTCGGACCAGTGGGGCAACATCGTCAACGGCGTCGAACTCGGCCGCCGTGCCCATGACCTCAGCCTCTATGGCCTCACCTGCCCGCTGCTCATGACTGCGTCCGGCCAAAAGATGGGCAAGACAGCCAGCGGCGCGGTCTGGCTCAACGAGGACATGCTGCCGACCTACGATTACTGGCAGTACTGGCGTAACTGCGATGATGCCGATGTGGGCCGCTTCCTGCGGCTCTTCACCGACCTGCCGATGGAGGAGATCACGCGGCTGGAAAAGCTGCAAGGCGCCGAACTGAACGAAGCGAAAAAGATACTTGCCACCGAGGCAACCGCGCTATGCCGCGGCCGCGAGGCCGCCGAGACGGCTGCCGAAACGGCGCGGAAAGCATTCGAGGAGGGCAATTTCGGCGGCGCCCTGCCGGTGGTGAAGGTGGATCGCGCACGGTTGGAAGCCGGCATCGAAGCCTTCGCGCTGGTGCTGGAAGCCGGCCTTGCCAAATCCGGCGGCGAAGCGCGCCGGCATATCCGCGGCAACGCAATCAAGCTGAACGACAAGCCGGTGGCGGAAGAAACGCAGAAGATCGGCACGGCCGATCTCGGTGCCGATGGCCGCCTGCGCCTGAGCTTCGGCAAGAAGCAGCATGTCCTGATCGAGGCGGCGTAAGGGCGCATCGCCTTTCCCCCACACGTCACCCCCCGACCTTGTGCCGGGGCATCATGGCCGGCTTGCCCCGGCCATCTCGTGCAAAATGGGAGGAGATCCTCGCGTTAGGCCCGAGGATGATGGCCTGCGCAGATCACAGCCTGTACTGGCTGCCTTAGTGCCGGCCTTCGTTGAGATTGTAGCGCATAATGCGACCGTGACGGCCGTTTTTGTCCCGCTCGATGTCGTAGCAGTCGCCCGGCGGACCCTGGCGCTTGGCTAGCACGGCCGCCAGCGCCGCCCGATCGGCCTCGGTCAGCTTCAGACTGTCGACGCGCAGATTGCTCGCCAGATGTCGCGTCGAGGTGGCGCCGATGATGGCACCCGCAACGCCCGGCCGGTCGAGCACGTAGCGCGTCGCCACCTGGCCGATATTCACGCCATGCGCCTTGGCGATGCCATCCAGCACGCCTAGCAGTTCCTGGAACAGGTCCCAGCCGCCGAAATCCTCGATGATCAGCTTATATTTGGTCAGCGAGCGGTTGGCGAGCGGCTCCAGATCGGAAGAGCACA
>NZ_CALGPC010000015.1 GCF_937960835.1 uncultured Ferrovibrio sp.
CTGCGGCTCGGGCTTGCCGAGCCAGGCCTCGCTTAAGAAACCGCCGGCCAGCGCGCCGTAGCAGAGCAGCCCGATCTTGTGCTCGCGGCAGAGATCGACCATGCCGCGCTCCGGCCGTCCATCGATCAGCGAATATTGCAACTGGATCGCGACCACCGGCACACCGGCGGCGAGGATCTCGCGCATCGTCGTCGTGTTGAAATTGGTCAAGCCGAGATAGCGAATCTTGCCGGCGCGGCGCAGATCGTCCAGCACGCCCATCGTCTCGACATAGCCGGGGATGGTGTAATTCCACCAGTGGAACTGCACGAGGTCGAGGCAATCAACGCGCAGGCGCTTCAGCGAGCGGTCGATGATGCTCTCGACATAAGTGCGGTCACAAGTGGCAAGCCGGTCGTAATCCGGCACGAATTTGGTATGGATCTCGATCTTCTTGCCGAGCTCTGGGTAGGCTGCGCGGAAATCGCCGATCAGTTCTTCCACGCCGGTGTAATGGTCGGCGCAGTCGAAGCTGGTGATGCCGGCCTCGACAAAGGCCGCCATGTCGCGGATCGCCTGGTCGCGGTCCACCTCGCCGTGGCCGCCAGCGAGATGCCAGCCGCCCTTGAGCAGCCGCGACATCGTGTAGCCGGGGGCCAGTTCGTAACGCTCTACCATGCTCTCACTCTGACTTGTCGCTGTCGCCGTTCCTCGTCAGGGGCACGGCAGTGGTTTCGGAATGACGGAATTCGCGCTTCCCCAGACGGCGGATGCGGAATTTCGCGTTGCAGTTCGGATCGGGACAGGCCACCAGCGCGTCGGTAGTCATCCAGTCATTCGGATGCGTCTCGCGCTGCTTGGCCGGCAGCAGCGGCAGCAGGGCTGCCAGGGTATAGATCGACCAGGACTGGCCCGGCGGAAAATGCAGCTGCTCGCCATGCAATTCGAAATGGTCGCCGGGCTTGGCTGCACAGAAGCAGCGGTCGCCCGGCACCCATTCGATGCGAAGGTCGTAAAGGCTGAATCTGTCGTCAGCCATCACGGATTCACGTTCAGCTCTTTGGCGATCGCCGGGATCGCGGCCTTGTATTCGTTCAGCGCCGTGGCGGCCTCCGGCGCCTTCTTGGTCGCCTCGGCCAGCCATTCGTCTGTGACAAATTGCAGCTTGCCGCGCAGCTCATCCAGCAGCTTGCCTTCCACGTTTGTCACCTTCACGCCGGTCTCGGCAAACTTTGCCAGTGCGGCAGCTTCCTTGGCTTCCCAGACGGCAGCGAAGCGCTTGACCATCGCCTCGCCCGACAGCTTGGCGATGGCGTCGCGGTCGCGCGGCTCCAATGCCTTCCACTTGGCCTCGTTCATCACCATGAACTGGCTGGAATGGGCGAAGCCGCCCGGCACGAAGCTGGCAACCGGCATATGCTGGGTCATGTTGAAGGCGATCACCGTTTCCTTCTGCTGGAACATGCCCTGGATCACGCCACGCGAGATCTGCTCATAGGCCTCGGTCAGCGGCGAGGAGATCGGCGTCATGCCCAGCGCCTTGGCGATACGCTCCACCGTCGGACCGGGGATGCGGATCTTGATGCCGTTGACCGCGTCCAGGCTGGTAAAGGCGTTGGCCTTGGTAAACAGCTGATACGGGCCGTTGGTCCACAGACCAAGCAGATGGGCGCCCTCATGCTCGTTGTACTTGGCGAAATGCTTCTGATAGGTGCGCCAGTAGGCTAGCGAGTTCACCACCGCATGATCGGTGGTAAACGGCAGTTCCGACATCTCAGTCAGCTTGAAGCGGTTCGGCGTATAGCCATGTACGCCAAACGCGACATCGGCAACGCCGTTCTTGACCAGATCGAAATGCGCCGGCGGCGCGCCCAGTGCGGGCAGCACCTGCAGCTTCACCCGGCCTTCGGTGGCCTTCTCCACATCCGCGGCCCAGGGCTGCACCATTTCCGTGACGACATGATGCGTCGGCGGCAGCCAGTTGGAAAAGCGCAGCACGGTCTGCGCCTGGGCGGCCGAGGCAACGCTGGCGACGGCCGCGACAGCGGCAAACAGGAAGGAACGGCGTAGGGTCATAACAGGCCTCTTATGGTTCACATCAGCGATGGCAGGAAAGTGGCAATGGCGGGAAAGGTGATCATTAGCGCGATGCGCAGGATGTCGGCCGCCACGAAGGCACCGATACCGCCAAAGATCGTCTTCATCGGAATATGCGGCAGCAATGTGTGCATCATGTATACGTTCATGCCGACCGGCGGTGTGATCAGCGCCACCTCAATCAGGGTGACCAGGATGACGCCGAACCAGATTGGGTCGAATCCGGCGGCCATGACGATCGGAAACACGATCGGCAGGGTGAGCAGGATCATCGACATGCTTTCCAGGAAGCAGCCGAGCACGAGATACATGACGCAGATGATCAGCATCAGGCCGAGCGGACCGATCTGCAGGTCATGAAACCAGCCGGTCAGCGCCTGGGTAAAGCCAGCGATGGTTATGAATTTGGAGAAAATCAGTGCCCCAACCAGCACGAAGAACAGCATCGTGGTGGTGGCCGCAGTATCAATCAGGATGGCGAGCAGCCGCTGCGCCGTGAGCTTGCGCCGGGCAAAGGCAATGAAGAAAGCGCCGACCGCGCCAATGCCGGCAGCCTCGGTCGGCGTGAACACACCGCCATACATCCCGCCTACCACCAGCAGGAAAAGGCCGAGAACGGGAGCAGTGCCGCGCAGCGCATGCAGGCGCTCGGCCCAGGAACTGCGCTCGCCGGCAGGACCATCCTGCGGCCACAGGGTTACGGTCAGCAGCACGGCGCCGACATAGAGCAGCGCACCGAGCAGGCCGGGCAGCACGCCAGCCATGAATAGCTTGCCGATGTCGGTCTGGGTCATGATGCCGTAGACCATTAGGGCGACGCTGGGCGGGATCATGATGCCGAGTGTCCCCGCCGACGCGATGCTGCCAGCCGCCAGGCCATCGGCATAGCCATAGCGCTTCATCGACGGGTAGGCGACCTTCGACATCGCCGCCGAGGTTGCCAAGCTGGAACCGCAGACCGCGGCAAAGGCTGCACAGGCGATTACCGTGGCGATGGCAAGGCCGCCGCGCAGATGCCCGACGAAGCGGTAGGCAGCATCATAAAGCTCGCGCGAGACATCGGCCTCGTTGATCAGATTACCCATCAGGATGAAGAGCGGGATCACCGACAGCGCATAGGAATTTACCGTGCTGAAGGTGGTCTCCGCCACCATGTAGGCGGTGGGCTCCCAGCCCAGCATCCACAGAAAGCCCGCAATGCCGGGCAACGCCATTGCCACCGCGATGGGCACCTCAAACACGATCAGGACAAGCATGACCGCGAGCGCGATAACGGCTGCGGTCATGCGAGTTCTGCTCCGGCGCCGCGCTTGCTGAACAGGGCGCAAACCGCGCTGACCACACCGCCGGCCGCGCCGAACCAAGCGACCCAGGCAAGCGGCAGATCGATGAAGGGCGCCAGATCACCGGCACGCTGGAAGGTCTGCCCCATGCGCCACAACGTGACTGCGAGATACAGGAACAGGATCGCGAGCAGCAGCTGGCGCAGCCAGCGCATCGCAACAGCCAGCCCCGCATGACGCTTGGCCAGCATGCTCAGCATGCCAGCACGGACATGCTCGTCGCGCAGGGTCACGCCCGGCAGCAGGGCGAAAACCGTGAGCGCCACCAGAACGGCGGTCAACTCATAAGCACCGGTAACCGGCCGGTTGACGCTGCGAAAGATGACATCGAAGAAAGAAACCGCAGCCATGATCAGCAACGCCAGCGCGCCAGCGAAGGCAAAGCCGCGCTCGAAGCGGCCGGCGATGGAACGCACGGTCATGGCGGTGGCTGCCCCCTTTTTTGATATGTGATCACAGTAGAGAGGCAGGCGAATTTCTGTCAAGCTGATCGGGATGCCGGGCCGCCGCCGCAGCGCAATTCCCACCCCTGCCGTTGTGTCAAGCCGCGGCGGTACACGCACGGTTGAGCGTGGCCTTTCAGACCGGGGCAATTCTCGCGACAATGCCGTCCGCCGCGCCGTGGCGCCGGTGATCCGCGATACAGTGCAGGATCGGGTCTATGCCGAACTGGGCGACGCCCTGATCTGCGGACGATTGCAGCCTGGCCAGATACTGACCATTCGCGATCTCGCCGAGGCTTTCGACACCAGCGTCATGCCGGTGCGCGAGGCGCTGCGCCGCCTGATTGCGGAAAAGGCGCTGGAAGGCCTGCCGCAGCGCTCGGTGCGGGTGCCGCCGATGACGCCTGAGCGGCTGACCGATCTGCGCCATACCCGGCTGCTGATCGAGGGCCATGCGGCAGAGCTCGCCGCGGCCCATGTCGATGCGCCGCTATTGGCCAGGCTTGCCGCCGCCGAAGCCGACTATACCGCGGCGGCGGCCGCCGGCGATGCCGACCGCGAATTGCTGTGCAATCAGCAATTCCACTTTGCCCTCTACGAAGCCTGCGGTTCGCCCAGCCTCATGGCGATTATCCGTTCTTTGTGGTTGCAATCCGGCCCTTATCTGCGCACTGCCGTGGAGCAGCATTCTAAACGGCACAAGGCCAGCCAGCGCAGCATGCGCGGCAACTTCCACAACCAGATCGTCGCAGCTTTACGCAAACGCGATGTCGCCGCGGTGCGCCGCGCCTTGGAGGCTGATCTAAGCTGGGCCTTCGACCTGCTAGCGCAGCCGTAACGGTCCCTTCTTAAGGCGTGTTTGCCGTTCCTCCGGACAATGGTGACGGCTGAGGCGCTTCTTCAGCCGGCTTGTTTTCGGCAGGTTTTGGCCTGTCTTCCGCCGGCGCCTTTTCCTGTGGCGCCTGGAAAATACGGCGTAGGAAACCAGGAGCCAGCGCCGAAAGCGGGTTGACGGTGAACTGCGGATCGTCGCGCGGACCAGACACTGCGAAATTGACACCAATGATGCCGTCGCCAACGAAAAGATCGCCCAGCACCGGAATCCGGCCGAGGATGGTATTCAGCACGAACGCCGGCACAGCAGTTCCGCTGACGCTGATATGGTCAGTCTTCTGGTTGACTGTGCCCTCAAAGGTCAGGCCGAGCTGCGGTCCCTGAAAGCGGCTCGGTTGCAAGGTCAGCACGCCATCCTTCTGCTCGAAGGGCACCTCGCCGCTTTCGAACAAAATTCCCTCGCCCGACAGCAAGCTGGACAGACCGGTGAATGAGCCGGCACCGAATAAACGCGCCAGGAACGGCGCCTTCACGGCGCGGACATTGCGGACATCCATCTTGCCGGTCAGCGGCTGGGTGCGCTGTGTATCATCGAAGCGGCCCACTATCCGCATGGTGCCGCCCTGCATGTCGGTGATGCCAAAGAAGTGCAGCAAGGCGCCGGCATTATCGGCTTGCAGGTTCAGCGCGCGGCCATCGAGCTGCGGCGCGATAGTGAGGGTCATGCCCCCGGTCGTAGCAAAGCCGCCGGTGATGCTGACATATTCCAGCCGCTCGGGCTTGCGTTCGACATTGACCTGCAGATTGCGCATCTCCAGATCCTTGCCGATCACTGCCTCGTCGAGCCGCAGATCGAGCACCAGACGCGGCTTGGGCTGGCCCGGTTCGCCACCGTCATCGAAAATATCTTCCATGAAGGGCTGCAGGTCATAGCGCTTGCCGCGCAATTCGATCTGCGCATCGCCGGCAGCGGTAAACACGATCCGTCCGCTGGCCGAGTTCGCGCCCCGGCGGAACTGCGAAATCTCAGCCGCCCAGCCGCCCCCCGGCGGCAACACCGCTTTGGCGATCAGAGCCATCTCCGGGCCGTTCAATTCGATCGTGTCGAATTGCACCGGTTGCCCCGTTTTGGTGCGGATCAGCACTCGCCCCTTTAATGCCTCGCCGGTCGGCTTGTTGAGATGCGCTTCCGCCAAATCAATGACGGCATCGGTAAGATCGAATTCGCCGCCGATGACGGTTTCGCCGCCGCGGCGTTCCTCGATTTGGATCGTGGCGTCGGCCGGACCGTCGATATAAGGCGCCAGCGGATAACCAAGCGCCTTGCGTTGCGCCTCGTCGACGCGCCCTTTTAGGCTGTAGCGCGCCGGTATAGCGACGCGCGCGTTGAATTCCTGCCGCCAGCCGATCTGCAGCGGCACGTCATTGATCGCTGCCTTGCCGCCGGCCTCCAGGCCTTTGGTGTCGACCTTCAGCTTAAGATCGCCGTTGGTGAGGTCGTAGCGGTTGAGCAGCTTCGGCATGCTCAGCCCAGCCAGGTCCGCATCCGCATCGACAATGATATCGTCGACCTGGAGGGCATTGACCAGCGGGAAGCGCAAGCGGAACTTCACAGCTGCATTGCCGCCGACGCCGGCCGGCTTGATGCCGAGCTTCGAAGGGAAGCCCAGCGGCTTCTGGTCAATCAGCGCCAGAACGTCGCGGCTGGTGCCCGTGGTCGCGCCAGTAATATCGGCTTGCTGCTCCCCTGCCTGCAGGCCAAGGATGCGCACGCGTCCGGAACCGACCTGCAAGGAGCCCACCTTGCCCGACTCGACGGTAAGATCGAGTTCGTCGGCATTCAGCGTGGCCGAGCCCTTCACTGCCACCAGCTTCTGCATCGGCGGCAGATAATCGAGCTCCAGCCCATCGAAAGCGAAATCCAGCTGGAACGCCTCGCGTGGGATCGGCACCACGCCATCCAGCATTTCATGCACCAGATCGGCGGTGAACCGGCCTGCGGTGACCTTGCCTTCGCGGATGCGGCTGGTCACCCATTCGCGCGCATTCTTGGCCATGGTAGTCGGCCAGTAAAGTTCCAGGCTATTGGTTGGCAGGTCAAAGAACTGGCCTTTCACCGCCAGGCCGTATTCGTTCTGCGGCGAGCGGGTCACCGTGCCGCCAAAGGACAGACGGAAATCGTCGGCGAATTGCAGGCTGGCCTCGGCCAGGTGCAGTTCGCCGGTCGCAGCCTCGATCAGTCCTCTGAAGCGGGCCTCGGTCAGATCAAGGGGCGCGGCCAGCAAGTCCGGCGCATCGATCTTACCGGCGCCGGCTTCCAGGTAGAAGCCGAGATCGAGCTGCTGGCCATCCTCGGTGACGGTGAGTTCGAGGCTGCCGGCCACCGGCGCACGGAGATGGGCAAGCGGCGCCAGTTCGGGGACCACATCGGCGAAATCGGACGGCTCTACCTGGTCGAATTTGAGCACCACACGGGCCGAGCGGCTCTCGGCCGAGTAATCGGCATCGACATTGACCTGCACATGCTTGCCTCGGAAATCCAGCGCACCGGAGGCGCTGGCGAAAGCATGGCCCTCGCCGCGACGCGCCACCATCTGAGCGCCGGGAACCACCCAGCGCTGGTCAAGCTTCCAATCCTCGATGATCAGCCGGTCTGCCAGGATGGAGATCGTTTCGATCTGGCCGAAACTGTCATCGGGATCGGGCGGCCGGGACAGGATGTCGAAGATGCTGGCAAACATCGTCTGGACGACGCGTTCCGGCTGATCCTCCTCCGTCGCGGCGGGCTCCGGCGGTGGGGTATCAGAAGGGGCGTCCCCCGCCTCGTCATCTGCCGGCAGGCCAAAGATGAACCGGCCCTGGCGGTCACGCACCAGACGCGCTTCAATGCCGCTGACATGCAAAAAGCGCGGCGCGACCACGCCACGCAGCAGCGATGGCCCGCTCAGTCCCATATCGATGGTCGGCACGGTGAGCGCTACGCGCTCGTCCTCAACCCGGTAGCGAACGTCGCGCAGCCGCAGGCGCAGAGCCTGTTCGCGTTCCGACCAGGCCAGCAACACATCGGCCATCTCGGCCTTGATGCCCAGCCGGGGGATGGTCAACGCTTCACTGATATAGGGGATCAGAAAATCGATGGAGACCGGGCCCTGGGCAACCCGCCAAGCCAGGAGGCCTGCGAGGAGTGCCAAGGTCACCAGCACAGCCAGTGTCAAGCGCACCAGCAACCGACTCCACCGCAGAACCACGCTACCCCCGTCATCCAATAGCCAGGGCCGCAATTGCTTGACCCTGGCGGAAGTTTAACCGAACTTGGCGACCCGCACGAGGGAAACGCCACATGACTCACAACTCTGCGCCCGGCGAGAAGGCTCCCGCCTGGAGTGATCTTCCCCTCCCCTTCGATGCGCAGGCCACCAAGCTCGGCTTCGAGGCCTGGGCAGAGGCATTGGCGGAATGCCCGGACCGCAGCCTTGCCAAGCGCCTGTCGGTGGCCGCCAGGAAAAAAGGGCCGAAGGCGCTGCTGTCCTGCTGGTTCGGCAACAGCCCCTATCTCACCCATCTGGCGCTCAACGAACTGGAGACGGTTTCCCTACTCCTTGATTATGGCCCGAATACGGCCTTTGAGCATGCGATGGAAGGGCTGCGCGCGGCGGCAAAGAAGGCCAGCGGACCCGATGAGCTGGCCATGCCGCTGCGCCGCGCCAAGCGTCAGGTGGCTTTGGCCATCGCCAGCGCCGACATCGGCGGGCTGTGGCCGCTGGATCAAGTCACGGGAAATTTAAGCGACTTCGCCGCGCTGGCGGTGGACAGCGCGATGGCAGTGCTCCTGCGCGACGCGGCGGCCCGTGGGGAACTGCAACTGCCCTCGAAAAAAGATCCCTGCAAGGGCTCGGGCTTTGTCGCGCTCGGAATGGGCAAGCTGGGCGCACGCGAGCTGAACTATTCCAGCGACATCGACCTGATCATGCTCTATGACCAGGAGGTGGTGCGGTATACTGGCCGCAAGTCGGCGCTGGAATGTTTCATTGAATTGACGCGGCAGATGGTGCGCCTGCTCAGCGACCGCACCGAGGACGGTTATGTCTTCCGCACCGATTTGCGGCTGCGGCCCGATCCGAGCTCGACGCCGGTGGTGCTGTCGATGGCGGCGGCCGAGACCTATTACGAAAGCTTCGGCCAGAACTGGGAGCGCGCTGCGATGATTAAAGCGCGCCCTGTGGGCGGTGATATCGAAGCAGGCCGCGGCTTTCTGCAGCGGCTGACGCCCTATGTGTGGCGCAAGAATCTCGACTTTGCTGCGATTGAGGATATTCATTCGATCAAGCGGCAGATTCATACCCATCGCGGCCATGCCGAGATCGCGGTGGCTGGCCACAATATCAAGGTGGGCCGCGGCGGCATCCGTGAGATCGAATTCTTCGCCCAGACGCAGCAATTGATTTCCGGCGGCCGCGACACGCGACTGCGCGTGGCGCCGACCTGCGCGGCGCTGCAGGCCCTGGTCGACACCGAGCGGCTGAGCCAAACGGTCTGCGATGAACTGAAGGAAGATTACGCCTATCTGCGCAAGGTCGAGCACCGCCTGCAGATGATCGCCGACGAGCAGACGCACACGCTCCCTGCCGACGAGCAGGGTCTGACGCATCTGGCCTGCTTCCTCGGCGAAAAGGATGCTGCAAGCTTCCGCGAACGCCTGCTGGCGGTATTGGCGCGGGTGAAGCGCCATTACGATGATCTGTTCAGCGAGGCGCCTTCGCTTGGTTCCGAGGTCGGCAACCTGGTTTTTACCGGCACCGACGACGATCCAGAAACACTGATCACGCTGAAGGAACTGGGCTTCAGCGATCCGTCTGAAATCGCAGCGATGATCCGCGGCTGGCATTTTGGCCGCTACCGCGCCATGCGCTCGGAGCGTGCGCGTGAAAAGCTGACCGCAATCATGCCTCAACTGCTGGAGGCTTTCTCGCGCACCGGCAGTCCCGACGTGGCGATTCACCGCTTCGATCATTTTCTCGCAAGTCTCCCCGCAGGTGTGCAGCTTTTCTCGCTCTTGCAGGCCAATCCGGAGGTGCTGGATACGTTGGCCGAAGTGCTGGCCGCCGCGCCGCAGCTGGCTGAGGCGCTGGCGCACAACAGCGCACTGTTCGACAGCCTGCTGGAATATGCCTCCCAGGAAGCGGTGTTTGATCGCGCGGCGCTGGCGACCAGTCTCAAGCGCCAGCTTTCGGCGGCGCGCGATTTTCAGGACGTGCTGGATTGGACCCGGCGCTGGACCTCCGAACTGAAGCTGCAGGTCGGCATCGGATTGCTGCGCGGCCGGCTGGATGGCGAAGCTGCCGGTGCCGCGCTCAGCGCCGTGGCCGATGTGGTGCTGGAGGAACTGCTCGGCCATGTTTGCGCGGAATTCGAGGTGCAGCATGGCAAAATCCGCAATTCCAAGATTGCACTGCTGGGCTTCGGACGTCTGGGCAGCCAGGAACTAACCCTGGAATCCGATCTCGATCTGGTGCTGATCTTCCAGTGCCCCGCCAATGCCGGGCAATCGAACGGGCCGCGTCCGCTGACGCCGGGCCTGTATTATGCCCGGCTTTGTCAGCGCTTCATCAATGCCATCACCGCGATGACCGGCGAAGGCCGGCTCTATGAAGTGGACATGCGGCTGCGGCCCAGCGGCAGCGCGGGACCGATCGCGATCAGCCTCGATGCCTTCGCCGAGTACCAGCGCCATGAAGCCTGGACCTGGGAGCATATGGCGCTGACGCGAGCCCGTACGATCTGCGGCACCCCTGCCTTGCTGAAGCAGGTGGAAACGGTGCGGCGCGAGGTGCTGACGCAGAAGCGCGACGATAAAAAGCTGCTGGCCAATGTCGCCAGCATGCGGCAACGCATGGCAGCCCAGCATAAGCGCGACAACATCTGGAACCTGAAGCAGCAGCGCGGCGGTATCGTCGATGTGGAATTCATCGTGCAATACCTGCTGCTGCGCCATGGAGCGGCCAAGTCGGCAATCCTGCACAGCAATCCCATCGCGGCGCTAGGCGCGATGCAGGCGGCCAAGCTGATCGACCAGGACACGGCCTCATTGCTCATTGATGCCACCAAGCTCTACGCCACGCTGCTGGCGGTCAGCCGCCTAGCGGGCAAGGAAGAAGCCGGTGATCCCGAGGCATGGCCGCCGGCGCTGCGCCGTCGCCTGCCCAAGCTGGTCGGCGCTGCCGATTTCAATGCGGTGACTGCGCAGCTCTCGGCCACCCAGCAGGCCGTGCGCGCGCTGTTCGAGAGGCTGGTGGAAAAACCGGCCGCGCCGTATCTATCGTTGGCGGATTCCCTGAACCAATCTTCAGCGACACCGGGACAGAACGATCATGGCGACCAAGACCAAGAAAGCTGAAACCGCTACTCTTCAGATCGGAGATAAGGCCCCAGCCTTCGCCTTGCCGACCGATAACGGCGGCAGGATTTCGCTGAGCGAGCTCAAGGGCAAGATCGTCGTTTTGTATTTCTATCCCAAGGACGACACGAGCGGCTGCACCAAGGAGGCGATCGACTTCTCAGCTGCGAAAGCGAAGTTCGACAAGCTAGGCGCCGTCGTAATCGGCTGCTCGCGCGACAGCGTCGCCGCCCACGACAAGTTCAAGACCAAGCATAAACTCAAGGTGATTCTCGCCTCCGACGAGTCGGGCAAGGTCACCGAGTCGTATGGAGTCTGGGTCGAAAAGAGCCTTTACGGGCGCAAATATATGGGCATCGAACGTGCGACATTTTTGATCGACCGGACGGGAAAACTCGCAGCTATCTGGCGTAAGGTGAAGGTCGCCGGTCACGTCGATGCCGTATTGAAGGCAGCTCAGGCGGTTTAGAATCAAGCGCTTGCCGCCTTTGTCCACATCCTGTGGATAACTGCTGTGACATCCGTTAAGTATGTGTTCTGTCATATTAATTCGGAAAATATGACAGATTCTTCCTTGCATTAACCAAACCAAATAGGCCCTAATCGCTGGGCATTTGTAACGGCGATTCCGAGCATCAACCGGGGGGCTGAGTGACGCGACGCGCGAGACGACAATGGCGGGAGTTGCGCGACCGCCTTTTTCCAGAGCGGCAGATCATTTTCCGCAGTCGCGGCGACGTCCGTTATGTCGCCCTGTCGACCCGCGCCCAGTTGCTGCTGGCGACTGGCGTCGTGATGTTCGCCGGCTGGGTCGGCTATGCGTCGGTCAACGTCTTCTACCGGAATGCCATGCTCGATGCCCGCGACCGGCGGATCGCCGAACTGAGCCTCGCCTACGACCGCCTCGCCCAGGATTTCGAGAAGAGCCAGGAAAATTTCGTCGTCGCCTCGCGCGATCTGGAAGAGCGCTATCGCCGCCTCTACGACATGGCGATGAAGCAGCGCGCGCCTGCCCTGTCCCAGGGCGGCACCGCCGATGCGAGCAAGCCCGCGGCAAAGGCCAAGGAGCAGCCGGCAGCGGCAGCGGCGGCGGCTGAGGCTAAACCCGAGGCAAGAGCTGCAGACGCCGCCACGGCCACGGCCTCGCCCTCCCCTGCTCCCGCTCCCGATACGGCTATAGCCGCAGCGCCCGCCAATACCAGCGACAGCCGCACCGAGCTCGCCGCGATCGAAGATCTCGAAGGCATGCTGCGGGAATCGAAGGCGAAGCCGCCGGTTCCCGCGGTGAAGCCACGCGATATCGAAACCCGCCTGCTGGCGGTGCGTGGCCGCCAGCGCGAACTGCTCGATGAACTCACCCAGCGGACCGAAGCCAGTGTCGCTTCACTGGAAAAGGCGCTGAGCCGTACCGGCCTCGACATCTCCGGCATGTTGGCCCGCGCCGCCGAAGCCCGAGCCGATGTCGGCGTCGGCGGTCCGCTGCGAAGCCTGTCCGATGGGACCGGTGTCGCCGTCGCGTCGGTCAGCAACGATGCGATCGACCATGAGATGACCAACCTGGAAGGTCAGCTGGGACGCTGGGGGGAGTTGCTCGCCTTGGCGCAGCGTCTGCCCTTGGCTCATCCAATGACGAGCGAATACGAGATTTCCAGCAAATTCGGCCGCCGACTTGATCCTTTCACCAAGCAATGGGCCTTTCATGCGGGCATCGACTTCATCGGCCCCTACCGCGCTCCGGTTACGGCGACCGCACCCGGTGTAGTAGTTTTTGCAGGCCGCAAAGGCCCGTATGGTCGCGCTGTCGAGATCGATCATGGCCTTGGCGTAAAAACGCGGTATGCTCATCTGAGCTCGATCAGCGTACAGACCGGCGACACTGTCGCCTTCGGTCGGCAGCTTGGCACCATGGGCTCGACCGGGCGCAGCACCGGTCAGCATCTGCATTATGAAATTCTTCTCGACGACGAGCAGGTCGATCCGGGCAAATTCATCGAGGCTGGCTACCATGTTTTCAAGCAGCAAGAAAACCAATCCAACGCCCGCCGTTAAGCAGGCTCCGCCATCGATCCTCTCCTCCGGTCTGACCGTGAACGGGGATCTCGTCAGCGATGGCGAGGTGCAGATCGATTGTGTGGTCAATGGCGACGTCACCGCCGGCAAGCTGGCCATCGGCGAGAATGCCCGCGTGATCGGCGAGGTGGTGGCCGAGCAGGTACTGATCCGCGGCGAGGTGATCGGCCGCATCCGCGCCAAATCGGTCGAGCTCGACAAGAGCGCCAAAGTGCGCGGCGATATCTGGCATGAACTGCTGTCGATTGCCGCCGGCGCCAAGATCGAAGGCCTGTGCAAGTTCGCCGAAAATCCGCGTGAAACCGTGCCGGGCAAGCTGAGCGTCGTGCCCGCTGAGCCGGTGGATCTGGCTGAGAAAGCCGTCAAGGCGCTAAAAAATGGCAGCGATAATACGCTGCCGCTGACGGCGTCCGTCGCAACCAGCTAATTGCCGAACGCGAACCGTCCCCTTGGAGGAATCTGATCGCCGCCGCGATCGTGCGGGTCGCTGGGCATGAAGGTATGCCCGACATCGAGGATCAAGTATTCTTGGCTTGCGGCAGCAGCGCGCAATCCAGTTCCGCCGTGCCGTCGCGCTCTCCTGCCGCACCGTAGAACCGGTTGATCCAGGCGGCAATGACGCCGATCTCCGCATCGGGACAGCCGATGGAATTCAGCCAGGCCGCATCCCGGGAGAAGTCATTGGCAAGCCTTCCAACCAATCGCGGCGTCAGTGCAGATAGCGCTGTCCAGCCGGCGCGAGACCACCTTTGCGCCGCGGTGTGGCACCTCCAGCAACACGATGCGGCGAAGCGGGAACGGGACTAGCTGACAGAGGCCCGCCCGCAGAATTTGTCCGCCAAGCGAATGGCTGATGAAATGCGTGCCTTGCTCATCGCGAAGGGATTCACATAGCTGGCGAAAGTACCCGGCCAGATCCTCGAAGCCATAACGCCGGCTGGGATAGCCTCACAGTTCACCACATCATGGCCTGCGGCCCACAAAGCCTTCGCCAACCGCGCCATGCTGAGAGTTGCGCGCGACAGCCCATGCAGCAAGACGACGGGTTGGCGGCTATGAGTGGCTCTCCTACGCCGCCTTCTCGCCGCCGCCAACGCGGGCGGCCAGTTGCGCGGCCATGAACTGGTCGAGATCGCCATCCAGCACGCCCTGCGTGTCGCTGGTCTCCAGCTCCGTGCGCAGATCCTTCACCATCTGATACGGATGCAGCACATAGGAGCGGATTTGATGCCCCCAGCCGATATCGCTCTTGGCGTCGAACATCGCCTGCTTTTCGGCTTCGCGCTTCTGCAATTCCTGCTCGTAGAGGCGCGCCTTCAGCATCTTCATTGCCTCGTCGCGGTTGCGATGCTGGCTCTTATTGGTCTGGCAGGCGACCACGATGCCGGTCGGGATATGCGTGATACGGACGGCCGAGTCCGTCTTGTTGACGTGCTGGCCGCCTGCACCCGAAGCACGATAGGTATCGATGCGCAGATCCTTGTCCAGGATTTCGATCTCGATGGTGTCATCCACCACCGGATAGGCGCCGACCGAGGCAAAGCTGGTATGCCGCCGCGCATTGGAATCGAAGGGAGAGATGCGCACCAGGCGATGCACGCCGCTTTCATTCTTCAGCCAGCCATAGGCATTCGGACCGCTGACCTTGATGGTGGCGGATTTGATGCCGGCCTCTTCGCCTTCGCTCTCTTCGATGAACTCGACCTTGTAGCCCTTGCGCTCGGCCCAGCGCACATACATGCGCAGAAGCATTGATGCCCAATCCTGGCTTTCGGTGCCGCCGGCGCCAGCATGCACTTCGAGGAAGCTGTCATTGGCATCGGCTTCGCCCGACAGCAGGCTTTCCAGCCGCGCCTTGGCAACTTCATCCCGCAACTGCTCGATGGCCTGTTCGGCTTCCGCGACGATGCCGCTATCGCCCTCGGCCTCGCCGAGCTCGATCAGCTCGATATTGTCGGCCAGCGCCTGCTCAAGGCGGCGCTGGGTGCTGATCTGCCGGTCCAGCCGGTTGCGTTCGCGCATTACCGCCTGGGCATCGGCCGGATTGTTCCAAAGTGTGCTGTCTTCCGCTTTCGCGTTCAGTTCTTCGAGGCGTTTGACCGAGTTATCCCAGTCAAAGAGACCTCCTCAGCAGTTCAAGCGACTGCTGGATTTCATCGGCCATGGCCTTGATTTCGGCTCGCATAGCAAACCCTTAAACTTCGATGTCGTGTTGCGGCCGGACCATACGGATTCCGGCCTGTTTCGTCAAATAATCCCGTTATCCCCGCGCCTGTCTGACCAGCTGGCGCATCGAATCGAGCGAAATGGCGCCCGGAATCAGCATGTCGCCGATCACAAAGCCTGGCGTTCCCTGCACACCGAGCTTTTGCGCCAGCGCCAAATTGGCCCGTAAAACCTGCTCCACCTTGGGGTTCGCCATGTCGGCCTTCAGCTTCCTGGTATCCAGCCCCGCCGCGCCGGCCATGCGGAAGACCTCGGTCTCGGAAAGCTGGCCGCGAAAGCCCATCATCGCATTGTGGAAGGCGAAATACTTCGCGCCCTTTTCCTGCTCCAGCGCCGCGATGGCCGCGCGCGATGCCACCACGCTGTCCGGCCCCAGCACCGGAAGTTCCTTCAGCACCAGCCGGATCTTGCCGTCTTCCTTCAACAGCGTCTGCAGGGATGGATGCACCTGCTTGCAGTAGCCGCAGCGGTAATCGAAGAACTCGACGATGGTCACGTCGCCTTTCGGATTGCCGGCTACATAGGAATGGCCATCCTCGAAAATCTCTTTCCTGTTCGCGGCGATAGCGGCGCGGGAGGCATTTTCCTGCGCTTCCTGCTGCTTGATCTCCAGGGCATTCATCGCCTCGACGAGAATTTCCGGATTGTTGACGAGAATCTCGCGAACCAGCCCCTGAAGGGCCGCCTTCTGCTCCGGCGTGAAGGGCTGCTGCTGGGCCGCAGCCGGCAGGGCGGCGAGCACTGCAAGCACAGGGAGGAAGGAACGTAAATAACGAAAGAACGACATGGGATATCCTCTATGGAACGGCCGCACTATGCCTGCCCTGCGGCAAATCCGGCAAGCCACGAGAGCGTGAAGAGTATGCAAAGGTTGTCGTGTAACGATCACCGGCGCTGCTGTTGCTGCTTGCGGCGCTCGTCTTTAGCGAAGGTGATGATGTCCTGCGCCCGCAGCCAGCCTGGGCTGCCCTCCTTCATGATATGAGCCGCACGCTCGGCCTGCCCCTGCGCATCGCGCAGGGCGCCGATTACCAGATAGCGCTCGGCGGAAGCCAGCGACGCCATACCGATATCGCCTTTGCGACCATAGGCAGTGGCAAGCTGCTGCCAGGCCGCGCTGTTATCGGGTTCGCGCAAGGTGACGGTCTTGAGAATGTCGATGGCTTCGTCCAAGCGGCTGTCGTCTTCCATGGCCACCAGCCGCTGTCCGACGCCAAAAGCGATCAGCGGCTCGTTTGGGGCCAGGCGATAGGCCTCGTTGATCGGCGGCAGCGATTCCGCCACACGGCCCATATTGAGCAGGATATCTGCCTTCAATTCATGGAAATAAGGATCGTTCGGGTATTGCTGGATCAATCCATCGGTCTCGCGCAATGCGCGGGGGAAATCCAGTGCGCGGTAATAGGCGAAAGCGCGGGCATAGCGGCCATAAAGGCTGGTATCGGTTTCCGGATACTTCCGCAAGGTGGCAGCCAGGCCTTCAAGATAGCCGACCAGCTTGGCCTGCATGCGTTTGAAGCGGTCGATGTTGTCCGGCGTATCCTTGGCGTTGCGCGACAGCGACCGCGAGAGACGCGATTCCAGCGCCGCCACGCGTTCCGGGGTCATCGGGTGGGTGCGGGCGTAAGGGTCCTGACGCGGCGCGGCGAGCAGGTCCTGATTGCCGATGATGCGCAAAAACTCGATCAGGCCGGAGATGGACTGGCCGCTCTGTTCCAGATAGGTCGCGCCGGCCTGGTCTGCAGCCGATTCCTGCGCACGGGTGAAAGCCAGAAAGCTGCGCTCGGCCACCTGCTGGCCGCCCAGTACGGCGGCGGCGGCGGCATCGCCCGACCCGGCAACGGCGGCAGCGGCGCCAAACAGCATCGACAGGATCATGAAAGTGCTGGCGTTATCGATGGCGTCGCCCATCCGGGCCAGATGGCCGCCGGCGATATGGGCGATTTCGTGCGCCAGCACGCCGATCACCTGGGCTGGCCGCTCGGACCGCATCAAAAGGCCGGTATTGACGAAAATCCGCTGCCCGCCCGCCACAAAGGCATTCAGGGTCCGGTCGTTGACCAAATGCACGGAAATGGCGTCATTCGACAGGCCGGCGGCGGCGAAGAGTGGCGCGGCGTAAACGCGAATGGTATTTTCAATTTCGGCGTCGCGCACCAGAGAGGCACCGCGGCGCTGGGCCTCGGCTGCGGTCGGTAGAATCGCGCTGACGGTCGCCATTAGGACGGCACAGCCGATAGCGAGAGACTTGCGGATGACGGACCAGCGTACGGCCATGGTGGAGTTTTGTCCTAACAGACTGGCCCAGTTTGACCAGTCCGTCTTAGGTAAGCTCGCCTCCCGTGCGCGTCAATGTATCCTGCCCGTTCTAATTGCGGCATCGGTCGCGGCCTGCTCGAAAGACGGTGGTTTTCAATCGCCTGCGGGCCCCGGCCAGATCGATTATCTGAAAGGGTTCATCGGCGGCGTCGCTGCGGACGAGCCGCGTGCGGCGCTGGTGGCCCGCGACATTCTGTCCGCCGGCGGCTCGGCGGCTGACGCAGTTGCTGCGGCTGCCCTCACCTATTCGGTGACCTATCCAAATGCCAGCGCCCTGGGCGCAGGCGGCTTCTGCGTGGTCGGCGATGCGCCGCGCAAACGCGCCGAGACGATCGAATTTCCTGCCTTGCCGGCTCAGGCCGGCGGTTCCATCGCCATCCCTGGCATGGTGCGCGGACTGGGCCTGCTGCAAGGCCGCTATGGCCGCGTCCGCTGGGAAGCTGTCGTCGCTCCCGCTGAACAGATCGCCCGCTTCGGCGACGGCGCCAGCCGCGCCTTCCTGCGCGCGGTGCAGGAAGCACAGCCGCCTGTCAGCGCCGATCCGGCTCTTGCCAGCGTCCTTGGCGGCCGCAACGGCATTCCTGCGGAAGGTGAGCGCCGCATGCAGCCGCAACTGGCAACCACGCTCGCGCGTCTGCGCAGTGCCGGCCCGGCCGATTTCTATCAGGGCAGCCTCGCGCAGACTGTGCTGTCGGATATCACGGCTGCAGGCGGCCGTATCACGGCGGACGAACTGCGCAGTTACGCGGCCAGCATCGGCAAGCCCATTGCGGTGCCGTTCGAAAACAGTATCGACATTCACACCTCGTCCAATGCCAGTGGCGGCGCCATTGCCGCCTGGCTGATCGAGCAAACCTATGACGGCGGCACGCTGATCGGTTCGGCGAAGATGCAGCCGGAGAAATTTGTCGCCAATCTCGGTCAGGCCTATCGCGGCGTAAATGGCGCGCCGGCGCAGGGTTATGGCTCTGCCAGCATCGCCGCCATCGACCGATACGGCCTGTCTGTCGCCTGCGCATTCAGCATGGGCAGCTCCTTCGGCGCTCGCCTTGCCGGCCGCGAGTCCGGCATCCTGTTTGCCGCGCCTCCGGGCGGCCCGGGCGACGAGACCCCCTACATGGTGGCCTTGGTCGGCATCAATCCGCGCGTGAACCAGAGCTTCTTCGCAGCCGGTGCCAGCGGCGGCCCGGCCAGCGCCGCGGCCCTTGCTCAAAGCGTGCTGGAAGCTGGCCTCGGCAAAGACCAGGTAGACAGCGCGGCCATTGCCTTGGCGCAGCCACGCTTCTTCCAGGGCGGCCTGCAGGCACCGGTACTGCACGAGCCGGGTGTCAAACAGAGTGTGCTGGCAAACCTGCAAAAGAATGGCGCGACGCTGACGCAAAGCAGCGCAATCGGCCGCGTCAATCTCGCCTATTGCAGCGACGGCCTGCCCCGCTCTCCCGCCACCTGCAGCTTTGCGGCCGACCGGCGCGGCTTCGGCCTTGCCACGGGTCAGCAATTCTAAATCGAAGTTTCAGCTCTTTCGTCGAAGATCAGTTGGATTCAATCATGCAACTCTCTAAGCGCGGCGCCATCGACCCCTTCTATGTGATGGAAGTGATGAAGGCCGCCGCCGAACGCGAAGCCGCAGGCGGCGACGTCATCCACATGGAAGTGGGCCAGCCGTCCACGCCCGCGCCACGCAAGGCGATTGAAGCCGCCGTGGCAGCGGCCCAGCGCGAGCCGCTGGGCTACACGCTGGCGCTCGGCATCCCGGAGTTGCGCGGCGCGATCTCCAGGCATTATCGCGACTATTACGGCCTGAGCGTTCCGGCGGAGCGCATTATCGTCACCACCGGCTCCTCCACCGGCTTTCAGCTTGCATTCCTTGCCGCCTTCGATGCGGGCGACAAAGTCGCGCTCGGCGAACCGGCCTATCCGGCCTATCGCAATATCCTGAAAGCGCTGGATCTCGAACCGGCGATGATCGTCACCGAGCTCGATACCCGTTTCCATCCGACGCCGGAAGCAATCAACGCGCAGGCGCCCGACGCCAGGGGCGTGCTGGTGGCCAGCCCCGCCAACCCGACCGGCACGATGCTGTCGGAAGCGGCGATGAAGGCACTGGTCGACGATTGCGCGGCGAAGAAGCGCTGGCTGATCGTCGACGAAATTTATCACGGCATCACCTATCACGGCCGCGCGCAATCGGTGCTGTCGCATACCGATCAGGCCATTGTGATCAACAGCTTCTCGAAATACTTCTCGATGACCGGCTGGCGGCTTGGCTGGATGGTCGTGCCCGAGATGATGGTCCGCCAGATCGAGCGGCTGACGCAGAATTTCTACATCTCCGCACCCGGCATCAGCCAGGTAGCCGGCGTGGCCGCCTTGTCGGCTTACGACGAGCTGGAGGCCAATGTCGCGCGCTATGCCAAGAACCGTGAGATATTGCTGAACGAGCTGCCGCGCGCTGGCTTCGATCAACTGGCGCCGGCCGATGGCGCCTTCTACATTTATGCCGATATCAGCCGCTTCACCAACGATGCGTCGGATTTCTGCAAGCGCATGCTGCTGGAAACCGGCATCGCGGCGACGCCAGGCTTCGACTTCGACCGCAATCGCGGCCACTATTTCATGCGCTTCTCCTTCGCCGGTGCCACCGACCGCATGGTCGAAGCGGCGAAACGGCTGAAGGACTGGACGAAGTAGTAAGCGGCCTCCGGGCCACTACAGCTAGCCACCTGTCGGCTCATCCCGGTTCAGCAAGGCAACGAATTCGCCTTCGAAATGCCCGGCGACGACATCGTCGCAGGCGATGACGGAGCGCGCCACGATGCGCGCCCGGCCTCTGCGTTGCAGCATCCTGCAGAAGACCGGCCAGCGCGCCTCGTCGGCCAGCGACGCAGTGGCCGTGAATGACGACGTCACCGGCTGGTCATAATCCATGCGGTTCGACTGGATCACCAGTCGCGCGTGAAGACCTTCCGCCTTGAGGCGCAGATCCACCAGTGACCAGGCCGAGAGGATCGCCACCGCTGATAAGCTGCCGCCAAATGCCGTGCTGCGGTGATTGATATTGGGCACCAGCGGGGCGCTGAGCATGACGGCATCCGTCGATGCAGCAACGACCGCCACCTGCATGGCGGCCGACAGCGGAATGTGGGTGTGCAGGTAGGATTCGAGGTCCCGCACGGGAGCCGCAGGGTTACGCCGCAGCGGTGAGCGACTTGGACATATGCACCAGCTCGCGCCCTTCATGCTGCTCGATGCCGATTTCGACATAGCCGAGATATGCATAGAGCTGACGGTTCTCGATGAATAGCGCGTTGGTGTAAAGCCGCATCTCATGCAGGCCGCGCTCTCGCGCCTGCTGCTCGGCGAAGTCTATCAGGCGGCGCCCCAGCCCGATGCCTTGCTGCGTCGGATCGACGGCAACGCTCCAGATCAGCAGATGATCCTCAGCGGCCCGTAGCACCAGCGCACCGGCCAGCACATCCTCGGCACCGTCAACCACCCAGACCTCGTAATTCTGCAACAGGTCCTTGGCCTCTTCGGCCATCGGCTGCGGTTCCGTGCCGATGCGCGGGACGTATTTGACATAGGCCCGCTTCTGCAAGGCGCCGAGTTGAGCCTCGTCCTTGAGGGTGGCCCGGCGGATAGGAGCCTCTCTCACCGGCGCCACCAGCCCTTCTTCGGCGCCGGCGGTTCGGCCGGCTTCTCAGTCTCGCCATCGGGACGGATCACGACAGTCTCGAAAACCGGACCGGTTGTAATCTGCTCAGCCGCTGGCGGCACGGGCGAAGGTGCGGCAGGCGGTACCGGCGTTTCGGCCGGCGCGGTTTCCGGCAGCACGACATCGTCGGTCACCACCGGCGGCGGCGGCTCGACATGCACGCTCACAGCCGCGGCAGCCGGGCTCTCCTGAGGCTTGCTGGCTTGCGGCTCGCTGTCCTGAGAAGCGCTGTCCTGAGAAGTGCTGTCCTGCGGCTTGGTCGCGGGCGCTGCGTCTTCCTCATCGAATTCATAAGCCGGCACGCCGTCCAGCATGGCGCCGATGGCTGCTGGCGTCATCATCCCGCTGCGGTCATCGTCCTGGCGTTCGCTGTCCAGCGGCTCGCTGGCTGCGCGTTCGCCCTCGCCTTCGCCACGGCGGCGGCGGCGGCCGCCACGGCGGCCACGGCGGCGGCGGCGGCCTTCACCCTCGCCTTCGCCCTGTTCACCATTCTGCGCCTCGGCGGCTTCGCCTGCCTCGTCATCGCTGGCTTCGGCATCGGCGCCTGCCTCGTCGGCTTCGCCGGCGCTGTCATCGCCTTCCTCGGCGCTCGCAGCTTCCGTTTCACCGCGGGCGGTATCGTCACGACGGCCGCGGCGGCGGCGACGGCGACGGCGACGGCGACCTTCGCCGGCACCATCCTCTTCGCCCTCAGCGGTGTCTTGCGCCTGAGCCTCGTCGGCCTCGGTCTCGCCGGCATCCTCATCGGTTTCCGCCGCGTAGGCGGTCTCCTGGGTAATCGGCCGCTGCCCGTCATTTTTGGACGCAAGCTCGGGGCGGTTCACTTCACCAGGCTGGCGGGTCTTGCTGCGCTCGATCCGGTAATCCGGCGGCACCAAGCTGGCATCGGCGGCGATGATCACGCGCATCACATAGCGCCGCTCGATATCGCTGATCCGCTCGCGCTTGTGGTTGAGCAGATAGATCGCCACCTCGGCAGAGACGGACACCGTGATCTCGCTGGAGCGGTCGCGAATGCCCTCCTCCTCGATGGCGCGCAGCACCTGCAAGGCAGTGGATTCGATGGAACGGACATAGCCGCGGCCCTGACAATGCGGGCAGGGCATGGTCGAGCTTTCGATCAGGCTCGGCCGCAGTCGCTGGCGCGACATTTCCAGAAGGCCGAACGCGGATATGCGGCCGACTTGGATGCGCGCGCGGTCGTTGCGCAGGCATTCCTTCAGCCGCTGCTCGACCTTGCGGATATTGCGGTTCTCCTCCATGTCGATGAAGTCGATCACCACAAGGCCGGCGAGATCGCGCAGGCGCAGCTGACGGGCGATTTCCTCAGCCGCCTCCAGATTGGTCTTGTAAGCCGTCTCCTCGATATTGTGCTCGCGCGTCGACTTGCCGGAGTTGACGTCGATGGAGACCAGCGCTTCGGTCGGATTGATGACGATGTAGCCGCCCGACTTGAGCTGCACGGTTGGCGAGAACATGCCATCAAGCTGCTGTTCAACTTGATAGCGATGGAACAACGGGATCTTGTCCTGATACAGCTTCACGCGATCGGCGTGAGACGGCATCAGCATCTGCATGAAGTCCTTGGCGAAGCGATAGCCCTGCTCGCCTTCCACCAAGACTTCGTCGATCTGATCGGAATAGAGATCACGGATCGAGCGCTTGATCAGCCCGGCTTCTTCATAAATCAGGCAGGGTGCCTGCGATTCCAGCGTCAGCTCGCGGATATTGTCCCAGGTGCGCAACAGGAATTCGAAATCGCGCTTGATCTCTTGCTTCGAGCGCTCCATCCCGGCGGTGCGCACGATCACGCCCATGCCTTCCGGTATATCCAGCTCGGCCGTGATCGCCTTCAGTCGCTTGCGGTCGGCCTGGGACTGGATTTTGCGTGAAATGCCGCCGCCGCGCGCAGTGTTCGGCATTAGCACGCAATAGCGGCCCGCCAGCGACAGATAGGTCGTCAGCGCAGCGCCTTTGTTGCCGCGTTCTTCCTTCACCACCTGCACCAGCATGATCTGTCGGCGCTTGATCACTTCCTGAATCTTGTAGCGGCGGAACGCATTGGCGCGGCGGCGGCGACGGCCTTCGTCATGGTCGTCACTCTTGCCGTTATCCTCGCCCTTGCCGTCCGCCTCAGCGGCGCCTTCAGCCGAAGCCTCGCCATGCTCATCCGCAGCCCCTTCGGCAGCGGCATCCTCGGCATCGACGTTCGCTTCGCCGTTCTCTTCCGGCTCAACTTCCGCCGCGATCGCGGGCGCAGACGCGGCGCTGGCAGGCACATTCCAGTAAGCAGGAGCAGCTACCGATTCAGACTGTTCAGCCTCCTGCGCGGCATCCTGCGTCTCGGCTGCATCTGCCACGGCAACATCGCCGCGCTCCTGCTCACCGGTACTGTCGGCATCCGTGCTACTATTGTCGCCAGCATCATCAGTGTCGGTCTCGTCGCTGGCATCATCACCGGCGTCATCACTGGCCAAAGCCGGGGCGTCAGGCGTGATTTCCTCGACGGTGTCGTAATCGCTATCGAGTGTCTCGATGCCACCGCTCTCACCGCTGCCCTCTTCCGCGCCATCGGCGTCGACATCACCATCGTCACCCCGCTCGGCCTTCGCCGCACGTGCAGCCTCACGGGCCTCCTGCTCGGCCAGTTCGGCTTCTTCGGCTTCGGCGGCACGCGCCTCTTCCTCAGCCTGCTGCGCCAGCAGAGCTTCACGGTCGGCGATGGGGATCTGGTAGTAGTCGGGATGGATTTCGCTGAAGGCCAGGAAGCCATGGCGGTTGCCGCCGTATTCAACGAAGGCCGCCTGGAGCGACGGCTCCACGCGGGTCACCCGCGCCAGATAAATGTTACCTTTGAGGACTTGTTTGGTAGAGGTCTCGTAATCGAACTCTTCGAGGCGGGTTCCTTTGACGACAACCACCCGAGTTTCCTCAAGGTGGGTTGCGTCGATCAGCATACGCATGCCCATACGGCATATTCCTGCGGCGCGGCGCCGCCCGCGCGAATAACAAACGGCGGCGCGCCTTGGTTTTCGAAGCAGGCGGCGGACAGACCGGCCCGGGGCGGCAAGCCGCAACGGTAGTGGTCCGAAAGGCCGGTCAGGGGCGCTGCCGGCGGGTCTCACCCTGCTCAACAAGCGCGCCGCGCTGGCGGCCAACCGCGCGCCACCATCGTGCCAGGCCAAAAAGCTTAAAGGGCCGGTCGACGGGCGCTTCGGAGGTTCACTCCAAATCCGTGCTGTCTTGAGCGCAGCGACCAAGGCCTACTGCCCAGGCCGCCTCCTTTTCGGGCAAGCATCTGGATTATGCAGGTTGGCTCAAAGCCGATGCGCCGATCCCCCCGACCGTGGAGTTCAAGAGAATAGTGCTCAAGAGACTCGGCTGGACGTCGGGATCTGACTCGGATATTCGCAGCTACATGGTACGCTGTTGCAGGCCTGAGCCACAAGGTCTTTGTTGTCACCTGTCAGGCGATTCGGGGGCCTCCAATTAAATACCTGTTTTTATTGTTATTTTCCCTGCTGATCGGTGCGCCGGCCGTGGCCGCCGAGCCGGTGCGAATCACCGGCCTGCAACTGGGCCTGAACGCCGCCCTCACCCGCCTTGTTGTCGAGGCTTCGGCCCCGCTGGATGCGCTGCTGGAAGCCACGCCGGACGGGCTTGGCCTCACCCTGGTACTGCCACCTGCCTCCTGGACTTCGCCCCCGCCGCAGCCGCGCGCCGCCGGCCTGATTGGCCATATCGGCCAACCGGTTATCGGCACCGACCGTATCGCGCTGACGCTGGACCTGATCGAACCCGCGGTGGTCGAGCGCTCCTTCCGCCTGCCGTCGCAGGGCCAGGATCATACCCGCCATAGGCTGGTCATCGACCTGCGCCCGGCCGATCCGGGGGCATTCCTCTTGGCCTTCGCCGCTCCCGTCCGGCTGCCGCTGACGACGGCGGCCGATATCGTCCCGCCCCCCGCCGCCATCAACGAGCGGCGGCGCCTGATCGTGCTGGATCCGGGCCATGGCGGACAGGACCCTGGCGCCATCAGCGCCTCCGGCCGCTTTGAAAAGGACATTACCTTGGCAGTGGCCAAGGCCGTGGCTGCGCGGCTCAACCGCACCGGCCGCTACCGGGTGCTTCTGACCCGCGAACAGGACCGCTTCGTCCGCCTGCCCCAGCGGGTCAATCTGGCGCGCCAGCATGAGGCCGACCTGTTCATCTCGATCCATGCAGACAGCCTGGGCGGCGACCGCGTCACCCGTGGGGCCAGCGTCTATACCTTGGCGGAGTTCGCCACGGATCATGAGGCGGAAGCCTTGGCACTGCGCGAGAACAAGGCCGACCTGTTGGCTGAAGATGCGACCGCCGGAGCAGTGGACGACGTCATTTCGATTCTGCTCGACCTCGCCTCCCGCGATACCGCACGGCTTTCCAGCCGTTTCGCCGGATTGCTCACCGCCAATCTGCGCGAGCAGATTCCGCTGCGCAGCAATCCGATGCGGGCGGCAAACTTCCGCGTCCTGACCGCCCCCGACGTGCCATCGGTTCTGCTGGAACTGGGTTATCTTTCCAATCCCACGGATGAGGCGCTGTTGTTCTCCGAAGGCGGCCGCGCCCAGTTGGCCGAGGCCGTGGCGCAGGCCATCGACCGCTTTTTCGGTGTCGAAGCCCAGGTCGCGCGTTAGCTCCTCTCGCTCCCGGCCAAAAATCTAATCGGCCTGTCGGTCCGATCCTGCTCCGCACGTCCTGTGGAGGAAAACGGAAATCCGGTCGCCCCGGACTTTCGCCTGGACAAGGGAGCGCATCATGAGGATCACACAGCATCTTTGGTTCGAAAAAGACATGGAAGCAGCGATCCGCTTCTACACGTGTCTGGTTCCGGGCTCCCGGATCGAATGGACCTCGGCTGTCATGGCTGACAATCCCTCGAGTCCGGCCGGCAGCGTGAAGATCGCCGCCTTCACCTTGGGCGGACAGAACTACATGGCGATCGAGGCCGGGCCGCTCGATCCATTCAATCACAGCTTTTCCATCCTGGTGGAATGCGACACGCAGGCGGAGATCGACCGCCTTTGGGATGCGCTGAAGGAAGGCGGCAGCGTGGAGCAATGCGGCTGGCTCAAGGACCGCTGGGGTCTGTCCTGGCAGATCGCTCCGACATGCCTTCAGGAGCTCATGAACGATCCCGATCCGGCGAAGGTGAAACGGGTCACCGAGGCCATGCTAAAAATGGTCAAGCTCGACATCGCGCCGCTGAAGGCTGCAGCAGCGGGTTGATCACACACTGTTTCTCCCCTCTTGAAACCGGAAAACGCCTTCCCAGATCGATCTCGCCGGCCGCCCGTTTGGGGACCGGCGGTCAAGGGGCGTCAGCTCTTTGGCGCCCCTCGTATCCATGTTGCTCATTGGAGGATATGGCTATGAGAAAGATGTATGACTTCTCTCCTCTTTTCCGATCCAGCATCGGTTTCGACCGGATTTTCAACCTGCTCGAATACGCTACCGAAAGCCAGACGATGGAGAGCTGGCCTCCCTATGACATCGTCAAGAGCGGCGATGACAAATACCGGATCACCATGGCAGTGGCGGGCTGTTCGCAGGAAGATCTGAAAGTCACGCATCAGCAGAATCTGCTGACCGTCAGCGGCCGCAGACCGGAAGATAACAGCGGGGAATATCTGTATCGCGGCATCGGATCCGGTGAATTCGAGCGGCGGTTCGAGTTGGCCGACTACGTCAAGGTGACGGGCGCGCGGCTCGATAACGGACTGCTGACCATCGATCTGGTGCGGGAGCTGCCTGAGGAGATGAAGCCGCGGCGGATCGCGATCAACGCGACGCCGACAGCGCCGGCGTTGCGGCAGATCGAAGACCGCAAGCAGGCTGCCTAGCCTACCCCCCAAAAAAACAAAAGACCGTCAATGAACTTGCGGTGCCGCTCCGGCGACACCGCCCTCTCTTTTGCATGTAAACGATTGCGAGGTTCAACACTCAGGGAGATGACATGACTGCCGGAATGCCGCGTCAACGTGAGCTTGCGGAAACTGTTTCGTACTTCGCCGATGATTGGTCGCAGAATGCGCCGCCGGAATTCCAGCGAGTAGTGAATGACAACCTGCCCCATAGGCCTCGGCATCGCGGACCGAAGGTCGATATCTACCAGCCGGCCCCCAATCCTTTGCAGGGCGGCCGCGCCAATGCCAGTCGCTGGATACTCGAATTCATGTCCGAAGATCCGTTGCCCATCGATGTCCTGACGGGATGGACGGGATCGCAGGATCCCCGACGCCAGGTTCAGCTATCTTTTCCGTCCAAAGAGCAGGCGGTCGCATTCGCACGGCGGCAGGGCTGGCGCTTCCGGATTCGCGAACCGCAGCGGCGGCGCGTGCTGCCGAAACGCTATCGCGACAATTTCACCCGGCCCGTGCCGCTGGATGTGATCGATACTTAAGACGACGAACCCGCTGCGATGATATGGGTGCGAGACGTTCCGATGTCTGTAGAGGCTACGACATCTGGCCTTTCTCTTGCGGCGTCCAGACCTGCATCTTGCGAAGGGTTGCGCTCCGTCGCTGAACCTCCATTGGGAAATCCTCCATTTCCTGAACCCGGCGGATTTTGATCACCTCGTTGTCAGCGCGGGACAGCGACGGGCCCATTCGATCGCCTCCTGCCGCGAAGCAACCTGGATCATCCAGTAACCGCCCAAAATTTCCTTCGTCTCAGCAAAGGAGCCGTCCGTCACAATCGGCTTCCCCTCTTTGAACGAGACCCGGACGCCCATCGAGGGCGGATGCAACCCTTCCACAGCCAGCAGGATTCCGGCTTTCTGCATGTCCGCATTGAATTTCATCATTGCCGCCATGCGTCCCATGTCGTCCGGAAGCGTGCCGGGCGGCGCCATCTCGTAACCTTTGGGGATCATCAGCATCATGAAGCGCATATGGATCGTCCTCCCGATTTGACTGCCTGGCGGTCCCGCGGCCAAAGCCGTCCCGCCCCGGAGGACGAATGGCCCGCCTGTCATCCGACACGGGCTGGTTCAATTTTCTGCGAGGGCTCCATGTTGACTATAATCCTACCCAGCGCCATTTGTATGAAGCGTCAGGCAGCTTCCTGGGCCGGTTGAACCGCGGCTACGCGTGCTAAACGGGAGTGAACGGGATTTAACAGGACTCAACAGACTCCACTGGGCGCCAAAGGACTAACTGCTTGAACTGGCCTCAACTTGGAAGCATCTGGCTGCAACTGGCTCGCAATAAGCCCGCCCTGACAGCAATAGCGGCGGTTTTCCGCCCCAGGACCGCCACAATGTTCCTGCAAAAACAGCGCTATACATGAGGCCGGCATCGGCGTACCAGTAGCGCCGCCGCGACCAGATTCTGCCACGTGGGGAAGCCCCTCTCATCATGCGATTGCTGCGTCACCTTTTTTTGCTGCTGTTCCTGATTGTCCTTGCCGGCGTCGGAGCGGCGGGAGCCGTTCTGGCCGGTCTTTGGTATTTCGGCCGTGACCTGCCCGACTATCAGCAGCTGGCCGATTATCAGCCGCCTGTCACGACCCGTATCCATGCCGGCGATGGCCGGCTGATTGCCGAATTCGCCCGTGAGCGCCGCCTGTTCGTGCCGATCGAGGCGATCCCGCCGCTGGTCAAGCAGGCCTTCCTCTCGGCCGAGGACAAGAATTTCTACGAGCATTCCGGCATTGATCCGGTAGGCCTTGCGCGCGCCATCATTCAGAATGCGATGAACCTGGCGCAGAACCGTCGCCCGGTGGG
This sequence comes from uncultured Ferrovibrio sp., assembly GCF_937960835.1. Taxonomy (GTDB): domain Bacteria; phylum Pseudomonadota; class Alphaproteobacteria; order Ferrovibrionales; family Ferrovibrionaceae; genus Ferrovibrio. The sequence continues at coordinate 29,189 of NZ_CALGPC010000015.1, forward strand.
CGCTTCGACCATCACCCAGCAGGTCGCCAAGAACTTCCTGCTCACCAACGAAGTTTCGATCACTCGCAAGGCGAAGGAAGCGATCCTGTCCTTCCGCATCGAAAAAGCCTTCTCCAAGGACAAGATTCTCGAACTGTATCTCAACGAGATTTACCTCGGCGCAGGCGCCTATGGCGTCGCCGCAGCAGCGCTGACCTATTTTGACAAGTCACTCTATGACCTCACCCTGGCCGAAGCGGCCTATCTGGCTGCCCTGCCGAAAGCACCGAGCAATTACCATCCCGTCCGGCATGCCGAACGCGCCAAGGGCCGCCGCGACTGGGTGATCGAGCGCATGCTGGAAGACGGCGCCATCACGCAGCAGCAGGCGCAGGAAGCCATCGCCACGCCGCTCATCGCCACCACGCGGCCTGAATCGGAAGTCGCGCGCGCCGACTGGTTTGCTGAGGAAGTGCGCCGAGAACTGGCCCAGCGCTTCGGCGAAAAAGGATTGTATGAAGGTGGCCTCAGCGTCCGCACCACCATGGACCCGAAGCTGCAAAGCATCGGCGAGCGTGTACTGCGCGAAGGCCTGGAAGCCTATGACCGCCGCGCTGGCGGATGGCGCGGTCCGTTTGCCAATTTCGCTGAGGGCAAAACCCTCGCGCCCGACTGGCGCGAGAAGCTGAAAGCGCTGCCACCCTTCGCGGGCGTGTTGCCGCCCTGGCGCATCGCGGTGGTGCTGGGCCTTACCAATGAAGCAGCCCAGATCGGCTTTGCCGATGGCACGCAGAGTCATATCCCGCACTCCGGCCTGCGCTGGGCACGCAAGAAATTCGGCCCCGATCATTTCGGCCCGGTGCCGCGCGTCCCGGCAGATGTCCTCAATATCGGTGATGTGATTGCCGTCGCGCCGATGGGCGACAAGCCGCAGGACGGCTACGCGCTCCGGCAGATTCCGGAAGTCGGGGGCGGCCTCGTGGCGCTGGACCCCCATACCGGGCGCGTGCTGGCCCTTGTCGGCGGTTTCGATTTCCGGCTATCGCAGTTCAATCGCGCGACGCAAGCCAACCGCCAGCCCGGTTCGGCCTTCAAGCCCTTCGTCTATGCTGCGGCGCTGGATAGCGGCTTCACGCCATCAAGCCTCGTGCTCGACGCGCCCTTCGTCCTGGACCAGGGGCCAGGATTGCCGCTGTGGAAACCCGCCAACTACACCGCTCAGTTCTACGGGCCGTCGACCTTGCGTGTCGGTGTCGAGAAATCCCGCAACCTGATGACCATTCGGCTGGCGCAAGCCATCGGTATGGAGAAGGTCGTCGATTACGCGAAACGCTTCGGCGTCGTCGACAATATGCCGCCGGTGCTCTCCATGTCGCTCGGCGCCGGCGAAACGACGCTGCTGCGCCTTACCACGGCCTATGCGGAATTCGTCAATGGCGGACGCAAGATCATCCCGAGCCTGATCGACCGGGTGCAGGATCGCAAAGGCCATACCATCTTCCGGCACGACAACCGCCCCTGCCCCGGTTGCGTGGCACCCGCCTGGATGGGCCAGCCCGAACCGAGCCTGCCGGACACGCGGCCGGAGATCATCGATCCTGTCACCGCCTATCAGATGGTCTCGATCCTTGAAGGCGTGGTTCAGCGCGGCACCGGCATCCGGATCCGCGAGCTTGGGCGGCCGCTGGCCGGCAAGACCGGCACCACCAACGACAGCATGGACACCTGGTTCATCGGCTTCAGCCCGGACCTCGTGGTTGGCGTCTTCATCGGCTACGACGTGCCAAAAGACATGGGCAAGCGCGAAACCGGCTCCTCGGTCGCCGTGCCAGTTTTCAAGGCTTTCATGGCCGAGGCTCTGAAGGGCAAGCCGGTCATCCAGTTCCGCGTGCCGCCCGGCGTGCGGCTGGTGCGCGTGCAGGCCGAGACGGGTGAACTGGCGCGTCCGGGCGACCGCAACGTCATCCTGGAGGCTTTCCGGCCGGGCACCGAGCCGCAACCTGGAGAACGCAGCAGCGTGCTGGACGGCTCCATGGCCGAACCTGAAATCGACAGCATCAGCGGCGTCGGGGGCAGCGTTGGCTCCACCCCGATTTCCGGAACCGGCGGCCTGTATTAAGTCTTTGGTCGCGGCCGGGTTTCCCGGCCGCTTGACACCCCGCGGCGGCCTCTTTATACGCTGCGGCTCTGTATCGGTTCCGGTGTTCGGACGATCCGATAGGCGGGCGGTTAGCTCAGCGGTAGAGCACACCCTTCACATGGGTGGGGCCACAGGTTCAAATCCTGTACCGCCCACCATTTTCCAGACTGCTGCAATGTAGCTGCCAAGCGCCAAGTCGATCAGACCTTGGCGCGCGGATCGTGCTTGGCCAAACGGGCCAGCAGATAATCAACTTCCTGCCGCGCCTTGGCCGAGAGCGTTGCGCCGGGCTTGCGCTGCGCATCGGACGCGAGGATACCGCGCCGCATCAGAATGTATTTGCGCACCGCCAGGCCGACGCCCTGCTGGTGCTCGTAGCGCAACAGCGGCAGATGGGCATCGAACAGATCATGCGCCTGATCCCGCTGGCCGGTCTTCTGCATCCGCACCAAATCGACCAGCATCTCGGGAAAGGCATAGCCCGTCATCGCGCCATCGGCGCCGCGCTCCATCTCAAAATCGAGGAACAGACCGCCATTGCCGGTCAGGATCGAGATCGGCCGCATCGAGCCCTCCGCCTGATAGCCGCGCAAAGTGGAGATCTTCTCCAAGCCCGGCCAATCCTCATGCTTGAGCATGACGCAGGATGCATTGTCCTGAACGATCTGGCGGATCACCTTCGGTGTGATCTGAACCGTCAGGGCCAAGGGATAATCCTGCAAGACGAACGGAATATCGGGGCCAATTGCCTCCACGGCCTGACGGAAATATCCGATGATCTGCTCATCGGTGCGCAGCGACGGCGCCGGCGCGATCATCACGCCCGCCGCGCCGCGATCCATAACCGAGTGCGCGAGAGAACGCATGGCGGCAAAACCTGGTGCGGAGACGCCGACCACCACCGGCAACCGCCCCATTCCCTTGATGAACTGTGCCGCGACGGCAAGAGATTCGTCGGGCTCCAGCTTCGGCGCCTCGCCCATGATCCCCAAGACCGTAGCACCCGTGGCACCCGCACCCAGATAGGTATCGATCAGCTTGCCTATGGACGCCTCGTCCACCCGCCCATCGGGATGAAACGGCGTTGGCGCAATGGGAAACACTCCGGCGGCAGTTTCATCAAGACGCATGTATTCTTCCCTCCCGTCCAACTGCCGCACGGATATCACTCCGTTACCGGCGCCAGTTTGATTCAGATCAGAATACGCCTTGCAGGTGCGTCAGACGGCAGTCAGACGATCGCGCAAGACCCGTTTCAACAGCTTGCCATTGGCGTTGCGGGGCAATGGCTCGTCCAGAAAGGTGAAAGTTTCCGGAATCTTGTAATCGGCCAAGCGAGACGCGCAGAAAGCTTTCAGCGTCTCCGCGTCCAGCGACGGATCGCGGCGGGCGACGAAAGCATGCACCCGTTCGCCCAGGACGGGACAAGGTTTGCCGATGATGGCGCTTTCCAGTACGCCCTCATGATGGCTTAAGACATTCTCCACCTCGACGGAGAAGACCTTATAGCCGCCACGGTTGATCATATCCTTGACCCGATCGAAGACGCGAACGAAGCCATCCTTGTCGATCGAACCGATATCGCCCGAATGCCAGAATCCGGCGGTGAAGGATTGCGCGGTCGCCTCGGGGTTGTTCCAATATCCACGCACCACCATCGGACCGCGGATCCATAACTCGCCGCTTTCGCCGCGCGGCACCTCCCGCCCTTCCGCATCGACAACGATCACTTCGGCGCAAGGCGCCTCGATGCCAACGCTGTCAGAATGACTGGCGGTGAACTCGGCCGGCATGATGGTCGTCGGAGAAGTTGTTTCGGTCGCGCCATAGGCATTCATCAGCTTCAAGCCCGGCAATACCTCGGCCAGCCGCGCGATGGTTGCTTCCGGCATCGGGGCGCCGCCATATCCGCCCACGCGCCAAGCCGAGAGATCGAATGACGAAAAGTCCGGCTGCAGCAGGCAGAGGTTATACATCGCCGGGACCATGATCGTATGGGTCAGCCGCTCCTGGGCCGCGAGGACGAGAAAATCCCGGACTTTGAACTCCGGCATCATGACGACGCAGCCACCGCCCTGCCAGGCGGCGATAATGATGGCGACCAGACCGGTAACGTGGCTTGCCGGCACCGCTAGCAATGAGCGGTCCTGCGGCCCGAGTGCCATGCAATACTGAAAATGCAGCGCTGAATGCACGATGTTGAGATGCGACAGCATCGCACCCTTCGGGCGCCCCGTGGTCCCCGAGGTATAGAGAATAACCGCCGTTTCCTCCTCATCGGGCAAAGCGACAGGCGGTGGCTCTGCGGTCTGGCGCAGTTCCGCAAAAGGCCTTGAGCCGGGACTATCGCCCCCGACCGAGAAGCGGTAGCGCAACTGGGGCAGATCAGTTTTTTGGGGCAGACGATTGCACAGTTCCGCCTCATGCACCAGTACGGAGGCGCCACAATGATCCAAAATGTAAGCGATCTCGGGCCCCTGAAGACGGGTTCCCATCGGAACGGCTATTGCCCCTAAGCGGAAGATCGCCAGCAACACGGTGATGAACTCGACCCGGTTCCCAAGCAGCATGCCAACCCGCATGCCTGCCTTGACTCCTAGGGCCGCAAGCCCGGCAGCGATCCTTGCCGCCTCCGTGTCGAGATCGGCGTAACGCAGCCGACTGGCTCCTGCGACCAGCGCTTCCCGCTCTGCCGCTGCTTTGAGCGTTCGTGCAAAAATTTCATAGACCGTCCGCGGGCGCTGGGCGAAGCATCGGACAACCCGGTCGCCGAAATGCGCCTCGTGCCGGATTTCGATGCCTGGATCGAGCTGCCACGCCATGATCGGCCATCAGTCTGCGGCGCTCAGTGTCTCAGGGACCTGGGCTTCGGGGAATACCTGGGCGACGAAGCGCGGATAGGTCTCTGCAAGTTCTCTGGCGATTCTCGTGCGCAGAAGCGCCAGCGTGTCGGTATCTGGAGGCAACGTCATCGGCACGGTCTCGGGACAGTCAAAATCGAAGCCGGTATGATCACGCACCTCTTCGACCGTATGGCCGGGATGCACACTTTCCAGCCGGAACCGGAGCCGCGAGCGATCGAACGAGAACCAGCAGAGATTGGTGAGCAGACCGATGGGGCCGCCCGGCCGGTAGGTACCATCATTCCTGGGCCCCGCCGCCGAGATGAAATCGACCTTCGGCACCATTACGCGCCGCGTATGCTCCTCGCGGAACAGAATGACCCGCGGCACCAAATAATAGAGGTAAGCCGATCCGAAAGATCCTGGCCAGCGCACGTCGGTCTGCGGATAGGTTCCGCCAGCGCCGACCAGATTTATGTTTGCCGCGCCATCGATCTGGCCTCCGCCAAGGAAAAATGCGTCCAGGCGACCTTGCGCTGCAAGGTCAAACAATTCCACTCCGCCATCGCAGAGGAAATCATTTCGCACGCTGCCCAGAACATTGACGCGCAATCTGCCGCCCGATTGCGCTCGCGCCAGAAGAGCGCCTGCACCAGGAATGGGAGATGAGGCACCGGTGGCCACAATTCTGCAGCCGGTTAGCAGCCGGGCGATAACAGAGATCAGCAATTCCTGGCGGCTGAACGGTACGCTGTCCTGCATTCCACTACTCCGCAGCCCGCTGTTCATGAACGAATAGATCGAGATACCGGGCGAAACCTTCCTCTGTACGCGCCATGTCGCTGTACTGGCGAATATGGGGTTCGTCATAACCGTAGATATCCCACAGCCGCAGCGGCCAAGCCCCGCGTGGTGCAACCGCGATTCCGCCGATATAGGCGGCCGTCAACGTACCCGCTGCGCTTTCCTCGGAAGCCAGTAGATCTATGTCGCGAATCTCCTCCACCGTAACCAACGACATGGCCGAGGCATGCGCCATCGCCACCAACTCACGGCGCCGCCCGATGAATACATTGCCGTTCCGGTCGGCATAGGGCGAATGGAAGATGGCTATGTCCGGCCGAATGGCGGGCAGGAGCACAATCGGGTCTTTCCCGGCCGAAAAAGGATTATCGATGACCTTCCAATCGGGCCGGTTCTTCAAAAGATCGGCGCCCAGAATCCCGCGCAATGGCATAAAAGGAATGCCTTTCCCACCAGCCTGGATTGCTGCGTGTACCGCTGGACAGGTTGCATCCTTCATCTGGAAGGCACCGCGGCGCAGCCCCGAGACGAAACGATGAGCGGTGCCATATTCCCCAAGGGTGATTGCCGATGTTTCGACCACCGCTACACAACCGGCACCGATCAATAACTCTGCCTGCAGGCCCGAAACCGGCACCCCCACCAGGTGCAGGTTGCGAACGCCACGTCGGATCATCGCCCGCGTCAGCTCCATGGCGACGCCGGAATAATCCGGCGGTACCGCAATCTGGGCACCGTCAGGGATCTGCGCTGCCAATTGATCGACAGACGAAACAAAGTTCGCAGCCTGTCCAAGGCTTGCGGTCATACCGACATCTCCTCCCAAAAAACTTCTGGTGTTTATTGTGGTGCGGAAAAGTCTGGCGGACAACTGGTTTTATAATTGTACTTTTATAATTGCGCCGTTCAGAATTTGACGGCTCAATTCTGCCGGCGACCAACACAAAAACCACCGGTCACATCTCTATCTAAGGGCATAGGACCAGATACGACCGGGAGGCGCTCCAACACGGATTTCGACCTGATGCCGGAGCAGCGCCAATTGCAGGAGCTGGCCAGCAATTTGCACAAAAGGAACTGAGTGCCGTCGCGTACGAGCTGGAGGAAACCAATACCCCGCTCCCCTCGCAAATAGGGTCAAGCGGCCGCGGAAATGGGCTTCCTTGGCATCAATCTCAATCCAGCCCATGGCGGTGCCGGACTGGGGCATCTTGAAGCGGTCCTTGTTCTGGAAGCCGTCGCAAAGGTCTCGTCGGCTGTCGCATTTCCTATTTTTTGAATCCTGCTTTGGCCAGTTCTGGCAATCGAGCATTTTCGCCCAGCGAAAAGCTCAAGCAACGCATTCTTCCCAAGGTATGAATGGCCAGAAGCGATAATGCTCCCATCTTAAGCTCGCCGAGATGGCAATGTGCATCGATGCATCCAGGCTTCTGATCTCGTGCCGTTACCAGAGCTGCTTTGGTCCTTCCTTCGGTGCGCGACGGCTCCATCGCAAAATTCTTTGCCAATGAGAACACGCGCAAAGTTTGCAGCGCTGCGCTCCAATTGCTGGCTGGATACGGCTACAACACGGAAGATCCGATTGAGCAGCGACTTCGCGATGCCGGGATCTGGGGCATTGCCGGAGGCGCTATGGACACCCAGAAGGTCAATATCGCCGCCGCATTGGTGAACCGCCGCTTCTACCAACGCCGCTGAATGTCGTGGTTCAGCTGCCTAAGAAGCGTTCAGAAATCGCCACTTTCATATCCGGCTTTTTTATTCGAGTGCCGTAAAGATGCACGACACTGGATGAGTGGCACTCGCATACACTTTAATCTTCTCTTTCCATCCAAACGGACTAATATGGATATCGAGCCCGCCGACGAATTTCCGGCCGCTCGAAAAAACTAAACAAAAAATCAGTGCACTTTTTCCGCCGCGTACGGCAGCTGCCGGGCATGGCGGGGAGTACTTGCTGTACCCCTTTGGCAAACAGCCGAATTGCGGCTCATCGCGTTCGGATAGCACTGGAGGATACCATGGAATACAGACCGCTGAATGACGTTGAGCAGGTTGCCCAGGTTTTTCGTGCTGGAAGCCGGCTTATGTCCCGGGCTGAACGCCTGGAGCGCTGGGCAACTCTTCTCGAACAAAGTCAGGATCGCCGTCTTCGCCCCCTGATGCGGATCGAGTTTCTCAGCAAAGAGGAGCGCATGCTGGCCCGGGCCGACGATACCCCACTGAGCATCGCGCATGACGATCCGGTTCTGCGGGCGCAAGGACTGAACGGCGACACTGTGGGCGATGCGATCAGTTTCTTCAACCTGTCAGATGAAGAACTCCATCACCTGGTCTGCGACTGCCACTATCATGGCACCATGACCGGGAAAGCCGTTGCCGACCGCGTCCGGTCAGTGGCTAATCGCACCCCGATCAGCAGCCTATGGCATCGCCTCAGCGACAGATGAGACTGCCGGCCAGCCCGATTCCGACCGGACCGTAGAGCGGCTGCAGCGCCCCAAAGCCCACTCCCCCGGGTTGCCCCAGATCCGGGGGAGACCGTTATGGCTGGTATGGGCGGCGTTCCAAAGACATGGCGGGAAGCCACTCCCATAAAAATCCATGACAAAACAATCAGATACTAATGATCCTCCGCAGCAGGGGCGTTGGCTGGATTGTCGTCTTCACCCGTCGTTTACGATCTGCTAACCTAATTAAATGGCTGATGTGACTGCCATAATTCCGAAACTCACGGTTGAGCGGGTGCAGATATCCTACGGTATCGAACCCGTTCCACGGTCGCGCGTGGAGATCATCACCGAAGGCAACCTGCCCGGCGCCGAGACTATGCTGCAGGTGCTACTGGAGATTCGCGGCATGATCGGCGGCCCCGAAAAAGCCAAAGCGGAACGGGAAGCCAAGCTCCGGGAATTCCACAACGCGCCCATCACCTATGATGGGCTGGCCACCGTACGCCGGCCGCCGACGGAATCGGTCTGGCTGGTGATGGAAGCCTGACAGGACCCCGTCAGGGGCCTGCCGCTACTATTCCTCAAGCACTTATGATAGGGGAAAAGCCGTCGCGTACACCTGTGACGTCCTGCGGCGGGTGCGGCCGGCAACGCATTTCCCAGCATCGGCGTAGTGTTTGCTGCTGTGCCTGGAATGAAAACTGATGAACACCGCCCCTGAAGTCTCATTCGTCATTCCGGTTTTCAAGAAGGCCAATGTCCTTCCCGAAGTTTTGCGCGCTCTGCGGGACCAGCAGATATTCGAGCCGGTGGAGTATATCTTCGTCGACGACGCATCACCGGATGATTCCGTCGCGATTCTCAAACGTCTAAGCAATCAGTTCGACAATTTTCAAATCATTGAGAATGAAACCAACGCAGGCCCCAGCGTCCGCCTGAATCAGGGCGTCCGCGCTGCGCGTGGTCGATATTTATGCCTCATCGATGCTGATGAGCTCATCGTGCCGAATGCGGTGGCGACGATGCTTCGGCTCCTGAAGGCAGAAAACGCTCAGATCATCCATGGCAAGGTGGCGCATTCGGATTTGCCGGCGACCGATATTCACCCCGCCCCTATGCCCCAGCAACCAGAATACCTAGTCAGCGATTCACCGCTATCGCTGGTCGCCAATGGACGCGGCTTCGTTCGCATGACCTGGTTGGTGCAAGCCGACATTTTCAGAAAGAGTGGCGGCTGCGACGAAGCAGTCTTCGTTCAGGACGAATCTTTTGCCCTCCGCATCGCCAGTTATGCGAACCGGATGATCGATTTGCGGGCAAAAATGACCTACGCGCCGCGCATAGGGTCGCATATATCCTCGAACCAGGCTCAGCTTCTGCACGACCGCTTTCTCGCGCACTACAACATGCTGCGCGACAATCCCGCCCTGAATGCCGATATTCAAAGGGCGCTTTCCCGTAAATGCATATCGAGCGCCTGGAAGGCCGTGAATCGTGCTGGCCTGCCCTTCAACCGCTGGACGCTGCTGGCACTTTATGGCTGCACGAAATTAGGGCTTCCCCTTAGTACACGGCGCATTCTAGATCGGCTGCATGACGCATTTGGCCAGATGACCAATGTGCGGCGTGTCCCGCAGCCGGTCAACAACAAGGCCTAAGAAATGAGTAAAAGTACAGTTGCGCTCCATCGCCTGAGGACATTTAACCTCTTCCTTTTCGCCCTCATGCCGGCAGCGCTGCTTATCTCGCGAGGCACGGCTGAAGTCTGCATGGCTGTCATCGGCCTGTCTTTCCTGGCCGACACGATCATTCAGAAAGACTGGTACCGTTTTCGCGATCCGCTATTCGCCACACTGCTGATTACATGGTTGATCCTCAACCTGCTGATTTCTCCATTAGCCCTGGATCCGGCGCTGTCCTACGGTCGCAGCCTGCCTTGGTTTAGATTCATTGTGTTCTTTGCCGCCACCACTCTCTGGTTGGTGCAGTCTCGTGCCGATCTCAAGGTCATTGCCGTACTCTGGGGGGCAACGCTGGGCCTGGCTATGATCGACGGCTTCGTCCAACTCGTAAGCGGTATTGGCTTGAGTGGGCGAGCGATCGATGGCGGCGTCCGACTGACAGGTCCACTGGATCGCCCCAACATTGGAATGTTCGCCGCACGGATCGGCTTTCCTCTCGTTACCGCGTGGCTTCTCATTGCAGGAACGTCGCAATCTTGGCTCGGCGACTGGAAACTCAGATTGGCGATCTTCGCATACAGCCTGCTGACGCTGATGTTCATACTGCTGACTGGTGAACGCAGCGCCTCGATTCTGACCGTTCTGGCAGTCCTCACCATTATCGCCTTGGCCATCGTAACGGGTTCGCGATATCGCTGGATTAGCCTCAGCGCTCTCGTAATGGTGAGCATCTGCGTTGCGCTTATATTGGAGATTAGTACGCGCATCCGAGCGCGGGCAGAAAGCACCCTCTCCACCATTTTGGATTTTTGGTCATCTGTTTATGGGGAGCTGATTGCGCTGGGATACCGTATCTGGACGGTATATCCCATCGAAGGCGCAGGCCTGCGAAATTATGTTACCGCCTGCGAACGAATATTCAGCAATGATCTGGTCTATGGATGCCATCCGCATCCCCACAACATTTACGTCGAGTGGCTGTCCGAATCGGGGACCATAGGCTTCCTCTGCTTTCTCGCCTTTGTGTTCCTGATCGTCCGCCAGGTTATGCGCCCGCTATTTCTGTCACCGCACATCAAAATGACAGGATTGGTTCTAGTCGGATGCCTGATCGTCACCCTGTTTCCATTGGCCATAAGCCAAAGTTTCTTCAGCAATTGGCCCGCCATGCTGATGTGGTGCTCGCTGGCGCTCGCCGTCTGTACCGCCAAATGTGCCTGCGCCGTCGAAGGCCAGAAAGCGCAATCGTGAACGAGCGACGCGCATGTCTATCCTGGTGATCAAACATTCTGCGCTGGGGGATATGATCCTTGCCCTGCCGCTATTCAGGGCGATCCGGCGGCATCATCCCGATGAGCATTTGGTGTTGCTGACGACAGCCCCTTATGTCGATTTAATTGCGAAAAGCAGCTATTTCGATGAGATTTGGTGCGACAGTCGGCCTAAATTATGGCAGCTCCGGCACACGCTGAACCTGATCCGCCGCATCCGCGGGGGCCGCTTTTCACGCATTTATGATCTACAGGGTTCACAGCGTACGCGATGGTACTACCGCCTCCTGGGGAGGCCGAGACCGGAATGGGTCGGCAATGCGCCTGGCTGCAGCCATTTCATCCCTGATTCAACTGTACCGATTCATATCAGCGAGTTGCGGCGTCAGCAGTTGGCGCTAGTCGGCATTCCTGATCCCGGATTGCCTGATCTGTCTTTTCTGCAATCGGATATAACCCGCTACGGCTTGCGACAGCCTTTCGCTTTGCTGGTTCCCGGCGGTTCGCCGCACCGGCCGCAAAAGCGGTGGCCCGCAGCCCATTTTGCAGCTCTGGCGAACCATCTTCAGTATCAAGGATTACAGCCCGTTCTGATTGGCCGGCAAGCTGAACGCTTGCAGATCGATGAGATCCTCGCCGCCTGCCCCCAGGCGATCAGCCTTTACGAACAGACATCGATTGCCGACCTCGCGACCCTCGGCCGGCAGGCAGCGGTGGCTGTCGGCAATGATACTGGCCCCATGCATGTCCTCGCCGCTGCTGGTTGCCCCTCGCTTGTGCTCTACTCGGCTGAGTCCGATCCCCGCAAGGTTTCGCCTCGCGGTGACTGGGTCCGGATTCTCCAGCACCCGAATCTGGCGAATCTATCGCTGGAAAAAGTATTGAAGCGATTACCGCCGCAAAGATCTTAAAGCCAGCGAAGTGGCCAAGTTGGTCCGGGGCGCAGACGGCTCCACAGGAAAACGGCCGCCAACAGAATCAGCAAGGCTGGCGCTAGCGGATAGGCGATGAATACCCAATCGCTGTGCAAGTTCAGCACGATAAGGGGGTTCGCCGCCGCCGGCGGATGCATGATGTTGCCAAGCCGCATGGCAACCGCGATCAACGCCACACCGGCTCCCATCGTCCAAATATTGCTGCCAATGAGCTTGAACAGCAGGATGCCGATCGCCGCTCCCAAGAGATGTGACACCAGAACCGCAACCGGCCGGGCGCCTTCATGCGTGGGATAGCAGAAAAGCAGAATCGCCGTGCTGCCCAATGAGGTCAGCGCCAGGCCGTGCTCGGCATCGATGACCCACAGCACCAGCGCCATACTCGGCACGATGCCAAGACCGGACCAAAGCGCTTCTTTTAATGTCGCCAATTTCATCGCGCCCCATCCTGAGCGAATAACGGAAGCGTCTGGCGCTCAGCCCCTGAAGGCAGCTCCGCACGACTGTCCTGGATCCATGCGGCAATATCGCGCCAAACTGTCTCGGCCTGCAGATCGCGAAGCAGCATATGCCAACCGTTTCTGTAGACGACTACGCGCAAATTGATGCCTGACGAGGCCTTTAGCGAAGCAGCGAATGTCTCGACGGGCGCCTTCGGGATGACCTCATCCTTGGCGCCGTAGAGCAATAGGACCGGCAGCCCCGATGGCCTGGTTTCAGCGGCCGTATCCATCAAATTGACCAGGCCATGAATGGCGTCGATCCGCGTCTCCTTGATCACCAGCGGGTCGCGGGAGAGCTGCCGCAGCATTTCGATGTTGTCAGAGGCCTGGATATTCAATCCGCGCCCGGTGACGGTCATCCAGGGGACCGTATAGGATGCGAGCCAAAGGGCGATGCGGTAATGCACGGGCATGCTGCCGCGCCCCCACACCGCCGGTGCGACCAGGATGATGCCATCCGGCTTCGTCTCGCTGCGTTGCAAGGCGGCCAGCACAACGGCTCCCCCCATGCTATCGCCCAGCCAATAGAAAGGGATTTGAGGATTGTGCCGACGCAGCAGCTGGGTCAGTTCTAGGACATCCAAGGCCAGCCGGTTTTCCCCTGGCCAGAGGCCACGGTAAGGCGATGCACCAAATCCTCTTTGATCCGGCGCATAGGTGGCAATCCCGCGTCCCGCCAGCCACTTGCCTGCCGAAGCAAATGAATTGCCATAATCGTTGAAACCATGAAGGCTCAGCAGGATGGCCTTGGCCGGCTCCTTCGGCAGCCAATGCCGCAACGGCAGGACGCGCCCGTCACTTGCCTGCCATTTGCCTGCTGCGACATCCAGAGCGGGCGAAATATCGTCCTGCCCCAATGGTTGCAGTCGAGGGGCACAGGCGCCCATTAGCAATAACAACAAACCGATCTGGAAGAATCGGCGTATTGTCATTGCACCGCGCCAACGGTCACCGCGCGCGCAACCGGGAAGACCAGGGTTGCCGTCGTGCCGAGACTTTTCCGGCTGGAGATATGAATCTGGCCCCCATGAAGCTCGACCAGCCGACGGGTGATAGGCAGCCCCAGGCCACTACCGCCGGTTTCGCGGGCGCGTAGCGAGTCTCCGTGAGAAAACGGCTCGAAAATCCGTCGGAGCTGCGCATCACTCATGCCAATGCCGGTGTCTCGCACGCGAATGGCAACGCCCCCATCGGTCAACGTGGCAGCGGCGACTTCCACATGGCCGCCTTCCGGCGTGAACTTTATCGCATTGCTGAGAAGATTGAGCAGGATTTGCCGGAGCAGGCGTTCGTCCGCACGCAGCTGCGGCAAGCCTGGCGGGACTGAATGCTGAAGCGTCACCCCCTTGCCCTCAGCAGTAACCGCAACAAGAGACAGTGCCTGATCGATAGCAAGGCCAATGTCGAGGTTGGTCTCGCGCAGCTCAATCCGTCCAGCTTCGATGCGGGACATGTCGAGCACGTCATTGATCAAGGACAGCAGATGCTGGCCACTTTTGACGATACCATCAAGGTAATCGAGATAGCGCTGGCTTCCGACTGGCCCGAACAATCCTTGCCGCATGATATCGGCGAAGCCCAGAATTGCATTCAACGGCGTACGCAGTTCATGGCTCATGGTGGCGAGGAAAGTCGATTTCGCCCGGCTGGCCTCTTCTGCCTCACGCCGGGCCTGCTCAAGATCGACCGTCATATTGCGCAAATCGAGGTGAGCCTTCTCGGTCATTTTCAACTGCCGAAGCAGGGCAAAAGCGAAGCCGAATACCAACATGCATATGACCACCACCGCCGCGATCAGCGCCGCGTATAGCCTGGCCATGCGCTCTCGCGCGTCATCGACACGCTTGGCACCGATCAAGTTGATTGCGGCCGTGAAAGCACTCAGCGTGGGATCCATGGCGCGCGCTTCTTCTGCAATCCGCAACCCTGCTTCTCGATCGCCGGCCGCATATGCGGCAACCAGTTTATCCCAGCCCCGAATGACGGTGTTCACATGGAGCAGCAGCTCACGAATCCTGGGATCAGATTGATAGGTCAGGTTCGCATGGCCGGTTTCTAGAAGATCCAGGCGCCCGTAGAGGATATCGTAACGCTGCACGACTTCCTGCATGCTCGCACCAGGCAAGTCCCCCAGTGCCTCGACAAGTGCAGCGCGAAATGCTTGATGCTCGTTACGCAGCTGCACGCCTTCCCAAACAAGATTCTGGAAAGAGAAACGGCTGTATTCCTGCTGCTGAACGTAAAAATAAGCCGCCAGCACAGTCGACAAGCCGAGCACAGTGGCGACAAGCACGATGACAAAGCGGCGGCCGGCACCTGCCAATCCCTCTGGCCGCATCTGGGGAGATGCCAATGCCTGCTGAAGCGGCATCAGCGGACCTCAAGGCTGCGAAGCTGCCATACCGAGCGGTAATACATCACATCGCTTCTCAACGCTTTATCACTACTGAAGGGATAGACAATGAAGAGCGGCCCCTTGTCACGCAGCGTCAGCGTGCGGCCATTCGCCTTCATGGCAAGAATGACGTCGAAACGCCGCGCATCTTCGACGGGAATATCGGCAGCGTAATCGTTATGGGCCACGGCATGCAGGCTGCTCCCCTGGGCGGCAACCTTGTCGAGGAGGTCACGCAGCAATACACCCTCGAACCGCATGACGTCCGGAAACCAGGGCGTCATGGTGACGATCTCAGTCGTCCCTATTGCTTCGAGCATGGCACGATCGAAGCTTGCTTGCGGCCGCCCTGCAGCATCCTTGCCATTGCCCCGGCCGATCAGGCCTGAGACCGTCAGAATGACTTCGCCTTGTGGTGCTGGCAGCGCTTCCGAGGCTTCCGAAACGCCTTTTCCAAAGAACGCTACTACCGCCGCAACAAGCAGTACTGCCCATAGACGGCGGCCCCACCCCTTCATCCCCCAGTTCATGGACACCCTTCCGCACACATAGCTGCTGCCGGAGTGGCATCGCTGAGGGAAAAAATCAACTTTTTCCAAGTCGTAAGGGGCTACAACGTACGGGTAAGCCCCCCGTCCACGTCGAGGATTGCGCCTTGTAAATAGGACGCTCTAGCAGAAGAAAGATAAGCTACAGCTTCTGCAATTTCCGCGGGTTCGCCGAACCGCGCCACCCCCATGGCGCGCGGCATGCGGCGGGCTGCCTCGGCTTCGTCGATCCCCTGCTCCTGAGCGAAGTTGCGGATACGGACCTGCAACCGGTCTGTCGCTATGGTGCCTGGATTGATTGCATTGACCCGGACGCCATCGTTGACGCCGCGATCAGCCAGCACCTTGGTCAGATTGAGCAAGGCGGCATTGACCGAACCGCCGATGCCGAATTCCGCACTGCCGGTGCGGCCGCCGACGCCTACGATATTGACGATGGCCCCCTGACTGGCTTTGAGCAGCGGCCAGGCGGCACGGCATAGCCGCATCGCGCCGAAGAATTTCAAGGCGAAGCCATCGGTCCAATCCTCGTCCGTCAACGTCAGAAAATCACCCCGCTTGGTGGCACCGGCATTGTTGACCAGCAGGTCCAGCTTGCCGAACCGCTTTTCGGCAGCGGTCACCAGCGCCGTCGCGGCGGCGGGTTCGCGCAGGTCGGCGGCATGGACCAGACATTCGGTCTTCAGCCCGGAGGCTATCTGCTCCAGCAGGTCCCGAGAACGTGCAGCCAATACCAGCTTCATACCTTCGCTGGCTAAAGTTTCGGCAATGGCACGGCCTATGCCCTTGCTGGCACCGGTGACGATGGCGACCTTCCCGGCCAATTCCAAATCCATGTTTCCTCCCGTGGTGTAACCCTGCCGCTTCGGGCTAGTCTAACTGGCAAAGCAATGCAAGGGAGGAAGCATGTTCCGCACGGATCTGTTCAAAGGCAAGCGAATCCTGATAACCGGCGGCGGCACCGGCCTGGGGAAGGCGATGGCCCGCCGGTTCATGGAACTAGGCGCCGAACTCCATATCTGCGGCCGGCGCGAAGGTGTGCTGCAGGAGGCAGCCAAGGAACTCGCGGACGCCACCGGCGGCAAGATCTACACCTATCCTTGCGACATTCGTGTCGCCCAGGCGGTGGACGACATGATCGGCACTATATGGCAGCAGCATGGGCCGCTCGATGGCTTGGTGAACAATGCTGCCGGCAATTTCATCTCGCGCACCGAAGATCTAAGTCCGCGCGGCTTTGACGCCATCGCCAATATCGTGCTGCATGGCAGCTTCTATGTGACGCAGGCCGTCGGCAAGCGCTGGATTGCCGAGCAGCGCGGCGGCAGCATCATCTCTATTGTCACCACCTGGGTCTGGACCGGCTCTGCCTTCGTCGTGCCATCCGCCATGTCGAAAGCCGGCATCGCGGCGATGACCCAATCGCTGGCCGTCGAATGGGGGCCAAAGGGTATCCGCGTCAATGCCATCGCCCCTGGCCCCTTCCCGACCGAGGGCATGACCAAACGGCTGGCGCCGACCGAGGCGCTGGAGAAGCGTATGATCTCAGCCATTCCGATGCGCCGCGTGGGCAATATGCCGGAGCTAGCCAATCTGGCTGCCTTTCTGATGAGTGACGAGGTCGGCTACATCACCGGCGAAGTAATCGCCATCGATGGCGGGCAATGGCTGAACGGCGCTGGCGGCTTCGGCGCATTGACCGATCTGTCGGATGCCGAATGGCAGGAGATTCGCGCCGCCATCGCAGCGACCAACGCTAAAGACAAAGCGCAGAGGACGGTCTAGCGACGGGCAGTAGATGCTAGCTGCGCCTTGCGCCGATCAGAGAAAATAATATGCCCCGATCCAATAATTTCATGAGAAAACATTGCAATTTCAATGAAATGCCCCAAGCCTGAGGCTTCGCTTTAACCCGACATGGGGGCAAAATGGTTGTGTCGTTCGACCAGCAACCAGAGCGCAGCAGAGGATAAAATGAGCAGCGATACGACAACCCGCCTGGAGCATGACTCGCTCGGTGAGATGGCGATCCCGGCCAATGCCTATTATGGCATCCAAACCAAGCGGGCCCTCGACAACTTCCATATCTCGGGCGTCGGCATCAATCATTATCCGAATCTGATCCGCGCCTTCGGCATGGTGAAGAAAGCCTGTGCCGCCGCCAACAAGAAACTCGGCTATCTCGAGCCGGAGAAATACAAAGCCATCGCCAAGGCCTGCGACGAATTGATCGACGGCAAGCTGCATGAATGGTTCAGCATCGACGTCTTCCAGGGCGGTGCCGGCACCTCGACCAACATGAATGCCAACGAGGTGATCGCCAATCGCGGCCTGGAGCTGATGGGTTATCACAAGGGCGAATATCAGCACCTGCATCCCAATGACGACGTCAATCTGTCGCAATCGACCAATGACGTCTACCCCACTGCCGTGCGCCTTGCAGTCTTGCTCAGCCATACCGAGCTGATGAGAGCGCTGGACGGGCTGGCTTATGAGTTCCGCCAGCGCGGCGTAGAATTCGCCGATATCATCAAGCTTGGCCGTACCCAGCTGCAAGATGCGGTACCGATGACGCTGGGCCAGGAATTCGAGGCCTTTGCCATCAACATTAAGGAAGATGTCGCGCGCGGCGACGAGATCGTGAAGCTGTTCCGGGAGGTCAATCTGGGTGGCACGGCAGTCGGCACCGGGATCAACACCGAGCCGGAATATTCCAACCTTGCCATCGAGGAACTGACCCGGATCAGCGGAATCGAGATGGTTCGTGCCGCCAACCTGATCGAAGCCAGCTGGGACATGGGCGCCTTCGTGCTCTATTCCGGCATGCTGAAGCGTATCGCCGTGAAGCTGTCGAAGATCGCCAACGACCTGCGGCTGCTCTCGTCCGGACCGCGCGGTGGCCTGGGCGAAATCTCCCTGCCGCCGATGCAACCCGGTTCCTCGATCATGCCGGGTAAGGTCAATCCTGTGATCCCGGAGGTGGTCAATCAGGTCTGCTTCCAGGTGATAGGCAAGGACATGGCCGTAACCATGGCCGCCGAAGCCGGTCAGTTGCAGCTTAACGTGATGGAACCGCTGATCGTCTACAACGTGCTCAGTTCGATGCAGCTCCTCGCACGCGCCTCACGGACCTTGGCCGAGAAATGTGTCAGCGGTATTCAGGCCAATGCCGAGAATGCCAAACGCCATGTGGAAGCGAGTGTCGGCATCGTCACCGCCCTCAATCCGTATATCGGCTACGAGAAATCGGCGGCGGTGGCCAAGGAATCGCTCAAAACCGGCCGCACCGTGCGTGAGCTGGTGGTCGAGAAAGGCTGGCTCACCGAGGAGCAGCTTGACGACATCCTCGATGTCGCCAAGCTGACGGCGCCGCGGCGCCGCGGCCGCAAGATCGTCGCGCCGCAGTAAGGCGTCAAATACCGGTGATGCGGGTGGCGTTGTGATGCCAGCGCGTGGCCAGCCAGAAAGCGCCGAGGCCCATCAGGCTGACCGCCAGCGCCATCCATAGCACTGCGTCGTAGCTGCCGCTCGCCTCCCAAAGCAGGGCGAAAAGCACTGCTGCCGTGGTGCGCGGCAGCGCCACGGCGATCACCAGCGCACCTGAAGCAACGCCATAGCCATAAGCGCTGAGATATTCGATGACGCTGTTGGTGCGCACTAGCGTTAGCAACCCCGTGCCGATGCCGTAAATCATCGCATAGACGAACAACTCAAGCGTACCGAAATAGCTGCTGAGTCCTAGCAGGGCCACGCCTATGGTCATCAGGGTGAAGGCGAAAAGGCCATAACCGGCGTTCGAGACGCGACCGCCGATCATCAAAAGGACGAAACGGGCCGCCACCTGACTGGGGCCATGCATTGCCATGACAGCGACGATAAGGCTCATCGGGTGTCCCCGTTCCAGCAGCAGCGGGATGAAATGGAAGGTAATGCCGTTGCCGATGAAGGTATGAACGCTGAAAGCTGCGGCCAATGCCCAGAAGACCGGATTGCGCAGAGCATGCAACAGTGGCTTTCGCTCGATCATCGGCGTCGCGCCGGCAGCGGCGGCATCCTTCTGTCTCGCGCTGACAATGCCGCGTAGCACATAGGCGCTCACCATTCCCGGGATCAGGAAATGGATCAGCGCCAGCACGACCAGTGCCCATCGCCAGCCGAGCGTTTCGGTACATAGCGTGATAAACGGGATCGCCACCGAAGATGACAGGCCGCTCAGCAGCGTGATCAGGGTAATCGCCCTGCGGTGATCGGCTAGATTGGAAACGACGATATTGTAGGCGCTCTCGTTCAGCGTGCAGGCATGCACCAGGCCGATGCCAACCCAGATGGCATAGAAGACCGGCAGTGAAGAGGTCATCGCCCATGCCAGCAGCAGTAAAGCACCGCTACAGGCGCCGAGCACCATGAACCAGTAGCCGCCATAGCGATCGATCAGCGCGCCGACGGGGATGGCCACGATACTGGCGGAGAGCAGGCCGATGGTCAGTCCAGCATTGAGCTCGACTTTCGACCAGCCGAGCTCCTCCTGCATCGGCCCGATCAGCACTGCCAGCGAATAATAGAGCGTGCCCCAGGAAACGAGCTGCCCAATGGCGATGCCCCAAATCAGGCGATGCGGAACAATCGCGGGATGGTCTCCCGACGGAGCGAAGCGCGGAAACATTGCAAACTGGGGCGAAGCGAGGCGGAGCGAGATGAATCGGTGGCGCGGGACGCCCCAGCTTACCATGACTGCGAAAATTTGCCCGCGCCATTCTCCTACTTCTGCGAGATTCTGGAGCCGACCAGGGTGGCTGCCCTATTCCTCCTCGCCGTCCATGGCGCGCGGATTGATCTCATTCTCGGCCATCTCGGTCATCTCGACATCGGCCTCCTTCTTCTCCTTGAGACTCTTGGCGAGCACCTTGGCCACTTTCTTCTCGCCCACCGCATCGGCATAGGCGGTCGCGGTTCCGTAAGCCGCAATGCCGTAATGGGCGATCCGCTGGATAGAGGCCAGCAAGGCGGCGTCCTTGACCTCGGGAGGCAACTTCTTCTGCGCCACCTCCTGGGCTTCCTCCAACAGGCCGCGCATGCCATGCGAGGTCTTAGCCCGAGCAGAGGTGCCCAGCTCATCAAAGACCGTCTCCAGGCGCTGCAACCGCTCGGCGCTGTAATCCACCCCTTCCTGGCAAAGCCGTTTCAGCGATTTGGAGTTCGCCGCCCGAGCCAGCATTGGAAAAGTGCGTTTGAGCTGCCTGTCGGCAAAATAGAGATATTGCAGGTCGGCCACCAACAAGTCATGCAGACTCGCATTCGCCATGGTTTCCTCCGGAGTAACTTGCGTTCGACAGACAGAAACCGGCGCCTCGGCTATCGGTTCCGCTCCGGATCAGAAACGCAATCCCTATGGTTAATCGCGATTAACAACTCGGTCTTCGTTTTGGTGTAGGATCCGGCATCGCCCAGAACGGACGCCACAGAATTTCCCAGGAGTACCAGAATGGTCGCCTCCCTTTCCGCCGCAGCCGCAGTGTCGTCAATGCTAGCGGCCCCGAAAACGGCTCAGCCTTCGGCCTCCGCCGCTTTCAAGCAGCGCATGGCCGATGAGTCTGAACAGCGGCTGGAGGATATGCGCAAGGCCGTGGAAGCTCTGCGGCAACTCAAGAAAACCCCGCGCCAGCTGGAAGAGGAACGCAAGGCCCGCGCTCAGGAGCGCGTTGCGCAGATCAAGAAGCGCCTGGAGATGCTGAAGCAGATGGCGCGCATGATCGCTTCAAGCGGCAACAAGAAGGCGGCCGCGAACCTCGCCGCCGAGCTCAAGGCGCTCGCAAAGGAATTGTCCGGCCTGAGCGGTCAGCTTGGCACATCATCAGGTGGTCTGGCCGCCGGTAACACCGCCGAAGCAGGAACGGTCGCTGCGGCGGGCAACGTGACAGTGGAAACCCAAGGGCTGGCCGGCGCGAATCCCAGCGTTGATCCGGGAACTGAAGACGGCAGTGGCGAAGGCGGCGTCGCTGAGCCCGAAAGCGCGGCCGATAGCGTCGAGGATCAGATCAAGGCCGATGCGGAGACGAATATGGCCGCCCTCAAACTGGGGAGCGACGTTCAGGACGAAATCCGCAAGCTGAAAGAAAAGATCGAAGCGCTGCTGCAAAAGATGGAGCGGGTCGAGCGCACCCAGAATCCCGAGCGTCAGAAAACCGTCGCCGTTTTTGAGATCGCGCTCGAAGCCACCGGCAGCAGCCTCGATATCGAAGCCTAGGACGCCCCTAGTCGAGCATGATCTCGCCATGACTGACAATCACCGCGCCACCGCCGACGCGGACCGCCGCCAGATGGTTGTCTGCGAGATCAGCCTCGACGGTGATCAGGCTAGGCCGTCCCATCGCCTCTCCCTGCCGTATCCGCCAGCGCCGGCTGCCACCAGCAGGCTGTTGCAGATCAACAAGTAGTCCGGCCAGCGCCGCCGATGCCGCGCCGGTCGCGGGATCCTCCGCGATACCCATGGCGGGGGCGAACATGCGCGCCTGTATCTCCTCTCCCTTCTTCCAGTCCGTCATGGTGAAGGCAAAAACATGCGGCGCCGGGCCGGATGCAAGGCTATCGGTCCAGGCAGCAAGATCGATCCGGATCGCCGACAGAGCCTGCACATCCCGCAGCGGAATGAAGGTGAAGGGCACGCCAGCGCTATAAGTCAACGGCTCGACCTCGGACGCAATCGCATCCACAGGCAGGCTGAGAATCCGTGCCAGATCGGCACGGGCGGGTGGCACGCCCCCCCTTTCGGGCCGGCGCGGCACAGTGAAGACAGCCTGCCGGATGCCATCGCGGCTGGACAACGCCACCGGCACGGGACCGACCTTCTCCTCAATCACCATGCTCTCCGTACCGGCAGGCAAGAGACCGCATTCCGCCAGCACGATCGCAGTTCCCACCGTCGGATGTCCGGCAAAAGGCAATTCCAATCCCGGCGTAAAGATGCGCATGGCGCAAGCGTGCTGCGCACTGGCCGGCGGCAGGACGAAAGTCGTTTCGCTTAGGTTGAACTCCCGGGCAATCCGCTGCATTTCGGCATCGGACAGGCCTTTGGCGTCGAGGATGACGGCCAAGGGATTACCGCCGAAGCGGCGGTTGGTGAACACATCGGCGGTAATGAAGCGGTAAGTTCTGGGCATGACGGGTACCCTCCTGCGCTCCCGTCTTGCCATAACCGGAGCCCCTCGCCCATCGCTACAATTGCAACAATCCAGGCGGCCTCAGCGGAACTGCGCCTCGGCGGTCATGGCCAGCGCGCCCTCCGCATCGGCAATCCACAAGGACAGCGTATCGTCGCTAAGCGGCTTGGCGCGCAGGAGGAAGGGCTGACCGTCCAGCACCGGCCGGCGACCACGGAAGGAGAAATCCAGCAGAGCCTGCCCCGGCCGCAAGCTGGCAGCGAAATCGACCAGCAGTGTAGCCAGCAAGGGCCCATGCACGACCAGGCCCCCATAGCCTTCGGTCCGCATCGCATAATCGCGGTCGTAATGGATGCGGTGCCCATTGAAGGTCAGCGCCGAGTAGCGGAATAGCAGCACCGGATCGGCGATAAAATTGTCTTCCCAGTGGTGATCGGCCGGCGCCGGTTCAGGCGGTGGCAGCGTACCGGCGCCATCGAGCTTCTCCTCGCGATAGACGATATCGTGACGATCAGTGATGGCACGGGCGCCGGTCTCATCAAAAATCTCATGCCGCACGGTGACGAAAACCAGCCGCCCGCTGCGGCCCTTTTTCTCCACCGCGCTCTCGACCGTGGAAATGCGCCGCACCGGCATACCCAGCATCAGCGGCCTATGAAAGCCGATCCGACTCCCGGCCCACATGCGGCGCGTCTGACTGCCCCACAGCTTGCCGACATCGGGCAGGAAGCCGCCCAATGCGGGGTGGCCGTCACGTCCAAGCTGGCGCCGCGGCGCCACGGTCCAGAAATACAGCCAATGCCGCAGTGGCGGCAGCAAGGCGTTGTCACCGGTTACCGCCGGCTGGTCCAAAGCCGCCGCCAGGGCATTGGTTTTCTCGGGAGATAAAATGTCGGCGGCCTCTTCCGAGCCGCCGACCCAATCCTTCAGTTCAGGCTTCGCCATGCCGGATTACTGACGCGATTTGCCGATGGCTTCCCGCAGCAGCAGATAGACCTTGCCGACATCCGCGGTGACGAAGGCAGAGGTGAGCAGTTCCTCATGTTCCACGCCTTTCGCGCCGGCCAGCACTCGCTCGAACTCGGCGATATAGCGGTCGGTGTAATCGCGGAACTCGCCGCTCTCCTGATACTTCTCGCGAATCTTGTCCAAATCCCGCTGGTCGATCAGCTTGCGGGTGAACAGGCCGCGTTCGCCCTTGTAATAGCGGCGCCACAGATCTTCCGACAAATCGCGGTTGAGCAGCCGGGTAATGTCGATGGCCATCGAGTTGAGATGACCGGTGATGAAGGCCGCCGTCTTGAGGAACTGCTCGCCGCGCAGAGCCTGCGTCGCCTTGCGCAGGGCTTCGGCCTCGATGCTGGCGGTGCGGGCTGCTTCGGCCAGAGCCTTGGAATCCGCCTTGAGGCTGGCTTCGGCGCTGGCTGCCTCGCTGGCGGCGCGTGCCGCAGCCGAAGACAACTCCTTCGCCCGCTGTGCCAGGATCTCGGCAGTCTCCGCGGCACGGGCGGTGGCGCGGTCGGTAACAGCGCTGAATTCCGTACCGGTGCGGGCCAGACGTTCGCCGATCTCGGTGACCTTCTCCGACAGACGCGCGGCGCGGGTATCGACCTCGTCGGCCTGGCGGCGGAAGCCGTCGCTCATCCGGTCGGTCTGCTTCATCGCATCCTCGACGATATTCGCCAGTTCGCGCGTGCGGTTGCGCAGCACCTCGCTGGCATCGTCGATGCGGCCCGACGCGTTGCCAACCGCAAGATTGATCTCGCGGGCACGGGCATCGAAGGTTGCCCCCACCTGTTCGATCCGCGCAGCTGCCTCGTCGGAAACGCGCGCGACTTCCTGCGCCTGACGGCGGAAGCTTTCGCCGATATTGGCGGTCTTGATGATCGCAGCCTCCGAGGCCTCGGACAGCTCCTGCACGCGGCCGCGGAAATTCTCGCGGATGTTTTCCGCCTGACGACTGAGTTCGGCGGCCAGAGTGGCGAGTGCATCGGCCTGATCGTGGATGGTGCTGTGCAGTTCGAGCGTGCGGTCGACGACACTTTGCGCTGCCTCCCCCAGCTCGGCCGAACGCGCCCGCGCGGTGTCGCCCGCCGTATTGATACTGGAAGTCGCCTTCTCGGCCGCGGCGTTGAGCGCCGTCGCCTCAATCTGCGCCTTCTCGCTCATGGCAACCAGCGCCGCCGTCTGCGCGGCGGCCTTCTCGGCCAGCTGCGCCATCGCGTCAGCCACACCGAGCGACAGATCCTGCAGATCCTTGGCGCGCGCCTGGGCTGTGCTGCCGGCCAATTGCGACTCCATCGCCGCGCGTTCGGCGGCGGCGCTGAGCGCATGAGCCTGGGTCTGTGCCATCTCGCTGACCTGATGCAGGCGCTGGGTAACGCGCTCGGCCACCGTCTGCAACTGGATGGCATCCTGGCCAGCGCTTTCGCCGGCACCACGCAGGCGCTGCGCAGTGCGGGCAGCGGCCTGATCCAGGCTATCGACCTGATCGCGCATCTGCTCGCCCGCCTCGTCCAGGCGTTTGGCCAGGCCATCGATATTGGAGCGGAATTGCTCGGCATGCTGGCGCAAGCGATCGCCGCTGGCCTCCACCAGCTCGTCCGCATGCTGCGTCGCCTGCGACAGCAACGCATTGGCCTGAGCCATGATTTCCTGCACATGGGCAGCCATCGTCTGCGCCTCGCGACCGGCCTGGGCCAGGCTCTCGACGCGGTTCTTAATACCCTCGTCCGCCTCACCGATCTTGCTGAGCGCACGTCCGGCGGTCTCGTCCAGGCTATTCGCGCGCTGGCGCAGTTCGTCGCCGGCACGCATCGTGCGCTCGGTAATCTGCTGCAGCGTGGTCGTCATATTGGCGCCTTCGCGGCGCAGCGCATCGCCGGCCTGTGCCAGACGCTGATCGGCCAATTCGGCGGCATGGCCAAGCTGGTCTGCCTGATGACGCACCAGATCGCCGGTGAGCTTCAGGCGCTGTTCTGCCTGGGCAGCAGCCTCGGCGAAGTTTTCCGCCTGCTTGACGGCAGCGGCACCGACCTGTTCAAGCGAAACGGTACGGCTGCGCATGTCGTCCGCGGCGGTGCGCAGGCGATCTGCCACGCGGGTACCCTGCTCATCCAAGGCCCCGATTTCGGAACGGATGGTCTCGCCAATATCGCGCACACGGCCAATGGTGGTCGCCGTCGCATGCTCGATCTCGCGTACCCGTTCGCGCAGCACGATGCCGGCGGCTTCGGCATTGTCGACCACTTTCTGGCTGGCCGAACTGAACAACTGAGTCTCGCGGGTGAAGCTTTCGCCCGCCGCCTGGGCCCGGGCGACGGTGACTTCCGCCGCCGTGGTGATGACTTGGGCGGACTCGGCAAAGCTCTGGCCGACGCGATTGGCTTCGCCGCTGGCACGGGTGACGGCCTGTTCGAGCGCGACAATCTTCTGCTCCAATTGCGCTGCGATCTGTTGTGCGACTTCAGCTGCGCGTTCCACCGCCTTGTCCATCAACTCGCCATGGCGGCGCGACAATTCCTCGACGCGCTCGTTCTGAAACTGAATGGCCGAGGTGATGCGGGTGATCTCGTTTGCCTTGGCCTGGAAGATGCCGCGGGCGGTTTCCACTTCGCGAGTGATCACATCGGCCGCCTGCAGCAGCACCTGCGCCTGGGTCGACACCGTCTGGCCCAGGCCGGAAACCTTGGTTTCCACTTCGCTGCCGACCTTGGCGGCAGCTTCGATCAGGGCGGCGCTCTGCTCCTCGAATTTCCCCGCCAAGCCCTTCACCACGGCATCGAGGTCGCGGTTGACCTGCTCGGCCGCGGTCAGCAGCACCTGTGAGGACTGGCTCAAGGTGCCGGCCAGTTGCTTGGTCTGCAAGGCCACCTGCTCACCGGCACCGGAGGCAGCGGCAATCAGCGCCTGCTGCTGGTTCGCCATGGTCTCGCCCAGCGCTCCGATCTTGTCGGTGGCCGATTGCGCAGCCTCCTCCATCTCGCGCGCCTGACGACGCAGAGCACCGGCGAGGTTGGAAATGCGACGTTCGGCTTCCGGCGTCGGATAGGTCAGATCGAGCAGCACCTGATGCAGAGCCGCAGCTTGCTTGCGGATCGCGGTGCCACGCCATACCGTCATCAGCATGAGCCAGAGGAAAGCCAGCGGCGCCGTCATTCCGGCCACGAACAAGCCGATCTCATGCGGCAGTGCCTGCCACAGATTCTGCCAGCCGATGGAATTCTGAACATAGAGCCCGGAGAGGCCGAGCCAGAGGACGCTGACGACCCCGCCAATGCCGATCAACAGCTGGCGTTGCCGCTCCAGGGCAGGCCGGCCGATCAATTCGGCAGCCTGGGCCTCGGCGCGCTCGAGCGCGGCCTCGCTGGCCGGCTTGCTGGCGGCAGCCGCCATATCGGCTCGTGGATGTTTGATCAGCGTCATCGCAACCTCCCCCGCCTGGCGAGATGACATCCGCCGGTCGGAATCGCGTAAGTCCCGCATTGAAACACTAAACCCGGTATCGACAAAGCGCGGCGCAGCAGGCGGGACTCCTGCGCCGTTAGCACAACAGATAGGCTTGTAATGGTTAACAGCGACTTGCGGTTCGGCTCCCGCCGACTTATCCCCGCTATCCACAGGCGCTTGCAATGACACCTGTCGCCGTGCGCGACACGGCATGAAATCATGGGGGTTCACGCTATGCGGAATCCGTCAAGACAATTTTTTGCCCCCCAGAGTCATACATCGTATTGACGCCCCACTATGGGGCAGTACCATATGTTGTGTTCGTTGACCTGTTTCGAGACATAGCTGCGCCGCCTCTGGGCCCGTTTGGGGCCGGTTTTTGGGCTTACAGAGGTGAAAGGGCGGGGTGTGCGGCTGCCGAAACGTTGGAAAACGGCGATTTTGGGATTCATACCGACGGTCGGCCGGGTCTTCGCAGGAAGCGATGCCGGACCGGAGAAAAACAAGGGGAAAGCATCCGTGCTGAACACTCTGCAGACTGAGCGCGGCATCCGCGTCGATATCGACCGCAGCCGCGACCGCCTTCTCACCGACTTCGGCAAGGCTACCCTCGACGACCGTTACCTTATGCCGGGCGAGTCCTACCAGGATCTGTTCGCCCGCGTCGCCAGCTACTATGCGGACGACACCGCCCATGCTCAGCGGATGTACAACTACATTAGCAAGCTGTGGTTCATGCCGGCAACGCCAGTGCTGTCGAATGGCGGCACCAACCGCGGCCTGCCGATCTCCTGCTTCCTCAATGAGGCGAATGACAGCTTGGATGGCATTGTCGGCCTGTGGAATGAGAATGTCTGGCTGGCGGCCCGCGGCGGCGGTATCGGCAGCTACTGGGGCAACCTGCGCTCGATCGGCGAGAAGGTCGGTCAGAACGGCAAGACCTCGGGCATCATCCCCTTCATCCGCGTCATGGACAGCCTGACACTCGCCATCTCGCAGGGCTCGCTGCGTCGCGGCTCAGCCGCTGTCTACCTGCCGATCGACCATCCGGAAGTCGAGGAATTCATCGAGATCCGCCGTCCGACCGGCGGCGATCCGAACCGCAAGGCGCTCAACCTGCATAACGGGCTGCTGATCTCCGACGCCTTCATGCGCGCTGTGGAGAACGATGATCAGTGGGAATTGCGCAGTCCGCATGACGGTACGGTGCAGCGCACCGTTTCGGCCCGTGCGCTGTGGATCCGCATCCTCACCGCCCGCATCGAAACCGGCGAGCCGTACATCGTCTACATCGACCATGTGAACCGCGCCCTGCCGGAGCATCACAAGCTGGCCGGGCTGCGGGTCAAGACCTCGAACCTATGCAGCGAGATCACTCTGCCGACCGGCATTGATCATCATGGCCAGCAGCGCACCGCTGTCTGCTGCTTGTCGTCGCTGAACCTTGAATACTTCCACGAATGGAAGGAGCATCCGCTGTTCATCGAGGATTGCCTGCGCTTCCTCGACAATGTTCTGCAGGACTTCATCGAAAAGGCTCCCGACACGATGTCGAAGGCCCGCTACGCGGCACAGCGCGAGCGTTCGGTTGGCCTGGGCGTGATGGGCTTCCACTCCTTCCTGCAGGCCAATGGCGTGCCGTGGGAAAGCGTGATGGCCAAGGTGTGGAACCGCACCATCTTCAAGCATATCAAGGATGCCGCCGACGCTGCCTCGAAGAAACTGGCGGAAGAGCGCGGCCCCTGCCCCGATGCCGCCGAATACGGCATCATGGAGCGCTTCTCGCACAAGATCGCCATCGCGCCGACGGCTTCGATCTCGATCATTGCCGGCGGCGCCTCGCCCGGCATCGAGCCGAACGTCGCCAATGCCTTCACGCATAAAACGCTGTCGGGCAGCTTCTCGGTGCGCAACCGCTATCTTGAGAAGACTCTGGAGCAGTATGGTAAGAACGACGACGAGACCTGGTCGTCGATTACCACCAATGGCGGCTCGGTGCAGCATCTCGACTTCCTGTCGGATGATGAAAAGGCTGTGTTCAAGACCGCATTCGAGATCGACCAGCGCTGGCTGATCGAACTCGCCGCCGATCGCACGCCGTTCATCTGCCAGGCGCAGAGCCTGAACATCTTCCTGCCGGCCAATGTGCATAAGCGCGACCTGCACCAGATCCATCTGCAGGCCTGGAAGAAGGGGGTGAAGAGCCTTTACTATTGTCGCTCGCTGTCGATCCAGCGCGCCGAGACGGTGTCGACCAAGAATACCGTCGATGCCAACAGCGGCGTTGTTTCCATCCCGCTGGTCGGCAAGATCAACGAGGGCGAACGGCCGCAGCGCCTGCCGCAGGAGGCCGAACTGCCGCTGGCTGCCGCTTCGACCACCGGCGGCCCGCGCGAGGCAGTGGATTACGACGAATGCCTCGCCTGCCAGTGATGGCAGACAGCATAAGCTGAAAAAACATAACGGCCCGGGAGCGATCCCGGGCCGTTTTATTTCGGACGATGAAGATCAGGCGGCGGCTTTGACTGAGGTCGCCGCGGCCAGAGCCTGTTCGAGGTCTGCGATAATATCGTCGATATTCTCAATGCCGACAGACAGCCGGACATAGCCGGGAGAAACACCGCTCTGGAGCTGTTCCTCGGCCCCAAGCTGCGAATGGGTCGTGGACGCCGGATGGATCGCCAGGCTGCGCGTGTCACCGATATTGGCAACATGGTAGAAGAGCTTCAGCGCATCGATGAAGCGCTTCCCAGCCTCGAGGCCATCCTTCAGCTCAAAGCCGACCAATCCGCCAAACCCGCCGGAGAGATACTGCTTGGCGCGCAGGAATGGCTTACCCGTCTGCAAGCCGGGATAGATCACCTTGGAAACAGCCGGATGCTTGTCCAGGTATTCGGCCACAGCGGCTGCATTGCGGCTATGCTCGCGAATACGCAGAGGCAGGGTTTCCAGTCCCTGGATCAGCTGGAAGGCGTTGAAGGGGCTCAATGCAGCGCCGAGATCACGCAGCAAAGTGACGCGCGCCTTGATGATATAGGCAATCGGGCCAAGCGGTTTGACCGCTTCCGTCCACACCGCGCCGTGATAACTCGGGTCGGGCTGGTTCAGCAGCGGCTGCCGTTCAGGATGGGCAGCCCAGTCGAAATTGCCGCCATCGACGATGAGGCCGCCGATCGAGGTGCCGTGCCCGCCGATATACTTAGTGGCGGAGTAAACGACGATGGCCGCGCCATGCTCCAGCGGCTTGGCCAGGACCGGCGCAGCCGTGTTGTCGACGATCAGCGGAATGCCCAGCGGGCGGCCGATCTCGGCCACTTCCGCAATCGGGAAAACCGCCAGCTTCGGATTGGGCAGGGTTTCGGCATAGTAGGCGCGCGTACGCTCGTCGGTCGCACGCCGGAAATTCTCCGGATCGGCTGGATCGACGAAGCGGACCTCGATGCCCTGCTGCCTTAGCGTATTAGCGAACAGATTCCAGGTGCCGCCATAGAGGTCGGTCGAGCTGACCACGTTGTCGCCGGCCTGCGCGATGTTCTGCAACGCGAATGCCGACGCCGCCTGCCCCGAGCTGACCGCCAGAGCCGCGACACCGCCCTCCAACGCGGCAATACGCTTCTCCAGCACATCCACGGTGGGGTTCATGATCCGGGTATAGATATTGCCCAGCTCCTTCAGCGCAAAGAGATTCGCGGCATGCTCGACGTCTTTGAACTGGTAGGACGTGGTCTGATAGATCGGCACGGCGACCGACCCGGTGGCCGGATCGGCGCGATAGCCCGCATGAAGAACAATGGTTTCCGGGTTTTTCGACTCAGTCATTTCACTCTCCCATTCGATGCGCAGAGCATCTCCGACGACGCGTCGTCACACCATTCAATTTTGCATGCGCAAATGAATAGAAAAATTTGTTCGAGCTGTGAAATCCGCCATTACAGCGCCGTTCTGCAAAATCCAGCCATGCGACAAAAAAGTATCACCCTGCTGACAAGCGCGTCTTGAAATCAAATCGTGATACGCGATGGCCCGGCTGATGGCCCATCTCAATAGGCGAGGGTCTGCGCGCAGCACCTACTCAGGCTCGAATTTCAGCGCTGTTCCATTCATGCAGTAGCGTAATCCCGTCGGCTCCGGTCCGTCCTCGAAGACATGACCGAGATGGCCTCCGCAGCGACGGCAATGCACCTCAGTGCGTGTCATGAAGAAGCTGCGATCCGTGCTCGTCTCGATCGCCTCTTCATCCAGCGGCGCGAAAAAGCTCGGCCAGCCACTGCCGCTATCATACTTGGTATCCGAACTGAACAAGGCCTGGCCACAGCCAGCACACAGAAAACGGCCTTTGCGATATTCATTGTTCAAAGGTGAGGAATGCGGCCGCTCGGTGCCGTGCTGACGCAATACCGCATATTGCGAAGGGGTCAGCTGCTCCCGCCACTCGGCCTCGCCATGCTCAATTTCGAAATGTCGGACTTCTCCCGCATCTGTCGGGCGGCCGCAATTGCTTTTCATATTCGCACCCTTCTTGCCTGCCAGTTTTGCTACCTCGTTGGAAAAATTTAGAAGTCTCTACGCTTGTCTGTGCTGCCCCTGCCAGATTCCCAAGACTGCGACGGCAACAATGAGAGCGCCAATCGACAGATGCACGAATTTAATCATGTCATAATGAGAAAATGCCAGGAGCCAGGGCGATAACGCCAGCCAAGCCCCAAGCTGGGCGTTGATATAAGCCTCCCAGCTATCCAGCAGAGTAAGGGCCAAGGCTGACAGCGCAAATACAAGAAAGCCGATGATCACGGCATTCAGCGTCGCGCCTTCGAAGCCGGTGAAGCCGAACAGCCACGGCGAAATCGCCGCCAATATCCCCAAAGCCATATTCGTCCAGTCCTGCCACCGCCGTATTTCATGCGGATGTCGGATATCATGTTGATTATGGGTCACATGGGCCATGACACACCTCTTGGCATCTTCGCCTCCGATGCGTCGACAACGCGTTCCAAGCCTAGGCTCGTCCTCCCCGTGCGATGCAACACACGGTCTGTCGTCAAGAAAGCTAGATCGTCGAAGAAAGCCGGCTAGGGATTTAAACCGTGCTACCTCGCCTGGTGTCGCCGTAGGGCACTCGCTGAAAATTCCAATTGAGACCAATTATTTAACACCACACTCATTCTGGCTGGCACTAACAAAGAAGGCCCGGAAAGCCATCGTGATGACTTTCCGGGCCCTTTCTTATGAATACTGTCACTTAGGCGGTTCTCGGCACCCGATGCTTCGCCCCCACGCCCGTCGCGACTGTCAAGGCCGCCACGGCCAGTACGCCCGCGCTGATGACGAACAATGCCCAGACCCCCAAATGGTCGATCGTCAGCCCCCCCAAGGCCGCGCCGAGGAAAATGGCGAGATTGATGGTCGCAACCAGCAGGCCGCCGACACTTTCAGCCTTGTCGGGAACCGCTCGCGCGATCCAGGCCGACCAGCCCACCGGCACGGTTCCGAAGGCCAAGCCCCAAAGTACGATCAACGGCAAAGCGGCGTGAATGCCGCCGCCGAACTGCGCCAGCAGGAAAGCGGCGCTGCCAATCGCCAGGGGCATGACCGCAAGGGTGAACCGCAGGGACTTCGCTAGAAGCCACCCGCCGAAATAGTTGCCCAGGAAGTTCGCAATGCCAAAGGCCAGCAGGGTGAGCGAGATCCCTGTCACCTCAAGCTGCGTCACCTGCTCAAGGAAGGGCCGGACATAGGTGAAAAGCGACATATGCCCGCTGAACACCAGCAGTGCAGCAAACAGCGCAATCGCGATATGCCGGCGGGAGACAAGCTCAACCAATACCCTGATATTGGCCCTGTCACGCGGCGGCAATGCCGGCAGAGTAGCGAACTGAACGATCAGAACGATGACCGCTAGTCCGGCCGCCCCGATGAAAACCGCGCGCCACCCCAGGAGATCGCCGACGAAACTGCCGACAGGTGCCGCCATGATCGTCGCGGCCGAAACACCGGAAACGACAATCGCCAGGGCTTTGGGAACGCTGTTCTCTGGCACGAGCCTCATCACTGTTGCGGTCGAAAGTGCCCAGAAACCGCCGAGAGCAATGCCAAGAACGAGCCGTCCGATAAGAAGCACGAACAGATTCGGTGCGAAGGCCACTGCCAGATTCGACAGAACAAGAAGGCCCGAAAATGTGAGCAAGACCTTGCGGCGATCTATGGCAGCCGTCACCGCCGCGACAAACAGGCCTGAGAGCAATCCAAAGGCCGCCATGGCGGTCACCGCCTGACCAGCCATACCCTCTGTGACGGCAAGATCCCGCGCCATCGGGGTAAGCAGACTCGCGGGGAGAAACTCCGCCCCTACCAATCCAAAAACGCCGAGCGCTAAAGAGAAGACGGCGGCCCACGCTGGAGCTGGGGAGGTCGCATTATTTTGCATCAGCCAGAATCCCTAAAAATTTGAACCGGCCGCTCAGATGGGTGGAAATTCCGGACGGTCTATACCAATTCATCCGTAATGCTTGTCATGCGGCGACGCGGTACTGATCCCGCGTGCCTGCGACCATAAGATCGTTTCGGATTTGAATGCGCCTGTTTGGGATGTGCGCAGTCTGCCCAGCCAGCCGCTATGCCGGGATGTCTGCGCGGTCGACGCACGCTCGCCGACTGAATGCCGGTCCAAAGACACGCTGATATTCACCGCCTGCATGGAGCTTGAGCTCGACAGCCTGCATCCGCTGATCTCGCTAATGCCGGACATCATGCCGGTTGCCGCGTTGCAGGAGCGTCAACCCGATATCCGGCACCTGCTCCATACGATGGAGCGCGAGATGGCGGCGGCGCGGGCAGGTTCGGCCGGAATCCTCGCCAGACTGTCGGAGGTCGTCGCCGCCAATATCGTGCGTGAGTGGGTCGAAGCCGGCGATGGCGACGCAGGTGGCTGGATCGCCGCATTGCGCGATCCCCGTCTCGGCAAGGTGCTGGTGGCACTTCATTGCGACCCGGGAAAGGACTGGACCGTCGCGGAGATGGCCAAGCTGATGGGCAGTTCGAGGACCGTGTTCGCCGAGCGCTTTACATCCGCCACCGGTGTCCCCCCGCTTCGCTACCTCGCCCGGCTGCGGATGCATCTCGCCAGCCAGTGGATGAGCCGGGACCGCCTTTCGGTCGACCAAGTGGCCCGTCGTCTTAATTACAACTCGCCAGCTGCCTTCAGCCGCGCGTTTAAGCGCTTTACCGGTCGGCCGCCTAGCCAGGTGCGGCGGTCTTCAGACAGAGAAGAAGCCGCGGAGTAATCACCACCGACAGCCCCTCGAGCGGGTGATCTTTGTCACAAAAATTTAACTTGCGAACAATTAAATTGTGCACTATTTAATTGCTCGTCAACGAAACGCATTCTCCACCTAACCAAGGAGCTCATCATGACCCCGCTTTACACCACCACGGCCACGGCCACTGGCGGCCGCGCCGGCAAGGTCACCTCTGCCGACGGCATCATCGACCTCAACCTCGCCATGCCCAAGGAGTTGGGCGGCCCGGGCAATGCCGCCAACCCCGAAACGCTATTCGCCAGCGGCTATTCGGCCTGTTTCCAAGGCGCCCTCGGCCTCGTCGCCCGCACCCAGAAGGTCGCGCTGCCCGCCAACAACACGGTCAGCGTCACCATCGGCATCGGCAAGGACGAGACCTCCTTCGCACTCAACGCGGTGATCAAGGTCAACCTGCCGGGCATGGACAAGGCGCAGGCGGAGCAGCTTGTCGAGGCCGCCCATCAGGTCTGCCCCTATTCCAAGGCGACCCGCGGCAATATCGACGTGAAGCTCGAAACGGTCGTCTGATCCATTGATCTGCGTATTGCGGTGCCGGGAGGCTGCTTCCGGCACCGCCAATTTCTGGCACACTGCGAATCGCAATGACGGCCGATAAAACTCTCAGTCTCGACCACCAGCTCTGCTTTGCACTCTATGCCGCCTCGAATGCCATGACGCGGCTTTATCGTGACAGGCTGGAACCGCTCGGCCTTACCTATCCGCAATATCTGGTCATGCTGATCCTGTGGGAACAAGACGGCTTGGCGATCAAGACACTGGGTGAGCGCCTGCATCTTGATTCCGGCACGCTCACCCCAATGCTGAAGCGCATGGAGCAGGCCGGCCTTGTCGCCCGCAGCCGCGACCCCGCGGACGAACGCCAGGTCACTATCCGCCTCACCCCCCAGGGCCGCGCCCTGGAAGCCCAGGTTGCCGCCATCCAGCGCGATCTGTCTTGCCTGTTGCCGCTGGAGCCGAAGGACATTGCCCGCCTGCGCGCCGAGCTGCGCGGGCTGGCCGCCGGGCTGATCGCCCGCGATTCCGACTAATCCACAGTCAATCCCCAAGATTTAGCCGAAGCCCTCTTGCCTCAACCACTACATGTTGCGATATTCGCAGCTCGCCGTGATTCAGTATTGAGGGGGTCTCCATGTCGCTTCTGGACGCCAAGCCGGTTTACAAGCCCTTCCAGTATCCGTGGGCTTACGAGGCCTGGATGACCCAGCAGCGCCTGCATTGGCTGCCGGAAGAAGTGCCGCTGGCCGATGACGTGAAGGACTGGCAGAAGAAGCTGACCCCCGGCGAGAAGAATCTGCTTACCCAGATCTTCCGCTTCTTCACCCAGGCCGATGTGGAAGTGAACAACTGCTACATGAAGCATTACGCCCGGGTGTTCAAGCCGACAGAAGTGCAGATGATGCTGGCCGCCTTCTCCAACATGGAGACGGTGCATATCGCCGCCTACTCACATCTGCTCGACACGATCGGCATGCCGGAAGAGGAATACTCGGCCTTCCTGCGCTACAAGCAGATGAAGGACAAATACGACTACATGCAGCAGTTCGGCGTCGAGACGAAGGCCGATATCGCCAAGACGCTGGCCGTGTTTGGCGCCTTCACCGAAGGCCTGCAGCTTTTCGCCTCCTTCGCGATCCTGATGAACTTCCCGCGCTGGAACAAGATGAAGGGCATGGGCCAGATCGTGTCGTGGAGCGTGCGCGACGAGACGCTGCACACCAATTCGATCATCCGCCTGTTCCATACCTTCGTTGAGGAAAATCCGGAAATCTGGACCGAGGAATTTCAGCGCGACCTTTATGTCGCCTGCTCCACCATCGTCGAGCATGAAGATGCCTTCATCGACCTCGCCTTCGAGATCGACGGCGTGCAGGGCCTGACGGCGCAAGAGGTGAAAGACTACATCCGCTGGACGGCCGACCGCCGCCTGCTGCAGCTCAAATTGCAGCCGATGTACCGCATCGAGAAGAACCCGCTGCCGTGGCTGGATGCGATTCTGAACGGCGTCGAGCACACCAACTTCTTCGAGAATCGCGCGACCGAATATTCGAAGGCCTCGACGCAGGGCACCTGGGAAGAGGCCTTCGCGTAAATCTCGGCAACCGGCAGCAGATACCGCCGGTACATCGGCCTCCAGGCTGATCAGACGAGAATGTCGATGAAGCTGCGCTGCTGTTTCAGCCCAGCGGCAAGTGCCGCCATTGATGCTGCTGCCTGGGCCTGACCGCTCTGCAGCGCAACTGCGGCCTGGGCCAAGCCATTGGGATCAAGACTGCCGCCCGCCACTTTCTGCATGGCCGCGTTTTGCATCTGCTGCCCTCGCTGTACGCCCTCAAGAGCGAAACTCACGGCAGCGGTAAAACCGGATATGGAAATCATAGCTGCGAGATTAGTTGCAGGGGGCCGGATGCTCAACCATGTCTTCTGAGACAGAAGGCATCGAGTAGAGTTGCACTGCAGCATTGGGGAAAAAATTGCTCCATGGAGGCTTAGCCGCTGGGCTTGGCCACGTGGCTGTGGGTATAACAGGACCTGCGGCCAGTAGGTCAGCCTGTTCGATTTTCGCCAAAGAAACGATTGTCTTCAAAGAAACAATGACAGCTCTTCCCCGCGATCCCCTGCTTCCGATCCCCATCGACCAGTACCGCGAAGGCAATACCGGCATCCCTTACGCGCATCAGTTCGACTCCGGCAAGCCGGGTCCGCATGTGGCGATCACCGCCTTAATTCACGGCAACGAGGTCTGCGGCGCACATGCGCTGGATCTGCTGCTGCGCGAAGGCTTCCGGCCAGTCATAGGCAAGCTGTCTCTGATCTTCTGCAACGTTGCCGCTTACTTGAGTTTCTCTCCCGATGAGCCAACGGCGTCGCGCTTCATCGATGAAGACATGAATCGCGTCTGGGATCCCGCGACGCTGGACAGCAGCCGCCGATCCATCGAACTGGACCGGGCACGCGAGATCGAGCCGCTGATCTCGGAAGTCGATCTTCTGCTGGACCTGCACTCGATGCAGCAGCCCTCGCCGCCGCTGATGCTGTCCGGTCCGCTGGCCAAGGGACGCGAACTAGCAGCCAAAGTCGGTGTGCCCGCCACTGTCGTCGCCGACCAGGGCCACAAAGCCGGCAGACGCATGCGCGACTATGGCGGCTTCGGAGACCCGGCCAGCGACAAGAATGCGCTTCTGGTCGAATGCGGACAGCATTGGGAACAATCGAGCCGTGCGGTCGCTATTGAGACGATGTTCCGCTTTCTGCATGCCGTAGGCCAAGCCGATGCCGGCCTGCTGGCGCGCCATGGCTTCACGCAGGCGCCGCCGTCGCAGGATTTCGTCGAGGTCACCGAAGCGGTAACCATCGAGACAGACTCCTTCCAGTTCACCCAGCCCTTCACCGGGCTTGAGCGCATCGCTGCGAAGGATACGGTGATCGCGCATGACGGCAGCAAGCCGATCAAGACGCCCTACGACAATTGCGTACTGATCATGCCAACCAAAAGGCTGAAACCCGGCCAGACTGCCGTGCGTCTCGGACGCTACATCGCCCGCTGATGCAGAGCGGGATCATACGCGGTCTGATCCAATCGCTTCCCGCGCTGGCCATCGGCGCGGCGGGCGGCGTGCTGTTCCTGCTCATCCGCATGCCGCTGGCCTGGATGCTGGGCAGCATGGTCTTTGTTGCCGCGGCAGCTTTGTTGGGTGCCTCGCGACGGATACCTTTGAAGGTAGAGCCCCGTCTGCGTGCGCTGATGATCACCATATTGGGGGTCATGCTTGGCAGCGCCTTCAAACCCGAGATGATCGACCGCGCGCGGGAATGGATCGGCCTGATCATCCTGATGCTGGTCTACATTCCGGTGGTGACCGGGCTTTGCTACGCGTTGTTCCGTCGCGTTGTCCGCTTCGATCCGGTGACTGCCTATTTCGCGGCAACGCCGGGCGGCCTGCAGGAAATGACCCTGGTGGGTGAGCATTACGGCGGCGATGGGCGCAGCATCATCCTCACCCATGCGATCCGCATCTTTGTCGTGGTGATGACCATCCCTGTCTATTTCCGTTTTGTCGAAGGACTGAACGTGCCCTCGATGACACCAGGCGTTCATCTGGCCGACATGCTGCCGATGGATGCACTGCTGCTGGCAGCCTGCGCCCTGGCTGGCTGGTTTGGCGCGAAGCTGCTGAAGGTGCCAGCGGCGCAGCTTGTCGGGCCGATGGTGGTATCGGGCGTCGTGCATCTGCTCGGCTGGTCGACGGCGCAGCCGCCGCCGGAACTGGTTGCGGCTGCACAGCTGGCGATGGGTACGGCGCTGGGCTGCCGCTTCGTCGGCACGCCAGCGAAAGCCATCGGCCGGATCGCCAAGCATGCCGTTACCGCAGCCTTGATCATGATCGGGGTGGCGGTCGGCCTGACCATCGCCTTCGCCGACAAGGTTGGCGTGCCGCGCGAAGCGCTGATCCTGGTCCTGTCGCCAGGCGGCCTGGCGGAGATGAGCCTTGTAGCCCTGGCGCTGGGCGTCGAGGTTGCCATTGTGTCGTCGATGCATGTCTTCCGCATCGCCGTCGTCGTCATTCTGGCGCCGGTGGCCTTCCGTCTAAGTGGCCTGAAGCGAAAAGCCTAGCCGCAATCATCACTCCGCCGCTTCGCGCAGGGTGCGCCGGAAGGTGCCCGGCCCGACGCCGAACTGCGCCTTGAAGCGGCGGGTGAAAGACGGCAACGAGGCATAGCCGCAACGCTCGGCAATATCCTCGATGCTCAACTGGCTCTCGGAGAGCAGCCCACGCGCTTTGATCAGCCGCCAGCGCGTCAAATATTCGATCGGCGGCACGCCCACGATCTCGGCGAACCGGTCGGCAAACCGCGCCCGGGACATGCCGGCAGCTTCGGCAAGCTCGCCCACCCGCCAGGCCTTCTCGGGCATGCGGTGCAGCATATAGAGCGCTCGTGACAGATGAGGATCGGCCAGCGCTGCGATGAAACCGTATCCCTCCCGTACCAGCGACAGGCGCCGGGTAGCCTGGATCACCACGATTTCAATCAGGCGGCCAAGGATCGCGGTAGTGCCTTGAGCGGCGAGACCGGCTTCCAATGCCAGCAGCTTGAGTGATGCCGTTACCCAAGGTTCCGCGCCCAGTTCGGCAATGCGGAGGTGGATCGCGGGCGGCAGATCGGCCAGTGCCGGATGCTCGATCCCTTCGTCGAACTGGCAGAAGCCGCATAGCAGGACCGCCCGTGCAACGCCGGTTCCGCCTCTTAAGACTCCGTCCCGCAACGCGCCCGCCTTGATGGCCTTCTCCAGAGAAATTGCCG
This sequence comes from uncultured Ferrovibrio sp., assembly GCF_937960835.1. Taxonomy (GTDB): domain Bacteria; phylum Pseudomonadota; class Alphaproteobacteria; order Ferrovibrionales; family Ferrovibrionaceae; genus Ferrovibrio. The sequence goes on from NZ_CALGPC010000015.1 coordinate 68,965, forward strand.
GTGTATCTGGCTCAGCGGAAAGGATCTGACTGGCGCCGTTCGGGATCAAAACGATGTCGCCTTCCGACAACAGGCTGGCGGCCCGCCCTTCCATGCGCAGATAGCATTGCCCCTGAAGCACCAGATGGAAGCGGATGCGTCGCCGCTCCTCAGGCACGCAGATGGCGGCCCCAGCTCGCAGTTCAGCGGAGAAATAGAGTTGGCTTCGAATCCGCAGAGCGGAGAAAACCTCTGAAAGAATATCCAGGTTATCCATAACCCTCTTAAACTGAGACGATCTGATAAAAACTATAGACGGTCTGACAGTGTCTACCAAGAGAAGTTCCGCCACTCTGCTCCGGAAAAACGGAGACAGAAGAGATGAGCGTGGATATGGCCATTGCCTTGGCTGGATTTGCCTTCGTGATGTCGATATCGCCCGGGCCGGGCAACTTCCTGCTCCTGGCATCGGGCGCCAATTTCGGCTTCCTGCGGTCACTGCCTCTCCTGCTGGGCATCAGCGGCGGTTTCCTTGCCATGGTGTTCGCTGTGGGAATTGGCCTCGGCCGGGTATTCGAACAGTTCTCGCAGATCTACGACGTCATGCGCATCATCAGCGCGCTCTATGTCCTATGGATGGCGATCGGCATCGCACGCAGCAAAAGCATCGATTCCAAAGGCCGCGACAAAGTGAACATGCCGATCGGTTTCTTTCAGGCGGCAATGCTGCAACTGGTCAACCCGAAAGCCTGGGCGGTATCGCTGATTGTTACCATCTCCTACACAGTACCGGACCAACTTTTGACCAGCCTGATCCTACTGATCGCCATCTTTGCCGTGGTGAATATTCCCGCCTTGAGCATCTGGGTGCTGTCTGGCGCAGCATTGCGCCAGACGCTGGCTCAAGGCAGGCGCATCGTCGTGTTCAATATCGTGATGGCGATGCTGTTGATCGCCTCGATGGTGCCGGTGCTGCTGCGCTAGTAGGGTTTTCGCGCGAGGATGAACAAACGCCGGAAAGGAAACAGCGTTCGGCCATCAGCCTCCTTCGGATAAGCGGCCGTAACGCGGCGGCGATAATCAGCTTCGAAATCGCCACGTTCAGCCTCGTCCAGCCGATCCAGGAACTGCTTCAGCCAGGTGCCCTTGGTGTATTCCGCCACCGGATTGTCACCTGACAACACCTGCAGATACTCGGTTTCCCATATATCGAGACTGGCAACATGCCCCTGCAGCAAGCGCCAGTAAAATTGCGGCTCATGCACCGGATTGCACCTCAGATGCGGCTCCAGCCGCGCACGCCAAGGCCCCTGTTCGATGGTCTCGACAATGCTGGTATGGGATGGTGCGTTGAAATTGCGCGGCATCTGGACAGCGAGCCAACCTCCCGGCGCGAGCGCATCCAGCAAACCGGGCAGCAACGTGTCATGGCCGTCCAGCCAATGCAGGGCGGCATTGGAATACAGCACGTCGACTGGCTGGTCGGGACGCCAGACGGAAATGTCGGCCTCAATGAATTCCGCCTCGGTGTAATCCTGCCGCGCCTTAGCCAGCATGGCTGCGGAGGAATCGACACCAATGAGTTTGGCGCCCCGCCAGCGCTGTAAAATCAGCGGCGTCAGATTGCCAGCGCCGCATCCCAGATCGACGACCCTTCTCGGTGCCACCACCGGAATCCGGGCCAGCAGATCAACGGCCGGCCGTAGACGCTCGCCGGCAAATTTCAGGTATTGCGTCGGGTCCCAAGTCATGGAGACTAGGCTAACCGAGGAAATGCCAACGACAAGGCCATACTTATGAATTCTTCTCAAGCGATCTCTGCATATGCTCAACCGCTGGAGCTGACCGGCATGCGCGTACTGCCCGAACATATCGATGCCAACGGGCATATGAATGTCGGCTTTTACAACGTCATCTTCGATCAGGCGCTGGACAAATTCTTCGCACCCTTTGATCTCGACTGGTCTTATGTGAAGCGCACAAATCTATCGACCTTCGTGCTGGAAACCCATGTCTGCTATCTGCAGGAAGTCGTGGAAGGCGACGAGCTGCGCTTTACGTTCCAGCTGCTTGGTCATGATGCCAAGCGTATTCACTATTTCATGAACATGTACCACGCCGAAAAGGGCTATCTGGCAGCCACCTCGGAGCAGATCCTGGTGCATGTTGATTTGAATACGCGCAAATCCTGCCCCTTCCTGCCCGAGCATCAGAAGCTGTTCGAAACGATATATGCAGGTCACAGCAAGCTGCCGCGCCCGCCGCAGGCCGGGCGCAGCATCAGCATGGTAAAGAAAAGCTGATTACAGCTTGATCTCGACCTCGACAAAGGCCATCGGCTTGGTGCCGACATTGATGACGTCGTGGGCAACGCCTTTCGGGCGCGAGTAACTGCCGCCCGCCTGCATCTCGACGATGGTTTCTTTGCCGTCCTTGTCGATCAGCTTCATCGTAGCGTCGGTGAGATAGGTCACCGTGTAGGGATATTCGTGGACATGGAACCCGGTCGAGGCGCCGGGCGCAAAATCCCAACGGGTGATGCGCACCCGCTCATCGTCAGCCTGCTGGGTCGGTACTGCCTGGATCGTCATTGCGTTTCGTCTCCGCTTGCCGGCGTTTTGACAATGGTGGCCGCAACGGGCGGCCCTGCGCAATGGATTTCAGCATGCCGCGGAAGGTGCGCACCTCCTGACTGGCGAGCGGCACGCGCTGCAGCACGTTGCGCAGGTTGCGCAAAATCGCAGTGCGCTTGGGCTCGACGTTATGGAAGAAGCCAGACTGGTCCAGCTCATCCCGCAGATGCTCGAAAAGCCCCTGCAACTCCTCCTGTGAGGCAAAGCCTCCGCGCACAGTGTCCATGCGGCTGGGCGGCGTATCGTCGGCCGCCTGGAACCATTCATAGCCGATCAGAAGTACGGCCTGGGCCAGATTGAGCGACGAGAAGCCGGGGTTGAGCGGTACGTTGATCGCCGCATGGGCAAGCGCGACGTCTTCGTTATCAAGGCCTGTGCGTTCACGGCCGAACAGGATTCCGACGCGATAGCCTTCCGCCTCCTCAGCACGGATACGGCGCGCCACCTCGCGCGGCGTGACGACTTCCTTCATCAAGTCGCGATGCCGGGCAGTGGTGGCATAGACGCGATGCAGATCCGCCACGGCCTCTGCCGTGCTGGAGAATACGCTGACGGCATCCAGCACCGGGTCGGCCTTGCTGGCCAGCACATAGGCCGCCGGATTCGGCCAACCATCGCGCGGATTGACCAGGCGCAGTTCGGTGATGCCGCAATTCAGCATGGCGCGCGCGGCGGCACCGATATTCTCACCCAGTTGCGGCTCGACCAGTACGATCACCGGGCCGCGGCGCAGTGGCCCTGGCGGCGCGAGCTTGCCAAGCTTCGGTCGCGGTGTAACGGCCATGCCTAGATCAGCCGCGCGCAGCGGGAGCACCGTCGCGCAGCAGCTTCCACTGGATGGAGTCCATCAGCGCCACGAAGGCAGCATCCACGATATTGGGCGAAACGCCCACCGTGAACCAGCGATTCCCCTGCCCGTCAGCAGATTCGATCATCACGCGAGTAGTCGCCTCGGTGCCGCCATTGAGGATGCGCACCTTGAAGTCAGCTAGACGCAGGTCATCGAGATATTTCTGATAGCGGCCGAGATCCTTACGCAATGCGCGATCCAACGCGTTCACAGGACCGTTGCCTTCAGCGACCGAGAACAACGTATCGCCATCCACTTCCACCTTCACCGTGGCTTCGGATACGGTAACCAGCTGACCGCGGGCGTTGAACCGGCGCTCGACCATCACCCGGAAACTGCGGACTTTGAAATATTCCGGCAACTGCCCCAACGTGCGGCGGGCTAATATCTCGAAGCTTGCCTCGGCGCCATCGTAGGAATAGCCCTCGGCCTCGCGCTGTTTCACATCTTCCAGCAGCAGATTAAGGCGGCTATCATTCGGATCGTATTCGATGCCGGCCTCGTTGAGACGCACCAGAAGATTGGAGCGGCCCGCCTGATCGGAGATCAGAATGCGCCGCTGGTTACCGACCGTCTCAGGCGGGATATGTTCGTAGGTGCGCGGATCCTTCATCACCGCCGAAACATGCAGCCCGCCCTTATGGGCAAAGGCCGAGGCGCCGACATAGGCGGCATGGCGGTTCGGCGCACGGTTGAGCAATTCGTCCAGCACCCGGGATGTCGCCGTCAGATGCGTCAGATCCTGATCGCTAAGACCGATATCGATATTTTCGGCGAACCAGGGCTTGAGCATCAGCGACGGGATCAGCGCGATCAGATTGGCATTGCCGCAGCGCTCGCCCAAGCCGTTCAACGTGCCCTGGACCTGCCGCACACCGGCCTTCACCGCGGCGAGGCTGTTGGCTACCGCATTCTCGGTGTCGTTATGGGTATGGACGCCGAGATAATTACCGCTACCCAGCTTGGAGACCACTTCGCCTACGATGCGTTCGATCTCATGGGGCATGGTGCCGCCATTGGTGTCGCACAGCACGGCCCAGCGCGCGCCCGCATCCAAGGCAGCCTTGATGCATTCAAAGGCATACTGCGGATTGGCCTTGTAGCCATCGAAGAAATGCTCAGCGTCAAACATTGCTTCGCCGAATTTCTCTTTGGCAGCGGCGATGCTGTCGGTAATCAAGTCGATATTCTCGGCCTTGCCGATGCCTAGCGCCACTTCGACCTGGAAATCCCAGCTCTTGCCGACCAGGCAGGCAGCATCGGCCTTGGCATCGAAAATGGCGGCAAGTCCCGGATCGTTCGCCACCGAACGGCCCGGCCGACGCGTCATGCCGAAGGCAACGAACTTGGCGCGCTTCAGCGGCGGCTTGGCAGAGAAAAACTCCGTGTCGGTAGGATTGGCGCCCGGCCAGCCGCCTTCAACATAGGCAACACCGAGCTTGTCCAGCGCCTTGGCAATAATGCGCTTATCCTCGACCGAAAAATCCACGCCTTGCGTCTGCGCACCGTCGCGCAGCGTCGTGTCGAAGAGATAAACGCGATCCTTAGCCATTGCCTTATCCAGTCGTTACTCGCCCCGCAGGCGCACCAAGGCACGCTCTCGCCCGATCAGGGGCAGCAGGGGTGCCATTTCGGGCCCCTTGTCGCGTCCGGTCAAGGCCAAACGCAGCGGATGGAACAGCGCCCTGCCCTTCACGCCGGCCTTGGCCGAAACGGCCTGGGTCCAGCCCTTCCAGGTGCCGGTATCCCAAGGCTCCGGCGGAAGCGTCTCGATGGCGGCCTGCACCACCGCCTGATCCTCGATCGCCGGCGTGATCCGCCCCTGCACGACAGACCACCAATCGGCGGCCTCCGCCAGTTTGGAGATATTGCCACGGATGGCGAGCCAGAAGGCTTCCGTCGCGCCCTCCGGCAGACGGTCGCGGACGGCGGCGAAGTCCGTCATATGCAAAATCTTCGCATTCAGAAGATCGAGTTCATGCGGATCGAGGCGTGCCGGTGCGCGGCTGAATCGCCCCAGATCGAAACCGGTAACCAGATCCTCCGGCCGCAGATGCGGCTCCACCGGATCGGCCGAGCCGAGCCGGGCCAGCAGGCTGTTCAGCGCCATCGGCTCATATCCCTGCTCGCGCAGATCCTTCAGGCTGAGCGAACCAATACGCTTGGAAAGCCCCGCCCCTTCGGCATCCAGTAGCCAGGAGAAATGCCCGAAGACCGGCACGGCATATCCCAGAGCCTGGAAAAGCTGGATCTGCGCGGCTGTATTGGTGACGTGGTCTTCGCCGCGGATGATATGAGTGATGCCGAGATCGCCGTCATCGACGACGGACGACAAGGTATAGAGCGGATAGCCATCGGAACGGATCAGCACCGGATCGCTCAACGACGCCATGTCGATCTCAACCCGGCCATGAATCAGGTCGTCCCACGCAACGACGCCCGGATCCAGCTTGAAGCGCCAATGCGGCTTGCGACCTTCGGCTTCCAGTCTTTTGCGATCCTCATCCGTCAACTTCAGCGCGGCGCGATCATAGACTGGTGGCTTGCGCTGACTGAGCTGCACCTTGCGGCGAAGCTCCAGTTCCTCTGCCGTCTCGTAGCAGGGATAAAGCCGGCCACTGGCCTTCAGCTTCTCGGTCGCGGCTCTGTAAAGAGCGAAGCGGTCAGACTGGCGCGCGAAGCGATCCCAGGTCAACCCAAGCCAGCGCAGATCGGCCTCAATGCCTTCGGCAAATTCCTGCGTCGACCGTTCGGTGTCGGTGTCGTCGAGGCGCAACAGGAAGCTGCCGCCATTCTTGCGGGCGAACAGCCAGTTGAGCAAAGCGGCGCGTGCATTGCCGACATGCAGCCAGCCTGTGGGGCTCGGCGCGAAACGGACGGCTATGGTCATTTCGGTAAATCTCGGAAGGCGTTGGTAATCGGATAGCGCCGGTCGCGGCCGAAACCGCGCGGTGTTATCTTCACGCCGGGCGGCGCCTGGCGGCGCTTATACTCGGCGATGTACAGCAGATGCTGTACGCGACGGACGACATCCTCCGGCTGTCCTGCCGCGACGATCTCGCGCACCGGCATTTCCTTCTCCACCAGCATCTCGAGTATGGCATCGAGCTGCTCGTACGGCGGCAGGCTGTCCTGGTCGGTCTGGTTCTCGCGTAGTTCCGCGCTGGGCGCACGCTCAATGATGCTGGGCGGGATTACGATCCCCGCAGGGCCAAGGCTCTCCAGCGGCCGGTTGACATTGCGCCAATGCGACAATTCATAGACCGTCATTTTGTAGACGTCTTTCAGGACGGAGTAGCCGCCACACATGTCGCCATAAAGCGTGGCGTAGCCGACCGACATCTCGGACTTGTTGCCGGTAGTCAACACCATATGGCCAAACTTGTTGCTGAGCGCCATCAGGATGACACCCCGGATGCGCGACTGCAGATTCTCTTCCGTGATGTCCGGCTTGGTGCCTTTGAAGGCTTCGCTCAGCATGCCATCGAAAGCCTGATAGGCCGGCTCAATCGGGATCGTCTCATATGGAACGCCCAATGCATTCGCGCAGGCGGCGGCATCGTCGAGGCTGCGTTGTGAGGTGTATTTCGACGGCAGCATGACGCAGCGCACCCGCTGCGGCCCCAGAGCATCGACTGCAACAGCAGCGGAAAGCGCAGAGTCGATACCGCCGGACAGTCCCAGCACCACGCCGGGAAACTTATTGCGGTTCACATAATCACGCAGACCAACCACCATGGCCTGATAGATGCTGGCCAAACGATCTAAAGGTTCTGCGATTTTGCCCTTCTCGCAGATCCAGCCATCGTTGCCGCGATACCATTCGGTGAATGCGATATCCTCAATGAAATCGGGCTGCCGCGCTGCCAGACTGTGGTCGGCGTTAATAGCAAAGCCACCGCCGTCGAAAACCAGCTCATCCTGGCCACCGATACGGTTCACATAGAGAAGCGGTAGGCCGGTCTCGACCACGCGCGCCACCCCAAGCGGCAGGCGCTGATCCCACTTGTTGACCTCGAAGGGCGAGCCGTTCGTCACCAGCAGAATCTCGGCGCCGGTTTCGGCCAGACATTCCGCAACATCCGGCTGCCACATATCCTCACAGATCATTACGCCGAGACGCACCCCGCGGAATGGCAGCGGACCGGGCAGCGGGCCCGGCGTGAAGACGCGCTTTTCGTCGAAGACGCCGTAATTCGGCAATTCGTGCTTGTGGCGCACGCCGACGACCTGTCCGCCATCCAGCAGCACGACCGAATTGTAGAGTTTGCCATTCTCCCGCCAGGGCGTACCCACCAGCATGGCGGGGCCGCTATCGGCCGTCTGAGCCGCCAGTTCGCGGATAGCGGCTTCGCAGGCCTCCTGCACTGAGGGCCGCAGCACCAGGTCCTCCGGCGGATAGCCGACGATCGCCAGTTCCGGATAAATCACCAGATCCGCCCGCGCCTCGGCGGCCCGGGCACGCGCCTGTTCGATCAGACGGCGATTGCCAAGGATGTCGCCCATGGCCGCGTTGATCTGGGCCGAGGCTATTCTGAGACGGTCTGGAGCAGCGGACATGGTGCAGCCACGTGGGAGGGTATGACTTAACCTTACGGCAGGCTTATCTCAATAGCCGCCCCAGTTTACAGTCCCCGGCGGCGCGTTAGATAGCCCCGCAGCATAAAAAGGGAGACCTCGATGACCGGGAAAAATACTCAAGTCCTGATGAAACAACACCCCAAGGGTTGGGTTACCGAGCAGGATTTCGAGATCGTCGAGCGGGATATCCCGAAGCCCGGACCGGACCAGGTGCTGGTCCGCAACATCTATCTCTCCCTCGATCCCTATATGCGCGGCCGGATGGACCCGGTGCGCAGCTATGCGGCCCACCTGAACCCCGGCGACCTGATGGGGGGCGGCACGGTTGGCGAGGTGATCGAGAGCCATGTCCCTGGCCTGCCGGTCGGCACCTATGTGAACGGCATGCTGGGCTGGCAGGCCTATGGGGTTGCGACGGCCGACCAGTTGCGCGTGCTAGATCCCAAGGTGGCGCCGATCTCCACCTCGCTGGGGGTGCTGGGAATGCCGGGCTGCACCGCCCATTATGGCCTGCTGGAAATCGGGCAGCCCAAACCGGGCGAAACGGTCGTGGTCTCAGCGGCCTCCGGCGCGGTTGGTTCCGTCGTCGGCCAGATCGCCAAGATCAAGGGATGCCGCGTGGTCGGCATCGCCGGCGGCAAGGCAAAATGCGATTACGTGGTGAATGAGCTCGGCTTCGATGCCTGCATCGACTACAAGGCCGAGGACTTCAAGGAGCGCTTCAAGGAAGCAACGCCCGATCGCGTCGACGTCTATTTCGAGAATGTCGGTGGCGAAGTGATGGAGACGGTGTTCGGACGGCTGAATGCTTTCGCCCGCATCGCCATCTGCGGTCTGATCTCACAATATAACGGTCAGCCCTACCCCTTTACGGGGATGCGCCACGTGCTCGTCAACCGTGCAAAAGTGCAAGGCTTCATCATTTCCGAGCATATGTCCTACTGGCCCGGCGCCATCACGGAGATGGCTGGCTGGATCCGCGAGGGTAAGCTGAAATACCGCGAGGATATTGCCGAAGGGCTGCGCAATGCGCCGAAAGCCTTCATCGGCATGCTAAGCGGCAAGAATTTTGGCAAACAGCTGGTGCGGATCGCGCCAGAGAAGCTTTAGGACAGGCTTCAGCCGACGCCGAACAGGAATAGCAGCGCCAGGCCGGCCACGAAGGCTGCTGCCTGGCGCCACCAGGCACTGATGCTGCTGATCAACGCGTGGGAGATCAGCATCAATGCTGCGCCAATCTTCACGGTCGCGAGGATTGCCAAACCTGGCTCGGTAGCAATCTGCATGAGTGCCGGATTGGCGACGAACCCGAGCGGGATCAGGAACAGGCCCAGGCCGATGCGCATCGCCATTCCTGCCACCGGCAGCCAAGGCGTGCCGGCGATGCTGGCGGCAACGAAGACCGTTCCGCAAACTGGCGGCGTGATCGTGCAAAGCAGCGCATACCAGAAAACGAACATGTGCGTGTGCAGTTCCGGCAGGCCAAGCTTGACCAGCGCCGGTCCGGCCACTGCGACACAGATCAGATACGCGGCCGTCGTCGGCAGCTCCATGCCGAGGATGGTGCAGGCCAGCGCGGTCAGCGCCAGAGCCGCCCAGAGACGCCCCCCCGGAGAGATCGAGGATCAACCCGGTAATTTTCACGCCAAGTCCAGTGGCGTGGAAAACGCCAACGATCAGCCCGGCACAGATGATGATGGCCGCGATAAGCGCGATCTGCCGGGCGGCATCGACGACGGCGATCATCATGCGTTCAATGAATAACGGCAACGAAAAGCGCTTCGCCTGTCCATTCCATATCAGCATCGCCACGGTGACGGCAGTGGCTACCATCGCCGAATAGGCCGGCGAGTAAGCCAGCACCAGCAGCATGGCGATGAGGACGAATAACGGAGTGGCGAAGAATGGTGCCGTCGCCGCAGCAACACGCCAGCCCGGCAATTCTTCTGCCGGCAGCCCCTTGAGGCCGAAGCGCAGCGCGAAGTAATGCACGCCGACCCAGGCCGCGAAAAAGAACAGGATTGCCGGCAGTATAGAGGCAATGGCGATATCGGCATAGGGTGCGCGGATCAGTTCGGCCATCACGAAGGCCGCCGAGCCCATCACCGGAGGCATGATCTGGCCGCCAGTCGAAGCAACTGCCTCCACCGCCGCAGCGAAGGAGCGTGGATAGCCCATGCGGATCATGCCGGGGATGGTGACCGCGCCGACAGAAGCGACATTGGCCGAAGCCGAGCCGGAAATCGTGCCATAGAGTGCGGAGGCAAGGACGGATACCTTGGCCGCGCCGGCGCGATAGCCGCCCGCCAGTTGCGAGGCCATAGCCATGAAGCCGCGCCCCGCCTCGCCCGCTGAGACGACTGCACCGAGGATCATGAAGGGCACGATCAGGTCGATGGAGATGCCAGTCAGCTGGCCCCAGAGGCCGCCCTCGGCCATCACCAGGCTGCCAAGGAAGTAATCGAGCGGCAGGCCCGGATGACCGAGCGTGCCGGGCAGATGCTCGCCGAAAAACCCATACAGCAAGCAGACCAGCGCCACGCCGGGCAGTACCGGCTGTACGGCGCGACGCGCCATTTCCAGCGCGACCGCAATCAGGCCGAAGGCCAAAACAAACTGCCAGAGACTGCCGTCCAGAGCGCCATACTGGTCGAGCACTTCGCGGCGGTTGATCACCAGATAGGCCGCGCCGAAGAGACCGAACGCGGTCGCGGCGAAACCGATCCAGCGCTCGACGCCATTCCGGGCTTGCACGAAGAGAAAGACCCAGGGCAGAGCCGCCGCAAAATGCAGCGGGCGGCTGACCAGGTTGGGAACCAGACTGGTGAAAATCAGCCAGACATGGATGCCGACGGTAATCGCAGCGCAGAGAATAAGAACCCAACCCGGCCGCGCGCCGACATCCTGTGTCTGCATGATCAGTTACTGCTTTCGATTACTGCATGGCATCCGGGATATTCACCCCGGCTTCCTTGTAATATCTCAACGCGCCGGGATGCAGCTTGGTGTTGCCCAGGGCGCCGATCAGATCCGGCGTAACGGCGGCCCACCAGGGATTGGTCTTGGCCATCTCATCCTTCTTCGACCAGAAGGCCTTCACGATGGCATAGGCCGTCGCATCGTCCATCTTGGTCGTGGCATAGGCGCCAACCGGAACACCCACGGTCGGCACGGCCGGCACGCCTTTATAGGTGCCCGCGGCGATGGTGATCGGACTGGAGGACGGATCGTTCTTCACCAGGATATCCGCCTGTTCGGCGCTGATGGGCAGAATGCGGATCGGTGTGGTGGTGGCAAGTTCCTGCAATTGCGGCGTCGGATGCGACGAGCAGGTCGCATAGCCCGCGACCTTGCGATTCTTCAGGGCGTTATCCGCCGAAGCCAGTTCGACATCAACGAAGTTCACTTTCCCCTCAAGGCCAAGCAGACCGAAGATGGTGCGCGTGCGGCCATCGCAGAAGGTGCCGCGGCCGCCAGAGATGAAGTCCTTGCCCGCAAGCTCTTCCAGCTTGGTCACACCGCTGTCTTCGCGCACCACGAAATGCACGGTGACATAGGGCATCACGAACAGCGTGCGGATCGTGTCGTAGCCGGTTTCGCCTTCGAAGGGTTTCTTGCCTTCACGGGCCTGCGTAATCAGGCTGGGCGGCGTGGTGAACACGAAATTGCCCGGGCGCTTGGCCGCTTCCTTGACATTCTGCACCGAACCCTGGCTTTCCTCGACGGTCGCCTGAATCTGGCCCTTGCTTTCGGTGCGCAGGACCTCGCCCAACTGCACCATCATCACGTAATAGGACGACGACGCCGTGGCCGACTTCAAGGTGACACGGCTCTGCGCCTGCGCAGAACCCGCTGCCAAAGCAGCAATAGAAACAGCAAACGCGAAACGCGCGAATATCCGGCGCATGGGCTCCTCCCCAGAGCGATTTGTGAGCGAACAGTCTTGGCTTATGCGCCCGGTTTGCGCAACAGGAATTCGCGCCCGACCTTCACGCTGGGTTGCCCGTCATAAGCGACAATATCGGCCGTGGCGTAAGTCTCTGTCCAGCTATCCGGAAGGTAGGATCCCGTACCGACGATATCGATCGGCGCGGCCACGCTGGCCATCACCTTGCATTTCGCCGCATTGAAGCCGGACGAAGCAACGATTTTTACATTGAAGAAGCCTGCCCGATCCAGAGTGGACCGCATGTGATAGATCGCAGCAGCAGAAACGCCGGTACCGACCAGCCAGCGCAATTCCATCTCGGTGCGATACTGGCGGATGGCATTGGGAACGTGACGTTCCAGCACCGCATAGGATGCCTGCGGATCCAAGCCTTCGATGTAACGTCCGCCATGCGTATCCAGACGCACCGCCAGGCGGCCTTCATTGGCGAGATCGGGGAAGCGGTTGCACACCGCCAGCGCATCGGTGATCTCCTGGCCGTAATAATCGACCAGAACCGTCATCTGCTCGCCGGGGAAAGTCTCGTAATAGAGTTCGGCTGCACGCAGAGTGGATCCTGCGTAGCCGATCAAGGCATGCGGCATGGTGCCGAAGCCCTTGTCGTTGCCGAAGTAATGCGCTGTGGCATCGGTCGCATTGCCGATGAAGCCGGCAGCGCCGACATCACGCCGCGCGGCTCTGCCGCCGACGGAAGCGGCATAGGCCATCATCTCCGCCATCTCAGCGCCCGCGCAATGGCGCGCATCCATCGCCAGGAAGCGTGCATTGGGCAGGTCGCAGCACATCGAATAGGCGTTATAAGCGGCGACGCAAGCGGCGCCGAGCTTCTGGAGATAAATCGTTTCCAGATCGACAAGCTGCGCCATCGATCCGGTGATATACAGCAGCGGCTCGCCGGCGCCGACCCAGGTGCCCTCTTCGTGCAGCAGCTCGATATCGAACTTCACGCCGCGCGCAGCGCTCACCCGATCAAGCCACTCCACCATCAGGCGCGGACAGAAAATCACCGGACGGCGCATGAAAACCGCATAGGTGACCGTCTTGTCGCCGTAGCGCTGTACGATCTCCTTGGTCTTCTTGAAATACGCGTCCGTATTGGCCGCGATCTGACGCTCCAATTCCGCCGCCTGGGCAGGCGGCATCATTGGCCTGATCTCAGGCTTGCGCTGCATGACGCAGACCACCTCGGTTGCTGCGCTCCAGTTTGAGCATCTCAGCGATCAAGAAGGCGAGTTCCAAAGCCTGGGATGCATTCAGCCGCGGATCGCAATGGGTGTGGTAGCGGCTGGATAGATCGTCGTCGCCGATCGCCTGGGCACCGCCCATGCATTCGGTAACGTCCTGGCCGGTCAATTCAAGGTGGATGCCGCTGGCATGAGTGCCCTCGGCCAGATGCACCTCGAAGAACTGCCGCACCTCGGAGAGGATGCGATCGAAGGGCCGCGTCTTGAAGCCGGAGGTCGAGGTGAGCGTGTTGCCATGCATCGGATCGCAGGACCACACGACCTTGCGGCCTTCCTGCGCCACCCTGCGCACCAGCGCCGGCAGATGCTTGTGAACCTTGTCATGCCCCATACGCGCAATCAGCGTCAGCCGGCCTGGCTTGTTCTGCGGGTTGAGGATGTCGATCACGCGGAGCAATTCATCCGGATCGGTGGTGGGGCCGCACTTCACGCCCACCGGATTCAGAACGCCGCGCAGGAACTCGACATGCGCGCCGTCCGGCTGCCGGGTGCGATCGCCAATCCAGAGCATATGCGCCGAAGTATCGACCCATTCGCCGGAGGTGGAATCGATGCGGGTCAGCGCCTGCTCGTAGCCGAGCAGCAGCGCTTCATGGCTGGTGTAGAAATCGACCGTGCGCAGTTCCGGGGTCTGGTCCGGCGTGATGCCGCAGGCCTTCATGAACTCCAGGCACTCGGTAATGCGCGAGGCAACATCCTGCCAGCGCTCAGCCTCCGGGCTCTTGGCAACGAAGCCAAGGTTCCAGCCGTGCACCCGATGCAGGTCGGCATAACCGCCGCTGGCGAAAGCGCGCAGCAGGTTCAGCGTCGCCGCCGCCTGGCTATAGGCCTGCAGCAGACGGCTGGGGTCCGGCTGGCGGCCTTCCGGCGTGAATTCCATGCTGTTGATGATGTCGCCGCGATAGCTCGGCAGTTCGACATCGCCGCGCTTCTCGGTCGGTGCCGACCGCGGCTTGGCGAACTGTCCCGCCAGACGGCCAACCTTCACCACCGGCAACGCCGCGCCGAAGGTCAGCACGACGGCCATCTGAAGCAGCACCCGGAAGGTGTCGCGGATATTGTTGGCGCTGAACTCGGCAAAGCTCTCGGCGCAGTCACCACCCTGCAGCAGGAAAGCACGGCCTTCCGCCACGTTGGCCAGAGCAGCGGTCAGATTGCGGGCTTCGCCGGCAAAAACGAGCGGGGGATACTTGGCGAGCTTTTCCTCAGCGGCAGCCAAGGCGGCCGGGTCCGGATAATCCGGAACCTGCTTGATCGGTTTGCTGCGCCAGCTATCCGGCGACCAGTTACGCGCGCTCATCTTCACTTCCCCACGGACTAACTGCTTCGTAGACCTATGATTTTTCCAGCGTCTATCCAGGATGGTTTCACTAGAAAGGGCTTAGGAGGCGTAGAATAGGACCGGCATCGCCAGTTTTCCAGCGGCGCAGCGGATTGAGAAGGTGTTTTACATCGTCACAGCGCCAAAATGCGGCCGCCGTCACCCCCCTGTCGTCACAAAAGCGTGACCCCACAACCGCTTACGTCAGATACTGAAAATCTTCCCCGGGTTCATCAGGTTGTTCGGATCGAGTGCCTTCTTGATCGCGAGCATGACACTGACCGCCTCGCCATGTTCGGCAACCAGGTACTTCATCTTGCCCCGGCCGATGCCGTGCTCGCCGGTGCAGGTGCCATCCATGCTCAGCGCGCGGTGCACCAGACGCTCACTAAACGCCTCGATGGCTTCGATTTCAGCCGGATTGTTGCGATCAAGTACGATGGCGAGATGGAAGTTTCCATCACCAACATGGCCCACGAGTGGCGCGGTCAGGCCCGTCTCGACCACATCCTTCTTGGTTTCCAGGATGCACTCGGCCAAACGCGAGATCGGCACGCAGACATCAGTGGCCCAGACTTCGCAGCCGGTGCGCAACGCCTTGGCCGCATAGGCTGCATCATGCCGGGCCTGCCACAGTTTGGCGCGTTCCTCGGGCTTCACCGTCCACTGGAAATTGTTGCCGCCCTGATCGGCAGCGATGGCCTGCACCATCTCCGCCTGTTCGGCGACCGCGGCTTCGGTGCCGTGAAACTCCAGCATCAGCAGGTTCTGCACCGGCATATTGGTCTTGGAATATTTGTTGATGGCGTCGACCTGCACGTCATCGAGCAATTCGATGCGCGCCACAGGAATGCCCGACTGGATCGTCTGGATCACGGTGTTCACCGCGCCTTCCAGCGTGGCAAAGGAGCAGATCGCCGAAGACATCGCCTCGGGAATGCCGTAGAGGCGCAAGGTGATCTCGGTGATGACGCCGAGCGTGCCTTCCGAGCCGACAAAAAGGCGGGTCAGGTCGTAGCCTGCCGCCGACTTCTTCGCGCGCTTGGACGTGCGGATGATCCGGCCGTCGGCCAGCACCACGGTCAGCGCCAGCACATTCTCGCGCATTGTGCCATACCGTACGGCGTTGGTACCGCTGGCACGGGTGGAAACCATGCCACCGATCGAGGCATTGGCGCCCGGATCGATCGGGAAGAACAGGCCGGTGTCGCGCAGATACTCGTTCAGCTGCTTGCGGGTCACGCCGGGCTGGCAGACCACATCGAGATCTTCCGCATTCACCTTCAGGATGTTGTTCATCTGCATCATGTCGATGCAGACGCCGCCCTGTAGGGCGCTGACATGACCCTCAAGCGAGGTGCCGGCACCGTAGGGGATGATCGGCAGGCCGTGGCTGGCGCAGATTTTGACGATTTCCGAGACTTCCTCGGTTGAATGCGGGAAAACCACCGCATCGGGCGGAAATGGCGGATTCCAGGACTCGTCGCGGCCATGCTGTTCCCGCACGGCCTGGGCGGTGGTGACGCGATCGCCCAGAATTTGTTTCAGGGCCGCAATGGCGGCTTCAGTGGCGGCGGGCGAAAGACGGGGCTGAGCGACGGTGGCGGCGGCCATGGTAACGATCTCCTTGGAATGCATAACAGGTAAACCTTTGTGGCTTTTGGGGCAATCCGTCGCGGCCAGGCCGGCCCCGGGGTTGGCCTCGCCTGCCCGGTGGGCTATGTAGGCGGCATGTCCGCAGACCCGTTCGATTTGTCCGGATTTGAGCCGGAACCGGCCGATCCGCCGCTGGAGCCGTCCGCCGCAGCCGCCCTGCCCCCGCCCGATTGGATCGGCCGGCTAAATACCGCCCAGAGTGAAGCCGCCAGCCATCTGGAAGGCCCGCTCCTGGTGCTGGCCGGCGCCGGAACCGGCAAGACACGGGTGCTGGTTTCCCGTCTCGCCCATATTCTCTATCGCCGACTGGCTTGGCCGAGCCAGATTCTCGCCGTCACCTTCACCAACAAGGCCGCCCGCGAGATGCGCGAGCGCGTCGAGCAGCTGGTCGGCGCTCAGGTCGAAGGCCTGTGGCTAGGCACCTTCCATGGCATCGCCAACCGCATCCTGCGCCGCCATGCCGAGCTGGTCGGGCTGAAATCCAACTTCACTATCCTGGACGATGAAGATCAGTTGCGGCTGATCAAGCAGATCGTCGAGGCCGAAGGCCTGGACGACAAGCAGATGCCGCCGCGCAATCTGAAGGCCCAGTTCGATCGCTGGAAGGACCGCGGGCTGGGTCCAAACAAGATTCCGGAAAGCGAGAGCGGTTTCGCCGAAGGTCATGGCGCCAAGCTGTACCGGCTTTACTGCGAACGCCTAATCCAGCTCAATGCCTGCGATTTCGGCGACCTGCTGTTGCATAATCTCACCCTCTTCCGCGAACGCGCGGAAGTGCTGCAGAAGTATCAGCATCAGTTCCGCTACATCCTGGTCGACGAGTATCAGGACACCAACGTGGCGCAGTATCTCTGGCTGCGCCTGCTAGCGCAGAAGCACAAAAATATCTGCTGCGTCGGCGACGATGACCAGTCGATCTACGGCTGGCGCGGCGCCGAAGTGGGCAATATCCTGCGCTTCGAAACTGATTTCCCAGGTGCAAAGATCGTGCGGCTGGAGCGCAATTACCGCTCGACACCGCATATTCTCGGCGCGGCCTCCGGCCTGATTGCACATAACGAAAGCCGGCTCGGCAAAACGCTGTGGACCGACCTGAACGAAGGCGACAAGGTGATCGTTCAGGGCGTGTGGGACGGCGACGAGGAAGCTCGTCTGATCGGCGAAGAGATCGAGGCGCTGGAACGCGAGAAGGTATCGCTAAACGAGATTGCGATCCTTGTCCGCGCCGGCCATCAGACCCGCGCCTTTGAAGAGCGCTTCATGACCATCGGTCTGAAATATCGCGTGGTCGGCGGCCTGCGTTTCTATGAGCGGCGTGAAATCCGCGATGCCATCGCCTATTTCCGCGTGCTGATGCAGCCTGACGACGATCTCGCCTTCGAGCGCATCGTCAACGTGCCGAAACGCGGCTTGGGCGACAGCACGATGCAGGTTCTGCACAAAACGGCACGCGCCAGCGGCAAATCCCTCACCGCCGCCTTGCGCGATCTGCTGGAAACCGATGAGCTCAAGCCGAAGCAGCGCAATACGCTGAAGAGGCTGATGGCGGATTTCGACCGCTGGCGCGGCCAGGCCGCCGAACTGCCTCACACGGAAGTGGCGGAGATCATTCTGGAGGAATCCGGCTACATCCAAATGTGGCAGGAGGACAAATCGCCGGAAGCCCCGGGGCGGCTGGAGAACCTGAGGGAATTGATCGGCGCTCTTGGCGAATTCGAGAACTTCGCCGGCTTCCTCGATCATGTCGCCCTGGTGATGGATGCCGAAAACAGCGACAATGACGAGATGGTCAGCCTCATGACCCTGCATTCGGCCAAGGGGCTGGAATTCGATTACGTCTTTCTGCCAGGCTGGGAGGAAGAGCTATTCCCCAGCCGGCGCTCTCTTGAAAACAATGGTGTTGCCGGCCTGGAGGAAGAGCGCCGCCTGGCTTATGTCGGGCTGACGCGGGCGCGCAAGCGGGCGCATATCACCTTTGCCGCCAACCGCCGCATCTATAACCAATGGGCTTCGGCAATACCTTCGCGCTTTATCGATGAGCTGCCGATAGAGCATATCGAGCAGCGCTCGCAGCCGGGCCTGTATCGCGGCAGCCAGAGCCTTGGCTACATCAGCGGCGGCTTCAGCGAGTCCGCCGGCGGCTATCAAGGACATACCTGGAATTTTGCACCGCAATCCCCCCGCCGCTCTGCCGGTCTGATCGAAGGGCGGGCTCGGCGCGTCGATGACGATATCGTTCAGCACGATCCCGACGAAGCAGCCTTCGGCATCGGCGACCGCGTCTTCCACCTGAAATTCGGCTATGGCCGGGTCAAGGCGGTCGAGGGCAACAAGCTGCTGATCGGCTTCGAGAAGGCCGGTGAAAAGCGGGTCATCGCTACCTTCGTTGAGAAAGCCTAATCTCAGCCATGCCTATATCGCCGGAATTCTGGTCGGTCGAACTCGACATCCCTGTCGATCTGGTTGCCGCCACCGAAGAGATGCTGGGCGACGAAGGTGTCGCCGTCACCTCCTATGAGGTGCCGATCCCGGGTCAGGCGATCAGCCCAAAATGGCGCATCCAGGTGCTGTTCGATGCGCCGCCCGATGAGACTGAATGGCGCCACCGGCTGACGGCTATTGCCGAAGGGCTGGGACTGGAATCGCCCGTCATCACCTTCTCCCATGTGCCGGCGAAGGATTGGGTGCGCCATACCAACATCCTCAACGCGCCGATCCATGCCGGACGCTTCTTCCTGCATGGCGCGCATGACGCAGGCAAGGCGCCACCGGGCAGCTTGAGCCTCTTGCTGGATGCCGGATTGGCCTTCGGCACCGGCCGGGCGCCATCGACTTATGGCTGCCTTCTGGCGATCGACCAGATCTGCCGGGTGAAGCCGCCGCGCCGCATGCTGGATATGGGGACAGGGTCGGGCGTACTGGCCATGGCCGCCGCCCGGGCGGGCGTACCACAAGTGCTGGCGGCGGATATCGATCCGGTCGCCGTGGCGGTGACCCGCGATAATGTCCGGCTGAATGGTCTGAGCCAGCGTGTCGCCGCGGTCACGGCCAGCCGCCCGGACGATCCGCGCCTTGCCGTCGCAAGTGGTTATGACCTCGTGGTGGCCAACATCCTGGCAGAACCGCTTTGCCGCATGGCACCTGGATTAAGCCGCCTCGTTGCTGCGAACGGGCATCTGGTCCTCTCCGGCCTGCTGGCGCGGGAGGAACGTCTCGTCGCCGCCCATTACCGGGCGGTCGGCCTCAAACTGAAGCGCCGCATTGCGCGTGAAGGCTGGCACACCCTGGTGCTTTCCCGCCGCCCCTGAAATCCGGCACACAGTCATGTGAATACGCCGGGGGACGGCGGCAGCCTGCCGCGTATAGCGTTTGCCTGTTGCTCAGGCGGCCGCTTCGGCCTTGGCCTTGAGGGTCTGCACCTTGGCTTCGCCGGCATTCTCGTTCGACGGCGCCGCCGGGCGATACATCTCACCCGCAACGGCTGCCGGAATGCTGGAGCGGCTCAGGCCCATGTCGTGCAGGGTACGATCATCCAGCGCCCGCAGCTCGGCCTCCGCCGCAGAGCGCCGCAGGCTGGCCACCAGGCTGCCGACGATCTTGTTCAGAAACGCCGCGATGGCGCGTGAGCGCATACGGCGGGCTTCCAGCTCGAGTTGCACGTAATCGGTCAGGCCGAGATAGTGATAGGGATAGCTGTTGAGGGTAGTGGACTTTTCAAAACGCGGGGTCGTCATGGCCATCTCCATTCGTTTGGATAAGCCGCCCCGGGTGTTCCTCCGTCATGCCTGCTCTTGAAAATATGTCAGCATGACTGACGTATATATTGCATCGCACAAAATGATTCGCAAGCGGAATCTGGAAGAAATTTAAGCAGAATCAAATATGTAGAAAAAATAACCACCCTGCCCAGATTTACGCCCAGGAGAGAGCCGCACCAGTTCTGAGCAAGTTTTGGATTTTGAGGCCTAGCCATGCGCCAAATGAATGGCTCGGCTGCAAAGCAAACAACGCGGCACTAGGCCGCGTTGCAGGAGATCGGACCGGACCTGCCGCCCTCTTCAGGGGGAGGAGGACGCTACAGGCGACAGGCCCGGTGCCGACGGGGAGGAACTGTAATTCCGCTTAGGCCGCTTCGCGCGGTACCAGGCGGGTAATCTTGGCGTCGGCCGTATTCTCGTTGACCGGCTTGACGGCCGGACGCTCGATCAGGCCGGCAGCAGCGGCCGGGATTTGCGAGCGGCTCAGGCCAATATCACGCAGCATCTGGTCATCGAGCGAGTTCAACTCTTCGATGGCCCGACGCTCAGCGAGATGAGCCTTGTAGCGGGCGACGGCGCCCTTGAGGGCGTTCCAGCCAGCCACGATCAGGGAGGCGAGAGCTTCAGCGCGAATACGACGCGCATAGGCCTCGATCTCGGCGGCGCTCAGCGGGGCCAGATTAGCCGGATAGCCAAAAGCGGTCTGGTTGCGCAGGGTGTTCATGGTAGTCTCCGTTCTGTGGTCCGGGCTTCTCTGCATCTCGGCCACGACGGGAATATTGCACTGCACCTATTAAATTTCAATGACTTATCCATGATGGTTTGCTTACGCAGCAATGCAGAAAATGCATAGCTTGTCCTGGACGCCGCCCCCGCTAGCTCGCATATTGTGATGATCCAACAACGGGTTACCCGATGACCTTGCACCAGCCCGACCTCGCCGCCATGCCCCCGCAGCTTGCCGATCATCTGCGCGGAATCGCCGCAGCCCCCCGCATCTTCGGCCGTTTTCCAGGGCTGGAATTAATCGCCGACGATCCAAAGACGCCCCGTGCCATCCTGGAAAAAGCGGTGGCTGATCTGGCAGCGCGTTTCACCGCGACGCTGGAAGATCGCAGCGCTGTCGGAAAGCGACTGGAAGCTCTGCGGGCCGAGTTGGCTCGGCGCGGCGTTGCTGGCGTCATCGTGCCCCTGACTGATGAATATCAAAGCGAATATGTGCCGCTGCGCGCCCAGCGCCTGACCTGGCTGACGGGTTTCACCGGTTCTGCGGGCTTGGCCATCGTTCTGGCCGACAAGGCCGCGATCTGGAGCGATGGCCGATACACGCTGCAATTAGCCCAGCAGGTGGACGGCGAGCTTTTCGAGCGGCTTCATATTACCGATGAGCCGCCGACTGAGTGGCTCAAATCGGCTCTGAAGCTTGGCGATAAGCTTGTCTACGATCCCTGGCTGCATACCGAAGACGGCGTGAAACGCTTCGCCGCGGCCTGCAGCGCCGCTGGCGCCGAACTAGTGCCGGCAGATGACAATCCGATCGATCTCGTCTGGACGGACCAACCGCCGCCACCACTGGGTCCGGTTCGCATCCAGGATACCGCCCTCGCCGGTCGCAGCGCTGCCGAAAAGCGCAAGGAGGTCGCTGCCAGTATCAAGGCACGAGGAGCCGATGCTGCTGTGCTGACCTTGCCGGAATCGATAGCATGGCTACTCAATATCCGCGGCAGCGATGTAGCGCATACGCCGCTGCCTTTGTCCATGGCCGTGGTTGGCGCCGATGGCGGCGTCGATCTCTATATCGACTCCCGCAAGCTGTCGGCGGACGTGCGTGTTCATCTCGCCGACGTCCGGCTGCATGAGCCGTCGGCCTTCCCAACCGCTCTGGATAAGTTGGGCCAGGCAGGCAAGGCCGTGCAGGTCGACCCGGCATGCAGTGGCGTCTATGTCCTGCAGCGGCTGGAAAAGGCTGGGGCCAAACTCATCCGCGCCGAAGATCCGTGCCTGCTGCCCAAGGCTTGCAAGACGCCGGCCGAACTCGACGGCACCCGTGCCGCCCATCACCGTGATGGCGCTGCGGTGACGCGATTCCTTGCCTGGCTTGATCAGGAAGCGCCAAAGGGCGGCGTCGACGAGATCATGGCGGCTGAAAAGCTGCAAAGCTTTCGCCAGTTATCCAATGAGCTGCGCGATCTTTCCTTCTCCACGATCTCGGGCGCGGGCCCGAATGGCGCCATCGTGCATTACCGGGTGACGCCGGAAACCAATCGCCTGCTGGAAAACGGCACGCTTTATCTGGTCGATTCCGGCGGGCAGTATCCCGATGGCACCACCGATATTACGCGCACCGTGGCGATCGGCGAACCGACGGCGGAAATGCGTGAGCATTTCACCCGGGTTCTCAAAGGGCATATCGCCATCGCCACCGCGCGCTTCCCCGAAGGAACTACTGGCCAGCAACTGGATGCGCTGGCGCGCCTGCCGCTTTGGGAGGTTGGCCTGGACTACGACCACGGCACCGGTCATGGCGTCGGCAGCTATCTGTCGGTGCATGAAGGACCGCAGCGTATCTCGAAGGCTGGCAGTCCCGTGCCCTTGAAGCCAGGCATGATCATTTCCAACGAGCCCGGCTATTACAAGACCAATGCCTATGGCATCCGGATCGAGAATCTCGTTGCGGTGCGCGTCGTCACCGAGAAAGCAGAGAACGGCAAACGCTGGCTTGGCTTCGAAACCCTGACCCGCGCCCCCATCGACCGTCGGCTGATCGACCTTTCTTTGCTGACAGCGCAGGAAGTGGCCTGGCTGGACGCTTATCACGCCCTGGTCTGGCAGGAGATCGGTCCGCTAGTGGACGACGCCACGGCAGCCTGGCTCAAACGCGTCACCGCGCCGCTTGGCACATAAGCGGGCGTGCTTGATCCAGCGCAAAACTGGCCGGAATTTCGAACATACCACCTTGTCAGCCAGCGAGACCGGCCTTTAGCCTGATGCCCTTCTGACCCTGTCCTTCTGACGCGGAGTGGATCGATCATGCTCGACCAACGGATCAAGGCGGCGCTGGAACTCGTCTCGACAGCCACGCTCACGACGGTGTTGCTCAAGAAAGGCTTGCGCAAAACCTGGATGAAAGGTCCCAAGCCGCTGGTCCCGCAGGACAAGCGCATCGTCGGTCCCGCCTTTACCCTGCGCTTCGTGCCAGCCCGCGAAGACCTTGCGACGCCGGAGAGCTGGTCCTCGCCCCGTTCGACCCGCGGCGCGATCGAAGACATGCCGGAAGGCTGCATCGCCGTGGTGGATGCAATGGGCATCAAGGATGCCGGCATCTTCGGCGACATTCTTTGCGCCCGCATGAAGAAGCGCGGCGTGGCCGCACTGGTGACTGATGGCGTGGTGCGCGATGGTGCCGGTGTCATCGGCACCGGCCTGCCCGTCTGGTGCGATGGCGTTGCTGCGCCGCCCAGCGTCGCCGGCCTTACCTTCGTCGGCTGGCAGGAGCCGATCGGCTGCGGCGGCGTGGCTGTCTATCCCGATGATGTGATCATATTGGATTCCGACGGCGCCGTTCTGATCCCTCAGGCCATCGTTGCCGAGGTCGCCTCGGCGGCCGTGGAGCAGGAGAAGCTGGAAACCTGGATTATGGGCGAGGTTGAGAAAGGCACGCCCCTGCCCGGCCTCTATCCGCCGAATGCCGAAACCAAGGCGCGCTACGACGCGGAAATGAAGCAGAAGGGCTGAAGCCTTTTCAGGCGCCACGCAGCCATGCGGGCATCCGATTGCGCCGCAGGGCTGCGCGCCGTGCTTCCGGGGTTGAACAGGCCTCGTGATACCCCGGGCCAATGCGACCGGGCATGATGCCGAAGCGTGACTGTATGTCGTTCATGCCCGTCAAACCATGATCCGCGAGAATCCGTAATGTAATGGCGGCGCAAGCCGCAGCATCGCTATCGGCGACATGATGGCGTAAATCGAAGCCGATATGCCGCGCGACCGTCGACAGCTTGTGATCCGGCAGCTCAGGCCAGGCTGCGCGGGCAACTTTCACCGTGCAGAGATAAGACACGCTCGGCCAGGGCAGCCCGTAACGGGTCAAGGCAGCGCACAGCACACCGATGTCGAAGGGCGCGTTATGCGCCAGCAACAGCGGCACG
Organism: uncultured Ferrovibrio sp.; assembly: GCF_937960835.1. Taxonomy (GTDB): domain Bacteria; phylum Pseudomonadota; class Alphaproteobacteria; order Ferrovibrionales; family Ferrovibrionaceae; genus Ferrovibrio. Next base: position 93,084 of record NZ_CALGPC010000015.1, read on the forward strand.
GCTTCCAGATGCGGCAGCAATTCGTCCCAAATGACCGGAAATTCCGGCTCAAACTCCACGTCTCGCGGCTGTATGCCGTGGATCCTGACATGCCACGGATTGAAGCGCATGTCGTGCGGACGGACGAGGCAGTGAGCGGTGCGGCCGACCCGACTATCGACGATCCAGGCCAATCCGATAGAACAGATGCTGCCGGCCGAGGGGCTGGCGGTTTCAAAGTCCAGCGCTATCGCCGTCGCCCCTGCAACCTCGTCCAGTCGGGGAATAGCCTGCTGTATCAGCATGGCGTCAGCCGCCAATCAGCTTGAGCCAGTCATCCTCGCTCAGCACCGTCACGCCCAGCTTCTGCGCCTCGGCAAGCTTCGAACCAGCTCCCGGACCAGCCACCACGTAATCGGTTTTTTTCGATACCGATCCGGCAACCTTCGCGCCCAGCGACAATGCGCGCGCCTTGGCCTCATCACGGGTGAACTTCTCAAGGCTGCCGGTGAACACCACCGTCTTGCCCGTCACGGCGGAATTGGTGACCGGCTTTTCCGGCGGCACCACTTCTTTGAGTTCGGCCAGCAGATGATCGATCACCTTCCGGCTCTGCTCGCGGGTGCAGAAGCCGACGATGGCATCGGCCACCACATCGCCCATCTTGTCGATGCTGTTCAGATCGCCCCAGGCCTCGCCTTCACGCTCCTTGGCTGCATCCATAGCCTCAAGCCAACGCTCCGGGGTTTCATAATGTATCGCCACCAGGCGGGCACGCTCCTGACCGACATGGCGGATGCCAAGCGCATAGATGAAGCGGTCGAAGCCGATGGTGCGGCGCTGCTCAATGGCGCGCAGCAGGTTGTTCACCGAGGTTTCGCCGTAGCCTTCCTTCTTGCGCAGGCTGTCGGCATGCTTCGTCAGCTTGAAGATGTCTGCCGGTTCCCTGATCCAGCCCCATTCGTAGAAGGCTGCGATCTGCTTTTCGCCGATCCCTTCGATGTCGAAGGCATTGCGCGAAACGAAATGACGCAGACCTTCCATTGCCTGAGCGGGGCAACTGACTCCGCCCGTGCAGCGCCGTCGCGCATCTTCACCACCGGCTGCATCGACTTCACGTTCGGCCGGCTGGCCGCAAATCGGGCATTTTGTCGGGAACTGAAATTCCTTCGCTCCCGGCGGACGCTTTTCCAGCACGACCGAGACGACCTGAGGGATCACGTCGCCGGCGCGCTGGATGATCACGGTATCACCGATGCGCACATCCTTGCGCTTGATCTCGTCTTCGTTATGGAGCGTCGCATTCGACACCAGCACGCCACCGACATTGACCGGTTTGAGCTTGGCCACCGGAGTGAGCGTGCCGGTGCGGCCGACCTGGATGTCGATATTCTCCAGCAGCGTTTCCGCCTGCTCGGCCGGAAATTTATGTGCAATCGCCCAACGCGGGCTGCGGCTGATGAAGCCGAGGCGATCCTGCCAATCAAGGCGATCCACCTTGTAGACCACGCCATCGATATCGAAAGGCAGCGACGCCCGAAGCCCGGAAATCTTTCTGTAATAGGCCAGCAGGTCTTCCAGGCTGTGGCAGACCTCGACATGCGGGTTCAGCGTAAAACCCCAGGAGGCCAGTTTCTCGCGCACGGAGCTGAGCGTTCCGGTGAAAGGCTCGGAAACTTCGCCCCAGGAATAGCCGAAGAACCGCAAGGGCCGCTTCGCTGTGACCTCGGGATCGAGCTGACGCAGGCTGCCGGCGGCGGCGTTGCGTGGATTGACCGGGATTCGGATCGATGCTGCCGACAGGCCGCGGGCTTCGCGTTCCTTCGCCAACTCCTCCTGCGCGGCACGGAAGGCGAGGAAATCCTCGCGCGTCATATAAACCTCCCCGCGCACTTCCAGCACATCCGGCCAGCCCTTGCCTTCCAGCCTGTGCGGCACGCCGTATTTCAGCGTCTTGACGTTGGCGGTGACATCCTCGCCTTCCTGGCCGTCGCCGCGGGTAGCTGCGCGCACCAGTTCGCCATGCTCGTAGCGCAGGCTGGCGGAAAGGCCGTCGATCTTCGGCTCGGCGATTATGGTCAGTTCGTCGGTCGTCTTCAGATTGAGGAAACGCCGAATGCGGCCAAGGAAATCGGCGACGTCTTCCTCGGCAAAGGCGTTGTCCAGCGACAGCATCGGCTTGGAATGCCGCACCTTGGCGAAGCCCGGCGCAGGTGCAGCTCCTACGCGGCTGGACACACCCCCTAAGGTCGCAAGTTCAGGAAACCTGGCTTCAATCTCCAGCAGCCGCCGCTTGAGCGCATCGTAGTCAGCATCCGAGATAGTCGGCGCATCCTGCTGGTGATAGCGCTTGTCGTGCTCGGCAATCTCCTGCTCCAGCCGGGCATGCTCCAATTTCGCCTGGCGTGGACCAAGTTCGGCCACCGGCTTTTCACGCTGCCGTGACATGGTCAGGCCTCCTGCCCGGCGAGGAGACTATCGGCTGCGGCGCGCGCCGCGTCGGTAATGGTGGCGCCTGCCAGCATACGGGCGATTTCCTCCCGCCGATCGCCGCTGCTCAAGGGCGCGACTTCGGTCAATGTCGTGCGGTTCTTCGCGGCGCCGGTCTCGCGTTTGGCGATGCGCCAATGCTGGCTGCCCTTGGCGGCAACCTGCGGCGAATGGGTAACCACCAGCACCTGTACGCGCTTTGCCAGCCGCGCAAGCCGCTCGCCCACAGCCGCCGCCGTGGCACCGCCGACACCGCGGTCGACTTCATCGAAGATCAGGGTGCCTGCCGAGCCGCGGCCCGCGAGAACGACGCGCAAGGCCAGCATGAAACGGCTCAACTCGCCGCCAGACGCGATCTTCGCCAGGGAGCCCGGTGCCGTGCCCTGATTGGTGCTGGCCAGGAACTGCACACGGTCGGCACCTTCGGCACTCCATTGCTCAGGCGGCAAAGCCTCGACAGCCGTGGTGAATTTCGCCGCACCCAGCTTCAACGGTGCAAGCTCAGCCGCCACTGCCTTGTCCAGCTTCGCAGCAGCCTTGCGCCGTGCTGCGGAGATAGCTTCCGCCTTGGCCTGATAAGCCGCCTTCGCAGCCGCAGCCGCTTTCTCCAGCTTGCCCAGACTGGCAGTCTGATGGTCGATCAGCGCGAGCTTTTCGGCATATTGCTCGGCCAGCTTGGGCAGATCATCGACGAGCACGTTGTGTTTGCGCGCCGCGGCACGCAGCGCGAACAGGCGCTCTTCTACCCGCTCCAGCCGCTGCGGATCGAGATCAAGATCGCGGGCCGTCCGCTCCAACGCAGCAGCCAATTCGCCAGCCTGCACCAGAAGCTGATCGGCCAAAGCGATCACGGCATCCAGCTTGCCGGCGGCCTTGTCGCTCACGCGCTCCAAGGCACGCAAACAGGCCCGCAGTCGCGCATCGACACCCCCGCCCTGCTCCAGCGCGCTTTGCGCTTCCTGCATCGCCGAGGCCAGCTTCTCGCCGGCCTGAAGCATGCTGCGCTGGCCGGCCAGTTCCTGCTCTTCGCCGGGTTGCGGCTTCAGCTCTTCCAACTCAGCGACCACATGGCGCAGGAAATCCTCTTCGCGCTTGGCCTGCTCCGCTGTCGCGGCCGCTTCCACCAGAGCTTTCTCGGCATCGCGCATTGCCTGATAGGCATCTCGCAAACCGGCAACTTCCTGTTCAAGCCCGGCATATTCATCCAGCAAGGCGCGATGGATGGTCGCGTCAGTCAGCCCCTGCTCGTCATTCTGGCCGTGAATCTCGACCAATGTGTCGCCCACACGCCGCAGCAAGGTGACGCTGACCGGCTGATCGTTAATGAAGGCGCGGCTTTTGCCGTCCTGACCGACCACGCGGCGCAGGACTAAGTCATCGGTCTCCTCAAAACCTTGCTCTGCAAGAATGGCGCGCGCTGGATGCTTCGGCGGAACATCGAAACTCGCGGTCACGATGCCTTGTGCCGCGCCCATGCGCACCAGACCTGCATCGGCGCGACGGCCGAGCGCCAAACCCAAAGCGTCGAGAAGGATGGATTTGCCAGCGCCTGTTTCGCCGGTAAGGACGCCTAGCCCCGCCCCGCATTCGAGGTCGAGCCGCTCGATCAGGACGATATCACGAACGCTCAGGCTGGTCAGCATGACTGGGCCGTTCGCGCCCCTTGGCGCTTAAAAAATGGAGTTCCAGGTCCGACTGAACCAGGATTTGTTCTCCTCGGCCTTGGCCGTCGGCACTTCCTGACCAGTCACCAGCGTATAGGTGTCGACGTACCACTCGCTGCCCGGATAGTTGTAGCCGAGCACGGCAGCGACATTCTGGGCCTCCTCAAGCACGCCAAGCGCCATGTAGGCCTCGGCCAGCCGATGCAAGGCTTCCGGGACATGCGTCGTCGTCTGGTAATTCTCAACCACATTCTTGAAGCGGTTGATGGCAGCGATGTACTGGCCCTGACGCAGGTAATAGCGGCCGATGGTCATTTCCTTGCCGGCAAGATGATCGCGGGTCAGGTCGATCTTCAAGCGGGCATCGCGGGCATATTCGCTGTTGGGATAACGCCGGACCACCTCTTCCAGGGCATTCATCGCCTGCTGCGTGATGCGCTGGTCGCGGCCCACATCGGTGATCTGCTCATAGTAGCAGAGCGCCATGAGATAGTAGGCGTAAGGCGCATCCTTGTTGCCTGGATGGAGCTGGATGAACCGCTCCAGGGCGCCAATGGCTTCAGCGTATTTATTGCGCTGATAGTAGGAGTAAGCGGCCATCAACTGGGCCTTGGTCGCCCATACCGAATAGGGATGCTGGCGCTCCACTTCATCGAAGCCATAGGCAGCCGCCTCCCATTCGCCCGCCGCGACCGCATCCATGGCGGTATTGTAGAGCTCTTCGACCGGACGCTCCACATACGGAGGGTCGTCATTGCTACTGCAGGCAGCAACGGCGACGGCCAGAATCAGGCCCATGGCGGCGCCACGCAGACGCGACAAACCTCGCGACGAATCCGTTCGATGAAGAAATGGCATGGTTGACTTCTGTCGCATGAGGACTGGCCAAAATCAAGCTGGCCGGGGTCCGTCCCGGGACATGACCCCGGGCAAAAAGCGTGTTCTAACAGTGCGATAGGACAATGTCCCATTATATGTTCATTTTACTGGTATTTTTACCTTTCGCTTCAACCTATACTTCTGAACGATTTTCGTCCTGGAGGAATTCGCCTATTAGAGGTACCAGCCTCCCGGGCTGGACGGTCATGGGATTTAGTTAATCCCGCATCACGAGTGGCAGTCGTCTGGCTACGGATCGGCTCGGTCGGAGGCTGAGCCGGTTAGGCGAACCAGATAGTGAGCTTTACCAAGAGGTGCCGCCGATGGGTAAAATCGCAACGCGCGTCGATGAATATGTAGGTGAGCGGATTCGCACCCGCCGCACAGAGCTCGGCCTGACCCAGGAAGAACTCGCCAATTCGCTGAAGATTTCTTATCAGCAAGTGCAAAAGTACGAGACTGGCGCCAATCGCGTCAGCGCCGGCCGACTCTTTGAAATCGCCCAGCGCTTACAAGTCGATATGGCGTTCTTTTTCGAGGGCTTGGAAACCAAGCTGGAAAGCAAGCCGCTCGAGCATGGTGGCAAGAATCGCTCAACCATCGAACTCGTCCGCAATTTCAGTGATATCGAAGATACGACCATCCGCTCCGCGGTGGCCGGCCTGATCAAGAGCATCGCCAGCCGCTACAAGGAAGAGGAAGAAGGCGCCGCCAGCGTGTCTGGCGACTAAGCCCGGAAGCCCAAAGGGCGCCGGCCACGACAGGTGGCTTCGCATTGAAAAAGCCCTGCAAGAATGCGGGGCTTCAATTTTTTCAGCAGTCCTGAACGCGAACTGATGCCGACGCTCGATCAGAGCGAGGCTTCGGCAACGGCGGGATGCAGGCGGGAGCCGACTTCGGCAGCCTGAACCGGACGGCTGGTCTCGCGGACCTTCTTGGCGTAGGTCGTCCAAGTATATGCACTCTGGTCGGCGAACAGCGTCTTGAGCAGCTTGTTGTTCAGCGCGTGGCCAGAACGACGCCCCTCATAGCGGCCGACAATCGGGCCGCCGGCCAGATAGAGATCCCCCAGCGCATCCAAAATCTTGTGACGCACGAATTCATCTTCGTAGCGCAGACCGTCGTCGTTGAGGATGCGGTCGTGGCCCAGCACGACGGCATTCTCCAGCGAACCGCCGCGGGCCAGCCCCATGGCGCGAAGCTGCTCGACTTCCTGCACGAAACCGAAGGTGCGCGCACGCGCGATATCGGCCTTGAAGCGTCCCGGCTCCAGCGAGAAGGCGGCGGCCTGGCGGCCGATGATCTTGTTGGTGAACTCGATCTCGAAATCGATGGTGAAGCCTTCGTCAGGCAGCAACGCCGCGCTGGCGGCGCCGTCACGGACCTCCACCGGCTTCAGCACCTTCAGATAACGGCGCGGCGCGACCTGCTCGATCAGGTCGGCGCATTCGATCAGGAATACGAACGGCGCCGAGGAACCGTCCATTACCGGCACTTCCGGGCCGTCGATATCGATCAGCACATTGTCCACACCCATACCGGCCAAAGCAGCCATCAGATGCTCCACAGTGCCGATGGACACGCCCTCGCCGGCTGCGACTGTCGTGCACATGCGAAGATCGGTTACCTGATCGAAGCGAGCATGAATCAGCGGCTGGCCCGGCAGGTCGACGCGCCGGAACACCACACCGGTATCCGGAGCCGCCGGGTTGAGGACCATATGGACCTTCGCGCCGCTATGCAGGCCGATACCGGAGCACTTGATCCGGTTCTTGAGCGTCTTCTGTGCAATCTTGCCAGCCATAAGCAGCGGAACTCCTGACGAATCGGCGAATCGGAACGGCCCGCCGAAAAGAAAACCGGGGATGGTTGTACCAACCACCCCCGGCAACAACAAATCACTCTATGTTACTAACTGTTACGCGTTTGCATCGCTTTAAGTCATTGCCCAGACAGGAGTTTTCCCCTCAATTGGCCTGCCGGCGAAGGAAGGCTGGAATGTCGAGGAGATCGTCCTGCGTACGGCTCGGCGCGGTGCGCTCGGCGACCGGCGAAAGGCCCAAATCGGCCTGGCGCGGCATCGCCTGAGGCTCGGCGGCAACCGTCGGAGCGGCAGGCGCCTGAGCGGCCGGAACCTGCGGCAGAACCGGGCGCGCGAGCTGGGGCTCGGCCTGACGCAGCGCCGGCTGCGGCTCGGACTCGCTCAGACGGGCACGGGCAACACCGGTAATGCGGTCGAAGAGGCTCACCTTCTTCCGCGGCTCGGCCGGGCGATTGACCATGTCCGCTTCCGCAAACGGATCGGGCTGGCGCAGCGCCTCAGGCGCGGGACGCGCCGGGATCGGCTGGGCCGGCGGCGGTACGAAATGAGCGGCAGTCGCCTGCTCGGCCGCAGCCGGAGCAGCGGCGACGAAGGGCCGGGCCTGGGGCTGCGGTTCGGCCGGCGCAGCAGCCGCGGCGGTCGCAGCCGCCTCAGCCGCCGCCTGGTAAGTCGTTACCGACTCTGGCAATTCGGCAGGAGCCGGCAGCTCAGCCGCTTCAGTCTGTTCCTGCATGGCCAGCGCGGTGGCTCCAGCCGTCATCGGCTGCTGCATCGGCTGGGCCGGCTGCATCGGCGTAGAGGCGGCAGGACGCGCCGCTCCGAAGCTGATCGGCTTCGCCTGCGGCGGCGTCACCAGGCGCAGCGACGGCGAGCTCTGCGGCTTCTGCTCAACCTGGGCAGCCGCATCGATACCGGTAGCCACCACCGACACGCGCATGCGGCCATCCATGTTCGGATCCAGCGTCGACCCGACGATGATGTTGGCGTCGGGGTCGACTTCCTCGCGGATGCGGTTGGCCGCCTCGTCTACCTCGAACAGGGTCAGGTCGGTACCACCGGTGATGTTGATCAGGACGCCGCGGGCGCCCTTCATCGAAATATCGTCCAGCAGCGGATTGGCGATGGCACGCTCGGCGGCCTCGATGGCGCGATGTTCGCCCTCGGCCTCGCCGGTGCCCATCATCGCCTTGCCCATCTCGCTCATCACCGAACGGACGTCGGCGAAGTCGAGGTTGATCAGGCCCGGCATGACCATCAGGTCAGTGATGCCGCGCACGCCCGACTGCAGAACGTTGTCGGCCATCTTGAAGGCGTCCGCGAAGGTCGTCTTCTCATTGGCCACCCGGAACAGATTCTGGTTCGGGATGATGATCAGGGTATCGACATACTGTTGCAGCTCACGGATGCCGGCCTCGGCCAGCTTCATGCGCTGGGTGCCCTCGAAGGAGAAGGGCTTGGTCACCACGCCGACGGTGAGAATGCCCATTTCCTTGGCCGTACGGGCAATCACCGGGGCAGCGCCGGTGCCGGTGCCACCACCCATGCCGGCCGCGACGAAGGCCATATGGCAGCCCTGCAGATGCTCGACGATCTGATCGATCGATTCTTCCGCCGCAGCCCGGCCAACATCCGGCTTGGCGCCGCACCCCAGACCCTGGGTCAGGGAAACGCCAAGCTGAATGCGCCGCTCGGTGAGCGACATGTTGATCGCCTGAGCATCGGTATTGGCCGCGACGAAATCGACGCCACCGAGCTGGGCATTGATCATGTTGTTGACTGCGTTACCGCCGGCGCCGCCGACGCCGAAGACGACGATGCGGGGCTTCAGTTCCCGCGTGGTCGGCATGCTGAGATTGATACCCATGTTCTCCTCCAGGGTTATCCGTTGCAATGACCAAAGTCGCGTCGCGATGCAAGCGACGTTGCAAAAACCGCGTGGATGCTGCGTGTTTTGATCATGGTCTTGGCCACACGGTCAAAAGTTGGTGCGCAACCAGCGCCCGATTCGTGAGAACGCACCACTCGGCGCGGGCTCCGGCTCGGGCAGGCGGATGGTACGTTCCGCTGCCTGCTGCTGCGCATAGCTCAAAAGACCGGCGCAGGCCGAGAAGGCCGGACCGCCGGTCGCCTCGGCCAGACCGCCCACGCGAATGGGACGGCCCAGGCGGACCTGCTTGTCGAGGATGCGGGCGGCGAGTTCGCGCACGCCCTGCAACTGGCTGGCGCCGCCGGTCAGCACGACACGGCGGCCGGCGAGCTTCTCGAAACCGGACTGGGTCAGGCGCTCGCGCACCTGTTCCAGGGTCTCTTCCACCCGCGGCTTGATGATCCCGGTGAGAATCGAGCGGGGCACCTGATGATGCGCATGCTCATCGGTCTCGCCCACCTGGGGTACGTCGATGGTCTCGTTGTCGTCCGACGGGCTCGGCAGCACGGTGCCATAGAGGGTCTTGAGCCGTTCGGCATGGGCCAGCGGCGTCGACAGGCCGCGGGCGATGTCGTTGGTGATATGGCTGCCCCCCAGCGGCACCATATCCACATGAACCAGCTGGCCGTCATAGAAGACCGCCAGGCTCGTGGTGCCGCCGCCCATGTCGATCAGGGTGACGCCGAGGTCCATCTCGTCTTCGACCAGGCAGGCGAGGCCGGACGCGAACGGTGCGACGACTCGGCCGGCGATTCGCAGATGCCCGCGGGCAACGCAGGTGGCTAGGTTGCGCAATGGGCCGGAGCTGGCGGTGATCACATGCATGTTCACGCCCAGCCGCTCGCAAGCCATGCCGCGCGGATCCTTGATGCCGCGGGAGCCGTCAATGGTATAGCCCACCGGGATCGAATGAATGATCTCGCGGTCGCTGGGATGCTCGTGACGACGCCCATGATCGAGCACCAGGGCCACATCATGGTCGGTTACTTCATGGCCGTCGATGGCGACTTCGACGCCCACCGTGTGCGACTGCGGGGCACCGGTATTGACGCTGATGAAGACGTCTCGAATCGTCTCGCCGCACATCCGTTCGGCGGTTTCGACGGCGGCGCGGATCGACTGCTCGGCGGCATCCATGTCGATGACGTTGCCGTTGCGCAACCCGCGCGACAATTGATGGCCAATTCCGATCACCCGCAGTGTTCCGCCATCGGCGCGCGCGATGAAGCAGCACACCTTGGACGAACCCACATCCAGCGTGGCGATCAATCCGTTGCGCGAAACCACCATTGCCTACTTCCCCTCGCCTTGACCGATGCTGGTCATGTTCTCTTTCCTGCAGTCTTTTTCGCCGGCGATGTCACCGGAACCGGATGTTCGGCTTCCGGGTTGAGCCGCACGATCAGACGGTCGTCCAATCGCAAATCCACAATCTCGATATCGCGCCGCAGCAGGCCATGGCTGCGCTCCAGGGCGATCAGCCGGGCCCAGGCCTGCTCGGGGTTCTCTTCCGGCAAGCGTGCGATGACGCCATTGTCGAATTCAATGTCCCAGCGCCGGTTGCGCACACGGATGGCGTTGACGACGCGGCGCGCCAGCATCGGATCAGTCTGCAGCATCTTGAGCAGATCATGCGCCTTGTCAGATGCACCGGCCCCGACCAGCAGCAGCAGATGCGCGAATTCCAGCCGATTACCCTCTTCCAGGACCTTGCCGTCCTGATCGATCAGATAATGACGGCCATCGATCTGCCAGCGCGCGAAGGGTTCGCGCTCAACGATCTCGATATGCAGCGTATCGGGCAACTGGCGCCAGACTGTCGCCTGCTTTACCCAGCCGATCGCCTCAACCTTGCGACGCAGAGCATCCAGATCGAGTGCCAGGATGGGATCGCCACGCTCGACATCCACCGCAGCGGTCAGAGCCTCCAGCGGGGTATTCACCCGGCCACGTAGATTGACTTCACCCACCCGCAGATCGGCCGTCGCCCCTGCCTCGCCCAGCAGATCTTGCGCCGCGATGCGGATTTCGGCCGGCAGATCGGTGCGGAACCAGACGTAGGCGCCGCTGCCCGCGATGCCAGCGAGCAACACCGCAACGGCTGCCCATTTTGCCCGCTTCCAGAACACCGAGCGCGGCTTACGGCGCGCCGGCGGCAGCGGACGGCAATAGCCCTTCGGCCGCTGCGGCGGCAGGCTTGGCGCGCAAGGCGCGCAGGGACGATCGTCAGGCAGCACGACTAGCGAGCGCATGAGGCATCCTCCACCATCCACCGCACCAGTTCACCGAAGCTAATGCCGCAATGGGCAGCGATCTCGGGCACCAGCGACAGCGGCGTCATGCCGGGCTGGGTATTGATTTCCAGCAGATAGAAGCGGCCCGGTTCGCCCGCCGTGTCGTCGTAGCGCCAGTCGGAACGCGTCACGCCGCGGCAGCCCAGCGCCTGGTGCGCCTTGAGTGCCTGCGCGCAGATCTCCTCGTAGACGTTCTTGTCGACCGGCGCTGGCATGAGATGAGTTGCCTTGCCGTCGGTGTATTTGGCTTCGTAATCGTAGAAGCGGCCGTGGGCACGAATCTCGATGGCACCCAGCACGCGGTCGCCCATCACCGCGACCTGGATTTCGCGACCAGGAATGTAGCGCTCGACTAGCACGTAGTCGCCGAACCGCCACGAGGCGTCGTCCTGCGGCTGATAATTGTCGCCCTCGAAGACAATATGGACACCAACCGAAGAGCCTTCGTTGAGCGGCTTGATCACATAGGGATGCGGCAGGACGGGACTTTTGCCGAAAGCGCTGCGATGGACAACCTTGCCTTCCGCCATCGGCAGGCCATGGGCACGCCAGATGTCCTTGGCCATAGGCTTGTTCATCGCCAGCGCCGAAGCCAGCACGCCGGAATGCGTATAGGGAATGCCGAGGATTTCCAGCAGGCCCTGCACAGTGCCGTCCTCACCATAAGGCCCATGCAGCGCGTTGAAGGCGACGTCGGGCTTGATTTTCGCCAGCTGCTCGGCCAGGTCCCGGCCGACATCAATCTCCGTGACCGAGAAACCTTCCTCCCGCAGCGCCTTGGCGCAGGCGCGGCCGGAGGTGAGCGAAACCTCGCGTTCCGACGACCAGCCGCCCATCAGGACTGCAACATGCTGCTTAGCCATGTGCAGTCTCCTTCGTCAGACCGATGCGCTTGATCTCCCAGCGCAACTCGATTCCGCTTTGCGCCTTCACGCGTTCACGCACCGTCTCGCCCAGCCGCTCAAGGTCTTCGGCGGTGGCGTTGCCGCGATTGATCAGGAAATTGCAGTGCTGCTCGGAAACCTGTGCATCGCCGACGACCAGACCACGGCAACCAGCGGCGTCGATCAACTGCCAGGCCTTGAGGCCTTCCGGATTGGCGAAGGTGGAACCGCCGGTACGGCTGCGGATAGGCTGCGAACCTTCACGCGCGGCCTGGATTTCGTCCATGCGCGCCTTGATCGCGGCCGGATCGCCCAGCACGCCCTTCAGCCGCGCGCCGATGAAGATCCAGTTTTCCGGCACGCCGCAATGGCGATAGCCGAATTTCATCTCATCCGGCGTCAGCCGGTGCAGATTGCCCTGCGGGTCGACGGCTTCGGCCCAAACCAGGACATCCTTGAACTCAGTACCATAGGCACCCGCATTCATGCGCAGCCCCCCGCCGATGGTGCCGGGGATACCACGCAGGAATTCCAGGCCCGCGATACCCGCCTGCAGTGCCACGGTGGCCACATTGACATCCAGCGCGCCGGCGCCGGCTTCAACCTCCGTGCCATCGGCAGAGATTGCCGCAAATTCACGGCCCAGGCGCAGCACCACGCCCGGCACGCCGCCATCGCGCACCAAGGTATTCGAGCCCACACCAAGCGGCGTGACAGCAACATCGGCGGGCTTCGCCTTCAGGAAAGCGATCAGATCATCGCGGTCGGCAGGACGGAACATCACCTCGGCCGGACCGCCAACGCGGAACCAGGTGATATCGGCCAGCGGCGCCGCAGCCGTCAGCCGCCCGCGTACCTGCGGCAGGCGGGCGATCAGATCGTTTTGGCGAAGCTGGACGGCCGCCATCATGCCGCCCCCTTGCCGAGCAAGCCTTGCAACTCGCCAGGCAGCGCATTCGCCCAGGTGGTAATGCTGCCGGCGCCGAGGCAAACGACGAGATCGCCAGGCGCTGCTTCCGCCTTGATCATGCCCGCCAACTGCTCCGGCGCCGGCAAAGCCAGTACATGGCGGTGGCCGCGGGTCCGCAAGCCTTCCACCAGAGCATCGCGATTAACGCCCTCGATCGGCGTTTCGCCGGCCGCGTAGACATCGGCGACGATCACCGTATCGGCGTCATTGAAGCAGGAGCAGAAATCCTCGAAGAGGTCGCGCAGGCGGGTGTAGCGATGCGGCTGGACGACCGCGATCACCTTCGCGTCCGGTTTGCTGCCAATCGCCAGCCGCGCGGCAGCCAGCACGGCGGAAATCTCCACCGGGTGATGGCCGTAATCATCAACAACCGTGATGCCATTGGCTTCGCCGGTGATGGTGAAACGGCGCTTCACGCCTTTGAAGCCTCCCAGGGCCCGGCGGACCACATCGGCATCAAAGCCCATCTCGCGGGCAATCGCCGCGACCACCAGAGAATTCTGCACATTGTGGCGGCCGAACATCGGCAGATGCACACCGGTGATCGTGTCGCTTTCGCCGCGCACGCGATCCGTGATCTGGATATCGTAATGAGCGCCGCGATTGTCGAATTCGACGTTGACGGCACGAACGTCGGCCTGCGGCGAGAAACCATAGGTGATGATGCGGCGGTCCGTGATCCGGCCGATCATCGCCTGTACTTCCGGGTGATCGATGCAGAGTGTGGCAAAGCCGTAGAACGGAATATTCTCGACGAACTGTTTGAAACCTTCGCGCACACGGTCGAAGCTGCCGTAATGGTCCAAGTGTTCCGGATCGATATTCGTCACCACGGCAATGGTGGCCGGCAGTTTCAGGAAAGTGCCGTCGCTTTCATCTGCCTCGACCACCATCCATTCGCCGGCGCCCAGTCGCGCATTGGTGCCATAGGCATTGATGATGCCGCCATTGATCACGGTCGGATCGACGCCGGCTGCTTCCAGCAAAGCGGCAACCAGCGAGGTCGTCGTCGTCTTGCCATGGGTGCCGGCGATGGCAATGGCCCATTTTAGGCGCATCAACTCACCCAGCATTTCGGCACGCCGCACCACCGGGATCAACCGCGCGCGGGCCGCCTTCACTTCCGGATTGTCGGCCTTCACTGCCGAGGAAATCACCAGCACTTCGGCGTCGGCGACATTCTCTTCGCGATGGCCTTCGAACACCTTGATGCCGAGATCGCGCAGGCGCTTGACATTGTAGTTGGCCGAGAGATCAGAGCCCTGCACCTGATAGCCGAGGTTGTGCATGACCTCGGCGATGCCCGACATGCCGATGCCGCCGATGCCGACGAAATGAATGATCCCGATATCGAGCGGCAAAGCTCTCATGCCGCAGTCCTTTTCATACTGTTATTCTGAGATGCCGATTGCACGGCGGTTTTTTCGCCTGTCCGATGCTCGGCGACGAGTTTTTCTACCAAGTCAGCGAGCGCCTGTGCGGCCAGGGGGCGTCCTACGCTGCGCGCCGCCGACGCCATGGCAGCCAGCTGCTCGGGGTCACTCAGCAGATCCTCGAAGGCCTGCGCCGCACGCTCGGCCGTGAACTTGTCCTGCGCGATCACCTCCGCGGCGCCGGCTTGCGCCAGGGCCTGGGCATTGAAGGTCTGATGATCGTCGGTGGCATAGGCATAAGGCACCAGCAGCGATGGCCGGCCGATCACCGCGATTTCCGCCGTGCTGGAGGCTCCAGAGCGACTGACGATCAGATGCGCCGCAGCCATGCGTTCCGCGACATCGCTAAAGAAGCCGGCCGTATCCGCCGCGATACCAGCCTGGGCATAGGCGTTGCGCACGCGGTCGAGATCTTCCGGGCGGCATTGCTGCTGCACGCGGATGCGGCGCTTCAGCTCCGCCGGCAACCGCGCCAGTGCCGCAGGAACGACATCCGACAGTACGCGAGCCCCCTGGCTACCGCCAATTACCAGAATGCGGAGGTTGGTCTGCGGCATGGCGTAAGGCACATCTGCCGCGGCCAGAATGGCCGGACGCACCGGATTGCCGGTGACAGTGGCCGCAACAGCGGCAGGCAGGAAGCGCGTCGCCGGGAAAGAGGTTGCGATGCGGCTGGCGCCTTTGGCGACCAGACGGTTGACGCGACCGAGCACCGCATTCTGCTCATGAATCAGGATCGGTACGCGTTTGATCCGCGCTGCCAGCAGCAACGGCAGCGCCGGATAGCCGCCGAAGCCGACCACCACAGCGGGCTTGGTCAGGCCCAGCAAAGCCAGCGCAGCGACCATGCCGCGGCCGATCTCGAAAGCGGCGAGCAACTTGCCGCCGAGCGATTTGCCGCTCGGCGTGCCAGACGGAATACGATAGAGCGGCAGTTCCGGCAGGTTTTGTCCGAAGCCCTTGCCGCGCGTATCGGTCACCAGACCGACACGATAGCCGCGGCGCAGCAATTCGGCCGCCAATGCTTCCGCCGGGAAGACATGTCCGCCGGTACCACCGGCTGCGAGAAGGATCGGATTTTCCGCCGCCCCGCTCATCGCACCACTCCGTTTTCAGGACGCCAGCGGGTCAGCGCCAGCAGCATGCCCATCGCGAAAGCCAGGGCCAGCAAGGACGAACCGCCATAAGAAATGAACGGCAAGGTCATGCCTTTTGTGGGCAGCAGATGCAGGTTCACGCCGATATTCACCACCGCCTGCAGACCAAACTGCGTGGTCAAACCGGCCGCAGCGAGCAGGACGAAGAGGTTGTTCTCCGTCATCAGGCGTGAGAAGCAGCGCAGCACGATGAAGGCGAAGACACCGACGATGAACAGGCAGGCCAGCAGGCCGAATTCCTCGCCCGCGACCGCGAAGATGAAGTCGGTGTGCGCATCGGGCAGTACGTTCTTTACGGCGCCATCGCCGGGCCCGCGTCCCCAGATGCCGCCCGAGGCGAAAGCCTCCATGGCGCGCTCGATCTGGTAATTCTCCTTGTTCGCCGGATCGAGGAACTTGTCGATGCGGCTGGCCACATGCGGGAAGATCAGATAGGCACCGAAAATGCCAGCCAGGCCCAGCGCGCCCAAGGCCAGCACGAGCACGATGGGCAGACCGGCGATGAAGAACTGTGCCAGCCACACCACCGATACGACGGCCGCCATGCCGACATCGGGTTGCAGCAGCAGCAGTCCGACCACCATCGCGCAGAGGCCTGTCGAAATAGCCCAACCCGGGAAGCCCGTGCCTTTGCGCCATTCGGCAAACAGCCAGGCCGACACCACCGCAAATGCTGGCTTGACGAATTCGGACGGCTGAACTGACAGGCCACCGAAGGAAATCCAGCGATGCGCGCCTTTCACTTCCATGCCGACGAAGAAAGTCAGGCAGACGCCGGCCATCGCGCCGAGGAAAGTGATGGCAGCAACGCGGCGGATGCCGACCGGATCGAGCAGCGAGGTGCCGATCATGATCAGCAAGGCCGGCACGAGGAAAACAATCTGGCGCTGCACGAAATGGAAGCTGGCCAGACCGATGCGATTGGCGACTGCTGGCGACGCGGCCAGCGTCAGCACGGTGCCGATGGCGATCAGCACGGCGATGGCAACCAGCAGCCAGCGGTCGACAGTCCACCACCAGCGGCCTAGAACGGAATTATCGGTGCGCGAAAACGTGATCATGCCGCAACCTCCGCCTGCCCACGCTCGGCCACCAGACGGATGAATTCATCGCCGCGATGCTCGAAGCTCTTGAACTGATCGAAAGACGCGCAAGCGGGCGACAGCAGAATGACGCCATCCTGTCCTCCATCCCGCTTCGCCGCCGCGACGGCGTCATCCAAGGCCTTGTCGAGGGTGCCGCAAATCGCGTGCGGCACGCTTGCGCCCAGAGTGTTGGCAAACGCATTCGCCGCCTCGCCGATCAGGCTGGCATGGCGGATGCGCGAGAAGAAGGGGCGCAGGCTTTCGATACCGTCGCTCTTCGGCTTGCCGCCAGCGATCCAGTAGATCGTCTCGAAAGACGCCAGGGCCTTCGCAGTCGAATCCGCGTTGGTAGCCTTCGAGTCATTGATGCAGGGAATGCCGTCGATGACGCCCACCCGCTGCAGGCGATGCTTCAGGCCGGGGAAGCTGGCTATGCCGGTGCGGATGACATCGGCATCCAGGCCGGCCGCGCGGGCCGCGGCATAGGCGGCAGCGACATTCTGGCCGTTATGGGCGCCCGGCAATGCGGGGAAATCAAGCGCGAAGACGAGCTTGCCATTCTCATAAAGCTGGCCGCCGACCGCGCTGACGCCATCCTCCAGGATCGTCTCGATCGAGATCGGCACGATGCGGCGGCCGCTCGCCTCAACAACCAGCTGCGCATGGATGGCACGGCAATACTCATCGTCGATACCAATGATGGCGGTATCTCCCGCACCCTGCCCGGCGAAAATCCGTGCCTTAATGGCTGCGTAATTTTCCAGGCTGCCGTGCCGGTCGAGATGATCCGGCGTGATGTTCAGCAATACGGCGATACGCGCATGCCAGCCCGGCGTCAGGTCGATCTGATACGACGACATCTCCAGCACATATACGCCGCCATCATTTTCGAAGCGCGGCAGATCCAGCACCGGCGTGCCGATATTGCCGCCAAGCGCGACAGTGCGCCTGGCTTGCGTTAAAACATGCGCCAGCAGAGCGGTGGTAGTGGATTTGCCATTGGTGCCGGTCACGCCATAGACAACGGGACGGAGCTCGCGCAGCAGCAATTCGATATCGCCGACCACCGGAACGCTGACGCGGGCAGCAGCAGCCACCACGTCATGCGGCACCGGATGGGTGAGCGGCACGCCCGGCGCCAGGGACAGCCCGGCGCAGCCGCTCAAGGACGCATCGTATAGCGGCATCGTGGTCAGACCAGCCGCTTCAGCCGCCATGCGTGCGGCTTCATTGTCATCCCATAGACGTACCTGCGCGCCGCCGGCGACAAGCGCCCGCGCCGTGGCCAGCCCGCTGCGCGCGAGGCCGAACACTGCCCAGGTCTGTCCGCCGGTATGGGTAAGAGCGATCATTCCGGTCTCACCGCAGCTTCAAAGTTGAGAGGCCGGCCAAGGCCAGAATCACCGCCACGATCCAGAAGCGGATCACGATGGTGGGCTCCTTCCAGCCCTTCTTCTCGTAATGGTGATGCAGCGGCGCCATGCGGAAGACCCGTTTGCCGGTCAGCTTGAACGACGCCACCTGGACCATCACCGAAACAGTCTCCAGCACGAACAGGCCGCCGATGATCGCCAGCACCAGTTCGTGCTTCACGATCACGCTGATCGTGCCGAGCGCGCCACCCAGGCTGAGCGAGCCGGTATCGCCCATGAACACCATCGCCGGCGGCGCGTTGAACCACAGAAAGCCGATGCCCGCGCCGAGCAGCGCGCCGCAGAAAACCACCAGTTCGCCCGAACCCGCGACGTAATGAATCTGCAGGTAATTGGCGAAGACTGTATTGCCGACCAGATAGGTGATCAGACCAAAGCTGGCGCCGGCAATCATCACCGGGACAATGGCCAGACCATCCAGACCATCGGTCAGATTCACCGCATTCGATGCGCCGATCATCACGAAAACGGCGAAGGGCAGCATGAACCAGCCGAGATCGAACAGCACGTCCTTGAAGAAGGGAACCGCAAGGCTTGTGTTCAGCGGCGGCGCTGCAATCGAATTGATCCACACCGCAGCGATGCCGGCGATCACGATCTGCAGCGCCAGCTTCAGCTTGCCCGGCACCCCCTTTGGATTCTGCTTCGTGACCTTGAGATAATCGTCATAAAAGCCGATTAGGCCGAAGCCGAAGGTCACCAGCAGCACGGTCCAGACATAACGGTTGGTCAGATCGGCCCAAAGCAGCGTGCCGACGCCGATGCCGATGAGGATCAGGAAGCCGCCCATCGTCGGCGTGCCGCGCTTGGTCAGCAGATGGCTTTCGGGGCCATCATCGCGGATCGGCTGCCCCTTGCCCTGCTTGGCGCGCAGCCAGTTGATCAGCGGCTCGCCGATCCAGAATGCCAGCACCATCGCCGTCAGGATGGCGCCGCCAGTCCGGAACGTCAGATACCGGAACAGATTGAAGGCCTGAAATTCGTCGGCCAGCGGATAGAGCAGGTGATACAGCATCGTCTTCGGTCTTTTCCTTGATCACCATCCGTTGGCGGCGCGCGGCTGCGGCGGCGCAGTCAGCAGATCTTCGACAATCTTTCCCATCCGGCTGCCAAGCGAACCCTTCACCAGCAGCACGTCACCGCTGCGAATCGCGCGGCGCAGCGGCTGAATCAGTTCAATGGAGTTCGGCGCGTGATGGCCGCGCTTTTGCGCCGGCAGCGCCTCGTAGAGGCCGCGCATCAGCGGGCCGCATGCGAAAACCAGATCGATGCCTTCGCGCACCAGATCTTCGGCCAGGCCGTTATGAGCCGCCTGCTCATCGGGGCCGAGTTCCAGCATGTCGCCAAGCACCGCGATCCGGCGCCCGCGCGGGGTCGAGGGCTTGGCCATCGCCAGCACGGAGAAGGCCGCGCGCATGCTGGGCGGGCTGGCATTGTAGCTGTCGTCGATCACATCGATGCTGCCGCCATCACGCCATTCAACAGTATGCCGCTCGCCACGGCCCTTCGGCGCGGTGATGCGGGCCAGAGCAAGACCCGCTTCGGCCAAATCGCCGCCGGCGCGCTGCACCGCCGCGAGAACGGCCAGCGCGTTCAGCACCCAATGCCGACCCGGCGCGCCAATCTTGAAGGTCAGAGGATGACCGAGGATTTCTGCCGCAACGCAGGAGCAGGCGCTGTGCGGCGCGTATTTCACCAGCCGCGCCTGTGCCTCGGGATGCTCGCCAAAGCCGATTATTTCGGCAGCGCCGGCCGCGCGCGCTGCTGCCGCCACCCGCTCGAAATGTGGATTGTCGCGATTGAGAATGGCAGTGCCGCCCGGCTCGAAACCGGCGAAGATCTCCGCCTTGGCATCGGCGATCCCGTCGATGCTTTTGAAATTCTCCAAATGCACCGCTTCGATTGCGGTGATGACGCCGATATGCGGCCGTGCCAGTTTGGACAGCGGCTCGATCTCGCCCGGATGATTCATCCCCATCTCGATCACGGCGAAACGGCTGTCCACCGGCATGCGGGCCAAGGTCAACGGCACGCCCCAGTGATTGTTGAGATTGCCGGTCGTGGCATGCGTCGCGCCCTGCTCGGACAGCACATGACGCAGCATTTCCTTGGTCGAAGTCTTGCCGACGCTGCCGGTCACGGCGATCACCTTCGCGCCGCAACGCTGCCGCGCCGCCGCCGCCAGATCATAAAGCGCCTGAAACGTGTCTTTGACGATCAGAAGATTGGCGCCCGGAGGCAGGGTTTCCGGCACGCGATCGACCATCGCCGCCGCTGCACCCTTGGCCAGCGCGTCGGCCACGAAGACATGGCCGTCGAAATTCGGGCCCCGCAGAGCAACAAAGAGATCGCCAAAGGCGACGCTGCGACTATCGATGGAAACGCCCGAGGCGGTCCAGAAACCATCGCTCGTGCCCTGCGTGGCATGAGCGGCTTCGGCGGAGGTCCAGAGAGCGAAAGCTTCCATTAATATTTACCTCCGTATGGTGCAATGCCCGAACCAGAACCCGCGTCCACCGCGGACACAGCTTCGCGCGCAACCAACACATCGTCGAAGGGGCGTACTTCCTTGCCCACGATCTGGCCCTGCTCATGGCCCTTGCCGGCGATCAGCAGCAGATCGCCCGGTTGCAGCGCCGCTACGGCGGCGAAAATCGCAGCACGGCGATCGCCGATCTCGATGCCATCCGGGCAGGCAGCCTTGATCGCGGCGCGGATCGATGCCGCATTTTCGCTGCGCGGATTGTCGTCGGTGATATAGACGCCATCGGCAAGCTTCGCGGCAATGGCGCCCATCAGCGGGCGCTTGCCGCGATCGCGGTCGCCGCCGCAGCCGAAGACCACCAGCAGGCGCTGCGTGGTATGCGGACGCGCCGCCTTCAACACTGTTTCCAGCGCATCTGGCGTATGAGCGTAATCGACGAAGACCGAAGCGCCGTTGCGGAACTGCGCCGCCTTCTGCATGCGGCCGGGCACACCTTCCAACGTGGCCAGCGTCTCCCAGGCTGCCGCGGGATGCGCACCTACAGCGCAAACGAGGCCGAGCGCCGCCAGTACGTTGCCGGCCTGAAACCCGCCCAGCAGCGGCAGATCGGCATCGCGCCGAACGCCGAAAACTTCCGCTTCGATCTGCAGGCCGCCGGAATGCGGCACGGCCGACAGCAGCTTCAGCTCATTCCCCAGCATGCCGTAGCGAAGCAGACGCTGACCGCGCCGGCGGCAAATGTCCTCGACCTTTGCGCCGAGCGCGCTGTCCATGTTGATCACCGCCGTTCCATCGGCCGGCAGCAAGTCTTCAAACAGACGCAGCTTGGCAGCGAAATACGCCTCGACCGTCGGATGGTAATCCATGTGGTCGCGCGTCAGGTTGGTGAAAGCAGCAGCCTTGATCTTCACGCCGTCGAGGCGGAACTGATCCAGCCCATGGCTGGACGCTTCCAGCGCCAGATGCTCGATCCCGGCCTGCTTGGCGGCGGCCAGCAGTTCATGCAGCCGCACCGGATCGGGCGTGGTATGCGCCACGCTATCGGCAAGGCCCGTGCCGCGCAGCCCCAAGGTGCCCAGGCTGGCGCTGGCAATGCCAAGCTTCGCCCAGATCTGCGCGACGAAATTCGCAACCGAGGTCTTGCCGTTGGTGCCGGTCACGGCAACGACATTCTCCGGCTGCGCGGCAAAGAAGGCCGCCGCCATCAGCGCCAGCCGCCGCCGCGGATTAGGGTCGGTCAGGAAGGCAACCTGATCGGCATAGGCTGGATCGACGCGGTCGCT
Source organism: uncultured Ferrovibrio sp. (assembly GCF_937960835.1). Taxonomy (GTDB): domain Bacteria; phylum Pseudomonadota; class Alphaproteobacteria; order Ferrovibrionales; family Ferrovibrionaceae; genus Ferrovibrio. Next base: position 114,869 of record NZ_CALGPC010000015.1, read on the forward strand.
GAGCACCGCAACCGCGCCCTTGGCGCGCGCATCGGGGATGAAGCGATGGCCGTCGGCCTGCGTGCCCTTCAGTGCTGCAAACACATAGCCCGGCTGCACGGCGCGGCTGTCGGCGGTCAGTCCGGCGACGTCCAGCGACGCAATGCGCGGGTCAAGTTGCATATCCTGGCACAGCTCACTGAGACGCAAGTTTCTTCTCCTGCGTCTGGACATAAGGGACATACATGGCCTGCCGGATGGCCGGCGAATTCTCGTCCACCGGCGGCACACCCAGCAGCGGCGCGATGCGGCTGATGATGCGGCCAGCCGCGGGCGCAGCGGTCCAGCCGGCGGTGGCAAAACCGAAAGTGCTCTTGTTGCCCTTCGGCTCGTCGATCATGACCTGCACGATGTAGCGCGGGTTATGCATCGGGAAACCGGCAACGAAAGTGTTGAAGTTGGCCTTGCGGTTATAACCGCCGCGGTCGTTGACCTTTTCCGACGAACCGGTCTTGCCACCCACCAGATAGCCGTCGACACCGGCCTTCTTGCCGGTGCCGTCTTCCACCACCAGCAGCATCAGCTTGCGCATGATGTCGCTGACTTCGCGGCGGATCACCTGCCTGCCCGGTGCTGGAAGACCCGGCGGCCGCTTGATCAGCGTCGGAGGATGCAGCACACCACCATTGATGATCGCCGCCGTCGCTGTAGCCAGTTGCAGCGGCGTGACCGACAGGCCGTGACCGAAAGAGATGGTCATGGTCTCGACCGTCTTCCAGTTGCGCGGCACCAGCGGCGCGCCGACTTCCGGCAGCTCGATGGTCGGCTTGGTCAGCATGCCCATGCGCATCATGAATTCGCGCTGGCGTTCCGGCCCGACATCGACGGCCATCTTGGCCGAGCCGATATTGGAGGAATACATAAAGATCTCCGGCACGCTCAGCCATCGGTTCTTCGGATGATCGTCACGGATGCGGAAACGCGAGATCTGGATCGGATGGCTGGCATCGTAGCCGCTACTTAGCTTCACAGTGCCATAATCCAGCGCCATGGCCGTATTCAGCGTCTTCATGGTCGAGCCCATTTCGTAGACGCCGAGGGTGATACGGTTGAACAGCGATTCCTTCGTTGCCGTACCCGGCGCCGCCGGGTCGAAATCAGGCAGGCTGACCAGCGACAATACCTCGCCGGTATGGATATCCAGAACGATGCCACCGCCGCCGATCGCGTTGAAAAATTCGACCGCCTTGGCGATCTCGTCACGCACGATATGCTGTACGCGGATATCGATGCTCAGCTCGAGCGGATCGCCGGTGCGCGACGGATCGCGCAACTGCTCATCGAAATACTGCTCGATACCCGAGATGCCCTTGCCGTCAATATCGGTATAGCCCAGCACATGCACCGCAAGCGGGCCCTGCGGATAGACACGGCGCTGCTCGGAATGGAAGTACAGGCCGGGAATGCCCAGCCGATTGACCTCATATTGCTCGCGTGGGGTCAGGCCACGCTTGAGCCAGACGAAGCTTTTTTCAGAATTGAGCTTGGCCTGGATCTCGCCGGCGGAAAGCTCAGGCAGCACCTGCGCCAGCTGCGTCGCCGCATGCTGCGCATTCAGTACTTTGCGCGGGTCGGCATAGAGCGAAGCGATCTTCAGATTGGTCGCCAGAATATTACCGTTGCGGTCGACGATCGGCTGGCGCTCCATCAGCGACGTCTTCGCCACCAGTTCAGAATCGATACCGCGTGCGATCACCGGCTCGGTTGCGCCGCGCAGAACGGTCAACTCCACCAGCCGTCCGGCGACCAAGAGGAAGGCCAGCGAAAAAAGTCCGATGCCGATGACAAGTCGGCCGCGGCTGACTTCCAGCGCCTGCTTGGCCGCGCCTTCCAGACGGACCATGGTCGGAGCGCCTGGAATATCGGCCGGAGTGCAAGGCGGTTTGGGCTTGGGTTGACGACGGAAAAGCGCCATTACTGTGCCCTCCCCGCGCCACCCGTACGCTGCATGGCGCCAAGCACTGCCGCCACTTCGTCGTCAAAGCTGGCAACCGGCGCAGCCGCGGGCCGAGCCGGCTTGGCAGCAACCGGAACCGGCGTGATGCCAGGATTGCGCGGCGCGGGCACGGCGGCCAAGGCCGGCGGCACGGCTGGCGCAGCAGCCATCGGCGGCAGAGCCGGCTGCGGCGCCGGCGAGGCACCCGGCTGTTCCTGGCCGCGATCCTGGCGCCAGGGCAGCGCTTCAATGGCGACGATGTCCTTTGCGGCGGCGGGACGCATCTCCAGCAGGCGTTCGGCTTTGCCCTGCAGATATTCCGGCCGCGTCAGATAGCTCCATTCCGCCTGCAGCACGCCAATCGTCTCGCGCTCCTGACCCAGCGCGCGGTTCAGCTCTATCAGTTCATCCTTCAGACGCTGCACTTCGTAAGACAGCTGGTACAGGCCGAAAGACACCACCGCCAGCAGCAGCAAAGCAAAGACAGAGAGGCCGCGGCTCATGCTGCCTCCCTCAGATCGTCATCCGGCCAGGCTGGCGCGGCAGTGCGCCTGGCCGCCCGCAGCTTAGCCGAGCGAGCCCGTGGATTGGCGGCGATTTCAGCTTCGCTCGGCGCCACCGCGCCTTTATGCAGCAGCATGAAGGACGGCGCGCGCTCGGTACCGGCGGCGGTCGGCAGATGGCGTGACGTGCCGCTTTGCTTGCCGCTGCGGCGATCCAGGAACCGCTTCACCACCCGGTCTTCCAGCGAGTGGAAAGACACGACGGCAAGCCGCCCCTCCGGCTTCAGCAGTTTTTCCGCAGCCGCCAGGCCGCGCTTCAATTCCCCCAATTCGTCGTTCACGACGATGCGTAAGGCCTGAAAGGTCCGCGTCGCCGGATGCACGCCCGGCGTGCTGCGGACGACGCGTGCGACGATCTCGGCCAGTTCGCGGGTGCGGGCAATCGGCTTTTCGGCGCGCGCTGCGACAATCGCACGGGCCACGGCCCGGGCGCGTCGCTCTTCGCCATAGAGATAAATGATGTCCGCAAGTTCAGCTTCGCTGCGGCCGTTCACGATATCGGCAGCGGTTTCACCCGCCCCGCCCATGCGCATATCTAGCGGGCCGTCCTGCATGAAGGAAAAGCCGCGCTCAGCCTGATCGAGCTGCATCGAAGACACGCCGATATCGAGCGCGACACCATCCACCCCCGTGACGCCGATGCCGGCCAGCAGTTCGACCATCTCGCCGAAACGGCCTTCGACCAGACGGAAACGTCCTGGATAAGCGGCCGCGACTTTGCTCGCATGGACCTGAACGGTCGGGTCGCGATCGATGCCGATGACCTGGCATTCCGCGGCATCGAGCAATGCCATACTGTAACCCCCGGCCCCGAAGGTGCCGTCGACAAATACTTCTCCGGCGCGCGGATTCAGCGCCGAGACCACTTCCGAACACAGAACCGACTGATGCGCCGTCCTTGCGGCATTTTCATGACGGATGCGATCCGCCGCGCTCACGACCGCCCCTCCCCGCGGAGATAGGCGGCGGCTTTGGCGCGCGCCTCTGCGGCGCGGGCCTCCCAAGCCTTCGGCTCCCAGATCTGGAAGCTGTTGCGGCGGCCGACGAAGACGGCTTCGCCCGGCGCAGACAGGCCGGCATGTTCAAGGAACTGGGCACCAAGCTGCACCCGGCCTTCCTGATCCAAGCTGAGTTCGTTCAGGAAGGGCAGCAGGCCGTCGATCAGCATTTCTCGTTCGGGATGCAGATCGGGCAGTTCGTCGATCCGGCGATTGATGCCGTCGAGATAGTCCCGGCCGCCAGCAACCAGAGCCGGTGCCGAGATGTCGGGGCCCATGATCAGGCCGCCTTCCGCATTTTTCTTGGTCAGCAGGGCGCGATAGGGCGCCGGCACGGAAACCCGTCCCTTGGCGTCGATCCGGTTGCGAAAGGTTGAGAGGAAAAATTCCACCCAGCCGCCCCTATCTGTGCACATCCCCCACGCCCACTATGGGCGTTCAGCCTGGGATGAGATGGGATAGCATGGGGTATTATGGGCGTCAATGGAATTAAGCGGGTGTTAACCTCCGATTCCCTTCAATGATCTCCGCGACTTGCGGGATCACGAGTCCTATAATGTTCACCAAATATCCACATATGTTCTTTAACTCTGGGCTTGTGTCAAACCTGCTTGCGGACTACACCCTGTAACCATGGCAGGGTGCGAGGAACGTCATCGTCGAGCAGCAGAGCGACACAACCTAAAGGGGTGTACATACCCCCTGGCGCTCGGTCTTTTTGCAGTGCTGCTGTTCTGGGGGCTGCCGGCGCGGGCAATTGTCAATGAGTTCCTGCCGCGTGACGTGCCGTCGCTGAAGCGTTTTGCCATCGTCGCCAGCACCGCGAATAACCAGTGTCTGACCACCCAGCTCGTCAACAGCGACGTCCGTCGTGTCCGCGCCGCGGTCCTGCTGTCGCCCTGCGAGTTCAACATCGACAACCAGACCCAGGGCTTCTTCGTCAGCCGCCCTCTCCAGACCGGCAACCAGATCTTCTTTGCCGCCAACCCCGCCTATTGCCTGGCCATGGAGCCGCGCAGCCAGACACTGGTGGTTTCAGGATGTGCGCTGAACAGCGAGATGCTGGAGCAGCTGCCGCAGCTCTGGGATATCAAGTCCGGCGGCCTGTCCCTGACGGGCACCGACGGCAAGAAGTGGTGCCTCGATACCAAAGCCAAGGCAGGCTTCTCTCAGATCTTCGAGCCGACCTTCATCGAATGTCCGGAAATGATCCCCGATGCCTTCATCCTGCGGGTCAACCGGTAGCGGGCAGATAAACAACCGGCAGATCCATAACCGGCCGTCGCAGCCATGGTGCCGCGCTTCTGTGCTTTTTAAACTGCAAGCGCATGTTCTCCCTTCTTGAAATCACCATTCTCGCCATGGTCCTGGCGCCGCAATCCGGCGATTTCATTTGCCGCGAGCGCGAGGAACCGGGAGAGGTCTTCTGCAGCAACGGCCTGACCGTGACGGTCATTGCCGATGACAAGCTGCGCTTCAGCAATTTCGTCGATGTCCAGCGTGGCGCGGAGGGAGAATATCTGTTCAGCAACGGCATTCAGGCCATCCGCAGTGCCGCCGGTGGCGTGTGGTTCAGCAACGGCATCACCGTGCGCCGCCGCTCGTACAACACCTTTGATTTTTCCAACCAGATGACCTGCCAGGCGATATTGCCGGGCGCCGCCACCTGCCGGCGCGACCTCTATCCGAAATGAAGATGGACGTGAAAACGTGCCAGACGGCCTGTAAGCCGGGTTCTGTCCATCTACTTGCGTAGACTGGACGGCCATTCATCTGGGACGTCCGTCACCGGACGCCTCGCGCGACCGACCCGGATGGCGAGCCGAAAACCGCCCTGCAGACTTGCGCCTGCGGCCATCCCTATTTGGTCTTGCTCCCGGTGGGGTTTGCCGTGCCGCTTCCGTTACCGGACGCGCGGTGCGCTCTTACCGCACCCTTTCACCCTTACCGTATGACTTGCGTGATACGGCGGTCTGCTCTCTGTGGCACTGTCCCTGGGGTCGCCCCCGCCGGGCGTTACCCGGCACCGTGTTTCCGTGGAGCCCGGACTTTCCTCGTTTCTTGCCGGAAGGCAAAAAGCGCGGCCGTCCAGCCGTCTGGCACGCCGCACAGGTAGGCGCTGCCCGCCAGCCCGTCAAGCGAAACGGATCAGGCAGAAGTATTCTGCTTGGCCTCCGGGCGCTCTGCCCCCGCGCGGCGGATCTGCACCTGTTCGGAAATATGGTGGATCAGGCTGGTCGTCTCGGCATCGCTGATGCCGTCGATCTGAGATTGCCGCCAATGCCGCTGAAAGGCCCGCACCACCGCTTCGGTCATGGTGTCATAGACACCGCTGCCTTCAATGCCATAGCCGATGCGATCCAGCGCCACCTGCAGGTCAAGTACCGCGCCGCCGCGGTCGCCAGGCCCCAGATGCGGCGCATGCGGCGACACCGTGAAGTCAGGTGCCCACCAGCGGCCGAAACCGGCTACCGCCAGGCGATACCAGGGAAACAGTTCGCCCGGATCTTCCTTGCGCTGCGGCGCGATATCCGAATGACCGACGTAATTGCCAGGCATGATGTCGTAACGGCTGGCAATATCTTCCAGCAGCGTCAGCAGCGCGTCGATCTGCACCTTGGGAAATTCGCGATAGCCGAATTCGTGGCCGGGATTGACCAGCTCTATGCCGATCGATCGCGCATTCACTTCCCGCACGCCACGCCAGAAGGACACGCCGGCATGCCAGGCACGCTTGTCTTCAGGTACTAGTCTGTGAATGCTGCCGTCCTCGTCGATACAATAATGCGCGCTGACCTTGGAGGCTGGATCGGTCAGCCGCTTCAGCGCCGCCTCGGCGGTGGGCATACCGGTGTAATGCAGCACCACCATGTCGACCGGGCGCCGGCAATTCCGCTCGTCGAAATTCGGTGAAGGGGTATCGATAAAACGCTTCATTCGCCAGCAATCCTATTCGGTTCCGGTTTTACAGCCGGTTCCTCGGGTAATGCTCCGCGCGCTTCGGCGACCTTAGCCTCGCGAAGAGTGACAATCAAAACGCCTACCAAAGTCAACGCCGCCCCGATCAGCACACGCTCGCTGAGCCGCTCGCCCAGAAACACAATACCGGAGACGATTCCGAGGATCGGCGCCAGTGTGAACCCCGGGTTGACGATGCTGACGGGATAGCGTCGCAGCAAAAAATAAGCTCCGCCGTGACCGATCAGTGACACACCAAGCACGGCATAGGCAACCATTCCCCAATGCACCCAGCTCGCATCCATGGCGCTCTGCATCTGACCGTCCTCCACAAGGAAGGAAATCAGCAGCAGGCTCGGGCCGCTGATCGCGCCGACCCAGGCCTGCATGGTGAACGTATCCACGCCCTGAATGCGGCGTACCAGGATCTGCCCATAGGACATCGCAAAAACGCTGCCCAGGCAGTAAAGGATCGCGCCTTTATAGCTGAACACCCGGGGATCGAAGCTGATGATCATGGTGCCAAGGAACGCAAGCGCGATGCCGAGCCCTCGTTTCCAGCGCACCCGCTCACCCAGCATCGCCCAGGCCATGAGGGTCGAGATCGGCACGCCCAGCTGAACGACCACAGCAACGACCGACACGTCATCGGCCAGTGCAATCCCGTTGAACATCAGCGCGAAATGCAGGGTACCCATGAGCAACGCCGAGGGCAGGACAAGCTTCATCTGTCCCTTCTGCCATTTCAGCCAGGGGATCATGAGCAACGCCAGACCGAGAAAGCGTAACCCGGTGAAAAAGACCGGCGGAAACTGTGACACCGCGATCTTTGAGGCGACGAAATTATAGCCCCAGATGGCGCAGATCAGCAGCATCAGGGCGATGTGCGGGGGTTTCATGGGCGGGGACCCTAGCAAAGCCAGGGTATTGCAAGCTACGCTTCTTTGCGAAACGGTTATGCGCCTCGTGCAAGGGGGGTATGCACGAGTGTGCCGATTGCAGCCGGCTGCCCCAGGGGCGGCAGCAAAGTATGGAAACAGGCAGACTCATGACGAAAAACAGTGCATCCGGCGACAAGGCCGAGGCAGCACAGACCGCCCGGCGCCCGATTGTCTCTTCTGCACATCTGGCCAGCGAAAAACTGACCGCGCTGAGCGAGTTTGAATTCGCCCTGATGATGACTGGCAATGCATTCAGCCGGTGGATCGTGCGCTGCATGACAGCAGCCGGTCAGCCTGATCTGGCAGCCTTGGATGTGATGGTTCTGCACAGCGTCAATCATCGCGATCGGCCAAAGCGACTCGCCGATCTTTGTCTGGTGCTGAATGTCGAAGACACTCACACCGTCAATTACGGCCTCAAGAAGATGGTCCGCCTGGGCCTGATCCAGGGTGAGCGGCGGGGAAAGGAGATTTTCTACTCCACCACCGAAAAGGGCCGCGCCCTTTGCCTGGAATATCGCAAAATTCGGGAGGAGCTGCTGGGCGATGCCTACGACCTGATCCGCCCCGCCCTGACAACCTCTAGTCAGGGTGACCCCTCCAAGATCGCCGATCTGATGCGGGCGCTGTCCGGCATGTATGATCAGGCGGCCCGCGCCGCAGCGTCATTATAGGCCGCAGGATAACGTTGACATTTTATCAACGTTTTGTGATCGTGCGCCCCTCATTTGACTCGCTTCCGGAGTTTTTCGATGTCCCAGACTTCATCCGCCTCCTCCACCAACGGCCAGTGGGAATTCTGGATCGACCGGGGCGGCACCTTCACCGACATTGTCGGCCGCAAGCCCGACGGATCGATCGTCACCCACAAGCTGCTGTCGGAAAATCCGGAGCGCTATCGTGACGCCGCGGTGCAAGGCATCCGCGACCTGCTCGGCCTGAAAGCCGGAGAGCCGCTGCCAAAAGGCAAAATTGCCGCCGTGAAGATGGGTACGACGGTAGCGACCAATGCGCTGCTGGAGCGCAAGGGCGACCGCGTGCTGCTTCTGGTATCGGAAGGCTTCGCCGATCAGTTGCGCATCGGCTACCAGACGCGCCCCAATCTCTTCGCGCTGCATATCGTGCTGCCCGAGATGCTCTACGAGCGTGTCGTCGAAGTGCCGGAGCGCGTGCGCAACGACGGCACCATCGAAACCCCGCTGGATCTGAAGGCCGCCGAGAAGGCACTGAAGGAAGCCTATGACGACGGCATCCGTTCCGTCGCCATCCTGTTCATGCATGGCTACCGCTATACCGATCACGAGGCCAAGGTCGCTGAGCTCGCGAGGAAGATCGGCTTCACCCAGGTCTCGGCCAGCCATCAGGTTTCGCCACTGATCAAGTTTGTCAGCCGCGGCGACACCACCGTGGTGGACGCCTATGTGTCGCCGATCCTGCGCCGCTATGTGAATCAGGTCGCCGATGAGCTGACCGCGGCCGAAAACGGCATGCGGCTGATGTTCATGCAGTCCAATGGCGGCCTGGCGGATGCGAATTTCTTCCAAGGCAAGGACAGCATTCTCTCTGGTCCGGCTGGCGGTGTCGTCGGCCTGGTTGAGACCTCGACCCGCGCCGGCTTCGACAAGGTGATCGGCTTCGACATGGGTGGCACCTCCACCGACGTCAGCCATTATGCCGGCGAATATGAGCGCGCCTTCGAGACCATGGTGGCCGGCGTGCGCATGCGCGCGCCAATGATGTCGATCAACACGGTCGCGGCGGGCGGTGGCTCGATCTTGCATTTCGACGGCGCCCGCTATCGCGTCGGCCCGGACAGCGCCGGCGCCAATCCGGGTCCGGCCTGCTACCGCCGTGGCGGTCCGCTGACGGTCACCGACTGCAACGTCATGCTGGGTAAGCTGCAGCCGGATTTCTTCCCGGCCGTGTTCGGCCCGAACGGCGACGAGCCGCTGGATGCCGAGATCGTGAAGAAGAAGTTCGCCGAAATGCAGGCGCGCGTGCAGGCCGAGACGGGTGACAAGCGCAGCATCGAGCAGATGGCGGAAGGCTTCCTTGCCATCGCCGTCGAGAACATGGCCAACGCGATCAAGAAGATTTCGGTCGCCCGCGGCTATGACGTCACCAAGTATGTCCTGTCCAGCTTCGGCGGCGCCGGCGGCCAGCATGCCTGCCTCGTGGCCGACGCTTTGGGCATGACCGAGGTTCTGCTGCATCCGTTGGCCGGCGTGCTCTCGGCCTATGGCATGGGTCTGGCCGATCAGCGCGTGCTGCGCGAGAAGTCGGTCGAAATCGTACTGGATCAGTCCGCCATCGCCGGCCTAGCCAATGAACTCGAAGCCCTCGCCAAGGATGCCCGCGACGAGATGCTGGCCCAGGGCGTGCCGGAAGCCAAGATCAGCGTGCTGCGCAAGCTGCATGTGCGTTACGGCGGCTCGGACTCGGCGCTGATTGTCGATTTCGGCACCATGGGTGAAATCAAGGCGGCCTTCGAAGCAGCTCATCGCCAGCGCTTCGGCTTCATCAGCCCGGAGAAGCAGCTCATCGCTGCCTCCGTCGCGGTCGAAGTCGTCGGCCAGGGCGAGCGGGCGCCGGATGTCACCGAAACGGTGAAGGAAGTGCGCGATCAGCGCGACATCCCGGTGCAAGCACGGCGTCAGGCCTATATGGCAGGCGCCTGGCGCGACACGCCGATCTACGACCGCACCGTGCTGCGTCCGGGCGAGACCATCAAGGGCCCGGCCATTATCACCGAGTCGACCAGCACCATCGTGGTCGAGCCGGGCTGGCAGGCGCGTCTGACCGAGCGCCGCGATCTGGTGCTCAAGCGCGTCGAAGCCCTGCCCGTGCGCAAGGCGATCGGCACCGAAGTCGATCCGGTGATGCTGGAAATCTTCAATAATCTGTTCATGTCGATTGCCGAGCAGATGGGCTCGGTACTGGAGAAGACCGCCTATTCCGTCAACATCAAGGAGCGGTTGGACTTCTCCTGCGCCATCTTCGACCTCGACGGCGAACTGATCGCCAATGCGCCGCATATGCCGGTGCATCTGGGCTCGATGTCGGAAAGCATCAAGACGATCATGCGCAAGCGTGCCGGGCAGATGAAGCCTGGTGACGTCTACATGCTGAACGCACCCTATGCCGGCGGCACCCATCTGCCGGACGTTACGGTGATCACGCCGGTCTTCGACAAGGACGGCAAGGAAGTGCTGTTCTATCTGGGCAGCCGCGGTCACCATGCTGATATCGGCGGCACCACGCCGGGCTCGATGCCGCCCGACAGCAAGACCGTCGAGGATGAAGGCGTGCTGCTCGATAACGTACTGCTGGTGGATGGCGGCAAGTTTCTTGAAGAGGAAACCATTGCCATCCTGAAGAGCGGCAAGTACCCGTCGCGCAATCCGCATCAGAACATCGCCGATCTGAAGGCGCAGATCGCGTCCTGCGAAAAGGGCGCGCAGGAACTGCGCAAGATGGTCGACCAGTTCGGTCTGGATGTCGTGCGCGCCTATATGCGCCACGTGCAGGACAATGCAGAAGAGTCCGTGCGCCGGGTGATCAGCCGCCTGAAGGACGGCGAATTCACCTATCCGATGGATGACGGCTACGAGATCAAGGTCAAGGTCACGGTCAATCACAAGGACCGTACCGCCAAGATCGACTTCACCGGCACCTCGGGCCAGCATCCGACCAACTACAACGCCCCGAAGGCGGTCTGCGTGGCGGCTGTGCTTTATGCCTTCCGCTGCCTGGTCGACAGCGACATCCCGCTGAACGGCGGCTGCCTGAAGCCGCTGGAGATCATCATCCCCGAAGGCTCGATGCTCGATCCGCAATATCCCGCTGCCACGGTGGCAGGCAACGTGGAGACCAGCCAATGCATCACCGACACCATCTTCGGTGCGCTGGGTGTGATGGCCGCGGCCCAGGGTACGATGAACAACTTCACCTTCGGCAACGACCAGTACCAGTATTACGAGACTATCTGCGGCGGCAGCGGCGCCGGCCCGGATTTCGACGGCTGCGACGCGGTTCATACCCATATGACCAATGCGCGCCTGACCGATCCGGAAGTGCTGGAATTCCGCTTCCCCGTCCTGCTGGAAAGCTTCCGCATCCGGCGCGGCTCGGGCGGCAAGGGCAAGCATAAGGGCGGCGACGGTACCATCCGCCGCATGCGCTTCCTTGAGCCGATGGTGGCGACCCTGCTGTCTTCGCACCGCAAGGTAGCGCCCTTCGGCCTCGCCGGCGGCGAGAATGGCGAAACCGGCCGTCAGTGGGTTGAGCGCAAGAACGGCGAGAAGGTCGAACTCGAAGGCCGTTGCTCGATCCAGATGCAGCCGGGCGACGTGTTCGTCATCGCCACGCCTTCGGGCGGCGGCTTCGGCAAGGCTGAAGCGGCCGAATAACCGACCTGTCCAGCCACGATAAAAAAGAGGGCGGCGGAGCAATCCGCCGCCCTTTCTTTTTCACTATTCGGCCGCCAGGGCACAGCGAGGCGGGGTTGTCATTGCCCGGATTTCCCGGATTTCATTAGGGTTACTAACAAATTACACCACCGAAAGTTTTACAGCGGTATTCCCATACCTATAATCCTCTGCTAGTAGCGAGGCGATACCAGCCTTTCACCCTCCGGATGTTCAAATGGAGGCAAATATGAGGACGAACCGCAAGAAACAGACTGCTCTGCATAGAACATCCCGATCCCAGACGCCTGGGATACGGCTTGCCTCCGCCGCAGCCGGGCTGCTGCTGGCTTCCCTGGCAACGCTTTTCGTGCTGGCACCGGACCATGCTTTCGCCCAGTGCGCCTCGGCGCCCGCCCCGGTTTCCCTTGCCGCTGGCGCCTGCGAAGACAATGGCGTCACCCGCCAGAGTAATGTGGCCAACACGCCGGCCGTGCGGGTCACGGGCGGCACCTATACCGGCAATTCCGTCACCCTCCAGACTACCTTAGGCGGGACGGCCGGCGCTCAGGCCTCGCAGACCGGACAGATCATCCTGAATGGCGCCTCGGTCACCATCCTGGGCACCAACTCCTACGGCCTCGAAGCGACTGATGGCGGCACCCTGAATGCCTATGACTTCACCGTCTCCGCCAGCGGCGATGAATCACAGGGCGCCTTTTCCAGGGATGCAGGAAGCACGATGATCCTGGAGAGGGGCAGCATCACGACAACCGGTGCGAGCGCAATCGCTGTCTGGTCTACGGACGGCGCAAGTCTCACCGGCACTAGCCTCAGCATCCGGACAGAGGGGGGGCAATCGGCTTTGCTGGCTCTTACGGCGCTCTCGTAGAGAAGGCCTCCTCGCTCACCCTTACCAACAGCAGCATCGTCACACTTGGCGACCGCGGCGCCGGCATCTACGCCCTAGATAATGGCAGTATCTTCAACGGATCTGGCCTCAATATCCAGACAAGCGGCGTCGCCGGTCATGGCGTCGTCGCGGGCAACGGTGCGCAGATTACGCTTTCCAACAGTGACATCCGGACCTCTGCCAACACGGACGCAATCGGCGTGTGGGCATTCGGCGGAAGCCAGGTGACGCTCAGCAATGTCAACGTCTCCACCGCGGGCACCCTGAGCGAGGGCCTGTTCGCTTGGAACGCGGGCAGCAGAATCGATGCCACCGGCGGCACGATCAGCACCCAAGGGGATGATTCATACGGGATCACGGCGGTGGACGGCGCAACGGCGATCGGACGGAACCTGTCGGTCACCACGACCGGTAACCTGTCGAGAGGCGCCTATGCCTCAATGGGTGGTGTGCTGACGCTCGAAAATTCGACAATCACGACGACGGGGGCAAATGCCGACGGCCTGAGGGCCCGTAACGGCGGCTCGCTCACCGCCACCAATGTCGATGTCTCGGTTAGCGGCCTCTCCTCTGCCGCCATCTACATGGATGGCGGCACGCTGGCCGATCCCAACCAGATCACCGTCAACGGCGGCAGCCTGGCCGCCAGCCAGGGAGCCATCATCCACGTCGTCGGCGACACCGGATCGGTCACCCTGAACGGCCCCGTCGCCATCACGTCCGGCATCGTCAACGGCCAGCGGCAGTTCGTATCGGTCGAAGCAAATGGCCTCACCCCGAGCGCTCTCTCGCTCGACGTCAACGACGTCAGCGGCATTGAAGGCGCTTTCTCGGTAGAGGGTGCCGGTCATGTGGTCAATGCTTCCTTCACCGGCAGATCGGACTGGAGCGGCGATCTCCTCGTCGATCCGGGCAACACGGTCAATCTCAGCCTAGCGAACTCCATCTGGACCGGCCTGTCATCGGGCACGCCCGACATTACCCTCGATGCCGGCAGCCGCTGGAACGTCACCGGATCCTCCAACGCGGGCACCATCACCAATGCCGGCCACATCGTCTTCGTCCCCAACACCGGCACATTCTCCACCCTGACGGTGAACAACTTTGTTGGCCAGAACGGCGTGCTGGGTCTCAATACCCACCTCGGCGACGACGCCTCTCCCAGCGACGTCCTGGTGATCGACGGCGGCGCGGCCAGCGGCACGACCGGCATTGCCATCACCAATGCCGGCGGCACCGGCGAGCAGACCACCGGCGACGGCATCCGCATCGTGCAGGCGGTGAACGGCGCCACCACCGCGGCGGACGCCTTCCATCTCTCCGGCCGCATCGCCGCAGGCGTCTACGAATATCTTCTCTTCCGCGGCGGCACCACGAGCAACGAGGACTGGTTCCTGCGCTCCTTCCGCATCGAGGACGAAACGCCGCTGTACCGCCCTGAGGTGGCCCTGTATGCGCCGGTTCCGGCGCTGGTGCGCGCCATGGACCTAGCGCTGATCGGCACGCTGCACGAGCGCGTCGGCGAACAGGCCCAGGGCGCCAATGACGAAGCCTCCTGGGCGCGCGTCATCGGCGAGTACGGCGACGGCCGCTGGTCGGGGACGGTGGGCGCCCGCGCGACGCGGTCCCGCATCGTTGGCCTGCAATCCGGCCTCGATCTCTACCGCTCGCGCGACGACGACGGCGGACAGGACCGTCTGGGCGTCTATGTCGGCTACGCCATCCAGAGCACCGACCTCAACGGCTTCGCGCTCGGACGCCACGATCTTCCTGTCGGAAGCGTCGACCTCAGGGGCAAGACGGCTGGCGCCTACTGGACCCATTACACCTCCTCCGGCGGATATCTGGATGCGGTGATCCAGGGCAACTGGTTCGATGTCACCGCCCGCTCCGATTACGACACGGGCATGAAGACCAGCGGCGCGAGTTATACCGCCTCGCTCGAAGCCGGCCAGGCGATCGCGCTCACCGGCAATTGGCAGATCGAGCCGCAGGCTCAGATCATCGCCCAGACCCTGTCGCTCGACGACAGCCGGGACGACTTCTCGCCGGTCCGCTGGCAGGAGGACGATACCCTGACCGGCCGCATCGGCCTGCGCCTGCATTACACCGAGCGTACCGCAGAGGGCTTCTGGCAGCCTTACCTCAAGGCCAATCTCTGGCGCGGCCTCAGCGGCACTGACTATGTGGTGATGGAATCAGACGCCATCGACAATCGCTTCGGCCATGTCTCGCCGGAGATCGGCGTCGGCTTCACGAGCCAGCTTTCCGCCACCACCAGCCTGTATGGCCATGTCGACCATCGCTGGTCGACCACCGGTCAGGAAAAGCAGTCCCTTACCTCGGCCACGCTCGGCCTGCGCTTCAGCCTGTAATGCAAAGCTGACGGCCACTAACCGAGCCTGTCAGACACCACAAACAAAAAGGCGGCGGCGCAATCCGCCGCCTCTTCTTTTTTGAGTTTTTTGATCAGGTGTTTTCGATCAGAGCTTGGCACGCGGCAGGCGCAGCTCCTTGCGGATCTTCTCGGCGGCCTCTTCCGGCTTCAGCGATCCGGTATCGACGGTGATCTCCGCCTTCGGCATATGCGAGGTCGCAAACACGCCTGCAGCATCCAGCCTTTCGAATTCCAGGCGCGAGGCCAGCTTGCCGCTCTGGCGGCGCGACTTGGCGTCGATGCGCTCCAGCAATTCTTCCTTCGGGCAGGTCAGCTCGACGAAGCGCACACGGCTGCCGGCGGAGGCAACGATGTCGATGGTCTCCTCAACGAAGCTGGGCCGCACCGTGGTTTCCGGCGCGAAGGTAAAGACCAGTCCAGGCAGACGCTCCTTGGCGGCGCGGCGGAAAACCAGCAGCCAGATTTCCTCGCGCAGTTCGACGAAGGGCGTGGAGCCGAAGTCGAAGACAGGCAGCAGGAGGTTAACGGCAAGCTGGTTCTGGAACAGCTTGTAGCCGGTGATGGAGGCGAGTTCCCGGGCGACGGTCAGCTTGCCGGTGGCGGGTTTGCCATAGATGAAGATCAGTTGCATGGAGGGACTGTAACGATTTTGCCGTTAAGGAAAAGCAACAGCGCTAGTCTGTGGAATGATATCGTTGCTATCAAAATCGCATTTTTCAGGCCCGTTTTGAACCGTTTGGATCCGTTTCGAACCGTTTGAGCCTCCGCTTCCGACTGTTTCGAGTCCATCCTCGCCCGTTTGAGCCTGACTGCGCCCAATCCAATCCGTTCGTTTGGCAGCGCTCAGGCAGCTCCTCTCGGGCGCCGCTCCACTAGACAGCGCGAAAAAGAACATATATAGAACCCATCTTCGCCTTGTCAATCTGCCTGCATTCATGGCTGCCCAACTCAAAGACTTCTACAACGCCGAAATCGTGGCCGGGATCGCCGCACGCATCCGCACCATCCATCCGGCCTTTCCGCATAAGGACTTCACCGCCGAGGTGATGGCGGCTTTGCCGTTTCTGGAACTGATGGACCGCGCGAAAACCATCGCCGCCTCACTTCGTCGCCACCTGCCGCAGGATTATCCGGCCGCGCTCGACATCCTGCTGCGCAGCATCGGCCTCGATGATGGCGTTAAGACCGAAATGGAGGCCATGAGCGGCTTCCGCCACCTGCCCTTCCTGAATTTCGTCGGCGCTTACGGCCTCGATCATCCGGAGCTGTCGCTGGCAGCGTTGAACCGGATGACGCGCTTTTTCAGCGCGGAGTTCGATATCCGCTACTACCTGCTGCATCATTACGATCTCACCATGGCAGCGATCCGCGACTGGGTGACGGATGAGGATTGGCGGGTGCGTCGCCTGTGCTCGGAAGGGTTACGGCCGCGTCTGCCCTGGGGCCTGCGGCTCAAGAGCTTCATTGCCGATCCGGCACCGGTGCTGGAGATCATCGAAACGCTGCGCGCTGATCCGAATGAGAATGTGCGCCGCTCGGTGGCAAACAACCTGAACGACATCGCCAAGGATCATCCAAATATCGCGATCGCCATTGCCCAGCGCTGGCTGAAGGAAGATCGCGAGAGCACACTCGATACTGTCCGTCATGGGCTGCGCAGCCTGGTCAAGAAAGGCGATGTACGCGCACTTCAATTGCTGGGCTTCGATCATGCGGTGCCGGTTTCCGCGCGCGCCTTCCGCATTGCCGCCGAACGCTACCGGGTTGGCGATGCTGTCCAGTTCACGGTGACGTTGACCAATGACGGCAAAAAAGCCGCGACGCTTTCCGTCGGTTACACTATCCATTGGTGCGATGCCCGCGGCAAGCAGCGGCCGAAGGTCTTCAAACTGTCCAATCCCAGGCTCGGGCCGGGCGAGAGCATCGTCCTTGAGAAGCGCCATTCACTGAAGCCGATCACTACGCGGCGCTATTATGCCGGCCTGCATGGCGTGGAAATCCTGGTGAACGGCAAAAGCCTGGCGCGGGGCGAGTTTAGGCTGGACGTCGCATAGGTCCGCAGCGCATAGGCCCGCGCCGGCCTGCCCCTTCCTGAAATTACCCTACCTCCTGCTTTCCTGGCTCCGGTTCCATGGTCCGGAACAAAGACCGGCGCGCCCTGTTCCTCGGTGATCGTGACCTCGAAAGCGGGAGATGCCGGTGAAAGCGCTGTGTTGGCATGGCAAGAAAGATATTCGCTGCGACTCCGTTCCCGACCCGATCATCGAGCATCCGCGCGATGCCATCATCAAGGTAACAAGCTGCGCTATCTGCGGCTCCGATCTGCATCTCTATGATGGCTTCGTGCCCGGCATGATGCATGGCGACATCATGGGCCATGAATTCATGGGCGAAGTGATGGAGGTGGGGCCGGAGAACAAGAAGCTGAAGGTCGGCGACCGCGTGGTGGTGCCCTTCACTATCTGCTGCGGCGAATGCAACCAGTGCCAGCGCGGCAATTTCTCCGTCTGTGAACGCAGCAACCGCAACAAGTCGGTCGCCGACAAGATGTTCGGCCATACCACGGCGGGCCTGTTCGGCTACAGCCACCTCACCGGCGGCTATGCGGGCGGCCAGGCCGAATATGTGCGCGTGCCTTATGCCGACGTGGCGCCGGTGAAGATCACGAATGGCCTGACCGACGATCAGGTGCTGTTCCTGGGCGACATCTTCCCCACCGGCTGGCAGGCCGCGATCAACTGCGAGATCCAGCCGACCGATACCGTTGCGATCTGGGGCTGCGGTCCGGTCGGCCAGTTCGCCATTCGCAGCGCGCTGCTGCTGGGCGCCAGGCAGATCATCGCCATCGACCGCGTGCATGAACGCCTGCAGATGGCCGAGGCCGGCGGCGCGATCCCGATCAACTTCGAGGAAGAAAGCGTGGTCGAGCGGTTGAACGATCTGACCGACGGCAAGGGCCCCGACAAATGTATCGATGCCGTGGGTCTGGAGGCGCATGTGACCGGCAGCGTGGATTCGGTCTATGACCGTGTGAAGCAGGCGATGATGCTGGAAACGGATCGCCCGCATGTGCTGCGCGAGATGATCTATGTCTGCCGCCCGGCCGGCATCCTTTCCATCCCCGGCGTCTATGGCGGCCTGATCGACAAAATCCCCTTCGGCGCGGCCATGAACAAGGGGCTGACCATTCGCACAGGTCAGACCCACGTCAACCGCTGGATTGACGATCTGCTGCGCCTGATCGAAGAAGGCCAGATTGATCCGTCCTTCGTGATCACTCATCGCGCATCTTTGGAAGATGGTCCGGAAATGTATCGTCGCTTCCGCGACAAGCAGGATGGCTGCGTGAAGGTGGTGCTAACACCCTGAGGAGGCCGACATGATGTTACGCAAACGCAGTTCCTCGACCGGAACCGCCACAATGCGGACGCTGACCTATGGCCTGGCGGGCTTCAGCATCGCGCTGGGGATGGTGGAACTGCTGGCGCCGCGGCCCATCGCCCGCAAGGTGGGCCTGCAGGGGCGCGAGCCGCTGCTGCGGCTTTATGGCCTGCGCGAGCTGGCCACCGGTTTCGGCATCCTCGCCAACCGCGACAATCCCGCGCCCTGGATCTGGGCCCGCGTGGTGGGCGACATCATCGATCTCGGCACGCTGGCAGAGCCCCTGCGGCACAAGCGCAAACAGCCGCTGCTGCCGGTCGCGCTGGCGGCGGTCACCGCCGTCGGGCTGGCCGATCTGTTCTTCGCCGGCGCGCTGAGCCGTGAGCACCGCCTGCGCAAGAAGCGGCGCGCCTTTCGCAGCTTCTTCGATTACAGCGACCGCAGCGGCCTGCCCAAGCCCGCCGAGCAGATGCGCGGCGTGGCGATGCGGATGCTGTCTGAAACGGTGCATTGAACACCGGCAGGCTGACCGATCGGCGGCCTGTAGGAGTGAAAGCCGTTTCACATCTTCCTTGCCAAAAGCAGTGAAACCTGTTTCACTTCTTGGCCAGGAGGAACGCGATGGCCTACCGGCGCACCGAAGCGGTAGAGGCGCGGCTGAACGAAACGCGCGAACGCATCGTCGATGCGGCGATCAAGCTGGTTGCCGAATATGGCTATGGCGGCGCCGGGATTCCGGCGATTGCCGCCGAGGCTGGCCTGTCGACTGGAGCGCTTTACCGCTACTTCCCGTCCAAGGCCGATCTGTTCGATGAGGTCTTCCGCCGCGCAACACAACGCGAGATCGACGTCTGCGCCGAAGCCGCCCGGCAGCCTGGCAATGCACGAGAACGCATCGCCCGCGTCGTGCAGGTTTTCGCCAAGCGCGCCCTGAAAGGCCGCAGGCTGGCCTATGCTTTGCTGGCCGAGCCGGTCGATCCGCTGATCGAAGCCGACCGCCTGCGCTATCGCATCCCCTATCGCGACATTTTCGTTTCCATCATCGAAGACGGCATCAAGGCCGGCGAGATCGCCGAGCAGGATGCCGTCCTGACGGCTTCGGCGATTGTCGGCGCGCTGAACGAAGCCCTGATCGGCCCCCTGGCGCCGCAGGCCAAGCGCACCAATCAGGATCAGCTGATCGGCGGCCTGGCACGCTTCTGCGTGCAGGCCCTAGGCCCCATGCCTGGACTGAAATTATCTCGCCTCAAGCTATCCGGCTGCGCGTTATGACGGCCGCAAAATATAACGGGAGAAACGCCATGACTGCGCAGACTGCATTGACCGCCTTCCAGACCCATGAAGTCTTCAACCAGACGCCGGCGCTGGAGGATTACAACCTCTTCACCACCGATCGCGCGCTGATGGATGCGGCCGAGAGCAACGGCGCAGGCTGGGCCAAGGACCGCCTTTCCGCCTATGGTGCCAAACTGGGCTCGGCCGAGGTGATCGAGCAAGGACGGCTGGCGCATAAATTCCCGCCGCAGCTGAAACTCTTCGACCGTTTCGGCCATCGCGTCGATGAAGTCGAGTTTCATCCCGCCTGGCACAACATCATGAGCCTGATCATCGGCGAGGGCCTGCATTCCGCGCCCTGGGCCGAGCCCAAGCCGGGCGCGCATGTCGCCCGCGCCGCGGCCTATATCATGCATGCGCAGATCGAGCCGGGCAGCCAATGCCCGACCACGATGACCTATGGCTGCGTGCCGGCCATCAAGCGCGATGCGGCGATTGCCGAAATCTGGCTGCCGAAGATCTATTCGCGCCAATACGACGGGCGCAACAAGCCAATTGCCGAAAAGACCGGCACGCTGATCGGCATGGGCATGACCGAGAAGCAAGGCGGCTCGGATGTGCGCGCCAATACGACCAAGGCCGTTCCGGTCGGCGCGGGCGGCCCCGGCGCCGAATACATCATCACCGGGCATAAATGGTTTTTCTCCTGCCCGCAGATCGATGCGCATCTGGTGCTGGCGCATTCGCCGAACGGACTGAGCTGCTTCTTCGTGCCGCGCTGGCTGCCCGATGGCAGCAAGAACGCCATCCATATCCAGCGGCTGAAGGACAAGGTCGGCAACAGGTCGAATGCCTCGTCGGAAGTGGAGTTCCACGGCGCCCATGGCTGGCTGCTGGGCGAGGAAGGCCGCGGCGTGCCGACCATCATCGAAATGGGCACCTATACGCGGCTCGACTGCGCGCTGGGCTCGGCCGGCCTGCTGCGCGGCGCGGTGGCGCAGGCGCTGCATCACGTCTATCACCGCCGCGCGTTTCAGCGTCACCTGATCGATCAGCCGCTGATGACCAATGTGGTGGCCGATCTGGCGATTGAGTCCGAAGCCGCGACGGCCCTGGCGATGCGGCTGGCGCGCGCTTTCGACCGCGCCGGGGACGATGCGCAGGAAGCCGCCTTCCGCCGCCTCTGCACGCCTGCAGTGAAATACTGGGTGTGCAAGCGCGCGCCGAATGCGGTGGTCGAGGCGATGGAGGTGCTGGGCGGCAACGGCTATGTCGACGAAGGGCCGCTGGGCATGCTGTACAAGGAGATCCCGCTTAACTCGATCTGGGAAGGCTCGGGCAACGTGATGTGTCTCGACGTGCTGCGCGCGCTGCAGAAGAGCCCGGATGTGCTGGAGGCGTTTTTCGCCGAACTGGCGCCGGCGCTTGGCAGCGATAGGCGGTTGGATGTCGCCATCGGCAACCTGAAGGACGAATTCGCCGATCTTTCCGAGATCGAGCACCGTGCCCGCCATGTGGTGGAGAAGATGATGACTGCTTTGCAGGGCGCGCTGCTGGTGCGCCATGCGCCGGCGGCGGTGTCCGATGCCTTCTGCGCCAGCCGGCTGGGCGGCGACTGGGGCCGCGCCTTCGGCACTTTGCCCAAGGGCATCGACACCCGCGCCATTGCGGATCGCGCACGGCCGGTGTGAAGACTGTACTGTCTATTCGCAGGCCGGTTCTGCCGGCCGGCGCACTTTCAGCGCGTGCGGCATCACGGCGTAGCGGATCGGACCTGACAGCATGTCGATCTCGCCATCATTGGCGACCGGCTTGGAGCGCGGCAGATCGATGACGATATGCTCGGCCTGGATGGTCTCGAACTCGGCATCGTCTTCGAGCGTGCCGAGGAAGAGCTTGGCCATCTGACCGGCCGAGCCGAGCCAGTTCTTTTTGTGGCTGACATAGACGCGTAATTCGCCGCTTTTCAGATCGGTGCGGCCGAAAAGCCGCCCGGCGCGAAACTCATACGGACCAACGGCGACGACCAGCGCAGGCGATTCAATCTGGCGCTCGACGCCGCGATACCCGATGGTGATCTCCAGTTGCCGATGGCGGCGCAGTGCCCGCCAGGCGGCCTGAAGCATAGCCGGCCATTTATCCATCTCCATCAGCCGGCGGCGGCGTTCGCGGTCCACCACCATTTCCGGATAAAGCCCGAGCGCCGACTTATTCAGGAAGATGCCGTCATTGATGCGGCCGACATCGATGGCATCGACTGGCGCCTGCGCGATCGCCTGCACCGCCTTTTCGATCTCCAGCGGGATGTTCAGATCGCGCGCCAGCAAATTCATCGTGCCCAAAGGCAGCACGCCGAGAGTGCCGTTGCGCTGGATCACCAGTTCCGCGGCCGAGCGCAAGGTGCCGTCGCCGCCGCCGACCCATAATTCTTCATGCCTGGCGGCCATGGCCTGCAGGGTTTCCGGCAACTGCTCGGGTGGTACGATATGAATCTCGGCCTCCTCGTCACGGCTGGCCTGCAGGGCCTGGCGGATCTGGTCGGCGAGCGCATCCGGACCATGCTGCTTGGCGGTCCCGGAAGCGGCGTTGATCACCACGGCGAACGTCATCTGTGTCTCCCTACCATGGCAGCATGCTGCCAAGCACTGCGCCGCCCTGCGCGGCACCAATGCCAAGCATGGTGAAGAAACCGGCACTGACCAGGCCGACAATATGGCCGGCCAGAGTCAGCAGCCCGTCACGCGTAAGCAGGCCGAAGGCTGTCAGCACGATGCCGAAAGCGAAAGGTGTGTTGCCAAAGGGCAGCGGCAAGGCAAAGCCGATGCCTTGCAGGGCGATGGTTATGGCGGCGATGCCAAGCCCGGGACCGCTGGTCAGCCAGAACAGGCGCGGCCGGCAATAGCGTTCCAGCCGGCGCACCAGCGGCACGCCGATGCGCATCAGCCGCTGCAGGATCTTCGGCGGCAGATGCCGACGGCCGAGAACCTGCGGGATGAACGGCCCGCTGCTGCCCGGCAGCAGCATGCTGAGCGACACGCAGATCACCAGCAGCCCGACCACGACGCCGAGCGGCAGGGCCGGGATCACGCCGAGCAGTCCAAGCAAAACCAGAAGCAGCGGCGCAGAATGCTCGGCGAAGATTTCCGCCGCATCCCGCACGGTGACGCTTTCGCCGCGCGCCTTCCGGTACAGCCGCACCATGTCACGCACCACGCTGTCGCGGCGCGGATGGGCCGAGCGATGAGCGGAAAAGCCGGGCTGGTAATGCATGGTCATACTTTGCCGCCGGATTACGGCGGCAGAGTGACGGCTTCGTGGCGTCCCGGGTCAGGCTTTAGGACTGTCTTTTTTTGGCCTTTCATGGATGTCGGCGAAGGCGCTGCGCAGCTTGGCGCGCCGCGCGGCCATGTTCAGCCCTTCGACGATCACCGAGAAGGCCATGGCGCCGTAGATGATCCCCTTCGGCACCTCAAAATCGAGGCCCTCTGCTACCAGCGACATGCCGATCATGACCAGGAAGGACAGGGCCAGCATCACCACATTGGGATTGTTGTTCACAAAGCGCGCCAGCGGCTCGGCGGCGGCAATCATGATGGCAACTGAGATCAGCACGGCGGCGACCATGATCTCGATATCGCGCGACAGGCCGATGGCGGTGATCACGCTGTCGAGCGAGAAGACGATGTCGAGGATGGTGATCTGGCCGATGATCGCCCAGAAAGCCGGATAGCGCTTTTTCGCCGGCGCCTCGCCTTCCCCATGCTCTTCCGGCATGTCCGGCGTGACGCGTTCGTGGATTTCAGTCGTCGCCTTCCAGATCAGGAAAAGGCCGCCGATCAGCAGCACGAGGTCGCGGCCGGATATTTCATTCTCGAAGAAGGTAAACAGCGGAGAAGTCAGCGTGATCAGCCAAGCGGCTGACAGCAGCAGCATGATACGCGTGGTCACAGCGCCGATCAGGCCGAGGCGGCGGGCAAGCGGCTGCTTCTCGGGCGGCAGCCGGTTAGTGACGATGGTAATGAAGATCAGATTGTCGACCGCAAGCACCAGCTCGAGGGCGATAAGACCGGCAAGCGCGCCAAGCGCTGCCGGCTGCAGGAAGATGGAAAGGTCCATTGGGGTCACGTTGGGCGGGTGGCTTAAAGAAAGCCGTCCGACATCGCTGCCAACCCGTAGAGGCAGCCAGAGGGGCCCGGACGTGATCCGCTAAATAGACGGTTCCCGGGAAATTTCAAGGATTCTTATTTTTTGGTCCTTATGCCGGCGCGTGAACCTGGCGCAAATCCGCGCGGGCGCTGGCAATCACCTGCGCAGAACCCCACAGCGCCAGACCAGCCATCAGCGTCGCCACGGTAATGTCGGGCCAGGGCGTGCCGGTGGCGAAAACGCCGCTGGCGGCCAGCAGAACCGCGAGATTGCCGAGGGCATCGTTGCGGCTGCAGATCCAGACCGCGCGCATGTTGCTGTCGCCGCTGCGGAACCGGAACAGCATCAGGGCGACCGCGACGTTCACAATCAAGGCTGCCACACCGACCACGCCCATGGTGGCGGGCTCAGGCACGGTGCCATGCAGGATGTGGTTGATGGTCTCATAGGTGACCCAGAGGCCGAACAGCCCCATGGTGACGCCCTTGAGCATCGCGGCCCGCGCGCGCCAGGCCAGCGCCAGCGGCAGCACGATCAGCGCGATGCCGTAATTGGCGGCGTCGCCGAGGAAGTCGGCGGAGTCGGCCAGCAAGGCCGTCGATCCGGCCATCATGCCGGCGCCGAGTTCGACGACGAACATCCCGCCGTTCAGAATCAAGGCAATCCAGAGCGCCAGCTTGGTGGCATTCTGCCTGCCATGGTCGTGGCCGTGATGATGATCGTGATGGCAGGATGCCCCCATGGTCACACCTTTTCCTTCAGACGGTTCTCTTTCGAACCGCGTTCTTCCGACACATGCTCATGATGATGCGCATCGCCGTGATGCGCTTCATCGCGATGCGGTTCGATCACATGGGCGATCATGTCTTCCAGCATGTGCCGCACATGTCCGTCCGACAGCGCGTAGTAGACCTGCTTGCCCTTGCGCTCCGTCTTCACCAGCCGCGCCGCCCGCAATAGCCGTAGATGATGACTGGCAAGCTGCGGTGACACACCGGCTGCTGCGGCAACCGCGCTGGCGGCGGCCTCGCCGTGGCAGAGCGCGATCACCAGCCGCAAACGGCTCGGGTCGCCCAGAAGGCGGAACATGTCCGCAAGCTGGACGACATGCTGATCTTTCATGGAATCATATTCAAACATTTAAGCATCTATTTAATTGTTTAAGAATTCCTCGTCAACAGGGCAATGCAGGGGTCAATTCAACACTCGCCGTCCTTGTGCTTTTGGCGCTATGCTGCGGAAACATAACGACAAGCTCGCTCGCCCCCTGTCTCCCCACATGATAGTTCCATCGATGTTCCAGCCCCTTCCTTTCCCTTGCGGATGCCGGCCATGCTGATCCGCGCCATCGACTTCATGGGCCGCCATGCCACGAAATTCCTGTTCGGCGGCGTGCTGGTCGGCCTCGCCGTCCCTCCCCTGGCTTCGCTGCTGCGGCCCGGCCTTGTGGTCTTCCTGCTGCTGCCGCTGACGCTTGCGCTGATGCGGCTCGACTGGCGGGCCTTCCATGCCTATGCGAAGCGCCCATTGCTCACCCTGCCGCTTGTCGCCTTCCTGCTGCTGGCCTGTCCGCTGCTGGTCTATGCCGCGCTGACGCCCTTGCCGCTGCCACGCCCCCTGATGGAAGCGATCGTGCTGATGGCGGCGGCGCCGCCGATCACCGGCACGGTGGCGATTTCGCTAATCCTTGGCCTTGATGCCGCCTTGGCGGTGATCGTCATGGTGATCGCAACCGCGCTGGTGCCCTTCACGCTGCCGCCGCTGGCGCTCAGCCTGCTCGGCATCGAGATCGAAATGTCGCTGGTCGAATTCATGGCGCGGCTGGCCTTCATGGTCGGATTCGCCTTCGGCGGCGCCCTGCTGGTGCGCTGGCGCGCGCCGCCGGGCTGGCTGCAGCAGAACAGCCGGCTGATCGATGGCGCCTCCGTGCTGGCGCTGGTGCTGTTTGCGATTGCCATCATGGACGGCGTCACGGCCAAGCTGCTGGCGCAGCCGGGCTATGTGATTCTCGCTACTGCCTCCGCCTTTATCGCCAATCTGGTGCTGCAGGTGATCGGCTATTTCGTCGGCCGCGGCATTTTCCGCCTGGGCCGACCCGCCGCGCTGACATTCGGCATCCTGACGGGCAACTGCAATATGGGCCTTGTCATGGTGTCGCTGGCCGACCGCGCGGTCTTCGACATGGTGATCTTCTTCGCCATGGGGCAGCTGCCGATGTATATGCTTCCCGGCCTGCTGCAACCGCTGTATCGCCGCATCGCGGCACGTAGTTAGTAATATGGAGGAAACGTCATGCCGACCTTGCTGATCACCGGCGCCAACCGCGGGATCGGACTGGAATTCGTCAAGCAATATGCCGCTGACGGCTGGGATATCATCGCCTGCTGCCGCGACCCGAAGGAAGCCAAGGAGCTTCAGGCGATCAAGGGCAAGGTGACGGTCGAAGCCTTGGACGTCACCGATTACGCGGCTGTCGACACACTGGCGCAGAAATATGCCGAGCGCGCCATCGACCTTCTGATCAACAATGCCGGCATCTACGGCACCCGCAATCCTGCCCTGAGCATCGGCGATCCCGATGTCTATCTGAAGGTGCTGCAGGTCAACAGCGTCGCGCCGATGAAGGTGGCGCTGGCCTTCCTGCCGGCCCTGAAGCGCGCCAAGCAGGCAAAAATTGCCACCATTTCCAGCCGCATGGGCTCGGTCGGGCTCGGCACCGGCGGCTCTTACGTCTACCGTGCCTCGAAAGCCGCCATCAACGCGGCAATGCACAACCTAGCCATAGACCTGAAGAACGACGGCATCACCTGCATCGTTTTGCATCCGGGCTGGGTGAAGACCGATATGGGCGGCGCCGGGGCGGATATCACCGCCGAAACCAGCGTTACCGGCCTGCGCCAGACCATCGCCCATGCGGAACTGGATGATACCGGCAAGTTCTTCAATTACGATGGCAGCGAAATTCCCTGGTAATCCTTAAAATGGGAGGCGGCGTGAAAAATATCCTGATTACCGGCGGCAGCCGCGGGATCGGACGCGCCGCCGCCATCCAGGCCGGGAGACGCGGCTGGTCGGTCGG
Source organism: uncultured Ferrovibrio sp. (assembly GCF_937960835.1). GTDB lineage: Bacteria > Pseudomonadota > Alphaproteobacteria > Ferrovibrionales > Ferrovibrionaceae > Ferrovibrio. The sequence continues at coordinate 141,902 of NZ_CALGPC010000015.1, forward strand.
CATCAATTACGCCGGCAACGAAGCCGCGGCCCATGACACGGCGAAGGCCGTGCAAGCTGCCAGCGGCAAGGCTGTGGTGATCAAGGGCGATATCGCGCGTGAAGCCGACGTGATTGCCATGTTCGATGCCGTCGAGAAAGCCTTCGGTAAACTGGACGGCTTCGTGAACAATGCCGGGATCGCCGCGCCCAATGCCGCGCTGGCCGACATGCCGCTGGAGCGGCTAAAGCGGATCTTCGACGTCAATGTTCTCGGCGCGACACTCTGCGCACGCGAAGCCGTGCGCCGCATGGCGAAATCGCGCGGCGGCAAGGGCGGCAGCATCGTCAATATCTCATCGGTCGCAGCGCGGCTTGGCGCGCCGAATACCTTCGTCGATTACGCGGCATCGAAAGGCGCCATCGACAGCCTGACCATCGGGCTGTCGAAGGAAGTCGGCCCCGAGGGTATCCGCGTCAACGCCATCCGCCCCGGCGTGATCGAAACCGAGATCCATGCCAGCGCCGGCATGCCGGATCGCGCCAGACAGATCGGCGCCGGCGCGCCGCTGGGCCGCGCCGGAACGGCGGAGGAAGTGGCCGAGGCGATCGTCTGGCTGCTGGACGATGCGTCCAGCTATGTCAGCGGCGCCATATTGGATGTCTCAGGCGGACGCTGAACCACACGAGGGAGGAATAGCAATGGCGAAGACCATCCTGATTACCGGCGGCAGCAGAGGGATCGGTCGCGCCACGGCAATCCTCGCCGGACAGCGCGGCTGGTCGGTCGGTGTCAACTACGCCGGCAATGCGGCCGCCGCCGAACAGGTGGTAAAGGCCGTGCAAACGGCAGGCGGCAAAGCTATCGCCATCAAGGGCGACGTATCGCTGGAAGCGGACGTGATCGCCGTGTTCGACGCTGTCGAGAAAGTCTTCGGCAAGCTGGACGGCTTCGTGAACAATGCCGGCGTGTTGGACCGCAAGCAGCCCTTCCTCGACTATTCGCTGGAGCGCATGAAGCGCATCTTCGACATCAACGTGCTGGGCGCCTATCTCTGCGCCCGCGAGGCGGCGCGCCGGATGGCGAAGTCGCGCGGCGGCAAAGGCGGCAGCATCGTCAATGTCTCATCGGTCGCTGCCCGGCTGGGCGCGCCGGATGAATATGTCGATTACGCCGGATCGAAAGGCGCCATCGACAGCATGACCCTGGGCCTGGCGAAGGAACTCGGCCCCGAAGGTATCCGCGTCAATGCCGTACGCCCCGGCCTGATCGAAACTGATATCCATGCCAGCGGCGGCCAGCCCGACCGCGCGGCAAGACTGGGCGCGATGACGCCGCTGGGCCGCCCCGGCAGCGCGCAGGAAACCGCCGAAGCCATCATCTGGCTGCTGGATGATGCAGCGAGCTATGTCAGCGGCGCTCTGCTGGATATATCGGGTGGACGCTGACACCGCACTGCATCAAGCCGAAGTTGCGGCAATCGGCTCTGGGGCGTTGTTTCACCGGTTGATCCTCTGATCGGGATGATGCCACAGAAATGAACGGGGATAAACGAGCTAGTCGAGCTTGAGCTTCATGCCGACATGGCTGGCCTTGAAGCCGAGCCGTTCGTAGAGACGATGCGCCCCTGCCCGGCTGTTATCCGAGGTTAACTGCACCACGCCGCAGCCCTTCTCGCGCGCCCGCGCAATGGCATAGCGGATCAGCTCGCTGCCCAACCCCTTGCCGCGCAAGCGTGATTCGATACGGACTGCCTCGATCTGAGCACGCCACTGGCCCTGCTGGCCAAGGCCCGGCAGGATCATGAATTGCAGGCAGCCGATAATGGCGCTGGTATCGTCGAGAGCGAGAATGACTTCGCAGCCGATACGCTGCAAAGCATCGAAGGCTTGGCCATAGCTTTCCGGCAACGGATCGCTGTAGCGCTCGCGCGTGGCACCCAGATGGTCGTCAGCCAGAAGGCGGACGATTTCAGGAAGATCGGCTTTGGTCGCCAGGCGGAACTGCATGGCGGCGCCTATTCCGCTGCTTCGGCTTCCGGGCGTGCGGGATCATAGGCGAGATTCGGCGCCAGCCAGCGCTCCATCGTCGCGAGATCCATGCCTTTGCGCTTGGCGTAATCGGCAACCTGATCACGCTCGATCCGGCCGATGCCGAAATAGCGCGCTTCCGGATGGGCGAAATACCAGCCGCTGACGGCCGCCGCGGGCCACATGGCGAAGCTTTCCGTCAAGGTGATGCCGGCCTGTCTGGTGGCATCGAGCAGCTTGAACAAGGTCGCTTTCTCGGTGTGGTCTGGGCAAGCGGGATAGCCCGGCGCCGGGCGGATGCCGCGGTATTTCTCGGCGATCAGGTCCTCGTTCGACAAGTCCTCGTCCGAGGCATAGCCCCAGAATTCCTTGCGCACCCGTTCATGCATGCGTTCGGCGAAGGCTTCGGCCAGACGATCGGCCAGGGCTTTCGCCAGGATCGAGGAATAATCGTCGTGCTTGGCTTCGAATTCCTTCAGCCATTCATCGAGGCCGATGCCAGCGGTGACGGCGAAGGCGCCGACATAATCGGCCAGGCCGCTTTCCTGCGGCGCGACATAATCGGCGAGGCAGAGATTGGCGCGAGTGCCGTCACGCTTCATCTGCTGCCGCAGCATATGCAGGCGTGCTGCTTCCGTCTTGCGGCTGTCGTCGGCGTAGAGCGCGATATCGTCATGGCCGACCTGATTCGCCGGCCAGAAGCCGATCACCGCGCGGGCCTTGATCGGCTTTTCCTCCAGGATGCGCTGGAGCATCGCCTGCGCATCATTGAACAGGTTCCGCGCCGCTTCGCCCACCACATTATCGGTGAGGATATCCGGATACTTGCCGCGCAATTCCCAGGACTGGAAAAACGGCGTCCAGTCGATGCGATCGACGATATCCGCCAGCGGGTAATCGTCGAACACTTTGGTGCCGAGGAAGGCCGGCTTCGGCGGCTTGTAGCCGGCCCAGTTGATCTTCGCCTTGTTGGCGCGGATATCGGCCAGCGACTGGCGCGGCCCGGTATTGCGCTCGCGCGCATGGATCTCGCGGATCTTGTCGTATTCGCTGGCGATATCGGCCGCGTATTCCTCGCGGTCGTTGACCGAAACCAGCTTGCCAGCAACGCCCACCGCGCGGGAAGCATCGGAGACGTAGACGACCGGACCTTTATAGTTCGGCGCGATCTTGACGGCGGTATGCACCTTCGAGGTGGTGGCGCCGCCGATCAGCAACGGCAGAGTGAAGCCCTCGCGCTGCATCTCGGAAGCCACGTAGCACATTTCGTCCAAACTCGGCGTGATCAGGCCGGACAGGCCGATGATATCGGCGCCGATCTTCTTCGCCTCCTCCAGAATGCGGGCGCAGGGCACCATGACGCCGAGATCGACGACCTCGAAATTGTTACATTGCAGCACCACGCCGACGATGTTCTTGCCGATGTCGTGCACGTCGCCCTTCACGGTGGCGAGCAGCACCTTGCCATTCGTCTGCGCGGGGCCTTGGGCCTTCTCCGCTTCGATGAAGGGCAGCAGATAGGCCACGGCCTTCTTCATGACGCGGGCGGACTTGACCACTTGAGGCAGAAACATCTTGCCGGCGCCGAACAGGTCGCCGACCACGTTCATGCCATCCATCAGCGGGCCTTCGATGACCTCCAATGGCCGGGTGCAGAGATGGCGCGCCTCCTCCACATCCTCGTCGATGTAATCGGCGATGCCATGCACCAGGGCATGGGTCAGGCGTTCGCGCACCGGCTTTTCGCGCCAGGAGAGATCGGCTTCCTGCGCCTTGCCCTTGCCGCGGAACCGCTCGGCGATCTCCAGCATGCGCTCGGTCGCGTCGGGGCGGCGGTTGAGCAGCACGTCTTCCACGCGCTCGCGCAGTTCCGGATCGATATCCTCATAAACCGGAAGCTGGCCGGCATTAACGATGCCCATATCCATCCCGGCCTTGATGCCGTGATAGAGGAAGACGGCGTGCATCGCCTCGCGCACGGGCTCGTTGCCGCGGAAGGAGAAGGAGACGTTGGACACGCCGCCCGAGACATGGGCATGCGGCAGGTTCGCGCGGATGCGCTTGGCCGCCTCGAAGAATTCGACGGCGTAGTTGTTATGCTCCTCGATGCCAGTCGCAACCGCGAAGATGTTCGGGTCAAAAATAATGTCTTCCGGCGGGAAGCCGACCTTCTCGGTCAGCAGCTTGTAGGCGCGGGCGCAGATTTCATATTTGCGGTCGGCCGTATCGGCCTGCCCCTGCTCGTCGAAGGCCATGACGACGGTAGCAGCGCCATAACGCAGGATCTTGCGCGCCTGTTCCAAAAACGGCTTTTCGCCTTCCTTTAGGCTGATCGAGTTCACGATCGCCTTGCCCTGCACGCATTTCAGGCCAGCCTCGATCACCTCCCATTTGGAGGAATCGATCATGATCGGCACTTTCGCGATGTCGGGCTCTGAGGCGATCAGGTTGAGGAACTTCACCATCGCCGCCTTGGAGTCGAGCATGCCCTCGTCCATGTTGACGTCGATGATCTGGGCGCCATTCTCGACCTGCTGGCGCGCAATCGCCAGTGCCGCCTCGTAATCGCCGGCCTGGATCAGCTTGCGGAACTTGGCTGAGCCGGTGACGTTGGTGCGTTCGCCGATATTGATGAAGACGGGAAGATTGGAGGTCTGGGTCATGCGGCGGAGGCGGTGAAAGGTTCGAGCCCGGAAAGGCGAAGCGCCGGCGGGATGGTGGGAACTTTACGCGGTTTCATGCCGCGCACGCTTTCGGCAATGGCGCGGATATGGTCGGGCGTGGTGCCGCAGCAGCCGCCGACGATGTTGACCAGCCCAGCCTCGGCCCATTCCCGCAGATGGGCCGCGGTGGCATGGGGCGCCTCGTCATATTCGCCGAACTGGTTCGGCAAACCGGCATTCGGATAGGCGCTGACCGGCACATCGGCCACGCGGCTGAGTTCGGCGATATAGGGCCGCATCTGCTGCGCGCCGAAGGCGCAGTTCAGTCCGATCGAGAAAGGCTTGGCGTGACGCAGGCTGTTCCAGAAGGCTTCCGTTGTCTGGCCCGACAGCGTGCGCCCGGACAGATCGGTGATCGTACCCGAGATCATCAGCGGCCATTGCTCGCCGAGTTCGTCGAACAGCTCGTAGATGCCAAAGACCGCGGCCTTGGCATTCAACGTATCGAAAATCGTCTCGACCAGCAGGATATCGGCGCCGCCGTCGATCAGGCCGCGCGCCTGTTCCTTATAGGCGTCCTTCAGCTCGTCAAAGGTGATGTTGCGGAAATCCGGACGGTTCACATCCGGCGACAGCGAGGCCGTGCGGTTGGTCGGCCCCAGCGCGCCGGCGACGAAGCGCGGCTTAGATGGATCCTTCGCCGTATATTCAGCAGCGGCTTGACGCGCCAGCCGTGCGCCCTCGCGGTTAATGTCCTGCACGGCGGATTCGAGATGGTAATCCGACTGGCTGACCCAGGTACCCGAGAAGGTGTTGGTCTCGATGATATCCGCGCCCGCCTCGAGATATTCGCGATGCACGTCGAGAATGACGTCCGGGCGGGTGATGTTGAGGATGTCGTGGTTGCCCTTCAGGTCGCCAGCAGCGTCCCTGAAACGCTCGCCGCGATAATCGGCTTCCTGCAGCTTGCGCCGCTGCAGCATGGTGCCCATGGCGCCGTCCAGCACCAGAATGCGCTCCTTCGCCGCGGCATGCAGCGCGGCGCGGCGGACTTTACGGTCGGACCAGTCAGTCATAACGATCTCCTCAGGCCGCCGCTTCATCGGCCTTGGCCGGCGGCCGCACGCCCAGCACATGGCAGATGGCGTAGGCCAGGTCGGCGCGGTTCAGCGTGTAGAAATGAAACTCGTCGATGCCGGCCGCAAGAAGGCGGCGGCATTGCTCGGAAGCGACATGGGCGGCGACCATGCGGCGCGTCTCGGCGTCGTCATCCAGCCCGTCGAACATGTCAGCCAGCCAGGCCGGCACGGAGGCGCCGCAGGCAGCCGAGAAACGCACGACCTGCTTGAAATTGGTCACCGGCAGGATGCCCGGCACGATCGGCACCGTGATGCCGGCCGAGCGGGCGCGATCCAGGAAGCGGAAATAGACATCCGTGTCGAAGAAATACTGGGTGATGCAGCGCGCAGCGCCGGCATCGACCTTACGCTTGAGGTGATCGAGTTCCACGCGCGGCGAGGTCGAATCCGGATGACCCTCCGGATAGCAGCCGACGCTGATCTCGAAATCGCGCAGCTTGCGCAGGCCCGCGATCAGATCGGTGGAATTGGCATAGCCGTCGGGATGCGGCACGAACTTGCCGGTGCCTTCAGGCGCATCGCCGCGCAGGGCGACGATATGGCGGATGCCGGCTTCCCAGTAATGTTCGGCGACGTCGTTCACTTCGCCCTTGCTGGCGCCAACGCAGGTCAGATGCGCCGCCGGATTCAGGCCGGTTTCCTTGAGGATGCGGACGACGGTGTTATGGGTGCGCTCGCGCGTCGAACCGCCAGCGCCATAGGTCACCGAGACGAAGCGCGGATTGAGCGGCGCGAGACGCGTGACGCTGCGCCACAGGCTTTCTTCCATCTCCGGCGTCTTGGGCGGAAAGAATTCGAAGGAAATCTTCAGCGGACCGGGACGGCGCGCGGCGTAGGCGGTGCTGTCGGAGTGAATCATGCGGCGGCACTTTCGCGGGAAGAGGAAGGATGGGCGGCGACAGCGCCGCGCTTGCGGGCGCGCCAGATATGAACGGTCAAAGGCTGGCCCGGCAGGGCGATCACCGGATCGGTCTGCAGGCCGGCAGCGGCGCACCACTGCCGCAGTTCGGCATCGGCGAAGCCGAGCCTGCGATGGGCATGGCGGGCGCGCAGGTCTTCCAGATCATGGGGAGCGAAATCGACGATGACGAGATGGCCGCCGGGCTTCAGCACGCGGGCGGCTTCGGCGATCACCTTCTGCGGCTCGTCGGCGAAATGCAGCACCTGATGGATCACAGCCGCATCGACGCTGGCGTTATCCAGCGGCAGGGCATACATGTCGGCCTGACGCACCTGGCAATGGCGGATGCCGGCGCGTTCGAGATTGGTCCGCGCGATGCCCAGCATTTCGCGGCTGAGATCGACGCCAAGGCCGCGCTTGACCTGCGGCGCGAGGATTTCCAGCAGGCGGCCGGTGCCGGTGCCGATATCAAGCAGGTCACCGATTGGCCCCGCCTCCTCGATCAGCTTCAGCACCTTGGCCTCGACCTGGGCTTCATCGACATGCAGGGAGCGAATCGCCGACCATTGCGCGGCATTGTCGCGAAAATAGGCTTCGGCGGCTTCGGCGCGGGCGCGCTTCACCGCCCCCAGGCGTTCGGCATCGCGGGCAAGCGTCGTGTCGTTGGGCGGCAGCAGGCCCGACAGGGCGCGCACCAGCGGGGCGCCGGGAAGCTGATCGTTGATCCGATAAAAAGCCCAGGTGCCTTCCGGCACACGTTCCAGAAGTCCCGCCTCGCAGAGCAGCTTCAGATGGCGGGAGACACGCGGCTGGCTTTGCCCCAGAATCTGGGTGAGCTCAGTTACCGTCAGCTCGCCCTGGGCGCAGAGCGCCAGCAGGCGCAGGCGCGTCGGCTCGGCCGCAGCGCGCAGGGCCGCCATCAAGGTATCGAGGGTCAGGGTAGGTTCGGTCATTTGCAGAAAATATAAACATATCTTTATGTATTTGTATACTCCGTTTCAGCCTCAAAGAATCATGGAGTTAATGTGGTAGGCGGGCTATCTATTCTTCCCCGCCTCGTCTTCGGGCCCCCGAAACCCTTTTTCAGTCTATGTGTTAGATCAATGTCGATGAGCCCTGCCCCGCTTCATACCTGCCTCACCCGGCGCCGCCTGACCTTGGCCGGCTTTATCCTGCTGGGGCTGTCGCTCTTCCTGTCCGTCCCGGCCATGGCCCAGACCAAGGCGGACGACTTCATCCGCGAGGTAGGCAGCCGGACCTTGTCGGCACTGGGCGATCGCAGCCTCACCGCCGAGAAGCGGGAGGATCTGGTCCGTCATCTGCTGACCACGTATCTCGATCTGGACGCAGTCGGTCGTTTCTGCCTCGGCCGCTATAACCGCAGCCTCAGTGACGGCCAGCGCCAGGAATATCGCGGCCTGTTCGAAGACTATCTCGTGAAGGTCTATTCCCAGCTTCTCTCGCAATATAACGGCGAGACGCTGGAAGTGCGCGGCGGACGCCCGACCGGCGAGGAAACCATCGTCGAATCCTTCATCAACCGGCCGAACGGTCCGCCCATCCGCGTCGAGTGGAAGGTGCAGGACAAAGACAGCAAGCCGCTGCTGACCGATGTGGTGGTGGAAGGCGTGTCGATGGCGTTTACCCAGCGCCAGCAGTTCGAATCCGTCATCCAGAATAACGGCGGCAAGATCGACGCCCTGTTCAATGCCATGCGGAAGCAGATCGCCCGCCGCTGACCGGCGTCTCAGCTACAATAAAAAAAGCCCCGTTACGCCGGGGCTTTTTCGTTCAGCGGGGCCATCCCGTCATGCCGACATCGCTGCCGAGGGTGTCAGCTCCAGCGCATAGCCGGCGGAGCGCACCGTGCGGATAATGTCCTGCTCGCCGTTGCTGTTGAGCGCCTTGCGCAGGCGGCGGATATGCACATCCACCGTGCGCTGCTCGACATAGATGTCGCGGCCCCAGACGGCATCCAGGAGCTGATCGCGCGACAGCACGCGGCCGGGATGCTCAAGGAAATACCGCAGAAGGCGGAATTCGGTCGGGCCGAGATGGATGTCACGGCCGTTGCGCGTCACCTTATGTGTGGCGATATCCATCACCAGACCGCCATAGGTCAGCATCTCTTCGGCCAGAGCCGGGCGGATGCGGCGCAGCACAGCCCGGATGCGGGCCAGCAATTCGCTTGGACTGAAAGGCTTGGCGATATAATCGTCGGCGCCGGCATCGAGGCCGCGCACGCGATCCGCCTCTTCGCCGCGCGCCGTCAGCATGATGATCGGCACATTGCGCGCGTTGGGATCGCGCCGCAATTGCCGGCAGACTTCCAGGCCGGAAAGCCGCGGCAGCATCCAGTCGAGCAGGATCAGATCGGGCAGATGCTCGGCCACCTTCAGCAGGGCCTGTTCGCCATCGGTCGCCTCATCGACCGTGTAATTCTCTTTCTCCAGATTGTAGCGCAGCAAAGCCAGCAGCGCCGCCTCGTCTTCGATGACGAGGATTCGCGGCTTGATCGACAGACTCATTGCCTGCCTCCCGGGGCCGTCACAACCGCATAAGCGGTATCGTCCCCCTTCGGACGCTCCTCCTTCTTCATCTCGCCCTTGACCGTGTAGTGGATCAATTCGGCGATATTGGTGGCGTGGTCACCGATACGCTCGATATTCTTGGCGATGAACAACAGATGCGTGCAGGCGGTGATGGAGCGCGGATCCTCCATCATATAGGTCAGCAGTTCACGAAATAGGCTGGTATAGAGCTCGTCGACTTCCTCGTCGCGCGCCCAGACGGCGTCGGCCTTCGCCGCGTCCGCGGTGATATAGGCGTCCAGCGTATCCTTGATCAAAGCCTGAACCAGCGCCGCCATGCGCGGGATGGCGTGGACAGGTTTGACCAGCGGCGCCTGGTTCAGCGCGATGCTGCGCTTGGCCACGTTCTTCGCGTAATCGCCGATCCGCTCGATCTCGGACGAGATGCGCAGAGCCGAAACGACGGTGCGCAGATCGTTCGCCAAAGGCTGGCGCCGAGCGAGCAGTTCGATCGCCAGATCATCGATCTGGGTGCGCATCGTGTCCAGCTTAGCGTCGTTCTGCACCACCTCGGTGGCAAGATCGCTGTCGCGGCGCACGACGGCTTCGACGGCACTGGCCAGCTGCTGCTCCGCCAAGCCGCCCATCTGCACGATCAGGGTGGCGAGCCTGCGCAGTTCGTCGTCGAAGCTTTGGACTATGTGCTGAGTGGGCATCTTCTACCTCGTCTGGCTCAGCCGAAGCGGCCTGTGATGTAATCCTGAGTCTGCTGCTTGGCCGGATGCGTGAATATCGTTCGGGTCTCTCCGAATTCCACCAGCTCGCCCAGATACATGAATGCAGTATAGTCGGACGTACGCGCCGCCTGCTGCATATTATGCGTGACGATGACGATGGTGTAGTCGCTCTTCAGTTCGTCGATCAGCTCCTCGATTTTCGCCGTCGAGATCGGGTCGAGCGCCGAGCAGGGCTCGTCCAGCAGGATGACGTCCGGCCGCACGGCAATGGTGCGGGCGATGCAAAGGCGCTGCTGCTGGCCGCCGGAAAGGCCGAGGCCGGAGGTATGCAGCTTGTCCTTGACCTCCTTCCAGAGGGCGGCGCGCTGCAGCGCGTCTTCCACCCGCTGGTCCATCTCATCCTTCGACAGCCGCTCATACAGGCGGATGCCGAAGGCGATATTCTCGTAGATCGACATCGGGAACGGGGTCGGCTTCTGGAACACCATGCCGATCTTGGCGCGCAGCAGGTTCACGTCCTGCTTCGGGTCCAGGATATTCACCCCGTCCAGCATCACACGGCCTTCGGCGCGCTGGTTGGGATACATCTCATAGATGCGGTTCAAGACCCGCAGCAATGTGGACTTGCCGCAGCCCGAGGGGCCGATGAAAGCCGTCACCTTGCGGTCGTAAAGCGGCAGGTCGATATCCTTCAGCGCTCTGGTCTCGCCGTAATAGAAGGCAAGCTTCTTGATGGAGACTTTCGTCCTGAGCTTCTCGCCTTCGGTTTCGAGCGCGGTGTCGGCTACTTGCACATTCATTTCGTACGGCTCCGTCCCGCCAGCAGGCGAGCAATGATGTTAAGCGCGAGGATGGCAACGGTGATCAGCAGGGCGCCCACCCAGGCAAGACGGCGCCAGTCCTCGTAAGGGCTCAGCGCGAACTGGAAGATGACGACCGGCAGGTTCGCCATCGGCGCATTCAGATCGAGGCTCCAGAATTGGTTGTTCAGCGCGGTGAACAACAGCGGCGCCGTCTCGCCGCTGATGCGCGCCACCGCCAGCAGGATGCCGGTAAGGATGCCGTTGCGGGCTGCCTTGTAGGCGACCTTGCGGATCACGAAATAACGCGGCGCGCCAAGTGCGGTTGCCGCTTCGCGCAATCCGTTCGGCACCAGATTGAGCATGTCTTCAGTGGTGCGCAGCACCACAGGGATGACGATGATCGCCAGCGCGACGGCGCCCGCCCAGGCCGAGAAATGGCCCATATGGATGACCATCACCTCGTAGACGAAGAGACCGATCACGATGGAGGGCGCAGACAGCAGAACGTCATTGATGAACCGCACCACCATCGACAGTTTGGCGTGGCGGCCATATTCGGCCAGATAGGTGCCGGCAAGAATGCCGATCGGCGTACCGATGACGACGGCGATGGAGGTCATCAGCAACGTGCCGACGATGGCATTGCGCAGACCGCCATCCTGGCCGGGCGGCGGTGTCATCTCGGCGAAGACCGCGAGATTGAGGCCACCCAGTCCTTCAAAGAACAGGGTGCCAAGGATCATCACCAGCCAGGACAATCCCAAGAGAGCGGCGGCCACCGAGAGGATGACCACCATGTTGCTGCGGAAGCGGCGGCGCGCGTAGAGATCCATGTCAGGCCGCCCTCTTGTTGAGGCGCATCAGCATGTAGCGCGCGATGGCCAGGACGGTGAAGGTTATGAGGAACAGGATCAGGCCCAGCGCGACCAGCGAAGCCGTGTAGATATCGCCGACTGCCTCGGTGAATTCATTGGCGATGGTGGCCGAGATCGTAGTGCCCGGCCCGATGATCGAGGCATGAATCCTGTGCGCGTTACCAATGACGAAGGTCACGGCCATGGTCTCGCCGAGCGCACGGCCAAGCCCTAGCATGATGCCTCCTACAACGCCGACGCGGGTATAGGGCAGAACGACATACCGCGTGACTTCCCAGGTCGTGCTGCCAAGGCCATAGGCAGCCTCCTTCAGCACCGGTGGGACGGTTTCGAACACGTCGCGGGTGACCGCGGTGATGAACGGCAGGACCATGATGGTCAGGATCAGGCTGGCTGTCAGGATGCCGATGCCGTAAGGCGGCCCGGCGAACAGGTTGGAGAGGATGGGTACATCCTCGAAGGTATCGATCAGGAAAGGCTGCACGTTGCGCTGCATGAAGGGCGCAAAGACGAACAGGCCCCAAATGCCGAAGATGATGCTGGGGATGCCGGCCAGCAGTTCGATGCAGATGCCGATCGGGCGGCGCAGCCACATCGGGCAGATTTCGGTGAGGAAGATGGCGATGCCGATGCTGATCGGAATGCCGAGCAGCATGGCGATGAAGCTGGTGATCAGCGTGCCGGAAATCGGTGCCAGGGCACCGAACTGCTCGGTCACCGGGTTCCAGGATTGCGAAACCAGGAAGCCGAAGCCGAATTTGGCGAAAGCCGGCCAGGCGCCTTCCAGCAGCGCAACGATGACGCCGCCCAGCAGGAGCAGGACGAACACCGCCGCCGAGAGCGTGAGGCCATGAAACAGCTTGTCGGACGGAGCGAACCAACGTGAAGCCCCGGTCCGCCGCGTATTCGCCGCCGAAGTGTTCATTGCACAATCTGTCACGTCCTGCTCCTTTGGCCGGCCGATGCCGGGTCTTTCGGGCTTTCCGGACGGCCGGGTTCCACCAGCCGCCCGGAGGCGCCTTTACGCTTCTACTGAGCCGCAAAGAGCGGCTTGCCGCCAGACTGGATCTGCGAACTCCAGGCCTTGCGCACCAGATCGGCAACATTCTGCGGCATGGCGACATAGTCGAGCTCATCGGCCATCGCCTCGCCGCTCTTGAAGGCCCAGTCGAAGAATTTCAGTGCCTCGGCCGCCGACGCCGCATCCTGCGGATTCTTATGCATCAGGATGAAGCTGGCGCCGGTGATCGGCCAGCTATTGTCGCCGGCCGCATCGGTCAGGATCACTTCAAAGCCCGGCGTGCCGGCCCAGTCGGCATTGGCAGCAGCGGTCTTGAAGCTGGCCGAGTCCGGCTGCACGGCCTTGCCGGCCTTATTGATCATCCGCAGATGCGTCAACTTGTTCTGCTTGGCATAGGCATATTCGACATAGCCGATGGCGCCATCGGTCTGCCCGGTCATGTTGGCGACGCCTTCATTACCCTTAGCGCCGATGCCGGTGGGCCATTGCACGGCGGTGGCGGCGCCGACCTCGGACTTCCAAGCGGCGCTGGCCTTCGACAGGTAATCGGTGAACAGGAAGGTGGTGCCTGAGCCGTCCGAACGATGCACCACCGCGATGGCGCTCTTCGGCAGGTCAATATCCGGGTTCAGCTTCTTGATAGCCTCGTCATTCCACCTTTTCACCTTCCCCAGGAAGATGTTGGCGAGAGTCGGACCATCGATCACCAGCTCGCCCGGCTTGATGCCCTTGATATTGGCGACCGGCACGACGCCGCCTATTATCATCGGGAACTGGACCAGACCCGAATCTTCCAGATCCTTGGCCTTCAGCGGCATATCGGACGCGCCGAAGGTGACGGTCTTGGCCTTGATCTGCTTGATGCCGCCGCCCGAGCCGATGGACTGGTAATTCAGGCCGATGCCGGTCTCCTTCTTATAGGCCGCAGCCCACTTGGTGTAGATCGGATAGGGGAAGGACGCGCCGGCGCCGGAGATATCGGCGGCCCGGGCACCGCCCAGGCTTACGCTCGCCACCAGAGCAACGACTGCCGCCTTCAGCATGACAGGCTTCAAATGAAACACGGGTCTCTCCCTTCTCATGAGGTCCAGGACGATCTGCCTCGATCGGCCGCGGCGGAAGATAGAGACGGCATATGACTCATAGTTTGCAGGAATATGACAGTTGGAAGAATCGTTGTGGGTGCGGGGGAGGTGCCGCAGGCAGAAGAAAAGGAAAACAACAATAATAATTCTGATATTATTAGAATTTCTCCAAGCTATAGGCTGACATTTCAAATATTACTTTTGTAAGTATTAAATTATATTTGAAGTGTAATCTTAATTATTCTCATTAATTTTTATTGAATATATGTAAAACTGCGAGATTCACATTATTATAACAGTATTTACTAAAATTACTCGTGGATGCCACGTCCAAGCCGTGGCATGACGTCTGGGCAGGTGTTCTTCCATTAATCATCGTCATTCTGGCCAAGCGTGCGGTTACGCCGCGCGAGTCGGACCCGATTTCCGAGCCTGTACCTGAGAGCCCGAGTCTGCGGCGGACCGTTAACTGTCCTTGTCTTCCCCTTCGGAGGAAGAGGCCGGCGACAGGGGCAGACGGATGGCAAACACACTACCCTGCCCCAGTTCGGAGTCGATGACCAGCCGGCCCCGGTGGCGGTTCAGGATGTGCTTCACGATGGCAAGGCCGAGGCCGGTGCCGCCGAGATCGCGGCTGCGGGCGGAATCGACGCGGTAGAACCGCTCGGTCAGGCGGGGCAGATGCTCACGCGAAATGCCCTCACCGTGATCGCGCACCGCAACCTCAACCCATTCGCCGCCATGGGCCTCCTGGATGCGGGCAAGCCGGATTTCCACCGGCGTCTCTGCCTTCCCGTATTTGATCGCGTTGTCGATCAGGTTCTGGAAGACCTGCAGGAGTTCATCGCGCGCGCCGCGGACCGGCGGCAGTGTCTCATCTAAATCCAGGCTGAGTGGCATTTTTTTCGCCTGCGCCTGCGGCTGCAGCGCTGCTGCGGTGTCGCGCAGCAAGGGCGCCAGCGCGACCGGATCAGACGGTCGGTCATGCTCGCGCAGTTCGATCTGTGACAGCGACAGCAGATCCTGGATCAGCCGCGACATGCGCGCCGCCTGCTCCTTCATGATGCCAAGGAAGCGGATCCGCGCATCCTCGTCATCTTTCGCCGGACCTTGCAGGGTTTCGATGAAGCCGACCAGTGAGGCCAGAGGCGTGCGCAGTTCGTGGCTGGCATTGGCGACAAAATCGGCGCGCATCTTTTCAGCCTTACGCAAAGCCGTCACATCATGCAGCGCCAGCACCGCAGCGGTATTCTCGCGCGAGGCCGGGAGGGCCACCACGCGCAGGCTGAAACTGCGGCCATCCGGCACCGGCAGGGTGAGATCGGCCGCCACCTGCTCGGCATCGCCCGTCAGCACCGCATCGGCCGCTTCCAGCCCGGTCGGATGACGCAAAGCCACAGCGAGGTCGTGGCCGATCACGTCATTGCCGAAGAACTTGCGGGCAGAAAAATTGGCCCGCGCTATGCGGCGATGGGCATCCAGCAGAAGGACCGGATCGGGCAAAGCGTTTAGGATCGCATCGGCCGTAGTGGTCTGCAGCACCACCTGCCCTTTCTCATCCAGGAGAATCTGGTGCATCCGCTCGACGGTGGCGCCAAGCTCGCCCAGCATGGTCAAGGCATGCCATTTCTGCGGCGCCTGCGCATCCTGGCCGACGATCTCTTCAGTACGCCGCAGCACCTGCCAGGCCGCATTGGTATGCCAGGCGGCGAATAGGGCCACGATCGCCAGCAAGGCGGCGAGCAAGCCACAGGCGGCTGCCAACATCAGCGCATCGAGGAGATAAGCCAGCCAGACGACGCCCGCGACCGGCAGGCCAAGCATCAGGAACAACGTCAGCCAGCGGGTATAGGGAAAGCGTCCGTTGCCGCGGCCTGACATCGCGCCCTCTTACGCCGGCCGCCAGCGCAGCAGCGTCTCCGCCAGACGGCGCAGTACGGCCACAAGCGGCTGCGCCCGCTGTGCATCCCAATGCTCGGGGCGCGCTTCGTCCATGTAGCAGGCCTGGGCCATCTCGAGCTGCAAGGCATGAAAGCCCTCATGGGGCCGGCCATAGTGGCGCGTGATATAGCCGCCTTTGAAGCGGCCGTTATGGACATGGGTGAACCCCTGTGCCGAAGCCAGAACCTCAACCGCTTTCGCCGCCAGATCCGGCGCGCAGCTCTTGCCGTCATTGGTTCCGAGATTGAGATCGGGCAGACGTCCGGAGAAGAAACGCGGCACCTCGGCGGGAATGCTGTGGCCATCCAGCAGGATCGCGTAGCCATGCCGTGCGCGGATGGCTTCCAGCTCTGCGGCCAGACGAGCGTGATAAGGATGCCAGTATTTCTCGACGCGCGTTGCGACTTCGGTGGCATCCGGCGCGGCGCCATCCTGATAGATCGGCGCATTATCGAAGCCACGCGTGGGACAGATCTCCGTGTTGTCCGCGCCGGGATAAAGCGCCTGCCCGGACGGATCACGATTGAGATCGACGACGTAGCGCGAATGCGTCGCCACCATCAGGCCCGCACCGGTCTCGCTGGCGAAGTCGTAGAGTTTCTCGACATGCCAGTCGGTATCCGCCCGACGTAATCCGGCTGGCGTCATGCGCGCCTCCATGCCGGGCATCAGGCCGAGGCCGGCATGAGGAATGTCGATCAGAAGCGGCGTGCGTGCGGGAAGAAGAGTGAACAGAGCGTTCTCGTCGGCCATGATAGGTAAAATGCTTGAGGGGTTATCTCAGCCATAGGTAACAAAGGGCCACCCGCCCGCCAAGCCGCGATAGCCGGATCTTCAATATTTCACGAAAAGCCGGCCTTGAAGCAGTCTGAGGCCGTATCCTATTTGCCCCATCTCATTTGAGCATCCGGAGGGATTGGACTAAAGTGCGACCACTTTTCAAGATTCCCCATTAGAGCCAGAAGGCAGCCCTTTCGATGGACATCTCCCTCTTCGGCCTGACGGTCACCGCCGCCGAGATCAGCGCGTTTCTGCAGGTCATCTTGATCGACGTCATCCTGTCGGGTGACAATGCAATCGTCATCGGCATGGCCGTAGCCGGACTGCCGGCCAAGGACCGCAACAAGATCATCATTTACGGCATTCTCGCTGCAACGGCGCTGCGCATCCTGTTCGCCGGCATCGCGGTGCAGCTTTTGCAGATCATCGGACTGACACTCGCGGGCGGTATTCTGCTGCTCTGGGTGGCCTGGAAGATGTGGCGCGAGCTGCGCGAGCAGGCCAAGGCGGACGCCGCCGAGAAGCAGGGCATCGACAGCGAGAAGCCGGCGCCGAAAACCCGGCGCGAGGCGGTGCTCCAGATCATCATGGCCGACGTGTCCATGTCACTCGACAACGTGCTGGCGGTGGCAGGGGCTGCGCGCGAGCATCCCTTCATCCTGGCTTTTGGTCTGATGCTGTCGATCGCGCTGATGGCGGTGGCGTCGAAGTTCATCGCCCGTCTGCTCGATCGCTACCACTGGATTGCCTATATTGGCCTGCTGATCATCGCCTATGTCGCGCTGCGCATGATCTGGGATGGCGGCTGGCAGGTTGCCCCCTTCGTGGAAGGTGTGCTGAACGGCAATTGAGGCCGCTACTCGGCCCAGAAACTGGCAGCCGCGTCGGCGAGAGCCACGCTGTATGACCCGTTGAACATGTGGTCGGCGCCATCGATGGTGCCGACCGCATACTGCGCAGGCTTTGGCGCGCTCGCCAGCCTGGCGGACAAATCCGTCACGATCCTGTCGCCGCCTGCAACCACTACTAGCACAGGGCGCTGAATCTGCGCCAGCAGGCTGGGCGCATCGTTGCGGCCATCGGCAGCGTAGTAATCGAGAACGGTCGCTGCCGCCGCATCGGTCCTCTTGCAATTCAGGAAGCCGATCCCGGGGATCAGGTCGCCGCCCCGGTCCGCGGCGACCATGGCTTCTGCCCGCTTCAAAATCGCAGCAAGATCGCCATCAAAACGGCGTCTGTAATCTGAAATGGCACTCGCCGGATCGAAAGTCGACGGCGCCGCCAGCACGATCTTCTTGACCGCACTGGGCAGGCTGTCGCCGGCCTGCACCGCATAATGGGCAATCTGCGTGGCGCCGCGTGAATGCCCCAATAGACCGATCTTCGCCGCACCGTTTTTTGCAGCCCAATCCACCCAGGCACCGATCTCGGCGATCACCTGCGCGTTGTTGTGGCGATGCGGCTTAATGCAATCGTAAGTCCCCTTGCGGTTGGCAACCCCGAGCGACAGGGTGACGGCCAGGGAGGAGATGCTGCGCTCCGCCAGCAGGGTTTGCAGCGCCTGCATGATCGCCATCCGGTGATGCGCCATGGCGCCGTGGACCAGGACCATTATCCCGTCCGTCATGGACTTTCCTGCGGCCAGCTTCACTTCCCCGTTCAGGCCGCGCCCGTCATGGACCAGCCGCACCGGCTCGGTCTGAGCCTGATGAAGAGGTATCAGGACAAGAAAGCCGATTGCGGAAATGAGCGAGACAACGCGGCCAGCCATGCGTCATTTCCTTCCCAGACACAGCCCTTTACCGGTGCGAGACTATTGATCGGCCTCAATAAGAAAAATAACATGCAGAAATGATATTTTTGCTCGTTGCACAAATCCTGTGTGTTTTAGCCGTTGCTCTTACCGCCGCGCTGTCACTCCCTGTGCAGCCAGCACTCGCGAAACACGGATTAAAGATAAGCCGGCGCCGCGTGCCGGGCAGGTTGGACAGGAGATTGTCATGACCAAGCCTCTCCGCCGGGGATTGAGCCGCCGCCAAGCGGTGACGGCGCTTGGGGTGGTGGGCAGCTTTGCCGTCACCTTGGTTCCGCTGCGCGCCGAAGCGACGCCGGAAACAGCCAGGAAGCTGCTGAACGATCTGGTGAAGGCCGAGCCCAAGCCCGGCAAGGTTCAGATCAAAACCCAGGAGGTCGCCGAGAACGGCAATTCGGTGCCGGTCACGATCAGCGTCGACAGCCCGATGACGGAGCAGGATTACGTCCGGGAGCTGCATGTTCTGGCCGACCGGAATCCGGCGCCAGGCGTGGCCAGCTTCAGGCTATCGCCGGCCAACGGCAAAGCGGAAGTGCAGTTCCGCATGCGCATGGCGGAGACGCAAAACATCATCGCGGTGGCCGTGATGAACGATGGCAGCGTGTGGAGCACCGCCCGCGAGGTCAAGGTCACCATCGGCGGCTGCGGCAGCTGATCAACGGATATCGGAAAAGACATAAACCATGGCTGAAGACGTCAAGCCGCGCATCCGGGTGCCAAGCCCCGCGAAGAAGGGGGAGATCATCGAGATCAAAACCCTGGTCTCGCATCCGATGGAGTCCGGACAGCGCAAGGACGCCGACGGCAAAACCATCCCGCGCAAGATCATCAACAGGATGACCGTCACCTATAACGGCAAGACGGTCTTCGACGCGAAGCTGGAACCGGCGATCTCCGCCAATCCCCTCATCTCATTCTTCGTCAAGGCGACGGAAAGCGGCCAGCTGGATTTCACCTGGACAGACGATGACGGCAGCCTCTACAAGGTGTCGCAAACGATCACCATATCCTGAACCAGCCACATCCTGAGCAATATTTCCTTATGCTGGAACGTCGGTGGGCTCCGGCAGACGGCCCGCTGCCTGCGCGGCCTTGCGCGCGCGGTAACGGTCCACGGCTTCGGCCACCTCGCGCGCCAACTCCAAGGCGTCACGCTCGGGGTTGAAGAAGACCAGAACGGCTTCGCCCAGCGTCTTCAACAAATCGAAGCTCTTGGTCCAGGACGGATCGAAGGCAATATCCTTGCCCTGCTCGAGGATGTGCCGCGCCGTCACCAGCAGGCGTTCGCAGATCTGGGCGACATGAGCATATTGAGTGCCGATGACGCGGCGCTGAATGTCCTCGGTGGAGGCGATCAGATCGCGCAGCATGCCAAGCGTAGTCTCATCGGGCTGCGTTTGCGTCTTGTAGAGCGGGACGATCTGCTGTGCGACGAAGGCGATGCGGAAGGCGCCGGCGCGCAAGCGCTGCTCGTTGACCTTCGCATTGGCTTCGAGGATCGCCTTTTTCATCACCCGGGTATCGTTGGCCTCTCCCTGAAGCCGTGCGCGCAGCGGGTTCGGCACCTCGATCAGCGGCACCGTGCTGTCACGGCGCGCATCGGCCTTGCGGCGATCTGGCCCGATGTAATCGGAGGTGACGACGAACGGCTTGCGGTTCCAGGCCAGCGCCTCGATCCGCTCCAGCAGGATGCGGGTGGAAAGCGGCTTGACCAGCAGGTCGTCGGCGCCCGCGTCGATCACCCGCTTCACCACGCGATGCTGCGGTTCCCAGGTCGTCAGGATGACGGGAAGGTAAGGATTGACGCCGAGCTTGCCATGGCGGAGGTCGCGCACGAGCGAGATGGCATCGCCGCCCGGCATGTCGATATCCATGAAGACCATGTCGGGCTGAACCACTGCCAGGAGGGACGCAAACCCCTCCAGGGTGTCGAATTCGCGCAGTGACGTGTAGCCATTCGCCATCAACGCCTGGCGGTAGAGGATACGCGTGCTCTGTCCGGAATCACCGTATAGGATTCGAACGTCGGTTCGGCGCTCGGGATTCATCCGCTAATCCTAGAGAGGCGGCGGCGCAACAACAAGCCGCATCGGGTGGGAGATAGCAGGTGCGTCAAAAATATAACCTCATTCCGCAGGCAGAGTCCCGGCCGCAATCGCCGCCTGCCGCGCCCAGAACCGGGCGACTGCGGCATCGACCTCCACCTTCAACTGCTCGGGGCTCATATCCGGATTGAAATACTGAAGCAATGCCGCCGCTCGGCTTTGTGTGACGCTGATGCGGGTCTGCCAGGCTGCCGGATCCGGCGGCGCCCCCGTGGCCAGCAGCGCCTCGACCGGACCGCTGATCTGATCGCACAACGTCGTGACCGTGACGCGGTCGGCCTCAGCGACCCTCAGCCGGATATCGGTGACCGACAGCCTCAAGCCGTTGAGCAGCATTTCGGCGTCATGGCGCTTGTCAACCATGGAACGGCAGATGGCATCCAACTGGGTGGCCACAAAGGCGACCCGGAAAGCCGCCGCCTTCAGGCGCAGCCGATTGACCTGCGCCTGCATCGCGGCAATGTCCTGCCGGAATGCTTCATCGTTGATGGCGAGCCCGTTCAGCTTGGCATGCAGCCTGTTGGGAACGACAATCAGCGGCCCATCGCTTTCCGAGCGTTTGCCCGCGCGCCGATCCGGGCCGATATAGTCTGCCGTCACCACAAACGGTTTCCGCTTCTCGGCCAAAGCCTGGATGCGGTCGGTGATCGACTGGGTGGATAACGGTTTGACCAGCAGGTCATCGGCGCCGGAATCGATAATGCGCCGCACCATGCCGCTCTCGGCTTCCCAGGTGGTAAGAATGATCGGCACGAACGGATTGGTGCCGATCTCGCCATGCCGGATCGCGCGTGTTATTGCGACGGCGTCGCCACCCGGCATCGCGACATTCATGAAGATCAAATCCGGCTGCACCTGCGCGACGAGCCGGGTGAAGCCTTCCAGCGTGTCGAAACCGTGCAGATTCTCGAAACCCTCGCTGCGCATGGCCGTGCGGTAAAGGCCCCGCATGCCCTGATTGGGGTCGCCGAACAGAATGCAGATTTCGCGGCGGCGGTCGGACGTCATGGCATGTACCGAACGACGACAGGCATGACAGTTCAACGCGGCCTCGGCTTGGCGCGGGCTGTCGGCAGCGCTGCCATGGGATCTTCCGGCCAGTCATGCTTCGGATATTGTCCGCGCATCTCGGCCCGCACAGCGCGATAGCTCGATTGCCAGAAACCAGCCAGATCGCTGGTTACCTGCAAGGGACGCCGCGCCGGCGACAGCAGATGCAGGACGAGCTTCACCCTGCCGCCGGCAACGCTCGGCGTTTCGGCGCAGCCGAACATTTCCTGCAAACGAACAGCCAGAACCGGGTTTTCCCCTTGCGTGTAATCAATGGGGATGTTCGATCCCGAGGGAACCTGCAGATGCGTGGGCGCTTCGGCATCGAGCAGTTTCTGCTGCGTATAATCGAGCTGATGGGTCAGTGCCGCGTGCAGGTCGATATTGGCAAGCTGTGACAGCTTGGTGATGCCTTGCAGATAGGGCGCCAGCCAATCCTCCAGGCGCTCCGTCAGTGCCGCATCGTTCATATCCGGCCAGTCTGCGGCAGCGGGCAGATGGCGGCGCAGCAAATTGACCCGCGCCTGCCACTGACGAAGCCCCGGCGTCCAGGGCAGAGTGGCATCCAGGCCCACCTTGCGGATCGCGGCGAGCAAGGCCTGCTGCACCATCTCCGCCGATGGATTGGCCAACGGCTTTTCCCGCAGCACCAGGGAACCAAGTCGGCGCTGCTCCCGCGCCAACACGGCTTGCGTGCGCTCGTCCCATTCCACGGCACTGCGCGTTTCGATAGCCTCGCCGAGATGCGCCTCGATCTCCGCCTCACTGATCGGCGCTGCGAGGAAAATCCGGGCATCGGCCTGAGCGCCGTCGACCTCCGCCACTGCCAGATAAGCCTCGTTGCTGAGAGCATCCAGCGGGTCGAGCCTGGCGCCGCGTCCATTGCTGAGCAGAAAACTGCCGACACCGCCGCCGCGCTTCTTGGCGACGCGGTCCGGATAAGCCAGCGCGACGAGCAGCCCGGCTTCCTCGGCGGAACCCTTATGAAGCTCGGCGCCGATCTGACGGCGCCAGTCGCTGGCCAGTTTCCGGATCTGGCGCACGGCATTCATGTCGACGCGCAAGCCATGCGGCGCGCTGTCGCGCTCGCTCTCGCCGGCGACGATTTCCAGCCGCCAGCGCAGATCGACGTCACGCGGTCCAGCACCCGCTCCCTTTGCAATGTCCCGTTCGCCCAGCAGCGCGGCCAAGGCACAAGCCAGACCGCCTAACCCGAGGTCATGGCCGCGGATCACCATATGGGCCAGGCGCGGATGCAGCGGCAATTCCGCCATCGCCTTGCCATGCGGCGTGATGACGCCTTCCGTATCGATGGCGCCCAGTTCGCGCAGCAATTCCTTGGCGTAAGCCATCGCCGCCTGGGGCGGCGGATCGAGCCAGGGCAGTGTCGCCTCGTCGCGCACGCCCCAGACAGCAAGATCGAGCGCCAGCGGCGTCAGATCGGTGACGGCGATTTCCGGCGCGGTGAATTTCTGCAGGCCGCCATGGGCCGCTTCGGCCCAGAGGCGATAGCAAACACCGGGGCCGAGGCGGCCGGCGCGGCCGCGCCGCTGATCGGCCGATGCCTGGCTGACGCGCAGCGTTTCCAGACGCGCCATGCCGGTACTGGGCGAGAAACGCGGCTGACGCATGTAGCCGCTGTCGATCACCACGCGCACGCCTTCGATGGTGAGCGAGCTTTCCGCAATGGACGTCGACAGCACCACCTTTCGGCGACCCGGCGGACTTGGCTTCAGCGCCATGTCCTGCTGCTCGCCCGGCAGGTCGCCATAAAGCGGCAGGACCGAGACACTGCCCGGTAGCTGCATGTCCTGCAGCCTTGCCTCGACGCGGCGAATTTCGCCGACGCCCGGCAGGAAGACCAGCATGTCCCCTTCCGTCTCGTTCAACGCCTGCCGCACCGTATCCGCAACGGCCTGATCCAGACGGGCCTGAGCCGATGGCGGGCGCCAGCGCGTCTCGACCGGGAAGCTCTGGCCCTCGCCCGTGACGACGGGGCAATCGCCCATCAGCTTGGCAAACGGCGCCGCATCCAGGGTCGCCGACATCGCCACAAGTTTCAGATCCGGCCGCAAGGCGGACTGCGCTTCCAGGCACAGCGCCAGACTGACATCCGATTCCAGGCCGCGCTCGTGGCATTCGTCGAACAGCACGGCGGCAATGCCTTTAAGTTCGGGGTCGCGCTGCAGCCGGCGTAAGAAGACGCCATCGGTGTTGAGTTCGATCCGGGTCTTCGGTCCGGTCTTGCTGTCGAGACGCACGCGGTAGCCGACAGTCTCACCTACTGCTTCGCCCAACAGATCGGCCATGCGCCGTGCGGCCAGCCGCGCCGCCAGCCGGCGAGGCTCAAGCACCACGATTCGGCCCTGCTGCGCCCAGGGCTGATCGAGCAGCGCAAGCGGCAGCAGCGTGGTCTTGCCCGATCCGGGTGGCGCCTGCACAACAAGATTGCTGTTACGAGCCAGACTTGCCGTTATCTCGGGCAAAACCTCTTGAATCGGCAGCGCATAGGAGAGTTGCAATTTTTGCAATGTTAGCGAGTCCGCCAAGCTGAAATTGTACGATTTTAGCGAAACGCCCGGTCAAATGTCCGAAATACCAGTTCCCGCCTCTTCGTCCATCTCGGCACCGCCTTTGAAAGCAATGCTGATGATGGTCGCGTCGGCCTTCTGCTTCTGCGTCATGCATGCCTTGGTCGCGAAGGCCTCGCAAGAGGTGCCCCCGATCGAAGTGGCCTTTTTCCGCAATCTGTTCGGCTTCGTGGCGCTGCTGCCGGCGATCATCCGCAGCCGCTTTACCGCCTTCCGCACCACCAAGTTGCATCTGCATGCGCTGCGCGGGGCGCTGAACAGCACTTCGATGATGATGTTCTTCACCGCGCTGGCGATCACGCCGCTCGCGGAGGCAACCGCGCTGTCCTACACCGCGCCTCTGTTCATGACCATCGGGGCGGTGTTCGTGCTGCACGAGAAACTGCATGCCCGTCGGATCGCGGCGCTGGTCATCGGATTCCTGGGTGCGTTGATCGTGTTGCGGCCGGGCCTGATGCCGGTTGGCCTTGGGCCGATCCTGGTGATCGGATCGACCGTGCTCTGGGCTGCCTCGATGCTCGACATCAAGATCCTCGCCCGCACCGATTCCAGCCTGACGATCGCCACCTACATGACGGTCTTCCTGATGCCGATCACCTTCGCGGCGTCGCTGTTCGTCTGGGAATGGCCGACCTGGGAGCAGCTCGGGATCATGTTCCTGCTGGGCGCCTGCGGATCGGCCGGACACATGCTGTTCACCGAAGCTTTCCGGTACGGCGATACCACCGCCCTCATGCCGCTCGATTTCACCAAGCTGATCTGGGCGGCCCTGATCGGTTTCTTCTTCTTTGGCCAAGTGCCCGATTTGTGGACCTGGGTGGGCGGGACCGTGATCTTCGCCAGTGCCACATATATATCGTATCGGGAACACCAAATTTCGCGCCGGGCCGCGCGAGATGCAAAGGCTGCCCCGGCTGCGCCGCGAAATTAGGCAACCAGGCGTACTGACATATCAGTAACGCTTTGCCACCTCAGGCTATTTACAAGCCCGCATAAATCCGTTTCCATTCCTCCGCGTACCGCGCAAGCGGACGCCAAGGGAGGCAAACAGGGAACGGTCCAAATGGGTGAGGATTTTATCCTCTCGACCGAAGGACTGACGAAGGAATTCGCCGGCTTCGTCGCGGTCAAGGATGTTAATTTAAAAGTCCGGCGCCACAGCATACACGCTCTGATCGGCCCCAACGGCGCCGGAAAGACGACGTGTTTCAATCTGTTAACCAAGTTCTTAAGTCCCAGCCGGGGCCGCATCACCTATAACGGCCAGGACATCACGCATGCCAAGCCTGCGGATATCGCACGCAGCGGCATGGTGCGGTCGTTCCAGATTTCAGCGGTCTTTCCGCATCTTAGCCTGTTGGAAAACGTGCGAATCGCGCTGCAGCGGCCGCTGGGCACCTCTTTCCATTTCTGGAAATCGGAAGCCTCGCTGAACGAGCTGAACAGCCGGGCCGAAGAATTGCTGGATGCGGTCGGCCTGATCGACTACCGCCGCCATACCGCCGTTGAGCTGCCTTATGGCCGCAAGCGGGCACTGGAAATCGCGACGACTCTGGCGCTGGAACCGGAAATGATGCTGCTGGACGAGCCGATGGCCGGCATGGGCCATGAGGATATCGACCGCATCGCCGACCTGATCAAACGCGTTTCCGCGAATCGCACCGTCTTGATGGTCGAGCATAACCTCAGCGTCGTGGCCAAGCTGTCCGACACGATCACCGTTCTGCGCCGCGGCGAAATCCTCGCCGAAGGCAATTACGAGACGGTGTCACGCAATCCGGACGTCATCGAGGCCTATATGGGGACCGGTAATGCATAACGGCAGCGTTGAACTGGCGGTCAAAGGCCTGAATGCCTGGTATGGCGAATCGCACATCCTGCATGGGATGGATTTCGAGGTGCATAAGGGCGAAGTGGTGACGCTGCTGGGCCGCAACGGCGCGGGCAAGACCACCACGATGAAGGCTGTGATGGGCATGATCCCGAGCCGCAAGGGCTCGGTCCAGTTTGAGGGCGAGGAACTGATTCAGCTGCCCTCGAACCGGATCGCCAAGAAAGGCATCGCCTTCTGCCCCGAAGAGCGCGGCATCTTTTCCAGCCTGAATGTCTACGAAAACCTGACCCTGCCGCCGCCGGTAAAGCCGGGCGGCATGTCGCTGGACGAGATCTACGAGATTTTCCCGAACCTGAAGGAACGGCTCAAAAGCCAGGGCACCAAGCTGTCCGGCGGTGAGCAGCAGATGCTGGCAATCGGCCGAATCCTGCGCACCGGCGCCACCATGCTGCTGCTGGACGAGCCGACCGAAGGCCTTGCGCCTGTCATCGTGCAGCAGATCGGCGCGATGATCCGGCTGTTGAAGGAGAAGGGCTACACGATTCTGCTGGTCGAGCAGAATTTCCGTTTCGCCAGCACGGTGGCTGACCGCCATTACGTGGTGGAACACGGTAAAGTGATCGACATGATCCCGAACGACCAGATCGGCGCCAACATACAGAAACTGGAAATCTATCTTGGCGTCTGACCCAATAACCAAGTTTAACTGAGGAGGAAGCGATGCAGTTCAAATATCTGGCAGTTTCTGCGGCGGCATTACTCGCCGCCGGCAGCGCCCAAGCGCAGTACAGCGACGGCGTCATTAAGATCGGCGTGTTGAATGACCAGTCAGGCCTTTATGCCGACGTGTCTGGTCCGGGCGGCACCTGGGCCGCGAAAAAGGCGGTCGAGGATTACGGCGCCGCCGCCAAGGGCCTGAAGGTCGAGGTGGTCTTCGCTGATCACCAGAACAAGCCCGATATTGGCTCCAACATCGCCCGTCAGTGGTATGACGTCGACAAGGTCGACGTGATCGTTGACGTGCCCACCTCCTCGGTGGCGCTGGCGATCAACCAGATCACCAAGGAAAAGAACAAGGTCTTCCTCGGTTCCGGCCCGGCGACCGCCGACCTGACCGGCCCCGCCTGCTCGCCGAACACCATCCACTGGACCTATGACACCTGGGCGTTGGCCAACGGCACCGGCAAGGCCATCGTGCAGACCGGCGGCAAGACCTGGTTCTTCCTGACCGCGGACTACGCTTTCGGCCATGCGCTGGAGCGCGACACCAAGGCCGTGGTCGAGGCCAACGGCGGCAAGACCCTCGGCGCCGTCCGCACCCCCTTCCCCGGTACCGACTTCTCGTCCTTCCTGCTGCAGGCGCAGGCTTCGAAGGCGCAGATCATCGGCCTGGCCAATGCTGGCGGCGACACCATCAACTCGATCAAGCAGGCGGCTGAATTCGGCATCGTCGAAGGCGGCCAGAAGCTTGCCGGCATGCTGATGTTCATCACCGACGTGCATGCGCTGGGCCTGAAGACCGCTCAGGGCCTGAATTTCACCACCGCCTGGTACTGGGATCTGAACGACAACAACCGCGCCTTCGCGAAGGAATTCGCGGCGGCCAATGGCGGCAAGTATCCGACCATGGTCCATGCCGGCATCTACTCCTCGGTCATCCACTACCTGAAGGCTGTGGAAGCGCTGAAGAGCGACGCCGACGGCGCGGCCGTGGTGGCCAAGATGAAGTCCATGCCGAGCGAGGACAAGCTGTTCGGGAAGGGCACGATCCGCGAGGATGGCCGCCACATGCACACCATGTACCTCGTCGAGGTGAAGAAGCCCTCTGAATCGAAGGCTCCCTGGGATTACCTGACCGTGAAGAAGGAAATCCCGGCCGAACAGGCGTTCCGTCCTCTGAACGAGGGCGGCTGCCCGCTCGTCAAGAAGAGCTAAGAACCATCGGGGCCAGCCGCGTCACGGCTGGCCCCACCATTTTTTCTGAGGGGGCCGCACCGAGATGTTCGAATTGCTTGGCATTCCACCGCAAGCGCTGTTTGGCCAGTTGTTGCTGGGCCTGATCAATGGCGCCTTCTATGCGATGCTCAGCCTCGGGCTGGCGGTCATTTTCGGTCTGCTTAACGTCATCAATTTCACCCATGGCGCTCAGTACATGATGGGCGCCTTCGCGGCCTGGATGCTGCTTGAATGGGCTGGCGTGCCCTATTGGGGCGCCCTGGTGATCGCGCCAATCGTCGTTGGTGCCATCGGCATCGCCATGGAACGGCTATTCCTGCGCCATCTCTATCATCTCGACCATCTCTACGGCCTGCTGCTGACCTTCGGTCTGGCGCTGATCATTGAGGGCGTGTTCCGCAAGCAGTTCGGCTCGACCGGCCTGCCCTATGCCAACCCGCTGCCCGGTGGCACCCGGCTCGACTTCATGTTCCTGCCCTGGTACCGCGCCTGGATCGTCGCTGCTTCGCTGGCGATCTGTCTCGGCACCTGGTTCATGATCGAGCGCACCAAGCTCGGCTCCTATCTGCGCGCCGCCACCGAGCGCCCGGATCTGGTGCAGGCTTTCGGCATCAACGTGCCGCGCATGATCACGCTCACCTACGGTTTCGGTGTAGGCCTTGCCGCACTGGCGGGCGTGTTGGCCGCTCCGGCCTATAACGTCAATCCGCTGATGGGCTCCAACCTGATCATCATCGTCTTCGCTGTCGTCGTCATTGGCGGCATGGGCTCGATCATGGGCGCCATCGTCACTGGCTTCGCGCTGGGCATCATCGAAGGCCTGACCAAGGTCTTCTACCCCGAAGCCTCCAACACCGTGATCTTCATCATCATGGCGATCGTGCTGATGCTGAAGCCCGCCGGCCTGTTCGGCACGCCGAAGTAAGGGTCCAACCATGAACAACGCCGCGATCACTCTGACTAGCCAACCCGCCATCGCCAAGAATCGGGATCTTTCGATCCTGGCCATGCTGGTTTGCATCGCCATCGTCGCACCGCTGGTGATCTATCCAGTCTTCCTGATGAAGGTGCTTTGCTTCGCGCTGTTTGCGCTCGCCTTCAACTTGCTGATCGGCTATGTCGGCCTGCTTTCCTTTGGCCATGCCATGTTCTTCGGCGGCGCCGCCTATATCAGCGGCCATGTGGTCAAGGTCTGGGGCTGGTCGCCCGAACTCGGCATTCTCGCCGGCACGGTTTGTGCGGCTCTTCTGGGCCTAGTTACCGGGGTGCTGGCCATCCGCCGCCAAGGCATCTATTTCGCAATGGTCACCTTGGCCCTGGCGCAGATGGTGTTCTTCTTCTGCGTGCAGGCACCGTTCACCGGCGGCGAAGACGGCATTCAGGCGATTCCGCGCCGCCCGATCCTCGGACTGTTCGATCTCTCCAATGACTACGCCTTCTATTATGTGGTGCTGGCCATCTTCACCTTCGGCTTTTTGGTGATCTGGCGCACCATCCATTCGCCCTTCGGCCAGGTGCTCAAGGCGATCCGCGAAAACGAGCCGCGTGCCATCTCGCTCGGCTACCGGGTCGAGCAGTACAAGCTGCTGGCCTTCGTGCTTTCCGCCGCACTGGCCGGCATGGCCGGCGCCACCAAGGCGATCGTCTTCCAGCTCGCCTCGCTGACCGACGTCTCCTGGCAGATGTCGGGCGAGGTGGTGCTGATGACCCTGGTCGGCGGCATGGGCACGGTTTTCGGCCCCATCGTTGGCGCCGGCGTGATCATCACCATGCAGAACTACCTTGCCGGGTTCGGCGAATGGGTTCTGGTGATCCAGGGCGTGATCTTCGTCGTCGTCGTGCTCGCCTTCCGTAAAGGCATCGTCGGCGAGCTGCAGGCCTGGTGGCAGCGGCGGCAAAACCAGAAAGGCTGATTGGCCTTATCCGCAAAGCGAAACGGCCCGCATCGGCGGGCCGTTTTCATTTCAGCGTCTTTCAAGCCGGCAATCAGCCTAGCCCAATGCGGCGGCGGTCATAGGTCTGCGTAGCGCGGCGGCACCAGGCGGCATTGTCGAGATACCATTGCACAGTGGCCTTGAGGCCCTCTGCCAGATCATAGGCAGGCTTCCAGTCCAGCTCGCGCTCGACCTTCGCCGGATCGATGGCATAGCGCGCATCGTGGCCGGGGCGGTCGGTGACGAAGGTGATCTGCTCGGCATATTTGCTGCCATCTTTTTTTGGCACCAGCTCGTCCAGAATGGCGCAGAGCCGGTGAACCAGATCGATATTGCGCTGCTCGCCGCGCGCGCCGATCAGATAGGTCTCGCCCGGCCGGCCCTTCTCCACAACGAGCTGCAGCGCGCCGACATGATCCTCGACATGGATCCAATCGCGCACCTGCTCGCCCTTACCGTAGACCGGCAAAGACTTGCCCTCCAGCGCGTTCAGGATGGTCAGCGGGATCAGCTTCTCGGGAAACTGATAAGGGCCGTAATTGTTGCCGCAATTGGTCACCAGCACCGGCAGGCCGTAGGTGCGGCCGAAGGCGCGCGTCAGATGGTCGGCCGCCGCCTTGCTGGCCGCGTAAGGCGAATTCGGTCGGTAGGGGCTGTCCTCGTCGAACAGCCCGGTCGCGCCCAGTTCGCCATAGACCTCGTCGGTGGAAACCTGCAAATGCCGGAACTGGGTTTTCGCAGTCCCGTCCAGATTGCGATAATGGTCGACCGCCGCTTCCAGCAACACCAGGGTGCCGGTGACATTCGTGTCGATGAACGGCGCCGGGCTGTCGATGGAGCGGTCGACATGGCTTTCCGCCGCCAGATGGTAGACCGCCCGGGGTTTGACCTCGGCATAAATCCGCTTGATCGCCGCCCGGTCGCAGATATCGACCTGCTCGAAGCGATGCAACTCCGGGTTTTTCAGGCCCGCCAGATTGTCCGGATTGCCGGCGTAAGTCAGCTTGTCAATGGTGACGACACGCTGGCCCTGGGCATTGAGCCGGCGAACCAGCGCCGAGCCGATAAAGCCGGCGCCCCCGGTAACGATGATGGTCATATGGACATGTCTCCCTGGAGCTTTGTATACCGGAGGCCCTGAGCCGCCGGAAGGCTCGCAGAAACGCCCGGACCGGGTGGTTGGCCCCGGCCCTTCTCCACCCCATATTGGCAGCCATGAGCCAGACCCCAGTCCAGAGCATCGAACGCGAAATCGAAGACCCGGATCGCTTCGCGGATGCCAATTTTCCGGATTTCATTCCGCATCGCCCGCCCCGCCCGAACAAAAGCGAAGGCGGCATCGCCTATGACCTGCAGGCCCCCTACGAGCCGAAGGGAGACCAGCCGCAGGCGATTGCAGAACTGACGGCAGGCGTGGAGCGCAACGAGCGCGATCAGGTGCTGCTCGGCGTGACCGGGTCGGGCAAGACCTTCAGCATGGCGCAGGTAATCAAGCGCACCGGCCGGCCGGCGCTGATCCTCGCCCCGAACAAGACGCTCGCCGCGCAGCTCTATGGTGAGATGAAGGCCTTCTTCCCGAACAATGCGGTGGAATACTTCGTCTCGTATTACGACTATTACCAGCCCGAAGCCTACGTTCCGCGCAGCGACACCTATATCGAGAAGGATTCCTCGATCAACGAGCAGATCGACCGCATGCGCCATTCGGCCACGCGCGCGCTGCTGGAACGCGACGACGTCATCATCGTCGCCTCCGTGTCGTGCATCTACGGTATCGGCTCGGTCGAGACCTATTCGGAAATGACACTGTCGCTGGAGGCCGGCAAGACCATTGATCGCGACACGCTGCTGCGCCGCCTGGTCGATCTGCAATACCGCCGCAACGACGCCGCCTTTGCCCGCGGCGCCTTCCGGGTGCGCGGCGACGGCATCGAGATCTTCCCCTCGCATATGGAAGACCGCGCCTGGCGCCTGTCGCTGTTCGGCGACGAGCTGGAAAGCATCGTCGAATTCGATCCGCTCACCGGCCATAAGACCGGCGAGATGAAATCGGTGAAGCTGTACGCCAACAGCCACTACGTGATCCCAAAGCCGACGCTGCAGCAGGCGATGGAGCAGATCAAGGTCGACCTCAAGGTGCGACTGGATCAGCTCACCCAGATGGGACGCCTGCTGGAGGCGCAGCGCCTGGAGCAGCGCACCACCTTCGATCTGGAGATGATGGCGGCAACAGGTTCCTGCGCCGGCATCGAGAACTATTCACGCTACATCACCGGCCGCAAACCGGGCGAGCCGCCGCCGACATTGTTCGAATACCTGCCGGAGAATGCCCTGCTCTTCGTCGACGAAAGCCATGTGACGATACCGCAGATCGGCGGCATGTTCCGCGGCGACTTCCGGCGCAAGGCGACGCTGGCGGAATACGGCTTCCGCCTGCCGTCCTGCATCGATAACCGCCCCTTGCGGTTCCGCGAATGGGATCGCCTGCGGCCGCAAACCATCTTCGTCTCGGCCACGCCCGGCAAATGGGAACTGGAACGCACCGGCGGCGTGTTCGTCGAACAGGTCATTCGTCCCACCGGCCTGATCGATCCGGTCACCGAGGTCCGCCCGGTGGAGCATCAGGTCGACGATCTGCTCGCCGAGTGCAAGACGGTGATCCAGAAGGGCTATCGCGTGCTGGTGACGACGCTTACCAAGCGCATGGCGGAAGACCTCACCGAATACATGACCGAGGTCGGCCTGAAGGTGCGCTATCTGCATTCCGATATCGACACCATCGAACGCATCGAGATCATCCGCGACCTGCGGCTTGGCGTGTTCGATGTGCTGATCGGCATCAACCTGCTGCGCGAGGGCCTTGACATTCCGGAATGCGGCCTTGTCGCCATTCTCGATGCCGACAAGGAAGGTTTCCTGCGATCCGAGACCTCGCTGATCCAGACCATCGGCCGCGCGGCGCGTAACGTCGATGGCCGCGTCATTCTCTATGCCGACAAGATGACCAACAGCCTGCAGCGTGCGCTGGACGAAACCGCGCGCCGGCGTGCCAAGCAGCAGGCCTATAACGAAGCACATGGCATCACGCCGGAAAGCGTGAAGAAGCAGATCGGCGACATCCTGCAATCGGTCTACGAGCAGGATCACTACACGGTGGATGCCGGCCAGGCCGAGGCGGGCCATCTCGTTGGCCACAATCTGAAGGCCTATATCGCCGAGCTTGAGAAGCGCATGCGTGAAGCGGCAGGCAATCTCGAATTCGAGGAAGCCGCCCGCCTGCGCGACGAGATTCGCCGTCTGGAGCTGAACGAACTTGAATTGCCGGCCGGGCCGGTTGCCCTCAAACCCATGGGCCTGGCGGAGGAAGCTGCTGCCGCGCCGCGTCCGGTCGGACGTTCCACCGCAGGCCGCGCAGGCTCACGTCGCGCCTATCGAGGCCGGAAGCGCTGATCATGACTGTTCCGACTGCTGCTCCCACCGCCCTGATCACTGGCTCCGGGGTCCGTATCGGGCGGGCCATTGCACTTTATCTCGGCCGCCGCGGCTATTCCGTCGCCGTGCATTGCAACCGCTCGCGCCAGGAGGCCGAAGCGGTGGCATCCGAAATCATCGGCCTTGGCGGCAAGGCAGCGGTAGTCCAGGCCGATCTCGCCGATCATCAGGCGGTGATGAAACTGGTCGGCGAAGCAGCCGCAAAGCTCGGGCCGCTCTCGGTGCTGGTCAACAACGCCTCGCTGTTCGAATACGACCATATCCAGACGGCCACCGAGGAAAGCTGGGACCGCCATCTCGACATCAACCTGAAAGCGCCGTTTTTCCTGTCGCAGGCCTTCGCCGCGCAATTGCCGGACGATGTTCCGGGCAACATTGTCAATCTGATCGACATGCGGGTCTGGCGGCTAACGCCGCATTTCGCCTCCTACACCATGGCCAAGGCCGGCCTTTGGGCGATGACCCAGGCCCTCGCGCTCGCGCTGGCGCCCCGCATCCGCGTCAACGGGATCGGCCCCGGCCCGGTGCTGCCTAGCGCGCGCCAGACCCCGGAACAATTCGCGCGGCAATGGCAGAGCACACCCCTGCGGCGCGGCGCCTACCCTGACGAGATTGCCGCAGCCGTCGGATTCCTGCTTGACGCTCCGGCCCTCACAGGCCAGATGATCGCTCTCGATGGCGGCCAGCATCTGCCCTGGCAGGGTAATTCCGGTCCCTTGGCATCCGGTCCGGTAGACCCGGAGGAATGAAATGACCATTCATGAACGGGCGCGTGCTGCCTGGGCGGACATTCCCGTCCCTGACCTTACTCCCAGTCTGCGCCGGCGGAGCCAGCCGGAACGGCGGGTTTTCGTCCGCGACCTGCTGCTTGAAGGCCTGATCGGCATCTATCCGCATGAGCGAATCGAACCGCAGAAGGTCTTGATAAACATGGACTTATGGGTGGCTGAAACCCCAGGCGAGCCGCCCAAGGACTACGCCGACGTGGTCTGCTACGAGAAGCTGGTCAATCAGGCAAAGATCCTGTTGGCCCAAGGCCATATCGATCTGGTCGAGACCCTGGCCGAAAGGCTGGCCGAACTCTGCCTTGTGGACGAGCGAGTTCTGCGCTGCCGGGTACGTGTTGAAAAACCCGATGCCATCGCCGAGGCGGCTGGCGTAGGAGTGGAAATCGAGCGGCATCGCCACTAACTAACGGTGGTACTTGCATTTTTAAAATGAAACTGCACTTTGCGTCGCGATAGTACTGTTCCAAAAGGTTGTACACAGCGCGCTTTTCCGAGTCGTTGAGAGCGATTTACAGCGAATCGGCTATCAAAAGACTGTGCATAAGTGATCCTAGATCAATGAAATCAATGATTTATTCCTAGGCTTGAATGCGCAAGCTGGAGAAGCTTGGCGTTGGATTGTTAGCAACTCGGATAGACCGCATCATTTCCCCACAAAGTTATCCACAGCCTTGGGACGCTTTTGTCAACACCGTGTAATCATTGAGCTTTTAACGGTATGGTCTGGCGTATGAGTGAGCCTGACAGCGTGTCTTCCCCGGCCGATACGGCGGCGCATCCCGGCGAGATCGGCGCGGAGGTGATTGCGCGGCACCTGCCCACACTGCCGCTCGGGCCAGGCGTCTACCGGATGATCGATGCCCGTGGCGAAGTGCTGTACGTAGGCAAGGCCCGCTCGCTGCGCAAACGCGTCTCGTCCTATGCCAAGACCTCGGGCTTAAGCATCCGCATCCAGCGTATGGTGCGTCAGGTGGCCTCCGTCGAGGTCACCACGACCCATACCGAGGCCGAGGCGCTGCTGCTTGAGGCCAATCTGATCAAGCGTCTGCAGCCGCCGTTCAACGTGCTGCTGAAGGACGACAAGTCCTTTCCCTATATCCTGATCGCCCGCGACCATCCCTTCCCCAGCATCACCAAGCATCGCGGGGCGCGCGACGTGCCGGGCGAATATTTCGGTCCCTTTGCTTCGACCGGCGCCGTGCACATCACGCTGAACGCATTGTCGCGGGCTTTTCCGCTGCGCAGTTGCACCGACAGCGAATTTGCCAGCCGCTCACGGCCCTGCCTGCAATATCAGATCAAGCGCTGCACAGCGCCTTGCGTCGGGCGGATTTCGGAAGCGGAGTACGCCCGCCTCGTCAATGAAGCGCGTGACTTCCTCAGCGGCCGCAACCGCCATGTTCTGGACGACTGGCGGCGGCGCATGGAAGCGGCTTCGGAAGCACTGGATTTCGAAACCGCGGCCGAGCTGCGCGACCGCATCCGCGCGCTCGCCCATATCACCCAGAAGCAGGACGTCAATCTCGCCGATATCGACGATGCTGATGTCATCGCCATTCATGCCGAAGGCGGGTTGGTCTGCATCCAGATTTTCTTCTTCCGCGCCGGGCAGAATTTCGGAAATCGTGCCTATTTCCCGGCCCATGCGCGCGATGTGGAACTGGACGAAGTTCTGGATGCCTTCATCGGCCAGTTCTATGCGCAGCGCGAGCCGCCGCGCCTGATCCTCATCAGCCATCCAGCCGGCAATGCCGAGCTGATCGAGGAAGCGCTGACCAAGCATGCCAGGCGCAAGGTCGAACTGCATTGCCCGCAGCGCGGCCTGAAGCGCGATCTCGTTGAACATGCCGTCAACAATGCGCGCGATGCCCTGCGCCGGCGTCTGGCGGAAACCAGCACGCAGCAACAGCTTCTGAAAGGTGTGGCCGAACTGTTTGGTCTGGAAGCACCGCCGCAGCGCATCGAGGTCTACGACAACAGCCATATCATGGGCCGCCATGCCGTCGGCGCGATGATCGTCGCCGGCCCCGAAGGCCTGCGCAAGAACGCCTATCGCAAGTTCAATATCCGCGGCGAGGATATAGCGCCGGGCGACGACTACGCGATGATGAAGCAGGTGCTGACCCGGCGCTTCCAGAGATTGCTCAAGGAAGATGCCGAAGGCAGCGAGGCGGACTGGCCCGATCTGCTGCTGATCGATGGCGGCAAGGGCCAGCTCAGCGCTACCTTGCAGGTGATGCAGGAACTCGGGATCACGGATGTGCCGGTGGTCGGCATCGCCAAGGGTCCGGACCGCAATGCCGGCCGCGAGCAGTTCTTCCTTCCCGGCCGCGAGCCCTTCATGCTGGAGCCGCGCCACCCTGTGTTGTTCTTCCTGCAACGGCTGCGCGACGAGGCCCATCGCTTTGCGATCGGAACCCACCGGGCAA
This sequence comes from uncultured Ferrovibrio sp., assembly GCF_937960835.1. Lineage (GTDB taxonomy): Bacteria > Pseudomonadota > Alphaproteobacteria > Ferrovibrionales > Ferrovibrionaceae > Ferrovibrio. The sequence goes on from NZ_CALGPC010000015.1 coordinate 178,379, forward strand.
AGCGCAGCAAGGACCAGATCCGCTCTCCGCTCGACGAAATTCCCGGCATCGGGGCGGCACGCAAGAAGGCGCTTTTGCTGCATTTCGGCTCGGCCAAGGCGGTCGCCCGTGCCGGACTGGCCGATCTCGAGGCGGTGGATGGCGTCAGCAAGGCCATGGCGAAACGTATTTACGATCACTTCAACGGCAGTTGACGCCGGGGACGGCTCTGGCCCTTCCCCAGCCGCCATGCGATAGTTGAGTGCCATGCTGAACAGCCTGCCCAACATCCTTACCGTCTCGCGCATTCTGGCAATTCCGGCAATTTGCGCGGCCTTTTTCCTGCCCGGCGCCTGGAGCGCCTGGGTGCCCCTCGTCCTGTTCGTCGCGGCGGGAATCACCGACTGGTTCGATGGCTATCTGGCGCGCAAATGGAAGCAAATGTCCGACCTCGGCCGCTTCCTCGATCCGGTCGCCGACAAGCTGCTGGTCGCCGCGGTGATCCTGATGCTGATTGCCTTCGAGCGGATTGACCGCATCACCTGTCTGGCCGCCGTCGTCATCATGTGCCGCGAAATCACCGTGACCGGCCTGCGCGAATTCCTCGCCGAACTGCGCGTCAAAGTGCCGGTCTCGCGCCTCGCCAAATGGAAGACCACGGTGCAATTGATCGCGCTCGGCATCCTCATCGTGGGCGATTACGGGCCGGATGCTTTCCATGTCCGCCTGATCGGCGAAATCGGCCTGTGGATTGCTGCCGTGCTGACGATCTATACCGGCTGGGATTACTTGCAGACGGGATTGCGCCACATGGCGTCAGAGCCTGCCAACAAGCCCGGACCGAAGGGAATGGAATGAACATGCGGGTGCTCTATTTCGCCTGGCTGCGCGAGCGGGTTGGCCTCGCCGAAGAGACCGTGTCGCCCCCGCCGGAGGTGCGGACCGTTGCCGACCTGATTACCTGGCTGCGCAGCCGCGGCGAGGTTTACGAGGCGGCTCTTGCCGATCCGAGCATCGTGCGGGTGGCTGTGAACCAGGATTACGCCCGGCCGGACCATCCGGTTCAGGCCGGCGACGAGATTGCCATTTTCCCGCCAGTCACCGGAGGCTGAAGTCATGGCGGTGTTCGCATGACGGTGCGGGTACAATGCGAGGATTTCGATACCGCGGCCGAGCTGGAAAAGCTCACCGCTGGCAATCCCCGCATCGGCGCCGTTGTCACCTTCACCGGTCTCGTCCGCGACTTCGCGGAAGATAAGGCCATCCAACGCATGACGCTGGAGCATTATCCCGGCATGACCGAGAAGCAGCTTTCCGCCATCGTGGCCGAGGCGCAGCAGCGCTGGCCGCTGGATGGCTGCCTTGTCATTCATCGCTACGGGCCGCTGGAGCCTGGCGACAGGATCGTTCTTGTCATCGTCGCCTCGGCGCACCGGCAGGCAGCATTCGAGGCCTGCGAATTCCTGGTCGACTGGCTTAAGACCAAGGCGCCGTTCTGGAAACTGGAAGAACAAGGCGGCGAGCGCCGCTGGGTGGAAGCCAAGGCGAGTGACGATGCCGCAGCGGCACGCTGGCAGCGCTGATCGCAGCCCCTGCCATCTTTGTCTGTTTATTGACCCGCCAAAACAAACGGCCGCGGAGTGATCCGCGGCCGCATGCTGTTGATCTAAGAGCTGTCTGCAATCAGGCAGCAGCCTTGCGCCGGGTGGCGGCGTCGAAATCCGCCAGCAACTGCTGGCAAATCCGGCCCGGCGTGAACTTGTAGGGACCGATTTCAGAAACCGGCGTCACCTCAGCTGCGGTGCCGGTCAGGAAGCATTCCTCAAAGCCAGCCATTTCTTCCGGCATAATAGCGCGTTCGATGACCTCAATGCCGCGGGCCCTCGCCATCGCCATCACCGCGCGGCGCGTGATGCCGTCGAGGAAGCAATCCGGCGTCGGCGTATGCAGCTTGCCGTCCTTCGAGAAGAAGATGTTGGCGCCGGTAGCCTCGGCGACCTGACCGCGCCAGTCGAGCATCAGCGCATCCTGGTAGCCATCGCGCTCGGCTTTGTGCTTCGACAAGGTGCAGATCATGTACAGGCCAGCGGCCTTCGCCTTGGTCGGCGCGGTATTCGGCGCCGGGCGGCGCCAATCGCTGATCTGCAGACGCAGCCCCTTCATCTTGGCTTCCGGCGAGAAGTAGCTCGGCCATTCCCAGACCGCGATCGCCAGATGGATCTTATTCTGCTGCGCCGACACGCCCATCATTTCAGAGCCGCGCCAGGCGACCGGGCGGACATAGCAGTTCGGCATCTTGTTGGCCGCCACCGTCTCCCGCGTGGCACGATCAATCTCCTCCACCGAATAGGGGATGGTGAAGTCCATCAGCTTGGCGGAGTCGTAGAGACGCTGGCTGTGTTCGGTCAGTTTGAACACCTCGCCGTCATAAGCGCGTTCGCCTTCAAAAACGCAGGAAGCGTAATGCAGGCCGTGAGTCAGCACATGCAGCTTCGCCTCGCGGAAGGGAATCAACTTACCGTCGAACCAAATAAAACCGTCGCGGTCGTCATACGGGATGAGGGACATGATGCTGCTCCTTTGGCGAAACGAACATTCGGTATTATTATTACCGGCAGACTGGCCATGAAGTAACAATATGATAGAATTATGTCAATATTGCTGACTTATTTTCTGCGCCGGCTACAGGCAGACTTGTCGGGTGGCTGCCTTGAAGCTGGCCATCCCTTTGCGCCATATAGGACATCATGACCGATCTCAAATCGCTGGCCAATCCGCTGTTTCTGCGCGAAGACGAACTCCGCCAGGGCATCGAACTGCTGTTCTATGCGTATCGGGACTTCACCCGGGGGCCGGATGAGATTCTGGAGCGGTACGGCTTCGGCCGCGCCCACCACCGCGCCCTGCACTTCATCGGCGGCAATCCCGGCATCACGGTCGCCGAGCTGCTGGGCATCCTGCGGATCACCAAGCAAAGCCTGTCGCGGGTGCTTTCCGCCCTGATCGAAGGCGATTTCGTCCGCCAGCAGCAGGGCACGCGCGACCGCCGGCAGCGCCAGCTTTTTCTCACCGATCGCGGCAAGGATCTGGAGCATCAAATCGCCATGGTTCAGCAGGCGAAGGTCGCCCAGGCCTATCGCGAAGCCGGCGCCGAGGCCGTGGCGGGCTATCGCAAGGTCCTCGCCGGTCTGATCGACGAGCCGGATCGCGCCGCCATCCTTCGTGCGATCCAGCGGCGCTGACATGGCCAATGTCGACATGACGGACGCGCATATCCTCGTCGTCGATGACGACGAGCGCATCCGCACCTTGCTGTCGCGGTATCTGGCCGGACAGGGCTTCCGGGTCACCAGCGCCGAAGACGCCGCCGACGCGGCGGCGAAACTCAACTTGGTCAGCTTCGACCTGCTGATCGTCGACGTGATGATGCCGGGGCAGAATGGCTTCGACTTCGTGTCTGAGCTGCGTCAGCGCAACAACCATGTGCCGGTCATCCTGCTGACGGCGCGCGGCGAGGCCGAAGACCGCATCAAGGGCCTTGAGACAGGCGCCGACGATTACCTGCCCAAGCCATTTGAGCCGCGCGAGCTGACCTTGCGCATCAATGCAATCTTGAAACGCGCTGTCCGCCCCGGCGCCGCTTCCGCCTCCGAGCCTGCGCGTTTCGGCGATTTCACCTTCGACATTGTTCGCGGCGAATTGAAACGCGGAGACGAGATCATTCCGCTGACCAGCGGCGAGGCGCAGCTCCTGCGCATCCTGGCGCGCTCGCCGGGCACCACTGTGCCGCGTGCGGCCCTGGCGGAGCCGGGCAGCGGCGGCGAAAGTCGCGCTGTGGACGTGCAGATCACCCGTCTGCGGCGCAAGATCGAGGCCGATCCCCGCAATCCGCGTTACCTGCAAACCGTCTGGGGCGAAGGCTATGTGCTCTGGACCGAGTAGCGTTTCATGCAGCTGACGCGGTTGCTGCCCCGCAGTCTGTTCGGCCGCTGGCTGATGCTGCTGGTGGCGCCGATCATGGTACTGCAGATTCTGCTGACCTACATTTTCTACGAGCGCCACTGGGATACCGTTACGCGGCGCCTCACCCTTGGTCTGGCGGGCGAGATCGCCGTCATCATCGACACGCGGCGGCACAATCCAGATCCCATCGTGCTGGGCGAGCTGATCCACCGGGCGTATCGCTTCCTCGAAATCAACGTGGAATTCACCGAAGGCGGCAAGCTGCCCACCAATCTGCCGCCGCCGCGGCGCTTTTCCATTCTGGACCGCATGCTGATCCAGGGATTGAGCGAGCGGCTGACTGACCCCTACATGATCGACACGCAGCGCGGCGGCGGGCGCATCGCCGTTTATGTGCAGCTTCCCGACGCGCTGATGACGGTGGTAGCACCGGAGAACCGCGTCTTCTCCAGCAGTACCTATGCCTTCCTGCTGTGGATGGCCGGCGCGTCGCTGGTGCTGCTCAGCATCGCGGTGCTGTTCCTGCGCAATCAGATCAAACCGATCCGCCGCCTCGCCGAAGCCGCCGATGCCTTCGGCAAGGGCCGTGAGATCACCGACTTCCGCCCTACCGGCGCTGAAGAAGTCCGGTCTGCAGCCCGCGCCTTCCTGGCAATGCGCGATCGTCTGCGCCGCCATATCCGCGAGAGAACCGACATGCTGGCCGGTGTCAGCCATGACCTGCGCACGCCGCTGACACGCATGAAGCTTCAGCTTTCGATGATGCCTCCCGGCAGCGAAATCGACGAACTGAAAGGCGATGTCGAGGAAATGGAAAAGATGGTGGAGGCCTATCTCGCCTTCGCCCGCGGCCACAGCGAGCAGCCGGCCCAGCCCACCGACCTTGGGGATCTCATCCATGAACTGGCCGACGACGTGCGGCGCCGCGGCCGCGAATTGCAGGTCGATCTGGCCGAGCCGGTAACGCTGCCCCTGCGGCGGCTGAGCTTCAAGCGCGCGTTGTCCAATCTGATCGAGAATGCCCTGCGCTATGGCAAGAATGTGCGCCTCAGTACGGCCCGCCACGGCGGGAGGATCGAAATTCACATTGAGGATGACGGGCCTGGGCTACCGGAGAAAGAGCGGCATAAGGTATTTCGCCCCTTTTACCGGATCGATCAGTCGCGGCATGGAAGCGGCAATGTCGGCCTAGGCCTGACCATCGCGCGCGATGCCGTGCTGGCGCATGGCGGAGAGATATCACTGGGCGAGTCCAGCATGGGTGGATTGATGGTGACGATCCGCCTGCCGGTCTGATTGCCCGTCCAATACAGTCCAGCTGCTTAGTCTGTGTCGCCGTCTGCCGGCTTGGCAACCACGAAACGGCGCTCGGCCTGCAAGCGTCCGTCGCTGTCTTTAAGCTGGATCAGCCATTCGCCAGGGAATATGCGCGACTGTGACCAGATCCGCCAGTTGCGGCTGACATCGACGCGCGCCTTCGACTTGCCCACCTCGCGGTCGTTCACTACCCAGTGGAACCAGAAGGTTTCGCCGGGCCGGACCACGGAGCAATCAAGACGGACAAAGGCATAGGCACGCTCGGTGCCGCGCGGATAGGTGCCGGTGATGATCTCCTGAGGTTCTAGGTTGATCACGTTGCGCGCCAGGCTGAACTCGCGCACCACGCAATCATGGTCCTGCGCCTGCGCCGGCAGGCTGGGCAGGATCAAAGCGATCGCCGCTGTGAAGAGTCGTGTCAGCATGTTTTGTTCTCTGGCGGGGATTGTCAGACGGCAGGCCCGATCCGGTCAATACACGGTGCTTTGCCAATACACGGTGCTTTGCCCAATACGCTGGCTTGGTCAGTACATCCGGCCGCCATTCGGGACCGGCTGATCGGGACCAATCAGCACCACCTCGCCGTCTGCATCGGGCAGCCCGAGGACCAGGACTTCAGACATGAAGGATGCAATCTGCCGGGGCGGAAAATTCACCACCGCCAGCACCTGCCGTCCGACCAGCCGGTCGGGCTGGTAATGCCTGGTGATCTGAGCGGAGGATTTCTTGATTCCGATCTCGGCGCCGAAATCGACCCACAGCTTGATGGCTGGCCTGCGGGCACCGACGAAAGGCTCCGCTCGGCTGATCGTCCCCACGCGGATATCGACTTTGTGAAAATCGTCGATGGTGATTGTCATGCCGCCCCTCAAATGCGAACGGGCGGGAGATTACCCGCCCGTCGCCGGCCTGCAAATCGCCTGAAGGGGTGATTCGCGGGGTTACTTCTTCTTCGCCTGAGCGAAGCTGTTCTTGATCTCCTCGAGATTCTCCTGCAGGCGGCGCTGCACGGTCTCGAAGGCTTCGCTGTTGGTCTTGGACGCCATCTCGGTCAGCTCACGCATATTGGCCAGCGCCTTCTCGACCGCCTGACGCAGCATCTCGGCCTGCTTGGTGAGATTTGCATCGGGCGCGCCGGTGCCGACGCTTTCCTTCATCATGCGGGCGATTTCCTGCATGGTCTCCTGGAACATCTCGGCCTGGCGCTTTACCAGCGCCTGATAGCCTTCCAGGGCGCGCTTGTTGGCAGCAGCGATCGCATCGATGTTGCGCTGCTGTGCAGCAGCCAGGCTCGCAGGATCAAAGCCCGGGACCTTCAGGTCGCCGAACATCTTGGTGAAATCGAACGCGGCAAACGGGTTCTCAGTGGTTTTCATGGCCAGCTCCGGGGGTATGAGGATGATTGGAGTCTAGGGGCTGAGCGGCGCACTGTCAATCATTTATTGTGCACTGCACAATAAAATTTTATTATTAAAATTAGACGATTAAGGGGAATTACGGCTAAATCTTCGCACTCGCGAAAGAAATCCCGGTGCTGTCAGGCATCGATTGGCCTGGCGCAGGCGCTTGTCCAGATGCGCCATGGTATGGGCCATATCGGCGCCATCGTCTGAAAGCCAGACGCGCAATGTGTCGAGGTAGATCGCGCCAAGGACTTGGCGGCGCAGAAAGCCCGACAGGCCCGGGGCATCCAATTCCGCCGCCGCCAGCGCCCAGTCCAGGCCACGGCGAAGCCCGCCGTAGAGGAAGCAGGCCAGCGCCGGGGGGTCGGCCGGCAATTCCCGCATCAGGACACGGACCGCGGCCTTGTGCGGCGCCAGCGCATCCAGGCGCGCCATGATGGCTTCGAACAGGCGGTCCTTCACCACACCTTCCTCTGCCGTCTCCGGCACAGGACCAAGCGCTGCCAGCATCGCGGCATCCACCCGCTGGGCATAGGCGACCAGCAGATCGGCCTTGGAGCGGTAGCGGCCATACAATTCGCTGAGGGTCATGTCGCATGCGACTGCGATGCGAGCCAGCGTGACAGCCCGCCAGCCCTCCGCCGCCACCAGCGTCATCATGACGTCGATGGGATCCGCGCCTGCCGCAGCGGTTCTGGCCGCTTTCTCTTCCATGGGACCTGTTTTGCGCTTCGCCGCTTTCGCCATCACTGTCTCCCTAGGATCGCCTGCCGGGCATGCCTGGGGATAATGTGGGGGCTTACCCCCCAGCGGCAAGGCCGCTTCAGCCGGCCAACTCCTTGGATCGCCGGGCTGCGGCAGCCACTGCGCGCTCCATCAGCGGCGCCAGGCCATCGGCAGCCATCAATATGTCGAGCGCCGCCTGGGTCGTGCCGTTGGGGCTGGTGACATTCTTGCGAAGCTGCGCCGGCGATTCCGGGCTGCGCTGCATCAGCAGGCCGGAGCCGCAGACAGTCGCCCGCGCCAAACGCGCGGCCAAAGCAGAATCGAGGCCTGCTTTCTCGCCAGCAGCCGCAAGACATTCCGTGAGCCAAAAGACATAAGCCGGGCCTGAGCCCGATACGGCGGTGACCGCATCGATCAGCCCCTCATCTTCCACCCAGCCGACTTCGCCGACCGCTTCCAGCAGCGACTGACATGTCTGCCGCTGCTGATCCGTCACAGCGTCATTCGCGCAGCAGACCGTGATACCAGCGCCCACCGCAGCCGGGGTGTTGGGCATGCTGCGCACGATGGCGGCTTTGCCGCCGAGCAGCTGGTTCAGCTTGGCGATGGTCTTGCCGGCGGCAATCGACAGGAAGCAGACGCCGCTCTCGGCATAGCGCGCATAGGCCGGCGCGACCTGGTCCATCACCTGCGGCTTGACCGCCAGCATAACAATGGCCGGGCGAAAATCGCCAGGAACGGCATCGGCGGTTGCCACCTGACGCAGGCCGGAGGGCAAATCGGCAACCGGATTCGGCTCGACCACCACAACATCCGCCGCCGCAACGCCGCGATCCAGCCAGCCCGCCAGCAGGGCACCACCCATCTTGCCGCAACCAACCAAAAGAATGCCCCGGCTCATCCGATCCTCCTTCGCCATACTCTGGCGGCGGAGGTTAGCCGGATGCCGGCGCGCGGGTAAGCGTCAGTGCAGGATTATGCTTCGCCGGCGCACTCGAACATGGCCGCGGCGACGGCATCCTCGGGAGTCCGGCCGCCCCAGACCAGGAACTGGAAGGCCGGATAGAAGCGTTCGCATTCCGACAGGCCGATTTCCATCAGATCCTCGATCTGCTCACTGGTAGCGCCGGGACCGCCGCGCAGCAGCAAGGACTGCCGGAACACCATCATGCCCTCCTCGACCCAATGGTCGAAATGGCCGATCAGGGCCTTCTCGTTCACATAGGCCAGCAGCGAATGCAGGTCTTTCCGCCGGTTCGCCGGCACCTTCATGTCGAAGGCGCAGGTAAAGCTGAGCGCGCCAAGCTCTTCCCGCCAGGAGAACCACATCTGATGCTCGCAATAGCGGCCGGACACGCCGACCGTGAGCTCATCCTGTCCCTGGCGATCGAAGGGCCATTCATGCTCGCCCACGATCTGCTCGACCAGATCGAGCGGATTGAGACGGCTGGAGGTCTCATTTTCAATAAGAGTCCGCATGCGCTAGCACTCCCCCTGTGCGGCGGGCCGGTTCTCGGCGAGTGACCCGGAATGGCTCATTGGATGGGAATTTTCCCCCAGGGCGGGGACCGAAACGGCCTTGGCCGAGCTAGCCCCCACCGCCTCGGCTGACCATACATGTTGGTGTCGCGAAACGAAACGCACCATAGATTTAGAGTATGCGGCTCAACATTTTGACGCAAGAGCGGATTTACGAAAAATTCACGAAATTAGCCTGATCCGGGCTGAGCTTAGGCCTGATCAACGAATCCGCCATTCTGCTTGGATTCGAGCGCGGCGAGGCGCTCGGCGAGGCGGATATTTTCCTCCCGTGCGGCCTCCGCCATCGCTTTGACGGCCTCGAATTCCTCGCGGGTGACGAGGTCCATATCGGCCAGGGCGCGTTCCAGCCGCTGCCGGATGGCTTGCTCCACTTCGCCCTTTACGCCCTGAAGCGTGCCAAGCGCGCCGGTGGCAATCCGGCTGAGATCGTCGAGAAGGCGATTATCGGTCTGCATGGGGCGACTCCATGGACGGCATCTCCTCGCATATGATCACGCTGATCCGGCGCTGCAAGCATCCCCGCCCATTATCCACAGCTATTCCTGGCGGTTGGACCGGTTGGAAAGCCCCAGGGGCGGTGCTAGGTTCCCCGCCCATTCCATGGAAATTGCGACCAAATCGCCGTGACTGATCAGACTTCTGCCCATACCGCCGCCCCCGCCGCCTCTGGCGAACGCGCCAATCGCGAAGCCAAGCTGCAGCAGCTCCGCCAGCTTGGCCTCGATCCGTACAAGGCGCCGAAATTCCCGAAGAGCCACAAGAATGCGGCCGTGCATGAAAGGTACGCGCATCTACAGCCGGATGAGCGGACCGAAGACGAGGTCGCCGTCGCCGGCCGCATCATGGCCATGCGCAACAGCGGCATGTTCATCGATCTGGTCGACGACACGGTGAAGCTGCAGATCTATACCGCCAAAGAGGATGTACAGGGCCGCCTGGCCCCGATCATGAAGGCGCTTGATCTCGGCGACATCATCGGCGTCAAAGGCACCGTCCGCCGCACCAAGCGCGGCGAGATCACCGTCGACACCAAAGAAATCGTCGTGCTGGCCAAGGCGCTGGAACCGCCACCGGAGAAGTGGCACGGCCTGAAGAATGTCGAGCAGCGCTATCGCCACCGCGAATACGACCTGATCAGCAACGAGGAAAGCCGGCAGACCCTGCGCACGCGCTTTCGCGTCATCCAGGGCATGCGTCAGTTTCTTTCGGATGAAGGCTTCCTCGAAGTCGAAACCCCGATGCTGCACAGCATCCCGGGCGGTGCCATCGCACGTCCCTTCATCACGCATCACAACGCACTCGACATCCCGCTCTACATGCGCATCGCGCCGGAGCTGCATCTGAAGCGTCTGGTGATCGGCGGCCTGAGCGAGAAGGTGTTCGAGATCAACCGCTGCTTCCGCAACGAGGGTATCTCGCCGCGCCACAATCCGGAATTCACCACCATGGAGCTGTATCAGGCCTATGCCGATTACAGGGACATGATGGACATCACCGAGCGCGCCATCGCCCATGTCGCCAAGATCGCGACCGGCAGCACCAAGGTGAAATTCGGCGACCACGAGATCGACTTCACGCCGCCGTTCCGCCGCGCCTCCATGCTCGACCTGATCAAGGAGCACGGCAATATCGACCTGAACGGCCTAGATGACTCCACCGCCCGCGAGGCTGCGCGCAAGGCCGGCATCGAGATCGATGACAAGGCGAACTGGGGCAAGGTGGTGGAAGCCTGCTTTGAGCATTTCGTCGAGCCGAACCTGATCCAGCCGACCCATGTCGTGGCGCTGCCGAAGGCGATTTCGCCTCTGGCCAAGGCCAATCCCGAGAACCCGGAGATTGCCGAGCGTTTCGAAACCTTCTGCAACACCTGGGAGATCGCCAACGCCTTCTCCGAGCTGGCCGATCCGCAGGAGCAGCGCGCGCGGTTCGAAGAGCAGCAAAGCCAGCGCGATGATGGCGACGAAGAAGCCCATCGCGTGGACGAGGATTTTCTGAAGGCGCAATCCGCCGGCATGATGCCGATGGGCGGGCTTGGGATCGGCATCGACCGTCTGGTGATGCTGCTGACCAATTCGCAGACCATCCGCGAAGTCATCGCCTTCCCCACCCTGCGGCCGCGTGCCGTGGGCGAAACCGAGGAATGATGTTCACCACGCTACCCGCCATCGCCTTTCCGGTGATCGACCCGGTGATCTTCTCCATCGGGCCTTTTGCGGTGCGGTGGTATGCGCTGGCCTATATCGTCGGTCTGGTGCTGGGCTGGCGCATGGCGATGCGCATCGCCGCCAAGCCGAGCAGTCCGGATCTTGCGCATGCCGTCACGCCGCAGCAGATCGACGGTTTCCTGATCTGGGCGACCTTGGGCGTCGTGCTCGGCGGGCGGCTGGGCTACGTGCTGTTCTACAATCTCGACCATTACCTGCAGCATCCGGCCGGCATCCTGGCCGTCTGGCAGGGCGGCATGTCGTTCCATGGCGGCATGCTGGGCGTGATCCTGGCGATGCTGATCTATTGCCGTCGCATCGGCGCGCCGCTTTTTGTCTTCACCGACATCATTGCCTGCGTCGCACCCATCGGGCTGTTTTTCGGCCGCATCGCCAATTTCATCAATGGCGAACTCTGGGGCCGCGTCGCGCCGGACGTTCCCTGGGCCATGGTCTTCCCGACCGGCGGACCGGAACCGCGCCACCCGAGCCAGCTTTATCAGGCCGGCATGGAAGGCCTTCTGCTTTTCCTGCTGCTGAATCTGCTGCGCTGGAATACCGGCATCATGCAGCGCCACGGCATGCTCACCGGCGTTTTTCTAATCGGTTATGGCCTGGCGCGCATCATCGGCGAGCTGTTCCGTCAGCCCGATGCGCAGATCGGCTACCTGATCGGCGGCACCACGATGGGACAATGGCTTTCGCTGCCGATGGTGCTGTTTGGCATCGGCCTCATCTGGTGGGCCCGCAAGCGGGCTGCAGCGTAACGGTCGAATTGCCGTGGGCCCTGAAGCGCCACTTCTGGATATTCTGCGCCGTCGCATTGCCGCGCAAGGACCGATCACGGTCGCCGCTTTCATGGCCGACTGCCTGCTGCACCCCGAGCATGGCTATTACCGCAGCCAGGAAGCCATCGGCATCGGCGGCGATTTCATCACCTCACCCGAAATCAGCCAGATGTTCGGCGAGCTTCTGGGCCTGTGGGCCGCCGATTGCTGGCAGAAGATGGGCGGACCGTCACGGGTTTATCTGGTCGAGCTTGGTCCCGGCCGCGGCACGTTGATGCGCGATGCCTTGCGCGCCGCTCGCGCCCTGCCGCCCTTCCGCGCGGCTTTGACGCCAGTGCTGATCGAGGCTTCTCAGCGCATGCGCGACGCTCAGCGCAAGACGCTCGGCGATGACGTCGGCGCGATCTGGCACGAGGATATTGCGGCGATTCCGAAGGATGCACCGCTGATCCTGCTCGCCAACGAATTTCTCGATGCCCTGCCGGTCCGGCAATTCCAGCGCGGCGATGATGGCGCCTGGCATGAGCGCTGCGTCGGGCTCGCCGAGGACGGCGTCCATCTGCAATTTCAGCTGGCCCCCCGCCCGCTGCCTCTGGATCCCGTATTGCCGCCCGCCTTACGTGATGCGCCGCCCGGATCGATCATCGAGTCCAGTCCCGCCGTGCGAGCCACGGCGGCGGATATTGCCGTGCGGCTGCGCCTGCAAGGCGGCGCGGCACTGTTCGTCGATTACGGCTATACTCAGCCTGGCATTGGCGAAACGCTGCAAGCCGTCTACCGCCATGCCTATACTGATCCGCTGGCGGAACCTGGACTGGCGGATTTGACGGCCCATGTCGATTTCGCCTCCTTCGCCAAGGCGGCAGCCGAAGCTGGTGCAATCACCTTTGGCCCGGTCACCCAGGGCGAGTTCCTCAAGGCTTTGGGCATCGAGATGCGCGCTGCGCGCCTGAAGCAAAGCGGCAGCAAAACACAAGGGCTTGAGATCGATGCTGCATTACACCGGTTGACCGCACCCGAGGAGATGGGCACCCTCTTCAAGGTCATGGCTCTGATGCCGCCCGAATCTCCCGCCCCGGCAGGTTTCGCATGAATGCTTCCGCCAACGGCAAGATCGACCCCGCCACCGCATTATCGCTGGCTGGTATTCCCCATGGCTTCTTCACCCGGCAGGGCGGCGTGTCGACAGGGATTTACCAGTCGCTGAATTGCGGCCCAGGCTCGTCCGACGATGCCGCGGCGGTTCAGGAGAACCGCCGCCGCGTTGCCGCGACTTTAGGCGCCAGCGCGGGGCTGGTTTCCCTGTATCAGGTGCATGGCCGAGACGTTGTTGTCGTGGATGATGGTTACGATCTCTCGGTCCGCCCCAAGGCCGATGGCATGGTGACGACACGGCGCCGGATCGCCCTTGGAATATTGAGTGCGGATTGCGCGCCGGTGCTGTTTGCCGATCGGGAGGCCAATGTGATTGGCGCCTGCCATGCCGGCTGGCGTGGTGCTCTCGCAGGCATTACCGATGCGACCATCGAGGCGATGGAAAAGCTCGGCGCGCGGCGCGACCGCATTCACGCCGTCATCGGTCCTACGATCGGGCAAGCATCCTACGAAGTGAGCGATCCCTTCCGCGCGGCTTTCCTGGAAGCGGAGCACGGCAATTCAATCTTTTTTGCACCTGGAAAGCGCGAAGGCCATTGGCAATTCGATTTGCCGGGCTATTTGATGCGGCGGCTGTCGCGGGCAGAGGTCGCTGCGGAGAACCTCGCCCTCGACACCTGTAGCGACGCCGAACGCTTCTTCAGTTATCGGCGCGCGACCCTGGCGGGGGAGCCCGATTACGGTCGGCAGATCTCGGCAATCATGTTGCCGGCGTGACGGCCTTCTCATGCCGCATCTGTTTTTCTTTCTCGCGATTTTTCTGCTCGGCATGATGGTGAGCTGTGTCCTGGCTTAAAGTCCTCCCCCTTTTCGCGATCATCGGAATAGCGGCCTGTCAGCCGCTGCCGCAGCCGTTCCAGCCGGAGGTCAAAGGCCGCACTGCCAGTCCGCTGGTGCGTCCCATCGGCGAGACCAGCCTGTTCATCCCGCCGGTTGCGGGCCTGCCGGCGCCGCAAGACGCGGCGCTGTCTGATGCGCTGGCGGAGGCCCTGGCCGAACGCGAAGTCCCGGCCAGCGACCGCGCACGCAGCGTCCTCTCCTCCGTCCTGACCGTGTCGCTGGAGCGGCGTGGGATGGATACGGTCTGGCGCTGGAGCAAGATCGCCCCCGACAACACCGCCCAGGAGGGCGGCGAGCAGTCGCTGGGGATCGCCCCTGACCGGCTCGCGGCGGGCGATCCTGCCGTCATCAAACAGGCAGCCGCCAGCATGGCGAATGCCATTTCCGCCAAGCTGAACGAGGCGGTCGGCAACGATTTCGCCGAGGCGGCACCGGCAAAACTGTCGCTGCTGGAATGCGATGGCGCTCCGGGCGACGGCAACCGCAGCCTGCGCCAGGCCCTGCGGGAAATCCTGATCCTGGCGGGTATCCCGCCGGTGCCCGACAAGGACAGCGCCGATTATCTGATCGCCTGCCAGGTCCGGGTCTGGTCCGATACCCCCGATTCCGAGCGCGTAGCCATTGAATGGGCCCTGCTGACCGCTGACGGTCGCCGTCTGGGCGAGGTCAAGCAGGCCAACCGCATCCCCCGCGGGCAGCTGAGCCAGGCCTGGGGCAACACCGCTCACATCATTGCCCAGGGCGGCTGGCAGGGACTCAGCCGGATCATTGAGGCGCAACGCCGGCCCGGTCTGCGTGCCGTTCCTCCAAGATCTTGATTGTTCTATGTTTTTGCCGGTTTACAGGTCCGGCGTCGGCGGCTATAGTCCGCCCGGTTTTCTCCCCCGGGTCCGGCGCATCCTAGAGCTCTGTCATGAAGGTTTTGGCGGGTAATTCCAATCGTCCGCTGGCGGAAGCCATTGCGGCTTATCTTTCCGTTCCCCTCGCCAAGGCGAGCGTCCGTCGGTTTTCCGATATGGAGGTCTTCGTCGAGATTCACGAGAACGTCCGCGGCGAGGACGTCTTCGTGATCCAGTCGACCTCCTATCCCGCCAACGACCATCTGATGGAAACGCTGGTCTGCATCGATGCGCTCAAGCGCGCATCGGCGCGGCGCATTACGGCGGTGATTCCCTATTTCGGTTATGCGCGGCAGGATCGTAAGCCCGGTCCGCGCACGCCGATCTCGGCCAAGCTGGTCGCCAACCTGATCACGGCCGCCGGCGCCAACCGTGTGCTGACGCTCGATCTGCATGCCGGCCAGATCCAGGGCTTCTTCGATATTCCCACCGACAACCTGATGGCCGGCCCGGTTCTGACTGCCGACATCAAGCAGCATCTGCAGGGCGACGACCTGATGGTGGTGTCGCCCGACGTCGGCGGCGTGGTCCGCGCCCGCAACATCGCGAAACGCCTGGATGTCGATCTCGCCATCGTCGACAAGCGCCGCGAACGCGCCGGCGTTTCGGAAGTCATGAACATCATCGGCGACGTCGAAGGCCGCCGCTGCATCCTGGTGGACGACATCGTCGATTCCGCCGGCACTCTGTGCAATGCGGCCGAAGCGCTGAAAAAACATGGCGCCAAGGCCGTCTACGCCTATGTTACTCATGGCGTGCTGTCGGGCGGCGCGGTGGCCCGTGTCACAGCCAGCCAGCTGGAAGGCCTGGTCATCACCGACTCGATCCTGGCGACCGAAGCGGTCCGCCTGGCGCGCAATATCCGCCAGGTGTCGATCGCCCCGCTGATCGGCGAGGCGATGCGTCGCATCAGCGAAGAGACCTCGGTCTCCAGCCTGTTCGATTAACAAGTTTCCGAATTTCGGCGCACGGCACCC
The DNA here is from genome assembly GCF_937960835.1 of uncultured Ferrovibrio sp. Classification (GTDB taxonomy): domain Bacteria; phylum Pseudomonadota; class Alphaproteobacteria; order Ferrovibrionales; family Ferrovibrionaceae; genus Ferrovibrio. Next base: position 194,172 of record NZ_CALGPC010000015.1, read on the forward strand.
CTGGAGGCCGGCGCCGGGATCGGTTCCGGCATGGTGCCGGGCCGAGTTTAACCAAGGAGCGTATTATGCGTGACGTAACCACCATCGCCGCCGAGGCGAGGGCTAGGGCCGGCAAGGGGACCGCCCGTGCGACGCGACTGAAGGGTCGTGTGCCGGGGGTCATCTATGGCGAAAAGCAGACCCCGGAACTGATCTCGGTCGACAGCCGCGACCTGCTGAAGGAACTGCAAAAGGGCAGCTTCTTCTCGCGCCTGTTCACCATCGAGTTCAACGGCAAGTCCGAGCGCGTGCTGGCGCGCGACGTGCAGCTCGATCCGGTCTCCGACCGTCCGATCCACGTTGACTTCCAGCGCGTCGGCAAGGGTTCGCGCATCCGCGTCTTCATCCCGGTGCAGTTCCTCGATCAGGATCAGTCGCCGGGTCTGAAGAAGGGCGGCGTGCTGAACATCGTGCGCCACGAGGTCGAGTTCTTCTGCCAGCCGGACAACATCCCCGAGGCGATTTCGATCAGCCTGGCGGGCATGGAGATCGGCCATTCGATCCACATTTCCGCCTTCGCGCTTCCCGACGGCATCAAGCCGGTGATTCAGGACCGCGACTTCACCGTCGCCACCATCGCCGCGCCGCTGAAGGAAGACGAAGTCAAGCCTGCCGCCGAAGCGGCGCCGGCCGCTGGCGCGGCTGCGCCGGCTGCGGCCAAGGCTCCGGCTGCCAAGAAGTAATCATCCCTGGGACGGCGTGGTCATCCGCGCCGTCCCTTCCCTCTTACTTTGATGCGATACGGCCATGCTGCTCCTCGTCGGTCTCGGAAATCCCGGCAACGAGCATAAGCGGCAGCGGCACAATGTCGGCTTCATGGCCGTGGATGCCATCGCCGAGCGCCATAATTTCCAGCCCTATCGCAAGCGGTTCCACGGCGAGGTCGCCGAAGGCGTGCTGGACGGCGTCAAGACGCTGATCCTGAAGCCGCAGACTTACATGAACCTGTCCGGCAAGGCGGTCGGCGAAGCGGCGCATTTCTTCAAGCTTCCGCCGCAGCAAATCGTGGTCGTCCATGACGAGCTGGACCTGGCGGCAGGCAAGATCCGCATGAAGCTCGGCGGCGGCCATGCAGGCCATAACGGCCTGCGGTCAGTCGATGCGGCCATCGGGCCGAATTACCGCCGCCTGCGCGTTGGCATCGGACATCCGGGCAAGGACCGCGTGCTGGGCTATGTGCTGCAGAATTTCCATGCGGACGAGCATCAGTGGCTCGATCCGCTGCTGGATGCCATTGCCGCCGAGGCCGGCTATCTGGCCAGGAATGACGATTCCGGTTTCTTGACCAAGGTGGCGCTGCGCCTGCAGCCGCCCAAGGAAAAGGCGGCGAAGGAAAAAGCGCTGAAACCGGACCAGGACAACAAGACAGACTCAAAGGACGCGTAACATGGGTTTCAAATGCGGCATCGTCGGCCTTCCCAATGTCGGCAAGTCGACGTTGTTCAACGCGCTGACGCAGACCGCGGCGGCCCAGGCGGCGAATTATCCCTTCTGCACCATCGAGCCTAATACCGGCCTCGTGGGCGTGCCCGATGAACGCCTGGACGTGCTGGCGCAGATCGCCGGCTCGCAGAAGATCATCCCGACACAGCTCACCTTCGTCGATATCGCCGGCCTGGTGCGCGGTGCTTCGAAAGGCGAAGGCCTGGGCAATCAGTTCCTCGCTCATATCCGCGAGGTGGATGCGATCTGCCATGTGCTGCGTTGCTTCGAGGACAGCGACATCACCCATGTGGAAGGCAAGGTCGATCCGATTGCCGATGCCGAGACGGTCGAGACCGAACTGATGCTGTCCGACCTCGAAAGCCTGGAGCGCCGCGTCGATCTGACGGCCAAGCGCGCCAAGCAGGGCAACGAGGAAGAAAAGGCCCGCCTTGCCATAATGGAGAAGGTTCTGGCCGCGCTGCGCGAGGGCAAGCCGGCCCGAACTGTGATACCGACCGAGGATGAGAAGAAGCTTTACAAGGAGCTGATGCTGATCACCTCCAAGCCGGTGCTTTACGTGTGCAACGTGGAAGAGGCTTCGGCTGCCGAAGGCAATGCCTTCTCGGCACGCGTCAAAGCCAAGGCCGAAGCGGAAGGCGCCGCCATGGTGGTGATCTCGGCCGCCATCGAATCCGAAGTGGCACAGCTCGACAGCGACGAGGAAAAGAAGGCCTTCCTGGCCGATCTGGGCCTGAAGGAAACCGGCCTGGCGCGCGTCATCCGCGCGGGCTATGGCTTGCTCGATCTGCTGACCTTCTTCACGGTCGGCCCGAAGGAAGCCCGCGCTTGGACCGTGCGCAAGGGCGCCAAGGCGCCGGAAGCCGCCGGCGTCATCCATACCGATTTCGAGAAGGGCTTCATACGCGCGGAGACCATCGCCTATGCCGATTATGTCGCCTGCAAAGGCGAAGCCGGCGCACGCGATGCCGGAAAGCTGCGCCTGGAAGGCAAGGACTACGTCGTGCAGGATGGCGACGTCATGCACTTCCGCTTCAACACCTGATCGCAGCACCCGATCACAAGCACCGTTTACAACGCCGGTCAGCCAGGCAGCCGTCGCTCATGAAGCCTCCGCGCTTCTAGAACCACGGGCGGCGGTAGCTCGTATTCGGGCAGTTCGTTCGATCTGAGGACGGACCGGCGCATTCGGCAGCCGCCTGGATGTGATTCGTAATACAGTTGCGGGCCTCCGGCTGGCGGTTCTGCTCCGAACCGGCATTGATCGAGGCCCCCTCTGTACCGTCATCACATCCTCGGACGCTGCTGCTTGCAAGAATTCTGAGCAGATCCATATGCCGGCTTCGGTAATCCAGCACGACCTGGGCAGCGGCATTGATCTGGACGACGAGTTGTTCAGCCGTCAGATCAAAAAAGGCTTTTGCATCGCCGCCGGTCGCAGTTGCCCGATGGTCACCTGGTTTCCGCCGCGCTCGCCAACTGAGCGTGCGATCCCATTACTGTGAAACTGCCGCCGCAGCGGCGTGATCTCCTTCACGATCTGCAGGATTGCCATCGTCAGGTGCCTGCCGCGGCAAGAACGCCAATCGTGGCCAGCGGCGGCCCGCCTGCCAGCGCCCTGATGGCCTCGTCGATCGAGTGCGATGCGTCCATGATATCCCCCTGTCTTTTATCGGCTGTCGATCAGTCCGCTTGCGGGAATAACGGCTGGCTTCCATTTTGCGCCGGGGATAATTCTGGCCTGAGGTTTTTCGAGTTGATTCAGCGCGTTGCGATGGTATTCACTGTGTCGCAGTGAAAACAAATGGCCTTTAGCACAATGAGATATCTGGAGGATTTCGCCGTCGGGCAGGTCACGCATTACCCGCCGCGCACGGTGAGCGAGGAGGAAATCATCGCCTTCGCGCGCGTCTACGACCCCCAGCCTTTCCATCTCGATAAGGAAGCTGCCAAGCAGTCACTGTTCGGCGGCCTGTGCGCATCCGGATGGCACACGGCCGGCATCGTGATGCGCATGCTGGTCGATCACATGGCAGGCCGATATGCCAGCATGGGCTCGCCGGGCATCGACCAGCTTCGCTGGGTCAGGCCGGTTTTCCCTGGCGACACGCTCAGCCTCAAAGGTGAAGTCATCGACGTGAAACCGTCGCGATCCAAGCCCGACCGCGGCGTGGTCACCTCACGCTACGAACTGCGCAACCAGAAGGGCGAAATCGTGCTGACGATGCAGTCCAAAGGCATGTATGCGCGCCGGCCGCAGGCGAAGGACTGAGGAACAATTATGCAATATTACGAAGATATCGTTGTCGGCCAGGGCCGCGATACCGGCAGCCACACCTTCACCGAGGAAGCCATCATCGAATTCGCCAGGCAGTTCGATCCGCAGCCCTTCCATATCGATCCGGAAGCCGCGAAAAAAACTTTTTTCGGCGGCATCATCGCATCGGGTTGGCATACTGCGGCAACGGTGATGCGCCTGATCGTCGATTCTGCCATCGCGCTTGAAGCCAGCCTTGGCTCGCCCGGTTTTGATGATCTTGCCTGGCTCAAGCCGGTCCGCCCAGGCGATACGATCCGAGCCCGCATGACCTGCGTCGAAAAAACACCCTCAAGAAGCCGCCCGGGTATCGGTTCGGCGCGCTTCCTCGTCGAGGTATTCAATCAGAAAGACGAAATGGTAATGCGGTTCACCAGTATCGGCCTGATGCGCTTCCGCAATCGGGCCTTATGAGGAGGACATTATGGGCAGCATGACCAACCTGACCGCCGCCGACGGCCATCGCTTCGAGGCCTATATCGCCGAGCCACGCGGTGCGGCCAAAGGCGGGCTCGTGGTGATCCAGGAGATTTTCGGCATCAACAGTCACATCAAGGCCGTCTGCAACGGCTTTGCCGCCGACGGCTACTATTGCGTTGCGCCAGCGATCTTCGACCGCGTGCAGCGCGGCGTTGATCTCGGCTACAACGCCGACGATGTCGCCAAAGGCCGAGACATCCGCAACAAGATGGTCTGGGACACCGTGCTGAAGGATTGCAGCGCGGCGCTGGCGGCGGCAAGCCAGGCCGGCCGCGTCGGCGCCGTCGGTTACTGCTATGGCGGGGGTGTCACCTGGAAGATGGCGGTCGACCTGCCCGGCCTTGCGGCATCGGTGGGCTATTACGGCGGTCCTTGGGCCGAGTTGAAGGACGAGGCGCCGAAGGCGCCCTGCCTGCTGCATTTCGGCGCCGAGGACAAACTGATCCCCATCAGCCTGGCCGCCGAACTCAAGGCCAAGCATCCGAGCATCACCACGCATGTCTATGCCGCCGACCACGGCTTCAATTGCGAGCAGCGCGCGACCTACAACGCCGCCGCTGCTGTGACGGCACGCCGGCGCACCCTCGCCTTCTTCGAGGCGATCCTCTAAGTGCTTTCCCCTGAGTGTTGCCCGTCAGGCGCGCGCGGAGAATTCCAGGAAACAGCCATGCGCAGCTTCGGCCGGAACCAGCACGGTTCCGTCCAGGCTGCGTTCATGGGTGACGCCTGCCGCCTTGAAATAGGCTGCGGCAGCCTCCGGGTTATGCACGCGGAAACGCATCCCGGCGACATAGGGTGTCGGGCGCGGCGCATGATCGAGATCAGGGAATAGCGTGGCAAGGTCGTCCGGCGTGACGAACAGGATCGTCTCACCACCGATGCGGGCCGCGATCATGCGATCGGTGCGGACGGCGCTGCCCGCACCCAGCAGCCGCTCGTAAGTCAGTTCCAGCGCCGGCGGATCGTCGGTAACGACCACCACGCCGGCGAGATGCTCAGCGCCGTTCGGATGCACCAGCCATTCCGGCCGGCGCAGCAATTCCGGCGTCAGATGCTGGCACAGGAACATCGATGTCTGCGGCGTGGTTTCGGGCGGCAGATGCACCAGCGAAAAAGCGGGCATCACCGTCCCTTCGGGCAGTTCCAGAGCGCGCTTGAGGCTTTGCACTTCGGAAGGTGAAAGCTGATCGCCCGCCAATGACTTGCGCGCTGCTTCGGCGTCGTCCGTGCCCAGGACCAGCTTGTGCACGCCCTCGCCGCGGTCCTTGATTGCCTCTTCGAGACCCGCCGTGAACCCGCCCGGCTCGGCAATGCCAAGCAGCTCAAGATAGTTGCGCGGGAACATGATGCAGTAATTGCCCGTCGCCCAGCCGATATGGCGGCCGCGCGGGGTCAGCGTGAAGCCAAGCTTGCGATACGTCTCGCGCGCCGCTTCCAGATCGGAAGCGGCGAGCACCGTGTGATCAAGACCGATGATGTGATGCGCCACAGGATTGCTCCTCCTGCGGCTTAGGGTATCAGTGGCCTTCGAACTCGCAAAGGGCCAGAACCTTGACGCCCAGATCCTCCAGCCGCTTGCGGCCACCCAGTTCCGGCAGGTCGATGATAAAGGAGCAGCCGACAACGACCCCCTTATGGGCGCGGATCAGCTTCACGGCCGCTTCGGCGGTGCCGCCGGTCGCAATCAGATCGTCGACCACCAGCACGTTCTCGCCCGGCTGGATTGCATCGATATGCACCTCCATCGCGTCGGTGCCGTATTCGAGCTGATATTCCTGCTGCAGGGTCTTGTAGGGCAGCTTGCCGCGCTTGCGCACCGGCACGAAGCCGATGGAGAGCTGATGCGCGATGGCGCCGCCCAAGATGAAGCCACGCGCCTCGATGCCGACAACCTTGTCGATCCGCGTGCCGGCAAAGGGCTGCACCATCTCGTCCACAGTCTTGCGGAATCCGCGGGCGTCCTGGAGTAGCGTCGTGATGTCGCGGAACATGATCCCCGGCTTCGGATAATCCGGGATGGTACGGATCTTGTCCTTGATGCCCTGCATAGCGGCTGGTCTTCCTTCTGTCTCAGGCCTTCAACACACGGCCGGCGACCGCGTCGAGTTTCTTGATCAATTGCGGATCGCGCTTCTCCGGCGCCGTGATCAGGGCCGTATCGAGCGCGTGATTGCATCCCTGCGGGCAATCCTCCGGGCGATGCTTCAGATGAGGCACAGCCTTGGCTACCAGGTTCTGCCCCTTCTCGGCATTCTCCAGCAGCACCTTCACGACGGCAGCGACATCAACATGGTCATGGTCGGGATGCCAGCAATCGTAATCGGTGACCATCGCCACAGAGGCGTAGCAAAGCTCGGCCTCGCGCGCCAGCTTGGCTTCCGGCGCGTTGGTCATGCCGATGACGTCGCAGCCCCAGCTCTTATACAGGAAGCTTTCCGCCTGGGTGGAGAATTGCGGCCCTTCCATACACAGATAGGTTCCGCCGCGCTGCACCGTGATGCCGGCATCCTTGGCGGCTTTCTCCAGGGCATCGCCAAGGCGATGGCAAACCGGATGCGCGGCCGAGACATGCGCCACCAGCCCGGTGCCGAAGAAGCTTTTCTGCCGCATGAAGGTGCGGTCGATGAACTGATCGACGATGACGAAGGTGCCCGGCGCCAGTTCCTCCTTGAAGGAGCCGCAGGCCGAGACCGATATCACGTCCTGGCAACCGACCCGCTTCAGGGCATCGATATTGGCGCGGTAATTCACTTCCGAGGGCGAATGTCGATGGCCCCGACCATGGCGCGGCAGGAAGACCAGCTCCACACCATCCAGGCTGCCGAACAGCAGTTCGTCGGAGGGATCGCCCCAGGGCGTCGAGACTTTCCGCCACTTGGTATTCTGCAGGCCCGCCATGCCGTAGATACCGCTACCGCCCAGCACACCGATGCGGACCGGATCGCCCGGCCTAGCGATATGCGGCTTTGGAATGGCGGCAGCCTTGGCCTTGCCGGCGACGGATTGGCGGGCTGTGCGCGCCGTGCTTGCTGCGGGCGTCACCATCTTGGGCTTGCGGCTGGCCGCCACCTTGGCCTTCGGCTTTGCAACTGGCCGATTGGACACAGTGCGTCTGGACGCCGGGCGCTTGGACGCCGGTTTAGCCGCCTTCTTCTTCACCTTTGCCGCCATGTCTGTACCCGTCGGAATCGGCCTGAAATGCCGCGCGACTTAAGCAAACCGCCTGCCGCGGCGCAACAAAAAAGGCCGCCATTTCTGGCGGCCTTTGATGTTCGTGCTACCGCGCGCTTAGTGCACGTCGCGCCAGATGCGCTTCTTCGCGGCGAAGAACAGGCCGGTCAGGATGACCAGGAAGATCATGACCTTCAGGCCCATCCGCTTGCGCTCTTCCAGCTTGGGCTCGGCGGCCCACATCAGGAAGGCGGAAACGTCGCGCGACATCTGCTCGACCGTGGCCTTGGTGCCGTCGGCATAGGTCACCTGGTCTTCGTTCAGCGGCTTGGGCATCGCGATCTGATGACCCGGGAAAGCCTCGTTGTAATGGAGGCCTTCGCCCACCGTGAAGCCGTTCGGCGCATCCTTATAGCCGGTCAGCAGGGCGTAGAGATAATCCGGGCCGTGCATCCGCGCCTTGGCGATGAGCGACAGATCCGGCGGATAAGCACCGCCGTTGGCCGCACGCGCCGCCTTCTCGTTCGGGAAGGGCGACGGGAACTTGTCGGACGGCAGAGCCGGACGCTGGAACATCTCGCCGTCGTCGTTCGGGCCGTCAGTGACCTCGAAGGTCGCCGCCAGCGCCTTCACCTCGGCTTCCGAGAAACCGATGTCCCGCAGATTGCGGAACGCCACGTATTTCATGGCATGGCACGAGGCACAGACTTCCTTGTAGACCTGATAGCCGCGCTGCAGCTCACCCCGGTCGAAGGTGCCGAACGGGCCATTGAAGCTCCAGTTCTGCGCCGCCGGGGCGCTGCCGCCTCCGGCCGCAAAGGCCGGAGCCGCCAGGCCGAACGTCAGTGCGGTGAGGACCACACGCAGGGTTTTGCTGGTCATTCTCTGATCCCCCACCTTACGCCTTGCTTCCAGCCGAACCGGGCTGGACGTCGCCTTTGAGCACCGCCTCGCTGATCGAAGCGGGCAGCTTCAGCGGCTTCTCGAACCAGCCAACCAGCGGCAGCAGCACCAGGAAATGCAGGAAGTAATAAATCGTGCAGACGCGGCCGATGATCAGCGCCAGCCCCTCCGGCGGCTGGCCGCCGGCATAGGTCAGGCCGATGCAGGCCAGAACGAAGACCCAGAAGAGCTGCTTGTAGATCGGGCGGAACTTCGCCGACCGCACCTTGCTGGTATCCAGCCAAGGCAGCAGGAACAGGATCAGTATCGCGCCGAACATCAGGAGCACGCCGCCCAGCTTATCCGGGACCGAACGCAGGATCGCGTAGAACGGCAGGAAGTACCATTCCGGCACGATATGCTCCGGCGTCACCATCGGGTTGGCCGGTATGTAGTTGTCCGGATGGCCCAGATAGTTCGGGTTATAGAACAGCCAGTAGGCGAAGAAGATCAGGAACACACCCACACCGAACGCATCCTTGATCGTGTAGTACGGATGGAACGGGATCTTGTCCTGCGGGCCCTTGGTATCGATGCCCAGCGGGTTGTTCGAACCATGCTGGTGCAGTGCCAGAATGTGCAGGACCACCACGCCGACGATCACGAACGGCAGCAGGTAGTGTAGCGAGAAGAAGCGGTTCAGTGTCGGATTATCGACCGAGAAGCCACCCCACAGCCAGGTCACGATCGGTTCACCGACCACCGGAATGGCCGAGAACAGATTGGTGATCACGGTGGCGCCCCAGAAGCTCATCTGGCCCCAGGGAAGCACGTAGCCCATGAACGCCGTCGCCATCATCAGCAGGAAGATGATGATGCCGAGGAACCACAGCAACTCACGCGGCGCCTTGTACGATCCGTAGTAGAGGCCGCGGAAGATATGGATGTAGACCACGATGAAGAACATCGAGGCGCCGTTGGCGTGCATGTAGCGCAGCAGCCAGCCGTAATTCACGTCGCGCATGATGTGCTCGACGGAGTCGAAGGCCAGCAGGGTATGCGGCGTGTAATGCATCACCAGCACGATGCCGGTGAGGATCTGCATCACCAGAACCAAGCCGGCCAGCGAACCGAAGTTCCACCAGTAGTTCAGGTTTTTCGGCGCCGGATACTGGGTGCCGACGACATGGTCGATCGTGGAGAAGATCGGCAAGCGGTACTCGATCCACTTGACGACCGGGTTGGCATAGAAGCCGGAATTATTGTCAGCCATCGGTATGGGGTCCTTAGCCGATGCGGATGCGGGTGTCGGTCAGGAAGGTGTATTCGGGCACCGGCAGGTTGGCCGGCGCCGGGCCCTTACGGATACGGCCGGACGTGTCGTAGTGCGAACCGTGGCACGGGCAGAACCACCCGCCGTAATCGCCCTTCTGACCCAACGGCACGCAGCCCAGATGGGTGCAGACGCCCATCATCACCAGCCATTCCGGCTTCTGGACGCGGGCCTCATCCTTTTGCGGATCCGGCAGATCGGCGTTGTCGTCCTTGCGGGCCTGCTCGATCTCGGCCTCGGTGCGATGGCGCACGAAGACCGGTTTACCCCGCCATAGAATAGTCACGCTCTGGCCGGCTGCGATTTGACTGAGATCAACTTCGGTGCTGGACAGTGCCAGAACATCCGCCGACGGATTCATTTGATCGATGAACGGCCACAAAGCTGCCGCCGCCCCCACCGCACCGAACGCACCGGCCGCGACGACAATAAAGTCGCGACGGGTCGGCTCGGCCGTGCCGGCCTTTTGGGTCGCTGTCCCTGCCATAGCTCCCTCGAAGAGTGAAAAGGTCCTGGAAACGAGAGGGGATATTTCTCACTATATGTTGGCGAAGTCCAGCACTTAGCCGGAAGCATGCGACAGGTTGCCGCAGGGGTCTTGCGGTTGGAATCTCCTCGATAAACCGCCAAAAAACCCTGTCCCGTCCCTGACCCCGAAGAACCGAATGCGGATCGCCCTATTCGAGCCAGACATACCCCCGAATCTGGGGACGATTCTCCGTCTCGGGGCCTGCCTGGAGACGCCGGTGCATGTCATCGAGCCCTGCGGCTTCCCCTTTTCGGTCCAGGCCATCCGCCGCAGCGCGATGGACTATCTGGAACATGCGGAGATCTGTCGCCACGACAGCTGGGAAGCCTTCCAGCGCGAGAAGCCGGCGGGCCGGCTGGTGCTGATGACCACCAAGGCGGCAATCCCCTACACCGATTTCCAATTTGCGGCAGACGACATCATCCTGCTGGGTCGCGAAAGCAAAGGCGTGCCCGAGCATGTGCATGCTGCCGCCGATGCACGTTTATTGATTCCGATCAAATCCGGCCTTCGCTCGATCAATGTCGCGACCGCCGCTGCTATGGTGCTGGGAGAAGGACTGCGGCAATTGCAGGCCTTCCCGCGCCGCGAACCGCACCCGTCATTATCGCGTCCATAATAATAAGGAGTGTTTGCCATGACCGACGCCACGATCACCCAACGTCAGCAACGCGCGCGGTCCTGGTTCGAAAATCTGCGCGACCGGATCTGCACCGCCTTTGAACAGCTCGAGGATGAACTGCGCGGCCAGCTCAGTGACCGCCCGCCCGGACGGTTCGTGCGCACGGCTTGGGAACGGCCGGGCGGCGGCGGCGGCGTGATGAGCGTGATGCGCGGCCGCGTCTTCGAGAAGGTCGGGGTGAACGTCTCCACCGTGCATGGAGAATTCTCTCCCGAATTTCGCAAGCAGATCCCAGGCGCTGCGGAAGACGGACGCTTCTGGGCCTCCGGCATCTCTCTGGTCGCGCATATGCAGTCGCCGAAAGTGCCCGCCGTGCACATGAACACGCGCTTTCTCGTCACCTCCAAGGCCTGGTTCGGCGGCGGCGCCGACCTTACCCCCATGGTTCCCGATGCTGCCGATACGGAAAGTTTTCACGCGGCGCTGAAGGAAGCCTGCGACCGCTTCGATCCCGACTACTACCCGCGATTCAAGAAATGGTGCGACGACTATTTCTTTCTGCCGCATCGGAACGAGCCGCGCGGCGTCGGCGGAATCTTCTTCGACAACCTCGATAGCGGCGACTGGGAACGCGACTTCGCTTTCACCAAAGCGGTCGGCGAATCGTTCCTCGAATCGTACCCAAAAATCGTGCGCCGGCACCTCAATGATTCGTGGTCGGAGGCCGAAAGAGAGCACCAGCTGGTCCGTCGCGGGCGCTATGTCGAGTTCAATTTGCTCTACGATCGCGGCACGATGTTCGGCCTGAAAACGGGCGGCAACACCGAAGCGATCCTCATGTCGATGCCGCCTTCGGTGAAATGGCCATGATCAAAAAAAGCCGCAATTCATGCGGCTTTTTTTGATGTCATGATTTCGTGAAGTCATCGCGCGCGTTTTACTTTGGCGATGCTTATTCGTTCGCCGGATACCCCACGCACCGCTGCAAAAAGGACACGGTTTTAAGAATTTTTTAGCACTACGCAAGATTTAGTGGTTAATGTCGCAACGTTGTGCTAGAGATACGCTTGTTCGAGAAACATTTCTCGAAACTTCGTTGCGGTGTGAACCGCATTTAATCCATGGAGGAGAACATGGCTGCTGCGAAGAAGAAGGCCACTAAGAAGAAGGTGGCTAAGAAGGCCGTGAAGGCTAAGAAGGCCGTGAAGGCTAAGAAGGCCGTGAAGGCCAAGGCCCCGAAGGCCAAGAAGAAGGTTGCCAAGAAGAAGGCTGCCAAGAAGTAAGTACTAGCGTTTTAGTTTGGTCTCGAGCTCCACATCGACGGCCGGGTTTGCGGCGCCGACGTGGAGCTCGAGTTCTTTCTGGGGTTAGCTCATTCCATCGGCCAGCGCCGCCCCACCCCGCCACCTCGGCAAAATCCAAATAAATTCAAATATTTCCGATCGGCAGTATAGCAGGCCAGCGCTTGTTCAAGGCTGACTGCTGGTGCGCACCCGTTCGCGCAAGCGGGTAAGGCATGCTTCCCGGTCGGGCATGAAGCCGTTATCGGCCCACCATTTCTCCAGTTCGTTCAGCAGCGCGCTCACGGTGGGCCCGGGCGCGAAGCCCAGCGCCAGGACATCGGCGCCCCGCAGCGGGAAAACCGGCCGCTGCCAGGCCGCGCTGTCTTTTGCGCGCTCCAGCATGGCGGATTTCAGATCCGGATCGTCCACTGCCGCCAGCAACGCGTGGTCGCGACAGCGCTCGACGCCATGGCGATAGAGCGCCTGACCGAACGCCGCCCGATCCAGCAGCGCCTCGCGCGGAAACAGCCGCGGCGCCAGCAGACCTTCGACGCGCAGCCGCTGCGCGTTCGACAGCTTCAGCCGCTCGGCCACCAGTGCCCCCTTCTCCTCGCTGGCATCGTCCAAGAAAAGGATCGCGAGACGCGGCCAGACTTCCGGCTCAAGGCCGATCTGCTCCGTCAGCAGCACCTGCAGATTCGTCAAACGGCCGAAGCGTTCAAAATCGAAGCGGGCCTGCGGCAGCAAGGCACGCAACACACCGGTTCGCTCCATCAGCGCTAGCGCCTCGGTGGCATTGGGCAGCGCCAGAATCTTCAGCAGCTCATCGCGCACCCGCTCGCCGGACAGACGATCCAGCCTGTCGGCGGCGGCCGCGCAGGCGCGAAGCGATGCGTCGTGCGGTGCTCCCTTGCCGAAGCGCGCATGGAAGCGGAAAAAGCGCAGCACTCGCAGGTAATCCTCCGCCACCCGCTGCGCCGGATCGCCTATGAAACGAACGATTCCGGCCGCCAGGTCGGCACGGCCATTGGTGAAGTCATGCAATCGGCCATCCGGATCGGCGTAAAGCGCGTTGATGGTGAAATCCCGCCGCTTGGCGTCTTCGGCCCAGTCCGTGCCGAAGCAGACGACGGCATGACGGCCATCGGTGACGACGTCCCGGCGCAGCGTGGTGATCTGGAATGTCGCCGGCGGCAGCACCGCGGTGACCGTACCATGGTCGATGCCGGTCGGCACGGCTTTCAGCTTCGCTTTCTCCAGCCGCCGAATCACCTGATCAGGCGTCTCCGGCGTCGCGATGTCGACATCATCGGGCCGCAGCCCGAGCAGCGCATCCCGCACGCAGCCTCCGACGAACCGCACCACCGCGCCGCCTGCGCTGAGCGCCTGCAGCACGCTGCGGGTCGGCGGCGCCGTCATCCAGTTCGGCGGTGCGAGCCGCTCCGGCAGGCTATCCATTACCCAGCAATGCCGTTCATTGCGCGATCCGCCCCGGCACGATGCGGCCATTCTCCAGCCGCGCCGGCACGTAATCGCCGATCTTTTCTTCCATGAACAGGCCCCAGACGATGAAGCTGAGGATGACGAAAATCAGCCCGATGGCCGCCAGCCAGAACCATGGAGTCGCCTCCGGCCCATCCTTGCCGCTGCGCTTCACATGCCAGATGTATAGGCCATAGAGCAGGAACGGCGCCAGAAACGGCAGGAGATGGACAAGCACCCTGCTCATGATTGCACCGTCTTTCCATGCGTCAGGTCGCCGTGCAGCAGATCGTGCAGGTTCCGCAACATCCCCGCCGTCGCCCCCCAGATGTATTTGTCGTTGTATGGCATCGCCCACCAATGCCGCTCGACGCCATTGAACACCCCTTTATGGCGCTGATGGTTGCGACGATCCATCAGGAACTCGAACGGCACCTCGAAAACCTCTTCCACTTCGTGCTGCTGCGGGATCAGGGTGAAACCCGGCCGCACCAAGCCGACCACCGGCACCACGACGAAGCCTGTTCCGGTCATATAGGGGTCCAGCGCACCCAGTACGCTGACGTGCGACCGGTCCAACCCGATCTCCTCCTCGGTCTCGCGCAAGGCGGTGGCGATGACGTCCGGATCTTCCGGATCGATCCGCCCGCCGGGAAAGCTGATCTGGCCGGCATGATTGGAAAGGTGCGCCGTGCGCTTGGTCAGGATCACGCGCTCGCCCCCCTCATAACCGACCACCGGCACCAGAACGGCCGCGGGCACCAGCAGGCCCGAACGCGTCGGCCTGAAATGGGGATTGAGCTGGAAATCGCCCTTGGCCACGGCGCCGTATTCGCGCGGAATCGCCGAAAGCGGCGGCACCGGCTGCAGACGCCGACGCAATTCATCCAGCGTCGGCGTTGCTGCAACAATCGTCGATGTCACGCCGCTCATGTCGCGTCTCCGAGCGGAAAGAACTGGCCTGCGCTTTGCACGCCCAGCACCCGCCGGCCAGCGTGCTCTCTTTCCTGCGCCATCTCGACCAGCTGATAGAAGACTGAGCGCGCGAGCAGCGCTTCCAGCCCACCGCGCACGCGGATGTAGGGCGACGGCTCGCCGGTTTCAGGATCGACCTCTACCCGCAGCGGATGCTCGGCATCCAGCGGCACGACGTCGTCGACATTGGTGCGGAAGGCGATCATGCGCGCATCGCCTTCGCCGGTTTCCGTCATCTCCACGGCGACGAAAGGCGCATCGTCGACTCGGATACCGCATTTCTCCACCGGCGTGACGAGGACATAGCTGCCGTCCGGCTCCCGCCGCAGGGTGCTGGCAAACAGCTTCACCATCGCCGGGCGGGCAATGGGCGACCCCATGTAATGCCATGAGCCGTCCCGGGCGATCCTCATGTCGATTTCTCCACAAAACGGCGGATTCCAGGAATCGACCGGCGGTTTCTTGCGCAGCATTTCCTCGGCGCTGCCGCCAAACCGGGCAATCACTTCTTGGAGACTTGGGGGGTTAGGGGCGGACGCGGACATATGTGAGATCTGTGCTTTCGTTACTCTTCTACTATATACTGCTCCGCATGCACAATTTGAGCGATACCGCCGAACATATCCTCCCCGAGATCGAGCGGATCGGCGGCCGGCTCGGTGCCGCCCGCGACGCCGTTCAGCGTGTCATCTTCGGTCAGGGCGAGGTTGTCGAGGAAACCCTGATCACGCTGCTGGCGGGGGGACATGCCCTGCTGGTCGGCGTGCCGGGTTTGGCCAAGACCAAGCTGGTCGAGACCCTGGCAAAAGTCCTGGGTCTGGACGCCCGTCGCGTGCAGTTCACTCCAGACCTGATGCCGCCTGACATTCTCGGCTCGGAAGTGCTGGAGGAAAGCGAGGCCGGCCGGCGCTCATTCCGGTTCATCCAGGGACCGGTCTTCTGCCAGCTTCTGATGGCCGACGAAATCAACCGCGCCAGCCCGCGCACGCAATCCGCGCTGCTGCAGGCGATGCAGGAGCGTCAAGTATCGGTTGGTGGCCACCGTTACGACTTGCCGGCGCCCTTCCATGTGCTGGCGACGCAGAACCCGCTGGAGCAGGAAGGCACGTATCCGTTGCCGGAAGCGCAGCTTGATCGTTTCCTGCTGCAGATCGACATCCGTTATCCTGACCGCGAAGCCGAGCGGCGCATGCTGTTTGCCACCACCGGCGCGGCCGAGGAAGCGGTGCCGACGGTGCTTTCGGCTGCTGAGCTGATGGCGGCGCAGCGCCTGGTGCGCCGCATCCCGGTGGGCGAAAGCGTTGTCGAAGCGATCCTCAACCTCGTCCGTGCCGGCCGCCCTGAGGAATCCACCATAGAAGGCCTGCGCGAGCAGGTTGCCTGGGGTCCGGGGCCGCGCGCCAGTCAGGCGCTGATGCTGGCAGTGCGCGCCCGCGCGCTGCTGCAGGGCCGCCTGGCGCCTTCGATCGAGGATGTGCTGGCCCTGGCTGGTCCGGTTCTGCAGCATCGCATGGCGCTGACCTTTGCCGCACGGGCTGAAGGCGTGACGGTGGCCGACGTCATCGGCCGTCTGACCGAACCATTACAATGAGCGAGGCCGCAGCGGCCACCACTCTTGCGAATGCCCGGCGCCAGCGCGCCGAACATTTTGCCGCATTCCTTCCGCCGCTGCTGGTTGCTGCCGAGCGTGTCGCCGCCACCATCGAACAAGGCGTCCATGGCCGCCGCCGTGTCGGCGCAGGCGATGCGTTCTGGCAGTTCCGTCAATACAGCCCTGGCGACCCGATTACCCGCATCGACTGGCGTCAGACCGCCAAGCGCGTTCATCCCTTCGTGCGCGAAAATGAATGGGAAGCCGCAGAAAGCGTCTGGCTGTGGCGCGATCCCTCGCCTTCGATGCGGTGGAAATCGCCGCTCGGAATGGAACAGAAGGACGAGCGCGCCGATCTTCTTCTGTTGGCCATGGCCAGCCTGCTTCTGCGCGGTGGCGAAAGAGTCGCGCTGCTGGGCAGTCCGGAACGGCCGGCTGCAGGCCGCCTCGTGCTGGAACGCTTCGCCGAACGGCTTTTGCGCACCCGCTTCGACGCGGCCGAAGCCAGCCTTCCGCCGGTCCAGCCGCTGCCGCGCTATGCGCAGGTGGTTCTGGTCGGCGACTTCCTCTATCCGATCCCCGAAATCGCCGTGCGCCTGCGTGCGATTGCCGACATGGGAGTGAAAGGCGCCGTGCTGCGCATCATCGATCCGGCCGAAGAGGATTTCCCCTATAAGGGCCGCACGCGTTTCCTCGGTCTGGAAGGCGAAAATCCATTGCTGGCGCCGCGCGCCGAAAGCCTGGCTAGCGACTGGCGCGCGCTGTTCGCCGCGCATCAGCAGGAACTGGCCGAAGTCTGCCGGCGGCTGGGCTGGCGCTACATCAAGCATCGCACGGATCGTCCACCGCAAACCGCCTTGCTGGCGCTCTATCACGCGATGCAGGGCGAACGCGGCCTGACGGCGGGCGCGGCAGCGAGATAGGCCATGCTTTCGCTCGGCGCGCTTGCTTTCGCCACGCCCTGGGCCCTTGCCGCCCTCGCGACGCTGCCCGTGCTGTGGTGGCTGCTTCGCATCACGCCGCCGACACCCAAGCAGGTCTCCTTCCCGCCGCTGCGTCTTCTGCTGATGCTGCGGCCCAAAGAGGAAACGCCCGCTCATACGCCACTGTGGCTTCTGATTCTGCGCATGCTGATTGCCGCTTTGGCGATTATCGCGTTGGCCGAGCCGGTGCTGAATCCGCAGGCGACACAGCGCAGCGAAGGACCGCTGATTCTGGTGGTAGACGATGGCTGGACGGCGACGCCGCGCTGGCGCGACCGCCTTGCGCATGCCGACAGCATCCTGGAACGCGCCGAACGCGAAGGCCGCCCGACGATCCTGGTTACGACCGCGCCGAACGGCAACGACATGACGCAGATCAGCCGGATGATGCCGGCTGCGGAGTTGCGCCCCATCGTCGCAGCCTTGCAGCCGAAAGCCTGGATGGCCGATCGCACCGCCCTGCTGCAAAGCCTGATCCAGGCCCAGTTGCCCGGTGAGGCCGAAGTGCTGTGGCTGGCCGACGGCCTGCGTGACGATGAAAGCGGCGAGGCAGCCTATACGCTGGCCGAATGGCTGCTGCGTCAGGGCAGCTTGCAGGTGGTGAATACCGATCCCCAGGATGGCCCAGTCGCCCTGCTGCCGCCCGTCACCGAACGCCAGGGCGACACCATCACAGTGCGCCGGGCGGAGAATGGCGACGGCGAGCGGCGGCTGACCTTGCGCGCGGTCACCGATCAGGGCCGCGTGCTGGCGCGCGAGCCGATCGTCATTCCCGCCGGATCGCCGACCGGATCGGTCAAGCTCGATCTGCCCGGCGAGATCCGCAACCAGCTTTCGCGGCTGGAGATCGAAGAGCAGCCGAGCGCGGGCGGCGTGTATCTGCTTGATGACCGCTGGCGACGGCGGCCGGTTGGTCTTGTCTCCGGTGGCGCGCTCGAAACGCGCCAGCCGCTGCTGGGCGACCTGTTCTATCTCGAACGCGCTCTTGGCCCTTACGCGGAACTGCGCGAGGGCCGCATCGCCGAATTACTGGAGCGCGAGATCGCCGTAATCATCATGGCCGATGTCGCCCAGGTGGTCGCCGGCGACGAGACGCGTCTGCAGGACTGGATCGATCAGGGCGGTGTGCTGCTGCGCTTTGCGGGTCCGCGCATGGCCGAAGCGAACGACAGCCTGCTGCCGGTGAAACTGCGGCAGGGTTCGCGTCAATTGGGCGGCGCGCTGTCATGGTCGCAGCCGCAGCGGCTTGGCGAAATCCCTGAGACCAGTCCCTTCTTCGGCCTCTCCGGCGGCAACGAGATCACCGTAACACGCCAGGTTCTGGCCGAGCCAGAAGCGCAGCTTGGTGAGAAGACCTGGCTGCGGCTGGAAGACGGCACGCCCTTGGTGACGGCCGAGCGCCGCGGCAAGGGGTGGCTCATCCTGGTGCATACCACCGCCAATACCTTGTGGTCCGATCTCGCGCTGAGCGGTTTCTATGTCGAGATGCTGCGCAAGGTGGTCGATTTGTCCCAGGGCGTTGCAGCGAATGGCGAAAATGCCGAAGCGCCGTTGCCCCCGCTGACCGTGCTGGACGGCTTTGGCCGCTCTGTCGAGCCCGGCTCTGCGGTGCAGCCTTTGCCCGCGCGCGGTATCGAGAACCTCACGCCCGGACCGCGCCATCCACCGGGATGGTATGGACGGCTCGACAGCCGCCGCGCCTTCAATACCACCAATGTCAGTCTGGTGCTGCGCCCGATCGACAACTGGCCGTCCGCTGCCACCGTTGTGACGCTGGACCAGACCTCGCGGGAAATCCGCTTGCTTTCCTGGCTGCTCAGCGCGGCTCTGCTGCTGCTGATTGCCGATTGGCTGATCGGGCTGGGCCTGCGCGGCCTGCTGCCGCGACCAAGGACGGCCTCCGCCGCGATCCTGCTGCTGGTGGCTGTCGCCGGCGCTGATGCCGCGCAGGCCCAGGCACAACAGAACCGCGGCGCGGTTTCCGCCAGCGATGACTTCGCCCTGCGTGCCTCGCTCGATCTGCGGCTTGCTTTTGTCGTCACCGGGCAGGCCGATGTCGATCAGATGAGCCGCGCCGGATTGATGGGCCTGACCGAGATCCTGTATCGCCGCACTTCCATCGAGGCGACCGAGCCACTGGGCGTCAATCTGGAAACCGACGACATCTCCCTGCTGCCGTTTCTCTACTGGCCGATCACGCCAAGCCAGCCGCAATTGTCGGATGCGGCTTTGCGGCGGCTCGATCAGTTCATGAAAACCGGCGGCATGATCCTGTTCGATACACGCGATCAATCCTCGGGCTTCAGCGGCACGGCGGCCAGCCCAAACAACGAGAAGCTACGCCAGATGCTGGCCAAGCTCGACATTCCGCCGCTGATGATCGTGCCGGAAGACCATGTGCTGACCAAGGCCTTCTACCTTCTGCAGGACTTTCCCGGCCGCTATACCGGCGGGCCGGTTTGGGTCGAGCGCAATCCCGGCGGCGACAAGGATGGCGTAACCTCCATCGTCATCGGCAGCCATGACTGGGCCGCCGCCTGGGCAATGGATTCCATGGGCCGTCCGATGGCGGCGACCTTCCCCAACAATCCACGCCAGCGCGAATTCGCCTATCGCTTCGGGGTTAACCTGCTGATGTACACTCTGACCGGCAACTACAAGGCCGATCAGGTGCATGTTCCAGCCCTCCTGGAGCGCCTGGGGCAGTAGGAGCGGATCGTGAGCAGCGCATACACTCTCGATTTTTCCCCGCTGATGCCATGGCCGTTCCTCGCGGTCTGCGCGGCCATTGTTCTGCTGCTGACGGTCTATGGCCTGTGGCGCCGCGCGCGCGGCACGCTGCTGCGCTGCTGCGCGGCCCTATTGGCGATTGCCGCGCTCGCCAATCCGGTCGCGCGCCGGGAAGAACGCTCGGGCCTGCCGGATATCGCCGTCGCCGTCATCGACGAAAGCCCGAGCCAGGGCATCGGCGACCGTCAGCGTCAGGCCGACGAAGCCGAGGCTGCCTTGCGCCAGAAGCTGGGGGAAATCGAAAATCTGGAAGTGCGCATCGTACGCGCCGGCAAATCCGGCACGGAAACCGCCGAACGCAACGAAGGCACAAGGCTATTCTCCGCCCTCACCCTGGCCTTGAGCGATCTGCCGCGGCATCGCCTGGCCGGCAGCATTCTGGTCACCGACGGCCAGGTCCACGACATGCCGGAGATTACCGCGGCCCAGGACGTGACTGCCGCGCCGGTGCATGTTCTGCTCACGGGCCGGCCGGATGAGCGTGATCGCCGACTGGTCGTGCGCAATGCGCCGACCTTCGGCATGATCAATCAGGATCTCACCGTCACGCTGCGCGTCGATGACAGCGGCGCAGCACCGAACGAGATGGCGCAGTTGCATTTCCGCCAGGAGGATGCAGGCGAACAGACCCTATCGGTGCCGGTCGGCCGTGACGTCACCGTGCCTTTCCGCCTTTCTCGCGCTGGCCAAAGCCTGCTGGAATTCGAAGTCGCGCCGGTCGAGGGCGAGCTTACGCCGCATAACAATCAGGTGGCACTGTCGGTCAACGGCGTGCGTGACCGTCTGCGCGTGCTGCTGGTGACCGGCGAAGCCCATGCCGGCGAGCGGGTCTGGCGCAATCTTTTGAAGGCCGATCCGAATGTCGATCTCGTGCATTTCACCATCCTGCGGCCGCCGGATAAGCAGGACGGCACGCCAATCCGCGAATTGTCACTGATCGCCTTTCCGATCCGCGAATTGTTCGAGTTGAAGCTGAACGACTTCGACCTGATCATCTTCGACCGGTATCGGCGGCGCGGCATCCTGCCGACTTCGTATTTCGAAAACATCGCCAACTACGTCGCCCGCGGCGGCGCGTTGCTGGAGGTGTCGGGCCCGGCCTATGCGACGCCGCTCAGCCTGTATCGCACGCCGCTGGCCGATATCTTTCCCGGCCGCCCCACCGGCACCGTGCGGACCGAACCGTTCCTGCCGATGCTGAGCGCGACCGGCAGCCGGCATCCGGTCACAGCCGGTCTGCCCGATTCCGTCGGGCCCGATGGCAAGCCGACCTGGAGCCGCTGGTTCCGCGTGATCAATGTCGAGCAGCCGCGCGGCCATACCTTGCTGGAAACGCCCAATCGCGAACCGCTGCTGGTGCTGGATCGCGTCGACCAGGGCCGCATCGCGCAGATCTATTCCGATCACATCTGGCTCTGGGCGCGCGGCTATGAAGGCGGCGGCCCGCAGGCCGAGCTCCTGCGCCGCCTGTCGCACTGGCTGATGAAGGAACCCGATCTGGAAGAAGAGGCCCTGCGCGCCCATGCCCGTGGAGGACGCCTGGAAGTCGAGAGGCGCAGCCTGACCGAACACCGGGAGCCGGTTACCGTCGTCAAGCCGGATGGCAGCGAAACCAGCCTCATGTTGGAGGAGCGCGGCAACGGCATCTCCGGCGGCGCGCTGCCAGCCGATATTCCCGGCATCTATCGCGTACGCGACGGCGAGCGCGAAGCGGTGGCAACAGTTGGCGCCATCAACCCGCGCGAATTCGCCGATCCGCGCGCCACGCCTGCTATCCTCAAGCCGCTGGCCGATGCCAGCCATGGCAGCGTGCATTGGCTTCGCGACGGTCTGCCTGACATTCGCCTGGTAGACAAGCCAACCAGCCGCGCAGCCCGCGATGCCGCCGGCCGCAACTGGATCGGCCTGTATCGTCAGAACGATTATGTCGTCACCGGCCTGACCTTGACGCCGCTGGCGCTGCCGCTTGCGGTGCTGGCGGGGTTGCTCGGCCTGATGCTGCTGATGTGGCGCCGTGAAAGCCGCTAGGCTTTTACGCCGCGCGCCGCCGACGCGTGGCCTTCCCCACCATGCCGGTCACGCCATTCAGCGCACCGGGGATCAGCTCCATCGCCTGAAACCGCTCGCGCTCCACCCAGCCCGGCATTTCCAGCCCGCGATCGGCAGCATTAGTAAAACCGAACGGCTCGTAATAAGGCTTGTCGCCGACCAGGATGCAGATCCGGTGTCCCTGACGCGTGGCGGCGTAGAGGCTGTGACGAATCAGCGCGCGGCCGATGCCCTGTCCCTGATAATCGGGGTGCACGGCCACCGGACCCAGCATGATGGCGGAAACGGCATTCTCGCCGATCACCACCGGCCAGTAGCGGATCGAGCCAAGCACTGCGCCTTCCGGGTTGCGCACCACGAAGGCAAGCGACTTGATATGCGCAACACCCTCGCGCAGGCGATACACCGTCTTCTTGGTCCGCTCGGAACCGAAGGTCAGATCCAGGAGGTTGTCGATATGGGCGGCATCCGCGGGCCGCTCGAGAACGATGGGGAACATCAGCTTGCTTCCAGGAACGAGGTCTGAAACCGCAGGCGGACGGGCAGCCTTAACCTTCCGTCCGGTTGGCCGGCGCTTCGCGGTCATCTTGGAAGCTGATGTCTGTCGTAAGAGAGAAGAACCGACAAGGACTTTTGCTTCAGCGCACGCGAACGGCCGCCACGCATCGCTTTCGCGATGCAGTCATTTGCGGTCGTCGATGTCGCCACAGGCGGTTCATTTGGATGCGTCCTCTTGTCGCGCCCGTTCGATAGCATAGCTGGCATAGGCGCGTAAACCGGTTTCAGGCCGGTTCGTTCCGCTGCCTTTCGACTGTGTCCACCAGAACACACTCCCAGGGCGGACGCGGCCCGAAACGCTCGACCAGGAAGTCGATGAAGGCTCGCAATTTTGGCGTCAGGTAGCGCTGCGCGGGATAGACGGCGTAGATGCCGAAGCTGGCTGGCTCGTAAGCCTCCAGGATCGGCACCAGCCGGCCGGCGGCAATGTCCGGACCGACGATGAAACTGGGCGAGCGCACCACGCCATGGCCGGCCACTGCCGCATCGCGCAGTGCTTCGCCGTTATTGGCATGCAGCCGCCCCGAGACTTTCACCGACCAAGGACCGCCCGGTCCTTCATAGCGCCACAGGAACGGCTCAGGCAGGTATTTGTAGATCAGGCATTCATGCTGCTGCAGGTCACTCGGCTTCAGCGGCACGCCGGCTTTGCGCAGGTAAGCCTCCGAAGCGCAGGTAATAAAGCGCGCCGGCGCCAAGCGCCGCACGGTCAAGGTTGAATCTGCCAGTTCGCCGATGCGGATGGCAACATCGACATCTTCTTCCAGAAGATCGACGCGGCGGTCGTTGAACGTCAGGTCGATATGCAGCTCGGGATATTTCGACAGCAGCTCGGGCAGCAGCGGCGTCACATAAGCCAGGCCGAAAGACATCGGCAGATTGACCCGAAGCTGGCCGCGCGGCGCAGTCTGCAGGTTCTGCACGGCGGCCTCCGCCGCCTCGGCTTCGATCAGGACACGCTGCGCATGATCCAGGACGATCCGGCCGGTTTCGGTTAGCGTCAGCTTGCGCGTAGTCCGTTGCAGCAGTTGCGCGCCCAGCCGCTCTTCCAGCCGGGCGATCTGCTTGGACACGGCGGATTTCGACAGCCGCAGGGAGGCAGCCGCAGCGCTGAAGCTGTTGGCCTCAACCACCCGGGCGAAGACCGCCAGATCGGCGAGATGATCCATCTTATTGTTCTCTACAGGAAACGATCATGTTCCAAACATAATATTGTTTCCGATTTCTAGAAAGTTACATTCCGAGCCGTACCAACCACCACCCCAATCCTACAGGGAGACGACGATGACCAAGGTTTTGGTGCTTTACCATTCGATGTACGGCCATATCGAAAAGATGGCCGAGGCGGTCGCAGCCGGCGCCCGCGAAGTGCCCGGCGCCGAGGTGACCATTAAGCGCGTTCCCGAAACCATGCCCGAGGAAGCCTTCAAGAAGGCTGGCGGCAAGTGGGATCAATCCGCCCCGATCGCCAGCCCGGCCGAACTGGGCGACTACGATGCGATCATCTTCGGTACCCCGACCCGCTTCGGCAATATGACCGGCCAGATGCGCAACTTCCTCGACCAGACCGGCGGTCTGTGGGTCAAGGGCGCGCTGATCGGCAAGGTCGGCAGCGTCTTCACCTCCACCGGGACCGGCGGCGGCAACGAGACGACCATCACCAGCTTCCATAACACCCTGCTGCACCATGGCATGGTCATTGTTGGCCTGCCTTACTCCGCGCCCGAGCTGACGCAGATCGGCGAAGTCAAAGGCGGCTCGCCCTATGGCGCGGGCACCATCGCCGGCGCCGATGGCAGCCGTCAACCCAGCGAGATCGAGCTGAAGCTGGCGCGCTTCCAGGGCCGCCATGCCACCAGCATCGCTGCGAAGCTGAAGGCGTAACCTTTAGACATGGCCGCGGCGGCGTGCTGCCGCCGCGGTTTTGGGAGAACCGCCATGATCCATGTGATCCCGTTTGACCGGCTTGGCCGCATGCAGATCGACTGGCTGAACAGTCGCTTCCATTTCAATTTCTCCGGCGTCGCTGCGCCGATGGGCTTCGGCTTCGGTCCGCTGCGCGTCTGGAATGACGACGAAATCCAGCCGCAATCAGGATTCCCGATGCACGGCCATCGCGACATGGAGATCATCACCTATGTCCGGCGCGGGGCGATCAGCCATGAGGACAGTCTGGGCAACAAGGGCCGCACGCCGGCCGGCGATGTCCAGGTGATGAGCGCGGGCACCGGCATCATGCATTCGGAATGGAATGCCGAAGATGAACTGACGCATCTGTTTCAGATCTGGGTGGAGCCGCGCCAGGCGCGCCTCAAGCCGCGCTGGGAGCAGGCGCAGTTCCCAAAGAGCGACCGCGCCAACCGCCTGGTGCCGCTGGCTTCAGGCGAAGAGCAAATCCGCGCCGCGCATCCCGCTACGCTGCTGATCCATCAGGACGCCACCCTATATGGCGCTCTGCTGGAGAAGTCGGCGGCGACCAGCTACGACCTTGGGGACAACCGGATCGCCTATCTCGTGGTAGCCGATGGCAAGGTCACGCTGAACGGCACCGAAGTGCCGACACGGGCCGGCGCGGCCCTGGTCGGTGAAGGCAAGCTGGAGATCGCCACCGCAGACGGCGCCGAAATCCTGCTTTTCGATCTGCCACGGCCAAACTGAAGCTGCTAGGATTTCTTCGGCACCTTCGCATCGAGAATGTCTTTCACCAGCTTCTCGATGCGGTCGAGATCCTTGATCTGCACGACGGTCGGCGCTGCCGGGCTACCATAGGGAAGCGGAACGCCGTTCTCACGGCATGCCTTGTGAATGGCGGTCCGCAACTCACTTTCAATCGCCATGCGCCGCTCGACATTGGCGATATGGCCGCGCAGGGCGAAGGTGAGCATGCCGGCGCCGAAATCGCGGAACACTACCGCGGGCGCGGGCATGCTCAAGATTTCCGGATGCTGCTTGAGGCAATCCA
The DNA here is from genome assembly GCF_937960835.1 of uncultured Ferrovibrio sp. Lineage (GTDB taxonomy): Bacteria > Pseudomonadota > Alphaproteobacteria > Ferrovibrionales > Ferrovibrionaceae > Ferrovibrio. The sequence continues at coordinate 219,661 of NZ_CALGPC010000015.1, forward strand.
GCAGCACCGCACTCGCCTTCTCGACATCGGCCGCATAGGACAGTCCAATATTGATATCGACCCGGCCCAGCCGGTTGCGGTGTGTCCAGTTCATCACCGGGCTGGAGATCAGCGCCGAATTTGGAATGATCACCGAGGCGCGCGGAAAGGTTTCGATCTCGGTGGAGCGCACATTGATGCGCCGCACGTAACCTTCCTTGTCGCCGATCACTACCCAGTCGCCGACTTTCACCGGACGCTCGATCAGCAGGATCAGGCCGGAGACGAAATTATTGACGATATTCTGCAGACCGAAACCGATACCGACCGAAAGCGCACCGGCGATGATGGCAAGGTTCGAAAGATCGAGGCCTAGCGCAGCCACTGCGGCCAGCACGGCCAGCAGATAGCCCGCATAGGTCAGGCCGGTGACCATGGAATTGCGCACGCCAGGATCGATACCCGACTGCACCTCCAGGCGTGCGTTCAATCCATTGCTGAAGAAGCGTGTCAGGCCAATGCCGATCACCATCACGACAACCGCCGCCAGAATCTCTCCCAGCGAGATGGTCACCGGACCGATAGTGACGCCGTAGAACAGTTCCAGCATGTAGCTGACGAGTGCGCTGGTACTGACGCCCCAGGCAAGCGCCAGCGCGACGAGCAGCAGCAACAGCAGCACGGCATCGGCGAGCAGGCCAAACAGAAGCTGCATCGTCGTGCTCATCGGTCCGCTCAAACCGAGCCCAAGCCGCAAGGCCGTCCACTGGCCCTCCGGCGCGGCAGCAAGCTGGTTCAGCGCATCCCGGGCGGCGATCCGCACCAATGCATAAGCCGCAACCGCGATCACCGATGCCAGCAGGCCATAGGCCAGGAACAGCGCGAAGCCGTAATACCCCAGCAGGATCGCGCCGAACGCAATCAGGTTGAGCGCAAAGACTGCCAAGGCGATGGGCAACAGACGGCGATGTCCCGCCGCCAGAGGGCGCCACAGGCGCGGATCGGCAAAAGCGAGATTGAAGAGAACGAGGAAGGCGGCAATAGCGGCAATCGCCATATCACGGCCAGCCGAGCCGAAATCGGGCATGCGCGTCGGCGCGCTGGCCAGCGCGATGACGATGATGCCGGCGCCAAACGCCGTGACCCGCCGCAGCAGGCGATCGCGCTGCGGCTGCGGCAGCGGAACCAATGCCCAAGCCGGATTGCGCGGCGCCAGCGCTGCATGCGTCAGCCCCAGAGCCAGCAAGGCCAGACTGGCGGACTGTACGAAAGCGGTCAGGAAACCGCCGATCAGCTCAATGACCCAGCCATTGCCCCACAGCACACCGTAGACGGCCCAGAGAACCGCCAGAGGCATCGCCGTCCAGTTCAGCCATTCGACGAATGCGCCAATGGTGCGCCGCACCGGCGACGGCGCGTCGATGCTGGCATCAATCCCGAAACGGCGCCGCAGCCAGCGCTGCACGGGCACCAGCAGGACGATTGCCAGAATGGCGATCATGCCCATCTGCAGCATGGTGGCCACGGCGGGCCGGCGTCCCTCGTCGGCTGCCCACCAGATGGCCGGCGCTTCTGTGATGCTGTCTGCCGCCGCTTCGATATCGGCAACGCCGTTCTGCCAGAAGGATGGCGAGAACGGCGACTGGCCACGATAGGTCAGTTGCCGGGCGAACTGCTGATGCTCGGCCTGCGCGACTTCATCCTGCAGGACGAGAATGCGAGCGAGCGCAAGCTCAGCCTGCTTGACGCCATCCTGCAGCCGCTGCTGCTGGGCAGACAATTGCCGGCGCGATTCAGCCACCCCAGCCGATTCCCGCGGCTGATCCGCCGTCGGTGCGGGACCAAGCGCATCGAGTTGCGTCTGCCCTGCCGCCGCAGCCTGCCGGAACTGGTCGCGCTCGGCCGTGGCGGCAACTCTCAGGCGGTCGAGTTCGACGCGAAGCTTGCCGAAGGCATCGCCGGAAATACGCGGATCGCGGAGCTGGCGGGACACCGCATTGAGAGGCGCGTTCCAATCGGTCGCCGCCGGCGGCGTGGCCTGCCCCCAGGCAGAGGTGACAGTGGCGCTCGCCGCCAACCACAGCAGCGGCAGGAGGAGCAGGAAAAATCGGCGCATGATGGAAGGGGCCTCGAAAATTCCTCCGGCATTGGAGGGTCAACGGTCGTCAAGGTGCAAAAGCATAAGGGGAGTGCAGAGTATGACCGCCGCGCTCCCGGGCAATTTACTCCCTTTGCTGCCGGATTGGGGCAAAAACAAGGCCCTAGACATTTCTTTTCGATTCCCCCTTAACAGCCGCCCCCGAAAGGTCGACGCAGCGAAAGACGGTTTGGTCACGGGGAGAACGGTTCACTATTTACGATTGCTGAGGTCACAATTGCAGGGCCACGATTGCGATGGCTGGATCGCGATGGCTGGGATCGCGGCATCAAAAATTCCGATTGCCTTGACACTCGTGGTATCGCTGTCGTTGTTTCCCATATGACTGAAGCGGTGCCAGGCGTGGCAGCCCAATGACATGAACGCCATAAACGTGAACAACGGGATGAAGCGGGATGGCTGACCGGATCGATTGCGACGTTGCCGTGCTCGGTGCTGGGCCAGGTGGGCTTGCCGTCGCCGCGGGCGCCGTGCTGATGGGCGCCAAGACCGTATTGGTCGAGCGCGGCCGCATGGGCGGCGAGAGCCTGAACTACGGCTGCATCCCTTCCAAGGCGCTGGTAAGCGCCGCCCGCCATACCGTGGCCTGGCGGCATGCCGCGCGTCTGGGCATCAATTACGATGAGCCGGAAATCGACTTCGCTGCAGTGATGCGGCATGTGAAGACCACCGTCGCCGCCATCGCGCCGCAGGATTCCATCGAGCGCTTCGCGGCTTTGGGCGTGCAGGTGCTGCAGGGCGAAGGCCGGTTTGCGGATCCCGATACTCTGCTGGTTGGCGACGCGATGGTGAAGGCGCGTCGTTTTGTGATCGCCACCGGATCGCGCCCGGCAATTCCGATGATCAATGGCCTTGCCGATATTGCATATCTGACTAATGAGACGATCTTTGACATTTCCGAACGTCCCGTTCATCTCTTAGTCATCGGCGGCGGGCCGACCGCCATCGAACTAGGCCAGGCCTTCCGCCGTCTCGGCTCCAAGGTCACCATCGTCGAACAGGCGCGCTGCCTGGCCCAGGAGGACCGCGAACTCTCCACGCTTCTGCTGAACGCGCTGCGCGATGAAGGCGTCGACATCCGCGAGCAGACGCAGATCATTCGCGCCGAGATGACCGTATCGGGCATAGTGCTGACTCTGCGTTCCAGCGATGGAACGGAAGATCGCATTGCCGGTTCGCATCTTCTCATTGCCGCCGGACGGCAGCCCAATGTCGAGGACCTTGCACTCGACAAGGCCGGCGTCTTTGTGACCAGAACCGGCATCACCGTCGACGGCAGATTGAGAACTGCCAACAAGAAAATCTACGCCATCGGCGACGTGACGGGTCTAAGTCCGTTCACCCATGCGGCCGGCTATCATGCCGGGATCGTGCTGAAGAATGCCCTCCTGCGCCTGCCGGTCCGTGCCAATCATCTGACCGTCCCGCGCGTTACTTATGGCGATCCGGAACTGGCCTCCATCGGCCTGCTGGAAGATCAGGCCCGCGCGCGGTATGGCCGGGTCACCATCCTGCGCTCTCCGTTTGCCCTGAACGAACGCGCCCAGGCCGAGGCGCGGACCGAAGGCCTGATCAAGGTGATCGCCGGCCGCACCGGTCGCGTACTGGGCGTCTCCATCGTCGGCCCCGGAGCGGGCGATCTGCTGCAGCCCTGGAGCCTTGTCTTCGGCAAGCGGCTGGGGCTGAGCGCCATTCAAGGCATGCTGGTGCCCTACCCCTCGCGTGGCGACGCCAGCAGGCGGACAGCGGCGGATTTCTATAAGGCCTGGCTGTTCAGCCCATTGGCCCGCCGCCTCGTGCAGTTTCTTGCCCGCTTTGGCTAGCGGCCGGTGTAAGATTTCGTATGGATCAGGCGGTATCGCAGAAGGCACTGAAGCGGCTTTCGCGCCCGGCGACAAACAGCTTCGCCGGCCTGTCTGGCCGTCTGCTGGTACTGACAATCGGCTTCGTCATGCTGGCGGAGGTTCTGATCTACCTGCCCACCATGGCGCGCTACCGCATCTCCTATTTCGAGGCGCGGATCGAACTGGCCGACCAAGCCGCACTGGCGCTGCTGGCGGCGCCCGACGGCATGGTGAGCGAAGAACTCGAAAATGAATTGCTGCGCAATGTCGGCGCGAAGCTGGTGGCGATGCGCCGCGCTGCTTCCAATGCGCTGATCCTGAGCGACCGCCAGGAATTGCCTATGCTGGGTCCGCCGGTCGATCTGTCGAACTGGATGTGGGGAGGAGCTATCGTCCACGCGGTGCGGGCCCTGGTGGGCGACACTCCCGATTACATCCGCGTCGTCGGGCCATCGCCGCGCGATGCGCAGACTAAGATCGAGGTCGTGCTGCCCGCGGCACCGCTGACCGAGGCGTTGCGCGCTTTCTCCTGGCGCATCTTCACTATGTCGCTTGGCATCTCCATCTTCACCGCCAGCCTGGTCTATCTGACCTTGCAATGGTGGCTGGTGCGGCCGATGCGCCGTCTGGTCGACAGCATCGTCGGCTTCCGCGCCGCGCCCGAAGATGCGCGGCAGATTATACAGCCTTCGCAGCGCAATGACGAACTCGGTCTTGCCGAACGCGAATTACAGGCCATGCAGCAGGAACTGCGCCAGGCGCTGACCCAGCGCGCGCGTCTGGCCCAGCTCGGCATCGCGGTCAGCAAGATCAGCCACGACCTGCGCAACATCCTGGCTTCGGCACAACTCGTCTCCGACCGGCTGGCGACGTCGGAAGATCCCACCGTCAAGCAGATCACGCCGCGGCTCGTCGGCTCGATCGATCGCGCCATCGCGCTTTGCGCCCAGACGCTGCGCTACGGTAAAGCGGAAGAACGCGCGCCGGAGGCGGAATATTTCGCCCTGTATCCCTTCGCCGAAGATGTCGCGGCCGGGCTGGCGCTGCCTGATGAGCCCAGCATCCGCTGGCACAACGCCGTGCCAGAAGACCTGCAGGTCTTCGCCGACCGCGAGCATCTGTATCGCATCCTGAACAACATCATCCGCAATGCCGCCCAGGCAATGCCTGATGGCGGCGACATCCGCATTGCCGCCGCCAACCGTGCCGGCCTGACGGTGATTGAAATCGCCGATACCGGCTGCGGCCTGAGCGAAGCGGTCCAGGCTCATCTGTTTGAACCGTTCCGCGGCAGCCGCAATGGCGGCACCGGGCTTGGGCTTGCCATCGCCCGCGAACTGGCCCGCGCCCATGGCGGCGATCTTGAACTGGCCCGCACGGGACCGTTGGGCACGACTTTCCGCATCACCCTGCCCGATCCGCAGAAGAATCGCCCGGCCAAGCATTGATTAGTCAAACATTGACCGGGCAGTATTAACCATATCGCTTAACTGTATGTAGACGGCAACATGCGTCATAATCGCCGCGCCAGAATGGCTCGCGATGTCATTGTGTCGCGCGGAGAGAAGTCATGCGCTCGATCTTAAATGCCGCTTTGTTGCCGCTTTTGCTGGCCGGACTGCTCAGCGCCTGCGCGTCGGAGCGCGACAACCTGACGCCTGCCGCCGAAGCAGTGGTACTCGGCCTTGGCGTCGAAGTGATCAAGACGAAGATCGAGCGGAGGCTGGAAATCACCTGTAATCCGCTCAACCTGATCAGCGACGGCACCTACTGCGTCAGCAATTACAAACCCACCGACCGCCAGGAAGTCTGGTGCTTCAAGACACTTGCCGGCGTCGACTGCTATGGCGAGCCGGATCCCTATTCGCTGCAAGGCCGCGCCTTGCCGGCAGCGCCGCGTCCGCTGGCCGATCCGCGCATGCCGATGGAGCCTCCGGGGCGGCACCCCAACCCCGAACAGGTTGCTGTGGCACCCATCGATGGCACGGCATCGGCGGTGGAGGTCGTTCCGGCCGGCCAACCGCCGCTGGTGGCGCCAACCGGCGCGCCGCGCGAACGCGATCCGGTCATCATCGCGCCGGTCGGACGGCCGTTGCCGCCTCAGGCCACGCCGGATTCCGTGATTGTCGTCCCGCCCAGCGATATCAACGAACGACTGGCACGCTGATCGCTTGGCGAACGCTGGTCAATCCGGCGTCAAAGCCGACAGGCCAAGCTGCGCCCGGCGGCGCAGCCACAGGCTGGGACGATAGCGGTCGTCGCCGGTAATTTCCTGCAATTGCCGCAGCACTTCATGCACTGTGCCGACACCCATCGCATCCGCCAAGGCCAGCGGCCCGAAGGGGTAGTTCAGGCCTAGCGTCATCGCCCTGTCGATGTCTTCGGGGCTGGCCAACCTGATCTGCGCCATCTCGCAGCCTAGATTGGCAACCATCGCTGCAATGCGCTGGCCGATGAAACCCGGGCTGTCATGGATCACCGTCACGGCGCGGCCGGCATCGTGCAGACTGGCCACCAGACCATCGAGCAGATTCTGCCGCGCGCCCGGAGCCCGCATCATCGTCAGCCGCTTGTCCAGCTTGCCTGCGATATCGAGCGCAAAAAGACGGCGATGATCGAGCTGCTTGCGCGCCGCATAGCTGGAGCAATCCTCACCCAAGGGCGCGCAGACGATCGGTCCTTCTCCGTCATCGAAATTGCTCACCTCTAGGCCGAGGCTGCGCAGCAACTCGCCGAGCGCATCGTCGGCTTCGGCCAGTGCCACGCGCCTGATCGGCGGCGTGCTGGAAATCGCGTCGGGTGACGGCACCTTGGCCTTGCCCTCAGAATCGTATTCGTAGAAACCGCGCCCGGTCTTGCGGCCGAACTGGCCGCTTTCTCTCAGCAGCTGATGCAGCGGCGAGGTCGCCAGACGGCGGTCGTAGAAATAGCCTTCATGGACGATCTGGCTGACCGGGAAGTTCACGTCGATGCCGGTCAGGTCCATCAGCTCGAACGGCCCCATGCGGAAGCCCCAGGCCTCGCGCATCACCGCATCAACTTGGGCGGGCGTCGCCACGCCTTCGGATACGATCCGCAGCGCTTCCTGCGTATAGGCCCGCCCGCCCAGATTGACCAGGAAGCCGGGGCTGTCCTGCACCACCACGGGCACCCGACCCATCCGCTTGCCCACCTCGACCAGCGTGGCGACGGTCCTGTCATCGGTGCTGGGGGCGCGGATCACCTCCACCAGCTTCATCACCGGCACAGGATTGAAGAAATGCAGACCGCCGATGCGGCCGCGATGCTGGCAGGCACTGGCAATGCTGGCGATCCGCAAGGACGAGGTATTCGAGGCCAGAAGGCAGTCCGGCCCTACGATGGCTTCAAGCTGCCGGAACACTTCCTGCTTCACAGCGAGGTTTTCGACGATCGCCTCGACCACCAGGTCAGCCGGAGCCAGCGCCTTGAGGTCGTCGACCACCGTCAGCCGCTGTTTGGCCGCGGCGGCGGCATCCACTTCCAGCCGCCCCTTGGCAACCATCTGGTCGAGCTGGGCAAAGATGGCGTCCCGCGCCTTGACGGACGCCCCCGGCGCGGCGTCGTACAGCAGCACCTGCATGCCGCCGGTGATGCCGACCTGGGCGATTCCCCGCCCCATCGCGCCGGCGCCTACTACCCCAACGATTTCAATCGTTTGTGCGGCCTCACTCACGACACAATCCTCCCACTATGATGTGAGCATCCTGCCGGGGCGGGTCTTGATCCGCAAGGCATGGCACCCCACATGGAAGCATGTCGAGGTGCCTGCTAGGGCCTCGACGGCACTCGCTTATCAAGGAGTCCGCCATGACCCGCGTGTCGTTATTTTCTAGTCCGCTTCTGCTCGGCTTCGACCATGTCGAGCGGATGATCGAACGGGTCGGCAAAGCCGGTTCGGAAGGATATCCGCCCTATAACATCGAGCAGATCGGCGAACATGGCCTGCGCATCACGCTGGCCCTCGCCGGTTTCAGTGCTGACGACCTCAGTATCTCCGTGGAGGACAACCAGCTTGTCATCCGCGGCAAGCAGACTGACGACAAGGACCGGGTTTATCTGCATCGCGGCATAGCAGCGCGGCAGTTCCAGCGCAGTTTCGTCCTCGCCGACGGTATCGAAGTTCTCGGTGCCGAATTGAGCAACGGCCTTCTGCACGTGGATCTGCGGCGCGTGAAGCCGGAACCGCAGATACGCAACATCGCCATCAAGACGACCGACGGGGGGCGCAGTGACACGCTCGGCGTCGGCGGTAAATCCGGCGACGGCGCATAAGGCGGAAGCCAGCAAAGGAGACGAACCATGTCTACCCCCAGCAATGACGCCTACGTCAATCACCGGCGCATGGAACAGCCGATGTCGCCGGACACCTTCGCCAATCTCGGCGCGCCGGATCTGGCTTACGTCCGTCCGGTGGAAACACCGCAGGGTATGGGGTGGGGTATTTTCGCCGCCAATGGTGTCCAGCTTGGCTGGGCGCCCGAGCGCAACCTCGCCTTCGCCGCAGCGATACAGAACGACCTGGTGCCGGTCAGCGCCCACTGACCGGCGCCGCGTGATGCCGATTGCACGAGCCGCAGCAAAAAGCCCGGCTCGGATGCAATCCGAACCGGGCTGATTTTTTTCAGAACGGTGTTACGCGGCGTGGCTGGCTGGACTGTCGGTCAGCAGCGCATAGAGCGCATCGGCGCTTTCCGCCCCGCGCAGCTTTTCGCAGACCGCCTTGTCGCGCAGCAGACGCGACACCCGCGCTAGGGCTTTCAGGTGATCGGCGCCAGCCGATTCAGGCGCCAGCAGCAGGAAAATCAGATCGACCGGCATTTCGTCGATTGAATCGAAATCGACGGGCCGTTCCAGCCGCGCAAACAGGCCATAGAGCTTGTCCAAGCCAGGCAGGCGGCCATGCGGAATGGCGATGCCGTTACCGACGCCGGTGGTGCCAAGCCGCTCGCGTTCCAGCAGCGTGTCGAAGATCACCCGCTCGTGCTGACCGGTAATCCGAGCGGCACGGGCAGAGAGTTCCTGCAACGCCTGCTTCTTGCTGTTGGCTTTCAGGTTGGCGACAACGCCATCCGGGCTCAAGAGCTGAAAGATTTCCATCGGAAAATGATGCCTCCGCGGCTGATACCGAATTACGCCGGATCGCGAGGATCAGGCGACATCCTCGGCATCCGGTGTACGCGCGTGATGATTGCGCCGCTTACGCTTGTCGCGCCGGACCTGCTTTGCCAGCTTCTCCAGCGCGGTGTCAAAGCTGCCGTAAATCTCGGTCGCCTCCGCTTCGGCCTGCATATTGATGTTGGCGCCAATGTGAACCGTGCACTGACAGTGATACATCGGACCCTCGCGGCGGAAGACCACCTGTGCGCCGATTGCGTTGCTCATGTATTTTGCAATCGCGGCACGCAGCTTTTCATCCACGTATGTGCGGAGGGAATCGCCGAGATCAAGATGCTGCCCGGAGGTCTGGATTTTCATGATGCGTCGAAATCCGGCTTCGCTCGGTATGACACGATTGTAGTACGACCTCCAGCGGCCGTCATGTCGGTCGCGGACCATAGAGAAGGCCTCCTGGACTGTCAACCAGACGGCCATCCTGTAACCCCTTGATTCTATTCAACGCCTCAAAGCGGAAGTTGTTCCCTAAAAGAGTATCCACAAGTTTATGTCGTCGAAACATCCCGCCGGATACGGAGTATTACGTGGCAGCGGATGACTTCGCCTGTGCGATTCACTCGCGCTAACGTGTTTATTGCGCCAGCCGGCTCAGCCCACCTTCAGCAATCCTGCGCGTTTCAAGCGGCGGCGTTCCACTGACGAAGGAATATTCATCGCCTCGCGGTACTTGGCCACCGTGCGGCGGGCGATATCCACGCCCTTGCCCGCCAGGATTTCGACGATCTTGTCGTCGGAAAGAATGTCATTCGGATCTTCGGCGTCGATCAGCGACTTGATGCGGTGGCGGATGGATTCCGCCGAGAAGGCTTCGCCGCCATCGGTGGCCGCGATGCTGGCGGTGAAGAAATACTTCATCTCGAAGATGCCGCGCGGCGTCGCCATCGTCTTGTTCGAGGTGACGCGGCTGACAGTGCTTTCATGCATCTCGATCGCTTCGGCTACGGCGCGCAGATTCAACGGCTTCAGATGCGACACGCCATGGCGCAGGAAATTCTCCTGCTGGCGCACGATCTCACTGGCGACTTTCAGGATCGTATGCGCGCGCTGGTCCAGTGATTTGACCAGCCAGTTGGCCGAGTTCAAGCAATCCGACAGATAGCTCTTGGTCTGCTTGTCGGCACCGGTTGCCTTGTTGTCGCGCGAGACACGGGCATAGTAGCGGCTGTTGACCAGCACGCGCGGCAGGGTGTCACTGTTCAGCTCGACTGTCCAGCTGCCGTCAGCAGCCCGGCGGACGAAGACATCCGGGATCAGGGTCTGCACCGGCTCGCCGCCGAACAACAAACCGGGCTTCGGATTCAGGGCGCGAATTTCCTGCACCATGTCGGCGATGTCTTCCTGGTCGACGCCGCAGATCCGCATCAGCCCCGCCACATCACGCTTGGCCAGCAATTCGAGATTGTCCAGCAATGCCTGCATCGCTGGATCGAGACGGTTGCGGTCGCGCAACTGCAGGGCCAGGCATTCCTTCAGGCTGCGGGCAAATAGGCCGACCGGCTCGATCGTCTGCAGATCAAGCAGTACGGCCTCGACTTCATCCTCTTCGACGCCCAGCCGAGCAGCGATGTCGGCCAGCGGCTCGGTGACGTAACCCGCTTCATCCAGCGCATCGATCAGTGCATGACCGATCATGCGGTCGGCGGCATTCGCCGGCATGAGCTGCCATTGCTCCTGCACATGCTCGCGAAGATTCTTCGCTTCCGACAGCGTCTGTTCTAACGAACTGCCTTCATCCTCGAACCGCGGATCGCCGCCACGGCCGCTGATGTAGTTGCTGTCCAGCCCGCTCCCCGCACCGGCAGCGTCATAGCCGCTGTCATTGGTGAAGGTGCTGTCGACATCGGCGTCCAGCGCCTCGCGCGCCCGGTCCGCGGCGGCATCGGATGCAAGATCGAGCCGTTCGACGGCCGGAACCGGATCGGTCTCGCCCTCGAAGGGCTCGCCGCCGTCATCGGCGCCGTTGTCGCCTTCCACCCGTTCCAGCAGCGGATTGCGCTCCAGCTCCTGCTCGACATAGGCCAGCAATTCGATGTTGGAGAGTTGCAGCAGCTTGATCGCCTGCTGCAACTGCGGCGTCATGACAAGAGCCTGGCCCTGCCTAAGTTCAAGACGGGGACCTAATGCCATGGCTATGCAGTCACCAATTAAATCGCTCGCCGAGATAGACCCGGCGTACATTCTCGTCGGCGACGATCTCGCTCGGACTGCCCTCCATCAGCACCTTGCCGTCATGCAGAATATAGGCGCGGTCGATGATGTCGAGGGTCTCGCGGACATTGTGGTCGGTGATCAGCACGCCAATGCCGCGATCCTTCAGATGCGAGACCAGTTCACGGATTTCGCCCACCGCAATCGGATCGATGCCGGCCAGCGGCTCGTCCAGCAGCATGAAGGAGGGCTGCGTTGCCAGCGCGCGGGCAATCTCGCAGCGGCGCCGCTCGCCGCCTGAAAGCGCCAGCGCCGGCGTGCGCCGCAAATGGCTGATTGAGAACTCCGCCAGCAGATCGTCCAGCATGGCTTCGCGGCGGTCCGTTTCCGGTTCCACCAGCTCCAGCACGGCGCGGATATTCTGCTCGACGGTCAGGCCGCGGAAGATCGAGGCTTCCTGCGGCAGGTACCCCATTCCGAGGCGGGCGCGGCGATACATCGGCAGGCCGGTGATGTCATGGCCATCCAGGCTGATGCTGCCGCGATCCGGGCGGATCAGGCCGGTCATGATGTAGAAGGTCGTCGTCTTGCCGGCGCCATTCGGGCCCAGCAGGCCAACCGCTTCGCCCCGCTGCACATAGAGCGAGACATCGCGCAGCACCGGCCGCTTCTTGAAGCTTTTGCCAAGCCGGTTGGCCGCCAGTCCCGGATTGTCGGCGACGAGCTTCAATCCGCCGGCATTGGGCTGAGAATTCTGAACCGTTGCGTTCATTGGCTGCGTTGTCCCGCGCCGTTCTGGGAACCGCCGCCAGCCCCGTTTCCGTTGCCCATGCGGTTCGGCTGCGGCGCCGCCTGCTGCTGCTGTTGCTCGCCCGGCAGGAATACGCCGCGTACCCGCTCGCCCGGCAGCGGCTCGCAGATGCTACGCCCGCTATCCTGGAACATAATCGCCTTGGCACAGCGCACCGTGCTGCGGTCAGTGGTGAGCAGCACGTTGCCGGTCAAGGTGACGGTCTTCTTGTCCACGTCGTAGACACCGAAATCGCCCTGTGCGCGCTCTTCCGGTGTGGAAACGAAGACCTTGCCTTTCGCCTCGATCCGCTGGATCGAGCTAGTATCCGGACCGGTATTGCTGGCGGGCTGCTTAGCCGGCTTGTTTGCGGCGGCGCCCTGCTGCTGGGCGCGCTCGCGGTAATAGACGAACAGCTCTTCCGAGCGCAGCCGCGTATCGCCCTGCACCACGTCGACATTGCCGCGGAAGATCGCAAGCTGCTTGTCCTGCTGGACCTCCAGGGTATCCGAGGCGATTTCGATCGGCTGGTCGCTGTTGCGGCTGTTACCGAGATTGACTTGCGCCAAAGCGGGAGCAGCGGCCAGAGCTGCCATCGACAAAAACCAGAAAACGCGCATGCCGCTCAACCCCGTTCCTTCCGCGGATACAGCGTCGTATTGACGCCATTCACGAAGACGATCACCCGCCCCTTGTCGTATATCCGCAAGCCATTGGCGCGGATCGTGCCTGTCTCCGACTGCCCCCAAACCTTCTCGTCGCTGATCACGACATTGGTCTCGAGATTCACCTCGGCGCTATTGCCATGCATCTCGTAGCCGTTGTCGCCGATTACCGTGACATTGCCGAACAGATGCAGCAACTGCCGCCCGCCATGATACAGCCCGGTATCGGCCATCAGCGACCACCAGCCGCCGCCAGAGGTGATGTCGGCCTGAACATTGTCCAGCGTCACCTGCTGCGAGTCCTCCGGATCCTGCACGGCGCGGTCAGCCGTCACCACATACGGCTGATCCTTCGAATCAGTGCCGCGGTAGCGCGGATTGTTCATCACCAGCGCCGCGTTGACGCTGTCCACATCGTTGAAGGTCAGCGACATCACCTGATGCCGCTTGGTCAATTGCGGCCAGGCGATGACGACGGCGACGGTGCCCAGAGCCATGAGCGGCAGCACGAACTTCATGAACCGCGCAAAGCGGCGGCGGCGCGACAGCTTGCCGATCGCCTCGCTGGAATCGCGCGGCACGATCTTGTCGGCACGGCGCGGCGGCAGCGGCATATCGCGCGAAGTTTCGTCGAAGCCACTTGCCATCAGGTAATCCCGGCCCGCACGCAATCATGCATATGGAGAATGCCGATCGGCTTGCCGCCCTCGACGACGAAGAAGGTGGTGATACGCCGGCTGTTCATCTCACGCAGCGCCTCCACCGCCAGGGCATTCGGCCCGATGGTCTTCGGGGCATGCGTCATCACCACATCGACCGTCTGCGCCAGCAGATCGCCCTCGATATGGCGCCGCAGGTCGCCGTCGGTGATGATGCCGATCAGCTTGCCCTTGTTGCGGCCCTTGTCGGCGACGATACCAATGCAGCCAAAGCTGCGCGCGGCCATGGTCAGCAGTGCCTCGCGCATGCCAGTGCCGCTTTCCACCAGCGGCATTGCGGCGCCGGTATGCATCAGATCCTTCACCTTCACCAGCTGCTTGCCAAGCTTGCCGCCCGGATGGAAGGTGTGGAAGTCGTCTTTGGTGAAGCCCTTGCGCTCCAGCAGAGCCACGGCCAGCGCATCGCCCAGCGCCAGCGCCATCGTCGTCGACGTGGTGGGCGCCAGCCCCATCGGGCAAGCTTCTTCCACCGGCGGCAGCGGCAGCACCACATCGGCGGCCTGACCCAGCGAGGATTTCGGCCGCGAGGTGATGCCGATCAGCGGAATCGCAAAGCGTTTCGCATGGGCGATCAGATCGGCCAGTTCCCGCGTCTCACCCGAATTCGACAGGCAGATCACCACGTCGCCTGGCAGGATCATGCCGAGATCACCATGGCTGGCCTCGGCCGGATGAACGAATTGCGCCGGCGTTCCGGTGGAGGCCAGGGTGGCGGCGATCTTGCTGCCGACATGGCCGCTTTTGCCCATGCCGGAGACGATCACGCGGCCACGCCCGGCACCGGGCAGGGTGGAATTGGCGCTGACCTTCATCAGGATGTCGACAGCCTTGGTGAAGGTCTCGTCGATCTGCGCTGCCAAGGCGGCAAGGCCGTTGGCCTCCATCATCAGCACACGCCGGGCCACGGCGACGTCCGGCGTCGCGGCCGGCTTGCCGCCCGCTACCTGAACCACCTTGACTTCGGCTTTCGCACGGTTGCGTCCGGCACGTTTAACCCGCGCGGCGGCTGGTGCGGATGTCATGACCTACCCACTAACTTCTAACAAGAATCGTGCCAAATATGGGGAATCGCACCCCAAAATGCAAATTGCTTGACCCGTATAGATCGATTTTCGCGACGATTTTCTTAATGCGCGCGGAATTTGTTAATGCGCGAAAATGTCTTCTTCTGGCCAGCCGGCCAGGTCGAGTTCCGCGCGCGCGGGCAGGAAGCTAAAGCAGGCTTCCGCGAGGGCGGTACGCCCTTCCCGCGCCAACATGCCGTCCAGTACGACTTTAAGCTGATGCAGATACAGAACGTCGGAGGCAGCGTAGCGCTGCTGCGCCTCGGTCAGCACCGGGGCGCCCCAGTCCGAGGATTGCTCCTGCTTGGAGATTTCCACGCCGATCAGCTCGCGGCAGAGGTCTTTCAGGCCATGGCGGTCGGTGAAGGTGCGCACCAGACGGGAGGCCGTCCGGGTGCAATAGACCGGCGCCGTACGGGCTCCGAGATAGTGCCTCAGGGCCGCCAGATCGAAGCGAGCGAAGTGGAAGAGCTTCAAAACGTTGGGGTTTTCCAGCAGGCGCTTGAGATTCGGCGCGTTGTAACCCGCTCCAGCCTGGAACTGCACCAGATGGGCATTGCCGTCCCCGGCCGAAAGCTGGACCACGCAGAGCCGGTCGCGCAGCGTACGCAGGCCCATCGTCTCGGTATCCACGGCAACCATGGGGCCGAGGTCGAGGCTGTCGGGCAGGTCGCCCTGGTGAACGGTAATCGCCATGCCGTGGTTCGCTCGGATGCGCTCTCGATTACGGGGCCGTCCCTGAAGGGGGGCTACTACGGCGCAAAACTCGGGAATTGGTGCCCAGGATAAGACTCGAACTTACACGACCTTTCGGTCACTAGCACCTGAAGCTAGCGCGTCTACCAATTCCGCCACCTGGGCAGGCGGTGCGGACCAAATTACCCCTCGGCCCGACCGAGGCGTGTCTTTACGGCCCCGGCGGGGGGAAGTCAAGCGCCACCGGTGACATATGCGAGCGAGACTTGCTTTGGGGGCATCGCTCTGCCGATAAGAGGATGATCGGGAGAGAGAGCGCATGGAACAAGTCGAGTGTCTGGTCATTGGCGCGGGCGTGGTGGGGCTGGGGGTCGCACGGGCCCTGGCCAGGCAGGGCCGCGAGGTGGTGGTGGTCGAGGCAGCCGACCTGATCGGCAGCGAAACCTCGTCACGCAATTCCGAAGTCATCCATGCCGGCATCTATTACACCGCAGGCAGCCTGAAGGCCCGGCTTTGCATCGCGGGCAAACAGAAACTGTATGAGTATTGCGACAGCCGCGGCATTTCCTATCGCCGCTGCGGCAAGCTGATCGTCGCCACCGACGACAGCCAGATCGCCGAGCTGGAAGCGCTGAAGAAGAAGGCTGAAGCAAACGGCGTCCATGATCTGCAATGGCTGAGCCGCGAAGAGGCGCTGGCGATGGAGCCGCATCTGCATTGCGTGGCCGCCCTTCTGTCGCCCTCCACCGGCATCATCGACAGCCACGGCCTGATGCTGGCCTATCAGGGCGAAGCCGAAGAACACGGCGCCATGCTGGCTTTCAATTCGCCTGTTGTCGGCGGCGCGGTGGAGAACGACGGTATCGTCATCGAGACCGGCGGCGCGGAACCGATGCAATTGAAGGCGCGCACCGTCGTCAACTGCGCAGGCCTAGCCGCGCAGTCGATAGCAGCCGGGATCCAGGGCGTGAAACCGGAAAGCGTGCCCGGCTGTTTCTACGCCAAGGGCAATTACTTCGTGCTCGGCGGCATGAAGCCGCCCTTCTCCCGCCTGATCTATCCCGTGCCCGAGCCGGGCGGGCTCGGCACCCATGTCACCATCGATCTGGGCGGCCAGATGCGCTTTGGCCCGGATGTCGAATGGATCGAGCGAATCGACTACACCGTCGATCCCGCGCGCGGCGAGAAATTCTATGCCGCTGTTCGCCGCTACTGGCCCGGCCTGCCTGACGGAGCGATCCAGCCGGGTTATGCCGGCATCCGGCCCAAGCTGACGCCTGCCGGCGGCAAGGGCGATGATTTTGTCATACAGGGCCCCGAAACCCATGGCGCGCCCGGCCTCATCAACCTATTTGGTATCGAAAGCCCCGGCCTGACAGCGTCGCTGGCCATAGGGGAATATGTCGCCGATATGGTGGATCGAGCCGCGTGACCGAAGCCGCTTGCATTCTGGATGGTCAATTCAATCTGGCGGAATCACCAGTCTGGTCGATCGCCGAACGCAAGCTCTGGTTCGTCGACATCAATGCGCCGCGGCTGCACCGGTTCGATCCGGTCACCAAACAGCTTGAATCCTGGACCATGCCGGAATCGATCGGCTGCATCGTGCTTACACAGCACGGCGAGGTCGTCGCGGGTCTGCGCAGCGGCATCTATCGCCTGGACTTGAAAGAAGGCCGGCATGAACGCCTCGCCGCCGCGCCCTATGACACACAGCATGTTCGCTTCAACGATGGCCGCTGCGACCGCCAGGGCCGCTTCTGGCTGGGCAGCATGTATGAGCCCGGCGGCCGCGGCGGCGGCGCTCTCTACCGGCTCGATGGCCGGCATCTGATCGCACAGACCCTGGTCGGCGGTGTGGCGACCTCAAATGCGCTGGCTTGGAGTCCCGATGGTCGCGTCATGTATCACGCCGACACGCCGACGCGGCAGGTCTACGCCTATGACTACGATGTCGGCCACGGCACGATTTCCAACCGCCGTCTCTTCCTCGACCTGAACGACACCGGCGAACGGCCGGACGGCGCCACGGTGGATTCCGCCGGCAACTACTGGGTTGCGTTTTACGGCGCGGGCAAGGTCGCGCAGTTCTCGCCACAGGGGCAGCGGCTGCGCGAGATTGTGCTGCCGGTGAAGGCGCCGACCATGCCCTGTTTCGGCGGGCCGGATCTGAAGACCCTGTTCATCACCACGGCGCGGCAGAAGCACACGCCGGAAGAATTGCAGCAGATGCCGCTGGCCGGCGGCATCTTCATGGCCGAGGTCGATATCCCCGGCCTGCCCGAACCCTTCTTCGCTGGCTGAGTATTACTTCTGCCGGACCACGCGGTTGCGCAGGATGCCGATCTTCTCGACTTCTAGCTCGACCACGTCTCCATCCTTCAGATAGCGGCCATGTTCCAGACCGCAGCCATCGCCCACGGTGCCAGAGCCGAAGAACTCGCCCGGATATACGGTCTCGTCGGCCGAGACGCGCGCCAGCAGATCCTCGAACTTGTGATGAATCGTGCTGGAATTGCTGTCGCACCAGGTCTGGCCGTTCACCCGCGCCTGCATGCGCAGGTTATAGGGATCACCGATTTCGTCGGTGGTCACCAGGAACGGCCCCATCGCATTGCCGGTATCGAAATCCTTCCCCTTGCAGGGGCCGAGCATGCTCTGCATCTCGATGCTCTGCGCATCGCGAGCTGAGAAATCGTTGAAGATGGTGAAGCCGAAGATGTGATCGCGCGCTTCGGAGGGCTTGATATTCTTGCCGCCCTTGCCGAGGAAGAAGCCGAACTCCAGCTCGAAATCCATGATCTGACTGTAGCGCGGCCAGAGCACGTCGCTGTCTGGGCCATTCACCGAGAAACGGTTGGATTTGTAGTAGATGGGAATCTGGTACCAGGTCCGCGAAACCTTCACCATCCCCAGCTTGATCAGCAGCGGCCCCAGCACCGGCTTGCGCATGCGGACGATCTGCTCCATCGCCTGCTGCACATGTTTTTCAAACAGCATGCTGTCGCGGATCTGCTCCGGCACCGGCACCGGCGCATGCAACTTGGCATCCGCCAGCGGCACACGGATTTCGGCCCTGTCATACAGATCGCGCACCCGTGCCATTGCCTCGTCGCCACCCTTGATGATCGACAGCATGTCGGGAAAGGCATCACCAAGATCGACGATCATGGCGCCGTCGCTGGTCAGCGCTCCAGGCCGCATGGTGCCGCGCGCGGGATGGCTGAAGGTGCAGAATTTCATCTGGGCTCTCGCTGTCGTTTTATTCTTCGATGATGGCCACGGCGCGGGTCCAGCCGGCCGAGGCGCCACGGATCTTGTGGGGGAAGCATGAAACCAGGAAGCCGTAAGGCGGCAGCGCTTCCAGGTTATGTAGCTTCTCCAGATGGCAGTAGCCGATATGGCGGCCCGCCTTGTGGCCTTCCCAGATCAGCGCGGCGTCCTTGGTTTCCTTGTACTTCTCTGCCGTGTGCACGAAGGGCGCATCCCAGCTCCAGGCATCGGTGCCGGTCACGCGCACGCCGCGTTCCAGCAAATACATTGTCGCCTTGTAGCCCATGCCACAGCCGGTGCTGACATAGTTCGGCTTGCCATAGGCTGCGCCGGCAGCGGTGTTCACCAGCACGATGTCATGTTCTTTGAGCTCGTAGCCGATCCGCTTCAGCTCAGCTTCGACATCCTTGTCGGTCACCACATAGCCGTCGGGGAAATGCCGGAAGTCGAGCTTCACACCATCGCCGAAGCACCATTCCAGCGGCACCTCGTCGATGGTCCAGGCGCGCTCTCCACGGTTCATCGTCGAATGGAAGTGATACGGCGCATCGAGATGCGTGCCGTTATGGGTGTTGAGCTGGACATACTCCACCGCCCAGCCCTCGCCGTCCGGCAGGTCTTCCTTGCGCAGGCCGGGGAAGAACTTGGCGATGTCCTCGGGGCTTTGCTGGTGGTTGATATACTCGATCTTTGGCCCGAAGCCGGGTGGATCGGAGATCACATCGTTTTCCAAATAGATGGAGAGGTCGACGAAACGGCGGGCCATGCTTCCTCCTGTGCCGCCGCGATTCGGGCTGGCGGCGGTCTTATCGAGGGCCCACAATACCGACGCAAACTCGTTTTGTCGATTTTTTTCTCTTTTGTCGTTGACACCCCCATTCCACCGCCGCAGAGTGATGGCATGAGCGAGGGGAAAAACCGCGTCGAAATTCGCGATCTGGCCGCCGAAGCCGGCAGCCTGACGGAATTCGCCTACCGCAATATCCGCGCCGACATCATCGCCGGCATCTTCCCCGCCGGCACCAAGCTGCAGATCGACGACCTGAAAGCCCGCTACGGCCTGAGCGCCAGCCCGCTGCGAGAGGCACTCGCTCGCCTGGTCAGCCAGGGCTTCGTCTCCATGGAAAATCAGCGCGGCTTCCGCGTCAGCCGCATGAGCCGCGACGATCTGGCCGACATCACCCTCGCCCGCCAGGTGATCGAAACCGCCGCGCTGAAACTGGCGCTGGAGCACGGCGACGATGTCTGGGAGGCCGGCATTCTTGCCGCCTATCACCGGCTCGACCGCTATGTCGTGCGCCTGGAAGGCAGGCCGGTGGAGAACCTCGCCGAGTTCGGCGAATTGCACAAAGCCTTTCATATCGCGCTGATCGCAGCCTGCGGCTCGCCGCGACTGCTCGAAGAGCAGAGCCGGCTATACGATCAGGCCGAACGCTACCGCCACGGGATGATGCAGAATTATCTCGTCGCCCAGGGCGTCGGCATCATGGACGAGCATCGCCAGCTGATGGATCTCGTGCTCGCGCGGCGCAGCGGGGAAGCCTGCGCCATGCTGCATCATCACCTCAGTCACACCTACAATTTCTGTTTCGGCGAGGGAGCAGGCCAGTCGGCAGCAACATCGACCGTATAGAAACGCACGCGGAAAAAACCTTTAGGGAGGAAACGATGTCCGCATTGAAAAAGCTCGCCATCCTTGGCGGCGCTGCATTCCTGTTGGTGGGGCAGCCGGTTTCGGCGCAGACGATCAAAATGACCGCCGTGGCGGGCCATCCGGTTATCTTCCCCTGGGTGAAGATGGCCGATGAATTCTTCATTCCCGAACTCGACAAGCGCCTGGCTGCGGCCGGCAGCAAGACCAAGTTCGAATGGATCAAGGCCTGGGGCGGCACCGCTGTGAAGCTTGGCAGCGAATCCGGCGCGGTGAAGGACGGTCTGGCTGAGCTTGCCTTCGTGTCGACCATCTTCGAGGCGCCGAAATTCCCGCTGCAGAACGTCTCTTACGTGGCCCCTTTCATGACCGACGACGTCGCCGTGATGTCGAAGGTGATCAAGGCGATGCAGGCCAAGATCCCGGCCATGAACGATGCCTGGACAAAGAACAACATGATCTTCCTCGGCGGCACCGGCCTCGACACTTATCACCTCTTCACCAAGGGACCGATCAACAAGCTGGAAGACCTGAACGGCAAGAAGATCAACGCACCCGGCCCTTCCGCCAACTGGGTCAAGGGCACTGGCGCGGTCGCCGTCGCCGGCACGTTGCAGACCTACTACAACGACATCCAGACCGGCGTGACCGAAGGCGCGCTCACCTTCGCCACTGGCGCCTTCCCGGCCAAGCTGACGGAAGTGGCGCCACATATCACCAAGGTGAATTACGGCGCGATGTTCGCCGGTGCCTTGGTGATGAGCAAGCGCGTGTTCGACAAGCTGCCAGAGGCCGACAAGAAGATCGTCCTGGAAGTCGGCGCCGAATACGATGCGCGTTTCGCCGCCCTGCTTTCCAACACCGCGGCCAACCTGATGCAGAAAATGGTGGAAGGTGGCGCCAAGGTGCGCGAACTGAGCGCGGAAGAGCGCAAGCAGTGGGCCATGGCGCTGCCCAACGTCGCCCTGCCCTGGGCCAAGGATCTCGATTCCAAGGGGCTGCCGGGCACGCAGGTGCTGAACGAGTATATCGCTCAGATGAAGGCCGCCGGGGTCAATTTCCCGCGCGACTGGAGCAAAGAGTGATCTGACGAAGTCCAGACTGTAGAATGGTGGTGCCGCGCATGTATTCCCGGCTGTTGGGTGCGATGAATGCCCTAGGCACCGTGTGGATATTCATCCTCATGGTGCTGATCAACTCCGACATCCTGGGGCGCGAGCTGTTCAGCACGCCAGTGCGCGGCACCACCGAACTGCTCTCGCTTTCCATCGTCGGCATCGTGTTCCTGCAACTTGGCCATGCGCTTATGGCGGGACGCATGACGCGTTCCGACATGGTGATCGAAACCCTGCTGCTGCATAAGCCCAAAATCGGCCTCGCCCTGCAGGCGGTGTTCCACGTCCTCGGCGCGGTCTTCGTCGCCATCATCTTCTGGGGCAGCCTCGGCCTGTTCGAGGAGGCCCTCGAGATCAACGAATATGTCGGCGCGGCCGGCGACTTCACAGCACCGACCTGGCCGGTCAGGCTGCTGATCCTGATCGGCGCCGCCGCCACCGGCATTCAATATCTGATCATGGCGGTCAATGACGTCCGCCGTCTGCTGGCAGGTGGCAAATGAGCGGCCTCGAAATCGGCTTCCTCACCCTGGCCGGCATGATGCTGCTGATCTGGCTCGGCCTGCATGTCGCCGTTGCGCTGGGACTGACCTCCTTCATTGGCGTCTGGCTGATCAAGGGCGATGTGGGAGTTGCCACCAGCATGCTGGCGCAAGGCGCCTATGATTCGATTGCCAGCCATATCTTCGGCGTGGTGCCGCTCTTCGTGCTGATGGGCTTCCTCGTCTCGATTGCCGATATCGGCAAGGATGCCTTCGAGGTCGCCAATCAGGGCCTGCGCCGCCTGCGCGGGGGCTTAGGAATCGCCACGGTGGTCGCCAACGCGATCTTTGCAGCGATCACCGGCATCAGCATCGCCTCGGCCGCGGTCTTCACCCGCGTCGCCGTGCCGGAGATGCTGCGCTACGGCTACAAGCCGGGCTTTGCCACCGGCGTGGTCGCGGGTTCCTCAGTGCTCGGCATGCTGATACCGCCCAGCCTGCTGATGATCCTCTACGGCTTCCTAGCCGAAGTCTCGGTCGGCAGCATGTTCATGGCCGGCATCGTGCCCGGCCTGCTGCTCGCCGTGACCTATTCGGTCGGCATCATGCTGATGGCCCGCTTCTGGCCTTCCTATGTCGGCGGCCGTCCGGACGGCGATGCCGCCAGCGTCTCCCTGATGGGCTTCGGTGAGATGGCGCTCAAGCTGCTGCCGATCCTCGTTCTGATCGCCCTCGTGCTGGGCGGCATCTATGCCGGCTTCTTCACGGCCACCGATGCCGGCGCAGTCGGCGCCGCCGGTGCGCTGCTGATCGCTTTGTTCAAGCGCAAGCTGGACCGTCAGAAATTCTGGCAGGTGCTGGTGGAGACCGGCCATGTCACGGTCGCCGTCTCCTTCCTGATCATCGGCGCGAGCCTCTATACCCGCATGCTGGCCTTGAGCGGCGTACCACAATTCCTCACTGAGGGAATCATCGACGGCGGCTTCGGCCCCTTCGGCTTCCTGCTGCTCTACATCCTGCTGATCGTCGTGCTCGGCTGCTTCATCGATTCCAGCTCGATCCTGCTGATCGTCTTGCCGCTGATGCTGCCGATCGCCACTGGCTTCGATATGAACCTGATCTGGTTCGGCATCATTACCATCGTCGCTGTCGAGATTGGCCTTCTGACGCCGCCCTTCGGCCTCAGCGTCTTCGTCATCAAAAGCACGCTGAACAATTCCCAGATCACGCTGCGGCATATCTTCGTTGGCGCCCTGCCGTTCGCTGCGATCATGCTGCTGACGCTGATCCTGCTGGTGATGTTTCCCTCCCTCGCCCTTAGCCTGCTCTGAGACGCGCATGACTGCTAATCCGCTCAAAGGTTTCCGCATCAGCCGTGACGATCTTCAGTTCGTCGGCCGCGATCTGCAGCGGCCGGAATGCATCCTGGCCGAGCCGGATGGCACACTGTGGTCAGCCGATGCACGCGGCGGCGTGATGCGCATTGCGCCCGATGGCAGTCAGAAACTGATCGCTCAGCAGGCCGACACTCATTTCGCCGGTACCGCCGATCTCGCCAAGCGCTTCACCGAAGGCACCCTGCCGAACGGACTGGCCTTCGCCCGCAACGGCGATTTCCTGATTGCCAATTTCGGCACCGACTGCCTGGAGGTGATGGATCGCGAGGGCCGCAGCCGTGTGCTCTATGACAGCATCGACGGCCAGCCGATCGGCAAGGTCAATTTTGTGCTGCGCGACAGCAAGGACCGCCTCTGGGTCACGGTCTCGACGCGGATCAAGAACTGGATGGAGGCCGTACGCCCCGGCCTGGCCGATGGCTTCATCGCTCTGGCCGACGAACGCGGTCTGCGCATCGTCGCCGACGGCCTGCATTTCACCAATGAAGTGCGGCTGGATGCAAAGGAAGAATATCTCTACGCCGTGGAGACCTGTGGCCGCCGCGTTACCCGCTTCAAGGTCGGCGCCGATGGCAGCCTGAGCAACCGCGAGATCTTCGGCCCCAGCGATTTCGGTCCGGGCGGCTTCCCCGATGGCTGCACCTTCGACTCTTACGGCAATCTCTGGGTCACGCTGATCATGGCCGAACGACTGATCGCCCTGACGCCGGAGGGCGAGGTTATGACCATCTTCGACGACGGCAAGCCGGATGCCATCGCAGCCCTGGAGGCCGCCTACCAGTCGGGCAAGGCCACACCCGACCTGATGATGGCGACCCGCAGCAGCGTCACACCCTGGATGGCCAGCATCACCTTCGGCGGCCCCGATCTGCGCAATGCCTATATCGGCACGCTGTTCGGCACCAACATCCCCTGGTTCCGCAGTCCGGTGGCTGGCCTGCCGATGGCGCACTGGAAAGAGGCCTAAATAAAACAGGCCTGACCGAAACGGGCTGGGCTGGGTGGTGCATTTTCCTCTGGGATCGTTAAGCTGATTGAAAAAAGGCTCAAACAACTCGGAGGAAACATGACCGCGCCGGACACTCCTGCACTGCTGTGGTCGCCCTCGCCTGAGCGCATCGCCCGCAGCCAGTTGCGGCGCTACATGGATTGGCTGGCGCGGGAGCGCAACCTGCATTTCGCCGATTACCACGCGCTGTGGCGCTGGTCGGTGGAGGATATCGAGGCATTCTGGGCCTCGCTGTGGGACTACTTCCAGATCAAGGCCTACAAACCCTACACCAAGGTTCTCGGCAAGCGCGAAATGCCCGGTGCCGAATGGTTCATCGGTGCTGAGGTGAATTTCGTCGATCAGGTACTGCGCCACGAAACCGCCGAACGCCCGGCCATCCTCTATGCCGCCGAGCAGGCGCCGCTGCGCGAGATGTCCTGGGTCACGATGCGCGAACAGGTGGCCTCCGTTGCCGCCTGCCTGCGCCGCCAGGGCATCAAGCGCGGTGACCGCGTGGTTGCCTATGCGCCGAACACGCCACAGACGCTGATCGCCTTCCTAGCCACCGCCAGCATCGGCGCAATCTGGTCGGTCTGCGCGCCCGATATGGGCCTGAACGCCGTGCTCGACCGCTTCCGCCAGATCGAGCCAGTGGCCCTCTTCGCCGTCCCCGGCTGCGATTACGGCGGCAAGCATCACGACAAGACGGACGTGCTGGCCGAGATGGTCGCGGCGCTGCCCACCCTGCGCAACGTCATCCTGATGCCAGCCACGGGCGGTCATTGCCCGAACCTGCCGGCCAGCCTGAGCCAGGTGCAGTGGGACGACATCATCGCCCAGCCCGCCGAATTGCAAGTCGAGCCCCTTCCTTTCGATCATCCGCTGTGGATCGTCTATTCCTCCGGCACGACCGGCCTGCCCAAGCCCATCGTGCATGGCCATGGCGGCATCCTTCTCGTCATCCTGTCGATGATGGCGCTGCACAACGACCTCGGTCCGGACGACATCTTCCATTGGTATTCCAGCACCGGCTGGATCATGTGGAACGCGCAGATCGCCGGCCTGCTCTGCGGCTCCACCATCGCACTTTATGACGGCAGCCCGAGCTGGCCTGACTGGACGCGGCTCTGGCGCTTCGCCGGCGAAACCAAGGCGACCTTCTTCGGCGCTGGCGCGGCCTTCTTCGCCAATTGCCTGAAAGCCGGTGTCAAGCCGCGCGAAATTGCCGATCTTTCCAATCTGCGCAGCGTCGGCTCCACCGGCTCACCGCTGTCGGAAGACTCTTACGCCTGGATCTATCGCGAGCTTGGCAAGGATGTGTGGCTAACCTCGATTTCCGGCGGCACCGATTTCGCTGGCGCTTTCGTCGGCGGCTGCGTGCTGCTGCCGGTTTATATCGGCGAGATGCAGTGCCGCTGCCTCGGCGCCGATATCCAGGCCTATGACGATAACGGCAATCCCCTCACCGATGAGGTGGGCGAACTGGTCTGCGCTTCGCCGATCCCCTCCATGCCGCTTTATCTATGGAACGATAAGGACGGATCGCGCTACCGCGAGAGCTATTTCGATATGTATCCGGGCAAGTGGCGGCATGGCGACTGGCTCCGCATCACGCCACGCGGCGGTGCCATCATCTATGGCCGCTCGGATGCCACCATCAACCGCTATGGCCTGCGCCTTGGCACGGCGGAGATCTATCGCGCGGTGGAGGAACTGCCCGAGGTGCTCGACAGTCTGGTGGTCGACCTCGAGTATCTCGGCCGCGACTCCTACATGCCGCTTTTCGTCGTGCTGCGGCCGGGCGTGAACCTAGATGCTGCGCTGAAGGAAAAGATCAACCAGGCGATCCGCAAGGCCGTCTCGGCGCGCTTCGTGCCGAACGACATCTTCCAGGTGGCCGAAGTGCCGCGCACGCTATCAGGCAAGAAGCTGGAAGTGCCGGTGAAGAAGATCCTGCTCGGTCAGCCGGCAGAGAAGGTCTCCAATCCTGGCACCATGGCCAATCCAGGCAGCCTCGCCTGGTTCGTCGACTTCGCCCGGCAGAGGCTGCAGGACCGCGGCGCGGCTTAAACGCTTTAAGCCGCAGTTTAGGTCTTCGGCTGCGCCGCCGCGCTTAATTGGGCGCGGCGCGCCAGCACGATGCCGATCAGCACCACGACACCGCCCAGCATCTGCAGCGGCTGCAATCCCTCGCCAAGCCACAGCCAGCCGAAGAAGGCCGCCGCCACCGGCTGGATCAGCACGACCAGGGAGGAGAACGATGCCGGCAGGTGACCGAGCGCATAGGCGATCAGCCCCTGCCCCAGCGCGTGACTGAGCCAGGCAAGGCCGAACAGGATCGCCCAGCCGTTCAGCGTAGCGGGAAGCAGGCTTTCGCCCATGACCCAGACCATCGGCAGCAGCGCCAGGCTGGTCACGATGCTGGACCACACCATCAGTTCCTGGGGGCCATGCCGACCGCGCAGCTTCGCCACCGCGATCATATAGGCGCCGTAGAAGCCAGCCGTCGTGAAAGCCAGCAGGTCGCCGAAGACGTAATCGCCGCCGAGCTGGAAGCTTGCGCCCACCAGCATCAGTGCGCCGAAGATCGCCACTGCCATGGCGACCACGAACTTGCCGGTGATTTTCTCGCCCAGCACGAGCCAGGCGCCGATGGTGACGATCACCGGCGCGAAATTACTCAGCAGCGTCGCATTCGCCACAGTGGTGTACTGGATCGCCAGATGCCAGAAGAACAGGTCGCCGGCAAACAGCAATCCCGGCAGCAGCAGTAGACCCAGCGGCGGCACGCGGATCGGACCGCTCACCGCCGGCCGCAGCCGCCACCAGAGCCAGAGCGGAGGAATCGCAAGAAACGTACGATAGAAGCCGGTGGCCGTCGGCCCCACTTCCGAAAGACGGACGAAGATCGGCGAGAAAGCGATCGCAAGCGCGCCCAGCACCAGAGCAATCAGGGCAAGGCGCTGACGGGCGGTTTGCCGCGCCGCATCTGCGGCAGCCGGCGTGGGCGGTCTGGAGACGGTCATTATATACGAGACGACGGTGCTGTTTCTGTCGCACCGGCTTAAACCTCTGCCTGCCGGAACACAATCGTCATGCCGCGAGCATGGCCGGTTACGGCCATCAATTGCAGGGCTTGAGCATCACTGTTTGGTCGGACGGCAAGTTCTGGAAATAGCTTCCCACCGGACGGCAATCTCCGGTGGCAATGCAGATCCGCCAGTCTTCGCCGGTATAGGTGGAACGCGTCAGGGTCAGCGTCCGCTGCGGCGGCAGTTTGGGCTTCCAGACCCAGAAGCCGTCACGCAGGACAGCGCCCTCGCCCGGCTCCATGCCCGCACCGCTCGACTGCACTGCCGCCTCTTCAAGCACCAGCCCGCTTTCGGTAGCGCGCCAGTGTTCGCGCCACTGCGTCTTCTGCACGCTGTGGGTCCATTGCAGCTCGGCGCTATTCACGCCGAGCGCAATGATGACCGCGCCGGCGGCGAGGCAAAGTCCCGCCACCTTAGACCGTTGCAGGCGTGGCCTTGCGGCTCTTCCACCAATGGAAGGCCAGGAAGGCTGCAGCCAGCGTAAAGCCAACCTGATCGGTGATCGGCGCTGCGACCACCAGCAGGAAGGCCGCCGCCGTCGCCCAGATACGCTCCGGCCAGTTCATCGAGCCGATCAGCCAGCCGCTTGCGGCACCGCCCCACAGCCCGACCGAGATGACTGCCTTGACCACGACATAGACCGTGTCCTGCCAGTCGCCGCCCTGCAGCATCAGCGCCGGCGTATAGACCGCCATGAACGGCACGACGTAACCGGCGACGCCGATCTTGGTCGCGGTCACGGCAATCTTCATATGCGACTCCTTGGCGATCGACGACGCCGCCAGAGCAGCTAGTGCCACCGGCGGCGTCAGGTCCGCCATGATGCCGAAGTAAAAGACGAACATGTGGCTGACTATCAGCGGCACGCCCATCTCCAGCAGCACGGGCGCAGCCATCGCGCTGGTGATGATGTAGTTCGGAATCGTCGGCAGACCGGTACCCAGGATGAGGCAGACCACCATGGTCATGACCAGCGCCAGCAGCAGGTTGTCGCCCGCCACCGAGAGAATGGCGCGGGCGATGTCGTTGGCCAGGCCGGTCATCTGCATGATGCCGATCAGGATGCCGACCAGCGCGCAGGCCATGCCGACGCCCAGCGCGCCCTTCGCCGCATCGGCGAAGCTCTGCAGCAGCAGCTTCTGCGTCTCGACGCCGCCCTTCACGAACCAGGTCGCGACGACCAGAAGACCCACGAGCACCACGGCGGCGGCTTCAATGCGCAGACCCACCACTTTGTAGAGCAGTGCGGCGGCCAGACCGAGCGCTACCCAGAAGATCACGCGCAGGAACATCACCTTGGTGGCACCCACCGCCTGCTGGCCCAGGATCAGCACCGCGGTGATCGCCATGCCGATGGTGCCCGCAAACAGCGGCGTGAAGCCGGAGAACAGCAGGTAGACCAGCACGACCAGCGGCAGGATCAGGTACCACTGGCGCTTCACCGCCTGCCAGGCGCTCGGGCATTCGGATTTCGGGATGCCGACCAGATTGCGGCGGCCGGCTTCGAGATGGACCATCCAGAAGGCCGAACCGAAATACAGCAGTGCGGGGATCACCGCCGCCAGCGCGATCTGCGAATACGGCACGCCGATCGTCTCGGCCATGATGAACGCAACGGCGCCCATCACCGGCGGCATGATCTGGCCGCCCATCGAGGAACAGGCTTCCACCGCGCCGGCGAATTGCGGGCGGTAGCCGAAGCGCATCATCAGCGGAATGGTGAACTGACCGGTGGTCAGCACGTTGGCGACGCCCGAGCCGTTAATGGTGCCCATCAGGCCGGACGAGATCACCGCTACCTTCGCCGGACCGCCCTTCTGATGGCCGACGGTGCCGAGCGCGACGTCATTGAACAACTGGATCATGCCGGCACGCTCGAGCAGCGCGCCGAACAGGATGAACAGGAAGATGAAGGTCGCCGAAACGAAGGTCGGCGTGCCGTAGATGCCTTCGGTGCCGAGATACAGCACGTCGATGACCTGCTCCAGGTCAAAGCCACGATGCATCATGAAATCCGGCAGGCTGCGGCCGAACAGCGCGTAAGGAATGAAGATCGCGCAGATCAGCGGCAATTCCCAGCCCATGATGCGGCGCGCGCCTTCCACCACCAGCAGAACGACGATGACGCCGACCACGAGGTCGGCCAGGATCGGATCGCCGGCTCGCTGGATCAGGTCGCCTTCAAAGACCCAGTGATAGAAGGACAGCACGAAGCCGGTCATGCCAAGCGCCCAGTCATACCACGGCGCGCGGTCTGATTGCTTCTTGCCGAAGCGGAACAGCACGAAGGTCAGCAGCAGCAGGAAGCCGACATGGACGCTGCGCAGCACTTGCGAGGAAAGCGGGCTGAAGGCTGCAGTGACGATCTGAAAAAAAGTGAACGCAACGGCGATGTAGAAGACCGCCTTGCCTTGCCAACCCACCAATTGAGCCAAGCTGTGACTCGGATTTT
Source organism: uncultured Ferrovibrio sp. (assembly GCF_937960835.1). Taxonomy (GTDB): domain Bacteria; phylum Pseudomonadota; class Alphaproteobacteria; order Ferrovibrionales; family Ferrovibrionaceae; genus Ferrovibrio. The sequence continues at coordinate 249,373 of NZ_CALGPC010000015.1, forward strand.
CACGATCTACGACCATCGCCTTGTCCTGATCGGCCTTGTTGGCAACCATCTGCTAATCCTCTGCCTTGAAGAAAAAACGCCGGCGCTTTGTTTGGGAGCGCCGGCGCTTGTTGTCTGAGTCGGCCGTCTTACTTGATCAGACCCTTTTCCTTGTAGAACTTCTCTGCGCCCGGATGCAGCGGAACCGGAGAATTCTTTGGGCCGTTCTCCAGCGAGATCACCTTTGCGGCGGCGTGGGCGGCATGCAGCGTGCCCAGGTCGTCGAACAGCGCCTTGGTCATCTTGTAGGCAAGGTCGTCGCTGACCTTGCTGCTGGTAACCAGGAAGTTGTTCACCGCAACCGCCGGGACCGCTTCGGTCTGGCCGTTATAGGTGTTGGCCGGGATGGTCACCGCGACATAGGCCGGATCGCCGATCTTCGGCACCAGGTCCGCCGGCACGGCGACGACGGTGATCGGGATCGACGCCGCGAGGTCGCGGATCGAGGCGACGCCCAGCGCGGCCGACTGCAGGGTGACGTCGATCTGACGGTTCTTCATCAGGTCGACCGACTCACCGAAGCCGAGATACTCGACCTTGGAGAAGTCCTTGTAGGTCAGGCCCGCAGCACCCAGAACGGCGCGCGCATTCAGTTCGGTGCCTGACTTCGGCGCGCCGACCGAGATACGCTTGCCCTTCAGGTCGGCCAGCGTCTTGATGCCGGAATCGGCGCTGGCGACGATCTGGATGTAGTTCGGATAGATCGCCGCGATGGTGCGCAGGCTGGTCAGCTTGGTGCTGAAGCCAGCATCCGCCTTGCCATTCCAGGCGTCGCTCAGAGAGTCGCCCAGCGTGAAGGCGATTTCGCCCTTGTTTGCATTGAGCAGGTTGAGGTTCTCGACGCTCGCCTTGGTCGGCTGCACCTGCACCTTGGCGTTCGGGATCGCCTTCGAATAAACGTTCGAAAGCGCGACACCGATCGGGTAATAGGCGCCCGAGGTGCCACCGGTCAGGATGTTGATGAATTCCTGCGCCTTAGCCGAACCAGCGGCGAAGGACAGAGAAAGGGACATCGCCGCAACAGCGGCGAGGGTCCGGCGCTTAAAGGTCATGTGCTGCCTCCCACAGACTCAACGATTAACTCACGTTAGGTGAGCGTCGGTTTTACCGGGTGAGGCCGGATTCGGCAATTCCTTTATGGCGACCTGCTGTTAACAAATTCGCCAGAAGCGGGAGGCCATAGGCGGCGGCAATCAGGCTCCAATACAACGCTTCGCGGTTGCTCAATTTTTCGACAACCATCACCAGCACCGGCACGGCGAACAAGAGAAAACAGAGCACCGCTTCCCAGGTAAACCGGCCTTGGCGCGGGGCCTGCGGAGGCAAATCGACGAAGCCGCCACCCAACGCGAGCAGCCTGGCGCCTCTTGCTGCATCGCCGAAAACCGCGGCCAGAACGCGCATCAGCACGAAGCCCAGGATCGGCAACAGGTAATAGTCGATGGGAAAATCGCGGTAGCGGCCCGCAGCCACCAGCATCACGCATTGATATACAGCTGCCAACGCGAAAATTGTGAACAGCCATTCCGCCAGCCGCGTGCGGCGCAGGGCCTGGAAGGCCGTCATCGTGTGCTGCGATGCAGCGTTGCGGCCGAAAGGCAGATAAAGGCGGCCGAAGCCGCGGATCTCGGCAAGGCTCAGACCCAGCGCGCGCAACGGCGCGCTGGTGCGGCGGCGTCCTTCCAGGCGGTCGAGCAGTTCGTTAAACAGCAGCGACGCGAAGATCGCCTGCAGCACGCCCATGACGACGAACTCGGCAAAGCGCAACGCAGAGTAGTTATGCTCAAGCCCATGCTCGATGGTCGCGGCCAAGAGCGCCGCCATCGCCTGTGCGAACAGGCTCAGCGCCAGCATGCGCGCCGGCGGCAGCGCCACGATCCGCTGCGCCTGCGGGATGATGAGGATCAGCGCGATCAGCAAGGCCATGCCGGCGATCAGCGGCCATTGCGGCAGCTCTGACAGCTTACCGTCATGCAGCTCGTATTTGGGATTGCGAAATTCGTCCAGCACACCCCAGGCGCCGCCTACCGTGCCTTCCAGCGCCACCTTCCAGGGCTGATCGAAAGCTTCGACCAAGTTGTAGTCGAGCCCCTTCTCTTCGGCGAGGCGCAGGAATGCGAGAATGAACTTCGCGGCATCGACGCGCGAAGGCACGGCATCGCGGCGCGAACGGCCTTCCGATGGCCAGCCGACTTCGCCGATCATCACCGGCTTGCCGGGCAGTTGCTGGCGCACCGTGTCGTAGACCCACAGGATATGCTCCATCGCATGCTCGACACCCACCGGCAGATCCTCCCAGTAGGGCAGGAAATGCACAGTGACGAAATCGACCTCGTCTAGCAGGCGCGGATTCTGCAGCCAGAATTCCCACACATCGGCGTAAGACACCGGCTGCTTCACCGCTGCCTTGACGCGCCGGATGTAGCCGATGAGCTGATCCGCTGTGAGATCCTTGCGCAGCAGCACCTCGTTGCCGACGATCACGCGCTTGATCGTGTCGGGATAGCGGTTGGCCTGCTCGATCAGCGCGGTGATCTCTTTCTCGTTGACGTCGAGCTCACGCCCGAGCCATGCGCTATGCGTTACCTCGATGCCGTAGCGGCCGGCCACCTGCGGCACGATCTCGACACCTTCCAGCGCGGTGTAGGTGCGCACACCCTTGACGATGCCTTTAAGGCTCGCGAGGTCTTCTTCCACCTGCTCCGGCGTCGGGAAGATCTTCACCAGCGGCCCCTGCCCGCGCCGGAACGGCGCGAACGAGACGCTGCTGATCTGATTAATCCGCGCCTGCGGATCGTCGCTGATCCGCTCCGGACGATTGAACCACCACCAGCCGGCGATGTTGAGCAGTGCCGCCAGGCCGATGCACAGCAACAGCAGCACGATACGATGGGCCGGCTTCGGTGTCGGCGCGTGCATGATCTATGGTCCGGAATCTCGGCTGACGATTATCGCGTGGAGACGGTCATTGCGCGGGACTGCCTTGCGAGCCGATATCAGCCGTCGCGGCAGCGTTGGTGGGCTGCGTCGCCGGCACGGTCACGCCCTTGCTCGGCGGCTTGGGCAGCGTGTTGATCGCCGCCAGCGCCAGCGAGGCCCAGTAAGGCACCGACTGGGCCCACATGACGATGGCCCATAGCCGCGCTTCCGGATCTTCGCCGCCCTGGAAATTCCACATGCCGAAGCCCGCCAGCACCAGCAGGATCGCCAGCAGCGTTTCCTCCTGCGCCATGATCAGCGCCTGCACGAAGGCGCGCTGGCCCTCATGCTTGGGCGTGCGGATGAACGGCAGCTTGGACGTGAACAGGCCAAAGATCATCGCCCGCGCAATCGTGTAGGTCAGCGCAAGGCCGGCGAGGCCCGCGCCCAGCCTTTGCCGGAAGGTGCAGGGCACGCGGATTTTGTACAGCCACAGGAATTGCGCCAGCTTGGCGCCGAACACCGCCACCACGGGCAGCAGGAACAGCGCCAGCGGCAGCTCGAAATATTTTGGCATCACCAGCACGCCTACGGTCCAGAACAGCGAGGCAATGGCGAAAACAAGGCCCAGCGCGTCGGCGAACCACGGCATCCAGCCGGTGATGAAGTGATAGCGCTGCATCGGATCGAGCTTGCGGTCGCTGCCGGGCAGCATCTCGCGCCAGTGCCGCTTCATGATCTGCACCGCGCCATAGGCCCAGCGGAAGCGCTGGCTCTTGTAGCCAGCAAAGCTGTCGGGCGTCAGGCCATAGCCGAAGCGGCGGTCGGTATAGACCGAATGCCAGCCGCCGGCGAGCAGGCGCAGGCCCATCTCGGCATCCTCGCAGATGCACCACTCCGCCCAGGGGCCGACATGCTCCATGGCAGCGCGGCGGATCAGGGTCATCGTACCATGCTGGATAATGGCGTCGCGTTCGTTGCGCTGGACCATGCCGATCTGGAAGAAACCGGCATATTCCCAGTTGATGAATTCCTTGAAGGTGTTGCCCTTCCAGTCATAGTGATCCTGCGGCGCCTGCACGAAGCCGATATCGGCACGGTCGAAATACGGAACCAGCGACTTCAGCCAGTCGGGCTCGATGATGTAGTCGGCATCGATCACGCCGACGATTTCGGTATCTGGCGCCATGTTGCGCAGCGCGAAGTTCAGCGCGCCCGCCTTGAAGCCCTTCAGCGGCGAGACGTGGAAAAAGCGGAACCGCTCGCCCAGCCGCTTGCAATGCTCTTCCACCGGACGCCAGACGTTTTCGTCCTTGGTGTTGTTGTCGATGATCAGGACTTCGAAATTCGGATAGTCCAGCCGCGCCAGCGCATCCAGGGTCTTCTTCAGCATCTCCGGCGGCTCATTATAGGCCGGCACATGGATCGAGACCTTCGGCCAGGTGCGGTCGATATCGGTCTTGAAAGGCAGGAAATGCCGCTTGCGCCGGCTTGCCCAGATCACCTCTGACAGTTCGAGGCCTTCCGCCAGCACGACGAGGAACAGCATGAACAATAGCGGCAGCAGCATCGCCCACATGAAAGCGATGCCCGGGCTCATATAGGTGCGCAGGCCGGAATCGATCACCATCACCAGCGCGCTGGTGATCAGCTGAATCAGGCCGATAAAGAAGACGCGGCCGGAGAAGCGTAGATCCGCCCAGCGCGCCAGGAACCACGCCATCAGCGGCAGCGCCAGCAGGATCGAGGCGGCGGCAAGCTGCGGCCAGTGCGGACGGTCGCTGACCGGGCCGACCATCGGAAATTTCGGCGAGCGGTCGGCGTTGTAGATGCCCCAGTAGGCGCCGACGCTGCCTTCGATGTTGCGCTTCCACGGCTGATCGAAAGCTTCCTGGATGTAGTAGTCCAGGCCGCGCTGATTGGCGATATTGAGGAAGCCGCGCAGGAAGGCGGCCTGCGTCGTCGGGCTCGGCACCGCATCGCGGCGGATGCGACCTTCGGACGGCCAGCCGATTTCGGTGATCACCACCTTCTTGGTCGGATAGGCGTCCTTGACCTGCTGATAACGCGCCAGCGCGTATTCGGCGGCCTTATCCGGCGCCTGGCCTTCCCAGTAGGGCAGCAGATGGATGGCGATGAAATCGACTTCGCGGCCGAGTTGCGGATAGCGCAGCCATATATCCCAGGTCTCCGCGGTGGAGACTTCGACATTCTTGCCGGCAAGCTGCGTGCGCACGCGGCGGATATACTGAACCAGATCCTGGATCGGCATGTCGGCGCGCAACAGCGTTTCGTTGCCGACCAGCACGCGGCGCACGTTATCATGCGTCGACGCGATGCGGATCAGCTCCTGGATTTCCTGCTCGTTGCGCTCCAGGCGGCCATCCAGCCAGATGCCCTGCATCACCTCCAGGCCATAGCGGCCGGCGATCTCGGCGATCTTGCCCTGGCCGTCCAGCGTCGAGTAGGTGCGGATCTGCCGCACCTGTCCGGCCAGGATCTGCATGTCCTGGTCGATCTCTTCATCGCTCGGGAATCGGTTGCTGCGCGGATCCTGATCGGCGCGGAATGGCGAATAGTCGACGCCGTTGATGAATTCTCCCCAGGGGCGCGGTTCGATCGGACGATTGAGATAGGCCCAGCCCGCCAGATTGACGATTGCGACGAGGATTAGGACAAGCAGTCCCGAATAGCGCATGGCTGCCCTTGGCACAAAAATGAGGTGACGTCGCCGGCGATCACCGTTGCTCTGTTCGGCCTATCCACCCGCGCATGGGCGTCAGTGTTTAGGCAGTCAATATGGCGGCTTTGCGGCGGCGGCCGGACTATACGGTGACGCCGAAAAAGAGTCGAGAGGACAGTGCGTTACCGCTTGATGAGGGGAAGCTGCCGAAGCATCCGCGCGCGCTCGTCGGCTTCTCGAATCGTGTTTTGCCGACCGCAGCAGAAAAGCACGCTAGCTATTGGAGATTCTTCGTACGACACCCCCAAGGCTGGTGGCCGGCTGGCATCTCTCTTTTCTGATCGGCATGCGGGCGGTATCGAGCCCTTACCGCTGCAGATGCGCCAGCGGCAAAGGCGCATCGATCTTTGCCTGTCGCAGCACGAAATTCGACCGGATGTCCTTCACCATGGGCAGAGTCAGCAGGCGTTCGGTGAGGAGCCGTTCATAGGACGCCAGGTCCGGCACCACCACCTCGGCGACGAAATCGGGCTCGCCTGATACCATATGCGCCGCCACCACCTCGGGGATCTCTTCCAGCAGCTTCTGATGCAGGGCGGCATTCTCGGCGGAATGCTTCTCCACCTTGATCTCGACATAGACGGTCAGATCGAGGCCCAGCTTGCGACGGTCCAGCACCGCCCGGTAGCCGCGGATATAGCCCTCCTGCTCAAGCCGCTTGACCCGCCGCAGGCAGGGCGACGGCGAGAGGCCCACCTTCTCGGCCAGATTGACATTGCTCAGCCGACCATCCTCCTGCAGAGCAGCCAGGATCTTGCGGTCGAAATCGTCCAGATCAGAAATTGGCATAAATCACCCCAGAAAACCCACTATGAGGCAGGATATTGCGTCATTCTTCGACAAAGGGGATGGAATAGCAAGGACATACCAAGTCATCTGCACCATTCTCTCCCCTGTCCCACAGACGGGAGACTGACATGACCACCGAAACCGCCCTGCATGCCTCATCCCAGATCCGGCCAAACGCCCAGCCAGATGCCGCACGCCTTTTCGGGGCGCTAGCGGCGCTGCTGACGGTCACGCTCTGGGCGGCTGGTCTGGTCGCCACCCGGTTTGGCGTTACCGGCTCACTCACGCTTTACGATGTCGTCTTCCTGCGGCTGCTGCTGCCGGCCCTGCTGCTGGCGCCGGTTCTGCTGCGGCATGGCTTCGGCCTCAGCACCGGCAGCAACATCGGCGCCAAACCGTTCATCCTCGCCGTAATGATTGCCGGCGCGGGCCTGCCCTTCCTGCTGACCAGCAGCAGCGGCATGCTGTTCGCACCAGCCGCCCATGCCGGCGCGCTGATGCCGGGCTGCATGCCGCTCTTTGCCGCCTTCCTCGCCTGGCTGCTGCTCGGTGACCGTTTCGATCGTCAGCGCAAGGCCGGCATCGTTTTGATGCTGGCTGGCGCCATTGCCGTCGGCGGCTATCAGGTCTTCAGCGGCGACGACGGCGCCTGGCGCGGCGATCTGCTCTTCATCGCCGCCGGCGCAATGTGGGCCTGTTACACCATCGCGATGAAGAAAAGCAGCCTTAGCCCCTGGCATGCGGCCGCCATCGTTTATGCCGCCTCCTTCTTCATCTATGCGCCTGTCTATCTGCTCTGGCTGGACTCGCACCTGCTGGCGGCCCCGCCATTCGAGATCGGCGTGCAGCTTTTCCAGTCGGTCGCTTCCGGCCTGCTCAGCATGGCGGCTTACGGGTTTGCCGTGCGCCATCTGGGCGCGACCGGCGCCGCCGCTTTCGGCGCGCTCACGCCCGCCCTGACCGCCCTGCTCGCCATCCCGCTGCTGGGCGAATGGCCTGCCCTTGTCACCTGGACCGGCATCGCCGCCGTCAGCCTCGGCGTGGCGCTGGCCAATGGCGCCTTCCGGCGCTATCGTTAATCTAACCAATACGAGGGTTAGTCATGTTCGATCACGTTTCCTATGGAGTTACCGATCTTGCCGCTGCCGGCCGCTTCTACGATGCCGTCCTGCAGCCGCTCGGCTTCCGCCGGCTCTATGACGGCGCCGAAACCATCGCCTATGGCGACAAGCATCCGCAGCTTTGGCTCTCCAAAAGCCAACGCCCCGTGCCCGCCGACATGAAGAACGGTCTGCATTTCTGCTTCACGGCCCCGACGCGGGCCGCGGTGGATGCCTTCCACGCCATCGCTTTGCAGAATGGCGGCCGCGACAACGGCCAGCCGGGCCTGCGTCCGGAATACACGCCGACCTATTATGCCGGCTTCATCATCGATCCCGATGGTTACCGGATCGAAGCGGTGTGCTACGCACCTGAGTAACGATTCCAGTCACTGCTGAGTTCGGCCATGCATGCTTCGCCTCGTCCCCAGCCCTCTTCGCGCAGCGATGTCGAGATCTACCAGATGTGGGAGATCTACAAGGCGGTGAATGCGCGGGTGCGGGCCGGCGGCAAGGTGGTCAGCCTGCTGGTCGGCGAACCCACTCTGCCGCCGCCGCAGGCTGCCGTCGCCGCCGCGCAAGCCGCGCTCAGCGATGGCCGCCTGCTCGGCTACACCGAAGCGCTGGGCCTGATGCCGCTGCGCGAGGGCATCGCGAAATTCTACCGCCGCCGCCATGGCATTGAGGTGCCGGCCAGCCGCGTCGCCGTCACCATCGGCACGTCATCAGGCTTCATGCTGGCCTTTCTTGCGGCCTTCTCGGCGGGTGAGACGGTGGCAGTGGTCGAGCCAAGTTATCCCGCCTATCGCGGCACGTTGAAGGCGCTCGATCTCATTCCCTATCGCGTTGCCACCGATGCCTCGACCGGCTTCCGCGTCACGCCGGAAATGATCGCCGCCCTGCCCGCTGAGGTGAAGGGCGTCGTGGTCGCCAGCCCGGCCAATCCCACCGGCACGATGCTATCAGGCGATGAACTGCGCGCGATTTACGCCGCCTGCCAGGCGCGTGGCCTCTGGCTGATCGTCGATGAGCTTTATCACGGTGTCACCTTCGACCGCCCGGCCGATACCGCACTTTGCGCGGGCGATGACGTGATCATCATCAACGGCTTCTCGAAATACTGGGGCATGACCGGCTGGCGGCTTGGCTGGCTGGTGCTGCCCGAACGGCTGGTGCAGCGCGTCGAGGCGCTGCACGGCTCGCTGCAGATCTCTGCGCCGACGCTGTCGCAGCTCGCCGGTATCGCCGCGCTGGAGGCGGAAGACGAGATGAATGCGCGCGTCGCCGCCTACAAGCAGAACCGTGATTTGTTGCTGGCGGCGCTGCCGCGCCTTGGCATCACGCGTTTCGCGCCGCCCGATGGCGCCTTCTATCTCTATGCCGATATCAGCGACTTCACGGATGACTCGGTCGCCTTCTGCAAGCGTATGCTGGAGGAAACCGGTGTGGTCGCCGCGCCCGGCGTCGATTTTGACACCGCCCAGGGCCAGCATTACCTGCGGCTTTCCTTCTGCATGGACCGCTCGGTGATCGAAGCCGCCATCGAACGCCTGGAGCCCTGGTTCAAGGCGCAGAACAGGCGATAGAGACATCTTCGCTGACATAAAGATGGCCGGGTCAAGCCCGGCCATGACGCTTTCGTTCTGACGATGCCGCCTCAATCGAGCTGCAGCACCTGCCATTTCAGATACGCGCTCTCGGGCAGATGCGGATGCACCGGATGGTCCGGGCCGGCGCCGCCGCTGAGCACGATGCGGCCCTGACGGCCGGCCTGGCTGAGCCCGATCGCCACTTCCTTGGCGAACAGATCGCCCGGCAGCAGGTGCGCGCAGCAGGCGACGAACCAGAAGCCGCCCGGCGCCACCAGCGGCGCGGCTAGCTTCGCCAGCTTGCGATAGGCGCGGCTGCCGGGGCCGAGATCCTTGCGGCTTTTGACGAAGTTGGGCGGGTCGGTGATCACCACGCCGAAGCGCCGGCCCTGCAGCTTCTCCAGCGCCTCGAAAGCATCGCCCTTCTCGAACCGTGTGATGTGGCTCAGGCCATTTTCTTCCGCTGCCCGGCTGGCCAGCGCGATGCCTAGCTCGGAGCGGTCGATGCCGAGCACGCTCCTCGCGCCGGCCTTTGCGGCGCGCAGCGCGAAGGCGCCGATATGGCAATAGCAGTCCAGCACCTCCTGGCCTTCAGCGAGGCTCGCAAGCCTAGTGCGTGCCTCGGCCAGGTCGAAATACCAGCCGGTCTTCTGCCCCTCGAGAAGGTCGAGGGTGAAACGCACGCCGCCTTCTTCGACCAAAGGCTTGGTCTCCAGGCTGCCAGCCGCGAGTTTGACCTCCAGCTCCAGCCCTTCCAGCCGGCGCACCGCGGTGTCGTTGCGCAGCACCACCGCGCGCGGCTTGAGTACGGCCTCCAACGCCTCCAGCAGCGCCGGGGTAAGGCGTTCGGCACCGGCGGTATTGGCCTGGACGGCGACCGCATCATTGTAACGATCGATGACAAAGCCGGGAAAACCGTCGGCTTCAGCATGCACCAGGCGATAATAGGGCTGAGGAAAGAATCTTTCGCGCAAGTGCAGGGCCGAGCGCAGCCGACCGGCGAGGAAGCCGGCATCGATGCGCGCGTCGGTATCTGCAGTCCATAGCCGCGCGGCGATCAGGGAGTGCGGATTGAAGCTGGCGATGCCGATATTGCTGCCATGCGCGTCGATTACCCGGACAAGACTACCCGGCGTGAGTGCTTTGGCCTTGGCGTCGAGTTCTAATTCATTGGAGTAAATCCACGGATGGCCTCCCTTTACACGGCGCTCTTCGCGCGCTTTCACGCGCAGGACGGGCACTGCCTGATCAGTCGCCAAAGCAGGCATGGACAAGGCCTCATTTGTTGGTTTATCTCGCGATCCGTACCTGATCGCCGCCCGGAATGCGAGCCCTAATCCATGTTCAATCTGCACGACCAATTGCGCCGCGACACCCTGGCGGTCTGCCGGATGAAACTGTGCCTCGTGCAACTGATGAATGACTCGCAGTATCCCTGGCTGATCCTGGTGCCGGCGGTCGAGAACCTGACCGAAATTTCCGATCTCAACGAGAAGCAGCGCAAGCTGCTGATCAACGAGATCGCCCAGGCCCAGCGCGTGCTGACCCATGTCTTCAAGCCGCACAAGCTGAACGTTGGCGCGCTTGGCAACATGGTGCCGCAGCTTCATGTGCATGTCGTCGCCCGCTTCCGCGACGACCCGGCCTGGCCAGCGCCGATCTGGGGCAAGCTGCCGCCGCGCCCCTATGAGGAAGCCGACCTGCGGGCTACCATTGCCCGGCTACAGAACGCTTTCATCGCCCGGGTCTGAGCGACGCGGGCGTGAATTTCACGGTCTGCAGTTCTCCGGTCTGAATTTCAGGGTCTGACATGCCTTCGCATCTCGCCATCGAGGCGCTCGGCATCGCTGCCGGCTGCCTCACCACCCTTGCCTATGTGCCGCAGGTGGTGAAGGTTTGGCGCCGCCGCTCGGCGCGCGACATCTCCCTCGGCATGTTCCTGCTGATGAATGCCGGCATCGCGCTCTGGCTCGTCTATGGTCTGCTGATCGGCTCGCTCGGCCTGATCATCGCCAATCTCGTCACGCTCGGCCTGACGGCCACCGTGCTGGTCGCCAAGCTGAAATTCGACCGCGCAGCTTCGACGCTCGATCCGCTTGCCTAGCCATTCATCGCCGCGCGGCGTATAACGGCCTTATGCGCCGCCGGGATTTCCTCAGCCGATCCCTTGCCTTTGGTGCCGCCACGATGGCGGCGGCCCATCCGCTGGCGGGCTTAGCGCAGAATTCCGGTGCAGATGGTGGCAGTTTCTTCCGCATCCTCACCGGCTCCGCCCATACCACCGCCTTCCCGGTCGGCACGACGATCGCCGCGGCGATCTCCAATCCACCCGGCAGCCGCCCCTGCGAGCGCGGCGGCTCCTGCGGCGTGCCGGGCCTGATCGCGGTGGCGCTGACCAGCCCCGGCTCGGTCGCCAACATCGCCGCGGTGGCTGCCGAAAGCATCGAATCCGGTTTCGCCCAGGCTGATCTTGCCTACAGCGCCTATCAGGGCGAAGGCGTCTATTTCCGCCGCGCCAAGCAGCCGAACCTGCGCGTGCTGGCCAACCTCTATCCGGAAACGGTACATCTCGTCGTGCGTCGCGGCAGCGGTATCGAGGATATCCGCGACCTCGCCGGCAAGCGCGTCTCCATCGACCGCGCCGGCTCCGGCACGCGTTTCAACGCCGAAATCATCCTCACCGCCTATGGCCTGCGGCTGAGCCAGCTTAAAATTCTGGAATTCGATCCAGGTGAGGCCGCCGACCTGATGTCAAAGGACGAGCTCGACGCCTTCTTCCTGATCTCGGGCCAGCCCGCGCCGACGGTAGGCGATCTCACCGACCGCGAGATCGCGCAAGTGATTCCGCTCAGCGGCCGCCAGATCGACGGCGCGCTGCGCCGCCACCGCTTCTTCAACCGCGACCTCATTCCCGCCGGTACCTATGCCGGCGTCGGCGAGATCGAGACCTTGAGCATCGGCATGCAATGGATCGTGCCGGAAGCGCTCGATGCCGATCTGACTTACGAGCTGCTGCGGGCTTTGTGGCATCCCTCCAACCGCAAGATCCTCGATGCCGGCCCGGCCATGGCGCAGAAGATCCGCCTCGGCACGGCGCTCCTCGGCGTCTCCACCCCGCCGCTGCATGCCGGCGCCGAGCGCTTCTATCGCGAACTGAAGCTCATTACCTGAAGCTGACGAAGGAGACTCTTAGAGAGGGAGCGTAAAGACGCCGCCCTCACATCTCCGGCAGCGGTGCCTCCTTGGCGGCGGCTGCGCACCATTCCTGCATCGCCGGCCAAGCATAGATCGCATCCACATAGGCGGCCGAGACAGGATCGAGCGCCACGCCATAGGTGCGCAGCCGCGTCGCCACCGGGGCGAACATGCAGTCGGCGACGCCAAAGCGGCCGAACAGGAAATCGCCGCCGCCTTCGCTCTGCTTCTTGGAGCCGAAGCGGCCGCGGCAATCCTGCCAGATCTGCTGGATGCGGGCGATGTCGGCCTTGGCCTCATCGCTGGCGCTGCGGGGAACATCGCTCAGCTTGGCGATGTCCATCGGCAGGTCGCGGCGCAGGGCAGCAAAGCCCGCATGCATCTCGGTCGAAACGCTGCGCGCCACCGCGCGGGCGCGCGGATCGTCGGGCCACAGCCCGGCGGCGGGAAACAGCTCGGCCACGTATTCGCAGATCGCCAGGCTTTCCCACACCAGAAGGTCGCCATGCTTGAGCACCGGCACCTTGCCGGCCGGCGAATGGGCGAGGATCTTCGCCTTGGTCTCGGGCTGGCGCAGGGTGATCAGCACCTCGTCGAATTCCTGTCCTGTAGCTTTCAGGGCCAGCCAGGGCCGCAGGCTCCAGCTTGAGTAATTCTTGTTGCCGATGACGAGGGTGAATTCGGCCACGGTTTTCCTCCGTATATTTCGCGGCGGGGCTGTTCTACTTATAAAGAAGGAGCCTGCCCCCGCCCAGTGCCGCGCTGCCCAGAGGCAGACATGGACAGTCCTGCGGCCTGTCAGGCCAGAAGCTGGAGAGACCTGTCGTGACCGTTACCCTGATCGCCAAAGCCGCCGACGCCATCGCCATCGAGACCTACACCGCCAAGCAATGGACGGCGCGGCAGTCGCGCGAAAAACCGAATGTCGTTAACTGGGCGGCGGCCCAGAGCTTCAAGGCCAAGCCGGGCCAGGTGCTGGTGCTGCCCGACAGCCGCAGCGGCAAGCCGGCCCGCGTGTTGGCCGGTCTGGGCGACAGCCCCGATCTCTGGTCCTATGCCGCCATCGCCGCTGCCTTACCGCCGGGCGATTACAGGCTTGCGGATTCCAAGGCCGCCGACGATGCAGCCCTGGGCTGGGCGCTGAATGCCTATCGTTTCGACCGCTACAAGAAGCCGGCCGAGCGCAAGCCGGCTGCGCGGCTTGTCTGGCCTGCGAAAGCCGACAGAGCCCGCGTGCAGGCGCTCTATGACGGCATCGTGCTGGCGCGCGATCTGATCAACACGCCCTCCAGCGACATGGGCCCGGCCGAACTGGCGGAAGCCGCGCGCGGCATCGCCATGCTGGGCGGCGCCAGTTTCGACTGCGTCATCGGCGACGAGCTGCTGGAGAAGAATTATCCGATGATCCATGCGGTCGGCCGCGCCTCCGGTCGCCTGCCGCGCCTGATCGACATCGTCTGGGGTAACCCGAAGCACCCCAAGCTGACCCTGGTCGGCAAGGGCGTCTGCTTCGATACCGGCGGCCTCGACCTGAAGCCTTCCGCCGGCATGCTGCTGATGAAGAAGGATATGGGCGGCGCCGCCGTGGTGCTGGGCCTTGCGGCGGCAATCATGGCGCTGAAGCTGCCGGTGCGCCTGCGCGTTCTGATCGGCGCGGTGGAGAACAGCGTCTCGGGCAACGCCATGCGGCCCGGCGATGTGCTGAACACCCGCAAGGGCATCACCGTCGAGATCGGCAATACCGATGCCGAAGGCCGTCTGGTGCTGGGCGATCTGCTGGCCGAAGCCGATAGCGAAAAGCCCGACTGGCTGATCGACTGCGCAACCTTGACCGGCGCCGCCCGCGTTGCCGTCGGCCCCGATCTGCCCGCGCTTTACAGCACCGACGATGCGATGGCCGAAGCCCTGCTCTCGGCAGGCATCGCAGTCGCCGAGCCGCTCTGGCGCCTGCCGCTGCACAAGCCTTATCGCGACTATATCGAAGGCAAGGTCGCCGATATCAGCAATTCCGGCGACACGCCCTTTGCAGGCTCGATCACTGCAGCGCTGTTCCTGAAGGAATTCGTCGACAAGACGAAATGCTACGCGCATCTTGATCTCTTCGCCTGGAACCCCAACCCCCGCCCCGGCCGCCCGCTCGGCGGTGAAGCCACCGCCCTGCGCGCGCTATTCACCGCCATCGAGAAGCGCTACGCCAAGCGGCGGTGAACGGTGCCGCGGCGGCACCGTCACTAGTTATTCGTAATGCCCGGGCCCGCCCCGGGCATCTTGCGCAGAACAATCTTCTTCTTCTGAACACACACCGCCGCTTTCTCTTTGCACCATCAGCGCTTACGCAGCGACGAATACCGAGATACCGCAGTTAACCATACTCGTATCCGGCGGTATCGCCCTTCCCGGTCACAGCCTTGTCCCAACAAGGGATCAAACCGGCGGCTTACGGTGTTGTGCGTTCGATAAATAAGAAAAGGAGGGATTCATGGCGTTCCCCGGAGTCGTCTTTTTCCTCGTCCTCGCGGTTCTGCAGTTCTTCATCATTGCCGATGGCCTGGTGTCGTGGTTCAGGATCGACTGGCTGCTCGCCGTGCATTGCGCGGCTCTGCTGAGCGGCCTGCCGCTCTTTGCCAGTTTCCATCTGATGAACGGGAGCCGCTCCTAGATAACGCCCTCTGCGCGCCTCAGGCCCTGGCGCGGGGCGATCGCCTGCGCTGTAGTGCGGGCTGAGACGCAGACCGTAACGCAGACGCCGTCTTGACCGCCGCCTTTCCAGGCGGCGGTTTGCATTTCTCTGGCTGTCCTTCTACAGTTTCTGCTTTCGCAGCTTTCTTCTTTCCGTCGCCTCTGCCCTTTCCTTTCATCTTCGTCTTGCCCGCGCTCTTGCGCTTGGACATCAGCTTTGCCGTCCGGCTCCGCGCCGCAGTCGCCACTGCGTCGCGCACCCATTGGCGCAATTCGTCGCCATCCATCAGCACGTCTTCCGGCAATTCATACCAGCGCTCGATGACGCGCCTGGCGGAGCCGCGCATATAGGAAAACGGCTCCATCCCCGCCGCCTGGTAGCGCGGCCGCGTCACATCATCGACGACGAAGAACAGCCGGTTACTGCCGGTCACATAGGCGAACTGCACGCCATCCAGGGTCAGACCCATGCCGCCGAAAAAACGCACCGGCCGCACCGGGCCGATGCCTGTCATGCAGTCGAGAACGTAATCGACGAAATCGCTGTCAGCCGGCATCGCCCCTTCCCCGTATGCACCACCGTCTTGCCCCAAATACTTACCCCTGTCTTCCCGCGCTGGCGAACATGCCTTTCATCATGTCGAGCGGAAACGGGAAAACAATGGTCGAGCTATTCTGCGTCGCAATCGAGGTGAGCGTTCCGAGATACCGAAGCTGCATCGCCTCCGGCCGCTGGCCGATGATTTCGGCCGCCTCCAGCAGCTTCTGCGCCGCCTGCAATTCGCCTTCAGCATTGATCACCTTAGCGCGCCGCTCGCGCTCGGCTTCGGCCTGGCGGGCGATCACCCGCACCATGCTTTCGCTGATATCGACATGCTTGATCTCGACATTCGCCACCTTGATGCCCCAGGCATCGGTTTGCGAGTCGAGGATTTCCTGAATGTCGCTGTTCAGCTTTTCGCGTTCCGCCAGCATCTCGTCCAGATCATGCTTGCCCAGCACCGAACGTAGCGTCGTCTGCGCCAGTTGTCCCGTCGCCGCCATGAAATCGGCCACCTGGATCACGGCCTTCTCCGGTTCGACCACGCGGAAATAGATCACCGCATTGACTTTCACCGATACATTGTCTCGCGAGATCACGTCCTGGCTCGGCACATCGAGCACCAGTGTGCGCAGGTCGGTGCGCACCATCTGCTGCACCAGCGGGATCAGCAGGATCAGGCCCGGCCCCTTCACGCCGCTGAAACGGCCAAGCGTGAACACGACGCCGCGTTCATATTCGCGCAGGATCTTGATCGCCGCGGCGATGAATACGACCAGCAGAATGACAATCGGCAGGTAGAAGCTGAGTTGCGCCAGCATCGCGGTCTCCTTGTTCGTTGGTTCGTCAGGGATCAGGCACCACCTGCAGGACCAGCCCCTCAAGGCCGGTCACGCGGATGCTCTGCCCAGGCTGCAGCGGCATGGCACAAACCGCCTTCCAGCGTTCGCTATGGACAAACACATGACCGCCGCCATCGCTCCAATCGAGCACCTTGCCGCGGGCGCCGATCATCTCTTCGCGCCCGGTCGTCACCCGGCGGTTATGCGCGCTCAGCGCCATGCGCATGACGATGAGGGTGAAGGCAAGGCTGGCAACGGCCACGCCACCGATTACCGGCCAGGAGAGTTCAAACGCCGGAATGTCAGTGTCGAACAGGATCATCGCGCCGAGGATGAAGGCAATGGCACCACCGATGCCGAGAATGCCGAAGGATGGCGCGAAAGCCTCCGCCACCATCAGGCCGATACCGAGCAGGATCAGACCAAGCCCGGCAAAATTCACCGGCAGCGCGGCAAGTGCATAAAGCCCAACCAGCAAACAGATCGCACCGATGGTGCCGGGATAGAGCGAGCCCGGATTCATGAATTCGAAGATCAGGCCATAGATGCCGATCATCATTAGGATCAGCGCCAGATTGGGATTGGTGATCGCACCTAGCAGCTTGGTGCGCCAGTCCGGCTCGATGCGTTCCAGCGTCATGTTCTCGGTCTGCAGCACCATGCGCGCGCCGCCCTCGCCCGCACTGGCGGCGCTCTCAGTCAATCCGGCGCCTATGGTCACTCCGCGACCGTCGATCTGCGCCAGCAATGCATCGATGCTGTCGGCCACCACATCGATCACGTTCTGCTCCCGTGCCGCATTGGCAGAAAGGCTGACACCCTCGCGCACGGCCTGCTCCGCCCAGTCGGCATTGCGGCCGCGCAGCTCGGCCAGCGCGCGGATATAGGCGGTCGCATCGTTGACCACCTTCTTTTCCATCGCGCTCATCCGTTCCGGCGGCTTGGGTGCGCGGCTTTCGTCGCCGGATTTATCGTCGCTCTTGTCGCCCTTGCCATCTTTGTCTTGGCCTGGCTGCTCATCGCCGCCGAAGGGCAAGCCGCCGCCAAGCTGCACCGGCGTCGCTGCGCCGAGATTAGTGCCCGGCGCCATTGCCGCGACATGACTGGCATAGAGAATATACGTGCCCGCGCTCGCTGCCCGCGCGCCGCTCGGGCTGACATAGCTGACCACCGGAATGGGCGAGGACAGAATGGCGCGAATGATGTCGCGCATGGAGGTATCAAGGCCGCCGGGAGTATCGAGCTGCAGCACCACTAGCCTTGCGCCGCGCGCCTTGGCCTTCTCCAGACTGCGCGAAACGTAATCGGCGGTCGCCGGCCCGATGACGCCTTCGACATTGAGCACGACAGCGATGCGGTCGCTTTGCGTCACAGCCGGATGAATGAGGAGGATTGGCCCGCCGGCCAGCAGGAGCAGCACCGCCGCCCATCGCCGGGCCGCTTTCCATGCCGATCTCCATATTGCTCTCTCGCCTGATGCCCGGCGGGATGCCATGCCATCTCTCCCTTACAGGATCAGATAGGCCGGGCGGATTCAGCGCATACCCGTCGGCTTGCCTGCTTTGCCATTCCGCGGCCGCTCTTGACTTGCGCCGCCCATATTCCCATTTTGTTCCCACAATCTGGCGGGCCGTCCGAGAGGTACATCAGCGCGAGAACAGTCTTTGGACGGAATTGGCCCGGATTGGACGAGTTTGGACACGTTTGGCTCTTTGGACGCACGCGGACGCAGCCGGAAAACTTCAGTAACAACAAATATTTAGAAGAAGGGCCACAGAAACCGGCTTGCGGCCGCATTCGCACCGGGTATCCGGGGTCAGCCCCAAGTCACCCCCGGGCAGCGCGGCGAGCCAGTTTGTGGCTGTACATCATCTGGTCGGCGTTGGCCAAAGCCGAGCCGGGGTCTTCTCCGGGCTTGAGCGGATAGACGCCATACGCGGCATCCAGCAGCAGGGTCTTGCCCTCCCAGTGCAGCGGGCGGCGGTGGATTGCTTCAGACAACTGGTCGGCCTTTTCGCGGGCCTGCTGGCTGTCGGTTTCGGTGAGGATGACTCCGTATTCGTCGCCGCCCAGTCGGGCGACGACATCCACCTCACGGGTGTTGTCGAGCAGTATCTGGCCGACCTGGATCAGCGCCGCGTCACCGGCCGGATGGCCGTGGCGATCGTTGATCTCCTTCAGGCCGTTGAGGTCGAAATAGATCAGCGCCGAAGGCCGTCCGTAGCGTTCGACATGCGCCATGGCGCGCGACAATTCGCGCACGAAAGCGCGGCGGTTATACAGCGGGGTGAGCGTGTCGCGGTCGGCGAGGCGCTCCAGTTCTGCCAGCCGGTGGCGCGTGCGGTTCAGCTCGTTGCGCAGCTGGTCCACCTCGCCCATCAGCCGCATGATGGCGTCGCGCACCCGCGGCGTCAGTTCGGCTTCGGGGATGCCCATCACCGTGGCGGTGGCGGCTGGATCGGCGGCCGGCTTCTGCTGCGTGACGTTGACAGGGCCCGGTGCCAGCGGCTGGACGCGCGCCGAGCCGCCCGGCGCCCCTATCGGCGTGGCGCCCGGGCCCAGGCCCAAAGGTCGGCGATCCTCAATCCGTGACATGCCTTACGCGCCGTTGCTCCACTCAGCCGCTCTACTCAGCCGTGGCTTTACTCAGCCCTCTCCACCATCCGGTCCAATAAGCCAGCCGAGCGTTAATAAAGTGTGGCGAGCCTGAAAGCATGAGTAGAAAGTTATGACCATCCTAAGGCAGGCCAAGCCTCCGCACGAGGCTCCCGCCGGCATTCAGGCAAGCTTCCGGCTGGATTGCTGCGCCGCTTTACAGCCGAGGCGCGCTCCCTATAATCCGCGCCTTTCCGCGACCAGGAGTATGGCATGGCAAAGAAGGCCGCACCGGCAGGCAAACCGCTCGTCGGCATCATCATGGGCAGCCAATCCGATTGGGCCACTATGTCGCATGCCGCCGATGTGCTGAAAGCGCTGAAAGTGCCGGCCGAGCATCGCATCGTCTCCGCCCATCGCACCCCTGACCGGCTTTATGAATATGCCCGCAGTGCGGCGGGCCGCGGCATCCAGGTGATCATCGCCGGCGCCGGCGGGGCTGCGCATCTGCCCGGCATGGCGGCGGCGATGACGCATCTGCCGGTGCTTGGCGTGCCGGTCGAAAGCCGCGCCCTGAAGGGCCTCGACTCCCTGCTGTCGATCCAGCAGATGCCCGCCGGCATTCCGGTCGGCGCACTGGCGATCGGCAAAGCCGGCGCGATCAACGCCGCCCTGCTTGCGGCCGCCATCCTGGCTTTGCAGGATCCGGCGCTGTCCAAGCGCCTGCAGGCCTGGCGTGCGCGGCAGACCAAGGCCGTGAAGCAACGCCCGGCCGACGGCAAGTAAACCGATGCAGCCGATCGCGCCGGGTTCCACCATCGGCATTCTCGGCGGCGGCCAGCTTGGCCGCATGCTGGCCATTGCAGCCGCGCGGCTCGGCTATCGCTGCCATATCTATGCGCCGGAGCAGGATCCACCGGCGAGTGAAGTCGCTGCCCATACGACACGCGCCGGCTATACCGACGCGGATGCCATGGCGCGCTTTGCCGCCGCCTGCGCGGTCGTGACGTACGAATTCGAGAATATCCCGTTTGAGCCGGTTGCCGCGATTGCGCAAAAGGTTGCCGTCCGCCCGGGCGTCGAGGCTCTGCGCATCACGCAGGACCGTTTGTTTGAGAAGACATTCTGCAACGAGCGCGGCGTAGCCACCGCGCCGTTCCGTGCGGTCGCTTCTGTCGAGGATCTGAAAACCGCGATTGCTGAACTTGGCCTGCCGCTGGTGTTGAAGACCCGCCGCATGGGCTATGACGGCAAGGGACAGGTGAAGCTTGAACGCGCCGATCAGGCTGAGGCTGCTTTCACCGCGCTGAAATCGGATGCGCTGATCGCAGAAGGTTTCGTTGCCTTCCAGCGCGAGCTTTCCGTCGTGCTGGCGCGCAATGCAGATGGTTGCATCGTCTCCTGGGGACCGGTGGAGAATATCCATCGCAACCATATTCTCTGGCGCACCTACGCGCCGGCACGCTTGAGCGATGCCTTGCGCAGCGAGGCCGAACGGATCGCCGCGACACTGGCCGAAGGCCTCGATTATGTCGGCGTGCTGGCGGTCGAGCTGTTCGATTGCGGCGACCGCCTGCTGGTCAACGAAATGGCGCCGCGGGTGCATAACTCCGGCCACTGGACGCTCGATGCCGCCGTCACCTCGCAGTTCGAGCAGCATATCCGTGCGATCTGCGGCCTGCCGCTGGGCAGCGGCGAACGGCTTTGCGATGCGGTCATGGAGAATCTGATCGGCGACGAAATCGCCGCCTGGGTCGACCTGCTGGCCGAGCCGAAAACCAAGCTGCATCTCTACGGGAAAACCGAAGCCCGGCCCGGCCGGAAGATGGGCCATGTGAACCGGCTCTACCCCTTGGGCAGCCTGCCACAACCATAAGTGATAAGTCGGACTATCTAATCCGCTTGCGCGGCCCGCCTAAGGCAGTATAGTTATCACAAATTAACCACAACTGCCTGCCGGGAAACCGACGGATTGACCGGTATCGCGCAGAACTGCGCTTCTCTTTGCTGACAGGATCAACAAAATGCCTTTGGCACACGGCATTGCCTCTTACCATGCTGCTGCGGCGCTCAGGCCGACAGCCGCTGAGAGCGGCACTGACAACCGTGCCGTCCAGCAGTTCCAGCAGGTGCTGCAGCAGCAAGCCGCCTCGCCTGCCGCCACCGTCACGCAGCCGCAGACCTACACTGCTGCACAGCACGCGCAGAGCCAGCAGCGCCCTGCCTCACGTAATGCCGCGCAGCAGTCCGGTAGCTCTGAAATCAATTTCAGCCAGCTTGCCGATTCCCAGTCTGCGGAAACGCCGCACCAGCAGCCGTCCGCGCTGAATTACGGCGCCAGCGGCGCGCCGAACCCGGTCCGCGATCTGGACCAGGCCGGCAAGATCTTCAGTCTTTCGGTTTAATTCAGACGCGCCGCATTCCGCGCAGCGGGCTGGGCAGCCGTTCAAAAAGCTTGCCCACCTTGCCCTTGGCCGACTGAATGCGCATCACATCGCTCAAGCGCCGGTCGAGAAAGGCCGCCGTCGAGGCAAAACCTTCCGATCTGTCGTCCAGCCAGTGCATCAGCGTGGCGGCATAGACGCCCGCCAGCAGCATCCGCTTGGTGTAGAAGTTGAAATCGGTCGCAGTATCGCCGGCGGCATACCAGATCGCATCCACCGTGCGATAAAGCTGCCGCAAGGCGCGCGGCGCGTGATACGGCAAGGCTTCCAAAGTAAGTGCGCGGCGTACGGCCTCGCGATGCGGCGCGACGAGTTCCAGCCGCGTCATCACAGCGGCTTTCACCCGCTCGCGGATCTTCATGGCCATGAGGTCACGGCTTTCCAGCGCATGCAACATGGCGGCATCGGTCTCAGCCACCCAGAATTCCAGGGCTTCCACCGCGCCTTCGGGGAAGATGCGCGCCACCAGCCCGGCATCGTAGCCGCAATCTTTTGCCGCCTGCGCCAAAGCCTTGGACGTCCAGCCATCGAAGGGGACATGGATGAGCAAGGCGGCAAGCAGGCTCCGTTTTTGCGTGAGCAGATGATCGTCGTTCATTCTTCCAACTCCCGCTGGGGGCCGTTTGCCGCGACCCGATGCTTGAACTCGC
This sequence comes from uncultured Ferrovibrio sp., assembly GCF_937960835.1. GTDB lineage: Bacteria > Pseudomonadota > Alphaproteobacteria > Ferrovibrionales > Ferrovibrionaceae > Ferrovibrio. The sequence goes on from NZ_CALGPC010000015.1 coordinate 271,498, forward strand.
TTTCGAAGATGAGGTCTTTCAGGTCGGTCATCCGTTGCGGATAGAGAATGCCGTCGAGATGGTCCAGCTCATGCTGCACCACCCGGGCATGCCAGCCCTCCACCTCGCGCGCCAAAGTACTGCCGTCCGGCAGGATACCCTCATACGCGATCCGCGTGTAGCGCGGCACCAGCCCCCGCAACCCCGGCACCGAGAGGCAGCCCTCCCAGGCTAGGTCCTGCTCCCCGCCCAAAGGCCGCCAGCGCGGGTTGACCAGAGTGACCAGTTCGCGCTTCTGCTCGGACCCCTCCGGCGGGGTCAGAAATACCGCCACCCGCAGCGGGACATGAACCTGGGGCGCGGCCAGCCCCTGTCCCGGAGCGTCGACTATGGTTTCCACCATATCGGCGATCAATTGGCGGATTTCCGGGGCGGTGGGGTCCGCGACCGGGTCGGCCGGCCGGGCGAGCACCGGATGCCCCATGCGGGCGATTTTCAGTATGGCCATGCCCAAAGCCTAAGCCAGCCGGGCCCCCCGGCCAAGCCGTCCCAGACGATCCAAGGGCAATATTGGTTGCGCCGGAACCACTTAGGGGAAATAAAGGGCGCGACTTCCGCGGCAAGAAGTCGCTTCACAAAGCCCGGCACCCGTGCTAGAAGGCCCGACTTGCCGGGGCTGAGCCCCGAAGCGGATTCTTTTTGCCATATCGAAAGGATGGGACCCACGTGCAAGTCCTCGTGCGCGATAACAATGTCGATCAGGCCCTCAAGGCGCTGAAGAAGAAGATGCAGCGTGAAGGCATCTTCCGCGAGATGAAGCTGCGCGGCCATTACGAGAAGCCGTCGGAGCGTCGCGCCCGCGAGAAGGCCGAGGCCATCCGTCGCGCCCGCAAGCTGGCTCGCAAGCGCGCTCAGCGCGAAGGCGCTCTCTAAGCCGCTGGCTGATCCAACCCGATCAAAGCCGCCTTCGGGCGGCTTTTTTCATGCGGCTCAGAACATCCTGACCGCTGCACATCCTGAACCGCTGCCAAAAGCGCCGACGACGGTGCCCGTGTTAGGGGTTTATCAATCCTGCGCCGTCGACGATTAGCTTAAAATCGGATCCCCAAGGGGTACACCGGCGTGGATAGAGACGCATTGCTCTTGCTGGGCCTCGATCACCTGGACCAAGGCATCAGCATCTTTGACAAAGATCTGAAACTGGTGGCTTGCAACCGCCGTTATCTCGATCTGCTGGAATTTCCGAAGGAGCTTGGTGCCCGCGGCACACCTGCCGAGGCCTTTTTGCGGATCAATGCCGAGCGCGGCGAATACGGACCCGGCGATATCGACAAGCTGGTGGAGGAGCGGCTGGAGCTCTGCCGGAAATTCCTGCCCCATCAGCTTGAACGGCAGCGGCCGAACGGCACGATCCTCGAAATCCGCGGCACGCCCCTGCCAGGCGGCGGCTGGATTACCGTTTACAGCGACATCACCGCCCGGAAACAGGCCGAACTGGCGCTTCTGAAAGCGCGCGACGAACTGGAGCATATCGTCGAGAATCGCACAGCGGAACTGCGCGACAAGAACCGCCTGCTGGACGTCGTTCTCAGCAATATCAGCCACGGCATCACGCTGTTCGACGAAAACCTGAACCTAGTGCTGTGCAACCGGCATTTCAGCGAGATCATGGATGTGCCTGAGCATCTGACCAAGCCAGGCACGCCATTCGCTGCCATCATGCGTCATAATGCCGAGCGCGGCGAATATGGGCCCGGTGATATCGAAGATATGGTGGCGCAGCGTGTTGCGCAGGCGGAGCGTTTGCAACCGCATCGCTTCCAGCGGCGGCGTCCCAATGGCCGCGTGATTGAAATCATCGGCACGCCGGTTCCAGGCGTTGGCTTTGTCACATCCTATTCGGATATCACCGAGTTGCGGCGCGTGCAGGATCAGCTGCGCGAACTCGCCGATACGCAAGAGGCCCGCATCGACGAGCGCACGGAAGCGCTGACCCGCTATATCGCCGAACGCGAGGGCACCGAACGCGAGCTGTTGCGCGCCAAGGAAATGGCCGAGGTCGCCAATCGCGCCAAGAGCGCCTTCCTTGCCAATATGAGCCATGAATTCCGGACTCCACTGAACGCCATCATCGGTTTCTCCGAATCCCTGTTGGCCGGCTATTTCGGGCCGCTGACGGAAAAACAGCTCGATTACGTGGACGATATCCGCAAATCCGGCGTCCACCTGCTGCAACTGATCAACGATGTGCTCGACCTCGCCAAGGTCGAGGCCGGCCGAATGGAGCCGCATATCGAGGCGCTGGACCCGCATCTGGTGATTGCCGACAGCATGGAGATGATGCGCGTGCAGGCCGAGCGGGCAAGCGTTTCCCTTGAAGCCGAGCTGCCCGATCAGTTGCCGCTCATCCATGCCGACGAGCGGATGGTGCGTCAGATGCTGCTCAATCTGCTGAGCAATGCCGTGAAGTTCACGCCGTCAGGCGGACGGGCCTGGATCACGGCCGAGGTCACTGACGAGTATCTGCAAATCAGCGTGCATGACACCGGCCTTGGAATGGCAGAACACGAAATTCCCAAGGCATTGACGCCGTTCGAGCAGGTGCGCGGCGTACTCAACCGCAATCATCAGGGCACCGGCCTCGGCCTGCCGCTGGTGAAGTCGCTGGCCGAACTGCATGGCGGCAGTCTCGAACTGAAATCGGCGCCGAACGAAGGCACGACCGCCACGATCAGTTTGCCGCTCAGCCGCCGGCAGCCGTAACCCTGAAAAACCACAAAAGTTTCTGAACAGGCCCTGCTCAGGGCTGTTCAAGGCTCCGTATTCTTCTGAGCCGCCATTTCGGGGAACCATCGGATGGGGCATGGGTTGGCTGTCCAATCCACGATGACGCCCACCCCTGGCTTGCGGAGTTTGTCATGAAAGCAGTCGTCTATCATGGTATCGGCGATATCCGGCTGGATCGGGTTTCCGATCCTGCCTTGCAGGCACCATCCGATGCGATCCTGCGGATCACCGCCTCGGCAATCTGCGGCACCGATCTGCATTTCGTGCGCGGCACCATGCCTGACATGCAGCCCGGCACCATCATGGGCCATGAAGCGGTGGGGATCGTCGAGGAAGTTGGAAAAGATGTCCGCAACTTCCGGCGCGGCGACCGGGTGGTAGTGCCATCCACCATCGCCTGCGGCTACTGCTCGTATTGCCGGTCGGGATACCAGGCGCAATGCGATAATTCGAACCCGCATGGGCCGCAGGCGGGGACTGCCTTTTTTGGTGGGCCGAAATCGACCGGGCCGTTCGACGGGCTGCAGGCCGAATATGCCCGCATTCCCTATGCCGCCGCCAATCTGGTGAAGCTGCCCGACGACATCGACGATGACAGCGCCGTAATGCTGTCAGACATTTTCCCTACCGGATATTTCGGCGCCGAAATGGCCGAGATCACCGCGGGCGATACGGTCGTGGTCTATGGCTGCGGCCCGGTAGGGCTATTCGCCATTGCCAGCGCCAGGCTGAAAGGTGCGGATCGCATCATCGCCGTCGATTGCGTGCCGGATCGCCTGGAAATGGCGCGGGCGCAAGGCGCGGAAGTGATCGATTTCACCCAGGATGACCCGGTGGAAGTGATCAACGGCCTGACCGGCGGGATTGGCCCGGACCGCGCGATCGATGCAGTTGGCATCGACGCCATCAAGCCGCCCACCATAGGCAACAACTCCGGCTGGCCAGAACAGCGCCAATGGGTACCGGGCGACGGCCCCAGCCAGGTGCTGCAATGGTGTGTGGAATCTGTCGCCAAGGCTGGAACGGTGGGCATCATCGGCGTCTATCCGGACGATGCCAAGGATTTTCCCATTGGGATGGCGATGAACAAGAACCTGACCATCAAGATGGGCAACTGCAATCATCGGCGTTACCTGCCTGGACTGGTCGATCTCGTACGCAGCGGCGCGATTGAGCCGACCGACATTCTGACGAAGATCGCACCGCTGTCTTCCGTCATCGAGGCCTACAAGAATTTCGACCGGCGCGAGGCCGGCTGGGTCAAGGTCAAGCTGGAACCGGAAACAGTTCCGGCCTAAGCGGCGGAGATAGTGATGTCGGAAAAGCAGACACGTCCCCCGCAAAGCCAGGAGCATCAGCCGGGCAGCAGCACCGAGATGCGGCCGCAGCCCCAGGACAAGGCCGAAAACTACCGCGGTTCGGGCAAGCTGAAAGGCAAGGTGGCGCTGATCACCGGAGGCGATAGCGGCATCGGTCGCTCCGTTGCGGTTGCGATGGCCAAGGAAGGCGCGGATGTCGCTTTCATCTATCTCGATGAAACCGAGGATGCGCGCGAAGCCGAACGCCTGATCAAGGCGGCTGGCGTACGCGGCAAAGGATATGCCGGCGATATTTCCGACCGTGAAACCTGCTTCAGACTCGTTAAGCAGGTGATCGAAACTTTCGGCAGACTGGATATACTGGTCAACAATGCTGCCGAGCAGCATGTCGCCCAGAGCCTGACCGACATTCCCGAGGATCAGCTTCGCGCAACCTTCGGCAGCAACATCTTCTCGATCTTCTTTCTCACGCAGGCCGCGCTGCCGCATCTGGGGCACGGCGCCGCCATCGTCAACACCACCTCAGTCACGGCATTTCGCGGCAATCCGACGCTGATCGACTATTCCTCCACCAAGGGTGCCATCGTTGCCTTTACGCGTTCGCTGGCCCAGGCCCTGGTGAAGGATGGCATCCGGGTAAATGGCGTCGCCCCCGGTCCGGTATGGACGCCGCTGATCCCGGCGTCCTTCAGCCCGGAACGCGTCGCCGAATTCGGGACCGACAATCCCATGGGCCGCGCGGCGGAGGCTGATGAAATTGCCCCTTGCTACATCTTTCTGGCCAGTGCGGATGCCACATTCATGACCGGGCAGATCCTGCATCCCAACGGCGGCTCGTTTACGGCCTGAGGCCGTACTTCAAGACGAGTGGAACCGCTCCCGGTTCCCCGGCGTTAAAGAAGCAGTGAGCAATTGCGATAGAAGGCCAAGTCATGACAAGTCTTACAGCAATCATGCGCGACGGGGCTTTCCTCGTCCTGGTTCTTGGTGCCCTTGGCCTGGTGATGTAACGAAACTGAGGCGGGGACAGCTTCAGGTATGAGTCGCAATAATCGCAGTTCACCGCACCTCCCACTGCCGAAGCAGTGGGCCGTCTGATCTTTGTCACAGTTTTATCGCCTAATTCTCCCTAGCGGCGATCCCGCGCTTGGGGTCATGCTGAATGCAACCTTGGCAGGCAGCAGACAGTGCATACCAGCAGGGATCCAATGCCCAATCAGATCAACGACCTTCTCGTCAGCGCCCTGCCCGCAATGAAGGTTTTTGCGTTGCGGCTGACTCGCGATCATCACAATGCGGAGGACCTCGTGCAGGAGGTGGCGGTGCGCGCTTTGGCGCGGGCCAATCTTTACGCATCCGGCACCAACTTCCGTGCCTGGCTGTTTACGATCATGCGGCATCATCATATCGACCAGGTCCGGCGGCACCGCTCGAACATCCCGCTGGACGATGTTCCGCCGATCAGTCATCCCGCCATCCTGCCCAAGCAGGACGATGATGCTAGCCTGGAGGAACTGGCCTCCGCCATGCGATCCCTGCGCAAGGATCAGCGTGAGGTGCTGATGCTGGTGGCAGCCGAAGGCTATTCCTATGAAGAGGCTGCAGCGATCTGCGGTTGCCCCACCGGCACGATCCGCAGCCGCCTGGCTCGTGCCCGCAACAAGCTTAAGAAATCGATGCTGAACGGCGTGAACTAGCTAAAGCCGCGTCTATCGGCTCGACAGATAGCCGGCAGCTCTATTTTACGCCCCGACCAGGGATGGGAACTCGATCTGCAGACCGCTGGCCTGACCGTTGGAAATATGAGTCAGCTCCCCCTTGAGCTGGCGCACATAGCTGCCGACGATCCGGGACTTGAGCGTGTCGCTTTCCAATGCCACGCCGGTTCCCGCGCCCTCACAGAGAATGGAAAAACCGAACCCGCCGTCTTCGCGCGGAAGCAGCTGGACCAGGATCCAGCCCTTGTCTGATCCGCTCAGGCCGTGCTGCACGAGATGAGCGACAATCTCGGCGATCAGCATCGCAAGAACCACCGCGCGACCGGACGGTGCCGTCGCCGGGGTAATCATCGAGGTGATTTCTATCTCTCTGTCTTCCGTCGACACCATGGATTGCAGGCGGCGGCAGAAGGCAGGCAACAGCTTGCCCAAATCCACTTCCTGAAGCGTTCCTGCCTCCGGAAGATCGTAATGGATCATCGCGAGGGCATGAATCCGCTGCTGGACGGCGCTGAGAGCGGAACGGGCTGACGGCTCCACGCTTGCGTGAAGCTGGAGATTGATCAGACTTGAAACGATTTGCAGGTTATTACGGATTTTGTGATGGGCAATCCGCTCGGCCTCGTCATCAACCATGCTTGTTGTCAGTCGCCCGGGCCGATCATCTTGTCGCCCTGCTCTTTCAGGACGACTGCCAAGGTTCCGCGAAGGTTTTCCACCGGCACCGGCCGACGGCTTCCAGCATCCTGGCCTTCCAGCATTTGCAGCATCGCCTGGCGGGCGCGGGATAGACGGCTTTTGATCGTTCCGATACTGCAGCCGCAGATCATTGCGGCTTCTTCGTAGGAAAGACCGCTGGCACCGATCAGCACTAGAACTTCACGCTGCTTGAGCGGCAGTTTGTGCAACGCTTGCGCGACTTCCTGAAGTTCCAGACGGGCCTGCTGTGATGGCGGCGCCGTCATAGTTTCGGCGTGTTTGCCATCAACATCAGGCACCTCGCGCCGCTTCTGGCGAAGCAGGTTATAGTACGTATTGCGCAGGATGGTATACAACCATGCGCGCATGCTGGTGCCGAGTGCGAATGCATCGCGATTTGCCCAGGCTTTTGTCAGGGTTTCCTGAATCAAGTCGTCGGCAAGATCGCGATTGTGACATAGGGAGTGGGCCCATGCCCGCAGGGCGGGGATTTCGTTGAGCAATACAGTTCTGAAGTCGAGTTTCGAGGCCAATGGACACCTTTAGGAAAGAGGAGCCGCGATACCTCACTGCAGACTGCACGGCATGGGGATAAGACGCGAAAAGAATGGCGATTGTATGACCGAGGAATAAACGTTTCCTCAGGGTGGTTCGTTCCCGGCGTCGATCTAATATTTTACAATCGCCGATCTAAGTGCGATCCTGAGTAGCCGTTACTTGGGGCTGCCGTTACAGGAGAGGGCCATGGCTAGCATCACCAAGGCGATTACCCACGAAATTCCTTATCTGCGGCGTTATGCTCGTGCGGCTTGCGGCGATAGCCATGTCGCAGATGCCTATGTATATCGCGCTGTCGAACGTCTTCTGGATTACCCTGCTTTACTTGGTGAGCGTCCCATCAGGATCGAGCTTTACCGTCTACTCTATGAACTCTGCGCATCGGAACGCGTTGAGGCCGGCGAGCAGTTCATGCTAAGCAAAGGTCATCTTCGCACGGCTCATCGCTGCCTCGCCAAGCTTCCGCTGGATTATCGGCATGCCATTCTGCTGCATGCTCTGGAAGATCTCTCCTTCTCGGAGATCGCTTATGTCCTGAATCGCAGCGAGCGGAATGTCAGCGATTTGATCACGGCCGCCGGCAAGGAGATACTCAACTCCATCTATGCCGACATCCTGATCATTGAGGATGAAGCCCTGGTGGCTTGCGATCTCTCAATCATTCTGCGCGAGCTGGGCCACAACGTTCTGCCCGTTGCAGCCACCCGTGAAGAAGCCGTACGCACAGCGCAATATCACACGCCGAGTCTCATCCTGGCCGATATTGAATTGGCCAATGAAAGCTCAGGCGTTGACGCTGTGCGAGAAATCTGTTCCGAGCGGGCGGTACCCACGATCTTTATTACCGCCTATCCGGAGCGGCTGATCGTGATCAACAAGCCAGAGGTTACAATCCTGCTGCCAAAACCCTACCAGCCGGACGTCGTCAAGCGGGCAGTCAACCGGGCGCTGTTCATGGCGCCCTGCTGACGAGACGACTGAAAATGACTTCTTAGAGTCATCCGAGCAGGTTTTAAGGGCGCAATAATTTGGCGCCCTTTCTTTCCAACGAAGTGCAGTAAATCATTGAGGATGACGGCTTATGCTTCGTGCTTGCCCTCTTCCCTGGCGTCGAGCTCCTTGAGCTTGTCCATGATCCGCTGCGGGATCGGCTCTTTGGCGATATCCTCAAAGAGCTGCTTGAGACTGCGCCCAAGCCAATCGACATTCGCATTATCCGGCGCCTCCGGAGCCATGCTTCCCACCGGTGTCGACTTGCGGGACGTACGGGCCGCCCTTTCCTCTGAATCACTCATACTTGATCCTCTTGTTGAGACCTCTCGAAACGCCGGGCGCATCCAGAAGGCAGTATCATAACACCGCTGACAAGCTAGGTCTTGAAAGCTTCATATCAACTGTGACTTCTGACCGGCGCAACGCCCACCACTGCCCTGCCTGCATCAGACAACGAAAAAACACAGCGAGTTTTAAAAAGTTTCCCGCTCTCGTAAAAATTTTGCCTTAATTTGCCGCTTTCTTCGCGCCTTCGCCCAAAATCACGGAACTTCCGGGCATAAATCGCTGTTTTTGCAGGTAGACAGCGAAAAAGTGCGGTGCCATGGCAAAGAAGAAAGCAGCGAAATCTCAAACAACCAAGACCTCCACCCGCCGCCGCACCCGTAAACCGGGTACTGATGAGGCAAAGAAAAAGCATGGCAGCGAGGCCGTGGCAGGAACCCGGCCGCTGTGGAGCGGCAATCTGCGCTTGGCTCTCGTCTCGGTTCCCGTGAAGCTGTTTCCGGCGACCAAATCCGGCGCCCAGATCAGTTTTCACCAGGTTCACGAGCCCTCGGGCAAGCGCATCCGCTACCAGAAAGTCGTGCCGGGCCTGGGGCCGGTAGATACCGACGAGATCGTCAAAGGCTTCGAGGTGGCCAAAGGCAGCTATGTGCTGCTTGAGCCTGACGAGATCGATTCCCTAAAAATTGAGGCGAAGAAAACCCTCGATCTGATCCAGTTTGTCGATCAGCGTGAAGTCGACCCGATCTGGTTCGATCGTCCCTATTATGTCGTGCCTGACGGCGATCTGGCCGAAGAGGCCTATGGCGTGATGCGCGATGCGCTACGCGGCTCAGGCCGGATCGGGCTCGGCCAATTCGTCATGCGGGGACGCGAATATGTGGCAGCAATCAAACCCTGCGGCAGCGGCCTGTTGCTGGAGACCCTGCGCTTCGCCGACGAGGTGCGCAAGGCGGCTCCATTCTTTGCCGACGTTGCCGAGGTCAGCGCCGACAAGGAATTGCTGTCACTTGCCAAGGAACTGATCGAGCGAAAGACCGCACCTTTCGATCCGCAACGCTTCAAGGATAATTACACCGACGCCCTGAGGGATCTGATCGAGGCGAAGCGGAAGCACCGCAAACCGGTCCAGGTCGAGGAGGATGAGCTCAGGGAAGGCGCCAAGATCATCAATCTGGTCGATGCGCTGAAGCGAAGCGTCAAGAATGCGGAGAAGACGACCTCGGCGCAGAAAAACGGAAGCCGTCGGCAGGCGAGCTGATTCATGCCTGCCCGGCAGAGTAGCGATCCTCTCCAGACGTACCGGCAGAAGCGGCGCTTCACCGAGACCCCGGAACCGGAGGGCGGCGCTCCATCCAAGGGCCGCCTGCTGTATGCCATCCAGAAGCACGACGCCCGTCGTCTGCATTACGATCTGCGGCTGGAGCTGGATGGCGTATTGAAAAGCTGGGCGATAACGCGAGGCCCAAGCCTTGATCCGTCACAGCGGCGGCTTGCCGTCCGGACGGAAGACCACCCGATGGATTACATCTCTTTCGAGGGCAACATTCCGCGCGGCAATTACGGCGCAGGGACGGTCATGCTGTGGGATGAAGGAACATGGGAGCCGGTTGGCTCAGCCCGGCAGGGCCTGGCCAAAGGCAAGCTGGTGTTCAACATCCACGGCCGCCGGCTCAAAGGCCAATGGGCGTTGGTGCGCTTCCGCGGTAAAGATGCCGAGAAGCATGACAACTGGCTGCTGATTAAGCATGACGACGAAGCCGCCGATCCGGATTTTGACGTCACGGCAGAGGAAACCACCAGCGTGGCGACCGGGCGCGATCTTGCCAAGATCTCCACTGCCAAGGAAGTGTGGCATTCCAACAGGGACAACGGCAAAAGCACGGCGCGCAAATCGAAGGCTGGGAAACGCAAAAACCGCACCCTTCCCGCTTTCCTCAATCCCGCTTTGGCAACGCTGGTCGATGAAGTTCCCGAAGGGAAAGACTGGCTCTTCGAGGTCAAACTCGATGGCTATCGCGCCATCACTGCCGCCTCGGGCGACGATGTGCGCATATATACCCGCAACGGTCATGACTGGACGGACCGATTCTCCAGCGTTGCCCGCGCCGTTGCTGAACTGAATCTCGATGCAGTTCTGCTCGATGGCGAGGTCGTCGCCATCGATTCTGAGGGGCGCGCCAGTTTCGGCGATCTGCAGGCATCGCTCAAATCGGGCGGGCGGAACCTTTCCTACTTCGTTTTCGACCTTCTGATCGATGGCGGAAAAGATCTGAGGAAACGCCCCCTGACAGAGCGGAAACGCCGGCTTCAGGCCCTGCTGGGAGATGCCGGGCGCCAAGGACCGGTCTTCTACACCGACCATGTCGAAGAAGCGGGCCGCGAAGTCCTCGATCAGCTATGCTCCTCAGGCTTTGAAGGGATCATCGCCAAACGGGCCACAGCCTCCTATCCCGTAGGCCGGGGGCGCTCTTGGCTCAAGATCAAATGCGACCGCGAGCAGGAATTTGTCGTCATCGGCTGGGCGCCCTCGACAACCAGCCGCCCCTTCTCCTCGATTCTGCTTGGCGTCCATGAGGATGGGAAACTGCGCTATGCCGGCAAAGCCGGATCTGGCTTCAGCGACGAGGTACTTGCAAGCCTGGCCAAGCGGCTCAAATCCCTGGCCAGGGATAAGCCTGCCGTTACCGGTATTCCGCGCGCGATTACCCGCAATGCCCATTGGGTGAAACCCGAACTGGTGGCGCAGATTGAATTCGCGGAATTCACCCGCGATGGCCTGATTCGCCAAGGGCGATTTGTCGGCCTGCGGGAAGATAAGCCAGCGGCCACCGTGATTCGGGAGGTTCCCAAGGATCTGGAGGAGGTGACCGCGGTGGCAGATGATCTGGACATGGTCAAGCTTGCTGGGATCCGTCTCTCCCATCCCGACAAGGTGCTGTATCACGAGCAGGGCATCACCAAGCAGGACTTGGCCAGCTATCTGGAGATGGTGGCACCACGCCTGCTACCGCATGCGGCCAATCGCCTGATCAGCCTAGTGCGCTGTCCGGACGGTCACCGGAAGCAATGCTTTTTCCAGCGCCATGGCGGCGCCGGCTTCCCGGAAGAGCTGAAGCGGCTGCGCATCCGCGAGCGCAAAGGCGGAACGAAGGAATATCTCTATCTGTCCGACCTGCGCGGCCTGATCGCCGCGGCGCAGATCGGCGTCCTGGAATTCCATATCTGGGGATCGCATATTGACGATATCGAAAAGCCGGACCGGATCGTGTTCGATCTCGATCCCGATCCCTCGGTTGACTTTGAGTCCGTCAAGGTGGGAGCCCTTCTCGTCCGGGATGTTCTCGACGCGCTCGGCCTGGTCAGCTTCCCCCTGCTGACCGGCGGCAAGGGAGTTCATATCGTAGCCCCGATCCGGTGCCAATATGAATGGCCCGTGGTGAAAGCCTTCTGCGGCGCTCTGGCGGAACGGATCGCCGAAGAGGACCCGGATCGATATGTCGCCACGATGAGCAAGAGTCGGCGCACCGGGCGCATCTTTGTCGACCACTTCCGCAATGAACGCGGCTCGACCGCGATCGCGCCCTACTCGCCCCGTGCCCGCGAAGACGCGCCGGTGGCCTGGCCTGTGACCTGGAAAAGCCTGCGACGGTTCAAAGCCGCCAACGAGATCACCGTCGCCAATGCCAGGAAGCAGATCGGCAAGGCCGATCCCTGGGAGGGCTATGCCGAGACCAGGCAGAGGCTGAAGGTCTCCGCCCTCAGGGCCCTGGGCATCGAGCCGTAAAGTGGTTGTCTATTCCCGCCTCTCACTCCGCAGCGCTGCGCAAAACAGGCTTTGGCCGTTCCAGCTCGGCCTTCCTGATCAAGGCGTCGTAATAAGGCGCGAAAGGCGGGCGGTTGATGTAGCGGCCTGCGCCTCGCGTGGTGCGCACATCGCCATCCTTGTAGACAATCTTGCCCTGAGAAATGGTCACCACATTGATGCCTTCGACTTCCATCCCCTCGAAGATGTTGAAGTCAATCTTCTGGTGATGGGTCTTGGCCGAGATCTTGCGCGTCTTCTTCGGGTCCCAGACGACGAGGTCGGCATCGGCGCCAGGCTGGATCACGCCCTTGCGCGGATAGAGATTGAAGATCTTGGCCGCATTGGCCGAGGTGATCGCGACAAACTCGTTCGGCGTCAGTCGCCCTTTGTTGACACCGTGATGCCATAGCACATGCATACGGTCTTCCACGCCGCCGGTGCCGTTCGGGATTTTTGTGAAATCGTTGCGGCCGACGGCCTTCTGGTCGGCGCAGAAGCAGCAGTGATCTGTGGCCGTGGTCTGCAGATGGCCCGCCTGCAAGGCACGCCACAATGCCCGCTGATGCTCCCTGGCCCGGAAAGGCGGGCTCATGACATAGGCTGCCGCCGTATCGAAATCCGGATTGCGGTAAACGCTGTCGTCGATCAGCAGGTGACCGGCCAGCACCTCGCCGAAGACGCGCTGCCCTTCATTACGAGCGCGGATGATCGCTTCGACCGATTCCTTGCAGGAATTGTGAACGATGTAGAGCGGCACCTTGAGCACCTGGGCAATGCGGATCGCCCGGTTGGCTGCTTCCCCTTCCACCTCGGGCGGCCGCGACAAGGGATGCCCCTCGGGACCGGTGATGCCGAGCTTGAGGATTTCCCGCTGCAGATGGAAAACAAGCTCGCCGTTTTCAGCATGCACGGTGCAGAGCGCGCCGAGTTCACGAGCCCGCAGGAAGCTGTTTACCAGCACCTCGTCCTCGCACATGATGGCGTTCTTATAGGCCATGAAATGCTTGAAGCTGTTGACGCCGTGTTCGGTGACCAGCGTTCCCATATCGCGATGAACCGATTCATCCCACCAGGTCACGGCGACATGAAAGCTGTAATCGGTAGCCGCCTTCTCCGCCCAGCCGCGCCACTTCTTGTAGGCTTCGAGAAGGTTTTCTTGCGGGTTGGGAATGATGAAGTCGATGATCATCGTCGTGCCGCCAGCCGCCGCCGCGGTGGTGCCTGTGAAGAAGTCCTCCGATGCCACCGTCCCCATGAAGGGCAATTCCATATGGGTATGCGGATCAATGCCGCCCGGCATCACATATGCGCCCCCGGCATCGATGATCTCCGCGCCGCTGGGGGGAGCGAGATTTTCGCCGACCGCCTTGATGATTCCTCCTTCGATGAGCACATCGCCACGCTGGCTGCAATCCGCATTGACGATGGTTCCACCGCGCACCAGCACACTCATCTCAGCCTCCGCCCTGCTATCGATGACGATGCCATTCACGCACGGCCTGACCGATCGGTCAAGAAAATCGTCGCGGGCACACAGACGCAAACGATGACTGCGCAAAGCATCAGCGCCGTGCACGGATTTTCAGCAGCGCTTGCGAAAAACCTCAGCGCCGACGCGAAATCTTCGTTGCCGCCGCAAGCGGCTTGGCGCCGAGCCCGTTGAGAATCAGCGTGGTAATCGTATTTGTCGCAGAGGCGAAGACGCTATCGTTCAGGTCCTTTCGATCCAGGACAGCCGCAATCTGTGCTGAAAAATCAGCATAGGTCTGCGTCATCGCCCAGATGACGAAAAGCAGATGCGCCGGATCAACCGGCTTCAGCTTCCCGGCGGCAATCCAGTCCTCGATGACCCGGCTTTTTTCCTTCACGACTCGGCGCAGCCGGTTGCGCAAGAAGGGCTGCACATGGCGGGCGCCGCCGATCACCTCAATGGCCCAAAGCCGTGACGGTTCAGGCGATTGCCGCGAAGCCTGCATCTTGCGCTCGATATATCTCGCGAAAGCCGTTGCCGGATCGGCTTCCGCAACGATCTCTTCATCCAACGCATCGAGCCATACCTCTAGAATGGCGTCCAGCACACTCGCGTAGAGATCCTGCTTGGTGCGGAAATAATAGTGCAGGTTCGCTTTCGGAACGCCGGCCTTGCGCGCGATTTCTGCTGTACTGGCGCCGGCGAAGCCCTTCTTTGCAAAGACAGATTCTGCTGCCTTCAGAATCTTTTCTACATTCCGCCTACGGATGGCTCCGGCTTCTCTGTTGCCCAGCGCAGCTTGGCTGCGCCGCTGTTTCCCGGTTGCTGTTTTCGTCTGCCGCTTCGTTGCGTCGCGCGCGGTCATTGTGTCCTTCCATCCGCTTCTGCCCATCCGGCGGGCAAGTGCATAGAGGCAAGGCAATTCTCTATGCGGAGTGAAACCCAGTGTCAAAGCGCTTTCGCGCATCCTTCATAATCTTGTCTTGACCATTCGGTCAGGAAAATCCTAGCCTCTCGTTCGCAAGGCAAGAATGAGGCTGCAGCAATCGCAGAGATCGGCATCTTTCTTGCGAGGCACATTGCGTGAGTACCGTGCAGCACAGGACCTAAGGGGAGCAGGTCATGGCGAATGGGCGTAACGCAGGAGATCAGGATTTTGCCGCCACGGATAGCCCTGCCCCGGATATCCGCGCGGGACGTCTCCCTTCCGAGCAGTACCGGATCAACTTCGATGACGCTGTACTACCGCTGGAACGGCAGACGGCGCTGGTTGAGGCCAACCGCTGCTACTTTTGCTATGACGCGCCCTGCATGGAAGCCTGCCCGACCGGGATCGATATCCCCGGTTTCATCCGCAAGATCACAACCGAAAATACGGCGGGCGCCGCCCTGCGCATTTACGAGCAGAACATCTTCGGCGGCTCCTGCGCCCGCGTCTGCCCCACCGAAATCCTTTGCGAGCAGGCTTGCGTGCGCAATGCCGAGGATGGCAATCCGATCCGGATTGGCTTGCTGCAGCGCTATGCCACCGATCACGGCACGCCCGCGAACGAGCATCCATTTCGGCGTGCCGCGGCTACCGGAAAACGTATTGCCGTCGTCGGCGGCGGGCCGGCGGGGCTTGCCTGCGCGCATCGGCTGGCCATGCTGGGCCATGCGGTCACCATCTTCGAGGCGCAGCCGCATCTCGGTGGTCTCAACGCCACCGGCATTGCCGAATATAAGGTGCCGCATGATTATGCCGGCCGCGAGATAGATTTCATCCTCGGAATCGGAGGCATCACGGTGCAGACCAGCACGGTACTGGGCCGCGATATTTTCCTCAGCAGCCTGCGCCGAGACTATGACGCCGTCTTCCTCGGCATCGGACTTGCTGCGGTCAAAAGCCTGGATTGCGAGGGGGAAGACCTGGCTGGTGTGTTCAACGCCGTGAACTACATCGCGCAGATCCGACTGGCGAAGGATTTCGCCACGCTGCCAATCGGGCGGCGCGTGGTGGTGATCGGTGGCGGCAATACGGCCATCGACGCTGCGGTGCAGGCCAGGCGTCTTGGTGCTGAGGAAGTCACGCTGGTCTACCGGCGCGGCCCCGAGGCGATGAGCGCGACCGGCCATGAGCAATCCTTCGCCAAGGAGAATGGCGTCATCGTGCGCCACTGGGCCCAGCCTCTGCGCCTGGAAGGCCACGGCGGCCATGTGCGGCAGGCGGTATTCGAATATACGCGGCTCGACGCCGATGGTCGCCTGACCGGCACGGGTGAGACCTTCGCGCTGGCCGCCGACATGGTGTTCAAGGCCATTGGCCAGGTTTTTCTGCCCGATCCGCTGCGTGAGGATGGCCGCGACCTGCTGGTGCTGAAGAACGGCCGCATCGCTGCCAACGCGGAAGGCCGCACGTCGCTCGACAATGTCTGGGCGGGCGGCGATTGCGTTGCCGGCGACCAGGACCTCACGGTCGCAGCCGTGCAGGCCGGCAAGGTTGCCGCCCTGTCGATCGACGTGGCGATGCGCCAGAAGGCCGCTGCTTAAGGCGCAGGAGGAAGACCCAATGGCCGACCTTTCGATCAACTTCGCCGGCATCAAGGCGCCGAATCCATTCTGGCTCGCTTCGGCCCCGCCGACCGACAAGGCTTATAACGTCGTGCGCGCCTTCAAGGCCGGCTGGGGCGGCGTAGTCTGGAAAACTCTGGGCGAAGACGGCCCGCCGGTGGTGAATGCTTCGTCACGCTATGGCGCCTTATCCTACAAGGGCAACCGCATCGCGGGCCTGAACAATATCGAACTGATCACCGACCGGCCGCTGGAGGTCAATCTCCAGGAGATCAAGCAGGTAAAGCGGGACTGGCCGGACCGGGCGCTGGTGGTCTCGCTGATGGTGCCTTGCACCGAGGATGCCTGGAAGGAGATCCTCAAGCGGGTGGAGGAAACCGAGGCCGATGGCGTTGAGCTTAATTTCGGCTGCCCGCATGGCATGTCAGAGCGCGGCATGGGCGCGGCGGTCGGCCAGGTTCCAGACTATGTAGAAATGGTCACGCGCTGGTGCAAGCAGCATAGTCGCATGCCGGTGATCGTGAAGCTGACGCCGAATGTCACCAATATCCTGGGTCCGGCGCGGGCTGCGGTGCGCGGCGGCGCCGATGCCGTCAGCCTGATCAATACCGTGAATTCCATCATGGCCATCGACCTCGACCAGATGGCCCCGATGCCGACTGTAGACGGCAAGGGAACCCATGGCGGCTATTGCGGCCCGGCGGTCAAGCCCATTGCGCTGAACATGGTGGCCGAGATCGCGCGTGATCCGGAATGCAACAAGATCCCGATCTCCGGCATCGGCGGCATCGAAAGCTGGCATGATGCGGCCGAGTACATCGCGCTGGATGCCGGCAGCGTCCAGGTCTGCACGGCCGCGATGCATTACGGCTTCCGCATCGTCGATGACATGGTCGACGGACTACAGCGCTGGATGGATGCCAAGGGGTATCGCAGCATCGGCGAGTTCCGCGGCAAGGCGGTGCCGAATGTCACTGCCTGGCAGTATCTCAATCTGAACTACCAGATTGTCGCCGAGATCGATCAGGACAAATGCATCAAATGCGGCCTGTGCCATATCGCCTGCGAGGATACCTCGCATCAGGCGATCCGAGCCGAACGCGTGGAAGGCGCGCGCAAGTATTTTGTTGTGAATGAGGATTGCGTCGGTTGCAATCTTTGCATGCATGTCTGCCCGGTAGACGGCTGCATAAGCATGAAGCGCGTCGATGACGGAAAGACCAGTCTCAACTGGACGCAGCATCCCAACAATCCGATGCGGCACGCGGCCGAATAACGCCAAGGAGTCAGGAATGGCGAATGTGAAGAATATTCAGGTCAATCAGGACCGCCTGTGGGAAAGCCTGATGGAAATGGCCAAGATCGGCGCCACGCCAAAAGGCGGTTGCGCGCGGCTGGCCCTGACCGATCTGGACAAACAGGGACGCGACCTCTTCGTGCGCTGGTGCAAGGAAGCCGGCTGCACCATCACCGTGGATCGCATGGGCAATATCTTTGCCCGCCGGCCGGGCCGGAACAACGATCTGCCGCCGGTGGTAACGGGCAGCCATCTCGACACTCAGCCGACCGGCGGCAAGTTTGACGGCGTCTATGGCGTGCTGGCGGGCCTTGAGGTGATCCGCACGCTCAACGACTACAAGTTCGAGACCGAGGCTCCCATCGAAGTTTCGGTCTGGACCAATGAAGAAGGTTCGCGGTTTGCGCCCGCCATGGTCGCTTCCGGCGTCTTCGCCGGGGTCTTCACCGAGGAATACGGCCATAGCCGGGCCGATCTCGACGGCAAGACCATGGGCGAAGAGCTGAAACGGATCGGCTATTTCGGCGACGCCCCGGTCGGCGGCCGCAAGTTCAAGGCCTTTTTCGAGGCCCATATCGAACAGGGTCCGATCCTGGAAGCCGAGAAACGCACCATCGGCATTGTACAGGGCATCCAGGGCATGCGCTGGTTCGAGGTGACGCTGACCGGCACGGAAAGCCATGCTGGCACCACGCCGATGAATCGCCGCAAAGACGCGATGCTGGGTTGCGCCCGCATCGTCGACCGCATCAACAAGATCGCTCTGGACCACAAACCTGGCGTTTCCACGGTCGGCCTGGTCAAGGTCAGCCCCAATTCGCGCAACACCATTCCGGGTTCGGTCTTCTTCTCGGTCGACCTGCGGCATCCGCAGGATGAGGTTCTGCTCGAAATGAAGGCCGAACTGGAAGCGACGGTTGCCGAGGTCTGCGACGATCTGGACCTGCAATATGAATGCAAGGAAATCTGGAATTCGCCCGCGGTGCATTACGACAAGGGCTGCATTGAGGCCGTCCGCAAGGCGGCTGATGAAGCCGGCTATCCGCATATGGATATCGTCTCGGGTGCCGGTCACGATGCCGGATACATCAATCGCGTGGCACCGACCGGCATGATTTTCGTGCCCTGCGCCGACGGCATCAGCCATAATGAAATCGAGTCTGCGACGCCCGCGGACCTGGCGGCCGGCTGCAATGTGCTGCTGCGCGCCATGCTGGAACATGCGGCCTGACAAAGATGACACCCGCAATGGCCGTATTGATGGCAGCGCATGACATGTCGAACCAGGCGGCGCCAGTGGAGACGCTGGCGTCCGTGCCCGCGGTGGAAATCAGCGGTGTCAACCTGACGTTCCAGACCGCCGATACGCCGGTCTATGCCCTGTCGGACGTCAACCTCACCATCGCGCGCGGCGAGTTCGTCTCCTTCATCGGCCCCAGCGGCTGCGGCAAGACTACTTTGCTGCGGGTGATCGCGGACCTACAGAAAGTGACCTCAGGCGAGGTCAAGGTGAACGGCGTTTCGCCTGAAACCGCGCGGCTTGACCGTGCCTATGGTTATGTCTTCCAGGCACCGGCGCTTTATCCCTGGCGCAATATTCAGCGCAACATCACTTTACCGCTGGAAATCATGGGCCTGAGCAAGGCCGAGCGGCTGGCCCGCGCCCAGCGCGTGCTGGAGCTTGTCAATCTCACCGGGTTTGAGAAGAAGTTTCCCTGGCAGCTTTCCGGCGGCATGCAGCAGCGCGTTTCGATTGCCCGGGCGCTGTCCTTCGATCCCGAACTGCTGCTGATGGACGAACCCTTCGGCGCGCTGGACGAGATCATCCGCGACCATCTGAACGAGCAATTGCTCGGTCTCTGGCGTCGCACCGGCAAGACTTTGCTGTTCGTCACCCATTCAATCCCTGAAGCGGTATTCCTTTCCACTAAGATCGTGGTGATGAGCCCTCGCCCGGGTCGCATCATCGATGTGATCGACAGCAACCTGCCACGGGACCGCAGCCTCGAAATCCGCGAAAGCCCAGAATTCGCTGCCATCGCGCACCGGGTTCGCGAGGGGCTGCGCGCTGGCCATAGCTACGAAGACCATACATGACGCTCGCCACAGCCCTGCCCTGGCGGCCGCTTGTCCGCTTCGGCGGCAGCACCGCGCTTTCGGTCTGCGCGATCCTGCTGCTCATCATTGTCATATGGTACGCCGGCACGGTGAAAATGAATGCCGGGCCGCTGCTGGACCGGTACGAACGTGCCGGCCGCACCGAGTGGAGTTTCTCGGAGCTTGTCGCCGATGCCATGTCGATGGAACGGCCGGTTTTGCCCGCGCCCCATCAGGTGGCCGCCGATTTCAACAAAAGCGTTTTCCAGACCAGCATCACCTCCCGTCGCAGTCTCGTCTATCACGCCTGGGTGACGCTGGAGGCCGCCCTTCTGGGCTTCGTGCTCGGTACATTGCTGGGCATCGGTTTGGCAATCGTGATCGTTCACGTGGCTGCCCTGGAGCGGGCCATGATGCCCTGGATCATCGCCTCGCAAACCATCCCCATCCTGGCGATAGCGCCGATGATCATCGTCGTGCTCGGCTCTTTCGGTGTGGTCGGCCTGGCGCCGAAGGCGATCATCTCCGCCTATCTCTGCTTCTTTCCAGTCGCCATCGGCATGGTGAAGGGCCTGACCTCGCCCGAGCCGATCCACCTGGATCTTATGCGTACCTATAATGCGACAACCCGGCAGACACTGCGCTTTCTTCGCCTGCCCGCCTCGCTGCCTTTCTTGTTCACCAGCCTGAAGGTCGCCATTTCGCTGTCGGTGGTCGGTGCCATAGTCGGCGAACTACCGACGGGGGCCCAGGCTGGCCTCGGGGCGCGCCTGCTGGCGGGGTCATATTACGGTCAGACCGTGCAAATCTGGTCGGCCTTGATCATGGCCGCCATTCTTGCCGGCGGCTGCGTCGGCGTGATCGGCATGATCCAGCGCGGCATCGACCGCCGCTTTGGCGGGACGCCATGAGCAGCCGTAATATCGCCCGCCGACGCGACAGCATCCTGGCCGTTGCCCTTCTCTGTGGCATCGTCGCTCTATTTCTGCCGCTAGGGCGGTTGGGACAATGGCCTCTGCATCTCAGCCCGCTGCTGCTCTGGCTGGCGGCCTTGGGCACAATGCTGCTGCTGTTCCTTTGCAAGCTCCCGCCGCGTTACAGTGCAATCATCTGTGTTGCGGGAAGCCTGCTTGGCGCCATCGGGTTACATCGGCTGATGGCCGATGGCGCGCATGGTGTCGGCGCGCCCGGCCTATGGCTTGCCTTGATCGGCCACGGCCTTCTGGTCTGGCGCGGCCTTGAGCGGATCAGCACGGCACTGGCGGACCGCCGTGGTGCACTCTCCCTGGCGGCCGCGCCGCTGGTTTTCGGTCTGTGGCTTCTGTTCCTGTGGGAGATGGCAGTTGTCGGCTTCGACGTCCCGGCCGTGCTGCTGCCTGCGCCAAGCCAGATTGGTGATGCCCTGGTTACAGCCAGCGCGACCCTGGCTGCCGATTTCGTCCAGACTTTCATTCGGGCCGTCATTCCGGGCTTTGTCTTGGGATCGGCGGCGGGCTTACTGGTCGGTGTACTCGTCGATCGCGTTCCCTTCCTGCAGCGCGGCCTGCTGCCCATCGGCAATCTGGTCAGCGCGCTTCCCATCATCGGCATCGCGCCGATCATGGTGATGTGGTTCGGCTTCGACTGGCAATCCAAGGCTGCCGTGGTCGTGATCATGACCTTCTTCCCGATGCTAGTGAATACCATTGCCGGGCTGAACGCCTTGAGCCGCATCGAACGCGACCTGATGGCGACCTATGCAGCCACATACCGGCAGACGCTGCTGCGTGCGCGTCTGCCTGCCGCCCTGCCCTTCATTTTCAACGCCCTGAAAGTGAATTCGACCCTGGCGCTGATCGGCGCCATCGTCGCCGAATTCTTCGGTACGCCGATCCTCGGCATGGGCTTCCGCATTTCCACCGAAGTGGGCCGCATGAACATTCCGGTAGTCTGGGCAACCATTGCGGTTGCCGCCCTGGCCGGCTCGTTGAGCTATGGGCTGATTGCACTTGCCGAGCGCTGGCTAACCTTCTGGCATCCGTCTTTCCGCAGGCCATAACAAGCAGTTTGGATTCAAACAGGAGAGGAGAAGAAGATGATGCGTTTTTCAACATTAGGTCTGGCCTTGGGCGCTGCCCTGGGCCTGGCCGCCACAGTCGGATCGGCGCAGGCCGCCGATAGGTTCACCATTCAGTTGAAATGGGTAACCCAGGCTCAGTTCGCCGGCTATTACGTCGCCAAGGACAAAGGCTTCTACAAGGACGTCAATCTCGACGTCACGGTGAAGCCTGGCGGGCCCGATATCGCGCCGCCGCAGGTGATGGCTGCCGGCGGTGCCGATGCGATCATCGACTGGATGCCTTCGGCGCTGGCGAGCCGAGAGAAGGGCGTGCCGCTGGTCAACGTGTCGCAGACCTTCCAGAAGTCCGGCATGATGCTGACCTGCGCGAAGGCCAGCGGGGTGAAGGGCCCGGCCGACTTTCCCGGCCGCACGCTGGGTGTGTGGTTCTACGGCAACGAATATCCCTTCCTCACCTGGATGGCCAAGCTTGGCGTGCCGACCGATGGAAGCGCCAAGGGCGTGAAGGTGCTGAAGCAGGGCTTTAATGTGGATCCGCTGATCCAGAAGCAGGCCGACTGCATTTCGACCATGACCTACAATGAGTATTGGCAGGTGATCGATGCCGGCTTTAAGCCGGACGATCTGATCGTCTTCAAGTATAGCGAACAGGGTGTCGGAACCCTGGAAGACGGCATCTACGCCAATGGCAGCAAGCTGGGCGATCCGGCCTATGTCGACAAGCTGGCGCGCTTTGTCGCTGCTTCCAACCGCGGCTGGGACTGGGCCGTGAAAAACCCGGATGGGGCTGCGATGATCGTGCTGGAAAACGACACCACCGGCGCGCAGACCGAGAAGCATCAGAAGCGCATGATGAGCGAGGTTGCCAAGCTGGTCGAAGGATCAAAGATGGGCACCGGCTATCTGGATCCCGCGGATTACGAGCGCACGGTGAACATCCTGCTATCGGTCAAATCCGATCCGGTAATCACCAAGAAACCCGAAGGCGCGTGGACCCATGCGGTCTTCGAAGCTTCGAAGAAGTATATCAAGTAAGCTGACTTAACAGGGAGCCCCGCTTAAGGGGTTGAGGGGGAGCGGCGGTGCTTTGCATCGCCGCTTTTTCATCGCCGCACGCCGATCCCGGCCGACAGCGCCATGCGAACCAGATGCGATAGGCTTTCGGCCTGCATCTTCTTCATCAGATTGGCGCGATGAATCTCCACCGTGCGGGGGCTGATCTGGAGTTCATGGGCGATGATCTTGTTCGGATGCCCGATCACCAGCTGCTCCAGCACATCCCGCTCGCGGGGCGTCAGACTGGCGATCAGCTCACCTAACTTGTTGTCCTCTTCGCCTGTCGCGAAACCCGCCTGGCGCGGCTTTTCCAGCGCGCGCTGCACGGCTCCTAGGATTTCCGTATTCGTATAGGGCTTCTCGACGAAGTCGACGGCGCCCACCTTCATGGCCTTCACCGCCAGCGGCACATCGGCATGGCCTGTCACCATGATGGTCGGCAGGCCGCTATAGTGGGAAGCCAGACGCTCCAGCAGGGTCAGCCCGTCCATGCCGGGCATGCGCATGTCAAGCAATACGCAGCCGGTCTGGCCCGGCTGCAGGGCATCGAGGAAAGCCTCCGCCGATCCGAACCCCCGCACTGTGAAGCCCGCTGCCTCCAGCACGGCCTGCAGGGATTCGCGAACCGCCTCGTCGTCATCGACGACGAAAATCGTCGCCGCCGTCATGCTATCGCCTCTTCTGCGGGCAGCGCCGGCAGGATGAAGCGGAAGGTCGCTCCGCCGCCTGGATTGTTTTCAACCCAGATCCGGCCGCCATGTCCATCGATGATCGAACGACTGATCGACAAGCCAATCCCCATGCCATCCTTCTTCGTTGTCACGAAAGGCTTGAACAGCTGATCGGCAATCTCGGGCGGGATACCAGGGCCCGTATCGCTGATCGTCACTTCCTGGTCGCCGTTGTCGTGCTTGGTCACCTTGATGACCAGTTCGCGACGCTCGGCGCGGCGCAGCACCTCGATGGCATTGCGCACCAGATTGACCACGACCTGCTGGATCTGAATCTTGTCGATATACACCGGCGGCAAGTCGGCTGGCAGATCGAGCGTCACCTTGATGCCGTCCACACGGCTGCCGACGGTTGCCAGCATGCTGGCTTCCTCGACCACCTTGTTCAGGTGCTCCGGCGCTCGCTCCACCGCGCCTTTTTCCACGAAGCTGCGCAAGCGGCGGATGATCTGCCCCGCCCGATCGGCTTGACCGGATGCCTTCTCGATGAATTCGAGCACCCGCGGCGGCACCTCGATCTTGGCATTCGCCAGCAGCTGTCGGGCCGCTTCCGTGTAGTTCATGATCGCCGTCAGCGGCTGGTTCAGCTCGTGCGCCAGCGAGGATGAGAATTGCCCCATGGCATTAAGGCGCGAGACATGGACCAGTTCCGTGGTCAGCTCCTGAACACGCCGTTCAGCCACATGACGCTCGGTGATATCGCGGATGACGCCGATGAAGCCGCGCCGGTCGCCGATCGCCATCTCGCCGACCGACAGATCGATTGGAAATACCGTGCCGTCCTTGCGCACCGCCTGCACTTCGCGTCCGGTGCCGATGATCTTGGCAACGCCCGTCGTTACGTAGTTGTGGATATATTTGTCGTGGGCGTCGCGGTAAGGCTCTGGCATCAATAGCTTCACATTCTGGCCGATCACCTCTTCCGGCTGATAGCCAAAGATGCGAACCGCGGCTTTGTTGAAGGTTTCGATGCTGCCCTTGGAATCGATGGCGACGATGGCGTCATGCGCATTGTCGATAACGGCACGGAAACGCTCCGCGGCGTCACGTTCCGACTCCCGGGTCAGTTCGTAGGCTTCGGCGCCCTGGCGCAGGGCCTCGGCCTGTTCGACGACCTGCCGCTCGGCCCGGGACAGCCCCCGATATCCAACGCCCAGGACGATCAGGACCGGCACGGTGACCAGCAGGCCGACCAGCAGCCACGACAATTCGCCCGCACCCCGCTGGCTGGCCACGTAGAGGGCGGCCACTAGCAGGCTAAGGGTGGCGATGATCGCAATGAAAAATGCAACGGGACGGAATGTTTTCATTTCATGGTGGGAGCCAATTGTCGCGGCCGCTCCACTCCCCCACTACCTTGAGAATCGTATCGAGACGCTGCCTCCGACCTTAGCTTAGGCCCTTGAAAAATCTCAAGGCGGAAATCGCCGTTACAACAAAGACATAACCAAGAAAAAAGCATTCCCCGGCCCCTGGCCGGGTCCGGGCGGATGACTTGCCTTACTGGCCGGACCAGGCCTTGAGAGCGCTGCGCTTGGCGGCCCGCTGCTCGTCTGCGCTCAGCTTGTAGTTATGGCCAAAGGGCGCCGATTCGAATGAGCCATAGCTGGGGTTGGGCAGCATGATCCATTCGCGGCCCCAGCGCTGCCGGTTATCCTCGTAAACCTTCTGGCGGTCCGCCATGCTGCCGCGGTAGGCATCGCTGAAGTCGCCGAAATTGTCACCAATATTCAGCAGGATCCGGTAATCCTTGGCGATATAGGCGCGCCGCGTGCTTTTGGCTGAGCCCCATTCCGGCCGCTCGCGCGCGGTGAGCAGCGTATCGACCGGGCCATCCACCGGGAAGCCGAACCGCTTCATCAGGCGGCGCGTTGCCGGTTCCTCCTCAGCCGTGCGGTTGGTGACATAGAAGACCTTCACACCACGCGATTCGGCATAAATGACGAAATCGACTGCGCCCTCCACCGGCGTGGAGATTTCCGCATTGACGAACTGCGTCCAGGTCTTCGGATTGAAGGTCTGATTGTTCAGCACCATCCAGGACTGGTAGGCGGAATTGTCCAAGGCCGTCTCATCCAGATCCATGACCACAGCCGGTGGAAGGTTCTGGAAATTGCCGGTCTGCTCTTCCGGCGCCGCCGTCCAGGTCTTGTCGGCCAGAGCCTGCTCCAGGCGCTGCCGCGCCAGGGCGTAGGCTGCGGCGGCACTGGCCCGGTATTCGACCGAGTTCTGCATCCACAATGCGGCATTGAGGTTGTCATGCGGCGGAACAGTCGTCACCTCTGGCTGGGGCGCCGCCGCGCAGGCCGATATGAGCAAGGCCAGTCCGACCGAGATAACTTTCGGCCGCAGCATCGAAAACGTGAGCATGCGTCTTCTCCTGTCCCTATGATGTTGGCTGATATGCAAACTGCGC
This sequence comes from uncultured Ferrovibrio sp., assembly GCF_937960835.1. GTDB lineage: Bacteria > Pseudomonadota > Alphaproteobacteria > Ferrovibrionales > Ferrovibrionaceae > Ferrovibrio. The sequence continues at coordinate 297,321 of NZ_CALGPC010000015.1, forward strand.
GGCGCGCTGTCTCAACTCCTGCCGCGTTTCATCGTCCACGAAGGCGGCATCCAGCGCCGTCTCGGTGATCCTGCGCAAAGTCTCCGCCTCCAGGCCGAAGACGCTGGCCGCATCGGCATATTCCTTTCCGATCGAGGTGCCGAAGAAAGGCGGATCGTCGGAATTCAGTGTCACGCGGCAGCCGGCCTCGACCAGACGGCGCAAGGGATGTGCTTCGGCATTGGGATACAGCCCAAGCGCCAGATTGCTGCCCGGGCAGACCTCCAGCACGATGCCGCGTTTTGCCAGATCGTCCAGCAGGCGCGGATTTTCGGCGGCGCGGACGCCATGGCCGATGCGGGTGACCGGCAGGCGCGTGATCGCCTCGCGCACGCTGTCCGGGCCAGCGACCTCGCCGGCATGAACGGTGCAGCCGTAACCGGCATCGGCGGCCATACGGAAGGCCGGCAGGAAATCCGCAACATCGTATTGCCGCTCATCGCCGCCCATGCCGAAACCGACGACGTAAGGATGCGGCTCGGACACCATCGTGCGTGCTACTTCCAGTGCGCGGTCCGGACCGAGATGGCGCACACAGGTGACGATGATACGGCCTGTTATGCCGAATTCTGCCTTGGCTGCATCAATAGCTGCGATCAGACCGGCAAGATGATCGGCATAGCTCATCCCTACTGCCGCGGCATGATCGGGCGAGGAAAAGACCTCGACATAGATCGCACCTTCGGCGGCGCAATCGGCGAGATAACGGTACATGATGTCGCGATAATCCTCCGGCCGGCGCAGGACGGAACTCGCAAGATCGTAGGCTGCGAGGAAAGACTGGAAGTCGTTCCAGACATAACGGCCATCTGCCGTAAACAGGCTGTCAGGCAAGGCAACGCCATTGCGCTCGGCGATGCGGCGGACCAGATCCGGCGCAGCCGCGCCTTCGATATGGCAATGCAGCTCCGCCTTGGGCAGCACCGTCAGCGTGGTCATGAGAAGCCCCGCAGCGGCAGGCGGGGGCGCTGCAGCCAGTTATCGGCCGCGTAGTCTGCCACGCCATCGATCAGATGCAGCGTATAGGCATGACGGGGTTTCGACGAATGATTGGCGCCGCTGGCATGCGGCAATAATCCGTGCAGGACGATCAGACTGCCGCGCGGCACTTCCAGCGGCACCGGCACCTGGTTCGGCCATGGCTTTTCGTCCAATACCTCCACCTGCGTTGTCATGCCCTCGCGGATGAACCGCTTACGCAACAGTCCCCGATGGCCGCCCGCCGGAGCGAAGAGGCATCCATTTTCAGTGGTGGCGTCGTCCAGCGCCAGCCAGAAGCCCACGGTGCTCAAAGGAGTCGTATAGAGAAAGGTGGAATCCTGATGCCAGTCCACTTCGCCGCCGATATAGGGCTGTTTGAAGATATACATGGATTGCAGCAGCAGCGGCTCCTGCAAACCGATGGCTTTTGCCAGCATGGCAAAACGCGGCCCGCGCGAGATGCGATCGAAAACCGGATCGAGATCATGCAGTGCATGGCCAATCTTGTTCAGCGCCAGCGACTTGTCTGTGGTCAGACGGCCTTCTGCATCGAATGCACCATCCTCGAAGAAGAAGTGGATCGCGTCGCCGGAGTCCAGAAAGTAGCGATCCTGCGCATGCTTCTGGTCAATGGTCGAGAAAATGGTCCTTGTCTCGGCCGGATCGAAGCCGTCCACCAGTTCGGCAGCACGCATCTGCAGCGCGTCGCAATCGGCGGAGCTGACGAAATCCTCCAAGATCAGAAAACCGTCGCGTGCGTATGCTTCCAGTGCCGCTGCATCCACGGCGTCGTCCCGCACCTTGAAGCGCCGCGGCCGGTGGCGGGCATTGGCGGCAGCGGCAGTCATGTCAGCGCGCAGGCCTCGCCGAATTCCAGCGGGGCGATCCTGAAATGCCGCGCCAAGGTTTGCCCCATATCGGCGAACGTGGCCCGGCGGCCAAGATCGCGCGCTGCCTTGATCTCCGGCCCGAACCACAGCATCGGCACATACTCGCGTGTATGATCCGTGCCGGTCCAGGTCGGGTCGCAACCATGATCGGCAGTGATCAAGGCCAGATCGCCCGGCCGCAGCTTTGCCTCCAGCTCGGAAAGTCGGCGATCGAATGCCTCCAGCGCCGCCGCATAACCGGCGATATCGCGCCGATGGCCATAGAGCGTATCGAAATCGACGAAGTTGACGAAGATCAGCGATCCGTCCGGCGCACTATCCGCTTCCGCCAGCATGGCGTCGAACAATGCCATGTTGTTCTCGCCCTTCACCAGCTTGGTGATGCCCTTATGGGCGAAGATGTCAGCAATCTTGCCCACCGAGATCACATTGCCGCCGCTGGCTGTCAGGCGATCCAGCAAGGTATCGCCATGAGGCGGCGTGGTCAGGTCCTTGCGGTTGGCGGTGCGGGTAAAGGTCTCGACGCTCTCGCCCACAAAGGGCCGGGCGATGACGCGGCCGATATTGTATGGTCCAAGCTGTTCCTTCGCCGCTTTACAGACATCGTATAGCCGCTGCAGCCCGAAATGCTGCTCGTGCGCGGCAATCTGGAACACGGAATCGGCGGAGGTGTAGCAAATCGGCTTGCCGGTGCGGATATGCTCCTCGCCCAGTTCCTTGATGATCTCGGTGCCGGAAGCATGGCAGTTGCCGAGGATGCCGGGAAGATCACAGCGTTTCACCAGAGCCGCGATCAGCTCTTCCGGGAAACAGGGCCTGGTGCGCGGAAACAGGCCCCAGTCGAAGGACACCGGCAAGCCGGCGATTTCCCAGTGGCCGCTCGGCGTGTCCTTGCCCACGCTGCGCTCCGCCGCACAGCCATAGGCGCCAGTGATCTTTGCAACATCCAGTCCTGGAGGAATACGGCCACTGCCATGTTTGGCGGCCAGACCTAATCCCAGACGGCTTAAATTGGGCAGATGCAACGGGCCAGAACGCAAGCCCGGCCGGTCAGCCTTGCCCTGACTGCAGGCTTCCGCGATATGGCCCAGCGTATCGGCACCGGCATCGCCATATTTCGCCGCATCGGGCGTGGCGCCGACGCCGAAGGAATCCATCACCAAGATGAAGGCGCGTGTCATACTACCGCTCCTGCCTGGCATTATCGCCGATATCAGCCAAAGCCACCCGGTCGAAAATGACGGGCCGCAGAGGCGGCGCGACTGCTTCGATTTGAATGACTCTCTGCAGTTCGGCGATGGCCCTCTCGGCGGCGCCCGCGTCGGCGGCATGCACCATCGCCAAAGGCTCGCCCGCGGCCACGGCCCGGCCTACCGGCAGGATATGGGTCAGGCCAACCGAAAGGTCGATACCGTCGCTGGTCTTCTGACGTCCGCCACCTAGGCCGATAACAGCCACGCCGACCGCCCGTGTATCCATTTGCGTGACAAAGCCGCTTTTCGGCGCGGGACAGGGTCGGACGATCGGCGCCGTCGGCAGATACTGCTGAGCATTTGAAAGGAAATCCTTCGGTCCGCCCAGAGCGGCGACCATGCGCTCGAAGATTTCTGCTGCACGGCCACTGTCCAGAGCAGCCTCCGCCTTCTGCCGGCCTTCATCCATGGTGGCCGCCAGCTTGCCAATCACCAGCATCTCGGCGGCCAGCGCAATCACCACCTCATGCAGACGCGCATCGCGGCTGGGGGGATGAGTCAGATAGGCCACCGTTTCCGCCACCTCGACCGCATTGCCCGCCGCATGCCCCAGCACCTGGTCCATATCCGTGATCAATGCCGTCGTAGGCAGACCGGCACTGTTTGCCACCGTGACGATGCTTTCAGCCAATTCCCGCGCCATGCTCCGCTCGGTGGCAAAGGCGCCCGACCCCGCCTTCACATCCATCACCAGGCCCCCCAGTCCAGCAGCAAGCTTCTTCGACAGGATCGATGTCGTAATCAGCGCGATCGATTCCACCGTCCCCGTTACGTCGCGGATGGCATAGAAACGCCGGTCCGCCGGCGCAAGATCGTCGGTCTGCCCGATGATCGCGCAACCGACCTCCTTCACGACCTTCTGGAACAGGGGAATATCGGGGTTGGTGCCGTAGCCGGGAATGGCCGAAAGCTTGTCCAGCGTGCCACCAGTATGCCCCAGCCCGCGACCGGAGATCATCGGCACAAAACCGCCACAGGCGGCTACGATGGGAGCCAGCATGAGACTGACCTTGTCGCCGACGCCACCGGAGGAATGCTTGTCCAGCACCGGCCCTGGAAGCTGCAAGCAGCTCCAATCGATCACGCGACCGGATGCCGTCATCTCACGGGTCAAAGCGATCCGCTCGGGCATGGTCATGCCGCGAAAGAATACCGCCATGGCAAATGCCGCTATCTGGCCTTCGCTCAAGCTGCCATCGGCGATGCCGTGGACCACGAAGGCGATTTCCTCCGGCGTCAGCTCTTCGCCATCGCGTTTGCGGCGGACGATCTCCTGCGGCAGCAGCATCAGACTTTCTCCACAGCTGCCTCAGTTGCCAAAAATGCCGTGAGCAGACGGCAGACATCCTCACTGGCCCGCTTGCCTGCCGCCATGGTCTGTGCGTGTGTCAACGGCATCGTGCCCATGCCGGCAGCCGGATTGGTGATGATCGATATCGCTGCCACCTTGAGCCCGACATATCGGGCCAGGATCACTTCCGGCACGGTCGACATGCCAACCGCATCGGCGCCCAGGATCTTCGCAGCTCGGATTTCAGCGGGCGTTTCGAAATTCGGACCGCAGAACCAGATATAGACGCCACTATGCAGCGCGATGCCGGCCTGCTCTGCGGCATGCTGCAGACGCTGGCGCAGCCCCGGATCGTAGGCCTCCACCATATCGACGAAGCGAGCATCGCCGCTTTCGCCAAACAATGGAGAGACGCCGGTGAAATTGATGTGATCCTCGATCAGCATGATACTGCCCGGCGGCATCTCGGGTCGCAGACTGCCGGCAGCATTGGTCAGCAGCAGAATGTCGCAGCCGATAGCCTTCAGGCATTCGATGGCAATCCGCATGCCGTCCGGCCGGCCATGTTCGTAATAATGCGTGCGGCCCAGCATCAGCGCGACCGGCATTTTCTCTATATGGCCCAGCACCAGGCGTCCGGCATGACCGCCAACGCCAGGACGCGGAAAGCCCGGCAGGTCGCTGTAGGACAAGATCGCGACCGGTTCGGCTGCATCGGCGAAGTCGCCCAGGCCGGAGCCCAGCACGATGCCGATGCGCGGCTGAAAACTGGGAGCTGCAGTGCGGATCGCGGCCACCGAGAGGCCGACCTGATCGCTCATGTCTTCCTCGTCTTTTTCGTCTTCGGGGCGAGGTTCTTCGGACCGAAGGAGGCCGGCAGCAGCTCGCCCAAGGTGAAGGTCTTGCGCCAGCCCTTCGAGCTGCAGACATGGATGGGAACGCTGTCGGTAGCAAATTCACGCAATCGCTGGCGGCAGCCGCCGCAGGGCGTGACCAGTTCGCTCCCCTCACCCATCACCAGCACCGCGCGGATGCGGCGCTCCCCATCCATGATCATGGCGGCGATGGCCGACGTTTCCGCGCACCAGCCTTGCGGATAGGCGGCATTCTCGACATTGCATCCGGCATAGAGCTTGCCATTTGCGCCACGGATAACTGCCGCAACCGGAAACCGCGAATAAGGCGCATAAGCGCACATCAGGGCGATCCGCGCCTGCGCCAGCATCTCCGGATCGGGTTTCTTCCTGGCCGCCATATCAATGCTCTTTCACGTAAGCGACGCCGCCCGCCTTGGGCGCCACCGCGCGGCCCATGAAGCCGGCCAGCAGGATCACCGTCAACAGATAGGGCAGCACCTGGATCGCCTGTACCGGTACCTCGCCGAAATCGCCTAGCCGCACACCCTGCAGGCGGATCGCGGTGGCATCGATGAAGCCGAACATCAGGCAGGCGCCGAAGGCTGGCCAAGGCCGCCATTTACCGAAGATCATCGCCGCCAGCGCGATGAAGCCCTGACCTGCGCTCATGTCGCGGCTGAAGGCTGCGTTCTGGGCAATCGACAGATAGGCGCCAGCGATGCCGGTCAGCAATCCGCAGATCAGCACGGCACGATAGCGCAGCCAGTAGACGGAAATGCCCGCGGTGTCGACTGCCAGCGGCATTTCTCCGACGGCGCGCAGGCGCAAGCCAAACCGCGTGGCCGTCAGAACCCAATGGGCCAGCGGCACGACCAGCAAAGCTATATAGACCAGTAGGTTATGCCCGCCGATCAGATCGGCATAAACCGGACCGATGAACGGCACATCCCGCATTGCCGCCGCGCCGAGAAACTCGATTGGCATGAACCGCGCACCCGCCTCCAGCGACGGCGTCTGACCGCCGCGCTTGAACCAGGCCATGCCGAAAACGATGGTCAATCCGGAAACCAGGATGTTGATCGCCACGCCGGAGACGATCTGGTTGCCGCGATAGGTGATGCAGGCGAAACCGTGCAGCAGCGCCAGCGCTAGGGCAACAACAATGGCGGCTCCTAAGCCCAGCCAGGCCGAACCGGTAAATGCTGCCACCGAGGCGGCGGCGAAAGCCCCTGCCAGCATCTTGCCTTCCAGGCCGATATCAAAAATGCCGGCACGCTCGGAGAACAGTCCGCCCATGGCGCAGAGGATGAGTGGCGTCGCCACCCGCAGCGTGGCGGCCAGGATCGGGACGATATCGGTGACGAAATCACCCATCGCTTAAGCCTTCTCTGCCGCCTGGATCCAGCCGCTGCGCTGCAGCAGCGCGAACAGGGCCTCGAACCACGGGCGGGTCATATAGGCCAGCGCGCCCGAGAACAGGATGACCAGGCCCTGGATCACCACCACCATCTCACGGGTGATCGTCGGGAACTCAAAAGCCAGCTCCGCACCGCCCTGCTGCAGCAGGCCGAACAGCAGGCTGGCCAGCGCCACGCCAAAAGGATGGCTGCGCCCCATCAGTGCCACGGCAATGCCGGTGAAGCCGTATCCCGCCGTGAAATTGATGATCAGGCGATGCTGTACGCCCATCAATTCATTGATCGCCATCATGCCGGCCAGTGCGCCCGACAGGCTCATGGCCAACAGGATCATCTGTTTTGCCGGAATGCCCGCATAGATGGCGGCATTGGCATTCTGTCCCATGGCGCGCAGCGCAAAGCCCCAGCGCGTATGCCAGAGAAAGATCCAGATGCCGATGCAGCAAAGCAGGCCAATGACGATGGAAAGATTAAGCGGTGAGCGGCCCATCGGGATGCCGACGGCGCCGAGCATGTCGTGTATCAGCGGCAGATGCGAAGTGGCGGCGAAAGCGCGGGTTTCCGGCGACATGGTGTTTGGCGCTATCAGCACATTCACCGTAAGATAGACCATCAGCGCCGCGGCGATGAAGTTGAACATGATGGTCGTGATCACGATATGACTGCCGCGATAGGCCTGCAGATAGCCTGGCACCAGAGCCCAGGCGGCACCGAAGGCAGCAGCGCCCAGAATACCCAGCGGGATCAGGATCGGCGCCGGCAGGAACTGATCCAGCGCCAGTATCACCAGCGCAACACCCAGGCCGCCGATATAGGCCTGCCCTTCGCCGCCGATATTGAACAAGCCGGCGTGGAAAGCGACGGCCACCGCAAGACCGGTGAAAATAAAGTTGGTCGCGTAATACAGCGTGTAGCCGATGGCCTCAGGGTAACCCAGCGCGCCATACAGCATGATCGAGACGGCTTCGAAGGGATTGATACCGACTGCCAGCACGATCAGCCCGGCAACCACCAGCGCCAGTAGAACATTGGCGATCGGGATCACGCCGATATCGATCCAGGCGGGCAGTGGATGGCGCGCGGTCATGGCGTTGTCCAGGCCAGACCCGATTGCGCAGCCGATGCCCCCTCAGCGGCATCTACAGTGACTAAGGTCTCAGCGGCGGCGGGCGTCCAGCAATTTGCCATCATCAGGCCCAGCGTACGCTCATCGGCGCTGGCACCGTCCACTTCGCCGGTGATCTGCCCTCCGGCCATGACCAGGATACGATCGGCCAGCGACATGATTTCGTCCAGCTCGACCGAGACGACCAGAATGGCACAGCCGGCTTCCCGCATGCGCAGCAATTCGCGGTGAATAAACTCAATCGCACCGATATCCACGCCACGGGTCGGCTGGCCGACCAGCAGGATTCTGGGATTTCGCTCGATCTCGCGGGCGAGGATCAGCTTCTGCTGGTTGCCGCCGGAGAAATGGGTCGAGTTCAAATCCGGCCGGCGCGGACGCACGTCGTAGTTTTCCATCAGCATGGCGCAATGCGCATTCATCGCGCGGCGGTCCAGCAGCAGGCCTTTGTTAAAACGCGCATCCTGGTGATAGCCGAGGATCGCTGTTTCGTCGGCGGTAAAGCTGCCAACCATGCCGTAGCGGTGACGATCTTCCGGCACGTGACCAAGACCAAGCTGGCGCATCTCTGCCGGGCTCGCTGGCGCCTGTGCCGTGATATGTCGGTCGCCAACGACGATTTCGCCGCCATCCGGCGCACGAATGCCCGACAGAACTTCCAGCAATTCGCTTTGTCCATTGCCGGATACACCTGCGATGCCGACGATCTCACCCGTCCTCAAAGTGAGGGAAACGTTGTTGAGGACTACGCAGCCGCGTTTGTCGCGCAAGTTCAGATTCCGCGCCTTCAGCAGCGCCGGCCCAGGACGGCAAGGCGGCTTGTCGAGCGAGAGCCGCACCTTGCGCCCCACCATCAGTTCCGCCAGTTCCTCCCGGCTGGTGTACTGCGTGCGGCGATGCGCGACGATCTGGCCCTGCCGCATGACATAGACCTCATCGGTCACCGCCATGATCTCGCGCAGCTTATGGGTGATCAGGATCACGGTGACGCCGCGCTCGCGCAGCGCCTGGAGAATGCGGAAAAGCTGCTCGGCCTCCTGCGGTGTCAGCACGCCGGTCGGCTCGTCCAGGATCAGTGTGCTGGCGCCACGATAGAGCACTTTGAGGATTTCAACGCGCTGCTGCTCGCCGACCGGCAGATCGCCAACCAGAGCATCCGGATCGACCTTGAGGCCGTATTCGCGCTCCAGCCGCTCGATCTCTTTCCGGGCGCTGGCGATGCTTCTGCGCAGCAATGGGCCATCCTCGGCGCCCAGTACGATATTCTCCAGCACAGTGAAGGTGTCCACCAGCATGAAATGCTGGTGCACCATGCCGATTCCGGCGGCGATGGCATCGCGCGGGCTGCTTATCGTCACCGGACGGCCATCCACCAGAATCTCGCCGCTATCGGCGGCATAGAGCCCGTAAAGGATGCTCATCAGGGTCGACTTCCCGGCACCATTCTCGCCGACGATCCCGGTGATCGATCCGGCCGCCACCGACAGCGACACGCCGCGATTGGCATGCACCAGCCCGAAATGCTTGTGGATGTCGCGCAGTACAATGGCGGGCGGGGCATTCCTCCCCTCTCCACGCGTCACGCTGGGGATCACGGCCGGCATCGCTTGCTGCTTACTTGCAGGCGTTATTGCTCATGTAATCGTGTACGACGATCTTGCCAGTGATGATGTCTGCCTTGGCCTGCTCGATCTTCGCCTTCATCTCGGTCGAGACAAGCTTGGCGTTATGCTCATCCAGCGCCCAGTCAACGCCGCCCTCCTTCAGGCCGAGCACCGTCACGCCCGGCTTCCAGCTTCCATCCTGCGCAGCCTTGAAGCTGTTATAGGTGGCAAGGTCGACACGTTTGACCATTGAGGTCAGCATCGTGCCGGGATGCAGATGGTTCTGGTTGGAATCGACGCCGATCGCCAGCTTGCCCCGATCCTTCGCCGCCTGGTAGACGCCGACGCCGGTGCCGCCCGCAGCGGCGAAGACTACATCGACGCCGCGGTCGAACTGGCCCTTGGCCAGTTCGCTGCCACGGCCCGGATCGTTCCAGGCAGTCGGCGTGGTGCCAGTCATGTTGGCCAGAACCTCGGCATTCGGATTAGCATATTTCACGCCCTGCTCGTAGCCGCATTGGAAGCGGCGGATCAGCGGAATGTCCATGCCGCCGATAAAACCTACCTTGCCGCTCTTGCTCGCCATCGCCGCCGCAACGCCGACAAGGAAGGAGCCTTCATGCTCCTTGAACAGCACCGACTGGACGTTATCCAGTTTGACGACACTGTCGATCACGGTGAAGCGGATATTGGGAAATTCCTTTGCCACCTTCTCGACTGCATTGGCCTGCGAAAAGCCCACACCAATGATCGGATCCTGGCCGCGTTGCGCGAAGCGGCGATGCGCCTGTTCGAACTGGGTTTCGTTATTGACCTCGAAATCGGCATAGCCGATCTTGCTTTCGGCCTTGAATTTCTCGGCGCCGATATAGGCCGCCTCGTTGAAGGATTTGTCGAACTTTCCACCCATGTCATAGACGACGGCGGGCTTGATATCGGCGGCTTGCGCGGATGCCGCCATCAAAGCGATGGCGGCAGCGCCGAGGGTCGTGCGGATGATCTTGGTCATTGTCGCAGTCCTTCTATCCCTGTTCGATGCCCCGGCTTATTAGTAGTCGCACCGGTTATTGCTCATGTAATCGTGCACCTTGATGATTCCGGCGATGATGCCGGCCTTGGCCTCGTCTGCCTTGGCCCTCATTTCGGCCGAGATCAGCTTGGCGTTATGCTCATCCAGCGCCCAGTCGACGCCGCCCTCCTTCAGACCCAGCACGGACACACCCGGCTTCCATTTGCCCTCGCGGGCATCGGCGAAGCTTTTGTATATGGCGAGATCGACGCGCTTGACCATCGAGGTCAGCACCGTGCCGGGATGTAGATGATTCTGATTGGAATCGACCCCGATGGTCAGCTTGCCGTTATCCTTGGCGGCCTGCATCGCGCCGAGGCCCGAGGTTCCCGCCGCGGCGAAGACGACATCGACACCACGGTCGAACTGACCCTTGGCAAGCTCGGCAGCGCGGCCGGGATCGGTCCAGGCTGCCGGGGTATTGCCGGTGGAGTTGTACAGCACCGTGATTTTCGGATTGGCGTATTTGGCGCCCTGCTCGAAACCGCAATAGAAGCGCCGTACCAGCGGGATATCCATGCCGCCTACCATGCCGATCACGCCGCTTTTCGACGCCATGGCGGCCAGCAGGCCGACCAGGAATGAGCCTTCATGCTCACGGAACAGCACCGACTGCACATTGGGCAGGTCGACGACGGTGTCGATCACGATGAAACGTGTCTTGGGAAATTCCTTGGCCACCGCAGCGACCGGCGCCGCCTGGAAGAAGCCAACGCCGACGATGGGATCCTGGCCGCGCTGGGCGAAACGGCGATGCGCCTGCTCGAACTGGGTTTCGTTGGACACGACGAAATCGCGGTAGTCGATGCCGGTATCGGCCTTGAACTTCTCCATTCCGCGATAGGCGCCCTCGTTGAAGGATCCGTCGAACTTGTTGCCGATGGAATAGACGATGGCCGGCTTGATCTCATCGGCGGCAGCCGTGCCGGCCGCCAGCAGCAAACCCAGAGCGATCAAGCCTTTCTTCATCACGCGCTTCTCATTCGCCATAAGGAATCCAGATATTCTTCACCTGCACCGCCTGCCGCAGGAAGGCGCGGCCTTCCGCCTGACGTGCATCGCTCCAGTCGATCTGCGGCAGGATCCAGGTGCGTTTTACGTCTTCCGCCGAAGCGGCCTCAATCCGCTTCGTCGTCTTGGCATCGCCGCCGGCATACCACACGGCATCGACCTCAAGATGCTCGGCCAGCACCAGGGCCAGGGCGTCGCGCGCGCCGGTGACGATATTGACCACACCGCCCGGCATATCGGAGGTATCGAGCACCTGATAGAAATCGGTGGCTGCCAGCGGATGCCGTTCTGAAGGCACGATCACCACACGGTTGCCCATCGCCACCGCCGGCGCCCAGAGCGAGATGAAGCCCAGCAAAGGCGCCTCATCCGGGCAGGCCATGCCGATCACGCCCTGCGGCTCGTTCATCGCCAGCACCACGCCGCGCAGGGGCGGGTTATGCACGGCGCCGTCATATTTGTCGGCCCAGGCTGCATAGGTAAAAAGACGCCGGATGCCGGCCTCTACTTCAGCACCGGCTGCGGCTTTGGATGCGCCGGTCATGGCCCGCAGGCGTTCGGCAAACTCGGCTGTGCGGGCAGACAGATTCTCGGCGCAGTAATAAAGAATCTGCGCCCGCAGATGCGCATTGCCGAAAGACCAGCTTTCCGCCTTGCGCGCGGCTTCCACGGCATTGCGGATATCCTTGCGGTTGCCCTCACCGGCATGGCCGAGCAGCTTGCCCTTCGGGTCCAGCACGGGCCGACTATAGCCGCCATCGGGCCGAGCCTGCTGGCCGCCGATATAAAGCTTTGCCGTTCGGTCGATGGACGGCACGGCCTCGGGCAGCGGGCTGGCGGGTGCGGCAATCTTTGGTGCCTTCTTCGGCGGCAAGGGCTTCAGATATTCCTCCATCCCTTCGCGGCCGCCCTCGCGGCCAAAGCCGGACTCGCGGTAACCGCCAAAGCCCGACGATGCGTCGAACTGGTTGGTACAATTGATCCACACCACGCCGCATTTCAGCTTCGGCGCGATATCCAAAGCCAGATTGATATTCTCGCTCCACACGCTGGCCGCCAAGCCATAGCGGGTGTTGTTAGCCAAAGCCACTGCCTCGCCCGGCGTGCGGAAGGTCATGCCGACCAGCACGGGACCGAAGATTTCCTCCTGCGCCACTGTCATGGACGGAGCAACTTGGGTCAGCAGGGTTGGCGGATAGAAGCAGCCGGAAGGCGGACAGGCCTTGTCGGGTTGATAAATCTGCGCGCCCTGCTTCACGCCGCTCTGCACCAGCGCGTCGATGCGCTCCCGCTGCTTGGGCGAGACGATGGCGCCGATATCGATGCATTTGTCCAGCGGATCGCCAACGCGCAGCTTCGCCATGCGGGCGCGCAGCTTTGCATAGACCGCCTCGGCGATGCTTTCCTGCACCAGCAGCCGCGATCCAGCGCAGCAAACTTGGCCCTGGTTGAACCAGATCGCATCCACCAGACCTTCAATGGCGCTGTCGATATCGGCGTCTTCAAAGAGGATGAACGGCGACTTGCCGCCGAGCTCAAGGCTCAGCCTTTTCCCGCTGCCGGCCATCGCCTGACGAATCAGGCGGCCCACTTCTGTCGAGCCGGTGAAGGCGATCTTATCAACGCCAGGATGGCGCACAATCAGTTCGCCTACGCTGCCATCGCCGGTGACGATATTGACGACACCTTTCGGCAGACCGGCCTCGATGCAGATTTCGGCAAACAGCAATGCTGTCAGACTGGTTTCTTCTGCTGGCTTCAGCACCACAGTATTTCCGCAAGCCAAGGCCGGCGCGATCTTCCACGCCAGCATCAGAAGCGGGAAGTTCCACGGAATGATCTGGCCAGCGACGCCGACCGGGCCGTGATCGGGGAATTCGCTCTCCAGCAGCTGCGCCCAGCCGGCATGGTGGTAGAAGTGCCGCGCCACCAGCGGAATATCGATGTCGCGGGTCTCGCGGATCGGCTTGCCGTTATCGAGAGTTTCCAGTACGGCGAATAGGCGAGCATGCTTTTGCACCAGACGTGCCAGGGCATAAAGGTGGCGCGCGCGGCCATGGCCGCCGAGCTTGGCCCAGCCAGCCTGCGCCTTGCGTGCTGCATCGACGGCGGTATCGGTATCGGCAGCGGAGGCTTGAGAGATCTGCGCCAGTGTCTCTCCCGTGGCCGGATTTTGCGCAGCGAAATGGCTGCTGCCCTCGCGCCAGGCCCCATCGACGAACAGGCCAAAGCGGCGCTGATGCCGATCAAGCCAGGCTTGCGCCTCCTTGGCGCTTTCCGGTGTCGGGCCGTATTCCATGCTGTCGAATATCGCGGCGACGTTCATGTGGCCTCAGGCAAGCGGATGACGATGGGCGGCCGAATAGCGGCCGGTAATGCCGTGTTCAAGCTGGCGTTCGATATCGCCGAGCAGGCTGGACGCGCCGATGCGGAAGAGATCGGGCTGCAGCCAGCGCGTACCCAGCTCTTCCTTCATCAAAATCTGATAGTTCAGCACGTCCTTCGCCGTGCTGATGCCGCCGGCAGGCTTGAAGCCGACCTTAATACCGGTCATTTCGTGGTATTGGCGGATCATCCGGAGCATGACCAGCGAGACCGGCAGGGTGGCGTTGGTGCCTTCCTTGCCGGTGGAGGTCTTGATGAAATCCGCACCTGCCATCATGCAAACCATCGAAGCACGGGCCACGTTGCGCAAGGTCACCAGATCGCCGGTGCCGAGGATCGCCTTCACATGGGCCGAACCGCAGGCGGCGCGGAAGGCGTACATCTCGTCATACACGGCACGCCAGTTGCCGGTCAGCACGTGACCACGATTGATGACGATGTCGATCTCCCTCGCGCCGGCGGCAACGGATGCCTCGATCTCCTTGATACGCAAATCAAGCGGCGAAAGCCCTGCGGGAAAACCGGTGGACACGGCCGCTACCGGGATGCCGCTGCCTTCCAGCGCCCGCACAGCAGTTTCCACCATGGCATGGTAGACGCAGACAGCGCCGACCGTGATGCGGCGGTCGGCAATACCCATTTTTTCCAGCAGATCAGTCCGCACCGGCTGACACGCCTTGGCGCAGAGGCGCTGCACCCGGCCGGGCGTGTCATCGCCGGACAGCGTTGTCAGGTCGATGCAGGTGACCGCCTTGAGCAGCCAGGCAAGCTGGTATTCCTTCTTCACCGAACGGCGGCCGGGTAGCGTCGCGGTGCGGCGTTCTACGCCGCTGCGGTTCACCCGCAGGCCTTCGAGCAGATCGGCATCGAAGGGCATGCCCGGATTGCGCTTTTCATGCGCATCGAAACCACCTGCGGCCATGCGGCCGAAGCGGTCGCGATCAAGCGGCGCGACCTTTTGCGGCTCGGCCATGGCCTCGCTCCCCTTCCGCCTGCAGCATGGTCATCATCGGCAGGGCGGCATCTTCATCGATGATCAGATCGCTGATCGCGCCGCTGCGCAAAGCCGCCAAAATCGCTCGCGCTTTGTTGGCGCCGCCGGCCAGCGCCACTAGGCGGCGGCCATCGAGTTCCTGGTAGCTTAAGCCCATCGCCAGCTTGTTGATGCCGGCTTTCACGGGCCGGCCGAATTCGTCAATGAAACTGCCCATCAGATCGCCAACCGCGCCAAGGCTGCGCAGCTCGCTCCATTCGCGCTCGCTCAGCATGCCGATCTGACGCAGATGGGCGTCTGCCCCCAGGCTGCCGATGCCGACCAGCAGCAGATCGGCACGGCGCGCCAGCTTAAGCATGTCGCCAACGCTTTTCTGCCCCAGCAGAACCTGCTTCTCCGCTTCAGAGGCCGCCAGATAAGGTACCGGCAGGAAATAACCCTCGCCGCGGCAGCGCTCGGCTAGCCGCAGCACGACGTCGAAAGGATTGGCCGCAAGGTTGCGGTTGAGCGAGCCGGAAACGGCAACGATCTTCAGCTCCGGGCGATGCAGGTCAGGCAGATGCTCGACCACGGCAGACAGCGTGCGTCCCTTGCCGACGCCGACAATGCCGATCTTTTCGTTCGTCAGCATATGGTGCAGAAAACGCGCGCCTGCCGCGCCAATGGCGGCAAAGGGCGAAATTGCGCCGTCGGACTTGCGCCCCAAGGAAAGCGATGGCGCAACGATACAGCTTCGCAGATTGAAGCGAGCCGTCAGTTCATCCTCAATGGCCGCACATTCGGCCGGCACGCCCTGGACGAAGACCTTTACCAACCCGCGCCGCAAGGCTTCCGCGATCAGGCGATGAGCCTTGGCCTGGGAGATATGAAGCCGGTCGGCGATCTGCTGCTGGGTATGGCCGCCGATATAGGACAACCAGGCGGCCCGGGCGGCCATGCTCAGGTCGACATCATCGGAGGAAGAAGCGGCGGCGCGCTTTCGCATCAGCGAATCATAAAATTTCAGGATGTGAAATTTTATTCAGGCTCTCATAGAAGCGCTGCGAGAGTCAAGCAAAGCGGGTTGAAATGCATCTACGTCCAAGGTGCTTATTGTATGTGCAACCGCCTTGAGCTGGCGGAATGTTGCGCAAATTCTTTGCGACACCTAGCTTGGCCGCAAGGAGGGCGCGACAGCGCTCAGGGAGAAACCAATGGATTTCAAAGATCGTAAAGTGGTCGTTACAGGCGGTGCGGGTGCATTGGGACGCGCCGTGGTTGCACGCCTATCGGAGGCAGGCGCGAGAATCCGCGTGCCGATCCGGGGCAATGCGCCGCCACCGGATTTTCTCGCCTCGGAAAGCGTAAAAGTGATCCCGCGCTGCGACCTGACCAACGAGGCGGATGTTGCCCGCCTCTACGCGGGGATCAATGATTTATGGGCTTCGATTCATATCGCTGGCGGCTTCGCCATGAGCGATCTCGCCGCCACCGACAAGACGGCACTGATGCGCATGCTGGATATGAATTTGGTGAGTTGCCATCTCTGCTGCCGCGCGGCAGCGGCTGCTTTTGACCCCGCTGGAGGACGCATCGTCAATGTCGCCGCACGGCCGGGGCTGGAGCCGCGCAGCGGCGCCGGTATGAGCGCCTATACGATTGCCAAGGCAGGAGTCGCTGCCCTTACAGAAGCCCTGGCGGCCGAACTGGTCGGACGGGGTATCCTGGTCAATGCGGTGGCGCCGTCGATCATTGACACGCCAAGCAACCGTGCCGATATGCCGAAGGCCGATCACAGCGCCTGGCCGAAGCCGGATGAGATAGCCGCCACCATCCTGCACCTCGCATCGCCCGAGAATACGGTAACGCGCGGGGCGGTGATTCCGGTCTATGGGAAAACCTGATCGCTGCCTGCTGGGCTATCGTATCCGGCGAAAGCGGTAGCGGTTCCGGATATGGAAATTGAAATACCGCCCTTTCGACGCGGCATCCATCAGTTCGGCGAAGACCTGAAGCGGCACCTGGAAATAGTCGTAGATCTTTCCTGTGCGGAATACCAGGCGCAGGATGCCGGCCTTCCCCCTGCTAGGCACTGTCTCCTTGAAGCCCGCAGCCCGCAATGTCGTCGATGACACGGGCTGGGTGGAAATCGTCGGTGGGCGCTGAATTCGCGGCATCTTCTTCAGCGCGCAACCCGCTTTCTGGTTTCGAGAAGCGCAATCAGCGCTACCTCTTCCGGCTTCAGTTCTGCCGCCTTCGTCTTGCGGATATGCAACCGGTGCCATCCGCTTTCATAAGCCTCGATGATCCGCGGATGGATGTAACATTTGCGGCAGATCGTCGGCGTGTTGCCAAGGCGTGCGCCAACCTCCTTGATCGTGGCCCGGAGGTTTCGCTGCGCTTCCTTCTTGGTCTGCGGTGCGGGGAAAGCCTGCAGCAATAATGCCGTCAGCAGCGTTCCGCCCCAAGTGCGGAAATCCTTGGCCGTGATCTCCGCATTGGCATTGACCGAAGCGGCTATCTCGCGCAGATAGGCATTCACATCCGAGGATGTAACGCTCTGCTGCTGTCCTGCTTCGTCGAGATACTGGAATAGCTGCTGTCCCGGCAAATCCTGACAGGCTTTGACGATGCGTGTCACGCGCCGGTCGCGCAGACGCAACTGCCATATCCGCCCGCTTTTCCCTGTGAAGCGGAACCGCAGCTCACCATTCTGCTGCGCTTTTACATGACGGTTCTGTAAGGTGGTGATGCCATAGCTGCGATTCTGCTTGGCATAATCGATGTTGCCGATCCGGATGAAAGTGGCCTCCAGAAGATATACCACAGTTGCGAGAACTTTTTCGCGCGGCAAACCGGGTTTGGCCATGTCGGCTTCTATACGTGCCCGCAATCGCGGCAGGCAACGTGCGAAGGACAGCAGCCCGCCATACTTGGTCGCTTCCCGCGCGGCACGAAAATCGGGATGATAGATATATTGCTTTCGTCCGCGGGCATCCCGGCCTGTAGCCTGAAT
Source organism: uncultured Ferrovibrio sp. (assembly GCF_937960835.1). Taxonomy (GTDB): domain Bacteria; phylum Pseudomonadota; class Alphaproteobacteria; order Ferrovibrionales; family Ferrovibrionaceae; genus Ferrovibrio. The sequence goes on from NZ_CALGPC010000015.1 coordinate 315,234, forward strand.
ATGGCCCGCCGGTTGCCGGCAGATCCAGACCTCGCACCAGGCTGGAGGAATGACCAGCTTGCGTAAACGCTGAAGCGAGAACGGATCGCGCAGGAAACGGCCCGTCTCATCCAGATAGGCAAATCCTTTTCCAGCCCGGCGGCGGGTGTAGCCTGGCTCGGCATCCGTCACATAGACCAGTCCTGCAGTGACTGCGGCCTGCTGGGTATCGGCTCGCGGCAGATCGGACCCGCCCACCGCATATTGCATCAGGCCTTCCTCATCCCGCATCACGTCAACACCTCGCATTAGCGACCAGTATCAACGCTTTAGCGGAGATCTAGTTCCTTGCTGAGTCAAATGCTCAGACGGCAGCCTCTGCCTGATGACGGATCATGCGGCGCTGCAGTCCCTCGAAAGCCTGATCGACCGCGATAGCCAGCAGGCCGACCAGAATTGCACCTTGCAGCACATAAGCAGGATTGGATCCAGACAAACCTTCGATGATCGGCGAGCCCAACGTCACCGCCCCCACCGTCGATCCGATGGTTGCGGTGCCGATACTGATGACGACCGATGTCCGTATGCCGCTGAGGATCACCGGCGCTGCCAACGGCAATTCGATCTGCAACAGGCGGCCCAGCGGGGAAAAACCGGCACCATCAGCAGCCTCCCGCACGGCGGCAGGCACGCCACGCAATCCCGTCACCGTTGTGGCAACGACCGGCAGCGCACCGTAAGCAATCAGTGCAAGCAATGTCGGCGTGGCGCCATAGCCGGTCAAAGGCACGGCAATAGCCAGAACCGCGACTGGTGGGAATGTCTGCCCCACGGTGACGATGGTATCGACGATGCCGGCAAATTCGCGCCCCATGGGACGCGTCACAAAAGCACCTGCGGCAATGCCCAGAATGACAATGACAAGGCTTGATGCCGCAACCAGGCCGATATGCGACAGCGCCAGTTCGACAAACGGAACGCGGGTATAAACCGGCCGCTCCAAGGCCGGAAACCAATGCCGGAAGAGCGGCTCGCCCGCAGGCATGGCAAGCAGCAACACCATAAATAGCAGCGCCAGCCAGAAGGCTACGCGGTCCGAGGAACCACATCCCAGCATCGTTACGAGCGCACCTCGACCAGATCGGCAAGGTCAAGCATGCCGATGATGCCGGCCTTTCCATCGCTGACTGGCAAGGCGCGACAACCGCGCGCGATCATCAGCGCTAGCGCGTCTTCCAATGGCGCACTGGCAGGAACCGGCTCTCCCATGGGCTGCGATACAGGGCGCCGCAGCCGGTCGCGCACCGTTTCTACCTTCAGCAACCGCAGGCTTGCCCGCGCCCCGCCGATAAAGTCATGCACAAAACCGCTGGCTGGAGCTGCGAGAATATCGCGGGGCGTACCCTGCTGGATCAGGCGGCCATGGCCCAGGATGGCGACGCGCGAGCCCAACTGAAACGCCTCATCGATATCGTGTGTCACAATGACGATGGTCTTTTTCGTTGCGGCATGGATGCGCAGCAATTCGGTGCGCAAATTCTCGCGTGTCAGCGGATCCAGCGCGCCGAAAGGCTCGTCCATCAGCAGAACGTCCGGATCGGCCGCCAAGGCGCGGGCAACGCCGACCCTTTGCTGTTCGCCGCCAGACAACTGATGAGCATAGCGCCCTGCATAGCGGTCTTCGTGCAGGCCGACCAGGTTCAGCAGTTCCGAAACCCGCTCCTGGACACGCTCATCCTCCCAGCCCAGCAGGCGCGGTACGGTGGCGATATTCTGCCCTACGGTCCAATGGGGAAACAGGCCAACCGACTGGATCACGTAGCCAATCCGCCGCCGCAGAGCGACCGGCGGCAAATCGGCGATATCAACACCCTCAATGCGGATGATGCCGGCATCATGCGGGATCAGGCGATTGATCATCCGCAGCAGGGTCGATTTACCGGCCCCGGAAGGTCCAACCAGTGCACAGATTTCGCCGCGTTCGATCCGGAGCGAAACGGCGTCGATAGCCGCGTGCTGTCCATAGAATTTGCTTACGGCATCCAGTTCGATCATCGGTTGGTCCTCCTGTCGACCAGGGCCGTAAGCCCTTTGAGAAGCCCGTCGGCGAAGAGCGCCAGGCCAATCGCGGCCAGAGCGCCGAGCAGCACCAGATCGGTCGCCGTCTGGCCAAGCCCCTGGAAAACGAAGCTGCCGAGCCCGCCGGCGCCGATCAGCGCCGCCACGACCGTCAGGCCGATCATCTGAATCGTCACGATACGCAAACCGGCCAGCAGCACCGGCAAGGCCAGCGGCCATTCGACATCGCGCAAGATCTGAAGACGCGTCATGCCCATGCCATGTGCTGCATCGATCACGGCTGCTGGAACACCGGTGAAGCCGGCATGAATGCTGCGAACGATCGGCAATAGGCCATAGAGCACCAGGGCGATTACTGCGGGCGCGGCTCCGATCCCGCGCAGGCCAAGCTCCCGCAAGAGCGGCATGGCTTCGGACAGACCGGTCAGCGGCTCAATCAGCATGCCGAACAGCGCAATGGAGGGAATGGTCTGCACGATGTTGAGGATCGCGAAGGTCGGCCCAGCAGCGGAAGGCCGCCGCAGGATCAGCATCCCCAATACGCCGCCAATTGCCAGCGTGGGCAGCAGGGCTCCCAGCACCAGCGCGATATGCTTACGAAGCTCTGCCAGGAAGGCATCCTTGCGGCTGACATACTCCCGCGCCAGCGACAGATCGTCCAAGCAGCCCGATGAAGCCAGCAGGCCGATAGCCGCCGCGATTCCCAGCAGGATCGCGAACCGCATGCCGGGCTTGGCATTCAGACGATGCAGCACGTCGGCCAAAGCCAGTCCGGCCACGGCAAGCAGTATCCAGAAAGCGGCGCCCAGCGATATGCGCGCTCCCGGATTGCCGGTCAGGCTCACCGCATTCTTGGCCGCCGATCCCGCCGCAGCGACAAGGGTGACCAATGCCAGAGCAGCCACAACGGCCGCCAGCAGATGCCATTGTCCGGCGGGCCTGACGAATGCCGCCGCCGCCAAAAGCACGAATTCAGCCCCCAGTGCGGCCAGAAGCCAGCCATGGACATAAACCCAAAGCGTCGCCGTCTGACCGGACAGAATGCGATTGGGCGCGACGCTTACAAATCCCAGGAAGAGCGCCGCAAGCAGGGCAATCAGCACCAGAAGGCCCAGCACCGGATTGCCAAGCCATGAAGACCGATGATCGAGGGATGCGATGGCTGGTTTCATCGCTGCGGTCTGATCCCCGCCCTCACTTAATAAAGCCTTTGGCCTTCAGGTAGTCGGCTGCAACAGCCTTGGCATTCTGGCCTTCCACCGCGATCTTGGCGTTCAGTGCCTGCAGGGTCTCCAAGGTCAGACTGGCGAAGATCGGCTCCAGCGCCGTTCTGATCTGCGGATTGCGTTCCAGCACGACTGCGCGCACCACTGGGGCCGGCTCATAAACCGCCTGCACGCCTTTGGTATCCTCAAGAACGACAATGCCTAAAGCTGCCAGGGCGCCATCGGTGCCATAAGCCATGGCCGCATTTACCCCGGAGGTCTGCTCGGCTGCGGCCTTGATCGTCGCGGCGGTATCGCCGCCGGAGAGCACGAGGAGCTGATCGGGCTTCAGGCTGAAGCCATAGGCCTTCTGAAACGCCGGCAGGGCAGCGGCGCTTTCAACGAATTCTGCCGAGCCAGCCAGCTTGACCTTGCCGCCGCCGCTGACCCATTTGCCGAAATCATCAAGGGTTGTGAGATTGTTCTTCTCGGCTACGTCGCGGCGTACCGCGATGGCCCAGGTATTGTTGGCTGGCGCAGGCGGCAGCCAGACCAGCTTGTTTTCCGCATCCAGCTGGCGGGCCTTTTCATAAGCTGTCTTGGCGTTCTTCCACGCCGGATCGGCATCGTTGCTGAAGAAGAAACCGGCATTGCCGGTATATTCAGGATAGATATCGATCTCGCCGGACAGCAGAGCCGTGCGCACGATCTTGGTCGGCCCAAGCTGCACCTTGCTCTCGACCTCCAGGCCGGCATTCTGAAGCGCCAGTACAATCACATTACCCAGTAACGCACCTTCCGTGTCGATCTTCGAGCCGACCATGATCTTGTCGGCGGCCGGGGCGGCAGGTGTGCCCAGCAGGAAAGCGACTGCCATGGCGGCAACCGCGCCAAGAATGCGCGTCTTCATCTCTTAACCCTCCCTTTTTTTGGCCGGGTGAACCCGGCAGCGCAGGTTAAGGTAGGGCGCAACAGGGGCGGAAAAAGGGCCTAAATTTCGATAAGTGACGGTTCCGTCTTTGCTGTGGGCGAGGCGGAATATCCGCCCCGCCCGCCATTAAAGCTTGGGCTTCAAGCCTTAGCCGGCAGCATTGACCTCTATCTGCCGCGCCTGCTGGGCGCCTTCCTTCTTCGGGATCACGATGGTCAGCACGCCATCCTTGCTGCTGGCCGTGATCTTGGCTTCATCGGCATCCGCCGGAAGGCTGAAGGATCGCTCAAACCGGCCGTAAGAGCGTTCGACGCGGATGTAATTCTTATCCTTCTCTTCTTTTTCCGCCTTCTTTTCACCCTTCAGGGTCAGAACGCCATTCGCCACCGAGACCTGGACATCCTTCGCCGGAATGCCCGGCAATTCGGCATCCAGCTGGTACTCCGTCTTGGCCTCCTTGAAATCGATTTTGGGAACGTTCCGATCATGCTTGAGCGGCCAGGCCGGCAGGGAAAGGTCGTCAAAGAAGCCGCCGAACAGACGATCGACTTCCTTGTGCAACGCTTCCAACGGATTGGATGGAATAAGCTCTTGGTTCGCCATCGTCTTTCTCCATGACTAATGGAAAGGACGATGAAACGATACCGCAGCGTTAAAGGCCGGCTTTAATCCAGATCAAAAAAGGCCGTATTTGCGGCGCCTACTGGCGCAGGATAGCCTCTACCACGCGCTGCACTTCGGCCGCCTCGCTCAGTGTGGCCAGATCCTGCTCCGCTCCCGTGGTCAGCGCCGCGACCTTGTTCAGCTGCCGCTGCAGCACCAAGGGCCGCATCTTCTCGTTCGGCAAGGCATCCGGCGCCTCACGCCATTTGCCGTCAACCAGCCGTTCAGCAATAGACCAGTCGCGCAGCCTGATGCTGCCATTCGTGCCAGTGATCTGGAAGATATTGTGGTCCGGCTTCTCGGTCGTTCCGACACCGCCGTTGAGCGAAACGGGCAGTGCCCCTGCCTGCAGACGCGCGGTGATGCTGCGCTCGGACTTGCCGGCCTCCGGATAAGCCACCGTATAGCTTTGCAGTTGCAGCGGACCGAACAGCCGGCGCGCCAGGAATAGGAAATGCGAGCCGACTTCGCGGGTGAAGCCGCCCTGCGCACTGGTATCGAGCCAGCTGGCTGCATCGACCTGCCAGGGGCGCGGCCAATTGACGAAACCAATCTCGATATCGATTTTCTCGACAGCGCCGACCACGCCTTCATCCATCCAGCGCCGCAACTGGTCGACTGCGAAGGACGAAGCAAAGGGAAAATTCACCGCGCCCTTGGCGCCATGCGCAGCCGCTTCCTGCACGAAGGCTTCCGCTTCGGTGACGTCGACAGCCAGCGGCTTTTCACAGAACACCGCCCGGCCCTTCTGGAAGGCTGCGCGCGCATAACCCAGATGGAAGGCCGGCGGCGACGCGATATACAAGCAGTCGCAGGCATCGATCACCGCCTCGGCCGAGCCGAGCTGCGTCACCTGCGGCAGATCGGCCTTCAAACGCTGCATCGCGGCCGCTGCGGGATCCCAAACACCGGCAACAACCAGAACCGCCTGATCATGACTCAGCGCGGCGCGCAGCAGACGCTCGCCCATGATGCCATAGCCGATGATGCCGAGTTTGACCGGAGCGGAGGACATTGCGCGATTCTCGTATAAAGCGAACTTGGAAAGCCGGGCGATTCCGGCGCAGGCGGGTTATAGGCGATTGCCGGTCTGCCCGCAATTCCGCCGCCGGGCGGCGGGTCAGCGCTTCACGTATCGCAATCCGTGCCTTTGGCGCCGGAAGCGCTACTCCAGGCCGAGATACGCCTTGCGAACCTCTGGCCGCTGCAAAAGGTCGCTGGCCGGGCCCTCCATGACCACGCGCCCCTCTTCCAGAACATAAGCCCGCGACGCCAATTCCATGGCCATGGTGACATTCTGCTCGACCAGCAGAATGGAAAGACCGTCCGCGTTAACCCGCCGGATGACGTCGAACATATCCATGACGATCGACGGCGCCAGCCCCAGGGAGGGCTCGTCGAGCAGCAAAAGCTTCGGCCGCGCCATCAAGGCCCGGCCAATGGCAACCATCTGCTGCTGCCCGCCGGATAGCGACCCTGCGGGCATATGCAGTTTCTGGCGCACCGCGGGGAACAGTTCGCAGACCTGCTCAAGTGTTTCCTGGCGACGCGCCCGCGCCTCTGGCAGATAACTGCCGAGCTCCAGATTCTCCAAAACCGTCATGCTGGTGAACAGGCGCCGGCTCTCGGGAACGATGGCAATGCCCGCCTGACAGAAGCGGTGCGGCGGGATGCGCGTCATATCCCGACCGTCGAAAACGATGCTGCCGCCGCCAGCGCGGTGAAGCCCCGCGATGGTATTGATGAGCGTCGTCTTACCCGCCCCATTCGGTCCGACAACGCATACGAGCTCCCCGGACTTGATGGCAATGCTGATATCCCAAAGGGCCGGCGCCGCGCCGTAGCTGGCTTTCAGATTCCGAATCTCAAGCATGGGCCTTCCCGAGATACGCAGCCTTTACATCCTCCTCATTCATGACATCGGCGGCATTACCCTGCGCAATCAGCGCACCATGATTGAGGACAACGATACGATCGGTGAGCGCCATGACTGCTCGCATGACATGCTCGACAAAAACGATGGTCGTTCCGCGATCGCGAATCCGCTGGATCATGGCGATCGCCTCGTTGATCTCGCTGGGCGTCAGGCCGGACAGGACCTCGTCCAGCAGAAGAAGCTTCGGCTGCGCTGCCAGGGCGCGTGCCAGCTCCAGGAACTTGCGCTGATGCAGGTTGAGGTCGTCAGGCAAGGCATGGGCCCGATGCGTAAGCCCGGCAAATTCGATGAACTCGTGGGCATCCTTCATGGCTTCTGCCCGGCTTTTGCCGCGGCCGCCATACATGCCCACTATTGCGACATTCTCCAGCACCGTCATATGACTGAAGGGCCGCGGAATCTGATAGGTCCGCGCGATGCCGGCCTGAGCGAAGACATGCGCGTCCTGCCCCGCCAGATTGCGGCCTTCGAACAGAATCTCGCCCGCCGTCGGCTTGTAATGGCCGCTGACCACGTTGATGAACGTCGATTTCCCCGACCCGTTCGGCCCGATCAGGCCAAGAATTTCGCCGCGCCGTACTTCCAGGGTAACGTCAGACAGGGCCTTCACGCCGCTGAACGATTTCGACAGACCTTTGACCTGCAGAAGCGGCTCGCCCGAGATGACGCGCTTGGGCGAGAGACGGACCACCTCTGCCGGTGCTGCGCTTTCGGCGTGCGTTTTCGCAGCCGGCGCCTGAGCCGCCTCGCGAACGCGGCGGTTGTGACGCCAGCCGGATACCAGGCCAAGAACGCCGGCGGGAATGAACAAGATCACCACGACCAGGATAAGGCCGACCGTGGCGCGTCCGAGCACCGCGGAATCGCCGGAGGTGAAATAGTACAGCAGACAGGTGATCAGCACAGCACCAACCGCCGGGCCGATCCAATGCCGACTGCCGCCCAGAATGCTCATCAACACGACACTGAGCGGAACGGTGATGGAGAAAGTCTCGGATACCGTCACATAGGATACGAAAACGGCATGAATACCGCCGGCCAGCCCAGCCAGACTGCAGGAAATCGCCAGCGCATAGAGCTTGAAGCGATAGGTCGGTACGCCCATCACCTCGGCGACATCCTCATCGTCGTGGATGGCGAATAACCCGATCCCGAACCGGGAGGCATAGATCCAGTAGGAAATAAGCAATGTCGCCGCCGCCGCGATCAGCCCCATCATGTAGATCGAGGAGGCCTGTGACGGCCCGAGCGACGGAATATCGACGCCCATGAGATAAATCCCCTGGCCACCATCGATGGGCGTATTGCCGATGATGGTCGCCAGCACGAAGGTGACGGCCAGAGTGAGCAGTGCAAACAGCTCTCCCCTCACCCGGGATACGCGGAAGACCACCGCGCCTAAGGCTACGCCGAGAGCCGCGGCGATCAGCATCGCCGCCGGCAGGGTCATCAGAAACGGCAGGCCTACGGTGCCGGCCAGGTAGGCCGTTCCGTAGATGCCCGCGCCGAAGAAAGCGCCATGGCCGAAGGAGAAATAACCCGTATATCCCGACAGGATGTTCCAGGAGGTCGCCAGCACGATCCAATGGAACAGGAGGTACAGGAAACTTTCATAAAAAGCCGGCAGCCCCAGCCAGGGCAGGACTGCCAAGGCTATGCCAACGGCGGCGATACTCACCAGGATACGGCCGTTCATGACTACACCTTCTCAGGCCGGAAAAGCAGCATCAGGATGAGCAGCGAAAAGGAAACGATCGGCGCCCAGGACGGCGCAAAGACCGCCATCGCCACCGCCTCGCTCACGCCAATGATGATTCCAGCCACCAGCGGACCCAGCGCGCTGCCCAGGCCACCGAGCATCACCACGGCGAAAACCACACCCACCCAGGCGAAGATCTGGGTCGGCGTCAGGGTGAAGGTCAGCGCAAAACAAATTCCGGCAACCGAAGCCAGCGCGACGCATAGCCCAGACAGAACGAGGGACAGTGCTCGCTGGTTGATGCCAAAGGCCGCTGCGATCGGCCCGTCCTCCGCCATGGCGCGCATGGCCTTGCCGAGATCGGTGAAGCGCATCGCCGCCCAGATGGCAAAAGCAAAGAGAACCGCGAGCAGCAGCGTCAGCAGCTCAGGGACGGGAATGAACAGGTTCCCGATGATGAATTTCTCCTCGGCATAGCTGGATTGCAGCTTGCGGAAATCGGCCGTCCAGATGTGCTGGATCAGGCTTTCGATCATCACCGTGAAGCCGAAAGTCACCAGAAGCGAGTTGAATGGCGAGATATGGAACCGAGAGAGCAGCCATTGCTGCGCCACGCCGACCAGGAAGAAGGCCGGCGGGAGAATGAGCAACGCCAGCAGCGGATCCATGCCCCAGACCGACGACAGATGGTAAGTGATGTAGGCAGACAGGAAGACGAAGCCGAAATGGGCCAGATTGATTTGCCGCAGCAGGCCCCAGGACAATCCCAAGCCCAAACCGATGAGGCTGTACATCCCGCCGATGAACATCCCTGACAGAATGGATTGCGACAACAGATTCAGGCTTGGGAGCGTCATTCAAACAACCTTCACATCTTCAGCGAAGCACCGGGAGCCGCGTATTCCTTAGGCCACACGGTCACCCAGTTGCCATCCTGCACCTGCTTGATGCGCATCAGATCGTCGCCGAAATTGTTGCCGCGATCGAAACGCACCACGCCCTGGATGGTCGGCACCTGGCTCTTCTTAAGCCAGTCGGCCAGCTTCTTGTCGTCCAGGCTCTTGGTCGCCGTAACGGCAGCCTCAAGCAGCTGCCAGGCGGTGAAGGATGCCGCTGCCTGCACTTCCACCTTGGTATAGGGGAAGCCTGCGGCCTGCGCCCGCTTGTTGAATTCAGCGACGAATTTTGCGGCCACCGGATTGTCGGTATAGGGCGGATGCTCCTCGAAGATCGTCACCGACAGCGCATTCCTTCCTTCCGGAGCGGCGGTCATCGGGCCGGGCGCCGGATAGAGATGAAAATGCAGCGGCGGCACGTAGTCAATCTTCTTCATCGCCTCGAGCAGCATATTGCCCTCAAGGCCGATATTGCCGACCCAAACCAGATCGGGATTGGCATCCTTGATGCGGGCGGCGATCGGACCGAAGTCACGATTGCCGAACTCCCACTCCAGGAACAGGATTTCATTCACGCCGCGCTTCTTGGCGACTTCACGCGCGCCCTGGGCCATGAAATGCACCGAGGGGAACTTGGACGTGACGATGGCCACCGTCTTCGGCGGCTTTGGCGCAGCCGCCAGTGCATCGAACAGCGTGTTGTTGACGGTCACTTCCGGCTTCGGCCCCACCGACCATGCCGGAAAATGCATCTCGTACTTGGCCAGCGACGGAATGCCGAAGGTGTGGTGGATCAGCATCTTGTTGTAGCGCTGCGCCACACCCATGGCCGACAGGATTGCGCCCGTCGCATACGGCCCCATCAGCAGATCGACCTTGTCCGAGGTCACCAGCTGCTCATAAAGCGTACGGGCGACTTCGGGCTTGGACTGATCGTCCTTTACCAGCCACTCGACCTTGCGGCCCAGCAGGCCGCCGCGCGCGTTGAGATCCTCGATGTAGATATCGCCAACCAGCTTGTGGACCAGCGCGGTGGCAGACAGCGGTCCGGTCAGGGCCAGCGTGCTGCCGATCTTGATCGGCCCGGTGTCCTGCGCCTGCACTGGCCCTGCCGTCATCAGGCAAAGACCGACCGCGGCCGTCGCCAAAGCGGCGGCCCGTTTCAATATGTTCATTGTTTCCTCCCTAGCGTTGTCTTACGACCTGTTCACTCGTTCTTCACGGTGTTACGCAGGATTCCGACCTTATCGACCTCCACCTCGATCACGTCTCCCTCTTTCATGAAAATGGGCGGCTTGCGCGCAAACCCGACGCCGGCAGGCGTGCCGGAAATGATCACGTCACCGGGGCGCAAGGCGAAGACTTCCGAGCAAGTGCTGACCAAGGTCGCCACGTCGAAGATCATGTCCTTCGTATTGGCGTCCTGCAGAACCTGGCCGTTCAGCCGTGCCTGAAGGCGCAGGCCGACGGCGCCCGGCGGCAGTTCATCGGCCGTCACCAGTTCAGGCCCGAATGAGCCCGAGGCGTCGAAGTTCTTGCCGATCATCCACTGATGCGACTTGAACTGGTAATCGCGGATCGAGCCGTCGTTGAACAGCGAATAGCCGGCGACGTAATCCAGTGCCTGCTCCTTCGGGATATAACGGCCGGTCTTACCGATGATCACTGCCAACTCGGCTTCGTAGTCGAACTGCTCGGACACGCGTGGCCTGATCAGCGGCTGGTTGTGCGCCACCCAGGACGACGGGAAGCGATGGAACAGCACCGGATATTTCGGTGCATCCTTGTACGGGCTTTCGGCCGCGTGATCGATGTAGTTCAGGCCGACCGCGATGGCCTTGGACGGGTTCAGCACCGGCGGCAGCAGCGTCACTTCGGCCAGAGGGGTCGTCGCCGTTGCCTTGTCCGCGACATCCTGCGCCTTGCGCAGGCCATCGGGACCGAGCGCAAGCAAGGCATCCACACTGTCGGGCAAGCCGGCCGCGGTCAGATCAACAACTGCATCGCCCTTACGCGCACCAAGCGTGGGTTTTCCGGCTTTCAGGTAGTTCAACAGTCGCATCAGTTCGGTCCCTTATTGAATGGCCGGCTCAGCCGGCTTTGTGGTCTTCGACTTCGTGATTGATGACGAAATCATCCGGCGCGATCGGTCCCCAGAGGTAGAAAGAATCTTCAGGCGGATGGTCCTGAGCGGGCCAGTCGCCATCAAGGCCGATGAAATCGATGTCATAGGAGTATTCGGTGAAGCTGCCCCACGGATCGCGCTGGTAATAGAAGTAGTTCGATCCCAGCACATGGCGGCCGACGCCCCAGCCATATTTGTAGCCCTTGGCCAGCATCTGCTCCATGCCAAGGCCCACCTCGTCGACGCCGCGGACAACCCAGCTGGTGTGATGCAGGCCGGGACCGTTCGACTTCGCAAAGGCGATCAGATGATGGTCGCTGGAATGCGCGCCATGCATGAAAGCGATGCCGTCGCCAGAATGGTCCGACAGGCGCATGCCCATGGCTTCCTGATAGAACTTCATCGAACGCGGCACGTCGGAGCAGAACAGCAGTATGTGCGTCAGCCGCACCGGCCTGACCTGCTTCACGCTCCGCCGGTTGGGACCAACGGTGATGCCCTTCTCATTGGTCATGAACATCGGGCCGAAGGTCTCGCCCTTCTCATTGGGCGACGACTTCTCCGCCACAACGATCTGCAGCGGGATACCGTCGGGATCACGCACCCAGAAACCCTGTTCGTCGACCAGCGGATGCGGATCGATGAACGGAACGCCGATCTTCTCCAGGTGACGGCGCAGCGGGTCGTAATCCTCCGCGTAGACACCCAGCGCGAGGTATTCGAGCTTCTTCGGCTTGCCGCTTTCGAAGATTGAGCCCCAGCGGTGCGGGTGTCCGAAGGTGTAGAGGTCAAGTCGATTGCCCACTTGGCGAACGTCCAGGCCGAAATCGGTAAAGTAGGTTTTCGCCACTTCCAGATCGGGCACGCTGAATACGAAACGATCCAGGGAGTGAATGGCCGTCACACCCGACCGCTTTGGATCAGTCATCGTTGTTCCCTCCCAATTTGCCTTGTCAGGCCGGTCTCTTCTCTGTATTTTGAGCTTAATCATAGATCATAAGCCTGACAATATATTTTTATGAACAAAATAGTCCACGGCCTAGCTGAAACCGGTCAGGGGGCACCCGGCCAGGATTCCTTCGCGACGAAAGCACACCGGGCCTATGCCCAAATCCGGGCAGATATATTGTCCTGCCGCTTCCTGCCGGGAACCAAACTCAACATTGCGGCGCTGGCGAATGACCTGGATGTCAGCCTCGGCGCCGTCCGCGAAGCCTTGTCGATGCTGCAGTCGGAGGCGCTCGTCGTCTCCGAACCCCAGCGCGGCTATACCGTCAGCCCCGTCTCACCTAAGGAATTGAACGACATCACCGAGGCGCGGATTGCCATCGAGGGCCTGTGTCTGCGCGCCTCGATCGAGCGAGGCGATCTGGCCTGGGAATCCCAGGTGGTCGCCACCTGGCATCGTCTCTCCCGCCTCAGCCAGACCGAGGAAGGCCGCGAAGAGCATCTGAGCAGCACTTGGGCGCAAGCCCATGCCGATTTCCATGCCGCGCTGGTGGCCGCTTGCGGCAATGACTGGCTGCTGCGGATGCGGGCCATACTTTATGAGCAGAGCGAGCGTTATCGCCGCATGTCGGTTTCCGTGCCGCAGCCGACCGGTATCCGCAACGTTCCGGCCGAGCACAAGGCGATTTTCGACGCCGTGATGGAGCGCCAGGCCGACCGTGCGGTGGCCGAGCTTGAAAAGCATCTGCGCAAGACCGCTGACATCGTCAAAGCGTCAGTGACGCTGTAATTCCTGTTAACAGTAGCAGTAACGGTAGATATCGATGAAGCCGGTCAGTCAGGACGCCCTCGCCCAACTCTTTCTCTCTGCCCGCACTCAGAATGGCTGGTTAGACAAGCCCGTATCAGACCAGACGCTGCGCGAGATCTACGAGATCGCCAAGATGGGTCCTACTTCGATGAACACCCAGCCGATGCGCGTCCTGTTCCTGCGTAGCCCGGAGGCGAAGCAGCGGCTCGCGCCAGCGCTATCGCCCGGCAATCTTGACAAGACCATGTTGGCGCCGGTGACGGCGATCATTGCCCGCGACACCAAGTTTTATGAATACATGCCCGAGATCTGGCACAATCCCGCCGCTTGCGACAATTTCGCGGCCAATCCAACACTGGCGCAGACGACGGCGCAGCGAAATGCTACCCTGCAGGGCGCCTATCTGATGCTGGCTGCGCGCGCCCTGGGACTCGATTGCGGGCCGATGAGCGGTTTCAACGCTGCCAAGGTCGATGCCGAATTCTTCCCCGACGGGCGCTATCAGACCGATTTCCTCTGCAATATCGGCTACGGCGATCCGTCGAAAATAATGCAGCGGCAACCGCGCCATCCTTTCGAGCGGGCCTGCCAGCTTCTCTAATTATTCAGCTGCGCTTTTATCGATGAATCTAGGGAACAGGACATTGTTCTCCAGCTGGATGTGAGCGACCAGATCGTCGATCAGCTTGCGCAAACCGGTGTATAACCTCCGCCAGTCGTCACAGGCATCTGCCGGCGGCTGGCAATCGGAGGTCAGTGCCCTCAGTTCGCGCAGCATCGTGCTATGATCCTCGTGATCGGTCATCATCATGTCGATGGCGTTGCCGATCAGCGGGCCCTGGCCTTCCATGATCAGGGCAAAAACGATGTGCTCTTCCTTGCACATATGCATTTCCAGCTCCAGCAGCATCGTCTGGAGTATTCGTGAGAGATTGGCCGGCATCTGCGGATGCCCGCGATGGCGGCTCTCCACTTTGTCGGACAGACCGATCAGGATCGGCAGCTCGCGGCGATGAGCTTCGTGGTACCGCCCTATGATGTGGCCGATCAGATCGCGTGTCTTTGGCCTGTCTGCCAAGATCATCGCCAGACCAGCCTCAAAATTAACCCCACTTTCCATGGCCGATGCCTCGCATGCCGATACCTCAAGCAACAGTTCCCGTGTCCGGCCGTAGCTGTGAGCAGAACTGATACTCATTCGGCATGCCTTGCTCTTTGCGCCAACTCAAAAAGTTGCGCAACCAGCCACCCGATTTGACCTTCGTCATCTAATAGCAGATCTCAGACAGAGATCGTTACCTGGCGCCCTTCAACAGTGGTCAGATAGACCTGACCGCCACCCAGCACCGTCATCACCTTGCGGATATCTTCTGGACTCAACGAGCTGAAGGCGGTGGATAGCGCATCGGCGCCTGTCGCGGTCGGCATCAAGACAGAGACGCTGCGATATAATTGCGGCGAGCGTCCGCTATGGGGATCGAAGATATGATGAAACCGCCCTGTTGGATCGAAGCTAAACCCATAGCCGCCTGATGTGGCCAGCGCCATGTCGATCAGCGGAACGATCTGTCCCTTGCCCTGCGGTTTCAGGGGATCTGCGATCATCGCCTGCCAGGGCCGACCATCGGGATGCTGTCCCAGGGCCCGGCTTTCGCCCATATCCACCAAAGTATGCGCAATGCCGTGTTCGCGCAGACGCTCAATCGCGCGATCGGTGATAAAGCCCTGCGCAATACCATTCAGGCTGATCGCCATACCTGGGCGCCGGAAAGCAATACGGTCGCGGCTGACCAGCACATGCTCCAGACCAACAGCCTCCAGCCTGGCGGCGATGACATCCGCCTCCGGGCCTTGTGCCGCTGCGCCAGGCTTAGAAAAATGCTGGCTGTAAAGCTGCCATAGTGGCTGGATTGTAGGGTCGAAAGCGCCGTCCGTCACAGACGCATAGTGCTTTGATGTCTGCAGCAACTCGACGAGTTCGGCCGGCGGCGCGATGAGGCTGCCGCGCTTGTTCAACTGACTGAGCGCTGAATCCTCACGATAGAGACTGAAAACAGCTTCAAGCCGCCGCAGCTCCTGCACAACGCTTTGCAGCGCCTGCTCGGTCACACGCTCATCGTCGTGATGGATGCGAATGCTGACTTTCGCGCCTAGGGCGATTCCATCCCAGGCGGCCAGCCGAGCTGCTGCGCGAAGCGGCGCAGAGAACGGCAGCAGGGCCAGTCCAGCCGCTGCAGCAGAAATGCCGAGAACACGACGACGCGAAGTCGCGGCTGACAATAACAACTTAGTGGACATGATGCTCCTGCCTTTCGGCCAGGCGCTGCGGCGGCGCATCGAGCACTGAATGGCCATCCGTCTGACCGCTACCTAGAATGTAGTCGCTCGGTACTTCGGAGAAGCTGACGATCCGCCCGCCATACTGGGCCGCGAAACGCTCTGCTGCGGCGCGGTCGCCAAACGGCACGGCTTCAGCGGCGCCCATGCCGCTGCGCATGTCGCTGCCGATTACGAAAGACGCCTGGCGCGCCTCGATCCAATTCGCAATGCCGGGATTCTCCCAGCTCTCGGCCCGCGCCATGTCGGAGACGTAGATCGCGGCGATATTCTTCGCCTCCTCCGGCAGCATGGTGAAGGCGAAAGCATCGCGTGCCGAGGAAAACCAGATAGGCTCGGGCCAGCCGGTCAGGAGGATCTGCGCCTTCGGACCGGGATGCTCCAGCACGTTCATGCCGCAGTAATTGCCAATGGCGTCGGCCGTCAGGACATGCGGTGGCGGCGGGGCCGACGAAGAGGCCTCGTCCTTGCAGCCGGCCAGCAAGCCAGCGGCCAGGATCAGGGCCGCCCAGGCGAAGCGTTTCATAACTCCCTCCGCGAAAAGATGAGGACAGCCCCGGCCAATGGCACGAGCGTCCAGGCGGCCAGCATACCGAGCAGTGCCGGCGCCGGCATCGTCTGCACCTCGGCGATGCCCGCCATGCCGGACAGAGCGCTGACCCCGGCAGAGCCGGCAAGATTGAACATCCGGTAGACATCAGTGGGATTCAGCAGCAGCAGCAGGTTCAGCATGCCAGCCGATAGCGTGCGCCCCTGATCGACCACCAACGCACCAAGGATCGCCATGTCATACAGCAGCACCAGCAGCAGCCATATGCCGATGGCGATACCGCCCGCCGTGCCGCGATCCTGCACCTTTGCGCTGATCAGATAGCCGATGGCGACGAAAACGGCGCCAAGCAGGATCGACGAGCCGATCAGCCGGGCGAATGCGAACAAGCTGTCGGCCTCAATGGGCGTGCCGGTTGCTGCCAGGGCCACCGCCGTCGCTCCGTATCCCAGAATGGTGGCAAAGGCGAGGATGGCAACATGGCCGCAGAATTTCCCCAGCAGAACCTGCCAGCGCGCCACCGGATAGCTGAGCAGCAGCAGCATGGTGCCGCGATCAACCTCGCCGACGATTGCGTCATAAGAAATCAAAAGCGCGATCAGAGGCAGCAGGAAAATCGACAGGCTGGACAGGCTGACAATCACCACATCCAGGGCCCGCACCCCGACATTTCCGGTCGGCGCGCTGCCCAGAAAGCTCAAGGTCAGCGACAGCGCGAGCAGCAGCAGCGTGGTGGCGAGCACCCAGCGGTTCCGCAATCCTTCCTGGATTTCCTTGATCGCAACGATCCAGAGGCTTTTCATCGGGCGTCCTCCTGGCTGCGCAGGAAATGGGCGTAAAGTTCATCCAGCGTCGGCGGTACCACTTCGATATCGTCCAGCGCGGGGCCGCCCTGCATCACCTGGCGCAGGAACTCCATCTTCCGCTCCGGCGAGGCGTCGAATTCCACGACATGGCCGTTGATCGGGCGCCAGGCCCCGTCGTGATCGAGCCAGTCCGGCATCCGCGCCGGGCGGCCTTCGGTCAGGCGCAGCCGGATGCGCGTCGGCAGCCGGGCGATGCGGCGCAGCGCATCAAGCGACCCATTGGCCACCATGAGGCCGCGGTTCATGATGATGACGCGGTCGGTACGCTCTTCCAGCTCGGTCAGCGCATGCGAAGACAGGATGACGGTTGCGCCGCGGTCGCGCAGCTCCTGCACGATCTCGTAGAAGCTCTGACGCAGCGCCGGATCCAGGCCGGTGGTCGGCTCATCCAGCAGCAGTAACGCCGGCTCACCGATCAATGCCTGGGCCAGACCAAGGCGCTGGCGCATGCCTTTCGAATAGGTGCCCACGCGCCGGCTGGCCGCAGCCGCAAGACCGACCCGGTCCAATAGCTGCAGCGCCCGTTCCGGGGAGTCTCCTTTCAGACGCGCATAAAATGACAGCAATTCGCGGCCGGTCAGTCCGGCATTGAAGGAAACATTCTCCGGCAGATAGCCCAGGCGCCGCCGCGCCGCGAATTCGCCGGCAGCAGGATTTTCGCCCAGAATCTGGATGCTGCCCCGGCTGGGATGAATGAGACCCAGCATCAGCTTCATCAGCGTGGTCTTGCCGGCGCCGTTATGCCCGACCAGCGCGACCGTCTCGCCCGGCGGCAACGCGAACGACACGCCGCGCACCGCCTCAAGCTGGCCATAGCGCTTGCTGACATTGTCGACTTGAACGGTATGCTTCATTGTTTCGTCCGATCTGCCCCGATAGCCGGCGGCGTCATCAGCGGCGCGCTGTCGATCACACCACCCGGTACCAGAGCGGGAAACTGGGATTGCGCCCAGCGGATCACCTGCACGGCTGGACTGTTGACGAGCAGCTTCGCCTGCGGCGCTGTCCACAGCACCTTGTCGACCAGATCGTTCGGCCGATAGGCCGTATCGCTGATCCCGTCGCCATTCAGGTCGAAAGCCGGGTTGTCGCTCCAGTAATTGCCGCGCCCGCCTTTCGACCAGTCGAGATGACGGGTGCCGACATATTTCACCTGGTTACGATTGCGGATGAAGGCATTGCCGGTCATCTCATTGCCTTCCGAACCAGCCGTGAAATGGATGCCGATCTCGCATCCCTCGAAGCGATTGTTATGGAACCGGTTCTGGTTGGCGTTATAGATGAACACGCATTTCTCCGGCCCGATGCGGGTGGCCGAGACCGGCCGCGCATCATCCTCGCTGGCAGGCACGCCATGGCCGACGCTGCGATTGCCGGCCCCAATCCAGCGCTCGGCCGGCTGCGGCTTTCCGTAAACAGCATTGCCCGTAATACGTGAACCATTGGCATAATTGAACAGGAAGCCGTGATCGCGGTCGCCGTCGGAGACATTGTCCTTCACGACCAGGCGGTTCGAATACATGATGGCAAAGCCGACCGAATTGCCGGTCGAGACATTGCCGCTGATCTCGCTGTCGTTGGTATACATGTAGTGGACGGCAAAGCGCAGGTCGCTGAAGCGGTTGCCGCTGAACAGATTGTTTCTGCTGCTGATGGTGTAGATGCCATCCCGGCCAAAGCTGATGTCGTTATCCACGACCTTTGCCCCCGGCGCGTTCCACAGCGATACGCCGTTGCCGGCTTCGTTGATCCGGCCTTGCGTGATGCCACGGATGACGTTGCCGCGCACCAGCGCCTTCTCGGCTCCGTGCACGTAAACGCCGTAGAGATTGCCTTCAAGGCGGTTATTTTCCACCACCGCACCGGTGGCGGTCTTTTCCAGGAAAATACCAGCATGCATCGCATCGAGATCCATGCCGGAGCCGCGGACCGATAATCCCCGTACGACAGCACCGGCGGCGGTGACGGTGATGGCATTACCCTGCCCGTCACCCTCGATCACGGCGCCCTCCGTGCCTTCCAGCGTCACCTGCCGACTGATTCGCAGATTGCCGCGATAGATGCCTGGTGCCAGCGAAAGCACATCGCCCTCGACAGACCGCTCCAGCGCCGCCTGCAGGTCGGCGCCGGGCTGGATCACAACCCGTTCCGCCTGCGCGGGCGGCACGAGACCGGCGGCGAGCAATGCCGCCGGTCCCATCCAGAACGCGATCTTTCGAGCGCGCATGATGCCTCAGGTGCTCTTCGGCTCAACCAGCATCCGGCCTGACATCTCCATATGCATGGCATGGCAGAACCAGCTGCAATAGTACCAGTACACACCGGCACGATCCGCAGTGAAGGTCACCGAGGCCGTGGCCTGCGGTCCAACCTCCATGTTGATGCCGTAGTTGACGATGCAGAATCCATGGGTGAGGTCTTCCACGTCGTCGACATTGGTGACGTAAACGGTCACTTCATCGCCCTGCTTGACCCGGAAATCGTCCAGGCCGTAGGCCGGCGCTGCCGATGTCATGTAGACGCGGACCTTGTTGCCGTCCCGCACGACCTTGGAGTCGGTTTCAAGATCGACGCCATCGGCCTTCGCCTGCTTCACCGCATCGGCAAACATCGGATCGTCACGCCGCCAGCGATGGGCGATCTTCCCCTCCAGCACCGACCGATGGACGATGGTGGCATCGTGCGGCTCGGCAAAGCTCGGGCCGTCATGCACGATGACCATCTTGTCGCCCGAAATGTCGATCAGCTGATCATTCTCCGGCTTCAGCGGACCAACATTCAGATAACGGTCCTTGGAGAACTTGTTCAACGAGATCAGCCACTTGCCATCGGCATCCTTGGTCTGGCCCATGGAGGTGTGATTGTGGCCTGGCTGGTAATGGACATCCAGCTTCTGGATCACCGGATTGACCTTCTCGCCCTTATAAGCGCGCTTGGCCAGCTCGATATTCCATTTGCAGATCTGGCTATCCAGGAACAGGGTCGTGTAGGCGTTCCCCTTGCCATCATAGGCGGTGTGGAGAGGCCCAAGGCCCAGTTCCGGCTCGGCCACGACGGTGTCGCGCGGCTTGATCTTGTCGTCGAACAGGTCGTCGAACTTGCGCACGTCGAACACTGTCACGGTCGGCGACAGCTTGCCGTTCGCCACCACATGGATGCCGTCAGGCGCGGTGTTGATGCCATGCGGGCTGTTCGGCACCGGCACGTAGCGGGTGTATTTCGAGCCTGCGCGGCCATCGATCACGGGCACGCCACCCATCATCTTGTAGTCGCCGTTCTTCACGGCTTCTTCGATCCGCTTCAGATTGAAGATGACAACCCAGTCCTGCTCCTTGGCCGTCATCTCCGGCAGCGTGACGCCTTCCTCGGAATTGTAGCAGGTGGCAAAGGCATATTTGCCCTGATAGTCGGCATCCACGTTGTCTAGGTTGCCGCTGACCATCACCTGCCAGGCAACCTTCATGGTGTCGCCATCGATGGCGGAGAAGATCGAATGATACTGCGTCGTATCGTCGAGGATCTTGCCGTCATTCGGCAGCGGCACGCGCTCCTCGCCATTGGCGAAAACATAGCCGGTGCGCGGATACTTCTGCACGCGCAGGCCATGCACGGTATGCTGGTTTGGCAGCTCGATGATCTTGTCGCACTTCATCACATCGCAACGGATGCGGGCCACGCGGGTATTGGCCTTGTCGTTGACAAAGATGTAGCGGCCGTCATAGGTGCCATTGGTGAACGACATATGCGGATGGTGCAGGTCGCCGTTCAGATAGGTCGGACCGCGATTCTTCAGGAACTCCCTGGTTTCCGGCGTAAGCCCCTCGGTCAGCACCTTGATGCTTTCATTGGTCAGGCCCCAACCGGTGGCGCTATCGCGGTTGAACACCGGAACGCGCATCAGCTCGCGCATGGACGGCAGGCCGACGATGCGCAGTTCGCCCGTCTGACCGCTGGAGAAGAAGACGTAATATTCGTCCAGCTCTCCCGGCTTGACTTCGTGCTTTACGGCGGCCGGACGGGCAGCCGGGCGCGTCTGTGCTTCAGCCGAGCTGATCACGCCGTTGCGGTTCATGACGAGTCCGCCCGTCAGGCCGGTTGCGCCGGCCGCAGCCACCGCTGCCGTCGTGCCGAGCACATGCCGGCGACTCATCCCCTTTTTCTGATTTTCTTCTTCCATACCCATTTTACGCTCCTTCGCTTTGGGGGTCGGATGATGATGCGGCGGGCACTGCCTTCTGCCGCGCGTGATGCGGCACGAATGCCGCCTTGGCGCCCTTGCCGCCCGCCTTCATCGAAGGCGAAGCGACCGCGTCATACCGTTCGCGCTTCAACCGCACCTGGATCATGTGCGGGCAGCGGTGATCGTCGTGATAAAGCTCCTGGCAATGCATGCAGTAGATGCATTCATTGACGTTGATATGGCCTTCCGGATGGATCGACTGCACCGGGCATTCCTTGGCGCAGCGCTGGCAGGGCGAGCCGCATTCGGGCCAGCGCTTCAGCCATTCGAACATGCGGATACGGCCGGGAATGGCCAAAGCCGCGCCGAGCGGGCAGAGATAGCGGCAGAAGAACCGCTCAATGAACAAGCCAACCGATAGCAGCGTCAGCGCATAGATGACGAAAGGCCAGTCGCGGCTGAACTTGAGAATGATCGAAGTCTTGAACGGCTCGACCTCAGCAAAAACCTCGGCCAGCGCCACGGAATAGAAGGACAGGCCGAACAGGACGAGGAAGATGATGTATTTGATCGGCCACAGCCGCTCGTGCAGAGCCCAAGGCACCTTGATCTGCGGCACTTTCAGCCATTGCGCCAGATTGTTCAGCAATTCCTGCAGCGCGCCGAACGGGCACAGCCAGCCGCAGAAGGGCCCGCGCCCCCAGAACAGCAGGGCGGCGGCAACGGCGGCCCAGAGGATGAAAATCAACGGTGCCGCCAAGAAGAACTCCCAGCTAAAGCCGGTGATCAGCGCATTGGTGAAGGTCAGGACATTCACCACCGAAAGCTGGGCATTGGCGTACCAGCCAAGCCAGACCAGCGTGAACAGCAGGAATCCCCGGCGCACCCAGACATAGATCCGCGGCCGCCGCACCAAGGTGTCCTGGAAGAAGAAGATCGCCGTCAACACCAGCAGGGCAACGACGGTGATGCCGATCTGTACGGTGCTGGAGAGCCAGATCCGCTGCCATAGCGGCTGGCTGAGCGACCCGTCGGAACCATCCTCGGCCGCGGCAGCCGCAGGGCTCTGCTGCGGGGACCCAGATGGCGCGGCCTGAGCCTGCGCCTGAAGCTGGGAACTGGCATCCACCGGCCGCAGGTATTTCTCCGGCAGGCTGTAATCCAGGTCGTAAGTAATGAATGCCTTGTCGCGCGCCCCCACATTGCGCTGGACCAGAAGCTGGATTTGCCAGGGCTGCGTCAGGTCGAGGCGGAAGTCCTCCGGCATGACGAACAAGGCGATCTCGCGCAGGTCCGGCGCACCGTCGGCTTGCAGGGCGCCCAGGCGCATATGATTGCGGTCGCGAAAGCGCGTGCTGCTGCCATCCTGCAGCAGTTCGATGCGGTCGAAGATGCCGCCGCGCACATAGCCAGACCCCTTGAAGGAATAAGCCCCGTCTCCTGCAACGACGATGGCTTCCTGACCGGGCTGGAGACGGTCGCGCAGCCGCGCATAGCCTTCATCGCCCAGTAGGCTGCGGCCGATGGTCGGCACGGAAACCGGCGCCACGAACATCTCGATGAAGCTGTCGTCCGGTTGATCGGTTTCCGCATTCCGTGCAGCTTCGGCATTGCCCGCCCGGGTGAAGGCTTCGTTCACATCGCCGACGCTTAAGCTGAGGCGGCGTACCGATCCGTCACCAACCAGATCGTCCCAGCTGCGGACTTCGCTGTTATCGGTATCGACCTGCCGTGCCTGCACTGGCGCTGCTGCAGGCGAAGCAGAAGCAGCCGCCCCGCTCAGCCGTCCACTGCGGATCAGCCTGACAGCGGAGCGCACCACGCTGTCGCCCATCACCAGGACAGTAACGGTCGCGCCGCTGACGATATCGACCTGCGGCGGCCGTTCGGTGCCACTGGCCACTGCGCCCATATTGCGGCCAACCAGGCTGTTCATCGCGGCGACCACCTTGGCCTCCGGGATGCCGATCAGAACGATGGGCTCCTTATGATCGACGAGTCGAATTCCGGTGATGCTGCCATTCGGATCGATACCGACCAGCATGTGAATCGGCTTGCCCGAATAGCCCGTCGCATTGGTGAAATCGGCATTGAGATAGACATATCCCTGCAATTCACTGCCACGATATGCTGGCGCAATCGGTGGATCGCCCTGTGGGTTACCGAGACGATCGGCGCCGGGAACAATTTCTGCGGCTTGAATGCCGGGCAAAAATTCTGCGAGCCGCGATGCTGCCATTACTGGCGCGGCACTCAGCGCTAGAAGAAGGACCGAAACCAGAAGCCATGCGAGGGAATACGAACGTCCTGGTCGCATAACCTTTCTCTCCAACGGTGAAGCGGAGAATTCGACTGTTTTCGATACTGGAAACGACCAAAATAGACGCATGACCCTTTGGCGGTCGCATTGGGGCTGAGCGCGACCTAAGGCAGGGTATAAGAACCAAAACGCTGGCCATTATTGTGCTATGTCAAATATTGGTTCGGCAGCCGAGAAATAACAGACAAAACTTGACGAAAGTCAAAATTTGACCGGACAGGCAGAAGAGATGACATTCTGACGTATGAACTTCAGGAGATGCGAAAATGACCGCATTGAAATCGGAGCCGCCGGATTCGGTGCGCTCGCTGGACGAGCTTTTGGCAATTGCCTATGCACTGGAGCATGAAGCAGCCGAGCATTATGCGGCCTTCGCCCGTCAGACGCGGCAGGAAGGCAATGCAAAATTGGCTGATCTCTTCGAAAAACTGGCTGAAGAAGAGCGTCATCACGAACATTACGTCGAAGAATGGTCGGCGCAGAAAACCGGCAAGGCACCGGACCCCGCGGCAATCCGCTGGGACGTGCCAGAGACATTTGACGTTGAAAGCGGCGCGGAACTGGCTTCATCACGCCTGGCCAATGCTTACCGGATTCTGGCTGTTGCAGTGCAGAATGAGGACCGCGCCTTTGCGCTCTGGAGCTACATCGCGGCCCGTGCCCCCACAGATGATCTAAGAACAGCAGCCGAAAAGATGGCGCGGCAGGAACTGCAGCATGGCTGGGATCTGCGCCGGGCGCGCCGTCAGGCCTATCACGCCGAAGGACTCTCCAAATCACATCGCGGTGCGAAAACGCTTGCAATTCTCGGGCAGACGGAAAGCCAACTTGCGCTGAAACTCCAGTACGCCGCAGCCGATACGGCAGGTCATTCCGCGGAAGAATTGCAGCGGCTGTCCAATGAAGCTCGGGATACGGCTGCCATACTCACAGGTACCGCAGCGGCAGATAAAGCAGAGGACGACGGAGACGACATCCTGACCATTGCCGAGCGTCTGGCGGAAGGCTATCTCGAGATCAGCGACCACTCCAAGGATGAGTCGGAGATCGCTCAGGCGCAGAAACTGGCGGAACGAGCTGTTCTGCGACTTGCTCAGCTCCGCGCTCTCGGCAATGCGCTGCCCGACGGCAAAAGCGCTGCCTGATTGCCGTTCTGCTGGGCCGCCCTTCTCAGCCGGTGCCGCCAGGCCGATCCCGCCATCGTCAGCACGAAAGCAAGGATCGCGGCTATGGTGATCAGGCCGCTGAGCTGACGTAACCCGGCCCACACCGCCAACCCACCGGCTGCACGCAGTAACACCGACAGATGCAGCAATGCTAGCGGCAGATAGAGCCAATGCGTATATGCGACACGCCAATGGGTCACGGCTGGCAGGATCACCAGGGCATGGCCGAAAACCATCGAGATGACAAATCCGATCAGCACGGCATGTAGCGCGATGTCGTAGCCCTGCGCCGTCAGGAATGGAAAGCGTGCCAGCAGCGCAACACCAGCGAATCCCAGCCAGACATAGCCAAGCAGCATGCAGACGGCGAAGAACCTGGTCTGCCCCTGCTGCCGAATGGTGTGCCGGGCGATGTCGTGACGAAACAGCCACAGCATGACTGCCAGCAAGCCCAACCCGAACAGGACGGCGCCATCCTCATCCGTCAGGCTGTTGCGTGCGCCCGCCGCCAGCAAGCCGATCGAAACCAGGAACAGTCCTTCACTGCCAGCCTTGCTTGGCAGCAGGCGGCTCATTTCCAGCCTTTCGCCGGCAATGGTGAGGATCAGGAAGACCAGCCACCAGCCAACCAGCTCGCTGACCGCGCCGTCCAGCAGCCAGAGCATATTTCCCGCAAGCCAGGCCAGCGCACCGAACAGCATGGCGCCGGTGAACAAGGCCGGCTGCTGACGCAGAATAATGAGAGAAGCCAGCGATAGAATGGCGCTGGCCAGAAGATAGGCGCCAGCACCGAAGATCAGCGGCAGTCCCGCGATCAACATCACGCTGCCAAGCCCCGCCGCCAGCGGCCCTAGATAGGCCCAAGGCCGTGCCAACGCGACGGCCCGCTCCAGACTGATCAGCGTGCCGAACAGACCTGACACCATCAGCGGGCCATGCAACTGAGCAAGGCCTTCGCCATGAGGCATCTCCCAGCCGAGCCGCCATAACCCGCCGCATAGGCCGGCAAGCAGGCTCAATCCGCCCAGCAGCAGGAGCAGGACGCGGAACCGCTGCGGGTCCCGCATCGCTGCCGGCAAATATCGCTCAAGCCGCGACACGGCCGATCCGCACCTGCCAAACCTCAGGCCCCTGTTCCAGATAGGTCCAGTCGAACAGGCCCGCGAATTCGGCATTGAACTGATAATGGAGCGGCTTAGGATCGTGGTCGTTTACCAGCAGAAAAGCCTGTCCCGGCGTGAGATCATTAAACGTCTTCATGATCAGGGGATGACGCAGCCGCGGCGCAATATCACGGACATCGATAGTGGTGACGATATTAGTGCTCATGGCAGTTCCTTCGTTCAGCGACGTTCAATGTGATGTTCAATGGCGGCCGAGCTGCGCCCGACCCTGCTCGGTGATGCGGTCCGGCTTCCATGGCGGCTCCCAGACCAGCTTTACGTCCACCGAGCCTGCATCGGGAAAACGCTGTCGCAGTCGGTCCTCGGCTTCTCGAACGATCATTCGGCCCAGCGGACAGGCCCGCGTGGTGAGCGTGATCGCGACATCGATGGCGTCGTCCGTGCGCATCGCGCGGTAGACCAGACCAAGATCGACAATGCTCAGCCCTACTTCCGGGTCGATCACGGCCTGGAGGGCATCAAGAATATTGGTGTCTAGAGATGCAGTCGAAGCGGGAGCAGGCATAAGCAACCTCGTATGGACGAGGCTTATATGCAGTAGCGGCTGGCCGCCTTCTTTGTGCTGCCGCAAAGTCACGAGCAATCGTCAAAGGCTGCTCTTTGCTTGCGTTGCGACAAAGACGGTCTCTCAGCCACGCGTAACGATGGCGCGGCTGGAGGACATCACATGGAACCTGAGCTGGACGACATTGTGGACGACGTTTTACGTCGCCGTCCTGCGACAATTCGCGTTTTTCTCGATTTCAAGCTGCGCTGCGTCGGCTGCCCGGTGTCCTGCTTTCACAGCATTGGCGATGCCGCCCAGGCCCACGGCGTTTCACCTGCAGTCTTCCTGGCCGCGCTGCGGCAGGCCATGGCAGATCAGGACTCAGACTGACCTTCCGCCAGCAGGAAAAGCCGATGCGCATCGGTCAGAATGATCTTCTGCCGGCCGCCTCGAACCAGCCCCCGATCCTCCCAGGCGCTGAGAATGCGGCTCACGGTATGCAGCGTGGTGCCTGTCATTTCGGCCACATCCTGACGGGAAATCGGGAAATCGATCTCAATTCCCTGCTCGACCTTGCGTCCAGACTGGCGGACAAGGCGCAGCAAGGCATGCGCCACGCGGCGCTCGACCTCCTCGGTCGACATCTCGACAACCCGGGCCTGCACGTCCTGCAGCCGGTTGCCCAGGGTCTGCATGGTACCGGCAGCGAGAGTGGGATACTTCGCCACCAATGAGGGCCAGCTTGCGGATGGCCAGGCCAATGCCAGGCTTTCGACGATCGCCGTTGCCGTGGCCGGATAGGTATCGCGGCCGATCGCCATGGCGATGCCGAAGATATCGCCCGCTACGATATAGCGGACCACCACCTGCTGCCCATCGGGGATCAGGCGCGAGACGCGCAGATGCCCGTTCAGCAGCAGGAAGAAATAGTCGGCTTTGCCATCCTGCTCGAAGACATTGGTGTTCTTCGCATAGCGGCGCGGCGTGGCGCTGCTGAGGATGTCTCGGATCTGGTCGCGCGACAGTTCGCGGAACAAGGAGAACTCGGCGACGATCGACGGATCAATAGCGGTCATTCGGCCTTCCGAAGAACGGGTTTCTCGCAGAATACCAAGCGCAGCGCCCGGTTTCCAGCCAACGGAAAGCCGCTGAAAACGCGGTTTTGTTTGCGGCCGCACAAATTCCAAGTTCCTCGCATGCGGTATCTACGATCCGGACGACATCGTTGCGGTGCCGTCGAAACATGGAGAATGCCAAATGCGTACAGCTTTGTTTTTCGGCGCCGCTCTGGCGGCTGTGACACTCTCCGGCGCGGTGGCCGCGGCGGAAATCGAAGTGAAGATGCTGGACAAGGGCGCCACGGGCGTCATGGTTTTCGAGCCGGCACTGGTCAAAATCGCGCCGGGAGACACCGTGAAATTCGTGCCGGTCAGCAAAGGCCACAATGTTGAAGCCATTCCCGGCATGGTGCCGGATGGCGTTGTGCCCTTCACCGGCCAGATCAATGAGACGGTCACGGTGAAATTCGACAAGGCCGGTGTCTACGGCTTCAAATGCAAGCCGCATTACGGCATGGGCATGGTGGGCATGGTCGTGGCCGGCACGCCCGACAATCATGAACAGGCCAAGGCCGTCAAACATCCCGGCAAGGCGAAGCAGGTTTTTGCAAAGCTCTTTGCCGATCCCGTCGTCGCCAGCAAGTGAATGCCGCGAGCCATGGCTGGCCGGCTGCCCGGCCAGCCATCCGGCGCTTCTTCTTTTTCTCAAAAATCTGTCCTGCCTAACCGGGCCGTCCATCGATGCGCGGCCGGATCAGGATGCCGGCATAGCCGAGCACGAAGGCGATAAAACCGCCTGACCAGAGCAGTCCGCCCATACCCAGCAATTCGCGGTAAAGCTCCATATCGGGGAACGCTGCTGCAACCACGCGCAGCAATGCGCCGACGGCAACAAGGTAATACGCCAGCGCCGCGGTGGGAGGCGCCGCGAGCTTCCGGCCGGTATGGCCCAATGACGCACGCGTCATCACCGCAAGGATCATCAGGCCAACCGCCCCACTGCCCAGCGCATGGATGGCCGCCGTGCTCGGGATCAGCCCGGCCGCACCCGCGGCTTCCAGCGCAAAGCCCAGCGGCAGAAAGAGATAGCCCAGATGCAGCGACCAGATCAGCGGTATCCGCAGGATTTGCGGCCGCCACCAGCCAGCCAGCCGGATGCCATGCAGAATGGCGGCCAGCAGAAACACCATAACTTGAATCGTGACAGGCAATCCCGCCAGTTTGCTGGCCAAGGCCACCAGAAAAGCGATATTGGCTGCCCAGGCGAGCCGGACCATTGGCGGGAAGGACACGTTATATCCTGCCTGCCGCAGGCCGCCGAGCGTGAAGGCCGGGATGATCCTCCCGCCAATGACGCTGATAGCCAGAAGATAAAGCCCCAGCCCGGCGTGCAGGCTGAGCAGGCCGCTACCCTGCCAACCGAACCGCAGCGACAGGTGCCAGAGCAGGCTGAGCGCGATCAGCGCCGTCAGGATAACGACGAACACACCATTCCGCCTGGCATTGCGCTTCAGGATTCCCGGCGCGATGAAAACGATCAGCAGCATCCAGAAGCCGATATCGGCCGCCATGAACGGCACGGCAGACGACGGGAAAACTGACAGCGCACGCGCCGCGAGCCAGAAACAGGCCAGAAGCAGCAGGCGCAAACCGCGCACCGGCCCGGCCTCGGTCCAGTTCGGCACGGCCGTCAGCAGAAATCCGGTCAACGCCGCCGAGGCAAAGCCGAAAATCATCGTATGACCGTGCCATAGAACAGGATTGCTGCTCGCAGGCAGATCCCAGCCCAGAACCCAAACCGCCAGCCACAACGGAATGAAAATGCTGGCCTGCAGACCGCAAAACAGGAAAAACGGCCGGAATCCGGATTGTAGAAAGGCCGGCCAGGAGGAGGTCGCCCTCGCGCGGCGCGCCGCTTTTGACGCTGTATCGGTCATTGATCCACCAGCTCCATCAGGCCTTCGCAACACCCGCAGGCCGGTGCGGGGATTTCACCTGCCAGCACGACATAAAACTGCCCGTTTCGTCCATTCATCGCATGGAGCAGGCCGTGCTGCAGATCGGAAATGCCAACCATGTAACGCAAGTTGTCCGCTCCTCACACGCTCGGCCATCCACGGAAAGCTTTGAGATTGCGCAGGGACAACCTGATTGCAGATTTTTCCAGCCACCGCAGGCGTTCCGCCTCCCCCGCTTCGCTGACGAGATTTTCCATCTGCGTCACCGCCTCGCCCGACATGGCGACCCAGTCGGGCGGGAACTCGAAATCCGCGCTGCCGCCCCACGTTCCGTCAGAAAGCGGATCCCGCTGCAATGGGAATGTCCCAGCACGATGACATGATCGACTTCCAGCGCCCGGACGCCAAACTCCACCGCCGCACTGGTTCCCTTCGGCACACCACGCGGCTGCTCATAGGTGGGTACCAGCGCCGCCACATTGCGGATGACGAATAAATCTCCGGGCTGTGCCTGGTCAGCAGAGCGGGACCGGTACGCGAATCCGAACAGGCGATCACCAGTACGCGCGGCGATTGTCCTTCGCTGACCAGTTTCTCGTAAGGCCGGTCGTCGCGCTCAAAGAAGCTGCTACGGAAATCCTCGAACCCACGCAGCAATCGGCACAGCGCAAGTGTGCCGGAGCTTAATACGCGTTCCGGCATGTGTCCCCATCACTGCATCAACAGTGACTCGGCGCCAGCCAAGGCCACGCCGCTGACCTCGGCTTCGGCTATCAGCAGCGATATGTACTGGCGGATAGCCGTACGGAATACTGCCTCGCTCAGGTAATCTGCCACACGCCCACGCACCTGTTCGTAGGGTAGTTCCCGGCCCGGCTCGCGCTGCAGCAGTTGCAGCACATGAAAGCCATAGCGGCTTGGCACCGGCACGGGCCAAAGCTGCCCAATTTCCAGATTGTCAAGGACAGATTCGAATTCCGGGACGGTCGTGCCGCTGGCGAACTGACCGAGATGCCCGCCTGTCTCCTTGGATGGGCAGGCCGAGTACTGCCGCGCCAATTGAGCGAACAGCTCCGGGTCCTGCTGCAGCATGGCAATCAGCCGGTTGGCCCGATTTCGCGCCGCCTCCTGTTCCGCGTCATCCTCGGGCATCGCTGCGATCAGGATATGGCGGGCCTCGTACAATGTCGGGCTAACGAACTGCGCGCGGTTGGCTTCGAAATAGCGGCGGCAGCTTTCCTCGTCCGGCGCGGGCAGCGGAACCTCGGTGGCGATGACCCGGTCGATGGCATCCTCCACCTCCCGGTCGATGCCCAGCGCCTCGGCGCGCTGGAGCAGCAACTCGCGGATTGCCAGGGCCCGGGCCGCGCGGCGGCCTGCCTCCTCGGCCGTCGCTGCTGGGTGATATTGCATCTCGGCCAGCACGGCGGCTTCGTCAATGACCGTTCCGTTCACACGGAGGATTTCCATGATGGCCTCCTTAGAGCGTCGGGCGGGCGGGCGACCGGCGGCGCACTACCTGATAGCTGCGGAAGACATAGCCGACCGGAACGCTCCAGATGTGGACCAGACGGCTGAACGGGAACAGCACGAAGATAGTGACGCCCAGCACCAGATGCAGCTTGAAGGGCCAGTCCACGTTCCGTACCAGTTCGGCGGCGCCGCTGCGGAAGGTGACGATGCGCTGCGCCCATTCTGATAAGGCAAGCATGACGCCCCCATCGCTATGCTGGATCGAGTAAGGCAGGGTGGCGAGACCCAGCACCAGTTGCAGCCACAGAACCAGCAGAATTGCGATATCCATCGGCGAGGACGTCACCCGGATGCGCGGATCGCTCAACCGCCGGTGCAAGAGCAGCGTCAGTCCGATGAAGCAAATCGTGCCCGCCGTGCCGCCAGATACCACCGCCACTATCTGCTTGGCCCCGGCAGAGATGAAATGCTCATACAACCAATGCGGCGTCAGCAGGCCGACGAAATGTCCGGCAAATAGGAACAGGATTCCGATATGGAACAGGTTCGAGCCCCAGCGAAGCTGCCGCGCGCGCAGCAGCTGGCTTGAGCCGCTGCGCCAGGTGTACTGGCCGTGCTCGAACCGAACCAGGCTGCCGATGGAAAACACGCTCAGGCCGATATAAGGGTAGATTCCGAACAGGAAATGCTCGACATACTGCATCATGATCTGATCCTCCGTCTCAGCGCGGGGATGGATTGTTCATGGCCTGCTTCCAGGCTGAGGCCTTGCCGCAGCCGCCATTGCGGCTGGGATCGTTTTCGGGCCCGAAGGTGACGGCAGCTTCCTCCCAGGCCCTGTCCAGTGCCTCGAAGCTGTCGTCGTCTTCATCGGCCGGACGCGCCGGCGCCATCACGGCCCCGGCCTCGGCAATCGCCAGCAAGGCGGCAGGCACGGCGACATAAGCCGAATGGCGTTTCTCCAGCCGGTCGCGCAGCAATGCGAGGATCGGTGCCGCATCGCGCAGGATGCAGCAGGCCTCCTGCGGATCGATCTGGCTGAGGAATTCGAGCAGCATCGGCAGGTAGTCCGGCAGTTCGCGTGGATGCGGCTCGAAGCCATGGCTGCGGTACAGCTCGGCCAGCGCCACCATCGCCGGACCGCGGTCACGGGAGTCGCCATGCACATGCTCATAGAGATGCAGGGCAACGGAACGGCCACGGTCGAATAGGCTGGTGAAGCGTTCCTGCAACGCCATCAGATCCGGGGCTTCGAGTTCTGCCACCAGGTTGCCGAGCGCACCGGCGACCTTCGGGCTGCTCTTCAGATCAATCTCAATAATGGCGCGGATTTCCGGCAGCGCCGCTTGCAGGTCGGCGGTGGGGTAGTCCAGCAGCGCGGACAGGGCTTTCAAGATGCGCATGGCCGTCACTCCCCGGCAGCTGCGCGACGGCCCGGCGCGAACAGGTTGGCCGGTTCCTTGCCGCCCGTGCAGCCCGCCCCGAACGAGAATCCGCAGCCACCGCGCAGGTCGAAGGCGCTTTCTGCATATTCACGATGGGTGGACGGGATCACGTAGCGTTCCTCGTAATTGGCAATCGCCATGATCCTGTACATGCCCTCGACCTGAGCCGGATTTAGCCCCACCCGATCGAGCACGGCGGTATTGTCCCTGCCTTCCACATGGCGGCTGCGCATGAACACCCGCATCGCTATCATGCGCTCCAGCGCCTGCACGATGGGTTCCTCGACTCCGGCGGTCAGCAGATTGGCCAGATACTTCACCGGGATGCGCAGGCTGCGCACATCGGCGATCTGATCGGCCATGGCGATCTTGCCGGCATCGGCCGCCGCCTGGATTGGCGAAAGCGGCGGCACATACCAGACCATCGGCAAGGTGCGGTATTCCGGATGCAGCGGGAAAGCTATCTTCCACTCGATCGCCATCTTGTAGGTGGGCGATATGCGCGCCGCTTCCAGCCAGTTTTCCGGTACGCCGTCGCGCCGAGCCTGTTCGATCACCGCAGGATCATGCGGATCGAGGAAGACGTCGAGCTGCGCCTGATACAAATCCTGCTCGGCTGGCACGCTGGCCGCTTCTTCGATCCGGTCGGCATCGTAGAGCAGCACGCCGAGATAGCGGATGCGGCCGACGCAAGTCTCAGAGCAGACCGTCGGTTCGCCCGCCTCGATGCGCGGGAAGCAGAAGATGCATTTTTCCGCCTTCCCGGACTTCCAGTTGTAGTAAATCTTCTTGTACGGGCAGGCGCTGACGCACATCCGCCAGCCGCGGCACTTATCCTGATCGATCAGGACGATGCCATCCTCCTCGCGCTTGTAGATCGAGCCCGATGGGCAGGAAGCGACACAGGCTGGATTGAGGCAGTGCTCGCACAGGCGTGGCAGATAGAACATGAAGGTGTTTTCGAACTGCCCGTAGATTTCTTTCTGCACGCCATCGAAGTTCTTGTCCTTCGAGCGCTTGGCGAATTCAGTGCCGAGGATCTCTTCCCAGTTTGGCCCCCACTCGATCTTCTCCATCCGTTTGCCGGTGATCAGCGAGACTGGCCGGGCCACTGGCATGGCCTCGGATTCCTGCGCAGTCTGCAGGTGGTCGTATTCAAAGGTGAAGGGCTCGTAATAGTCGTCGATCTCGGGTAGATGCGGATTGGCGAAGATCTTGGCCAGCAGCCGCCATCTGCCGCCGATGCGCGGCTCGATTCGTCCACTGCGGGTGCGTCTCCAGCCGCCCTGCCATTTATCCTGGTTCTCCCATTCCTTGGGATAGCCGATGCCAGGCTTGGTCTCGACATTGTTGAACCAGGCGTATTCTACGCCCTCGCGCGAGGTCCAGACGTTCTTGCAGGTCACTGAGCAGGTGTGGCAGCCGATGCACTTGTCCAGGTTCAGAACCATGGCAATTTGAGCACGGACTTTCATGGGGCAATCTCCTTGGTCACGACTGGCTTACTCGGCGGCTGCGGCGCCGGAGCGCGGGCGTTCAAGCCAGTCCACATTGGTCATTTTGCGCACCACCACAAACTCGTCGCGATTAGTGCCAATCGTGCCGTAGTAGTTGAAGCCGTAGCTGAGCTGGGCGTAGCCGCCGATCATATGCGTCGGCTTGACCGTGGCGCGGGTGACGGAGTTGTGGATACCGCCGCGTGCACCGGTGATTTCGCTGCCCGGTACGTTCACGATCTTCTCCTGCGCGTGATACATCAGGATCATGCCCTCGTTCACGCGCTGGCTGACCACGGCACGCGCCACCAGCGCGCCGTTCGAGTTGAAGACCTCGACCCAGTCGTTGTCCTCGATGCCAGCCTTTCCGGCATCCACCTCGCTAAGCCAGACGATCGGTCCACCGCGCGACAGGGTGAGCATCATCAGATTGTCGGTATAAGTGCTGTGGATACCCCATTTCTGGTGTGGCGTGATGAAGTTCAGCAGGATTTCCGGATTGCCGTTGCTGCGCTTACCATGCACCTCGGCCACGCTTCGCGTATCGATGGGCGGACGATAAGTGCTCAAACCCTCGCCGAAGGCCCGCATCCAGGGGTGATCCTGATAAAGCTGCTGCCGGCCGGTCAGTGTGCGCCAGGGGATCAGCTCATGCACGTTGGTGTAGCCGGCATTATAGCTGACATGCTCGGATTCCAGCCCGCTCCATGTTGGAGAGGAGATGATCTTGCGCGGCTGCGCCTGCAGGTCGCGAAAGCGCAGCTTGTCGTCTTCGCGCGGAGTTGCCAGATGCGTATGGTCGCGGCCGGTCGCCTTGGACAAGGCAGCCCAGGATTTCACCGCCACCTCCCCGTTGGTTTCCGGTGCCAGCGACAGGATCACTTCCGCTGCATCGATATCGGTCTCGATCTTCGGCAGCCCCTGGGTAATGCCTGGTTCGGTGACCTTGCCATTCAGCTTGGCTAGCAAATCCACCTCATGCGCGGTATTCCAGACGATGCCCTTGCCGCCATTGCCGATCTTGGTCATCAGAGGTCCGAGCGCCGTGAACTTCTTGTAGGTGTTCGGATAGTCGCGCTCGACTACGGTGATTTGTGGCATGGTCTTGCCCGGGATGGGTTCGATCTCACCCTTGCGCCATTCCTTCGGCTCGAAGGCCTGGCCCAACTCGGACGGCGTATCGTGCATCAGCGGTGTGAGCACGATGTCCTTCTCGACGCTGAGATGGCCTTCGCAGATAGAAGAGAATGTCTTGGCGATGCCCTTGAAGATCTCCCAGTCGCTGCGCGCTTCCCAAGCCGGATCTACCGCTGCCGACAGCGGATGGATAAAGGGATGCATGTCGGAGGTATTCATGTCGTGCTTCTCGTACCAGGTGGCGGTCGGCAGCACGATGTCGGAATACATGCAGGTGGTGGACATGCGGAAATCGAGCGTCACGAGCAGATCGAGCTTGCCTTCCGCCTCCTCGCGCCAGATCACCTCCTCCGGCTTGCGCCCCCCTTCTTGGCCGAGATCCTTGCCCTGCACGCCATGCTGGGTGCCGAGCAGATATTTGAGGAAGTATTCATGCCCCTTGCCGCTGGAGCCCAGGATGTTTGAGCGCCAGACGAACATGTTGCGCGGGAAATTTGCCGGATTGTCCGGGTCCTCGCAGGACATGCGGATGTCGCCGCTCTTCAGCTTCTCCACCAGATAGGGCACGGGTTCCTGCCCGGCCGCGGCTGCATCCTTCGTCAGTTGCAGCGGATTGCACTCAAGTTGTGGTGCGCTGGGCAGCCACCCCATGCGCTCAGCCCGCACGTTGAAATCGATCAGCGACCCGGTCAGCTTCTTCGGCGCCAGCGGAGAGAGGATTTCCTCCACCGCCAGCTTCTCGTACCGCCACTGGCCGGTATGGGCGTAGAAGAATGAGGTCGAGTTCTGCTGACGCGGCGGTCGATGCCAGTCCAGCGCGAAGGCCAGCGGCAGCCAGCCGCATTGCGGGCGCAGCTTCTCCTGTCCCACATAATGCGACCAGCCGCCACCTGACTGGCCAATGCAACCACACATCGCCAGCAGGTT
Organism: uncultured Ferrovibrio sp.; assembly: GCF_937960835.1. GTDB lineage: Bacteria > Pseudomonadota > Alphaproteobacteria > Ferrovibrionales > Ferrovibrionaceae > Ferrovibrio. Next base: position 351,090 of record NZ_CALGPC010000015.1, read on the forward strand.
GATGATGCCGCGATAATTCATGTCGGCGTGGTACCAATGGTTCACCGCTGCGCCGAGAATGACCATGGACTTGCCCTTGGTCTTGTCGGCATTGTCGGCGAAGGCACGCGCTACAGCGATCACCTGCTCGCGCGGTACGCCGGTAATGCGCTCCTGCCAGGCCGGCGTATAGGGCAGGTCTTCATCGAAGCTCTTCGCGGCATTCGGGTCCCCGAAGCCGTAATCCACGCCGTAATTGGCCAGGAATAGGTCATAGACTGCCGCGACCAGAACCGGGCCATTCCGGGTCTGGACACGTTTGACCGGAACTTTGCGCTCGATGACTTCGGGGTGATTACTGCTCGGGAAATGCTCGTGCGCGATGCCGCCGAAATACGGAAAGGCCACTCCCCTCACCTCGTCTTCGACACCCTTCAGGCCGAGACGCAGCTTTGTCTCGGCGCCGCCAGCTTCCTTCTCCTCCAGATTCCATTTGCCTTGTTCGCCCCAGCGGAAACCGATGGAGCCTAGCGGCGCGACAAGCTTGCCGCTCTTCTCGTCGAGCGCGACCGTCTTCCATTCCGGATTGTTGCTCTGGCCCAGATTGTCAGCAAAATCAGAGCAGCGCAGGAAACGGTCCGGCACCAGGCGGCCGTCGCGCTCGACCAGCATCACCAAATTCGGCATGTCGGTATAGCGCCGGCAGTAGTCCTGGAAATACTCACTGCGCCCCTTGGCATGGTATTCGCTCAGGATCACATGGCCCATCGCCATGGCCAGCGCCGCATCGGTGCCCTGCTTGGGATGCAGCCATAGGTCGGCAAATTTTGAGGCTTCCGAATAATCGGGCGTCACCACCGCCACCTTGGCGCCCTTGTAGCGGACTTCCGTCATGAAATGGGCGTCCGGCGTGCGCGTCTGCGGCACGTTAGACCCCCACAGCATCAGGAAGGTGGAATTGTACCAGTCGGCCGATTCCGGCACATCGGTCTGCTCGCCCCAGGTCTGTGGAGAACTGGGCGGCAGGTCGCAATACCAGTCGTAGAAGCTCATGCAGACGCCGCCGATCAGCGACAGATAGCGGCTGCCGGCCGCATAAGATACCATGGACATCGCCGGGATCGGCGAGAAGCCGATGATGCGGTCAGGGCCGAAGGTTTTAATCGTATAGGCGTTCGCCGCGGCGATGATCTCGTTCACCTCATCCCAGCTCGCACGCACGAAGCCGCCCATGCCACGGGCCGTCTTGTATTCTTTGGTCTTCGCCTTGTCCTCGACAATCGACTGCCAGGCAGCCACCGGATCGCGATGGGTCTGCTTCGCCGCGCGCCACAGCCGCATCAGGCGGCCACGCACCATCGGATATTTCACGCGGTTGGCGCTGTAGATGTACCAGGAGTAACTGGCCCCGCGTGCGCAGCCGCGCGGCTCGTGATTGGGCAGATCGGGTCGCGTACGCGGGTAGTCCGTCTGCTGGGTTTCCCAGGTGACGATGCCACCCTTCACATAGATTTTCCATGAGCAGGAGCCGGTACAATTGGCACCATGCGTGGAGCGCACGATGCGGTCATGCGCCCAGCGATTGCGATAAGCATCCTCCCAGGCGCGGTCCTCGGTCGTGACCACGCCATGGCCATCGGAGAAATGACCGACCTGTTTGCGAAAGTAAGTGAGGCGATCGAGAAAGCGGCTCATGGTTGGGGCTCCATTGGCTCACGTCAGCAGGGACGCTCGGCGCCCTTACGGGCGTAGTACCACCAGTTAATGGCGACATTGACCGCGTAATAGAAAGCGGCCCAGTAGAAGAAGGCGTTCGGTGAGGCGAACAGCGTCATCGAGTAGCCAAGCAGGATGCCGGCGGCGAACGGGCCATAAGCTGCAACCGCGCTTGTCCATCCGATCACGCCGGCTGCCTGCCGTGGCTCGAACAGCATGGGCATCTGCTTGAAGGTCGAGGCATTGCCGATGCCGGAAAAGAAGAACAGGCCCAGCATGAAGGTGAGGAAGTATGGGAACTCGGCCAGCGAGGTCGGCGAAGTGAAGAAGGTTACGCCGATGGCGCAGACGATCATACCGATGCCCGACCAATGCGTGACGATGGCGCCGCCGAAGCGATCCGACAGCGGCCCGGCGATCACGCGCATGATCGAGCCGATCAGCGGCCCGAGGAAAGCATAGGCCAGTGGATCGGGACCGTTGGGGAAGCCGGTATAGGTCTGCCGGATCAGCAGCGGAAAGGTGGCTGAGAAACCGGAGAAGGATCCAAACGTCATGACGTAGAGCAGCGTCATGAAGAAGCCGTGCTTCAGTTTGAAGATGTCGAGCTGATCGCGGAAATTGGCCCGCACTGGTACGCTGCGCAGCATGAACCAGGCTAGGATGCCGAACAGCGCGATCAGCGGCACATAGACCAGAGCCGCATTCTGCAGCCAGATCTTGCTGTGCACCCCACCACGCGTGAAATCGAGCGGTTCGCCAGCCAAGCTGCCGAACAGCGCGACGCCAATGATCCAGGGCGTGACGAACTGCACGATGCTGACCCCGAAATTTCCAATGCCGGCCTGGATCGCCAAGGCGGTGCCCTGCAGCCGCTTGGGGAAGAACAGGCTAGTGCTCGGCATGAAGGATGAGAAATTGCCGCCACCCAGCCCGGCCAGAAAGGCCAGCGTCAGCAGCACCCAGTAAGGCGTGGTCGGCTCCTGTACCGCAACGAACCAACCGACGGTTGGAATCAGCAGACTGAGCGTGGAGATCGTTACCACGTTGCGCGTGCCGTAAAGCGGCACCAGAAAAGTATGAATGATGCGCAGCGTGCCGCCGGCTAGGCCCGGCATGGCCGTCAGCCAGAAGAGCTCGGTCTGGTTCAGCTTGAAGCCGGCGCCCGGCAGGCGCACCACTAGGGCTGAAACCATGAACCAGACGATGAAGGCCATGGTCAGGTTGGCAGTGGTGATGATCAGCGTGCGCCAGGCAATCCGCTTTCCGGTGGTTTCCCAGAACCCGGCATCCTCCGGCTCCCAACGGCTAAGCCACACCCCTTGACGTTTCTCGTTGTTGCCAATCGCGATAGTCATGACTCAAGCCTCCTTCGCCCGGATTCCGGCGGGTACGGATTGCGATGTGTCGGGCACGGCGGCAGGCTTTCCGCCTTCGGCCAGTTCAGGCAGATCCTGTGGGCCGCGCAGGGCCGGATGCTTGCGTCGCTCCATGCGTAGGATGGCAAAATGCATCCAGGTCAGCGCGATCGCGACCAGGATGAAGAGCAGCATGAAACAGCTCGTCCAAACGCCAATGATGTCGTTCAGCGCGCCGAAGGCGATTGGCAGCACGAAGCCGCCGAGCCCGCCGATCAGGCCGACCACGCCGCCCACTGCGCCGACATGGTTCGGGTAATAGACCGGGATATGCTTGTAGACGGCAGCCTTTCCCAGCGACATGAAGAAACCCAGCACAAAGGCGATCACCGTGAATGGCACAAAGCCGATGGCAATGGTGAAGGTGATCGGACCTGTAATGCCACGCACCGTGTAATCGGTCGCCGGATAGGACAGCAGGAAGGTGCAGATCACCGAGACGATGAAGGTCCAGTACATAACCCGGCGGGCGCCATATTTATCGGAAAGCACGCCGCCATAGGCGCGGAACAGGCTGGCCGGGATCGAATAGGCCGCGCCCAGCATGCCCGCCGTTTTCACGTCGAGGCCATAGACGCCCATGTAGTAGCGCGGCAGCCAGAGCGCCAAGGCGACGAAAGCGCCAAAGACGAAGAAGTAATAAAGCGAGAAACGCCAGACCTGCAGTTTTGCCAACGGCGCCAGTTGCGCCAGCAGTGGCTCAGGCTTCACGCCCATGCGCTTGCGTTCGGCCAGCGCAGGATCGTCTTTGGTGAAGAGATAGAAGGCGATCGCCATGATCAGCATAACAATGGCCCAGACCTTGGCGACCATTTCCCAGCCGAAAGCCACCATCACGAAGGGAGCAATGAACTTGGTGACAGCGGCACCGACATTGCCCATGCCGAAAACGCCAAGCGCAGTTCCCTGCTTCTCCTTCGGATACCATTTGGAAACATAGGCAACGCCGACCGCAAAGGAGCCGCCGGCAATGCCGACGCCGAGCGCGGCCAACAGGAAGGTCTCGTAAGAATAGGCCAAGGTGAGCAGCCAGGTAGCGATCGCGGCGGCCACCATCACGGCGGTGTAGACCAGGCGGCCGCCATATTGGTCGGTCCAGATGCCGAGCAGCAGACGGCTCAGTGAGCCCGTCAGAATCGGTGTGCCGATCAGCAGGCCGAACTGGGTTTCGTTAAGACCCAGATCCTTTTTGATCTGTAGACCGATGATCGAGAAGATCGTCCAGACGGCGAAGCATACAGTGAATGCCACTGTACTCATTACTAATGCTGTAGACTGACCGGCAGGATTCGTGGCGAGGCTGGCAGTGGGGGCAGATTGAGAGACCATCGCTGTTTTCTCCTCCATCCCGGTAAAGTGGCAGGATGCGAGGAGACGATGCGCAGGAGCGGGCGAAACAGGATTGCGTTAGATCAACGGCTACGCTGCAGCGCATTTTTGCGTCGCAAAAATCCTTGATTACCATCAAAAATTGATCTCGGTACGGCATCAATGCCATGCTTGATGTCGATCAATGAGTGATATTCCGCGTCCGATACTCTGGTGATAATGGAGGTGCTATATGCGCGCTATCGATCAGCAAGCATTCAAAGAAACTGAGCTCTACCAGAGGCTTGGGCCGGCGATTGCCGAGCGTCTCGTACGCGATTGCGCCATTCGGGAATATCCGAAGCATGCCATCCTGACCCAGCAGGGCGAAGAATCAGAATTTGTGCACCTGATCATCAGCGGCCGCGTCGCATTGATGGCGGAATGCAGCGATGGCGACACTACCGTGGTCACGACTTTCGGCAACGGCGAGATCTTCGTCAGTGCCGCCGCAATCCTGCAGCTACCCTATCTCGTCACCGCCAAAACCACCACGCCGTCGCGGATCCTGCTGATCCCGAGCGGGCGGTTCCGCCAGGCGCTGGAAACCGAGCACGCCCTCGCGCTGATGATGGTGGACCGGCTGGCGCGCCATTGGCGCCTGCTGGTTGAACACCTGCGCGAGCTGAAGCTGCACACCGCCACCGAGCGGCTGGCGCATTATCTCGTGCGTCACAGCGCGGTCGAAAGCGGCCCCGACAGCTTCCGCCTTGCCGACGATCGCAAGACCATCGCCGCCGAGCTGGGCATGAGTTCGGAATGTCTGTCCCGTACCTTCCAGCAGTTGCGCAGCTTTGGTGTCCGCGCCAGCGGCAGCCGCATCGAAATCGCCGATGTCAGCCGGCTGCAGAAGCTCTATCGCCCGGTGGCACCGGCAAACCGCGTGGCGCGCAACGTCTCGCCAAGTGGAGTGAAAGCCACGCAGCCCGAAATGGCCCGGGCCTGACGCGATGTCCGCCATTCCCATCGGCGTGGTGACGATTTCCGACCGCGCCAGCACCGGCATTTACGAAGACCGTAGCGGCCCGGCAATCATCGCCGAGTTGCAGCACATCCTCGCCACGCCCTGGCGGGCGGAAACGAGATTGATTGCCGATGAGCAGCCTCTCATCGAGCAGACGCTTATGGAGCTGAGCGACGAACGGCACTGCCCGCTGATCGTTACCACCGGAGGCACCGGGCCAGCCTTACGGGATGTTACCCCGGAAGCGACCGGAGCGGTCTGTGAAAAGATGATGCCGGGCTTTGGCGAATTGATGCGCTCCGTCAGCCTGAGATCCGTGCCGACGGCGATTCTGTCGCGCCAGACTGCCGGTATCCGGGGCCGCAGCCTGATCATCAATCTGCCAGGCAAGCCGGCGGCGATTGCCGAATGCCTCGCGGCGGTATTCCCCGCCATCCCCTATTGCATCGACCTGATCGGCGGCGCGTATCTGGAGACCAATCCAGACGTCTGCCGCGCCTTCCGCCCGGCGAAGTAGCGTCCGGCATCAGCCATAAACTTGAGCATTTGCGGCATAGTGGGCGCGAGATAGACGGACGGCCAGAGACGGAGAAAGGCAGCCGGTCGGCAGCTATGCGGTTATGGCGTCACGGTACGCGGTGGACAATCTCCGGGATGCAGAAGTCGAAATCGCAGCCGCGCTCGGCCTGCGTGACGGTGTCGAAATATAGCTTGTCGTAGCCGCGGCGGCCTTCGCCCGACGGCAATGGCGGCAAGGTGGCACGGCGCTTGGCCAGTTCCGCGTCATCGACCAGCAGATCGATGCGGCGTCCTGCCGTATTCAGTCTGATGCGGTCGCCGGTCTTCACCAGGGCCAGCGGGCCACCCGAGGCTGCCTCCGGCGCGATATGCAGCACGATGGTGCCATAGGCCGTACCGCTCATCCGCGCATCCGATATGCGTACCATGTCCTTGACGCCGGCTTGCGCCAGCTTCTTCGGAATCGGGATATAGCCCGCTTCCGGCATGCCGGGCGCGCCTTTCGGGCCAGCATTGCGCAGCACCAGGATGTCATCCGGCGCCACGTCGAGATCGCGGCTGTCCAGCCGCGCCGCCATATCTGCCAGACCGTCGAAGACAACGGCGCGGCCTTCATGCTGTAACAGGCTTTGAGTCGCAGCCGCCTGCTTGATCAATGCACCATCGGGCGCAAGGCTGCCGCGCAGCACTGCCATGGCGCCGGTCCTGTAGACCGGCTCGGTGATCGGCCTGATCACGTCCTGCGGCCAGTCGGGCGGCATGGCGTCGATATTCTCGCCGAGCGTCTTGCCCGTCACCGTCAGGCAGCTCCGGTCCAGCAGATTACCCAACTGGCGCAGGATCGGCGTCAGGCCGCCGGCCTTGTAGAGATCTTCCATGTAATGCTGGCCGGTCGGTTTCAGATCGACCAGCACCGGCGTTTCGCGCCCCATCGCATCGAACCCGTCCAGATCGATGGCGATGCCGCTGCGGCCGGCCATCGCGGTCAGATGAATGAGTGCATTGGTCGATCCGCCAACGGCAAGCAGAACCCGCAAGGCATTTCGATAGGCGGCGGGCGTCAGGATCCTGTCCGGCGTCAGACGCTCTGCCGCCATTTCCACCGCGCGCTTACCGGTCAGTTCGGCCAGGCGGCGGCGTTCGGCATGCACGGCCGGTACCGCCGCGCCGCCAGGCAGCATCATGCCCAAAGCTTCCACCGTCAGCGCCATCGTGCTGGCAGTGCCCATCACGCCGCAGGTGCCGATGGTCGGCGCCAGTTCGCTGTTCACCTCATCGATCTGCTGTTCATCGATGTCGCCGGCGCGATAGCGCGCCCAGAAGCGGCGGCAATCGGTGCAGGCGCCAAGCTTCTCGCCGCGCCACGAGCCAGCCAGCATCGGGCCGGTCACCAGCATGATGGCAGGAATATTCGCACTTGCCGCGCCCATCATCAGCGCAGGCACGGTCTTGTCGCAGCCGCCGAGCAAAATCACCGCATCCATCGGCTGGGCGCGGATCATCTCTTCCACGTCCAGCGCCATCAGGTTGCGCAGATACATGCTGGTGGGATTGGAGAAACTTTCCTGAATCGAGATCACCGGAAACGGGATCGGAATTCCGCCCGCCAGCATCACGCCGCGCGAGGCCGCCTCGATCAGGTCGGGGACGTTACGATGACAGGCATTATAGCCAGAATTGGTGTCGACGATGCCGATGATCGGCTTGTCCAGGGCTTCGTCGGTATACCCCATGGCCTTGATGAAGGCCTTGCGCAGAAATACGGAAAACCCGGCATCGCCATAATTCGCTAGGTTGCGGCGCATGCCTGTAGGATCGGCCATCCCTTTGAATTTGGATTGAGGCATCGGGCTCGCTTCCTCCTGGAGCGGCACATTTGACTTCCCCCACCAGATTGTCAACAATCGCCTTTGCCACAAGCATCTATGGCCTTCGCGCGACGCCTATCTCTCCGCCCAGCGCCGCCGCGCCCGCAAGAGGAGATGCCGCGATGAGCCCCGGCGCGACCTACAGCTTCGCCATCCAGTATGGTCTGGGCGATCTGCAGTTCGAGATGCAGGTGGCCGATACCTTGCGCTTCTCCAATCAGGCAAACCGCATGATGGCCAATAGCGGACTTTCGCTGGCCGCCTTCCGGCTCCTGATGTGGGACATGCTGGCGAACAGTCTCGACGCCGGCGACCACCTCAAAGGCGGCGTCGAGGCCAATGCCGTCGCCATGGGCGCGGCCTGGCTTGCCATTACCTCGGCAATGCATCACGACCATCCGGATCGCGACTGCTTCATTCTGAAGATGGGTGCCAGATCGGGCGAACTGGGCGTCGAGATCGATCCCGAAAATCCCTATGCCGAACCGCATGAGGAGCGCGAGCAGATTTTCGCGGTGGCCAATGTCACACGCGAGCAGTTCGACGAGGATGCCCGGCTATTCCGGGATTGGGCCGCCAGCATCCGGTCGGAGATCGACCGGGCCGGACGCTGACGGCACCACTCACCTTCTACTGCACAAGTTAGTGCTGACTTACCTGCTTTATGCGCTTAGGCGCTCGCAGGCCGCAGCGATGCGCTGAAGCGCTTCGGTCAGTTCCGCGGCCGATGTCGCATAGGAAATGCGGAAGAACGGTGACAATCCGAACGCCGCCCCGGGCACCACGGCCACTTTCGCCTGCTTCAGGATGTAGGACGCGAAATCCCGATCAGTACGGATTTCCGTGCCATCCGGCGCACGGGTGCCGAGCAAACCGGCGCAACTCGCGAAGGTATAGAACGCCCCTTCCGGCACCCGGCATTCGATGCCGCGGATTTTGTTCAGCGCCGAAACGACGAGATCGCGGCGCTGCCGGAAGCTTTCCTGCCGCTCGGCCAGGAAATCCTGCGGACCGGTCAAAGCTTCGACTGCCGCGGCCTGGCTGATCGAGCACGGGTTCGACGTGCTCTGGCTCTGCACCACCGCCATCGCCTTGATCAACGCCTCCGGACCGCCGCCATAGCCAATGCGCCAGCCGGTCATCGCATAGGCTTTGGACAGGCCGTTTATGGTCAGGGTGCGGTCGCGGAGACGCGGCTCCAAAGCAGCCGGCGTGACGAACTTGAAGCCGTCATAGACGATATGCTCGTAGATATCGTCCGCCATCACCCACACATCCGGATGCTGGAGCAGGACGTCCAGCAGCGGCTTGTAATGCTCGGCGCCATAGGCGGCGCCGCTGGGATTGGACGGCGAATTCAGCAGCACCCAGCGCGTCTTCGGCGAGATCGCCCCGCGCAACTGATCGGCGGTCGCCCGGAAGCCATTCTCGGCTTTGCATTCGACGATCTTGGGCACGCCGCCGCAGATATGGATGATATCGGCATAAGACGTCCAGTACGGCGCGAACAGGATCACCTCATCGCCAGGATTCAGGGTCGCCATGAAGGCGTTGTAGATGATCTGCTTGGCGCCGGCCCCGACCGTGATTTCTGCCACCTTGAAATCAAGGCCGTTCTCAATACGGAACTTGTGCTGGATCGCTTCCTTCAGCGCGGGCGTGCCATCCAGGGCCGTGTACTTTGTATCGCCGCGTTCCATCGCCTTCTGTGCGGCGCGCTTGACGGAATCGGGCGTATCGAAGTCCGGCTCGCCTGCACCCAGGATAATGACGGGCTCGCCTGCCTTCTTCATGGCTGTGGCTTCCGCGCCGATGCGCAGAATTTCGGAAACCTTGATAGCGGCAATACGGCTGGCGGGACGGAATGCCGCTTTTTCAGACTGTTGAGACATGTTGATTACTCGATGACCTTTGAATTTCTTCGCACAGCTATGCATCCGGCGCAGCGAGAATCGCCGCCCCCAATGGCGATGGCGAGGTTGCGTGCTTGAAAACGGCGCTCAGGTGGCGTTCGACTGGTGCGGCATAGCGGTCGTAATACGCCTGATTGCGCCGCCCCAGACCGTGTTCGGCGCTGAAGCTTCCGGCGTATTTCTCCACCGCTGTCTCGAACACGAACTGCCGCAGCTCCTCGACATTGGCAGGCGTGAACCAGGGCGATCCCTTGGGAATCACCAGATTGAAATGCAGGCCGCCATCGCCGACATGACCGAAATCGCAGACCATGACCTCGGGATAGCGCCGCGCCAGACTGTTGACCATGTCCGCGCGGAATCGCATCACATCGCCGCGGGCGAAACCAAGATCGAAAGCGACTAGATTGCCCGATGCCTTCACGCCCTCCGACAACGCGTGGCGCAGCGCCCACATTTCTTCCGGCTTGCCCAGGAAGGCGTCTGACAGCGGCTGTGAGGAAAGCTCCCATATCTCGCCAAGCACCGCCGTCAAAACGTCGTCCAGCGATTGCTCGCCCGCGCGCAACGGCCAGGTGCGACTCAGTTCCACCAGCAGAACCAGATCCGGGATTTCTCCCCCCGGGAACGGATTCCGCAACGATGGCGCATGGTGCAGAGCGGCGCGGATGGCATTTCCCGACATCGCCTCGAACGCGGTCAGATAGCCGCCCGTCCGCGCTTCGATCTCCTCCAGCAGGATCGCCACATCCGTATCGCTGGACGGCACCAGATAGGCCGTTGCCGATTGCTGGGGCAGCCGTTCGACATTGAACGTGCATTCGGTGATGACGCCGAATGCACCGCCGGTGCCGATGAACATCTGCTTCCAGTCGGCACCGGTATTGTCCTTCCGCAGACCGCAACCGAACCGATGGATGCTTCCTTCAGAATCGGCGAAAACGACTTGCAGACCGAGCGTATTGCGCCGGACATCGCCAAAACGCAGGAAGCGGGAGCCGCCGGTATTGGTGGCCACCATGCCCCCCGCGCCGGGGTCGGCCCCAAGATCGATGGGGAAATACAGGCCGTGCTCCGCCAGCCGCTCGTTGATCTCAGACAGCCGGAAGCCGGCGCTGACGGTTACCGACCGGTTGATGCGGTCCACCTGGAACACCCCGCGCAGCCGGTCGACGCTGAGAATGCCCTGCTGCCCCGTGTGATCCGGAATTGAGCCGTTCACCAGCCCGGTATTGCCGGACTGCGGAATGAGGGCGATTCCATTGGCCGCACAATAGGCAATCACCTTGGACACTTCCTCGGTCGTCGCCGGCCGGGCGACGAACAGGGCGCGCCCCTTGTCTGAGCGCGCGCCCGTCTCGTAAGGGACCATGCCCTCGGGATCCGAGATCAGCCCCTTCTCGCCGAGGATTGCAGCCAGGCGGGTAGTGTGGGGATTGCCCGTGCCGGTCATGCGGCGACGGCCTCCAGCTGCGCCAGGCAACGCTTGATCGAGGCCGCCTCGATCGCCGCGTAATGCTCGAACTCGTTCAGGACCTGCGCACCCAGCGCCTCTTCGAAGAGACGCTGATTGGGGCTGCGGACAAATTCCTGCGCCGGATCGTCGCCCAGATTCGACTGGAAGATTCCGGCGGCGCTGACCGGCAGGAAGTCTTCGTAGATGACGGGCGAGCAGGCAACGGCGCCCGCTTCAACCAGGCGGTCGAGCGTGGCTTCCGAGACCGGGATGTCGCCAACACAGCTGCGGTCGGCAACGCGATAGGTGAAGTAGCCCAGCTTCTCCCGGCGAATGGTGTCCCAGTCGTCGGGGAAATTGCGGAATGCCGCTTCCAGAGCCTTCTGATACTCGGCGGCATTGGAGCCATCCGGCGCCGGGCGGACATCCTGCCGGGCGACATCCAGCAGCCGGTCGTAAAGCGCGCGGCCCTTCGGGGTGAGCGCAACGCCGCGCTGCTCGATTTCGCCGAAACGCGCAGTATGCGCCCCCTGGACCTTGGAACCGTCAGCTTCGACAAAGGAAACCGGCTCGGCAATCGCCTTGAACGAGGTCTGCCGCAGCAGAATCGGGCATTCGCGGGTGGGCGGACCCTCGACGACGGCCTTCGGCGAAATGCCATATTCCGGCATCAGCCGCTGTACTTCATCGATGTCCAGCGTCCGCGGCGTCAGGTGATTGATGTGAGGACCGCGGAAGCAGACGACATCCGCGATCAGGCGATGCGCGGAATGCAACCGGGAATACAGGTCGTGACTGACCCGCGCCGTCGCATGCCAGCGGAAGGTCTCCAGCAGCTCGGCGACAAAACGCTCGGCATCCTGTGCCGAAAGACCGCCCTGGGCTTCCGCCTTGTCGATCAGGGCGATTGCGCCATCGGTGAAGATCTTGCGCTTGGCGAGAATGGCCTGCGCTTCGCTGCGCAGACCCTCGTCACGGATCAGGTCGAGACGCAGTAATGACGTGAAGATGCGGAACGGATTCTGGTTCAGCGAGGCCTGTTCGACAGGGCGGAAAGCCGTCGAATGAACCGGCACGCTCGCTTCGCTCAGGTCGTAATAACCGACCGGAAACATGCCCATGACGGCGAAGGCGCGGCGCATCATCGCCAGTTCGTCGGCGCGGCCGAGGCGGATGGCGCCATGCCGCTCGTCGGACAGGCGCTCCAGGCTGCCCTCGGCCTCAAGTTGTGAACGAAGCTCAGAATTCCGCGATAACGTGCGGGAATTCACGTCCGAGACAAGTTTCAGAAGTACGCCATAGGCGGGTACCTCGTCCCGATACATGGCGGACATCGCCGCTGAGAAAGCCTGACGAATCTGGTCTGGGGAGACGAACGCGTTGGTCATAACCTTACCGTTACTAATTATGAACTTGATGCTTGAACGGCATTATATGGATTGTTATCGCCGGAAGATTGCGAAGTTTTCGAACGAGTTGATTTGGATTCGGAATGACCATCACCCGCCGCCGCACCCTGGACATCGTCAAACTGCAAGCCTTTGAATCCGCCGCCCGCCTCGGCAGCTTCACTGAGGCCGCCCGGGAACTGAACCTCACGCAAAGCGCGATCAGCCGTCAGATCAAGGAACTAGAACACCAGCTCGGCGTGGCGTTATTTGAGCGTATCCGCAAGCGTGTCGTTCTGTCGGGCGCAGGCCGTCGCTTTTTCCCCGAAGCGCGCAAGCTTCTGGAGCAGCTTGAACGGTCGACACTGCGAGTGATGTCATCGCCGCAGGGTACGACGCTGAGCATCGCGACCCTGCCGACCTTCGGCTCGCGCTGGCTGATCCCAAGGCTTCCTGATTTTTTCGAGAAGCATCCGGGTGTCGCGCTTCATCTGTCGTCGCATTCGAAGCCGTTCGATTTCAGCGAGACGCCGCTCGATGGCGCCATTCACTATGGCCAGCCGATCTGGGCACAGGCGACATGCCGCTTCATCTGCCAGGAGGAAATGTTTGTCGTCGCAGCGCCGAACTTCCTCGACCAGCGCAAAGGCTCCGTCCTGGAACAGATCGTCAAAGGGCCGCTTCTGCATCTGGATACGCGCCCCGGCGCGTGGAGCGACTGGCTGACCCTTGCCGGTGCCGATGACTCCGCCGCCTATCGCGGCCATCGCTTCGATCAGTTCAGCATGATCATCGGCGCGGTGCAAAGCGGCATGGGCTTCGGCCTTGTGCCGAAATACCTGATAGAACGGGAACTGGCCGACAAATCGCTGGAAATCGTGTCGGATAAATCTCTGGTGACCGAGAACGCCTATTACCTGGTCGCGCCACTCAGCGAGCAGGAGAATCCTCTGCTCGAATCCTTCTACAACTGGATGATCAGCAAGGTCGCCGAACCGCAGCCAGCGCAGAAGCTGACGAGCAAAGCCGCCTGATCAGGCGCAGCGCCTAGTCGCTCACCAGGGCCGCGGCTTTGGCGTCCAGCACGCGCACCAGATCCGTCGGGTTCAGCCGGACCTGCAGGCCGCGCTGCCCGCCATTGAGATAGACCAGATCGTGCGCGAGCGCCGCTTGCTCGATTACAGTCGGCACCGTCTTCTTCTGTCCGAACGGGCTGATGCCGCCGACCACGTAGCCGGTCGCACGCTCGGCATCCGCCGGCTTCATCATCTGCGCCGACTTTCCGCCGAAGGCCGCAGCGAGTTTCTTCATCGACACTTCCCGGTCGGACGGAACCACCACGCAAACCGGCTTGCCGTCAACGAGCGCCATCAGCGTCTTCAGAACGCGGGACGGATCCTCGCCCAGAGCCTCGGCAGCCTGCATCCCGATGCGGTCGGCATTCGGATCGTAATCGTAGGTATGAATGGTGAAACTGACCCGCTTCTGCTGAAGAAACTGGGTGGCGCGAGTGGTCTTCGACACGGGCTCCTCAATTCATCGCTGCCAAATTAAATGAATGTATAAAATCTTCCCCGCCTCCTGGGATAGAAAAAATCCAGGTAGACTTGGGGCGATTCGCTGCCCGTGTTTGCACCGAGGGCGCCAACAAACCGGCCAGGCTCAAGCTGGAGAAAACAGAATGCTGAACAACCCGCTTTCCCATGGGCTTTGGGAACTGACCGCTCCAGCCGGCCCCGACACGGATTCCCTGACCGGCCATCTGAATGTGGAGGTCGCCGTCATCGGCGGCGGCTATACCGGTCTTTCGGCGGCGCTTCACCTGGCGAAAAGCGGCACCGAGGTCGCGGTCCTCGAGGCCGTCGATTTCGGCTTCGGCGGCGCCGGTCGTAATGTCGGACTGGTCAATGCCGGTATGTGGGTGATGCCGGAAGTCCTGCGCAGTTCGCTCCCCCGCGACTATGGCGATCGCCTTCTCGACCTGCTCGGAAACGGCCCGAAGCTGGTGTTCGATCTGGTCCGCGAACATGAGCTGCAATGCGAGGCAGTGCATGCCGGCACGCTCCACTGCGCCTATGGCAGTAAAGGCTTCGACGAAATCCAAGAGCGCGCCAGACAGTGGCAGGCGCGCGGCGCCCATGTTGAGGTCCTGGACGCGGCAACAGCGGCCAAGAAGCTCGGAACCACCAAATATGCCGGCGCGCTGCTCGATCACCGGGCGGGCACGATCCAGCCGCTCGCCTATGCCAGAGGCCTAGCATCCGCCGCCCAGAAAGCCAAAGCAAAACTTTTCTCCAGGTCGCCGGTTCAATCCGTCGAGCGCGTCAATGGAAACTGGCGCATCCAGACCCCGGGCGGCCATGTCACAGCCGAATGGATCATTCTCGCCACCGACGCATATGGCAGCGGCCCGGGCGATCCTGCCCGGACGGAGCAGGTGCCGTTGCCCTACTTCAACATGGCGACCCGGCCGTTACCGGCCGAATTGCGCCTCCGCATTCTTCCCGGCGGCGAAGGCGCCTGGGACACACAGCTTGTCATGAACTCCTTCCGCATGGATCAGGCCGGACGCTTGGTATTCGGCAGCATCGGCGCATTGCGCGGCACGGGCACCGCGATCCATCAGGCCTGGGCAAAACGCGTGATAGGGAAGATGTTTGCGGGTTTCGGCGAGGTGGAGTTCGAGGCCATCTGGTATGGCACGATCGGAATGACGTCGGACAACCTGCCGCGCTTCCACAAATACGATGAGCGGATGATCGGGTTCAGCGGCTATAACGGCCGTGGCATTGCGCCGGGCACGGTTTTCGGGCGCGTGCTTGCGTCCTATGTGCGGGGCGAAATCCGGGATGCCGATCTGCCGTTACCCGTCACGCCGGTCAAGGCCGCGGCATTCCGGTTTCCAAAGCAGATGTTTTACGAAATAGGCGCTCAGGCCACTCACCTGGTGGATGCCAGGCTGTAGCAGGCCTCATTCAGCCGGATGGCCGTCCGGAAGCGTCACGAAGATCAGGATGCCCAGACTCAGGGCCGAAAAGCGGAATGCGGCCTCGATCCCGTTCCATTCTTTGGACATCCACATGCCGAACCATTCGCCGCCGATAGCCATGAATCCAGCCAGCCAGATCAGAAGACAGGCGGTGAGGCCCAGCACGGCGAAATTCTTGGCCCGGGCGAACGCGGCAGGCGTTGAGATCGCCCTGAACATCCGGACCGCGCCGATCCAGCAAAGGACAGCCGCCAGCGTTTCAAAAGCGATGATCAGGATGTAGGCCGCGTGATGCAGCCCCGGGCTGGTAACCGCCCGGTACCGTATCGTCGTGTCCGGAAACACCGTATCCATGGACAGCACATGCGTGACGAAGGCGAAGTTCGTCCCGTAATCCGTGATGTTGCCAAACGCAACGAGGCTGCCCCACAGGGCCACCGCCGCAACCAGAGTCGTTTTGGAAGTCCGGATAATCGTCATAGCGCATGATGCTCGTCATCCGGCCGGCAAAGCAGCGGTGGCCTGACCCCATAGGGTGGTCCGGTTTCAATCTTAGTTCATGATCGGCCTTGGGGCTATTGCCTGGGCAGATGACGGTGCTGCTCCGCTTGCTGGCGCAGGCCAGATGATGGCCTCGGGTGCCGGTGGCTTGTATCCAAGCGACGAGTGTGGCCTCTCGGTGTTGTAGTACCGCCGCCAGGCTTCGATGATGATCTTGGCCTCGGCGAGGCTGTAGAAGATCTCACCGTCGAGCAGTTCGTCGCGGAGCTTCGAGTTGAAGCTCTCGC
>NZ_CALGPC010000016.1 GCF_937960835.1 uncultured Ferrovibrio sp.
AGACAAAGCGAAACTTTGCTTCCTTCGTCGCGCTCGTCGCAGGCTTCATCTTGGCCAAATCCGTCCACACGGCCTAGTATATGACTAATGATTCGCAATGCGCGAGGAGGCAAGTAAGCGAACGGCCGCGGCCGGATTTAATGTTTTCGGAGGAAGCTTATGACCGAGACTCAAACGACCGGGATTCCTGATCCCGAGGGACCTACGGATATCATCGAGACGGACTATGAGATCGGTCAAGATAATGTCCAGCGGAGAATGGGGGCGATTTCCTTCGACGTTCACAACCCGGTATTTGCAATCTCCGGGCTGGTAATCGTCGCCTTCGTCATACTCACGCTGGCGATGCAGAACGAGGCGGACGCCTTCTTCACCGGCCTTCGCGACTGGTTGACGGCCAATCTCGACTGGTTCTTTTTGATTGCTGGCAACATCTTCGTTTTGGTGTGCGTGGCTGTCATCGTCCTTCCCTGGGGCTCGATCCGGATCGGCGGACGGGAGGCGACACCGGACTTCAGCTATTCTGCCTGGTTTGCAATGCTTTTTGCCGCCGGCATGGGCATCGGACTCATGTTCTATGGAGTGGCCGAGCCGATTGGCCACTATGACGCCGCCTTCGGGGGAATTGCTGGAGAAGGCGGCGCCCGCACGGACTGGGCGCCACTTGGCGGTGCGGCAGGCGATAGCGAGGCAGCGCGGCGCCTCGCCATGGCGGCAACGATCTTCCACTGGGGGCTTCACCCCTGGGCGATCTACGGCGTCGTTGCGCTGGGCCTGGCGCTCTTCGCCTACAACAAGGGTCTCCCGCTAACGATGAGGTCGATCTTCTACCCCGTTTTCGGCGAGCGCGTCTGGGGATGGCCGGGGCACGTCATCGACATCCTCGCGGTTTTCGCGACCCTATTCGGACTGGCCACGTCGCTCGGGCTGGGCGCGCAGCAGGCGAACGCGGGACTGAATTTCTTGTTCGGCATGCCGGATACCGACACGTCGAGGGTCCTGCTGATCATCGGCATCACCGCAATCGCCACGCTTTCGGTCATTGCGGGACTGGACGCTGGCGTACGACGGTTGTCGGAGATCAACATGGTGCTTGCCGCACTGCTGTTGCTGTTTGTGATCCTCACCGGCCCGACGCTGACGATCATCAAGGCCTTCTTCCTGAACCTTGGCGCCTATGTCGAACATCTCCCGGCGCTTGCGAACCCCTTCGGGCGAGAGGATGACAATTTTCGACAGGGCTGGACTGCATTCTACTGGGCCTGGTGGATATCATGGTCGCCGTTCGTCGGCATGTTCATTGCCCGGGTCAGCCGCGGCCGGACCGTGCGCGAGTTTATGATTGCCGTCTTGCTCATCCCGTCACTCGTATCGGTGGTATGGATGACGAGCTTCGGAGGCACCGCTATCAGCCTGATCGGCGAGGGCTTCACCGACATCACCGACTCGGCGCTCGAGCTCAAGCTCTTCGCCATGCTGTCGCATCTGCCGCTGACGGCGATCACTTCCTTCGTCGGCATCATTCTGGTGGTGGTATTTTTCTGCACCTCGTCCGACTCCGGCTCGCTGGTGATTGACACGATCACCGCAGGTGGAAAAGTCGACGCACCGGTGGCGCAGCGGATCTTCTGGGCTGTCTTCGAGGGCCTGGTTGCGATTGCACTGCTGCTGGGTGGTGGCCTTGCAGCGTTGCAGGCAGCTTCAGTATCAACCGGCCTGCCTTTCGCAATTGTCCTCCTGCTCGGCTGTTACGCTCTGATTCGCGGTCTGATGGCGGAGCCACGCGGCGCAGTGTCCGGAAGATCCTGAAACGCACCGGTGGGAGGGGCGACGCTGCCCCTTCCAGTAGGGATCATCTGAGGCATTCCACCGGCCTTGTTGCTCAATAAATAGACGAGCCATGGGCAGAGCATATGGAGACAGTGTCCGGGTTGCCATAAGCTTCTGCGCCGTGAGGCAGCTTCCGACCCTATTTTTGCGGTTCGATCCTGAGCGGGAATTCTGAGTTGCTGACGCTCGCGATCGGCGTGGTTGGTGACGGCGATCCGCTTAGCCTTGTGTGCAATACCCGCTATCCAAACGGGCCGCGTTCCTTTGGCTTCGAATGTGGTAGACTTGCCCGGCAGGGAGATCGCCTATGGCGACACTGGAATCGTATGTAGAGGCATTGATCGCAGAACTGACCCGCATTCAAGATCCCGGAACAGTACCGGGACCGGATAAGGAAGGGTTTTCGTTTCCAGGACAAATTGCCGTTGGGAATGACCGCTTCATAACGACGACGCGGGAGATGGAGCGGCTGATCGAGCTTTCTTCGCGGGAACTCAAGCGCAGCGATCCGGTCCTAAGCCGCTCTCATACTGATAGTGAATGGAATCGGATAGTGCGGGGTGCCTTCGGCCCAGCGCTGATGCTGATCGATCTCGATGACGACCGGCAGAAGAATGCCCGCACTGTTCTCGCTGCCGTCCGCGCCGCCGTTAGTGGACCTGTCAAGACACACGGCCCTGCTGAGCATGCGTTCGGCTGCACTCTATTTAGCAACTTTGAGGTCGCACCGTTTTCGATTGGTCCAGTGCAGTTTGAGCCACGTCCGGCGTGGCTTGAACGCAAACTTACCGAAGGTGACGTTAGCAAGACTACCGCGCGGCGCGTCATGCGCGTCTGGTCTGGAGGCAAGCCGCGTAAGCGCAAGACATCAGTCGATTCCATACGGGAGCAGGATATCCTCGATGCAGTGGGCAAGTGTCCGTATGTGTGTAGTGTCCGTACGGAGGGGCTCGCCTCCGAAGCCGGTCGTCTTAAAGCGCAGACGGCTGCGCGCCTCGCACTGACAGGAATTGCCCTACGCTGGGCAGTATCGTCCAAAGCACTCGAGGGCTTTCGCCTGTTAGTTGATCCGTCAGTTCGTCGCCAGCGCTCGCTGGTGTTCATACCGAAGGTCAAAACGCTGTGCGGCGGCAACCTGATGGGCCTGCCGCATGGTCCCAACATTAGTCCCGGAGACTGGGCGAAAGAGCTAGCCGACTACCGCGATTACTTCGATGTGGTGGGCGAAGCAATCAATTACTACCTTTCGCGTGATGGGAAGGTCGCGCGTCCCCGGCTCATGAATACATTTGCGCAGTCGCTACTATGGTTCCATGAGGGGTGCCGCGATGAAGTGGAACTGATGGCCGTGGTGAAGTTCTCGGCGTGCCTTGACGCTCTCGCCAGTGGCGGCAAGTCCAATGGGATCAGAAGCCTGGTCCGAGCGCGCCTCGGCATGCAGGATGAGAATCCGATCCGCAAGGATGGCCCCACCATGCGCCAAGCGGTAGAAGAGATATACAGCTCGGGCCGCAGCCGCACGATACACGGCACAAACGATAAGATCACCAACGACTGGTCATCTACTCGGGCGCTTGCAGAACAGTTTGCGCGGTTGTGCCTTTTGATGAGTCTGGACTGGGCAGCCAGCAATCTTACCAGCGACGACCCACTGGCCCTCAAGAGGTGAATGAAAAGGGTATGCTCCTGAGCTGACTTGCCACTTCAACCCCAGTTCCCTCATCGCCGGACGGCCGCTGTCTTAAGTGCCCATACAAACCAGCCGTTCCGGTTCCCACCCCATTTCCGACGTTATTCTGCAGTGATATTGGCTCGTTGCACTGCGTTGGATTCCGCCCGGAAACGTCCACCTCGGGTGTCTCTGTTCAAACTGACTGGTGGCAGCGCCCGTTACAACTTTTGCGTGGTA
The DNA here is from genome assembly GCF_937960835.1 of uncultured Ferrovibrio sp. Classification (GTDB taxonomy): domain Bacteria; phylum Pseudomonadota; class Alphaproteobacteria; order Ferrovibrionales; family Ferrovibrionaceae; genus Ferrovibrio. Next base: position 3,740 of record NZ_CALGPC010000016.1, read on the forward strand.
CCAAAACCACAACGCATTGAAACCATAATGAATTTTTAGACAGAACCAAATCGGCCGAGGTTCGCATGGTTTGAGACGAAAGCCATTCAGAGACTGAAAATCGGGTTTGATTCAGTCTCAGAGGTTCGGTCGAAACCGCTAACCCCCTTTGAAATCAAAAGGAATTTCGGCGCCCAAATAGGGCTGTTGGAAGTTTGCAATCGGATTGTGGCGGAGGGAGTGGGATTCGAACCCACGATACCCTTTTGAGGTATACACACTTTCCAGGCGTGCGCCTTCGACCACTCGGCCATCCCTCCAGCGCGGGGCGCACTATACCCACGGCTGGCGAATTTGCAATGCGCCCCGGCTTTTGCGTAAAGTCCTGTCTGGGCGAGTAAATTGCGGGGAGCGGCGGTGCTGCTGGGACGCCTTTTCGGATGGCTGCTGATCGCGCTGGCGCTGCTGGCGCTGGGCGGCGACGGGTTGCGCTGGCTAGAAAGCGGCGACCTGCAATTCATTGCTCTGGGCGAGGTCTGGCGCCAGTTCGCCCCCGACAGCCTGGAGGCGGTGCAGACCGGAGTTCAGCGCTCGCTGCTGCCGGTGGTCTGGGATTTCGGCCTTGCCCCGATCCTGGCCCTGCCCGCGGTAGCCGTGCTGGGGCTGCTGGGCCTTCTTTTCCTCGCGATCTTCCGCAAGCGGGCGCAGAAGAAGCGCCCCCGGTTCGGGGCGCTGTCCTAAGCCTGCTGTCGTAGCCGTTGGGCGTAAGCTTGCGGGCGCAGGCCCGCCAGCCAGCCTTACTGGTCGGAAATCTTGAGCGCGGCGATGAAGGCTTCCTGCGGAATCTCCACATTGCCGACATTGCGCATGCGCTTCTTGCCTTCCTTCTGCTTCTCCAGCAGCTTGCGCTTGCGCGTGATGTCGCCGCCATAGCATTTCGCCAGCACGTCCTTGCGCAAGGCCGAGATGTCTTCGCGGGCGATGATGCGGCCGCCGATCGCCGCCTGGATGGCGATCTTGAACATCTGGCGCGGGATCAGTTCCTTCAGCCGCTCGCAAAGCTGGCGGCCGCGCGCCTCGGCCCGGGTGGCATGCACGATGGTGGCCAGGGCGTCGACATTCTCGCCGTTCACCAGGATGGTCATCTTCACCAGGTTGCCCGGCTCGTAGCCATCCATCTGGTAGTCGAAGCTGGCATAGCCGCGGCTGACCGATTTCAGGCGGTCGTAGAAATCGAACACCACTTCGTTGAGCGGCAGGCGATAGACCACCATGGCGCGGTTGCCAGCGTAAGTCAGCTCGATCTGGCGGCCGCGCTTTTCCTCGCAGAGCTTGAGGATCGCGCCGAGATGCTCATCCGGCACCATGATGGTGGCCTTGATCCACGGCTCTTCGATGCGGTCGATCTTCATCGGATCGGGCATGTCGGCCGGGTTGTGCACCTCGATCATCGAACCGTCGGTGAGATGCACGTGATAGATCACACTGGGCGCGGTGGTGATCAGGTCCAGATTGAACTCGCGCTCCAGGCGCTCCTGGATGATTTCCAGATGCAGCAGGCCGAGGAAGCCGCAGCGGAAGCCAAAGCCCAATGCCGCCGAGCTTTCCATCTCGAAATGGAAGCTGGCATCGTTGAGCCGCAGCTTGGCCAGGCTGTCGCGCAGCTCAGGGAAGGCGCTGGCATCGACCGGATAGAGACCGCAGAAGACCACCGGAATGGAGGGCTTGAAGCCCGGCAGCGGCTCGGCCGCTGGCCGCTGGGCATCGGTGATGGTGTCGCCAACCGAGGTGTCGGCCACTTCCTTGATCGCGGCGGTGAAAAAGCCCATTTCGCCGGGGCCGAGCTCGTCGACCATCACCTTCTTCGGCGTGGTCACGCCGACGCGCTCCACCGGATGGACGGCGCCGGACGACATGAACTTGATCTTCATGCCCTTCTTGATCACGCCGTCGATGACGCGGAACAGCACGACGACGCCGAGATAGGCATCGTACCAGCTATCGACCAGCAACGCCTTCAGCGGCGCATTGCGCTCGCCCTTCGGCGGCGGCAGGCGGGTGACGAGCGCTTCGAGCACGTTTTCGATGCCAAGGCCGGTCTTGGCCGAGATCTCCACCGCATCGGTGGCATCCAGGCCGATCACATCCTCGATCTGCTGCTTCACGCGATCGGGATCCGCGGCCGGCAGGTCGATCTTGTTCAGGACCGGCACGATCTCGTGATTGGCGTCCAGCGCCTGATAGACGTTGGCCAGCGTCTGCGCTTCCACACCCTGGCTCGCATCGACCACCAGCAGCGAGCCTTCGCAGGCGGCCAGCGAGCGGCTGACCTCATAGGCGAAGTCGACATGGCCCGGCGTGTCCATCAGGTTGAGCACGTAGGTCTTGCCGTCCTTGGCCTTGTAGTTCAGGCGCACCGTCTGCGCCTTAATCGTGATGCCGCGCTCCTTCTCGATCTCCATATTGTCGAGGATCTGCTCGGTCATCTCGCGCTTTTCCAGCGCGCCGCAGGCCTCGATCAGGCGGTCGGCGAGCGTCGACTTGCCATGATCGATATGGGCGATGATCGAAAAGTTGCGGATCAGTTCGAGATCGGTTGCCACGGTCAGCCTAACATCAGCCAAACAAGCGCAGGACATCGGCCTCGGGGCTTTCCTGCGCAGGAATTTTCATGATGCCGGATACGCGCAAGCAGGGCGCGCCATCGGCGGTGATCAATGTCTCGGCAAAGCCGAGATTGCGGGTGTTGCGGATCAGCCGGCCCTTGCCTTCCACCCAGCTTCCCAGCGGCGCCGGGCCGACATAATCGCCGGTCAGGTTCACCGTGGGCAGAAACTTCTTGCCGCCGGCCGCCACCGAGCAGGTAAAGCCCAGCAGCATGTCGGCAAAGGTCATCAGCATGCCGCCATGGCAGTTCTGCATCGGGTTGCAATGGCGCAGCTCGACGCGGAACCCCATCACAGGCAGGCCGTCGGCCTCATCCAGCCGCCCCCAGAGCGGTCCGTTCACCGCCATGAAGCCCATGAAGTCGAGCTGCTTGAATCCGGCGGGCACGGCTTTGGCGATGGCGGGGGGCGCGTTCATGGGCGGGGGTTGTAGCACCCGCGGACTGCCCCGGCAACGTGGGGTGTCCGGGGCCGGTCCGGCCAATTCCGCAAAACCTTGGCCCGTGCCGTTAACTATTTGACGTTACGGAAGGTTTTCCGAATTCGCTTGCCTTTTCGGGTGTCTGTGCTTGGCTTCTGAAGACGCAGAGGCGGCCGCCAGAATGCCGCCCGTTTTCCTGGAGGAAATGCCATGGACCATCCGGCACATCTGGCGCAGTTCCGGCGCATGCTGGCCTTCATGCAGGGCGAGGGGCGCGAGTTGGCGGCCGAGCCCTTCCACATGACGCCGGATGTCTACTGGCGGCCGGAGCGTCATGCGCTGGAAATCGAGCGCGTCTTCCGCCGGGCGCCCCTGGTGCTGGGCCATGCTGGGATGCTGCCCAGAGCCGGCGACACGCTGGTGATGGATGTGATCGGCCAGCCGCTGCTGCTGGCGCGCGGGCGCGATAATGAGATCCGCGGCTTCCTCAATGTCTGCCGCCATCGTGGCACGAGGCTGTGCAATGGCGACGAGGTGCAGCGCCGCTCAAGCTTCGTCTGCCGCTACCACAACTGGGTCTATGACCTCGACGGCAGGCTGAAGCATGTGCCGCTGGAGGCGGAAGGCTTTCCCGGCCTGGATCACGCGGCCTATGGTCTGACGCGGATTCCGCTGGAGGTGCGCGAGGGGGTGATCTTCGGCATGGTCGATCCGGATGCAAAGATGGACCTGACCGGCTTCCTCGCCGGGATCGATGCCGACCTGAAAGTCCATGGCTTCGGCGGCATGCATGTCTATGCCCGCCGCCTGGCGCGGCGCAAAGCCAACTGGAAGCTGATCATGGATGCTTTCCTGGAAAGCTACCATGTCGTGCGGCTGCACCAGGACACCATCGGCGCGTTCTTCCTGGACAATGCTGCGGTGATGGATCGCGTCGGGCCGCATCAGCGCAGCATGCTGGCGCGGCGCGAGATCAGCGAAGTGGCCGGCCTGCCGGAATCGGCCTGGGATGGCCGCCAGCATTGCACTTTCGCTTATGCCATCTTTCCCAACACCATCCTGGTGCTCAGTCCCGATTATACCAGCATGCTGACCATGTATCCGGCAGCGCCGGACGAGACGCTGTATTGCCACATCATGCTGACGCCGCATGCGCCGCGCGATGCCAAGGAAGACGATCACTGGCGGCGCTCACTGGAGCTGATCGAAGGCGGCGTGTTCCAGGCGGAAGACCTATACATCGCCGAGCAGGCGCAGATCGGCATGGCCTCCGGCGCCAACAAGACGATGATCTATGGCCGGCTGGAAGCCAGCATCCGCGACTTCCACGAAACCCTGGATCAATGGACGGGCGCAAAGAGCGTGGTCGAGGCGCCTTGATCAGGCAGGACTGAAATCGCCTACCCAACGAAATGGGACGCCAACGGCTTCAAGGCGTCGCGCCTACAAGTGATGCCGGAGAGTGGTCACGCTGAGCAGGCGTAAGTTGACAGGGCACGCCTATTCGCCGCGTTCCCACACGGCCTGTTCGGTGGCGATGTAGTCCACCCGCCCCTCCTGCAACAGCCGGAGCGCATCGGCCGGCGTGTCGATGGGCACACCGGCGCCGATCTGCAAAGGCAGGCCCATGATGGCCGGCAGGCCCGACAATTCCGCATAGGCGTCCAGGATCGCCGCGAGCAATGGTTCCTGGTCCGGATCGGCGGCATGCGGCAGACAGAGGAAATCCGGCGCCATCGCCGCCGGCAGACGGCCGCGCCAGATCTTTGCCAATGGCTCGGCGATGCGGGCGGGCGCAGCCGCAGAGAACGGCGTCTCCAGAAGATCGCTGGCGCGCTGGCGCTGCAGGTAGAGAACTGGCGGCATCATCTCGGGCCGGTCGAGCTGCGCATTGACCGCGCCTGCCATGCCCGCTTCGCCGGCGGTGAACAGCACCGAACGCTCGGCATGATCGCGCAAGCCGAATGCCTGCCGCCCGTAGAGTGCCACGACCTTGCCCGCATTCAGCAAAGCGGCAGCGGCCTGAACGGCGTCCTGGCTGACCAGCCGGCAGCCGGCATTGCCCAGGACCGGATCGATATCCGCGCCGTAATCCCGGCCGGACGGCGGATCGGGGAAGGGGCGGCGCCGGCGCAGCCATTCCTCCATGCCGTCCCGCGCCTGCAGGAAATGCAACACGCCGCCCAAGGGCAGGGAGAGATCGCCTGCATCTGGATGCACCGCAAAGCCATCGGGATTCAGGCGTTCAATCAGGCTATGCAACAGGCGCGGATTGGCGAACAGCCCGCCGCCCAGCACAAGGTTGCGCAGGCCATGGCGTTCCATCAGGCGGCCGATGGCTTCGCCGAAGACATCTTCCAGCATCTTCTGCAAGGAGGCGGCAACGACAGCCGGCGAATGCCCTTCCGCCAGGCGGCGCAGCCATTTCGCCGCGCCGCCCTCTTTTTCGAAATCGGTGCGGATGCGGCCTTCGCCGTCGATATGGATATGCGCAAGTAGCGCCTGGGCCAGCATTGGTTCGCCATAGGCGGAGAGCGCAACCAGCGCCGCCATGTCGGGCAGGCCGAGGCCCTCGATCGCCAGGGCAATCAGACGGCCGACCGGCTCGCCGCCATCCTTTGGCGCGGCATCGTCCTCGCCGAAGAACGAAGCCAGGCGGCCATAGCGCAGGATGCGCGCATCGCAAGCGACGGCATCGCCGCCGGCATCGGCGGTGAACAACAGTGCTTCCTGCCAATCGGTCTGGAACAGCGGCAGCAGGCCATAGGCGGTATGCCGGCTGTAGAAGCGCACCGGAAGATGACGGCCAAGGCCGAGCTCGCCCAGCAAGGTCTCCGTGTCGATCATGGCTTCGGCCGCCTCGCGGCCATGGCGCAGGCATTCCTCGGCAAGATTTGTGTGCTTGACGCGGCCGATGATCGTCCGCAGACGGCGGCCGAGGCGGCGCGTCAGAGGCAGGGTGTAATAGCGGCTGGGAAACAGGCCATGGGAAAAGGCGACGCCGCCGATGTCACGGCGCGTGACGCCGGCAATCTCCAGGCATTCGGCAATCGCCTCGACCGGCAGGCGGCCGCCGTCATGCGCAACACCAGTGACGCGCGACAACGGCACCGCCGCCAGCGGACGATACTCATCGAACAAGGCGGCGCCGGCATCCTGCCATCCGGAATGGATGCCGAGCACCAGCATGTCGCCGCCGCTATCCGCGCAGCACCGCCCCGCAGGCCTTGGCCGCGGCGGCGATGACCTTCTTCCCGACAGCGTCAATCTCGGCGTCGGTGAGCGTCTGCTGCTGCGGCTCAAGCCGCACGGTGATGGCAAGCGACTTCTTGCCTTCCGGGATGCCCTGGCCGGCGAAGACGTCGAAAACGCTGACCTTGGCGATCAGCGCCTTGTCGGCGCCCTTGACCGCCTTGAGCAGCGTATCGGCGCTGACGCCCGCATCCACGATGAAAGCGAAGTCGCGTTCGACCGCCTGCAGCTCGGACAGCTTCAGCGCCGCCTTGGCACGGCCGCCGCCCTTCGCCGCGCGCGGCGCCGGCACGCGATCGAGGAAGATCTCGAAGCCGACCAGCGGGCCCTTGATATCCATCGCCTGCAGCACGCGCGGATGCAGCTCGCCGAAACTGGCAAGAATGGTCTTCGGGCCCAGGCGCAGCGTGCCCGAGCGGCCGGGATGATACCAATCCGGCGCGCCATCCATGACCATCAGCGCATCAGTGGCGAGGCCGACAGCCGCCAGTGCCGCATAGGCATCGGCCTTGGCGTCATAGGCATCGACATTGCGCGGCTTGTCGCGCCAGTGGCGCGGGCCGGTCTGGCCGCGGCGGATGCCGGTGGCGACGATCATCTGCCCCTCGATGCCAGGCGCCGCATATTGCGGGCCGACCTCGAACAGCGCGAGATCCACCGTGCCGCGATCCATGTTGCGCTTCGCCGCTGCGATCAGGCCCGGCAAAATCGAAGGCCGCATCGCGTCCATGTCGGCGCTGATCGGGTTGACCAGGATCAGCTCATCCTGGCCGCCGCCGAAGAGCGAGGCTTCGCTGCGCTTGATGAAGGAATAGGTCACGGCCTCGACCAGACCGCGCGCCGCCAGCGCTCGGCGCGCCAGACGCACGCGGCGCTGGGCGAGATTGACGGCAGGCTGCGGCACGGCGCGCAAAAGCGGCAGCGGCTCGGCCGGAATGGCATCGAAGCCATGCAGGCGTGCGATCTCTTCGACCAGATCGGCCTCGCCGTCGATATCGGGCCGCCAGGACGGCGGCTGCACCGATAGCGTGTCGCCGGTTTTCTCGACCTCGAAACCCAGCGCCTGCAGAATCGCGACCTGGCGTTCCACCGGCAGATCGAAGCCGACAAGGTTCTTCAGCCGCGACGGACGCAAGGCGATCTTGCGTCGCCATTCCGGCTCCTTGCCGTCGACGATGACTTCCGAAGGCTCGCCGCCGCACAGTTCAAGGATCATGCGGGTGGCGACTTCGATGCCGGGCCGGATCGTGGCCGGATCAACGACACGCTCGAAACGGTGACGCGCATCGGAATGGATGCCGAGCTTGCGGCCCGTCGTCGCGATGCTGACCGGATCGAACCAGGCGCATTCGACGAAGACGTCGGTGGTCTCTTCCGTGCAGCCGGAATGCTCGCCGCCCATGATGCCGCCAATGCTTTCGGCGCCGGCATCGTCGGCGATCACGCACATCGTTTCGTCCAGCGTGTATTCGCGGCCATCCAGCGCCAGAAGCTTCTCGCCCGGCTTGGCCATGCGCGGCTGGATATCGCCTTTGACCTTGGCCGCATCGAAGACGTGCAGCGGGCGGCCGAGATCGTAGGTGATGTAGTTGGTGACATCGACCAATGCTGAGATCGGACGCAGGCCGATGGCCTTCAGGCGCTGCTGCAGCCACACGGGCGAGGGGCCGTTCTTCACACCGCGGATCAGGCGGCCGGCGAAGATCGCGCAGGTCTTGTCCTGTTCGGGCGAGAACTGGCGGCGCACACCGATCGGGCTTTTGAACGTGCCGGGAACGGCCGAGACGTCATAGGGCTTCAGCGTGCCGAGGCCGGCAGCGGCAAGGTCGCGGGCGATGCCGCGCACGCCAAGGCAGTCGCCGCGATTGGGCGTCAGCTTGATCTCGATGATCGGATCATCGAGACCCATGACGGAGGCAAAAGGCGCGCCCACCGGCGTATCGGCCGGCAGATCGATGATGCCGGTATGCTCATCCGTCAGGCCCATCTCGCGTTCCGAGCAGAGCATGCCGTTGGAGGCAACGCCGCGGATGGTGGCAGCCTTGAGCAGCAGATTGATGCCAGGCACCGTCGAGCCGACCGGCGCGAAGACGCCCTTCATGCCGGCGCGCGCGTTCGGCGCGCCGCAGACGACCTGCAAGGTCTCCTTGCCGGTGAAGACCTCGCAGACCCGCAGCTTGTCGGCATTGGGATGCGGCTCGGCCTTTTTCACTTCGGCAACGACGAACGGTGCATAGATTGCAGCGCGGTCGGTGACGCTTTCGACCTCAAGGCCGATGCTGGTGAGCTTGGCGGTGATCTCTTCGAGCGAAGCAGTGGTGTCGAGATGCTGCTTCAGCCAGGCAAGCGTGAACTTCATCGCGCCACCCCCTGGCCGAGAGTCGGCACATCCAGCGGCACGAAGCCGTAATGCTTGAGCCAGCGCAGATCGGCGTCGAAGAAGGCGCGCAGATCGGGAATGCCGTATTTCAGCATGGCGATGCGGTCGATGCCCATGCCCCAGGCAAAGCCCTGCCATTCATTCGGATCGATGCCGCAATGCTGCAGCACGCGCGGATGCACCATGCCGGAGCCGAGAATCTCCAGCCAGTCGTCGCCTTCGCCAACACGCAGCACGCCGCCTTCGCGCGAGCAGTTGATGTCGACCTCCGCCGACGGCTCGGTGAAGGGGAAATAGCTCGGCCGGAAGCGCATCTTGACGTTCTCGGTCTCGAAGAAGGCCTTGCAGAATTCGGTCAGCACGCCCTTGAGATGGCCCATATGGATGTTGCGATCGATGACCAGACCTTCGATCTGGTGGAACATCGGCGTATGGGTCATGTCGTAGTCGCTGCGGTAGGTGCGGCCGGGCACCACGATGCGATACGGCGGCGGGCCGCTTTCCATCGTGCGCACCTGCACCGGCGAGGTATGGGTGCGCAGCACGATCTGTTCGCCGTCGGCGCGCTTGGGCAGATAGAAGGTATCCTGCATCTGCCGGGCGGGATGCTCGGGCGGAATGTTCAGCGCGGTGAAATTGTGGAAGTCGTCCTCGATATCGGGACCTTCGGCGATGCTGAAGCCCATCGCCGCGAAAATCTCCGTGATCTCGTCGATCACCTGGCTGACCGGATGGATGCGGCCCTGCATCTCGGCGCTTTCGCTGACCGGCAGGGTCATATCCCAGGTCTCGGCCTTCAGCCGCGCGTTGATCGCGGCATCGGCCAAAGCGGTACGCCGCGCCTCGATGGCGGCGGTCAGCTTCTCCTTCACCTCGTTCAGCGTCTGGGCGCGCTGCTTGCGCTCATCGGGCGTCAGCGAGCCAAGCTCCTTCAAGGCAGCGGACAGCCAGCCCTTCTTGCCCAGCACGCTCAAGCGCGCCTCTTCCAGGGCATCAAGGGTTTCGGCGGCAGCGACAGCGCGTTCGGCTTCGCTGGCCAGCGTGGTGATCTCGGTCATCGTTCCTCTTACCGCTCCTCGCACGACGCCATGGGCGTGAAAAAATAAAAAGGGGCCGTTGGGTAACGGCCCCTTCGCAAACGGTCGCGCGGTAATGTTGGCGAGTCGGGGCCGTTAGGCCGCCTTGGCGGGCAGAGCGGCTTTCGCCTGCGCCACCAGGGCGTTGAAGGCCTCGGGCTCGTGCACCGCGAGATCGGCCAGAACCTTACGGTCGACCTCGATGCCGGCGAGCGCGAGGCCGTTGATAAATCGGCCGTAGGTCAGACCCTGCTCACGGGCAGCGGCATTGATGCGTTGGATCCACAGCGAGCGGAAATTGCGCTTCTTGGCGCGACGGTCGCGGAATGCATACTGCAGACCCTTCTCGACCTTCTCGATCGCAACCCGGAAGACGGTGGAATTACGGCCGCGATAGCCCTTGGCGAGCTTCAGGACCTTCTTGTGGCGAGCGCGGGCGGTAACGCCCCGTTTCACACGTGCCATGACAATTGCTCCTTAGGCTCAGGCGTTCGGCAGATAGTTCTTGATGATCTTGCGCGCATCGCCCTCGAACACCACGGTGGTGCCGCGGTGATTGCGGATCTGCTTGTTGGTGCGCTTGATCATGCCGTGGCGCTTGCCCGCATGGGCACGCTTGACCTTGCCGGTCGCAGTGAGTTTGAAGCGCTTCTTGGCAGCGCTTTTGGTCTTCAACTTGGGCATTTGCATAACCTCCAGATGGGGAGTGAGCTTCGAGGCGGACACGGCAGCCCTATAAGCCGGAACACCCGATTGGAGGCGCGGTTTTAGCCGCCGCGGCATGGCTTTGCAACTGGATTCACCCGGAAAAATCCGCAGCGCACCCCCCGCCGGCGGTGTTTGCCGGGCCGACCCGTCCTGCCGCTGGAGCCGGTGGGCAGATTATCCCCGAGTCGCTGCCTGGAGGGGGCTGGACGATGCTCTGGAACCCCGCCACTGGCACCTGTGCGGGTGGTCAAAGAGACGGCCCGATCAGGGGTTGTAGGACGATTTTGGCTGGGGTCCGGGAAAAACGCGCTGTGACGGGCGCTATGCGTAAATCTACTTGAAAAACCTCAAATTATCACTACATCAACACGCGAGAGCAGGCCACGGATAAGTGTTGATCCACCCGTCTTGCGTGATTGTCGCATCGGTAGGTTTCGCACTTGCAAAACCAGGAACCGCCGCTAGTATCCTGCGGGTTCGCGGTCTCCCGCCGGACGCCGCCGTACTAACGTTCCGGTCACCCTGGCTTCCGTGACAGCCACCTTGTTCGCCGCCGCGCTTCCAGCGCTGCCGGACAGGGCGGAGTTGTCATCCGGCGGACCTACCGCACGAACCATTGATTGATGACAGATGTTGAACGCCGTCCAATTCTCGCAGCTTGATCTTGTAGAACCCATCCAGCGGGCCCTTACGGCTGAGAAGCACGTCGCGCCGACGCCGATTCAAGCCAAGGCCATCCCACATCTGTTGCAGGGCCGGGATCTGCTCGGCCAGGCGGAAGCCGGCGCCGGTAAGACCGTGGCGTTTACCCTGCCGATCCTGCAGCATCTGTCGATCGACCGGCATCCGGCCGGTGCCCGCAAGGCCCGCGCTTTGATCCTCACCACTTCGCGCGAGCGTGTGCAGCACATCCAGGAAAGCTTCCGCGCTTATGGCCGCTTCGTGCGCCTGAGCCAGGCCACCGTCTACGAAGGCCCGGGCAAGGCGGCGCAGGCGCAGGCGCTGAGCCGCGGCATCGATATTCTGATCGGCACGCCCGGCCGCGTGGTCGAGCTGCTCAATGCCGGCCAGCTTGAGCTGAACAAGCTCGAGATCATGGTGCTGGACGAGACCGACCGCATGCTCGAACTGGGCGTGACCAACGAACTGCGTACCATCTTCGAGGCGGCGCCGACCGAGCGCCAGACCATCGTTTTCGCCACCACGCTGCCGGCCGAGATCAAGCAGCTGGCCGACAGCCTGCTGACCGATCCGGTGACCGTGCTGGCCAATCCGCCGGCGCCGCGGCTGATCACCACCGCGCAGTCCGCCCGCATCCGCGATTCGGAAGCGCGCCGCCGCGTGCGCGACCTGCTGCCGGAACGCATCGCCGGCCGCCGCTGATCTTTCAGCACGACAATTTAAAGTCTTGCAGCGCCCGCATTTCTGCGGGCGCTTGCTTATGTGCGCCTGCTGCGTCAGACTGAACCACAGGAAATTCTGGTAGATAGGCGGCAATAGAAAATAAACCGTTCTGCTGCAGCCTTTTGTCCGATTCACATTTCCGCCTGGCTCTATATGCGGTTGGGCTTTCGGTGATGCAGGTGCGATTTTGGTGGTGAAGGAGACTACCGAGCGATCCCACGACGCCTCCTGGCGCGACAAGCTTCGCGCCTGGTGGCATGGCGACGACTACGTCATGCGCCACATGGTCGCCGATTACCGGACCAGGCCCGAAGAACCGCTGCCCAGCCTGGAGCCGGCAGAGCCGGAGCCGCGCGACATCCCGACCATCATCGGCTGGCCGCCGCGGCGCCAGCAGATCGTCCAGAAGCTGTTCGGCGAGGGCTTCAACCAGCCCGGCGGCGAAGAGCTGATGAAGCCGCTGATCTCGCCGCTCGGTCTCAATCCCAATCTGTCGATCACCGAACTGGGCTGCGGCCTGGGCGGGATGAGCCGCATGATGGCGCGCGAGGGATTATGGATCGATGCCTACGAGCCGGACCCCGATCTGGCCCAGGCCGCCATCGAGCTGGCCCGCAACCAGGGCGTCAAGCAGCATATCAACATCCGGTCCGAACCGCTCGATCAGCTTCAGCTCAAGCGCAAGAGCATCGACGTCGTCCTCTCCAAGGACGGCCTGATCTCGGCGCAGGACAAGCGTCTGCTGCTGGCCAAGATCCGCGCCGCCATCAAGCCGGGCGGCCAGCTGATGTTCACCGATTTCCTGCTCACCGGCTCGACGGAAAGCCGCACCTATGAAGTCTGGTGGGATCGCGAGCCGGTCAAGCCGCATCTGCTGACGCCGGAAGGCCTGCAGGCGGAACTGGAAAGCCTGAATTTCATCGTCTGCTACATGGAAGATGTCACCCACGAGCTGAAAAGCGCGGTGATCGAGTCTTTCGCCAGATATGCCGCGGAGGTGAAAGCGAAGGGCAAGAACGCCGATCCGAACGAGCGCGACTGGGTCATTTCAGAAGGCGAGCATTGGGCGATCCGCATCAGCGCCATGGACGCCAAGATCATCCGCCTGTACCGGGTCTATTGCCGCGTCATCGACTGAGCGGGCGGCAAAAAAAGAAATCGGCAGCAAAAAAAGGGCCGCGGTCTGAAACCGCGGCCCTTTGCTTATCCAGACTGGAAATGGCGCTTAGTGCAGCTTGGCCTTGACGTCGCCGATGGCGCGATCGATCTGGGCGGCGGCAGCCGGACCCTGCAGCGACTGCGTCAGCACCTGGCCGGCCGCGGCGATGGCCACCTCGACGGCGGTATCGCGCACTTCCTGCACAGCGAGCTTCTCGGCCTGGGCGATCTTGTCTTCCGCCTGCTTGCGGCGGCGTTCCAAGCTCGCGGCCAATTCGGCCTCGGTCTGCTTGATCAGCGCCTTCGCCTCGGCCTCAGCCGCCGCAACGATCTCGGCGGCTTCGTTGAGGGCGTTGCGCTGCTTGCGCTGATACTCGGCGAACAGATGCTGCGCTTCCTGATGCAGCTTCTCGGCCTGCTCCAGTTCCTGGCGGATCTTGGCGGCCCGTTCGTCCAGCTGGGTGCCGAGCTTGCCCGGCACCTTGAGCCAGAAGATCAGGGCGAAGAAGGCAACGAAGCCGACCAGCACCCAGAAGGTAGGATCATGAAACATGGTCTTCCCTCTTTTGGCCTAGCCACGCTGCTTGGCCAGCGCCTGCGCGACCGCGGCTTCCACCGCATCTGCCGCCGGCGCCGCGCCGCTCAAGCGCGAAACCACATCAGCCGCCGCAGCCGCCGCGACCGATTGCAGCGAGGCGAGCGCCTGCTGCTTGGCCGCCTGGATGCGGGCTTCCGCCGCCTTGGTCTGCTCGGCGATCTCGGCTTCCACCTTGGCGCGGGACGCCGCCGCATCGGCGGCAATCTTCGCGCGGGTGTCGCCGGCTATCGCCTGCGCCTTGCTGCGGGCCTGGGCCAGCGCCTGCTCATATTCGGCGATGGCCTTTTCGGTTTCGCGCTTCAGCCGAGCCGCCTCTTCCAGATCGTGATCGACGCGGCGCTTGCGCTCGTCGATGACCGCAGCCACGCGCGGCAGCGCCACCTTTGCCATCAGCACATAGAGCAGGACAAAGGTGATCAGCAGCCAAACGAGCTGCGGCAGGAAGGTGGCTGTTTCGAGCTGAGGCATTTAACTCAGACGAACAGGATCAGCAGCGCGATCAGCAGGGCGAAGATGCCGAGCGCTTCGGTCACGGCGAAGCCCAGCATCAGGTTACCGAACAGCTTCGGAGCAGCGCCCGGGTTGCGCAGAGCAGCGTTCAGGAAGTTCGCGAAGATCAGGCCCACGCCGATCGCCGCACCGCCCATGCCGATCGCCGCAATGCCGGCACCGATCATCTTCGCAGAAGCAAGATCCATGATACTCATCCTTTCTTGGGTTTACTGTCTCGTTGGTTGAACTGACTGGATTACGCCGTCCTGAGATCCGCGATCTCAGTGATGCTCCATGTTGACCGCTTCGCTCAGATACAGGCAGGTCAGGATCGAGAAGACGTAGGCCTGCAGGAAGGCGATCAGGAATTCGAGCGCGGTGAGCGCGGTGACCATGATCAGCGGCAGGATGCCGCTGGCCGAGAGCACGCCGCCCATGCCGATCATCGAAACGACGAAGCCGGCGAAGACCTTCAGCGTGGTGTGGCCCGCCAGCATGTTGGCGGCGAGACGCAGGCTGAGGGAGATCGGGCGCGACAGGTAGGAAATGATCTCGATCGGGATGATCACCGGCGCGAGCCAGAGCGGCACGCCAGCCGGCATGAAGTGCGTGAAGAAATGGATGCCGTTGCGGGCAATCGCGATCAGCGTCACGCCGAGGAAGACCACGATGGCGAGCGCGAAGGTGACGATGATGTGCGAGGTGACCGTGAAGCTGTAGGGCACCATGCCGAGCATGTTCGAGAACAGGATGAACATGAACAGCGTGAAGATGAACGGGAAATACTGCCGGCCGTTGGTGCCGACATTCTCGCGCACCATGTTGGCGACGAATTCATAAGACAGCTCGGCCACCGACTGCAGGCGGCCCGGCACCAGGCTGCGCTGGCGCATGCCGTAGACCATCAGCAGCGTGGCGCCGATGACGGCCAGCACCATGAACAGCGAGGAATTGGTGAAGGAATAGGCCTGCAGCTCGCCGCCTTCGCCGCAAAGGGCAAGGCACTTGATCTTGAATTGCTCGAGCGGGCTATGGGACTCGGCGGCCACGTTCAATCCCTTTCCTTGTTCTTCCCGGCAGCCTCAGCGGCGTTATCCGCCTGCTGCTGCGCCTGCATCAGCATCGCCGTGCGGATCGCCGACCACAAAGCGGCAGCGACGCCCAGCAGAATGAATCCCAGCAACCCCCAGGGTGCCGTATCGAACCAGCGGTCGACCCACCAGCCGATGAACAGCGACACCACCACCGCCGCCACCATTTCGATTGCCAGCGACCAGGCCTTGCCGACCTGCCGCATGGAGCGGGGATCGGCATCGGGTCGACGCTTGGCATTCTCGGCCGCCTTGCGCTCGCGCACCGTTTCCAGGTCGCGGCCCAGGCGGGCAAGGGCGTCGGCATCGGACCTTGGGGGTCCGTCTTCTGGTTTCGGCGGATGATCTTGATCAGCCATAGACACTCCGGCGCCGCAGAGCAGCCGCCCCCCAGAAAGCGGGGGCACCATAGAAACAGCGGTTTACCCAGTCAAGCAGTGCCGCCGCCCCGGCAAACTTGCGAATTATTTGCATCTGCCAAATCAACCCCTTTGTAAATGCAGGGTTTTTATCACCTATTCCCGTTCGCGGTCCGGCGGCCGTTTTCACCTGAACCCGCCATGCCGAACGGCTGCCACAAGCTGCGACATTCCGCCGCAGGGGGCGGCTTTTGCGTCATTCCGGCGGCAGGTCGGCCGGCAGATCGGCGCAGAAATATTCGGTGAAGTTGCTGCCGACATGCGGGGCGTAGGTGGCCTCCGCTATCGGGTCGAAATGATAGACCGACAGGCCGAACAGCCCATAAGGGCGGCCATCGGCGTCGCTGAGCGGCACGACCAGGCGCTCGGCTGCCTTTACCGGCACGTCCGGCGACCCGGAATGGCGATGCCCGACATGCAGGATGGGGGTAAGGACGATGCGGCGGTAGATCTCATTCGCCAGGGCGGCGCTGCTGGCTGGCATGAAGTCGTGCGGCCGCTTGCCCATCAGGGTGGTGCCCCAGGCCTGGTTTACCAGTTCGCCCGACAGGGTGCAGATGAAGGTATCGAAGGCCGGGTCATAGCGCATCAGATAGACATATGGCAGGCATGGCTTCAGCGCGGCCGGATCGATGGCGCTGCGCGGGACAACCAGCCCGACACGGCGTTCGGCCCAGTGGCGCAGGAAGAGACGAAACCGGGGATCGCTGAATGACGGCCAGCGGCCCGGCGGCCCGATCCTGCCATCGGCCGCCCCACCGATATCATTCCGCCGTGCGTCCATTCCTCGCCATGCTATGTCACGCGCAAACGGCCGTCGAGCTGCAACCGGAGCTTTCAGCGTTCAGCCCGGCAAGCCGTTGGGTAGATCCGCACAGTTGTAGAACAATGTCTCGCCCGTCACGTCCACCACGTCGCGGGCCTGGGTGACCGGATCGAAATAGTACAAGGTCATGCCGAACACGCCGTAGGGCCGGCCCTCGTCATCGCTGAGCGGCGCGACCAGGCGCTCGGCTGCCTTCTCTGATCGCTTCAGCGGGTTGATGCGCCGCCGGCTCACCAGCAGCGCCGGGCGCTGCATGATTTCGCGGTATTGGCTTACGCAGCTTTCGGCGTAATCGGACGGCATGAAGGTGGTCAGCGGTTTGCCGATGACACTCTGGCCCCAGGCTTCGTTGACCTTTTCGCCCGCCAGCGTGCAGATGAAATCGCCTTCCTGCCGGCGATGCTGGATCAGCCATACATGCGGCAGGCAGGATTTGATGGTGGCGGGATCGATGCTGCTGCGCGGCTGCATCAGGCCGCGGCGGCGTTCCGCCCAGCAGCGCAGAAACGTAATGAAGCGCGGGTCGCTGAAAGTGGGCCAGATGCCCGGAGGTGCGGTCTGCTCCTCGCCGGATAGGCCAGCCTCTTCGACTGCTCTCATGCCTTTTGTTATGCCCCCCTTTTCGAGCGCGTATTTCGCGTCTCGGATATGAAAGCATACTATGGCATTCGTGACGGCAGCGTCGATGGTTCGTTAGTCGTAGTGCTTGGGAAGCGAAACCGGGTGCGATGCTGCGCGGTTCAGTGACCGCAGGTCCGGCAATGCGGATCACGGCGCAGCCGCACCGTGCGGAAATCGCCCCGCAGCGCGTCGTAGAGCATCAGCCGGCCCGACAGGCTATCACCCAGATCGAGAATCTCTTTTACGACCTCGAGCGCCTGCAGACTGCCCATCACGCCACCCAGAGCGCCGAGCACGCCGGCTTCGGAACAGGCCGGAATGCTGCCGGGCGGCGGCGGTTCGGGGAAGACGCAGCGATAGCAGGGATGCGGCGCGCCAAGATGCGCCTTGAAGGTGGAAAGCTGTCCATCGAAGCGCAGGATCGCCGCCGTGACCAAGGTCTTCTTGAGGCGGTAGCAGGTGTCGTTGACGAGGAAGCGGGTGTCGAAATTGTCGCTGCCATCGGCGACGATGTCATAGCCGGCAAAAATCTTCTCGGCATTCTCCTCGGTCAGCCGCAAGGTGTGCTCGATGACGCGGACATGCGGATTGAGGCTCGCCACGGCGATGGCGGCGCTTTCGGTCTTGTGCGTGCCGATCCGCGTCGTGTCATGCGCCACCTGGCGCTGCAGGTTCGACAGCGACACGGTATCGTCGTCGACGATGCCAATCGTGCCAACACCTGCCGCGGCCAGATAGAGCAGCATGGGAGAGCCGAGCCCGCCGGCGCCGATCACCAGCACGCGGGCATTCTTCAGCTTCTGCTGCCCGGCCCCGCCGATCTCCGGCAGGATCACATGGCGAGCATAGCGCTCCAGTTCCTCCTGGGAGAACACCATGTCGCCGCTGCCTGCTCAGAGACCGTCGAACAGAGCCGTCGACAGGTAACGTTCGGCAAAGGACGGGATGATCACCACCACGGTCTTGCCTTCCATGCCAGGGCGCGAGGCGACTTCAAGCGCCGCCGCCATCGCCGCGCCAGACGAGATGCCGGCCGGAATGCCTTCCAGCCTGGCCAGACGGCGCGAGGTCTCGAACGCCGTCTCGTTGCCGATCGTGATGACTTCGTCGATCAGCTTGGTGTCGAGATTGCCCGGGATGAAGCCCGCGCCGATGCCCTGAATCTTATGCGGGCCGGCCTTGCCGCCGGAGATGACCGGGCTGTCCTCCGGCTCGACTGCCACCATGCGCAGGCCCGGCTTGCGCTGCTTGAGCACGCTGCCGACACCGGTGAGCGTGCCGCCGGTGCCCACGCCGGAAATCACCACATCGACCTTGCCCTCGGTATCGGTCCAGATCTCTTCCGCCGTGGTGCTGCGATGGATGTCCGGATTGGCCGGGTTCTCGAACTGCTGCGGCATCACCGCACCGGGAATTTCCTTCAGCAATTCATCGGCACGGGCCAGGGCCCCCTTCATGCCGAGCGGCGCCGGCGTCAGTTCCAGTTCGGCGCCGAGGAACTTGAGCATCTTGCGCCGTTCCAGCGACATGCTTTCCGGCATCACCAGGATCAGGCGATAGCCTTTTGCCGCGGCGACGAAGGCCAGCGCGATGCCGGTATTGCCCGAGGTCGGCTCGACAATGGTGGCACCGGGCTTGAGCTTGCCGCTGTTTTCCATCGCCT
Source organism: uncultured Ferrovibrio sp. (assembly GCF_937960835.1). Lineage (GTDB taxonomy): Bacteria > Pseudomonadota > Alphaproteobacteria > Ferrovibrionales > Ferrovibrionaceae > Ferrovibrio. Next base: position 22,494 of record NZ_CALGPC010000016.1, read on the forward strand.
CGATCATCGCGATGCCGATGCGGTCCTTCACGGAGGCCAGCGGGTTGAAGAATTCCAGCTTGGCCAGCAGATCGGCCTTGGCGCCGGCTTCCTGCGCCAGGCGATTGATGCGCACCAGCGGCGTCGCGCCGATCGTGTCGACGATCGAGTTGTAGACGCGACCGCGCGGTGGGTTGGGGGCTCGGGCGATATTCGGGCGCGCTTGGGTCATGATTCCTCCGATGCGTTATCCAGTTGTTTCTTCCGTTATGGCGGTTTCTTCCGTTAGGCCGATGGCGTCGTTTCCGCGACAGCCCATATCCAGGGCGGCGATGACGCCTTGCCCCTGGGTTTTAGCTGCCGCGCGGCACGCCTGGCTCAAGGGGTCCACTCAGGCGGCCAGTATCAGATCGCGAAGTCGGCCGTCTCGAGCTCGGCGGCGAGGCCGGACTGTTCCGCGCGGTTGCACAAATCCTCAAGCGTGATCTTGTCGACCTTGGCCATCACTGCCGCCTGACACTCTTCCCAGATCGGCTGCACGGTGCGGCGGCCAAGATCGGAACCGGCAGCGAAGCTGTCCTCGCTATCGGCGTCCAGTTCGGAAACGATGCGGATGACCTCGCCCACCGTGATGCGCCGGCGTTCGCGGGCCAGCGTGTAGCCGCCGCGCGGGCCGCGCACGCCTTTAAGGATTCCGTTGCGCACCAGATGCTGCATTACCTGTTCGAGATAGCGCTGCGGCACGCCCTGGCGAGCCGCGATGTCCTTCGATTGCACCGGCTCGGGGCGGGCATGGAAAGCGATGTCGACCACCGCTTCGAGGGCATGCATGGTGCGTCGCGTGCATTTCAGCATGAGGTTCAGTCTCCTGTGGCTGCTTTCGCCGCGGGCGTGGCGGTGCCGGTCGAGCCGAAGCCGCCGGCGCCGCGCTGGGTCTCCGGCAGTTCGGCCGCCTCGACCCAGTCGACGCGGCTATAGGCGGCGACGACCATCTGCGCGATGCGTTCGCCGCGATTGATGACGAAAGGCTGTTGCCCGTGGTTGATCAGCACGACGCCGACCTCACCGCGGTAATCGGCATCGACGGTGCCTGGTGCGTTCAGCACGGTGACGCCATGTTTCAGCGCAAGGCCGGAACGGGGCCGCACCTGCGCCTCAAAACCCGGCGGCACGGCGATGGCCAGCCCGGTCGGCACCAGGCGGCGTTCGCCCGGCTGCAAGGTGATCGGCTCGGAGATCGCGGCCAGCAGATCGAGGCCGGCGGAATCCGGCGTGGCGTAAGCCGGCAGCGGCAGTCCCTCGGCATGGGGCAGGCGCTTGATCGGTACATGCAGGGGTACCGGTCGGGTCATCAGGAGCGTCCTTTGCTGATTTTCGGTTTTGTGAGCTTCACGACCGGAGCGGATTCGCTAAAGAAGGCAGCGATGCGATCCGCCAGCTGCGCTGCGACCTCCGCCTTGCTCATGCGCGGCCAGTCTTCCACGCCATCCTGGCGCACCAGATGCACCCTGTTGCTGTCGCCGCCGAAGGTATCCGATCCCTCGCCGACATGGTTGGCGACGATCCAGTCGCAGCCTTTCGAAGCCAGCTTCTTCTTCGCATAGGCGACGACATTCTCGGTCTCGGCGGCAAAGCCGACGACCAGCGTGGGGCGGCGCTTGGCGTCCGTGGTGGCGATGGCGCGCAAAATGTCCGGGTTCTCCGCCAGCCGCAACGTCGGCGGCGTATCGCTGGTCTTCTTCAGCTTCTGTGATGCTTCGACGGCGACGCGCCAGTCCGCCACCGCGGCGGCAAAGATCGCGGCATCGGCCGGCAGGTTGAGGAAGCAGGCGGAAAACATGTCGCGCGCCGCTTCCACATGGATCGTCTTCACGCCCGGCGGATCGGGCAGACTGACCGGGCCGGTGACCAGGATCACCTCGGCGCCGCGCGCAGCCAGGGCGGCAGCGATGGCATGGCCCTGCTTGCCCGAGGAACGGTTGGCGATATAGCGCACCGGATCGATCGGCTCATGCGTCGGCCCGGAGGTGACGATCACCTTGCGGCCCTTCAGGCTTTGCGCAGGCGGCGGCTGCACGAGCATGAGATGCTTGGGCAGCGGCTTGCCGAACTGCGCCTCGATGGCGGCAACGATCTCCAGCGGCTCCGCCATGCGGCCGGGGCCATATTCGCCGCATGCCATCTCGCCGTCGTTTGGTCCGACGAAGGCCACGCCGTCCTGTTTGAGCTGTTCGACGTTGCGCTGGGTGGCCGGATGCAGCCACATGCGGACATTCATTGCCGGCGCGACGAGGATCGGCTTGTCGGTGGCCAGCAGCAGGGTCGTGGCCATGTCGTCGGCCAGGCCCTGGGCCATACGGGCGAGAATATTGGCGGTCGCCGGGGCGACCACGACCAGATCGGCGTCGCGGGACAGCTCGATATGTCCCATCTCGGCTTCGTCGGTCAGCGAGAAAATATCGGTGGAGACCTTCTCGCCGCTCAGCGACGAGACGCTCAGGGGCGTGACGAATTGCTCGGCCGCCTTGGTCATGGCGCAGCGCACGCTGGCACCGCGCTCGCGCAGGCGGCGGATCAGCTCAAGCGATTTGTAGGCAGCAATGCCGCCCGAAATCACCAGCAGAATGCGTTTGCCCTTCAGCATGCCCTCGTCCGGCTTATGGCCAGCCGCAGGGAAATCACGCGGCCGGACTGTGCTTCACGCTAATCCACCTAAATTAAAACCACAAGGGCTTGCAGGGAATCTAGACGTGCTGGCCGCCGTTAATGTGAATTTCGGCACCATTCACATAGGACGAAGTCGGCGTGCAGAGGAAGTAGATGGTTGAGGCCACTTCCTCGGGCTTGCCGAGCCGGTGCATCGGGATTTCCCGCCGCACGATCTCGTCGGTACCCGGCGAGAGAATAGAAGTATCGATCTCACCCGGAGCAATGGCATTGACGCGGATGTTATGCGGTCCGAATTCCCAGGCCATTTCCCGGGTCAGCGCCGCCAATGCCGCCTTGGAGGTGGCATAGGCCATGCCGGCAAAGGGATGCACGCGGCTGCCGGCAATTGAGGTAACATTGACGATGGAACCTTGCGCGGCCTTCAGTTCGTTGAAGAAGCCGCGGGCCAGCATCGCCACCGAGAAAAGATTGACGTTATAGACCTTCATCAGCGTGCCGAAGTCGGTGTCGAGCACGCCAAGGCGCGAACCACCCGGCCCCTTGGGCGAGATTGCCGCATTGTTGACCAGCGCATCGAGCTTGCCGTCCGGCAGGCGCTTTTTCAGCGCCTCGATGGCGGCCGGCAGCTGGTCGATATCGGCCAGATCCATCTGCACATGGCTCTCGGCGCCGCCCTCCCAGGGGCAATGTTCGGAAAAGGGCTGACGCGAAACGGTGAAGACGCGCCAGCCGGCGGCGGAAAAGCGCTTCACAGTGGCATGGCCGATACCGCGGCTGGCGCCGGTGAGGATCAAGGTACGTTGACGGTCTGTCATAGTTGCAAATCTATCGCACCAGCACGGGCGGCGCCAGCGGCCAGCCGGCGCCGCGCTGGCGGCAAAGGCAGGAGGCAGCGCCTGCGTGACGGTGATCACCTGCTGCCGATCGAATTGGCGGCCTAGGTCTGAACGGGCGGTATTTCCCGCAGGAGAGGCAGCGGAAACAATCCATTCGCCACATCGCTGCCGCATTCAGCCGTCATGGCTGCGGCGCGTTCGTCCGCCAGTCCGCCTATACTAGGCCAAAAGAAACGGGGGCCATTTATGTCCGACGCTTATCCGATCGGCATCGAGGAAGAGTATTTCCTCGCCGATGCCGAAACCAAGAATGCAGTGCCGCGCATGCCGAAGGCATTAATGCGGCGCTGCAAGGAAGCGCTGGGCGACCAGGTGCAGACGGAACTGCTGCAATCGCAGATCGAGGTCGCGACGCCGATCTGCCGCTCGCTGGAAGATGCCCGCAAGGCCCTGCGGCATTGCCGCCAATCCCTGGCCGAGGCCACTGCGGAATTCGACATGGCGCTGTTTGCCGCGGGCACGCATCCTTTGGCGGAATGGTCGGAGCAGGAGCCGACCGACAAGCCGCGCTACCACAAGATCGCCGACGATCTGAAAATCCTGGCACGCCGCAACATGCTGTGCGGCATGCATGTCCATGTGGAGATCGCCGATCCGCACCAGCGGCTGGATGTGATGAACCGCATCCTGCCGTTCCTGCCGGTGCTGCTGGGCCTGAGCACCTCCTCGCCGTTCTGGCGCAAGCATACGACGGGACTGATGGGCTATCGCCTGGCGGCCTACGATGAACTGCCGCGCACCGGCATTCCGGAATTCTTCCCCGATCTTGCCGATTACAACGGCTATGTCGACACGCTTGTCTCGGCCGGTGTGATCGAGGATGCCACCCATATCTGGTGGTCGATCCGTCCCTCTTTACGCTTTCCCACGCTGGAACTGCGCATCGCCGATTCCTGCACCCATCTGGAAGATACGCTGTGCATCGCGGCGCTGTATCGCTGCCTGGCGCGGGCGCTGCAGCGGCGGCCGGACATCAACGCCACCTGGCGCAATCATACCCGGCTGCTGATCGAGGAAAACCGCTGGCGCGCCCAGCGCAACGGCACCAGCGAAGGCCTGATCGACATCAACAACAAGCGCATCACGCCGTTCGCCGACGTGATCGAGGATATCCTGCGCCTGATCGAGGAAGATGCCGCCGCGCTCGGCTGCATCCCCGAAGTCGCCCATGCCCGGCAGATCCTCGTCCGCGGCACCTCGGCCGCGCAGCAGCTCGCGCTGTATCGCGAGAAGCGGCAGGCCGGCGCCAGCCGTATCGAGGCCTTGCGCGCCGTGGTCGGCTGGCTGATTGCAACGACCAGGCAGGTGGCTGCCCGACCGGCCTGACGGGGCGCGCCGGCGCGCGCTATACTACCGGCCGCATGGGTGAGGTTTCTTCTTCTCAGTCTTCCTCCCAGACCGCGCTGCGGCTGGACAAGTGGCTCTGGATGGCGCGGTTTTGCAAGTCACGCGCCATCGCACAAAGTTTTGCCGAGAAAGGACGCATCCGCATCAATGGCCGCGTCATCGACAAGACGCATGCGCAGGTGCGGATCGGCGACGTTCTGACCCTGCCGCTGCCCGGCGGCGTGCGCGTGGTGCAGATAACGCGTTTGCCGCTTCGCCGCGGCCCCGCGCCGGAAGCACAGGCGACATATGTCGAAATCCCGCCTCAGCGCGGCGAGGATGACGCTGCGACAGCGGACCGCGGCGGCAAAGATTGACCCTCTGTAGTCGCTGTGCTACCCGACGAGCCGCTGCTGCCCCATATATTCCGGTAGCGTTCATCAGCCGTCAGCCAAGGTTCTCAGCCAATGACCTATGTGGTGACCGAACAGTGCATCAAGTGCAAATACATGGACTGCGTCGAGGTTTGCCCCGTCGACTGCTTCTATGTTGGCGAGAACATGCTGGTGATCCATCCGGACGAATGCATCGACTGCGGCGTCTGCGAGCCGGAATGCCCGGCCGAGGCCATTTTGCCGGACACCGATAGCCGGACCGAGGCCTGGGTGGAGCTGAACCGGGAATATGCAAGCCAGTGGCCCAATATCACCCGCAAGGGCGAGCCCCCGGCCGATGCCGATTCCTGGAAGGGCGTGCCCGGGAAATTCGAGAAATATTTCAGCCCGAAGCCTGGCGAGGGCACGACGAAGTAACCCAGCATCTGCCCCATAAGGACAGATTTCTATCTCTGCGCGTATTGTTGGGCGGTTTCGCGTCCTGCTGGCCGCTGTCCATAAGCGCAGTTTTAGGGTATATTTAATCTGTAATTTTTAGCCTCGTCCGCAGGATTGCCGCCGGACGAGCTGGGTGGCTTCTGGATCAAAATGACTCCGGGTTGCATCCGACAGGAAGTTACGACTTAAACTTGTCTGCCCCCAGGTTCTCGTCGAGCCTGAACGGCAAGTATTCGTCGTCTATTTTGACGGTGGCGTGTTACGAAGCGAGGGTGGCCAGTGAAAAAAGCCAAGACCAAGAGCCCAGCCAAGGCAAAGACTGCCGCAGCCAGCAAAGCCAAGCCGGCCAAGACCAAGCAGCCGGCCGCGCGTGCCGCGGCGGCCAAGAAGCCCGCGACCGTAAAGCAGAAGGCCCCGGCGAAAACCGCCGCCAAGCCGGCTCCGAAAGCTGCCGCCAAGTCTGTCAAGGCCACCGCCCCGGCCTCCAGCCAGACCGCCAGGAAGAAAACCGAAACCAAGCCGGCGAAGACCGCCGCTGCTGTGAAGGCCACCAAGACCCAAGCCTCGGCCGCGCCCGCCGCGAAGCCCGCCAAGGCCTCTGCCGCGTCAGCGGCCAAGGCGGCTGCGCCCGCCAAGCCGACGCCGCCGTCGAAGCCGCTTGCCGTTTCGGCTCCGCCGAGCCGTCCATTGCCGCAGCCGGTGCGTCCGGCGGCGATGGACCCCAAACCCCAGCAACCCAGTAGTAAAGTCGTGCAACTCAAGCCAGTACCTGCAAAAGTGAAAGTCGATTTCGCCGCCGGCGATTATGTCGTTTATCCCACCCATGGCGTGGGCAAGATTTTGCGCATCGAGCGTCAGATGATCGCCGGGTTCGAGCTCGACCTCATGGTCGTCGAATTCGAGCGCGACAAGATGACCGTGCGCGTGCCGCTGTCCAAGGTGGCCTCGGTCGGCATCCGCAAGCTGTCCTCGCCGCAGAAGATGCGCACGGCCCTTGAGACTCTGAAGGGTCGTGCCCGCATCAAGCGCGCCATGTGGAGCCGCCGCGCCCAGGAATACGAAGCCAAGATCAATTCCGGCGATCCGGTCTCGATCGCCGAGGTGGTGCGCGACCTGCACCGCAACGCCGGCCAGCCGGATCAGAGCTATTCGGAACGGCAGATTTATGAATCGGCGCTGGACCGCCTGATGCGTGAGCTGGCGGCCGTGGAGCGGATCGACGAAGAGACCGCGACCAAGAAGCTGGAGAAGATTCTGAAGGCGGCCTAAGCGGCCTCAAATCCGGCGCGTCCGGCGGCGCAAAAAGATCACACGGCTTTTGGCGCCGCCGCTTCGGTTTTCACTTCGTTTTCCCCTAGGGCTTCGTTAGCATTCGCCTTCGGGACCCGCTTATTGGCCCGATTCGTTAGAGACTTTGTCCGCGCCGCATCCAAGCTCCTCTCCGTCCATTGGCGCCGCAGCGTCCAATGCCGCACCGCGTCCGGCGCTGCCCACCGATTCCGAGGTTTTTTCGGTCCTGCGCCATGCCCGCCGCATCTGGGCCGTGGCTGCGATCCATGCCGAAGTGGGCCGCCTGCGCGAAGCGCATTCGGAACTGGCCGCGCGCCTTTTGCCGGGCGACCGCCTGGTCTATCTCGGCAATCTCATCGGCCATGGCCAGGCCACCATTGCGACGCTGGACGAATTGCTGGCGTTCCGCCGCGACTTCCTTTGCCTGCCCGGCGTGGAGCCGGAGGACATCGTCTATCTGCGCGGTGCGCAGGAGGAGATGTGGCGCAAGCTGCTGCAGATTCAGTTCGCCTCCGGCCCCGGCGAGGTGCTCGACTGGATGCTGCGTCATGGGCTGGAGCCGATGCTGCGCGCCTATGATGTCGAGCCTCGCCAGGCGCAGGCGGTGCTGCGCGAAGGCGCGCTGAGCATCAGCCGCTGGACCAATGGCCTGCGCGCCACCATCCGCCGCCATCCCGGCCATGACGAATTGTTCGGCAGCCTGCGCCGCGCTGCCTTCACCGCCGGCGGCGAATTGCTGTTCGTCCATGCCGGCATCGATCCCAATATTCCGCTTGCATCGCAATCGGATCATCTGTGGTGGGGCTCGCCGTCATTCCGCAATCTCTCACAGCCCTATGCCGGCTTCCGCCGCGTCATCAGCGGCTGCAATCCGCGCGGTGAGGGCGCGCATCTCGATGCCTTTACCTGCTGTCTTGATGGCGGCGCCGGATTTGGCGGGCCGCTGAACGTCGCCTGCTTCTCGCTGGACGGTGCCATCGTGGAAAGCTTCGCCATCTGATCATTCATTTGGTTCATTGGAAACGGGCATTTTTAAGCCTGCACTGGCCATTGGCGTGGCGGTTTTCCCCCGTTAGCATGCCCTCATGGCATCTGGGGATATGGAGAATTTGGCGGCCTGGCTGATGGCCGACAAAATCTCCCGCATCGAGACGTATCTCAGGGCGCATGGCGCTCGTCTTGAAACCCTGCAATGGTCCCCAACCGTTACGGAAATGATGAGCAAGCCGATCCGCTTCCTGGTGGAGTATTGGCATTCGCTCAAAGCCGATAGGGGTATCCCGAAAGCCAGCGACATTTCGCCTTTCGACCTGAAGCCTGCCTTGGGGCATGTGGTCCTGATCGATATGCTGGACGACGGCTGGGACGGCCGGTTCCGTCTTTACGGCACCAAGGTCGCGGAAACCTATGGCCGGGACATGACCGGACGCTGCGTGTCGGATATCGACGGCGGCAATTACATGTCGGTGTTTTTTCGCGCGCTGTATCGGGTGGCCTGGCTGCGCCAGGAAGCCTTCTTCAGCCTGCATTATCCGCCGCCGCATGTCTCAGTGGAATCATGGCAGCGGCTTGCGCTACCGCTATGCGGCCCGGATGGAAAGGTAAGCCGCTTTCTCGCGTGCAACACAGCCGGACGCTGGCGTGCACCGGTGCAGAAAATGGCGAACACATCCGCGTGAGCGGACGCTTTGCCCTAATTCCGTCTTAAACTTCGCTAACCATGGCTCTTGCCATGGTTCCAGATCGTCCCAATGCCGCCTCTTCCGATGCCAGTGACCGGGCTTTTGTGCGGCGCGCCATGCGGCTGCCGCTGCTGTCGCCCAGTGAGGAAGCGGCGCTCGCGAAACGCTGGCGCAACCGTCAGGACCAGACCGCGCTGCATAAACTTGTTGCACCGCATATGCGTCTGGTGATCTCCACCGCCGTGCGCTTCCGGCATTACGGATTACCGCTCAACGATTTGATTCAGGAAGGCAATCTCGGATTGATGCAGGCTGCGGCCCGCTTCGAGCCGGAGCGTGAAGTGCGCTTTGCCACCTATGCGGCCTGGTGGATTCGGGCAGCGATTCAGGATTTCGTGCTGCGCAACTGGTCGATCGTCCGTACAGGTACGACTGCAGCGCACAAATCGCTGTTCTTCAACCTGCGCCGCCTGCGCGCCAAGATCGAGCGCGGCGGGCATGAAGCGTTGACTGCGGAAGGCCGCCGCAAGCTGGCGCATCAGCTCAATGTCAGCGAGAGCGATGTTGTCCATATGGAAAGCCGGCTGGCGGCTTCGGACCGCTCGCTGAATGCCGTGGTGGGCGAGGATGGCGAAGCCGCCTGGCAGGACCTGCTGGTGGATGAACGGCCCAATCCGGAAGAGACCACGATGGCGCAGCGTGACACGCGCCTTCGCGCCCGCTGGGTCGGCGAAGCCGTCGCCGCTCTGCCCGAACGTGAGCGCGTCATCGTCAAGGCGCGCTTCTTCAACGAAGAAGCCGTCACGCTTGAGCGATTGGGCATGAAGCTCGGCATTTCCAAGGAGCGTGTCCGCCAGCTGGAGCATCAGGCGCTCAAACGCCTGCGCCGGCGGCTGGCCGACATCGCGGACCTGCAGCGGGAAGGCGGCACGCCGGCCAGTTAGGATCGCCGGGCACAGCTCTCATCTTGTCTCATCTTGAACATTGGCGCATCGTGGATGCGCGGCAGATGCTTTTGCTTATTCAATCATCTTCACGCGTTCGCCGGGCTTGATCGTCTCGCCCTCGCGCAGGCCGTTGAGCACGCGAAACTGCTCCAGCTTGAACCGCGACAGCGGCAGCTTCTCGGCCAGCTTCTCCACCGTATCGCCGGGTTTCACGCTCACGACGCGCAGCCGCAGCGGCTGCACGGCTTTCGCTTCCGACTCGGAAAGGAATTTCAGCGTATTCACGCTTTTGATCATCGTCGCCTCGATCTTGCTGAGACCCCCGGCCGGGGCGATGATGACGAAGCGGATGATTTCGTCGGTGGGAAAGCCGACCGCGACGAAACGCACATCAACGGTGCCGCCCGACTTGCTCTGCACCCGCGCCGAGCCGGTCGCCGCCGGCATGCCGTTCACGGTGATCGACTCGGTATTCTGCAGACGCAGATTCGGCACCCAGTAGCGCGTCAGGTAATCGAGCGCACTGCGCGAGGCCTGCACCTTCTTCTTGTCACGCTCCAGATCGAACTGCATCTGGCCGTTGCTGTGGCTGGCGATCACGGCCTGCGAGGTATTCGAAATCCGCCAGTCTTCCGGCACCGAAAAGCTTAGGCGCAAATCCGGATGCACGAAGGTGTTGCCCCGCACCACGCCTTCCTTCGGGTCGTCGCCATAGATCATGCCGTCGATGCGGTCGAGATAGATGTCGCGGCGATAGATCGGGTCGGTCGGATAGGCGCGCGCTTCCTCGATGGCGGCCCGGACGCGATCCGGCCCGCGCGGATGGGTGGCGAAAAGATCCATCGTGCGATCCTGGCCTGCCGCACCCGCCATCTTGGTGGCGAGATCGCTGTAGTCGCTCAGGCTTTGCAGAAAGGCCGCCTGCGCATCGGGCGCATAGCCCACACGCGCCAGCAGCCGCACGCCGATGAGATCGGCTTCGAATTCGTTCTCGCGGCTGAAGCTGGCGAGATAGGCGCCACCGGCAACCTGGCCGATCTGCCCGATGGCCTGGCCTGCCCCCTGACCGAGGAAGATCGATCCAAGGATGGAGCCGGCAGTGACACCAAGATTGGTGAAGACGGACTTGTCGTAGCGCTGCTCGGAATGCTTGGCGATGACATGGCCGATTTCATGGCCGAGCACGCCGGCGGCTTCCGCCTCGTTATTGGCCAAAGCCAAGGTGCCGCGGGTGATATAGACATAGCCGCCCGGCAGGGCGAAGGCGTTGACGATCGGCGAGTTCAGCACCGTGAAGGTGAAGCTGCCAGCGGGCTGACCCGACTGGCCGGCCAGGCGGCCTGCGATGCTGGCCACATAGGCGCCGATCTCCGGATCCTCATAGACGCCGCCGAATTCCTTGACGATCTTCGGATGCTCCTGCGCACCGAGCTTCTTGGCTTCATCGGGCGACATGAAGATCTGCGCCGTGACCGGCGCAGGCGCCATGGCAGGCGAAACAAGCATCGCCGCCAGCAGGACGGCGCCAAGCTTTCGAACGGATTTCGACATCAGCATCCTTTGAAGCGCGCCACGCGTTTCTCGATGAAGCTGGCAACGCCCTCCTTCACATCCTCAGTCGCCATCAGGCGCGCCTGCGTCGGCTGGAAATCCGCCACCGCCGCCGCCGGGCCTTCTTCGATGGCGAGCCGCGCGTTGCGCAAGGTGGCGTTGACCGCCAGCGGCGCCTGCGCCGCGATCGACTGCGCCAGCCGCATCGCCGCGTCGAACTGTCCGCCCGGCTCGGTCACCTCCTGCACAAAGCCCAGCCGCAGCGCCGTGGCGACGTCGAATTCGTCGCCCGTCAGCAGATAGCGCATCGCATTGCCCCAGCCAGCCCGCTCGACCATGCGGATGGTGGCGCCGCCGGTGGCCATGATGCCGCGCCTGACCTCAAGCTGGCTGAAGCGGCAATCGCTGGAGGCCACCACGATATCCGCGGCCAGCATCAGCTCGATGCCGATGGTGTAGGTGATCCCCTGCACGGCCGCGATTACCGGCTTGGTGCGGAGCGGCGGCAGGTTGTTGAGCGGATCGATCTGGCCGGGTTCGACGAACAGCGTCTTCTGCCCCATGAAGGGCGCGACCTTGGGCAGGTCAAGGCCGGCAGTGAAATGCCGGCCTTCCGCATATAACACCGCGACGCGGGCCTCGGGCGACTGCTCGAAAGCGGTGTAGGCGGCAGCCAGTTCGCGCAGCATCTTCGGCGTGAAGCCATTGAGCTTGGCGGGCCGGTTCAGTCCGATGACAAACACCGTCCCCTCCAGCCGGGTGAGGATTTCGCCATCCGGATCGATTTGTGGTGCCGCGCTCATCGTCGTTCCTGTCCTGCTTTCTGCTCTGCTCAATCGGCTGTATTTATTCCTTACATTTTATCGACTTTTCCACAGCGCGCGGGATGCGGGCAAGCGGGCGACGGATATAATCCCGAATCGTGACCGGAGCAGGGCAGCCAGGAGGGCATCGGTGCCGGATTTCACGCTGGAGAAACGGCTGGGCGGAGTGGTCTGCGGCGTCGACGAGGCGGGGCGCGGGCCGCTGGCTGGCCCGGTCGTGGCCGCCGCGGTGATCCTGGACCGCAAGCGCGTGCCGCGCGGCATCGACGATTCCAAGAAGCTGACGGCGGAAAAGCGCGAGGACCTTTACTGGCGCATCATGGAGCGCGGGCGCGTCGGCATCGGCGCCGCTTCAGTGGCCGAAATCGCGCGGCTGAACATCTTCCACGCGACCATGCTGGCCATGTGCCGCGCCGTCACCGCGCTACGCGTCGTGCCCGATCATGCGCTGGTGGATGGCAATCACTGCCCCAAGCAGCTCTGCTGTCCCGCAACCGCGGTGGTCGATGGCGATGCGCTCAGCATTTCGATTGCCGCAGCCTCCATCATCGCCAAGGTCACCCGCGACCGCGCGATGGCCAAACTGCATCTGCGCTATCCCGCTTATGGCTGGGACAGCAACAAGGGCTACGGCACGCCGGCGCATCATGCCGGACTGAAGGCTGCCGGCATTTCTCCGCATCACCGACTAGGTTTTGCGCCTGTTCATGAACAAATGACTCTAGATCTTGAGTTAACGTCTTAATAACCTAAAGAATCTAATGACTTGCGGGTCTTTTTAGGGGGACCCGCAAATGGCTTCTACGTTGAATGATCCGGCCCGCAAGGCCCTGCGCAAAGGCCATCTGCGCCTCGTGAGCGCCAATCCCGACAGCCGGCGCCGCACCACCAAGCTGAAACTCAAGGGTGCCGCCGGCGAAACCCGGATCGACGCTCCTCATCCGGCGCTGCCGCTCGATCGCATCCTGCTGGGCGACAGCATCGAGCAGATGAACAGGCTGCCGGCGGAGAGCATCGACTGCATCTTCGCCGACCCGCCCTACAATCTGCAGCTCACCGGCGAGCTGCGCCGGCCGAACGACACCGTGGTGGATGCGGTCGACGACGACTGGGACAAGTTCGGCTCCTTCGCCGAATACGACGCCTTCAGCAAAGCCTGGCTGCAGGCGGCGCGGCGGCTGCTGAAGCCCAATGGCACGATCTGGGTGATCGGCAGCTACCACAACATTTTCCGCCTCGGCGCCCAGCTGCAGGATCTCGGCTTCTGGATGCTGAACGACATCGTGTGGCGCAAGACCAACCCGATGCCGAATTTCCGCGGCAAGCGTTTTACCAATGCGCATGAAACGCTGATCTGGTGTGCCAAGAGCCAGGACGCCAAGGGTTATACCTTCAACTACGACGCCATGAAGGCGCTGAACGAGGACCTGCAGATGCGGTCCGACTGGCTGATCCCGATCTGCTCGGGCGCGGAGCGGCTGCGCGGCGAAGACGGTGCCAAGGCGCATCCGACGCAGAAGCCGGAAGCGCTGCTGCATCGCGTGATCATTGCATCGACCAAGCCGGGCGACGTGATCCTCGATCCCTTCTTCGGCTCCGGCACTACCGGCGCCGTCGCCAAGCGGCTGGGGCGCCGCTTCATCGGCATCGAGCGCGACAAGACTTACGCCAAGGCAGCCGAGCGCCGCATCAGCACGGTGCAGCCGGTCTCGCCCGACGATGTGGAAGTGACCCGCTCCAAGAAGGACGAGCCGCGCATTCCCTTCGGCTGGGTGGTTGAACGCGGCCTGCTTGCGCCCGGCACGGTCCTGTTCGATCCGTCGCGGCGCTTTTCCGCCAAGGTGCGCGCCGATGGCAGCCTGGCCACCGCCGATGCGGTCGGCTCGATTCACAAGGTCGGCGCTCATGTGATGGGCGCCAGCGCCTGCAATGGCTGGGTGTTCTGGCATATGGAAGTCGAAGGGCAGCTGAAGCCGATCGACATCCTGCGCCAGAAGCTGCGCGCCGAATTATCCTAAAGGCGCATCTTCCTCAGTGCGGTTTGGCTGGCCATCGCGAATGACGCGATGCTAACCTGATCATGCTATCGCTTCAGGGTGACGGCCAAGACAGCGGCATGTCGCTTAAGGGGGGGAGTACCGCGTGGATCGCCCGGAAATCGACCGTCCGGCAATGTCGGCAGCGCTGCTGCACAGGCTGATGGAAGGCGACGGCTCGCTGCTGGAGGGCCGCGAGCGGCAGATCGATGCCCTGATGATCGAGCGGCTCTACCATCTGAGCGGCCCCTTCCGTTATGTGCCGTTCCCGATGCTGTTCGGCGCCTTCCTGATGTTCCACGAATACGCCACCTGGTGGAGCATCGTCGGCCTCACGGTTCTGTACGCCTTCGGCACCTGGTATCTGGATCGCATGCGCGAGCGCTACGCCGTCTATGGCGAGGGTTCTGGCGATGCCGCCTATTGGGGCCGCCATTTCGCCGTCGGATCGGCAGTTACCGGAGCGACCTGGGGCTTGCTGGGCTGGCTGTATTTCCCGCCGGGCAATGTCGAATTGCAGGCCGTGCTGGCGATCGTGTGGGCCGGATTGTCGTTCAGCAACGCTAATACCCGGACCACGCATCTGCCATCCTACTATGCCTTCATGGCGGCAATGACCATTCCGCTTTATGCGCGCACCTTCATCTCGGGCGAGCGTTCGGCGCTTTACATGGCGTTCTTCGGATTGGTGATGGCGGCTGCCATGGCGATCTGGGTGCATCTCAACTACCGCCGCGAAAGACTGGGCATCGCCCTGCGGCTGCGCAACGCCGAATTGATCGCCGAACTGGACCGCGCCCGTGCCGCTGCCGAAGCCAGCCGTCGCGAGATCGAGCAGGCCCATCGCGCCGTGCTGGCGGATTTCGCCGGCGCGCAAGCCCTGGCCTGCCAGGGTAGCTGGAGCTGGGATGCCGATGACGAACAGATGACCTGGTCGGACGAGTATTACCGGCTGATCGGACTGGCGCCGCAATCCTGTCCGGCCTCGCTGGCCGGCTTGCTGGAGCAGGTCCACCCCGATGATCGCGACCTGGTGCGCCTGCATTATCGCCGTCTGCGCAATGGAGCGGCAAAGGATCGTGTGGTCTTCCGGCTGGCCGATGCCGTCGCACCCGGCGAGCGGCGCGAGGCTTTGGGTGCCGCCGAGCGCGACGCGCAGGGGCAGGTCAGACGGGTGCAAGGCGTTTTGCGCATCTATCCGCCCGACTGGGATCGGCCGATCTGAGTTCGATCAAACTGGGATCGATCCGCCTGAAATCAGTCGACCGCGTAGACTTTCAGCAGAACCTGATCGGGCCGCCTTTCGCCATAGCCGATGGCCAGGCGATGCACCAGCCATTGCAGCTGCGGCGCAGCAGTTTCGAAACGCAACGCCGTGCGGAAATAGTAGCTCGCCGGATCGACGCTTTCGCCGCGCGCCAGCCGCGCCATCACCTCGGGCGGACCTGACCGCAAGCCACGGCTCCATACTTCGATCTGCTCGCCCGCATCGGTGACAAGCATGTAATGCGCATCCAGATCGGCCATGCCGTCCGGACGCAGAACCTGCCAGTCCGCGCCGCCCGGCAGCACCTTGCCGTTGAGCTTGCCCTTCAGGCGGCCGCCGGCGATCGGGATGCAGCGGCGCTCGCCCATCTCTCCGCGCCCGATGGATTGCGGCGTGGCGACTTCAACCTCCAGATCGAATATCGGTGAAAGCATCGGGCGCTCCTCGTCAGTTTTTGTCAGTCTTGTTCAGGTCTGCAGCCGCGGCACAGCGAAATCGAGCTGACGATTCAGCTGGGTCGTCTGCGTCTGGCCCAGCCGCCTGGTCACCTCGGCCTGGGCCTGCTGCCAGAGCGGCAGCGCCTTGCGGAACAGCCGCTGGCCCTCCGGGGTGATGCGGATCACCTTGCGGCGGCGATCCTCAGGTGCGGTCATTTGCGCGATCAGGCCCCGCTTTTCCATCAGGCGGAGATTACGGGTCAGCGTGGTCTGGTCGGTATGGAGCAGTTCGGCAAGGCTGCTGACCGAATGGCTGCCGTCGCGGGTCAAATAGGCAAGCGTGGCGAATTGCGGGCTGCTCAGGCCTGCCTTGGCCAGATGCTCACCGTAAAGCTGCATGACGAGCCGCGTGGCCGCCTGCAGCCGCATACCGGTGCAGCCCAGATCGCAAAGCTGCTGAAAAGCAAGATCGGCGGGATCGCCGCGTTTTTTCGTCATGCAGCGGTGATAACGCGTTTCCCGGCCCTTGCAAAGCGGCAAAGACGGGCTTAACTGTATCTACAATTCATGTATATACATATTTTGGAAGAGCGACATGCGCGATGTGGTGGTCACGGGGATGGGCATGGTTACGCCGCTGGGCAGCGGCGTGGCGGCGAATTGGGACAGATTGACCGCAGGCGCATCGGGCCTGCGGCCGATCACGGCTTTTGACACCACCGACCTGCCCGCGAGGGTCGCCGGAATCGTGCCTGATATTGCCGGGGATCCGCATGGCTTCGATCCGGAGCAGGCGGCTCCTGCGAAAGACCGCCGCAAGATGGATCGTTTCATTCATTTCGCCCTGGCTGCGGCGGCGGAAGCGATGCGCCAGGCTGATTGGCAGCCGCGCAGCGATACCGAGAAGCAGCGCGCAGGCTGCATCGTTGCGACCGGCATTGGCGGCTTTCCTGCGATTGCGGCAGCAACCCGCACCGTCGAGCAATCCGGCCCGCGGCGCCTGTCGCCCTTTGTCATCCCTTCCTTCCTTGGCAATCTGGCGGCTGGGCATATCTCGATCGCCTGGGGGCTGGAAGGCCCGCTTGGCTGTCCGGTGACGGCCTGCGCGGCGGGCGCGCAGGCCATTGGCGACGCAGCGCGGCTGATCCGCGCGGGCGATGCCGATGTGATGATCGCCGGTGGCGCCGAGGCCTGCATCGACCGCGTCAGCATTGCCGGTTTCGCGGCGGCGCGCGCGCTGGCGACCGCGCAGAACAACGATCCCACGCGCGCCTCGCGACCTTTTGATGCCGCGCGCGATGGCTTCGTGATGGGCGAGGGCGCCGGCATCCTGGTGCTGGAAGCGGAAGAGCACGCCCGCGGCCGCGGCGCTGCCGTTCTCGGGCGCATTGTGGGCTATGGCACCACAGGCGATGCCCATCATATCACCGCGCCGCCGGAGGACGGCGCGGGCGCCAGGCGGGCAATGCAGATGGCGATGAACCAAGCTGGATTGCAGCCGCGCCAGATCGGCTACATCAATGCCCACGCGACGGCGACGCCGGTGGGCGATGCGGCGGAAATCGCCGCCGTCAGAGCCGTGTTCGGCGATGCCGTCAGCGGCTTGTCCATGTCGTCGACCAAATCCGCCATCGGCCATCTGCTGGGCGCAGCCGGAGCCGTAGAGGCGATCTACAGCTTGCTGGCGGTGCGGGACAATCTGCTGCCGCCGACACGCAATCTGGACAATATCGATCCCGCTTTTGACGGTATCGACCTGCTGCCGCATCGGGCGAAACCGAAAGCCATCGATTATGCGATGTCCAATGCTTTCGGGTTCGGCGGCGTCAATGCCGCGCTGATCGTCGGGCGAGCCTGATCGCTACGCGTCCCGATGCAAAAAAAGACGGCGCGGTCCGGGTGGAACGCGCCGCTGAGTCTGGGGGGAAGGGGAGAATAAAGACGCTTCGACTGAAACTGCTTACTGCACCACTTTCCAGCTGCCGTCCGGCTGGCGGCAGGCGGTGCCGTAACCCTGCTGGGTTTCACCGCCGACTGTGATGGTCTGCTGGAACTCGCGGCAATATTCGCCGCTCTTGGTCTGATAGGCCGGCTGCGGCACCACGGTGCCGGCATTGCCGCTATCCGGATTGCGCCACGAGACTTGCGTGCCCGACGGCGTGGATTCGAAGGCGCGCTGATTGGCCCGCTCCATATAGACATGGTCGGCGCGATCAAGCGACTTGCCAACCTCTGAGCCGAGCAAAGCGCCGATCAACGTACCGGCTGCCACGCCAACGAGACGGCCGGTGCCGCTGCCGAACTGGGCGCCAGCAACTGCGCCGCCGACGCCGCCAAGCACGGTGCCGACATTCTGCTTCTGGCCGGTATCGGCGCAAGCGCTCAACAGGCCCGCTGCCGTAACCAGCGCGATGGCCACCGAGGCGATGCGGCCTGAAGCGATGCGTCCTGAGGCGATACGTCCTGAGGCGATACGTTGGGGCGCTACCTGATTGTGCTTCTCATGCGCGCGCATGACGTGTGATTCCCTTGCAGCATGCCCCTGGCGGGCACGGCGCAGATATGCGAGGGGATTGCGGCGGGATTGCGGCAGGCGTTAGGTATTGTTGCGGCTCCGCTATAGGCGGCGCAAAATGAAGCCGCTACAAGTATGTTCGTTTTCAGGATGTTGCAGGCACGCCATGGAAGCTTTCACCACGCCCTTTGCTCATTTTGCCGCTTGGCTTGCCGAAGCCGAAAAGAGCGAGCCGAACGATCCCAATGCCATGGCGCTGGCCACCGCTGATAAAGACGGCCTGCCGAATGTGCGCATGGTGTTGCTGAAGGAGCATAGCGAGCAGGGCTTCGTCTTCTACACCAACTTCGAAAGCCAGAAAGGCCAGGAGCTGCTTGCCAATCCGCAAGCCGCCGCCGTGTTTCACTGGAAGAGCCTGCGCCGCCAGGTGCGCATCCGCGGCAGCGTCAGCCGCGTCAGCGATGCCGAGGCCGATGCCTATTTCGCCTCACGCCCGCGCGACAGCCAGATCGGCGCCTGGGCGTCGCAGCAATCGCGCCCGGTGGAAAGCCGGTTTGCGCTGGAAGCCGCTGTTGCCAAATACGCTGCCAAATACGTCGTCGGCGCAGTGCCGCGGCCGCCCTATTGGTCGGGCTTTCGCATCACGCCGGTGAGCATCGAATTCTGGGCCGACCGTCCCTTCCGTCTGCATGACCGGCTGGTTTACCGGCGCGTTGGCGATGCCTGGACGACAGAACGCCTGTTCCCGTGACCCAGTCGGCTCGCGATTTTGTCGATAATCCTGCCATGCGCGACCGCCTGATGCGGCGGGCCACCTATGCCTCGGTGACAGTCGCGGTGGTGCTGATCGCAGCGAAACTGGCGGCCTGGCTGGTGACCGATTCCGTTGCCTTGCTGGCATCGCTGATCGATAGCCTGCTCGACGCGCTGGCTTCCCTGGTCAACCTGTTTGCGGTTCGCCAGGCGCTGACGCCGGCCGACAAGGAGCACCGTTTCGGCCATGGCAAGGCCGAGGCCCTGGCCGGCCTTGGCCAGGCCGCGCTGATCATCGGGTCGGCGCTGTTTCTCGTCGTGGAATCGATCCAGCGGCTGATTTCGCCGCAGCCGGTGGCTTACGGCCTGGCCGGCATCGGCGTGATGGTGTTTTCCATCCTGCTAACCGGGGTGCTGGTGCTGTATCAGCGCCATGTCATCCGCAACACCAATTCGCTGGCGATCTCGGCGGACCGGCTGCATTACCTGTCCGATCTGCTGACCAATCTCACCGTTCTGGTCGCGCTCGCAATCACCAGCCTGCCGGGATTCCTGTGGGTGGATGCAGTCGGCGCGCTGATCGTTGCCGCCGTGGTGCTGAAAAGCGCCATCGATATCGTGCGCGGTGCCTTGGATCATCTGATGGATCGCGAGCTGGCCGACGAGGAACGCGAGCGCATCAAGGATGTGGTGCGTCGCCACCCCGAGGCCGCTGCGATGCACGATCTGCGCACGCGGCAATCAGGCAATCAGGTATTCATCCAGTTTCATCTGGAGCTCGATCCGGAAATGCCGCTGCGCCAGGCCCATGCCATCGCGGTAGAGATCGAGCGGGAGGTGCTGGTGCTGTTTCCCGGCGCCGAGGTGATCATCCACCAGGACCCGGCCGGGATGCTGGAGGATCTTCCACCCTTTGCCGGCCGCACGGTTTAGCGCCGATTTCCGGCGACATTGGCGTATATAGTCCCATCGACGCCGCGCGTTGATTGCGCGGCACCGCGCCGTTAATCTACGCCCCTTCACACGGCGGTATTTGCGTTCTGTTGGGGGGATCCATGTCTGGTATTCGTGTCATGCGCATGATTGCGCCAGCCATTGTCTTGAGCCTGGGGCTGGCAGCGCCAGCCCAAGCCGCCTCGCTCGATGGCAAGACGCTGAGCATCCTCTGGACCCTGCCCTTCGCCGGCATCCTGCTGTCGATCGCGCTGATGCCGCTGTTCCTGCCCAACTTCTGGCACCATCACTACGGCAAGGTTGCCGCCTTCTGGGGGCTGTGCGTTGCAGTGCCGTTTGCTCTTGCGCTCGGCATCGGCTCCACCGCGCATGTGCTGCTGGAAGTCGCGCTGCACGAATACATCCCGTTTATCATCCTGCTGTTTGCACTGTTCACCGTGGCCGGCGGCGTGCGCCTGACCGGCAATTTGCATGGCAGCCCGAGCCTGAACACCGCGATGCTGCTGATCGGCACGGTGCTGGCCAGCTGGATGGGAACGACGGGCGCGTCGATGCTGATGATCCGGCCGCTGATCCGCGCCAATGACGACCGCAAGCACAATGTGCATGTGGTGATCTTCTTCATCTTCCTGGTTTCGAATATCGGCGGTGCGCTGACGCCGCTGGGCGATCCGCCGCTGTTCCTTGGCTTCCTCAAAGGCGTCGACTTCTTCTGGACCACGCAATACATGTTCCTGCCCACCATGGTGATGGTGGTGATCCTGCTTGGCATCTTCTATGCCATCGACAGCTACCTCTATCGCAAGGAAGGCATCATCAAGCCCGATCCGACGCCGGACAGCGCCATCGGCATCGAGGGCGGCGTCAACCTGATCCTGCTGGGTGCGGTGATCCTTGCGGTGCTGATGTCGGGCACCTGGAAGCCGGATGTCACCGTTGACATCTTCGGCGTCGGCGTGGAGCTGCAGAATCTTGTTCGCGACGTGCTGCTGCTGGTCATCGCCTTCCTGTCGCTGCGGCTGACCTCGAAGGAAACCCGGATCGGCAACGGCTTCAGCTGGGGGCCGATTGTTGAGGTAGCCAAGCTGTTTGCCGGCATCTTCATCACCATCATCCCGGCCATCGCCATCCTGCGTGCCGGCACCGATGGTGCGCTGGGCTCATTGGTTGGTCTCGCGTCCAACCCAGACGGCACGCCGGACAACGTGATGTATTTCTGGCTTGCCGGCATTCTGTCGAGCTTCCTCGACAATGCCCCGACCTACCTCGTCTTCTTCAACATGGCGAGCGGCGACGCGGCGACCCTGATGGGCCCGCTTGCGACGACCCTGCTGGCGATTTCGGCTGGCGCCGTGTTCATGGGGGCGAACAGCTATATCGGCAACGCGCCCAATTTCATGGTCAAGGCGATTGCCGAAGAAATGAACGTCAAGATGCCCAGCTTCTTCGGTTACATGCTGTGGAGCATCGGCATCCTGATCCCCAGCTTCGTCATCATCACTCTGATCTTCTTTGCCGCTTAAACACGGCAGGGTTGTCAATTTCCCCTCTCGCCCCATATTCGTGGCATAAAACTACGATAAGGCTGAGAGGGGATCTCTAGATGACGGTTGCAACGCTTCGCGTCGTTGGCGCGGCGCTCAGTATGGTTCTGTTCGCCGCGCCAGCGCAGGCGGCCGCCATCGATGGCGCGGCTCTTACGCTGCTCTGGGCCATTCCTTTCGTTGGCATCCTGCTGTCGATCGCCCTCTGCCCGCTGCTGGTGCCAAATATCTGGCACCACCATTACGGCAAAATCGCAGCGCTTTGGGCGCTCGCCTTCCTGATCCCTTTCGCGATCTATGACGGGATCGGCAGCGCCGCGCATGTCGTGCTTGAAGTGGCGCTGCACGAATACATTCCCTTCACCATCCTGCTGCTGTCGCTGTTCACCATCGCTGGCGGCGTGCGCATCGTCGGCAACCTGCATGGCAGCCCCAGCCTCAATACCGGCATCCTGGCGGTCGGCACCGTGCTGGCGAGCTGGATGGGAACGACGGGCGCCGCGATGCTGCTGATCCGGCCACTGATCCGGGCGAACGACAACCGCCGCACCAGCACCCATGTGGTGGTCTTTTTCATCTTCCTGGTGGCGAATATCGGCGGTGCGCTGACGCCGCTTGGCGATCCGCCGCTGTTTCTTGGTTTCCTGAAGGGCGTGCGGTTCTTCTGGACAATGGAAGCGATGTTCCCGCCGACTCTTCTGGTCAGCATGCTGCTGCTGGCGCTCTTCTATGTGATCGACCGCTATTTCTATGTGAAGGAAGGCGTAACCCGCGACCCGACGCCGGATACCTCCATCCGCGTCGAGGGGGGCGTCAACATCTTCCTGCTGGCGGGCGTTGTCGGCGCCGTGCTGATGTCAGGTTCGTGGAAGCCGGATTACGCATTCAGCGTCGCCGGGATCGAGGTGCTGCCGCAGAATCTGCTGCGCGACGCCATCCTGCTCGGGCTGGCCGGGCTGTCGCTGCTGCTGACGCGGCGCGAAACCCGCTCGGGCAACGGCTTCAGCTGGGAACCGATGCTGGAGGTCGGCAAGTTATTCGCCGGCATCTTTGTTACCATCGTGCCGGTGATCGCCATCCTGCGCGCCGGGCCCGATGGCAGCCTGCGCGAGATCATCGCCCTGGCGACCGGCCCGGATGGCGCTCCGCGCGACGAGATGTATTTCTGGCTGACCGGCATGCTGTCGGGCTTCCTTGACAACGCCCCGACCTATCTCGTCTTTTTCAACATGGCCGGAGGCGACGCGGCAGCGCTGATGGGGCCGCTGGCCAGCACCCTGCTCGCGATATCCATGGGTGCGGTTTACATGGGGGCCCTGACCTACATTGGAAATGCCCCGAATTTCATGGTCAAGGCGATCGCCGAGCAGTCCGGCGTCCGCATGCCGAGCTTCTTCGGCTACATGGCATGGTCGGTTCCCATCCTGCTGCCGGTTTTCGCCCTGGTCACCTGGCTCTGGCTGCTCTAGCTGAACCTTCATACGGCTGTAATTGTGGATAGCCCCGAGTCGCGGTAGACTGACCGCGATTCGGGTTCGCTCGAATCGAGCGTGACACTGCAGGAGGACCGAGCCATCGCAAACACCACGACGCGCAAACGCGCTGCCGCGGCCGCCGGGTCCAAGCCTAAGGCCGCAAATAAGGCCGCAAAGTCATCGAAGAAGCCAGGTTCATCGAAGAAGCCAGGCGCCAAGAAGACGGCGGCTGCAGTAAAGCAGAAATCCGCGACCACCGCGGTGACCAAGGCCGCGAAGGCGGCGGCAAAGCCGAAACCGGCCAAGAAGACGCCGACCGCTGCCAAGAAGACCGGCATCCCCGCCGAGATCCAGAAGCTGCACAAACTGATCGTGAAATCGCTGGATGATGATAAGGCCGAGGACATCGTATCCATCGACCTCACCGGAAAGTCGTCGATCGCCGATTATCTGGTCATCGCTTCCGGCCGCTCGTCGCGTCAGGTCAGCGCGATCGCCGAGCATCTGGTCGAGCGCATCGCCAAGGAAACCGGCCGCAAGGTCCGGGCCGAAGGCAAGACCGCCGGCGACTGGGTGCTGATCGATACCGGCGACATCGTCGTCCATATCTTCCGGCCCGAGGTGCGCAGCTTCTACAATCTCGAGAAGATGTGGGGCGCCGCCATTCCGGAACCGGCCGCTGCCTGAGCGAGCCGACTGACGACTGGCCCCGGCTTTGCTAGGCTGGGGCCATGAAGATCACCATCGCCTGCGTCGGCAAAGCCAGCCGCGCCAAGCATGACGCGGCCCAAGCCCTGATAGACGAATACCGTACCCGCCTGCCTTGGCCGGTCACCATCCGCGAGGTGGAAGACCGCAAAGCCGGCGGCGGGGTGGTGGAGCGCCGGGCCCGCGAGGCGGCCCTGCTGCTGACCGGCCTGCCCAAGGGGGCGGTGATCGTCGCCCTGGACGAAAAGGGCAAAAGCCTCACCAGCCGCCAGTTCGCCGATACCTTAGCGGGCTGGCGCGACGGCGGTGAGCAGGAGATTGCCTTTCTGATCGGCGGCGCCGATGGGCTGGACAAGGTGGTGCTGAGCAAGGCCCGGCTGACCCTGTCCTTATCCGCCATGACTTGGCCGCATTTGCTGGCCAGGGTCATGCTGCTGGAGCAGCTTTATCGCGCCTGGAGCCTGCAGACCGGCCATCCCTATCACCGCGACTGACGGGCACCGCGACTGACGGGCCTCGTTCCGGTTGATGTGATTGCATGAGAATTTTCGATCAGAGTGATGGACAGCCTCGGCGTGACGTATGACCCGGCATGCGCTATTTAGAGCCTGAATTTTAACCATTGCCGACCCGGTGCCTGCCATGACCCAGACTGAACCTCGCAAGCCCGTCGTTCTGTGCATTCTCGACGGCTGGGGCCTGCGCGATGATCCCGCCGACAACGCCCTGGCCCAGGCGCGGCTGCCGAATTACCGCCGCCTGCTGGAGACCCGGCCCTTCGCCCGGATCGGCACCTCGGGCCGGGATGTCGGCCTGCCCGATGGCCAGATGGGCAATTCCGAGGTCGGCCACATGAATATCGGCGCCGGGCGCATCGCTGTGCCGGATCTGGGCCGCATCGACAATGCCGTTGCCGATGGCAGCCTGAAGGACAATCCCGCGCTGACCGGACTGATCGCCAAGCTGAAAGCCAGTGGCGGCGCCCTGCACCTGCTGGGGCTGCTGTCTGACGGCGGCGTGCATTCGCATCAGGATCACATGGCCGCGGTGGCGAAAATCTTCGCCCAGGCCGGCGTCAAGGTGCAGATCCATGCCTTCATGGATGGCCGCGACACACCGCCGAAAAGCGCGCTCGGCTTCCTGGCGCGTTTCCGCGAGCAGATCGCTGGCATCGATGGCATTTCCTTCGCCACGGTGTCCGGCCGCTTCTATGCCATGGACCGCGACAAGCGCTGGGAGCGGATCGAGAAGGCCTATCTCGCGCTGACCGAGGCCCAGGGCAAGACGGCAGACAGCGCCGAGGCCGCTATCGAGCAGGCCTATGCTGCCGATGAAACCGATGAATTCGTCACGCCTACCGTGATCGGCGGCTTTGCCGGCATGCGGGATGGCGATGGTGTGCTGATGGCGAATTTCCGCGCTGATCGTGCGCGTGAAATCCTCACCGCCCTGCTCGATCCGCATTTCGACGGCTTCAAGCGCGCCAAGACCATCGCGTTTGCCGGCGCCGTGGGCATGACCGAATACTCTGCGCAGCTCAACGAATTCCTCGCCACCGCCTATAGCCCGATGGTCTATCCGATGACGCTGGGCCAGACGCTGGCGCAGGCTGGCAAGACGCAGCTGCGCATTGCCGAAACCGAAAAATATGCGCATGTCACCTTCTTCCTGAATGGCGGCGAGGAAAAGCCGTTCGAGGGCGAGGACCGCATCCTGGTGCCATCGCCGAAGGTAAAGACCTATGACCTGCAGCCGGAAATGTCGGCGCCGGAACTGACCGACAAGCTGACGGCCGCGATCACTTCGGGCAAATACGATCTGATCGTCGTCAACTACGCCAACCCCGATATGGTCGGCCATACCGGTTCGATGCCGGCGGCGATCAAGGCAGCCGAAACCGTCGATGCCTGCGTCGGCCGTGTGGAAGAGGCCGTGAAGCAGATGGATGGCGTGCTGCTGATCACTGCCGATCACGGCAATCTGGAAGAGATGCGCGATCCGCAAAGCGGCCAGCCGCATACCCAGCACACCACCAATCTCGTGCCGCTGCTGCTGGTCGGCGCGCGCACCGATGGCTATGCGCTGGAAGATGGCCGGCTGTGCGACATTGCGCCGACCTTGCTGCATTTCCTCGGATTGCAGCAGCCCGCCGAGATGACCGGCCGCTGCCTTGCCAAGCCTGGCGCCACCACGCAGAACGCCGCCCGCCGCCTTGCGTAACCTGATCGGGCCTTTGCTGCTGAGCATCGGCATCGCGGCCGCAGCGCCGGCATGGCCGCAGGACAGCGCGGCGCCCCAGCAGCAGCTGCGCGATGTGCAGAAGAAGCTGCAGGAAAGCCAGCAGCGCCAGCGCGCACTGAGCCAGGAAGCCGCCAGGCTGGCGCAGAAGCAGCGTGAATTGCAAAACAAGCTGGTCGCCGCTGCCCGCAAGCTGCAGGCGCAGGAGGATCTGGTCTCGCAAAGCGAGGAAAAACTCGCCGCATTGCTGGCCGATGAAAAGCAGGCGGGTGAGGCGCTGGAAAGCCGCCGTGCGGAACTGGCCCAGACCTTGGCGAGCCTTGCGCATTTGAGCCGTCAGCCGCCGGAAGCCATGGTGCTGGCGCCCGGCTCGGCGCTGGACATGGTGCGCGCCAGCCAGCTGATGGCGGCCCTGGTGCCGGAGATCGAAGGCCGCGCCGCACGGCTGAAAGACGAACTGACCCGCCTGGGCAAGCTGCGCGCCGAGGTGGCCGCCGAGCAGGAGAAGCTCGGCGCCGCCATCGCCCGGCTGGATCAGGAGCGTCGCGAGCTGGAACTGCTGCAGGCCGAGACCAATGCCGCCGCGGCGGAAACCGCAGAACAGCGCGAAAGCGAGCGCGAGCGGGCAGCCCAACTGGCGGCTCAGGCCAAGGATTTGCGCGCTCTGGTAGATCGCTTCCTGGAGCAGGAACGCCGCGAACAGGAGCGGCGCGCCGCCGAGGCGCGAAGCCGTGCGGCCTCACCCAAGCCTGGCTCCGACCGGGAACCGCCTGAGGCCTATGCGGCATTGGAAGGCAGCGCGGCCCTGCCGGCGCGCGGGCGCATCATCGGCCGCTATGGGCAGACGGATGAAAACGGATTGCCCTTGCGGGGCATCCGCATCGAGACGCGGCCCGGCGGACAGGTTATTGCGCCTGCTGACGGGAAAGTGATGTTTGCCGGGCCATTCCGCGGATATGGGCAGCTCTTGATCATCGCCCATGGCGGTGGATATCATAGTTTACTAGCGGGGTTTGGACGGATCGACCGCGCGGTCGGCCAATGGGTGCTTGCCGGAGAGCCGGTAGGCCTGATGAGCGCAACCGCCGCGACAAACGAAAAACCCGTCCTATATCTCGAGTTACGGCGTAAGGGTGAACCCGTGAACCCCTTGCCCTGGTTGGCTTCGGGCGACAGAAAGGTAAGCGGCTGATGCGCAATTTCTTTCTCGGCGGTGTTTGTGCCTTCGCTTTGATGGGCTCGGTCGCGCTGTTTGCCGCTCCGAGCAAAGTCGGCTCGCTCCAGGCCAATGAAACCTATCGGCAGCTCAACCTGTTCGGCGAAATCTTCGAACGGGTCCGCAACGATTATTACAAGGAAACCAAGGACGAGGAACTGATGGAGGCGGCCATCAATGGCATGCTCGCCTCGCTCGATCCTTATTCCGTCTACCTGCCGCCACGCAATTTCCAGGAAGCCCGCGTGCAGACGCGCGGCGAATTCGGCGGCCTCGGCATCGAGGTCACGCAGGAGAACGGCCTGATCAAGGTTGTCTCGCCGATCGACGACACGCCGGCGCAGCGCGCCGGCATCCTGCCGGGCGATTTGATCACCCATCTGGATGGTGATCCGGTGATGGGCAAGTCGCTGCAGGAATCCATCGAAAAAATGCGCGGCACGCCGAATACGCCGATCGTGCTGACGATCCGGCGCGGCGTGGAGGGCAGCGCCAAGACCTTCGACGTGAAGATCACCCGCGCGATCATCAAGACGCGCGTCGTGCGCTCGCGCCGCGAGGGCGAGTTCGGCTACCTGCGCATCTCGTCCTTCAACGAGCATACGACCCAGGATCTGGTTGCCGCCATCGAGAAGCTGAAGGCGGAGATGGGCCCCGAACTCAAGGGCTATATCATCGATCTGCGTGACAATCCGGGCGGCCTGCTCGACCAGGCCATTTCGGTGGCGGACACCTTCCTCAATCAGGGCGAGATCGTTTCGACGCGGTCGCTGCGCTCTACCGCCGATGAAGGCCAGCGCTACAACGCCAAGCGGGGCGACATCGCCGAAGGCAAACCGATTGCTGTGCTGATCAACGGCGGCTCGGCCTCGGCGTCGGAGATCGTCGCCGGCGCGCTGCAGGATCACCATCGCGCTGTGATCGTGGGCAGCACCACCTTCGGCAAGGGTCTGGTCCAGACCATGATTCCGCTGGGCGAATTCGGTGGCATGAAGCTGACCACCGCAGGCTATTTCACGCCCTCAGGCCGCTCGATCGACACGGTCGGCATCACCCCCGATGTCGAGGCCTGGAACGAGCGTGACCATCAGATCGCCGCCGCGCTGAAGGCACGCCGTGAGCTGAGCGGCACGCGGGAGACCGATGAAAACCGGCCGCAGGAGCAGCAGCCGAACAACGTCACTCCGCCGTCTCAGATTCCCGCCCCCGGCCAGGACGGCCCCGATCTGGTGCTGCAGGCCGCGATCGAAGTGCTGCGGGCCCCGCCGAAGCCTTCGGCCCGGAAGTGACGGCCTCCGGAGCCCAGCGGCGTCTCCGGCGGCTGCCAGCCGCCGGCCAGCCGTCAAGTGACTGTTAACACGCTCCGGGCTAGTCTGGCGGCGTGAGACATAGTCATGGCTGACGAGACCGGATTGCACGTCGATCCCGACGATCGTGCGCTGCCCGAAGGGGGCAGGCGCCACGCCGGTCTATTGCGCCGTCTGTTCGGCCTGCGGCGGTGGAAGAGGAAAAAGTCAGCCGCCACGCATATGCACGGGCATGACCCGGCCCGTCTGGTGGACGAGGATGCGGACCTGATCCACAGCATCAGCGGCGGCCCCGACGATCCTTATCCCACGCCGCCCCGCCGCGAAGGCTTCAAGCACAAGCTGGCCCGGCTGTTTCGCATTATCGGTCTGATCCTGTGGCCGCCCTTCCTGCGCGGCGATGCCAGCACGGTCAATCGCCGCCTGCTGCTGGCGGCCTGGACGCTGGTGCTGCTGCTGCTCGCCGGCACCGGGGGCTGGCTGGTCACGGCGGGTCAATCGCTGACCGCACTGCCTGGATCGGAAGTCATCATCAGCGTGGCGCGGCTGGCCCTGCCGCCGGAGGCCAAGCTGGCACCCGAGCAGAAGGTCAGCAGCGAAGTCCCGCCTGCGAGCGTCGGGCGCCTGCCCAGCGGCTTGCTGATGGCGCCGGACCCGGCCTTGAGCGAAACCTCGCCGCGCGGCCTGATCCCGAAAATCGGCGCCGATGGGCGCCAGCCCTGGAATGCCTATGCGCGCCCCTTCGACGAGCCGCCGACCCGGCCGCGCCTGGCCATCGTGCTGCAAAACATGGGGCTGAACGCGCAGCTGACGACCCTGGCCGCCGAGCGGCTGGCGCCGGAAATCAGCTTTGCCTTCAATCCCTACGCGCAGGATCTGGCCGCGCAGGTCGAGCGTGCGCGCCAGGCCGGCCATGAAGTTCTGCTCGGCCTGCCGATGGAGCCGTTCGACTACCCCTCCAGCGACCCGGGACCCTACACGCTGCTGACCTCGCTGAACGAGCAGGAGAATCACCGCCGGCTGGATTGGGCGTTGGCGCGCGCGGCGGGTTATATCGGCTTCACCAATCTGATGGGCGGAAAATACACCTCCTCGCCCGATCACATGCGCAGCATCGCCACTGTGCTGAAAGCGCGCGGCCTGATGTTCTTCGATTCCCGCACAGCGCCGCGCAGCGTCGCCGCCCGCGTCGTCCGCGAGACCGGCGGCATCTATGCCTTCGCCAACCGGCAGATCGATGCCCAGCCCAGCGCACAGCTGATCGATGCGCGGCTGGAAGAGCTGGAGCGCACCGCGCGGGTCAATGGCGTTGCCGTCGGCTCGGCTTTCCCCTATCCGGTGACCCTCGACCGGCTGCTGGCCTGGACCGCAACGCTTGACGCCAAGGGGATTGCACTGGCGCCTGTATCGGCGATCGCCAACCGGCAGACGCCGGAGTGATGACCTGAGTTGATCTGCGAGGAGTTGTTATCATGAGCCGCCCATCCGGTGCCGCGCTGCAGCCATATGAAGCCCGGCCCTATCGCGAAGGTGTGGGCGTGGCGCTGCTCAATCGTGACGATCTCGTCTTCGTCGGCCAGCGCATCGATCAGACGGCGGAGGCCTGGCAGATGCCGCAGGGCGGCATCGATCCCGGCGAAGATCCGCTGAAAGCCGCTCTTCGCGAGATGGAGGAAGAGATCGGCGTGAGCCCCTCATTGGCCGAGGTGATCGCCGAAAGCCGCGGCTGGCTATCCTACGACCTGCCGCCGGCTCTGGCCGACAAGGTCTGGAACGGCCGTTATCGCGGCCAGCGGCAGAAATGGTATCTGCTGCGCTTCCTGGGCAAGGACAGCGACATCAACATCGCCACCGCGCATCCGGAATTCAAGGAATGGCGCTGGCAGCCCTTCCGCTCTCTGCCCGACATGATCGTGCCCTTCAAGCGGCCGATCTATGAAATGATCGTCGCCGAGTTCATCGATAAAGTGCGGACCTGAACGCGTCCCCTAGAAAACGGCGACGGGCAAGCCGCAGCTCAGGATGATGTCGATCTGTTCGTTGTCGCTGGACAGCGGCAGGATTACCGCCTGGAAGCGATGCCGGCGGCTTTCCAGCAGGTAATCGTAAGAGACCATCCGCACGCCGCCATCGTCGATCACCATGCGGTACATGGCGATCAGCGCTTCGCGGAATCCTGCATTCGGAATCTCGTCCAGCCAATGGCCGGTCAGATCGGCGCCGTGATAGAAAACGAACTCGGTACCGAACAGACGATAGCGGAAGCGGACCTCGCCATTTTCCTGCGGCACCACATCGACCATCACGATGTTGCCCAGCACGGACTTCAGTTCGAGCGGATCGATATCGGCGCGAGCAGGGAAGCGCCGGCCGGCGCGTTTGACCTCCCAATAACGCAACAATCCCTTCAGGCGCGGATCCAATTCGGATTCCGTAACCATGCCATAGCGGGACAGCGATGACGGCTCTTGCTCTTGCCCCATCCCAAATAGCCTAAGCTGATTTGGAGGGACGGCAACCCGGAGAAAAGGAATGCCGGAAAAATAAAATCAGGCGGCGATTGCAGCCAGCCGGCGCTGGCGCCATTGGATCATGCGCCAGGCAATGGCCGCAAACCACCGGCTGAACAGGCCCTGCGGATCGAGATCGCAGGCCTTCAAGGCCATCGCGAGGCCACGCTGAATATGCCCGAAGCGGTAAACCCGGCTGGCGCGCAGCTCGTAGGCGGCGCTTTGTCTCTCGCGGCTGTAGGCACCTTCACAGCCATTGCCGCACCAATAGGCCATGGCGAGTTCGTCGTCGCTGGCTTCCTGCATGCGGCCCAGCGCCACAGCCAGGCGGCGCAGCCGGCTAAGCGGCGCTTTCTGCTGATAACGCTGCAGATGGTCGTAGAACAGCTTGTAATGCCGGAATTCGTCGGCGGCGATTTTGGCCGCGATGAATTTCAGCACCGGTTCCTCGGTCGCGTCACGAATGGCGCTGTAGAAGCTGGATGTGCCGCATTCGACGACACAGCGTGCAACCAGTTCGCCGTTGCGGCTGCCGCGCACCGAGGCGGTGGCATCGAGCGGCAGGCGGAACCCTTCCGTGAAACGCTGCATGGCAACGGCAGGATCGAAATTCGGATCGGCCTTCTGCGCCCAAAGCGCCAGCGCCTTGCCATGCT
Source organism: uncultured Ferrovibrio sp. (assembly GCF_937960835.1). Classification (GTDB taxonomy): domain Bacteria; phylum Pseudomonadota; class Alphaproteobacteria; order Ferrovibrionales; family Ferrovibrionaceae; genus Ferrovibrio. The sequence continues at coordinate 54,108 of NZ_CALGPC010000016.1, forward strand.
GGACTTCCTCGACGCCCCAGTGGCGGGCGGCGTCGCAGAATTCCGGGTCATCCGCGAAAACATTGCAAAGATAGGCTACATAATCATCGGCATTATGCTCGACGAGGGCCGCAGCCTTGACCGCACGCAGCAGGTCCGGGTCGACCTTCGAGGGGTCGAAGCGGTCCCAGGGGATGTCGTCCAGCGTCCAATGTACAGCCATGGGTTCACTATTTAAGCCCTGGTCATCAAATTGCAACTCTTGCGAGTCGATGCTAACCGCCTGGAATTATGGCATTCTCAGCCACCTGGCATTAGGATAACCAGCATGGATCGAAGCGTTCTGTATCATAACCCGCGCTGCTCGAAATCGCGCCAGGCCCTGGCGCTGCTGCAGGAGCGCGGCATCGAACCGCGCATTGTCGAATATCTGAAGACCCCGCCGAGCGCCGCCGAATTGCAACGCCTGCTCGGCCTGCTCGGGCTCAAGGCCAGGGACGTTCTGCGCAAGAAGGAAGGCGCAGAAGCCGGCCTTAGCCCCGATATGAAGGAGGCCGATCTGATCGCCGGCCTCGCCGCCAATCCAGCTGCGCTGGAACGGCCGATTTTCGTGCATGAAGGCCATGCCGTGGTCGGCCGCCCGCCGGAGAAAGTGCTCGATCTCCTCTAGTTTCGTGGGGCGGATACGCTAATTTATCCGCACACAAACGGAATGACCTCCCCATGACCGAAAGCGCCGCGGCTGCCCGTTCCAATCCAGGCAGTCCAGCCCAGACCATCTCCGCTTATTCGCTTGTCCTGCTGACGCTGCTGACGCTGTTCTGGGGCGTCAACTGGCCGATCATGAAGATCGCGCTGGCGGAGATTCCGGTCTTTACCTTCCGCGTCCTTTGCCTGGGCGGCGGTGCCATCGGACTGTTTGCCATCGCACTGGCCAAACGCATGCCGCTGCATATTCCGCGCGGCCATCTATGGCCTCTGATCCTCATCAGCTTCTTCAACATCACCGCCTGGAATGTGCTGGTGCTCTACGGCCTGACCATGCTGCCGGCAGGCCGTACGACCATTCTGGCTTTCACCATGCCGCTCTGGGTGATCCCAATGAGCGCGCTGGTGCTGCATGAGCGGTTGACCGGCTGGAAGCTCGCTGGCTTAGGAGTCGGCCTCTCCGGTCTGATCGTGTTGATCGCCGGCGAATGGGAAGCCATGGCCTCGGCACCGCTGGGCGTTGCCCTGGTGCTGGGCGCGGCCCTGAGCTGGGCCATCGGTACGGTGCTGATCAAGCGCTTTGCCGTGCCAATGGCGGCGGTGCCTTTCGTGGGCTGGCAGATGATCCTCGGCGGCATCCCGATCTTCGTCATGGCGCCGCTGCTGGAGAGCGACCGCTGGTATGTCTACTCCGCCGGGTCATGGCTGGCGGCGCTGTATAACGCCGCAATCTGCTTCGTCTTCTGCTACTGGGCCTGGAATACGCTGGTGCGCACCCTGCCTGCCGGCGTCAGCGGGCTGAGCACGCTGATGATCCCGGTGGTCGGCGTCTTCTCGTCGATGCTGATGCTGGGCGAACAGCCTGGCTGGCCGGAATTCGCCGCGCTCATTCTGGTGGCGATGGCCTTGGGAATGATCCTCAAGCCGGCGCGCTGACGACCACGCGCTCCACCTTCGCCGCGCAGAACTTGAATTCGGGAATCTTTCCAAAAGGATCGAGCTGCGGATTGGTCAGCAGGTTGGCTGCCGCCTCGAAGAAGGCGAAGGGGATGAACACCATGTTCTCCGCGACATCGCGGTCAGCGCGAACTTTCAGCTCGATGCTGCCGCGCCGCGTCGACACGCGGATGCGGTCGCCGGGCAGCAGTTTCATCTTTTCCATATCGCGCGGATGCAGCATGGCGATGGCTTCCGGCTCCAGCGCATCGAGATGCGTGGCGCGTCGCGTCATCGCGCCGGTATGCCAATGCTCCAGAATTCGCCCGGTGGACAGGACCATAGGATACTCGTCGTCAGGCAGTTCGGCGGGCGGTGACACCTTCGCTGGCACGACGCGGCCGCGGCCACTTGCCGTCGGGAAACCGTCGCCGAAAATGATCTCATGCCCCTGCGGATAGGTTGCAGCGCCTTCCGCCTCCAGACGCTCCCAGCTGATGCCCGCCAGTGACGGCATCACAGACGCCATCTCGGCATAGATGTCCTTCGGATGGGTGTAATGCCAGTCGAGGCCGATCCGCTGGGCAATCGCCTGGATCAGCTCCCAGTCCTGCCGCGCCTCGCCGGGCGGCTTCAGGGCGGCGCGGCCAAGCTGAACCCGGCGATCCGTGTTGGTGAAGGTGCCGGTCTTCTCGGCGAAGGCCGAAGCCGGCAGGATCACATCGGCATGAAAGGCGGTCTCGGTGAGGAAGATGTCCTGCACCACCAGATGCTCGAGACTGGCCAGCGCCTCACGCGCATGGGCCGCATCCGGATCCGACATCGCCGGATTCTCGCCCATGATATACATGCCGCGGATCTCACCGGCGAGAGTCGCATTCATGATCTCGACCACCGTGAGGCCCCGCTGCGGGTCCAGCGAATGTCCCCAGACTGCTTCGAACGCCGCGCGCTTGGCCGCATCTTCGACGGATTGATAGTCCGGCAACACCATGGGAATGAGACCCGCATCGGAAGCGCCCTGCACATTGTTCTGCCCGCGCAGCGGATGCAGTCCCGTGCCCGGCCGTCCGACCTGGCCGGTGATCAGCGCCAGGGCGATCAGGCAGCGCGCGTTGTCGGTGCCATGGACATGCTGCGACACGCCCATGCCCCAGAAGATGATCGAAGCTTTCGAGGTCGCATAAAGCCGCGCCACCTGCCGGATGACATCCGGCGCGATGCCACATAGCGGGGACATGGCTTCCGGGGAGGCCTCGCGCACAGCCTGTTCAAGGTCGGGGAAGCCATCGACGAAGCGCTGAATGTAAGCTGCATTCGTCAGCCCTTCTGCGATGATGACATGCAGCATCGCGGTCAGCAGCGCCACGTCGGAGCCCGGCTTGAAGCGCAGGTTATAGCTGGCATAGCGCGCCAATGCCTGGCCGCGCGGGTCCATCACAATCAGCTTGGCGCCCTTTTGACGGATGGCATTCTTTATGAAAGTCGCCGCAACCGGATGGTTCACCGTCGGGTTGGCGCCGATGACCACAATGACCTCGGCATCCATGGCGGCGGAGAAGGGTGCCGTCACCGCGGCCGAGCCGATGCCTTCCATCAAAGCCGCCACCGAAGACGCATGACAAAGCCGCGTGCAGTGATCGACATTGTTCGAGCCGAAGCCGGTGCGCACCAGCTTCTGGAACAGATAGGCTTCCTCGTTCGAGCCCTTCGCCGAACCGAAGCCGGCCAGGGCTTTGGGGCCATGACTGTCGCGGATGCGCTTCAGTCCGGAAGCCGCGCGATCCAGCGCCTCCTCCCAGCTTGCTTCGCGGAAATGCGTGTAGGGATTGGCCGGATCGACGATATCCCCGCCATGTTTCGGCACGCCGTCCCGGCGGATCAGCGGCTTGGTCAGGCGATGCGGATGATGCACGTAATCGAAGCCAAAACGGCCTTTGACGCATAACCGGCCGTGGTTGGCCGGGCCGTCCCTCCCGGTGACATACTGGATCCTGTCATCCTTCAGGTGGAAGGTGAGCTGGCAGCCGACGCCGCAGAAGGGGCAGAGGCTATCTACCTTCGTTTCCGCCTTCTCGATGCCGCGATTTTGCGCATCCACCAATGCTGCCGGCAGCAAGGCGCCGGTCGGACAGGCCTGCACGCATTCGCCGCAGCCAACACAGGTGCTGTTGCCCATCGGATCGCGGAAATCAAAGACGATCTCGGCGTGATGGCCGCGGAAAGCCATGCCGATCACGTCATTGCCCTGCACCTCGCGGCAGGCGCGCAGACAGAGATTGCACTGGATGCAGGCATCGAGATTGACCGCCATGGCGCTATGGCTGCGATCCGGCGCGGGCTTGTTCTGACGCTGCGGAAACCGGCTGGCGGTGACGCCGATATCGGATGCCCATTGCCAGAATTTGGAATCCGCATCATGCGTCTGTTCGCGCGGCGGCTGATCGGCCAGCAGCAATTCAAAGACCAGCTCGCGGGCGCGCTGGGCACGATGACTGGCGGTCTTTACCACCATGCCTTCGGTCGGCTGGCGCTTGCAGCTCGGCGCCAGAACGCGCTCGCCTTCGATCTCGACCATGCAGGCGCGGCAATTGCCATCTGCGCGATAGCCGGGCTGCGGCGTGTAGCAGAGATGCGGGATCGTTGTGCCGTGGCGCTGCGCCGCCTGCCAGATCGTCTCGCCCGGCTTTGCCTCGACGCTTTCGCCGTCCAGGATAAAACGCGTCATTTGAATCGCTCCAGCACCGAAAGCAGCGGATTGGGCGCCGCCTGTCCGAGGCCGCAGATCGAGGCATCGCGCATTACCTGCGCCAGATCGCGCAGCAGCGGTTCGTCCCAGGTCTCCCGCGCCATCAATTCGGCAGCCTTCTCGGTACCCAGCCGGCATGGGGTGCATTGGCCGCAGGATTCATGGCGGAAGAAGCGCATCAGATTGAGCGCCGCTTTTTTCAGATCGTCCTGATCGGACAGCACGATCACGGCGGCGGAGCCGATGAAGCAGCCGTATTGCTCCAGCTTGCCGAAATCGAGCGGGATGTCCGCCATACTGGCCGGCAGGATGCCGCCAGACGCCCCGCCTGGCAGATAGGCGGCGAAGCGATGACCGGGCGCCATGCCGCCACAATATTCCTCAATGAGTTCCATTGCTGTGATGCCGGCAGGCGCCAGTTTCACGCCGGGCTGCCGCACGCGGCCGGAAACCGAATAGCTGCGCAGACCCGTGCAGCCATGACGCCCATGGCTGCGCCACCAGTCAGCGCCTTTGTCGGCAATCGCCGCGACCCAATAGAGTGTTTCGACATTGTTGATCAGTGTCGGCCGACCGAACAAACCGACCTCACTCGGATAGGGTGGTTTCTGGCGCGGCAGGCCGCGCTTGCCCTCGATGCTTTCCAGCATCGCCGATTCCTCGCCGCAGATATAAGCGCCGGCGCCGCGTCGCAATTCGACATGCAGTCCGTCCAGCAGCCCGGCCTCCTTCAGCGCCTGCAATTCCGCTGCAATGACGTGATGCAAGGCCGGATATTCGTCGCGCAGATAGATATAGGCAGCCTCCGCCTCGATGGCCCAGGCGGCGATCAGCATGCCTTCCAGCACGGCATGCGGCTCGTTCTCCAGGAAGAAGCGGTCCTTCAATGTGCCCGGTTCGCCTTCATCGCCGTTGACGGCAAGCAGGCGCGGTTTCGGCTGACCGAGCAGCGCGCGCCATTTGCGCGCGGTCGGAAAACCGGCGCCGCCCATGCCGCGCAGACCGGCCTTGTCGACCTCGTCAATCAGCGCATCGCGGCTGATGATGCCCCTGCGGCATTTCTCCAGCACGCTGTAGCCGCCGCTGGCGCGATAGGCCTGCAGCCCTTGATAGCGTGGGAGCGTCGGATGCAGTGCCCGCCCTTCATGGGCGGCGGTCAGCTCAGCGAGGCTGGCCGGTGCGAAGACATTCTTGCCATAGGTGGCGCAGGGCGCGCGGTCGCACTGCCCCATGCAGGGCGCGCGCAAAACGCGCACATCGCTGCCAAGCTGCTTCAGCTGCTCGGCCAGGGCATCGGCACCGGCCATCTCGCAGCTTAAACTGTCGCAGACACGGATGGTGACGGGCGGCGGCGGCGCCTCGCCGTGATCGACGATGTCGAAATGCGCGTAGAAGGTCGCGGTCTCGTAGACCTCGGCCAGCGGCAGCCGCATGGCCTCGGCCAGCGCGACCAGCAGCCCGGTCGGCAGATGGCCCCGCGCATCCTGGATTGCGTGCAGATATTCGATCAGGAGATCGCGGCGCAACGGTGTCTCGCCCAGCAGGGCGCGCAGAGCGGCATGATCATCCTCGCTCGCCTGGCGGCCGCGCGGCATGGGACGGCCCTGTCGATGCTGGCGTGGAAAAGAGGCGGTAATGGTCATACGGCTTCCATCGCGGCTGGAAAACTTATAAATAATACAGAATATTCGAATGTGTAAACAAAGCGGCTGGAGATCTTGAATGTCGTCGACGGCAACGCCGCCTTTTGGCGAGGACGCCAAAACCTTGGCATCCTGGGTTTATGACCGCCTGCGGGACGATATCGTCGCCGGCTCGCTTGCGCCAGGTCAAAAGCTGACCTTGGACAGTTTGAAAGAGCGCTACACGGTCGGCGTCACGCCTTTGCGCGAGGCTCTTTACCGTCTGTCCTCTTCTCTCCTTGTCGAGGCGGAAGATCAGCGCGGGTTCCGCGTGGCGCCAGTCACGGTGGCGCATCTGCAAGACATCATTTCCTCCCGCGAGCATATCGAGACACTGGTTCTGCGCGATGCCTTCCGGCACGGGGGAGAAGACTGGAAAGCTGCGATTTTTGCGGCATTCAAGCTGCTTGAGCGCACGCCGATGTATGAAATGGACAACGGCCCGATCAGCCGGGCCTGGGAGACGGCGCACCGGCGGTTCCATCAGGCGGTGCTCTCTGCTGCGCGCTCGAAGGCGCTGCTGCATTTCCAGACCATGCTCTGGGACCATGCAGCGCGTTACCGAAATATCGTGGCGCCTGCGCTTTTGGACGAAGCCGAGCTGCAGGCCGAGCATGCGGAACTGACCCGAACCATCGAGCAGGGGGATGTGGAAATGGCGTGCTTGCTGCTGCGCCGGCACATCACCAATGCCGCTGCCCCCGTGCTGGAGGCCCTGATCCGACAGAAAGGCCAAAAAGGCAAATCATCCGGCATGAGTTTCGAAAGAATTTGACATTATCGAATATCGAACCCATCATCGAGCTTGGATTTCGTTCAGGAGCTTAGGGGGAGTGAATGAAGACCGTGGCTTGTAAATGGCGTATTTTGGCTGCAACTGGCCTGCTAAGTGCCGGAATTGCTTCAATTTTTGGTTTTGCGGATGGGGCTGTGGCCCAGGAGCCGCCGCGCGGCGGCGTCGTCACCATGGCGATCGGCAGCGATCCGACCAATATCAACCCGAATCTGTCGTCCAACTACGCGAACCAGCTGCTGGGCTGCATGATCTATCAGGGCCTGGTGCAGGTTTCGATCGATTCGAAGATCCAGCCGCTGCTTGCCAAGTCCTGGACCATCTCTCCGGACGGACTCGTCTATACCTTCGATCTGGTGAAAGCGAACTGGCACGACGGCAAGCCGTTTACCTCTGAGGACGTCAAGTACTCGCTGACCGAGGTCAGCGCGAAATACGGTCCGATCTTCGCCGCCAGTGGTAAGCTGATCGACAGCGTTGAGACGCCGGCTCCCGACAAGGTGATCGTCAAGCTGAAGCAGTCCTTCGGCCCGTTTTTGATGTCGCTGGCTTGCCCGCAGAACGGCGCCATCATGCCGGCGCATATCTTCCGCGGGACCGATCCGCTGACCAATCCAGCCTCCTCGAGCGCACCGGTCGGTACCGGTCCCTTCAAGCTGGCGGAGTGGAAGCGCGGCGATTTCGTGCGGCTGGTCCGCAATCCCGATTACTGGGAGAATGGCAAGCCTTATCTGGACCAGGTCTATGCCAAGGTCATCAGCCAGGCTTCGTCGCGCCTGCAGGCCCTGCGTGCCGGCGAGGTTCAGTATATCGGCGGCTACTACGTGCCGCCGAGCGATTACTCGGTGGTCCGTTCGACACCGGGCCTGAAGCTGCAGAATTCCGGCTTCGCTCCGGGCGCCAAGATGGCCTTCATCAATACGACGAAGAAGTACTTGAGCGACAAGCGCGTGCGTCAGGCGCTGATGATGGCCACCAATCGGGACTTCCTCTACAAGGCGGTGTGGTTTGAGACCGGTGGCCTTGGCATCATGCCGTTCACCAGCAAGCTGCGCTGGTCGGCCCACCCGAATATCGACTACCGCAAACTCTATCCCTACGACCCCAAGCGTGCCAACGCGCTGCTGGACGAAGCAGGTGTGACCAAGGATGCGCGCGGCAAGCGGTTCGACCTGACCTTCGTCTATCGCGCCGAGGATGCCGATGCGGCGCAGGCGGCCGAAGCGATGAAGAGCATGTGGCGCGCGATTGGTGTTGAGGTGAAGCTGGAAGTCGCTGAAGGATCCACCTTCCCGGATCGCATCTACAACAAGGGCGATTTCGACATGACGATCGTCGGCTACACCAGCTACGGCGATCCGGCCCTGGGTATTGCCCGCGTCTTCGTCAGCGAAGCCATCGGTCGCCCCTTCGGCAATGCCTCGCGCTACAGCAATCCGGAGGTCGATGCACTCTTCGAGAAGGGCGCGCGTACGACCGATCAGGATGAGCGTGCGACCTACTACCATAAGGTGCAGGAGATCCTTGCCGTCGATGTGCCGGTTATGACGCTGCATGAATACCAGCATGAGGATGCGGTTTCCGCACGCCTCAATGGCATCTGGGGCGTGCAGGGCTACGGTGCCTGGAACAACGCTTGGCTATCGAAATAAAGGCCGCTTTTGCGCCAAGCCGCTTTGCCGCGGCTTGGCGCTTCTAGCGAAAAAGTAGCATCAGCCTTTGGCCCACCGGAAAAAACAACCTGCCGTTAGTCGACTGCCGCGACAAAAGAAAAGAGTGTAAATACCATGAAGCCGGGTGCGTTCGAGTATGTGAAAGCCAGTAGCGTCGAAGAGGTGCTAGCTGCACTCGGGAGATTTGACGGCGACGCACGAATTTTGGCTGGCGGCCAAAGCCTGATGCCGTTGATGAACATGCGCATGCTGCGGCCAGCCGGCATCATCGACATCAACGGGATTCCCGATCTCGACACCATTCGCCTGGAAGACGGCCGCGTCCATGTCGGTGCGCTGACGCGCTACCGCATGCTGGAAACGTCGCCTCTGATTCAGGAACATCTTCCGCTGGTGGCGCATGCCGTCCGCCGTGTGGCTGATCGCCAGGTCCGCAACCGGGGCACTTTGGGCGGCAGCCTGTGTCATTCCGATCCGGCTGCCCAGATGCCCCTTTGTGCCCAAACCCTGGGGGCCGAGATGGTGATTGCCGGCCCGAAAGGGCGCCGCAAAGTGGCGGCCATCGATTTCTTCCAAGGCGCCTATACCACCGCGGTCGATCCGCTCGAAATGCTGGTGGAGATCGTCTACCCCGCCATGCCCGGCGCCAGGGTGACACTCGCCCAGCAGACCCGGCGCCATGGCGATTTTCCGACCATCAGCGTTGCCGCCGCCGCCATCGTGAAGGACGGCGTTTGGACCAACTGGCGCATCGGCATGGGCGGGCTGTCGGATCGGCCGCTGCCGGCCGCCAGCCTCTGCGCCTTCCTGGAAGGCAAGCCGTTGACGGAAGCGTTGATAGCGGAGGCCAGCCAGATATTGCCGGACAATATCGATCCCATCGACGACGTGCGTGCCACCGCCGAATACCGGATTAGCCTGGCACCAGTTTACATCTCGCGTGCATTGACCGCGCTTTTGAAAGGAGAGGGCCGATGAGCGGCACGCATCGGATCAAGGTTACCGTAAACGGCAAGCTGTATGAGGCGGAGGTCGAATCGCGGCGCCTTCTGGTCGACTTTCTGCGTCACGAATTGATGCTTTATGGCACCCATGCCGGATGCGAGCAGGGGGCCTGCGGTGCCTGTACGGTGCAGTTCGATGGCCGCGCGATCAAATCCTGTCTGATGCTGGCGATCCAGGCAGATGGCCACGAGATCACCACGGTTGAAGGCCTGGCCAAGGACGGCGTTCTGCATGACGTGCAGGAAGCCTTCCGCAACGCCCACGGCCTGCAATGCGGCTTCTGCACGCCAGGCTTCCTCATGGTGGCAGCCGCACTGGGTGAGGAAAAGAAGGTGCTGAAGGGCGACGCCCTCCGCAAGGAGCTGGCCGGCAATCTCTGCCGCTGCACCGGCTACGCGAATATCGTTACCGCCGTCGAGACCTACCTTGAGAAGGTGGGGGGGGCGGCACAATGAACGACAAGACCATGAAGACCGGCAAGGACAAGCTCATCGGCGTCAACATGCTGCGCAAGGAGGACGAGCGTCTGCTGCAGGGCGCTGGCCGCTTTGTCGACGACTGCGATGATCCCCGCATGGTCCATCTTGCCATCGGCCGCTGCCCTTATCCCCATGCCCGGATCAAGTCCATCGATGTCGAGGCAGCCCGCGCCATGCCCGGCGTATTTGCGATCCTGACCGGGGCCGACATCCGTGCCCGGACCGAGCCGATCTCGGTGCTGCGTCCGCTGCCCGGATTGCTGCGGCATAGCTATTATGCAATGGCGCAGGATGTTGCGCGTTTCGAGGGCGAGCCTGTCGTAGCAGTTGCAGCCCGCGACCGCTATGTCGCCGAGGATGCGCTGGAGCAGATCATCATCGACTACGAACCGCTGCCGCATGTGGTCGATGCCGAGCGGGCCGCCGCCGCCGACGCGCCAATCCTGCATCCGGAACTCGGCACCAATGTCGTGGTCGACAACACGCTCGACGCCGGCGATCCCACGCCGCTGCTGGAGGCGGCCGATGTCGTGGTGGAGGACCGTTTCCAGCTCGGCCGCGTCTTAGGGCTGCCGATCGAAACGCGCGGCGTGGTGGCCCGTTATGACCGTGCCGCCGGCATGCTTGATGTGGTGACCTCCAACCAGTCGCCGCATCTGACCCGCTCGCAGCTTGCGCAGTCGCTGCGCATGCCGGAAAGCCAGATCCGCCTGAGCGCCGGCACGATCGGCGGCAGCTTCGGCAACAAGCTCGGCCTCTATCCGGAAGAGATCATCGCATCCCTCTTTGCGATCGATACCGGGCGGCCGGTGAAATGGATCGAAGATCGCATGGAGCACTTCCGCGCCACCGTCCATGGCCGCGAATCGACCCATCGCATCAAGATCGGCGCCTCCAAGGACGGCACGCTGATTGCCCTCGACGACGATTACTTCATCGATATCGGTGCCTATAACGGTCCCTGGGGTCCCAGCGTGCTTGCCAGCGTCACCATGCCGGGCCCCTACAACTTCTCCGGCTTTCGCGCGCGGCGCCGCGTGGTCGTGACCAACAAGGTGCCGATGGGCGCCTATCGCGGCTACGGGCCGCCGGAATCGAATTTCGTGCGCGAGGTTCTGATCGATCGCATTGCCCGCAAGCTCGGCATGGACCCCGCGGAACTGCGCAAGAAGAACATGGTGCGCAAGGAGCAGATGCCGTTTACCTCGAAATCGGGGGCCATCTACGACAGCGGCGATTACAGCCGTTGCCTTGACCTGGCGCTGGACAAGCTTGGCTACAAGGAGCAGCGGCAACGTCAGGCCGAAGCTCGCAAGCAGGGACGTCTGGTCGGCATCGGCATGTCCTGCTATGTGGAGCATGCGGGCTATTCCGCGGCGTCGATCAGCCGGCATACCGGCCGCCGCTTCGGCACCTTCGAAAGCGTCACGATCCGTCTCGACATGAGCGGCCAGGCGACCGTTTTCACGGGTATTCCGAATTTCGGCCAAAGCCTGGAAACCGCCTTCACCCAGCTTGCCGCCAGCGGTCTCGGCCTGTCGCCTTCGCAGGTCGTCGTGAAGCCGGGTGACACCCTGGGCACGCCGCAAAGCGTCGGCGCCTTTGGCAGCCGCGGAACGCTGGCTGGTGCCGGCGCGATCAGCAAGGCTGCAGGTGAGATCCGCGCCAAGATTCTGCGCCTTGCCGCGCACGAACTGCGCGTTTCACTTGAATCGCTGGATATCAACGACGGCATCATCACTTCGCACGAAGACAAGAGCATACAGCTGCCGGTCTCGGAGATTGCCGAAATGGCGATCCTGGGCATGGACCTGCCGCAGGGCGACGAGCCCGGCCTGGAGGCGACGGCCTACTGGACGCAGCCGGGTCCGTCCTTCGGCTTCGGCGCCGTGGTGGCGATGGTCGAGGTGGACCCGAAATCGGGCGAGTTCAAGCTTGAGCGTTTCATCGTCGCCCATGATTGCGGCACCATGCTCAATCCCATGCTTGTCGAAGGTCAGGTTGCGGGCGGCATCTGCCAGGGGCTTGGCGCCACGTTGATGGAAAACATCATCTACGACCCGGATTCGGGGCAGCTCGTGAACGGCAGCATGGTCGACTACATGGTGATGACCGCAGCCGACATGCCGAAATTCGAGCTCGCGCATCTGGAAAGCCCTTCGCCGGTCACTCCATTCGGCATCAAGGGTGTTGGCGAAAGCGGCGTTATCGGCGCCGCCGGCGCGGTGGCCAATGCGGTCAGCGACGCCTTGTCGCCATACGGTATCGAGATCAACCGGATTCCCATCCTGCCGGAGACGATCTGGCGCGCCTTGCGCGCGGCGGAGAAGAAAGCCGCCTGAAGTCGTGCTGGTCTTGATGGCGTAGTTGTGAAGAAGAAACAGGATTCACGTCATGGAAATTCGTGAAAGTTTCATCGTGCCGGCGCCGGTGGAAACCGTCTGGAGCTTTTTCGAGGACGTGGAGCGGGTCAGCAAATGCGTGCCTGGACTGGAAAGCGTCGAAATCCTCGACAAGGATCAGTACAAGGTCGTCATCGCGCAGAAGATCGGCTTCTTCTCGGCGACCTTTGAGGTCACTACCAAGCGCGAGGAATTCGAAACCCACAAGTACATGAAGTTCTCCTCGGTGGGACGTACGGTACGTGGGGCGATCGGCAATCTGCGCTCGAACGATCTTGTTGAATTCGAGACCACGGACGATGGCGCAACCCGCGTGCAGTTGATGAGCCAGCCGGCTCTGGGCGGCATGCTCGGCGCCGTTGGGCATAAGATGATCGTGTCGAAATCCCGCGAGCTAACCGAACAGTTTGCTGCCGCCCTATGCGCAACGCTGGGCGGCGCAGCGGAGAAGGCACAAGAGGATGCACAGGCCTGAGCCCCAAAGGGCCATGGCAGGGGGTGGTTTTTCCGATGCTGCGCTTGTTCTGGAACAGACTGGTCTGGGCCATTCCGGTTCTGCTGGTGATCGTCGTGCTGAATTTCGTGCTCGTCCGGCTGGCGCCGGGCGATCCGATCACCTCGATCATCGGCGAATACCCGACCCCTGAGGGGTATGCCGAACAGCTGCGGGCCCAGATGGGCCTGGATCGGCCGATCCACGAGCAGCTGCTGATCTATCTGGGCCATGTGTTCCAGGGCGACCTGGGCTATTCCTTCGCCAACCGGCAGCCAGTCCTTTCGCTCATTCTGGGCAAAGCGCTCAACACCCTGGCCCTGATGGTGCCGGGCCTTATCTTCGCTTCCCTGCTCGGCATCCTCATCGGCCGCGTTTCGCTGTCGACCTCGGCCCGTTTCCTCGACAGCACCCTGACAGGATTGTCCTTGTTCGGCTATTCGGTGCCGATCTTCTGGCTCGGTCAGGTCCTGATCATCCTGTTTGCCGTCGAGCTGCAATGGCTGCCGGCACAGGGGATGTTCGCCCTGCAAACCGACCTGCCGCCCTTTTTGGACTATCTGGCCCACTGGGCGATGCCGGGCTTTGCCGTGACGATCTTCTATGCGGCCATCGTGGCGCGTGTGGCGCGTGCCAGCCTCAAGGAAGCGGTGACGGGCGACTATATTGTTACGGCCTTGGCTAAAGGGACGTCGCAGCGCCGGCTTTTCTGGCGCCATGTCCTGCCGAATGGCCTTGTCCCGATCGTCAGCGTCATCGGCTACAACTTTGGCCTGGCATTGACCGGCGCCATCCTGGTGGAATCCGTCTTTGCTTGGCCTGGCCTTGGCGCCTTGTTCATGGCCTCGATCATCGCCCGTGATTACCCGACGCTGCAGGGCATCTTCCTGCTCGCCGGAGCGGCCGTGGTCGTCTCCAACTTTGTCACTGATGTCGTATACGAAATAATTGATCCGAGGATGCGCAATGGCAGCCGTGGCGCGTAACAGGGCGATTTCACGACTGGCCGGCTCACCAACCACCTGGTTCAGCGCGGCTTTCATTCTGGCCTTGATCCTGATGGCGACCGTCGGGCCGTATCTGTTTGGCGATGTCGATCCGAATACGATTTCGATGTCGATCATGGCGCCGCCCTCAGCCGAATTTCCATTCGGTACCGACGAGCTCGGCCGCGATGTTCTGCAATACATCGTGCATGGTGCCCAGGTGTCGCTGTATGTGGGATTCAGTGCCGCTTTTGCGGCCACCATCCTGGGCGGCCTGATCGGCGCCGTCTCGGGCTATGTCGGCGGACGCATCGACACCCTCATCATGCGGGTGACGGAAATCTTCCAGTCGATGCCGACCTTCGTCCTGGCAGCGTTGATCGTCGCTTTGCTCGGACCGGGCAACAATCGCGTCATTTTGGTCATTGCCCTGCTGTCCTGGCCGCAGACCGCCCGCCTGATGCGCGGCGAGGTGCTGCGGGTGAAGCGGCTGGATTTCGTGACTGCGGCACGCTGCCTTGGCCAGTCGGAAACCGTTATCCTGATCAAGGAGGTTGTCCCGAACTGCCTGGCGCCGGTGATTGCGCTTGGTACGCTCACCGTTGCGCAGGCCATTCTGCTGGAGGCGTCGCTCAGCTTCTTCGGCCTGACCAACCCGGACACCATCAGCTGGGGCCGCATCCTGACTTCCGGGCAGCGCTATATCTTCCAGGCCTGGTGGCTGTCGCTGTTCCCGGGAATGGCGATCTTTCTCACCGTGTTCTCCTTCAATGTCCTGGGTGACTCCTTGCGCCAGGCATTGGACCCAAAGTCGTGAAGGGGCCGTCATGAGCGCAGCGGACAGCATGTTGCGAATCAGGGATCTCAGCGTCGTCTATGAGATCGACGGGCGCGAGCTCTTCGCGGTCAAGAATGCCTTCATCGATCTCAAGATGGGCGAAGGCGTCGGCATTGTCGGCGAATCGGGCTCGGGGAAATCGACCTTTGCCCGTGCGATGATGGCGCTTCTTCCGGCGACGAATGCCCGCGTGGCTTCCGGCGTCATGGAGATCGACGGCGTGTCCTATGACATGGTCGACAAATCAGGCATGGCGCGGCTGCGCGGTCGCACCTTTGCCATGGTGTTTCAGGACCCGCTGAGCTACCTCAATCCGCTGATGACGATCAGGAGCCAGATCGTTGAGGCGATCAGGCTCAACGATCCGAGCGCGAATGTCGATCACCGCGTGCGGGAGCTTCTTGATCTTGTACGCCTGCCGCAGCGTTGCCTGACGGCTTATCCGCACGAACTCTCCGGCGGCATGCGACAGCGCGTGCTCATTGCGATTGCGCTGGGCTGCCGTCCGAAGGTGCTGATTGCCGACGAGCCGACCACGGCGCTTGATGTGACCACGCAGGCCGAGATTCTGGCTCTGATCAAGGATATCAAGCGCGAAATCGGCATGTCCCTGGTACTGATCAGCCACGACCTGGGCGTCGTCTCCAGCCTCTGCGAGCGCGTCTTTGTGATGTATGGCGGCTACACGATCGAAACCGGCGCGCGCGAAAAGATCCTGTCGACCCCTGCACATCCCTACACGCAGGCGCTGATCCATACCGCCCGCGCGGTCCGCGGCGAAGACGGGCGGTTCGTCACTCTCAGCGGCGATGTCCCGCGCCTTGTCGAGGCGGGCAAGGGGTGTCCTTTCGCGCCGCGCTGCGGCGTCGCGATGCCGCAATGCGATACCGTGCTGCCATCCTTGGCCCACGTGAATGACAATGGCCGTCATTCAGCGCGCTGCCATATGCACTCCTAGACCATGATCGTATCCGGGAATTCTCTGTCATGATCGCTGTCGATGCCGCGCCTGTTCTGGAACTCGACGAGGTAGAGCGCACCTTCGTCGGTCGGGACGGGTCTGAGGTCAAGGCGGTGCGGCCCAGCCGATTGCACATTGCCCCGGGCGAAATCGTCGCCCTGGTCGGCGAAAGCGGCTCAGGCAAGAGCACCCTGGCGAAAATAGCGCTGGCATTGGAGCTGCCCGACAAGGGCAGCGTCCGCCTGGAAGGGCGGGATCTGCTGCGCCTGTCCAAGCGCGAGTTGCGCCGTCGTCGCATTGCGATGCAGCCGGTGTTCCAGGATCCGACGGCCGCCTTCAATCCGCGCCGCTCGATCCGTCAGGTGCTCTATGAGGCCATTGCCTGCCGCAGCGGGCACACCGCAGACCCGGAACGGCTAGCCTTGGAAATCCTGCATCGGGTCGGTCTCACCCCGGCGGCGAATTTCATCGATCGCTATCCGCACGAAATCTCCGGCGGCCAGCGTCAGCGTCTGGGGATTGCCAGAGCCCTGGCAGCCAAGCCGAAGATCATCATTGCCGACGAGCCGCTTTCGGGAGCCGATGTTTCGATCCGCGGACAGATACTCAATCTGCTGCTGGACCTGCGGCGCGAGGAAGGGCTTTCGATCCTGTTCATCACGCATGACATCTCCATCGCGGAGGTCTTTGCCGATCGGGTCGTGGTCATGTATCGCGGCATGATTGTCGAAGAGGGGCCAGCCAGCGAAGTGCTGAAAAACCCGGCACATCCCTATACGCGGCTGCTTTGGGCGGCTGTGCCCCATATCGATGGGGATGATATCGAGGCTGTTCGCCGCCTGATCATTGCCCGGCCCGAGGGCAGCGGGTGCCCGTTCTACAGCCGCTGCGTTTCTGCAATCGAGCGCTGCGCGCAGGAAATGCCGGGTAGCCACAGCCTTGGTCAGACGCGCCAATATCGCTGCTTCGTGCAGCCGCAGAACCAGATTGCCGGCTGAGAGCGTCAGGGCTGGCGCTGGATGAAGCGCGATACACGGGGCCTGTCTGGCCCGGTGTGGAACTGCCGAACCGCCTTTATGGTCTTCCAGTCGCGCTGGGTCAGCTGGCGCCGACGGCGCAGATATTCCGTCCAGGAGTCGAGCAGGAAGCTTTCGATCCAGGTATTGGGCTCGGCGATGCTCTGATACAGCGCCCATCGATAGGCGCCGTCGCGCAGGCGAATGATCCGCAACTGGTCGATGGCTTGCTGAAAGGCAACGGTCTGGCTGGGATCGATCTGGTATTCGACCTGGATGACGACCGGATCGCGGGCAGGATCGATGCCCGTCGGCAGATCGACCGGCAAGGTATTCTCAATCGGCGCGAGATCGTTCGGCAGCTGGTCGGGGATCGGCAGCAGAAAGGCAAGCAGCAGGCTGCAGACCGTGACACCGGCGGCGCCCAGCAAAGCGACCTCCAGGCCGAAGGACTGGGTAATGACGCCCCAGAACCAGCTTCCAGCGGCCATGCCGCCGGCCATGGCGATGTAATACAGGGCAAGAATTCGCGTTCGCACCCATTCCGCCACCGAGAGCTGCACGGTGATGTTGAGGATGGTGAGATTGGTCACCCAGACCACGCCGGCGGCGAACAGGGCCAGCAACAGCGGCAGCCAGAAGGAGGGGACGGCCAGCAGCAGCAGGGATACTGCCAGGACGCCGCTGCCGGTATTCAATAAAGCCTCGCCGCCGAGTTTCTTGCGCAAGCTGTTGAACAGCAGCGCGCCGGCGACAGCACCGATGCTGAGGCAGGCCAGAAGCATCCCATAGAGAAGAGGGCTTCCAGAATTTTCGCGTTCGGCCAGCAGCGGCAGCAGGGCCCAGACTGCGGCGGCGCAGAAGGTGAAGACCGCGCAGCGGGCCATAGATGCGATGGCAGAAGGCGCGCGTCTGGCATAACGAAAGCCGGCAGCGATGGCCGGGAAGAAGGGCTCCGGCGGAAATTCACGGCCTTTGCTGCCCATTTTGCTGCGCAGCAGCGTAATGAGCAGCATCAGGTGCAAAACGGCGCTGACGGCGAAGGCGGTTGCGACACCGTAAATCGCCACCAGGCTGCCGCCAATGGCGGGGCCGAGGGAGCGAGCCATATTGTAGCCAATGGCATTCAGGGCGATGGCATGCGGGATGTCGTCATAAGGGACAAGATCGCTGGCAGAAGCCTGCATGGCGGGCAGGTTCATATGGGTGCCCGCGCCGACCATGAACGTAAAGCCGAGAAGAAGCCACGGTGTCAGATTCTCAAATCCCTGTAGGATGGCCAGCATGGCCGTTCCGCCGATGACGATCATTTGTCCGGCCATCAGAACGACGCGGCGTGTCCAGAGATCGGAAAGGATTCCCCCCAGCAGGCAGGAGATGATCGCGGGCAGGGTCATGGCGGTCTGGATCATCGCCACCATGTCGCTGCGCGGGGTGAGCGATATCATCAGCCAGGTGGCGGCGACGGTTTGAATCCAGATGCCGAAATTGGTGCAGATATTGCTCAGCCAGAAATCGCGATAGCGCTTGTGCCGCAGCGGAAGGAAGGCGGCAGGGACTGCCATGCGCAGCGGCATCGGTTCAATATCCCACAGTCATGTCGACCAGCCCGGTCAGCGGCCGGCCGGCCAGATAGTGGTCAAGATTGGCGACGATCATGTCCGCCAGCCTGTCGAAATGCTTTTCGCTGCTATAGGAAACATGCGGCGTGATGCGCACCGCCGGGTGGGTATAGAGAGGATGACCCGGGGGCAGGGGTTCGGGGTCGGTCACGTCCAGGGTTGCGCCCGACAGCAGGTGATCGTCGAGTGCGGCGAGCAGCGCCTGATGGTCGACGAGTGGTCCGCGTGCAACGTTGATGAGATGCATGCCTGGCTTGGCGTGGCGCAACGTATCGGCGTTGATGATCCGCAGGGTCGCCGACGTCAGCGGCGCTGCCAGCACGAGATAATCGGCGGCAGCCAGCAAGGCGGTCAGTGTCGGCTGGAATGTCACGTCTGCCACCGATTCGTGCGGCATCACGCGCCGGTGGGCCATCACCGTCATGCCGAAGGCGCGCGCGCGCCGGGCAATTTCCTGGCCGATGGTGCCGAAGCCGAACAGGCCGATCGTTTTTCCGGCGACCAAGCCCAGCACCTGCGGCCGCCATTGTGCCGCATCGCGGATCTGGTTTTCAGAAAGCCGCTTCTCGTTTTCGAGGATGGCGGCCATCACATACTCTGCGATCGGCACGGCGGAAAGGCCTCGGCTGCAGGTGACCATCGGTCCCTCGAGCAGCCAGGTCGGAAATGTGTCGATGCCGGTGGATGAAAGCTGAATCCATTTCAGCGCGCGCGGCCAGCCGTCCGGCCGCTGCGAGGGGGCATCCTTCCAGCCTAGCGAGGGGCTGGTGATGAGAATTTCTGCTTCGGCAGGAACCTCCCATGGCGGCCGGTTGGCCGGTATGGGAAGCAATCGCGGTTGGGAGGCATGGCCGGACAACCTGTCGCTCAGAGCGGCGCCGAGGTAATTGGCAATGGTAACGCGAGACATCTTAATCTCACTCTCCCGGCCGTATCAGGGGTGAATGAACGGCCACTGTCCAGGCGGCGGCAACGCCGTGGCCAAAAGTGCCAGAGCCGGAGGCTGGCTCCGGCTCTGGTTGCTTCTGATTAACCCTGCGGCGTGATGTTGGCTCGGCCAGGTTCCGTCTCTAGATGGCGGAAACCGACAACGGAGCGATCTATCACCCGGCCGTCCTTGATCACGGCCGAGAGCAGTTCGGGTTTTTGCAGAACACGGATATCGGCGAGCGGATCCTTGTCCCAGATGATGATGTCCGCCAGCTTTCCGGGGGCGATCTCGCCGACCTGGCCATCCAGGCCGATCACCTTTGCATTGCGGCTGGTATAGGCCACGATGGCTTCCATGGGCGACATGCCGATTTCATTGACCAGGATTTCTGCCTCGCGGCCATGATAGCGGCCATGCTCGAATGCGGCAGCATTGCCTGAATCCGTGCCAACCAGGATTTCGATGCCCATGGCACGCGCCTTGCGGATCGCCTCGAAGTTCTTCTCCAGCTGAGCCCTCACGCGCTCGCGCATCGGCTTGGTAAAGCCCTTGCTCTCGTCCTGCTCCGTGATGAGCTGGCACTGCGTGAAGACCGGCATAATCGGGATGCCCGCCTTAGCCACGACCTCCAGATCCTGCTCGGTCGCCAGGTCGGCGTGAAAGATCCAGTCCACGCCACCAAGTGCGGCGTCGCGCGTCGAGCCGGATCCGCGCGCGTGGATGCTGACCACCTTGCCGCGGCGATGCGCTTCGTCGGCGACAGCCGCGATCTCGTCGCGACTGACTGTCTGGGTGTCGCCCCAGTAGGAATCGGCGATCTTGATCATGTCGACGCCGCGCTTGCACTGCCGTTTCGTCTCGCGGATGTAGTCGTCAATGGTGTTGCAAAGCACGCCGACCGAATCATCTGCGGTCTTCCCGGTCAGGGGGTTGGTGCTGTCGAAGATGCCGCCATAGGGGGTCAGGGCACGGCCGGCACAGAAGATGCGCGGTCCTTCGATCAGGCCGCCATTGACCGCTTCACGGATGGTCGCATCGACGAACCATTTGCCGCCTGGCACGGAAACGCCGGTGACGCCGGCATGCAGCACACGGCTGACGATGCGCGCCGTCCACAGGGCGGCGAAATCCGGGCTGGAAGTATAGCGGACTCCAGGAATGGCGCCCTGATGCGATGAAAGGTGGACATGGCCATCAATCATGCCAGGCATGACATACTTGCCAGTCGCGTCGATGACGGTCGCGTCCGTAAGCGTGGCAGCGTCGATCTGGCCGCCCACCGACGTGATCTTGTTGCCCTCGACGACGACGGTGGTATTCGCCATGGGCGCCTTGCCGGTGCCGTCGATGACCGTGCCATTCTTGATGACCAGCTTCTTCGTTTTACTCGTCATGAGTCTCAACCCTTCCGCCTTGCACTGTTTTCAATTCAGAAACGACCCTGTTCGCATCATCCCACGACATTGTGCAGAACGCCGAGTTTGTCGATTTCGATGCGAACGGTATCGCGCGGCTTGAGGAAGCGCGGCGGCGTGAAGCCAATGCCGACGCCATCCGGCGTGCCGGTGGCGATGATGTCGCCTGGCTCCAGCGTAGTGCGGCGCGAAATGGTCTCGATGATGGTCGGAATGTCGAAGATCAGGTCGGCCAGCTTGGCCTTCTGCCGCAACTCGTCGTTTACGAAAGTCCGGAGCTCGATATCGGGCAGGTTCGTGATCTCGTCACGGGTGACCAGCCAGGGGCCCATCGGGCAAAAACCGTCGATCGACTTGCCGATGAACCACTGCTTGTGATCGCGCTGCAGCTGCCGCGCGGTGACGTCGTTGATGATCGTGAAGCCGAAGACATGGTCCATGGCCGCCTGCTTGCTGATGCCGCGGCCGCCCTTGCCGATGATGACGCCGAGCTCGCCTTCGTAATCGGTGGTGCCGGTGTCATCCAGATAGGAGGGAATCGCCACGTTCGGACCGATGACCGAGGTCGGCGCCTTGGAGAAGATGATGGGGAGGGCCGGAATTTCATCGGCGCCGGCGCTCGAGTCGAAACCGCTGCGATGAAACTCCTTGGCGTGGGAGTGATAGTTCTTGCCGACGCAGAGGATATTGCGCCGCGGCCGCCGGATCGGGGCCGTCAAAGTCACCTCGGTCAGGGCAAGCCAGGCACTGCGCGGAGCTGCCTCAACGGCTGCCTTGATCTTCTCCAGGGCAGCCGGCCCCATTTCGATCAAGGTGACCATATCGTTTGGCAGGCCACTTCTGCTAAGATTGAGAACATATTGTGCGTTTTCGTCCAATACACCCAGCTGGAAATCACCGGATGTTTCATAAGTCACTAATTTCATTGAACTTTGGCCCTTCTGGATTGGAGGCTGGGTGAAAAGTATATAAATTATGTCCTAATTTCGAAGAAACACAAGTCCTATCACGGAGAGGCTTATGGCTGCCACCGCAGTTCTGGAAGAGGGCAAAACCCTGGGATCCTGGGTCTATGATCGGCTGCGCGACGACATCGTGACAGGAGTTTTAAAGCCCGGTCAAAGACTTACACTGGATTCTCTCAAAGAGCGCTATGCGGTTGGCATTACGCCGTTGCGGGAGGCGCTGTATCGGCTTTCCACCTCGCTCCTTGTCATTGCCGAGGATCAGCGCGGGTTTCGCGTGGCGCCCGTATCGCCGGAGCATCGCGCTGATATCATGGCCGCACGCCATCACATCGAGACCCTGGCCCTGCGGAATGCTTTCCAGTATGCCGATTTGGATTGGGACGGGCGTATTCTGGCTGCGTTTCATCGGCTCAAGAATACCGCGATGTATGCCAGCGACGACGCAACGATCACGCGGGAATGGGAAATCGCCCATCGCGACTTCCACCAGGCTATACTTTCTGCAGCTAAATCAACGACTTTGCTGCATTTCCAGAACATGCTCTGGGACCATGCGGCTCGCTACCGCAACCTCAATCCGCCGCCGCGGATCAAGGGCGAGGCGTTGTACTCTGAGCATGAGGCCCTGGTGAACGCGATCCTTGCGCGCGACGAGGAAATGGCCTGCATGCTACTGCGCCGGCACATTCTCGGCACTGCCGGCCAGATGTTGGATCCGGCGAAGACTCCTGCTGAATAGTCCGGCTGCCCCAGCCATCTCATTGATTTCGCTTGTCATTGACCAGCCTGTCCGCCTCCAGGATGGATTAGGCCCCTGCGTTTTTTGCAAAATCGATCTATATTCGAATAAGTTTGACATTTTCGAAGATTATGGTCACCATGCCCCTAGTAAACACCGAATCCTCAAGGGGGCGTAAATGAGTAACGTGCTTCGTGGCGTATACCATCGCTTTGATCCGACAGTGCCGCCGGTACCGGTTATGGTCGATGTATCGCGCAGCGGGCGGGAATATCCCGCCGAGTTCCGGTCGATGGTTCCTTTCACCGTCCTGCACGACAACGTCTCGATGTATGTCGACGATCTGTGGGAGGCCGCTCCGGACTACGGCGCCACCATGTTGTATGCGTCCTTTCCGAGCTTCTGGATCGACGCCAATCGCAACGAGCTGGATATCGATGCCGATCTGATCGACGGCGAATGGCCGGTTCCCCTCCAGCCGACGGTGTCCAAGCGTGGCCTGGGCCTGCTGAAGTCGAAGTCGCGCTACGGCGAGCCGGTGCATGAGCGCAAGCTGACGGTCGAAGAGGTGATGGAGCGGATCAAGAAGTATCACCGCCCCTATTACGCCGAGCTGAAGCAGAACATCGACCGGATGAAATCCGCCTTCGGCTTTGTCTACCATCTGAGCTGCCACTGCATGTCGGCCGTCGGCGCTCCCACCCACCCGGATCCTGGCAAGGAGCGCCCGGATTTCTGTCTCGGCGATGTGAATGGCACGACCTCGTCGCGCGAATTCATTGAATTCGTCCAGAAGACGATCCAGTCGCTCGGCTATTCCTGCACGATCAACGACCCGTATAGCGGCGGCGAGCTGAACACCCGCTTCGGCAGGCCCCAGGACGGCATCGACAGCATCATGGTCGAGATCAACAAGAAGCTCTTCATGGACGTGAAGACCTTCAAGAAGAAGCCGGAATTCGCTCGCGTCCAGGCGGATGTTACCAAGATACTGGCGGCGATCACGCAGCATGCCCGCCAGCGGATAGCCAAGGCAGGCTGACGAAACCGGCGGCTGGTCGGACCGATCCGGCCAGCCGCCATTCATCTATTGGGCCCCATACGATTCCCGCACCGAACAGATCCCATGGTAAAGCTTCGCGAGAACGATACGAAATTCGAAGGCACCCATATCCATTACTGGGAGGGCGGCACCGGCGCTCCGCTGATTCTGATGCATGGCTCCGGAACCGGAGCATCCACGCTGTCGAATTTCCGCAAGGTGCTTGAGCCGCTCGCGCTGCATTTCCACGTTCTGGCGGCCGATCTGATCGGCTACGGTCAATCGGGCCGCAAAACCACCGAGCCGTATTTCGACATGGCCATGTGGGGGCGCCAGCTGTCGCATCTGATCAAGATGGTCGACAGCCCGCGGATCGGACTGATCGGTCATTCCCTCTCCGGCGCCCTGGTGCTCAAGGCGGCTGCCGCTCATCCTGAAGTGGCAGCCGTGGTCACGACCGGCACCATGGGCGTGGCGACCGCGCGCCGCACCGCCGGCCGCGGCTGGGTTTTTCCCGAATCGAAAGAACAGCTGCTTGCCCAGGTCCAGAACACGGTTTTCGACAAGTCGCTGATCGACGACGCCGAGATCGAACGCCGCATGCAGGTGCTGAACGCGCCAGGCTATCGCGAATACTTCACCAAGATGTACGACGGTCAGCAGGAAGCATTCATCGGCGCAAGCGCGGTGACGGAAGCTGAACTGCAAGCCATCAAATGTCCCGTAGTGTTCATGCATGGCGCCAACGATCGCTCCTTCGCCGCAGAGGACACGTCGCTGCATCTGAGTAAGTCGATCCCGCAATCGGACGTCGTCATTCTCGGCCAATGCGCTCATAGCGTGGCGCTGGAGTATCCGGAGAAGTTTCTCGATATCGCGATCCCATTCTTCAAGCGAAGCCTGGCCAACAGCTAAAGTGGAGTAGCGGCCAGGGGAAGGGCCGACGCATGAACTACGTCTTTAACTTCAATGCCGTCTGGGCGAACTGGCATTATCTGGTCTCCGGTATCGGCATAACGGTTCTGGTGACGCTTTCGGCCCTTGGCATCGGGCTGATCATCGGCATCATCGTCGGCGTTCTGCGCCTGTCGAAGCGTCCTTATCTGTCGCGGATCGCGTGGCTTTACATCGAGGTGCTGCGCAATACGCCGGCGCTGGTGCAGCTGATCTGGGTCTATTACTGCCTGCCCATTCTGACCGGTCTGGAACTCCAGACCACAATTTCGTGCATCATCGCGCTCTCACTGCAATCGGGAGCCTATATCGGCGAGATCGTGCGCGGCGGCATTGCCGGCATCGATCGGGGGCAAAGCGAAGCTGCGCGAACGCTTGGCCTGTCGAGCTGGCAGACCATGACACGCATCATCCTGCCGCAGGCCCTGCGGCGGATGCTGGCACCGCTGGTGAATCAGGCCGTGACGCTGCTGAAGTATTCTTCGCTCGTATCGATCCTTGGCGTCGCCGATCTCACCTATAATGCGCAGGTTCTGGCGACGACCACTTTCCGGCCGCTCGAGATTTTCACCTTCCTGGCGCTCGAATATCTGGCGATTTGTTCTGCGCTTTCATATCTGGCAAGCCGGCTCGAAAAGCGGCTCGCCGTTGCGGATTGAGGGCTTGACGATGTCATCCATGGTGAAAGTTGAGGCGCTGCACAAGAGCTTCGGCAAGCTGCAGGTCCTCAACAACGTTGATCTGGAAGTGGCGACCGGCGAGGTTGTCGTCATGATCGGCGCCAGCGGATCGGGCAAGACGACCCTTTTGCGCTGCATCAACCTGCTGGAGGTGCCTGAGCGCGGGCGTATCTTCATCGAAGGCGAACCGATGGGGCTGCATCAGCCGGATGGAAGCTTCCGCCCCCTGGCCGACAGCATTCTGGATCAGCGGCGCGCTCATATCGGCATGGTGTTCCAGCGCTTCAACCTGTTCCCGCACCTTACGGTTCTTGGCAATGTGATGCTGGGGCCGCTGCTGGTCCGCAAGCTGCCGAAGGCTGAAGCGCGCGCCCTGGCCGAGCGGCAGCTCGAAAAGGTCGGCCTGGCAGAGAAGCTCAATGTCTATCCGTCGAAGCTGTCAGGCGGACAGCAACAGCGCGTTGCAATCGCGCGGGCCCTGGCCATGGAGCCCAAGCTGATGCTGTTCGACGAGCCGACTTCGGCTCTTGATCCAGAACTGGTCGGCGAGGTCCTCGAAACCATGCGTCAACTGGCCGATGACGGGATGACGATGGTCATCGTTACCCACGAAATGCATTTCGCACGCGATGTGGCAGATCGTGTGTGTTTTCTGGGGAATGGCCAAATCCTGGAGCAGGGCCCACCTGAAAAGATTTTTGCCGAACCCGAGCATGAGAGAACCCGTACGTTCTTGCGCCGGACCATGGCGCATCTCGGTGAAATAAACAGTCATTAAACTCGAAGAGAAACCTGCTGAGGAGGTCAGTGCGATGAGTTTAACCCGTATCCTGCGTTCCTGTTCACTCGCTGTGATGGCGTTGACAGTTGCCATCTTCGCCAATGCGGCTAATGCCCAGCAGCCCAGCCCGACATTGGACGCCATTCAGAAGCGTGGCACCCTGCGCGTTGGCTGGGCGGTGATCTATCCGCATTTCTATCGCGACCCCAAGACCAATCAGCTGACGGGTGTTTCGCATGAGATCGTCGAGGAACTGGCCAAGAGCCTGAACGTCAAGCTCGAACTGATCGAGGACAACTGGGCTACCCTGATTGCCGGCATCCAGTCGAACAAGTTCGACATCACCATCCCGTCCCTGGCCATCACCTTGCCGCGGGCGCTGTCGGTCACCTATTCGCGCCCGGTCTATCAGAGCGCGGTCGGCCTGATGATCCGGCGTGACGATCTGGCCAAGTACAAGACCTGGTCGGATATGGACGTGCAGACGGCCCGCATCTCGGTCACGCTGGGTTCGAATGCCGACATGTTCGTGACCCGCGCCATGACGAATTCGCAGATCCTGCGCGTGAAGGCGGCTCCGGACAGCATCACCCAGCTTCTGACTGGTCGCGCCGACGCCTGGGCGAGCCCGGTCGACTCCTTCATCAAGGTCGGCGAGGAACAGCCCAGCCTGGTGCGCCTGCCGGGTCCGCCGGTCGGCTACAGCAAGGTCAGCTTTGCCATGAAGGCGGGCGACTACTTCTTCCGTGATTGGGTCAACTACTTCATCGATGAGCTGCAGGATACCGGCACTCTGCTGCGCATCTTCAAGAAATACGGGCTTTCGGAAGACAGCCTGGTCAAGTAACGAAAAACAGCGGCGCAGCACAGACTGCGCCGCTTCCTTTTTGGGAGGACGATTATGCTGAAGATCTGGGGCCGCGCGACGTCCGCCAACGTGATGAAGCTGCTCTGGTGCTGCAATGAAATCGGCATCGAATACGAGCGGATCGATCTGGGGGGCGAGTATGGCGGTCTGGACGATCCCGATTATCTGGCATTGAACCCCAATGGCCGGATTCCGACCATCCAGATCGAGGTGGACGGCAAGATCTTCACCTTGTGGGAATCGAATACGATCCTGCGGTACCTCTGCTCGAAATTCTCTTACGGCACCTTCTATCCGGCTGATCCGGAACAGCGGGCCGACGCCGAGCGCTGGATGGATTGGCAGCTTTGCCATATCCTGCCCGGCCTTTCGCCCATGTTCTTCGGGCTTCTCCGCACGCCCCCCGAACAGCGCGACCATGCCGCCATCGAGAATGGCCGCAAGCAGAACGAAATCTATTGGCGCATTCTCGATCGCCATCTCGCCAGCCGGCCCTATCTTTGCGGCGAGTCGATGACGATGGCGGAGTTCTCTCTCGGGATTTTCGTCTATCGCTGGCTCAACCTGCCGATCGAGCGCCCGGTCCTGCCGCATCTCCAGGCTTGGCATGAGCGGCTTGCCTCGCGCGAGGCTTATCGCAAATACGTCATGCTGCCGCTCAAATAGCCATCGTTGCAGTTTTGGCTTCGCGCGGCCAATGCGCCTGGCAGGAACAGTTTTTTGCTCTCAGGCTGAGTTAATCGGCGGCGGCCATGCGCCGTCCCCGGCCGGACATGTCCGGTGCGCTGGCTCCCATGGACTGGGAAATTTCCCTGGCGGCTGCCAGCAGCTTTGCCTTCACGGATGTCAGGAGTTCCTTCCGGGTGAGTGTCCCGCGCGCGGCGATGGCACTGATCGCGCCGACAATTTTATTGTCGTGACCTCGAACTGCGGTCGCGATTGCGAGCACATTGCCGAAGACGCCTTCACCCAGGGCATAGCCATTGGCGCGATCGGTCTCCAGCAGCTTCAGCAACTGATCGACCGAGGTCGGCGTGTTGTCACCGAAGGCGCGGAACGAAACGCCCTTGAACATTCTTCTGATCTCGGCCTCCGAATGGTCGACCAGCATCATGCGGCCGGTCACCGTTGCATATACCGGAATCGAGGAACCGACGCTGATGGTTGCCGAGAAGGGAATGTCGCTGAGGTGACGCAGCAGAAAGATCGAGTTGCAGCCCTCCAGAACGGCAAGATGGGTGTTGCAATTGGTCTCATCGCGCAGCCTGGCGAGGATCGGGTTGGCCAGCTGGACGATATCGAGCGACGCCAGATACTCAAAGCCAAGGCTGAGTACGCCCGCTCCGGCCGAGAAGGCATCGCCAGGCTCCTTGCGGAGCAGGTCCAGTTCCGTAAGGCATTGCAAAAGGCGATGGACCGTCGAACGTGGAATCTTGAGTTCAGCCACGATTTCGGGCGCCGTTATCCGGCGCCGATCCCTGTTGAGGAGCCGCAAAATGGCGATTCCTCGCTCAAGTCCCGGTACTCCACTCATTTTCGTTCCCCCTCGCGCCGCGATGCCCCAAGGACGGCGACCGCGTCGATTTCCACTAACAAATTGGGGGCGGCGAGGCCAGAGACGCCGACCAGGGTCGAGCATGGCATGGGATCGGTGAAGAATTCGCGCCGGACCAGGCTCGCTTCTTTCCGCAGGGAAAGATCGGTGACGTAAAACGTCAGCTTGACCACGTCCGCCATGCAGCTCCCTGCGGCGTTCAGCAGCGCTTCGATTTTCCGGAAGGTCTCGCGGGTCTGGCTCGCCATGCTGCCATCGCCGAGCAGTCCGCCATCGTCCGTGCCGGCATGCTGACCGGAAAGGAAAACGCTGTCGCCGACCCGCAGGCAATTCGAAAACAGCCGATGCGAAGGCTCGGGAACATCGGGGCTGCTGATTTGGATGATCGTCATGCTGCTTCCTCCTGAGCTGATCGAGAAATCGTCTTGACAGGGTTGGCATGCGCTCATACCCTTGTCCCATATAAGGTACATTGTTCCATATATGGAACGCAAGGCCCGGGGAGTGGAGGACTAAATGGTTTGCAGATTCCGGCATTTGATGATCGCGGCACTCGGGCTCACAGGCCTCTTATCGGTCTCGGCTCATGCGGCCGACCAGGTGACCTATCTTTTGCCGGCGCCTGCGGCGCGCCCGGCCTTTGGTCCTTGGACGATTGCGCAATACCGCGGCTACTATGAGAAGGAGGGGCTCTCCGTCACCTTCCAGACTGCCAAGGGTGGCGTCGATGTCGCCAAGCAGGTTGGTGCGGGCAATGCGCAGATCGGCGGTGCTCTGGGTGATACGCCGATCCTGGTGCGGCCGAACGGCATTGCGGTTAAGGCCGTGGCGCTGCTGGGCGGCCGCGGCGTGACCCAGCTCATCCTTCATGAAGACAGCCCGATCAAGGGGCCGGCTGATCTGAAGGGCAAGACGGTTACGGTACTGTCCTATCAGGACACCACGTTCTATGCACTGCTCGGCATGCTGGCCAGTGCAAACCTGACCAAGAACGATCTCGACATCCATTCGGCGGGGCCGAGCGGCATCTGGCAGCTCTTCCTGTCGAACAAGGCCGACGCAATGGCCGCGGTTCCTGACTATATCGGCTACGTCACCGAGGCGAAGGGCAAGATCCGGGCAATTCCGGGCGATACCTATTTCCAGAGCATGGCGCAGGCGATTGTCGCCTCCGATGACCTGATTAAGACGAATCCGCAGCTCATCCGCCGGATTGTCCGCGCCACGCTGCGCGGCATGCAGGATATCATGAAGAATCCTGCGGAGGCCGCTGCCGATTTCGTGAAGGCAACTCCAGAAAACAATGGCCGCGAAGCCACCGTCAAAACCATCTTTGAGTATTACGCGACCCATGTGTATCCCGGCCAGCAGGTTCTGGGCGCGATTGATCCCGAAAGAATGGCCAAGCTGCAGGATTTCTATGTCTCGGAAGGCGTAGTGCGTGAAAAGAGCCCGGTGGAAGCCTTGTTTACAAATCAGTTCGTAACCGAGGAGCGCTAAGGATGGCGAACGACAACGCGGTCGCATCTGACAAGACATACGAGGATCGCCTGGGCGATGCCCTTGAACATCTTCTGGCGAATGGTGCCGACGATCTGGCGGCCCTATCTGCCGGCCTGAATGCTCAGGGCATCACCCTGCCGGATGGCAGAGCCTGGACTGTTGAGAATCTGCAGGCAGAACTGCATCGGCTAGCGGAGAGTGCGTAACAATGATCAGAAAACCCAATCTTCCGGTCACAGCCGAGCAGATCCTGAAGACCGGCATCCTGAATCAATGGTATCTGGTCTGCAAAAGCAGTGATCTGGGCGCCACGCCTATCCGGCTTACCCGGCTTGGACGGCATATCGCGTTGTGGCGCGATGCGGAGGGCAAGGCGCACGCGGTTGAAGATTTCTGCCCGCATCGCGGCGCGCCGCTGTCGCACGGCTTGGTGGTCGACGGAAAACTGGCTTGCCGCTATCACGGGCTGGCCGTCGACGGGACGGGAACCGTCACCGATGTGCCGCCTGTCCATAATTGTCCTCTGGTTGGGCGCAAGCTGATCGAAGGTTATCCGGTTCGTGAAGCAGCCGGCGCGATCTGGCTCTACTTCTCGGATGGCATCGATGATCATGTGCCGGAACTCGAACTGCCGAACGAGCTGACCTCTCCCGAGTGGTCGGGCTTCATCTATGCGCAGGAATGGAACTGCCATTACCAGCTTCCGCTGGATAACCGGCTCGATCCGATGCATGCCATCTATCTGCATGCCGATTCCTTCACTCTGGCCTATGGCGTCAAGACGAGCGTCATCAATCTGACGGAAACCGAGCACGGTTTCGTCATTGAGCGCGACAACCAGCGCGGCGTGAACATCGACCGTACCGAGGTTGTCTACAAGCCGGGCAGCAATGTTTTCGTCTTCACCCAGATTCCCTATCCGAAGGCTGCTGGCGGCAACTTCTTCGCCATCGTCAGCCATCTCACTCCGATCGACGAGCATCGCACCTATCTCTGGGTGATGCGGTGCCAGAAATCGCAGGGCTGGCGCCGCGACCTGTGGCGTTTTTTGTACAAGAACAGGCTCGAGGCGCGGCACGACTACGTCATCGAGCAGGACAGGGCGATCATTGAAGCGATTCCCGCCGAGGCGGCGGGCCGCGAAGCCATGATCCAATGCGATATCGGCGTCTCCCGCATCCGGCGTATGCTCAAAAAGATCGCCGAGGAGCAGGCGCGGCGGATCAACGAGCATTATGGCGCGTTAGCCGCCGAGTAGAGCTGTGCAGAACGGTCATCCGCCCCGAGAACCGATCCTGTTCATCGGGGCGGGAAAGATGGGCGGGCCGATCATCGCCCGGCTGCTGAAAGCCGGGGTGACGGTCCGCTTCTTCGACATCTCGCCGGCGGTTGTGGCCCAGATCTCCGCCATGGGCGCGGATATAGCGCCGGATCCGTCGGCCGATCCTTCCGGACATAAATATATCTTTCTCTGCCTGCCAGCGCCCAGCAATGTCGCGCGGCTATTCGATGGCTGGAGAGTTACGCTTGCCCCTGGCACCGTGGTTGTGGATTTCACCACGGTATCGCCCACTATGGCACGCCATCTGGCAGAGCGGGCCGCAGAGCGGAAGGCGGTCTATCTGGAAAGTCCGCTCAGTGGCGGAGAGCGTGGTGCGATCACCGGCGATATGGTGGCCATCGTCAGCGGAGACCGTACAGCCTATGACTCTGTGCAGCCCTATTTGGAGATTATCGCCAGGACGGTGCGATATGCCGGCGCGACTGGGCAGGCCAGCCAGATCAAGGCGCTCAATCAGATTGCTTATATCGGATACAACCTGATTTTCGCCCAGATTATTCGTCTGGGCGAGGAGCTGGGGATCGAGCGCTCGTTATTGCTGGATGTCTTCCAGAACGGCGCACCGGCGCATCCGCTGATCAACGACCGGATGCCAAAGATACTGTCCAGCAACTTCAGTGAAGGATTTTCGCTGGTTCGGGCACTGAAGGACCTGGAATGTCTGGAGGTGCCTCCCGATCTCCAGAGCCAGCATCTTTTTCTGGCCGATCATTTCCGCTCGCTCGTCAAGGCAGCCGTGGCGGACGGCAAGGGCGAGCGGGATATCCTCGGCCTGTTCCTCGAACCAAAGGATCTGGCCGGCCGTTGATGCCGCGCGCCTTTCAAGGCTTCAGCTTGGCAACGAGGCTATCGGCGGTCTGCAAAAGACATTCGATGAACCGGGCGGCAGGCGGCGTGGGCGCATGCAGCTTGGAATAATAAATGCAGGTTCGCAGCAGGACGCGCGGCCGGAAAGGCCTGGCGACGAGTCCGGGAAAGATGCCTTCTGCAATAACGAGCGGATTGATCAATCCGATCCCGATTCCCTGCTGTACCAGGCTGCAGACGCCGATGGCGTTGGCCGCGACGATCGGGGTCGTATAGGCGACGCCAGCCTGCTGGAACATTGCACCGATCAGATGGGTGGTGGCGGAGTCGGCCGGCAGGCCGATCAGGGTTTCCTGTGCCAGGTCCTGCGGCCGGATCGTCGTGTTCCGGGCCAGCCGATGTGCTTTCGGCAGGACGGCAACCAGCCAGGTTTCGCATAGATCCTGCGCCGTGCAGAGCTGCATGACACGGGCATCAATTTCACGAACTAGCGGTGTGCCGACTCCCAGATCGACATGATAGCTGGCCACCTTGTCGAGCAGGTTGCGGGTACTGTCGATCTGGACCTCAACGCGGATATCGGGCCATTGCGCATGAAAGCGTTTGATGGCGGCAGGCAGCAGCGACGCAAGGGCTGGCCCCGCGGTACCGATGACCAGATGACCGATATCGCCGCCGCGCAAGGCCAGCGCCACCTCGCGCGCTCTTTCCAGGTGATCGACGGCGCGTTGCGCAAACGGCATCAGCCGCTCAGCTTCGGCGGTCGGCGTCAGCCGGCCGTTGACATGCCGGAACAGGGTCAGCCCGGTCTCCCGTTCCAGGGTTTTCAGGCTTTTGCTGACGGCCGCCAGCGAGATGCCGAGCTTGTCGGCGGCTTCCGCCATGTTGCGGCTCAGCAGCATGGTCAGAAAGATCTCGAAATGGCGGGTGGTGACGGAATTCGGCGGCAGCATGCATGGCGTCCCGGACTTAACCGCAAGTTAAGTCCTTTTTTATTGAGGTTGCAACCGGACTGGCCTTTGATCGTGTCTGTTCAGACATCACTCAGAGGCTGCCATGTCCGCCGATCCTGTCTCTCCTGCTGCCGCCGATCTGGCTGAAGTCATGGCCGGATTCATTGGCCGGCATACCGACAAAACCTTCGACTGGGATGCCTTCCCCAGCAATCGCGGCTTCCCTGATCTGGAGCGCGCACAGATGCGCTATGTCGGCGGCGGCGGTTCGCCCAAGGTCAACGATCCGGCGACGTTGAAGGCGCAGAATTTCACCTTCAGCCTGGTGCATAAGCCGGCCGGCAAATTCGCTGCCGCCCATGCTCATGAGGTGGTCGAGCATTTCCTGATTCTGCAGGGCGTGCTGACTGTCGGCTGGATCTGGGGCGACGAGGCGATTGAGGTCAAGCTTGGTCCCAAGGACATGGTTCTCAACAAGACCGGCCGGCCGCATGGCTTCCGCAATGATGGCGTCGAGCCGGTGCTGATGCAGATTACCGTAGGCAGCGGCAAACCCGAGCCGCCCGTCTATACCTGCCATCCGAAGGACAAGCCCTTGGAGCTGGCCCGCGCCTTCGGTGCCACCAAGGTGCATCCCTTCCGGCCCGACAGCAGCGATCCGCGTCAGCGGGAATTCGCCCAGCACGTGGTGCGGTATCGCGATCGCAAGCCGATCTGGGATCCGGCCGGTTTTGCCCGCCTTGTCTATATTGGCGAGGATGCAGCCCCGCCGCAGCGCTATCGCATGGACATGATCCACCTGCCGCGAGGCGCCGGCATTCGCGCCTATGCGCGCGATGTCGAGGATACGTATTTCGTCCTCGACGGCGTGCTGACGGTTGGCTGGGAGGAGAATGGCAAGGTGGTCGAACAGCGCCTTGGCGCGCGCGACCTCATCTTCAATCCGGCGGGACGCAAGCATTATTTCCGGAACGACGGTCCGACAGACGTGCAATTCACCATGGTGGTCGGCACGCCGGAACCGGAAACGGAAAAGTTCCAAGGGATATGACCATCTCGTATTTGGAGGCGGGGCGCGGCACCGCGCTGGTACTGCTGCACGGCATCGGCTCGGCCGCGGCCTCCTTCCGGGATCAGATCGACGGATTGTCCGATCGTTGCCGTGTCATCGCCTGGGATGCGCCAGGATATGGCAAATCGGCCGCCCTGGGCATGGCGCACCCGGATGCAGGTGATTATGCGGCTGCGCTCCTGGCTTTTCTCGACAGCCTGGATGTGGAGCGCTGTCATCTGGTCGGACATTCGCTTGGCTGCCTGATGGCGGCACGCTTCGCCGCCATCCATCCGGATCGCGTTCTCAGCCTCACATTATCCAGTATTGCCATCGGTCATGCCTCGCTGCCGGAAGCCGAACGGCAGAAGCTGCTGAGCCAGCGGCTGGAGGATGTTGCGGCTTTGGGGCCGCGTGGCATGGCCGAAAAGCGCGGACCGCGGCTCCTTGGTCCAGATGCCTCGCCGGAGATGATCCGGCGCGTGGTCGATACAATGGGAGCCATTCGGCCGGATGGCTATGCCCAGGCGGCGCGCATGCTGTCGACGGGGGATGTGAAGGCCGACGTAAAACGTCTGCCACCTGCCATGCCGCTGCAGATCGTCTACGGCGATGCGGATGTGATCACGCCGCCGGCGCGGAATCTGGAGGTCGCAGCCCTGCGTCCGTCAGCGCCCGTGCATGTGATTCCGGCGGCGGGACATGCGCTGTATCTGGAGAAGCCGGATCGCTTCAATGCGATCCTTGCCGGTCTCCTTAGATGATCTGAGGATGCGCTCCGCCGTCGATCAGGATGCTTTGTCCTGAGATGTAGCCGGCATGCGCGCTGCACAGGAACGCGCAGAGCTTGCCCAGTTCGCTCGGCTCGCCGAAACGGCCAGCCGGCAACTCGGCGCGACGGGCGGCCAGAGCTTGCTCGGTACTGATGCCTTGCTGCTTGGCCCGGAACGCGAAGTTGCTGACCAGCCGGTCAGTGGCGAAAGGCCCGGGCAGGATGTTGTTGAGCGTCACGTTGCGGCTGACGTGACTGCGCACCAAGGTGCTGACCAGGCCATGCAGGCCCGCGCGCGCCGCGGCGCTCAAGCCCTGCATGTCGATCGGGTGGCGCACCACGCTGGAGGTGATGTTGACGATGCGGCCGAAGCCGCGTTCGGCCATGCCGTCCACCACGGCAGCAATCATCGCCGCTGGCGCGCGCAGATTGCTGGCCAGCGCCTGAGACCAGTCGGCATCCGACCAGGTTTGCAGCTTTCCTGGCGGCGGTCCGCCGGCATTGTTAATCAGGATATCGGGCGCAGGGCAGGCGGCAAGGAGCGCGGCACGGCCGGTTTCCGTGCTGATGTCACCCGCCACCGGCGTGACCGTAACCTGATACGCCGTCGCTATGGCATCGGCGGCCGCTTTCAGCGTCTCCGCATCGCGGCCGTTCAGCACGATATCGACGCCTTCGGCCGCCAGTGCTTCCGCGCAGGCGCGTCCCAGGCCCTTGCTGCCGGCACAAACAATGGCCTTGCGCCCTTTGATTCCGAAATCCATTTCCCGCCTCTCAATTCGCCCAGGGGAGCGGCCGTCCGCTCAGGTCCCAGTACACGCTCTTTTGCCGCATATAGGCGCGCAAGCCATCCAGGGCCTTTTCGCGTCCCATGCCGCTCTCCTTGTTGCCGCCGAAGGGTGTGGCGATGCTGAACAGCTTATAGGTATTGATCCAGACCGTGCCGGCATCCACCGCGCGGGCGATGCGCCAGGCGCGGCGGTAATCGGCTGTCCAGATACCGCAGGCCAGCCCGTAGACGCTGTCATTGGCCTGGGCGATGAGATCGTCTTCGTCGTCAAAGGGGAGCAATACGCCAACCGGACCGAAGATTTCCTCGCGTGCGGTGCGGCAGCTATTGGTCAAGCCGTCGATCAGGGCGGGCTGGAAGTAGTTTCCTGCCTCCAGGCCCGCATCGTCCGGCACCGCGCCGCCGCACAGGATGCGCCCGCCTTCTTCCTGCGCCAGCTTTACATATCCTTGCACCTTGGCGCGGTGGTCGCGGGAAATAAGCGGTCCAATCTGAGTCGCCGTATCGGCGGGATTGCCGATCCGCAGCGCTTCCGTGCGGCGGACCAGTTCCGCGACAAAGCGGTCATAGATGGCGCGGGCAACGAAGATGCGCGAACCGGCGATGCAGGATTGCCCTTGGCTTGAGAAGATGCCGAACAGCACGCCGTTTATGGCTTGGGCAAGATCGGCATCGGCGCAGACGATATTCGGTGACTTGCCGCCCAGCTCGAGCGAAACGGGCATCAGCTTGTCGGCGGCGACGCGGCCGATGGCGCGGCCGGTGACCGTGCCGCCGGTAAATGTCAC
The DNA here is from genome assembly GCF_937960835.1 of uncultured Ferrovibrio sp. Taxonomy (GTDB): domain Bacteria; phylum Pseudomonadota; class Alphaproteobacteria; order Ferrovibrionales; family Ferrovibrionaceae; genus Ferrovibrio. Next base: position 90,369 of record NZ_CALGPC010000016.1, read on the forward strand.
CTTGCGGATTCCGGGATGCGCCACCAGGGCCGCGCCGGTGATCGCGCCGGTGCCGGGCAGCACGCTAAGCAGGCCTTTCGGCAACCCGGCCTCATCGGCCAGTTTGGCCAGTTCCAGTGCCAGCAAGGGTGTGAGCTCGGAGGGCTTGACGATCACCGCATTGCCAGCGGCCAGAGCGGGCGCGATTTTCTGCGCTTCGCTTGCGATGGGGGAATTCCACGGCGTGATGGCGGCTATCGGCCCAAGCGGCTCGTAAACACTCATCGACAGATAGTCGCCACGCGGCGGCGTGATCTCGCCGCCCAGCGTCTCGCAAGCGGCTGCGAAATAGCGGAAGGTGCCGATTGCGCTGGCGACCAGGGCCCGCGTTTCGTGAATGGGCTTGCCATTATCCTGGCGCTGCAGCTGTGCCAGCCGTTCGGCATCGCGTTCGATCAAGGCGGCAATGCGCTGCAGATACAGCGCCCGCTGATGAGGCAGCAGATTGCGCCATGCCGGATCCGCCATTGCCCTTTCAGCGCAGCTTACCGCTTCAGCAACATCCGCGGTATCGGCCGTCGAAACCTCTGCCAGCAAGCTGTTGTCGTGCGGGTTTCGTGTTTCCAGGGGAGCGCCGCGGCCGATGCGCCATTCGCCGCCGAGATAAAGGGGAAGGGGATGCATGCAACACTCGCTGACTGAGAATCCGCTTTACAAAAGCGTATCGAAACTCTAGCCTGTTTTAAATAAGAAATGACGTTTCTCTATTGAAACGTCTCTTTGAAGCACTAGGGATGGCTCCATGAGCGACACCGCCGAGACAATGCTCCTTACCGTGTTCCTGCGGCATGATCAGTCGAACAACCTCGATGCCATCCAGACCAAGCTGAAAGAGGCCGAGTGGTGGGATCGCTTTCCGCCGGCGGGCGTGGAGGTCGTTTCCTGGTATGTCGCTATGGGGTTCGGGCAGATCGTGACCCTGCGGCTGCCGCCCTCCAAGTTGGGAGCGGTGAACGTGGAACTGGAGCGCTCGGCCTGGGGCGTGTTCCGCACTGAATGCATGCCGGCCTACGACTTCCTGCCGGTCCGCGAAAAAATCAAAGAGCGTGTGCGTAATGGGGGCAAGTGATGCAGCCACAATCGCTTTATCTCAATCCGCATCAGACCCGGGATCACGAGCCAGATGCCTACGAGAATCTGTTGGGCGACGCCATCGAGCGCTGCTACGCCGCTGGCATCCATGACCTCGAAGGCCTCGTTGCCAAGCTGAACGAGAATTGCGTTCCGGCTCCGGGCGGCCAGCCTTGGACACCTGAACTGTTCAGGCAGGAAATGAAACGCCTTGGCGCTTGATGCATTCAGCTCAGGAGAACAGCGATGACCGGAATCTCTGAAGCCGCAGTCGAAGATCTTCTCGCCAAGGGTCTGCGTAATCTCTGGTATCCGATTTGCCCGTCCAGCTTCGTGAAGGACAAGCCGGTTTCCCTGCGCCGGCTCGGCTACAAGATGGTGCTGTGGCGCGAGCGCGACGGCACGGTGAATGCGTTGGAGGACCATTGCCCGCATCGCGGTGCGCCGCTGTCGCTGGGCATTGTGATGGATGACCGCCTGGCCTGCGGCTATCACGGGGTGCAGGTGCGCAAGGATGGCGTCGCCGTTTCGGTGCCGGGCAGCCCGGGCTGTAAGCTGGAAGGCATGAAATGCGTCAAGGTTTTTCCGGTCAAGGAAACCAACGACGTGATCTTCGCCTATGTGGGCGACGAGCAGCATCCCGATCCGGTGGAAATGAAGCTACCCGAGGAATTGACCTCGGAAGAGTTCAGTTCATTCCTCTGCTATGCCGAATGGCGCGGCGATTACCGCTATGTCTATGACAATGTCATGGACCCGATGCATGGGACTTACCTGCATAAGCAGTCCCATTCCATGTCGTTCGGCGATACCAAGGCGAAATTCCAGATCCGCGATACCGATACCGGCTTCGTCTTCGAGAAGATCGGCCAGCGCAACGTGAACTTTGACTGGACCGAGTTTGGCGACACCGGAATCCATTGGCTGCGCCTGGAGATTCCGTATCCGCCCACCGGCGGCCCCGGCGGTAACTTCCATATCGTCGGCATGTACACGCCGATTACGCCGGGCGTTTCGGCAGTATTCCATTGGCGCTGCCGCCGGCTGAGCGGCTGGCAGCGGGATACCTGGCGGTTCCTCTATAAGAACCGGCTCGAGGCCCGTCACTGGGCGGTGCTTGAGCAGGATCGCGTGATGCTTGAGGAGTTCGAACCCGACGCCAACAAGCGCGAGATCCTCTACCAGCATGATATGGGCCTTGTGCGCCTGCGGCGTTACTTCCGCAACAAGGCCGAAGCGCAACTGCAGAGCCTGGCTGCTGCAGGTCACGCGGAATAGGAGCGTTACGTGTCGAAGTTAGTCCGCAGGATCGTCGCGCCGGGCGTTGCAGAGCCGCCGAATGCGACCTGGTCGAATGGTCTGGTCATCGGCGACGAAATCGTGCTGTCGGGGATTACCGCGCGCGGTGCGGACGGCAAGGCGATCGGCGGCGACAGCGTCGAGAAGCAAACGCTGGCGATCTTCGATCGCATCCGGCAGTTGGTCGAGGCGGCTGGCGGTGGTGTGCATAACATCTACAAGCTGGTTGTCTACGTCACCGACATCGCTCGCAAGGACGAGGTCAACGCGGCCCGCGCGGCTTTCTTCAAGCCGATCTATCCCTGTTCGACCCTGGTCGAGGTCAGTGGCCTGGTCTTTCCGGACCTTCTCGTGGAGGTCGATGCCTTCGCCAATTTGAGTGTTGATCTGCGTGCCTGACCGGCTGCTTCCTGGAGTTCTTGATTAATGACTGATGCGGCTCATTCCTCCAAATCCCTGACGGTGCGCGTGCAGCGCATCGAATGGGAGGCTGAAGGCGTCATCAGCGTGGAGCTGCGCCGCCCGGACAATGAGCCGCTGCCAGAATTTACCGCGGGCGCACATATAGATATTCATCTGCCGAACGGACTGGTCCGCAGCTACTCGCTGTCGAGTGATTCATCGGACCGTCAGCGCTATGTGGTCGGCGTTGGCCTGGATGCGGCCAGCCGTGGCGGATCGTCCTATATCCACAATCAGCTGCGCGTCGGGCAGATGCTGACGATCGACGGCCCGCGCAACCATTTTCCGCTGGTCGAGGATGCCGAGCAGGTGGTGTTCATCGCCGGCGGCATCGGCATCACGCCGTTATTCTGCATGATGCGCCGCCTCAATGCCCTGGGGCGGAAGTTCGAGTTGCACTATGCCACCCGAAACCGGCGGCGGATGGCCTTTCTGACCGCTGTCCAGGCGCTGGGCCCTGTGCATGTTCACTGCGATGAGGAACAGGGCGGCCGTCCGCTCGATCTCGCCGCCATCATCCGGAAGTATCCTGCAGGCACGCATTTCTATTGCTGCGGTCCGACGCCGATGCTGACGGCTTTCGAGCAGGCCACGGAGCATCTGCCGGCCGATCTCGTCCATGTCGAATATTTTTCGCCCAAGCCGCAGGATCCGGCCGCCGAGAGCAATACTTTCACGGTGGTTCTGGCCCGTACCGGTCGGGAATACGTCGTTCCTGCTGACAAGAGCATCCTCGACGTATTGGTGCAGCAGGGCGTCAGCGTTGAGAGCTCCTGTCTGGACGGCATCTGCGGCACCTGTGAGATCCGCGTGCTGGAAGGGGTGCCGGATCATCGGGACTCCGTGCTGACCAAAGCCGAGCAGGAAGCCAACAAGTCGATGATGATCTGCGTGTCGCGCTGCAAGGGCGACCGCCTGGTTTTGGATTTGTGACGGGGGACGCCATGAGTGTTTTGGGAATTGATCGCATCACCTACGGCGTCGACGATCTCGCGGCCTGCCGCAAGTTCTTCCTCGATTGGGGGCTGAAGCTGGTCCGGGAGGATGAAAACGGCCTCGATTTCGAAAGCCTGAATGGATGCGAGGTCTGGATACGCAAGACGACCGATCCCAGCCTGCCGCCGGCCTTCGAAGAGGGGCCGACGCTGCGCCAAGTGATCTGGGGAGTCGAAAGTTCGGCCGATCTCGATGCTTATCGTCCGCATCTGGCCGCAGCGCCGGGATTTAGCGAACAGGACAATACCCTTTTTGCCATCGATCCCAATGGCATGGGGATGGGGTTGCGCGTCTCGCGCAAGCGTCCGGTGGATGTCGTTGGCGCCGCAAGCAACAGCTGGGGGCGCACCGAGCGTATCGATGTGCCCGGTCCGGTTTATGAGCGCGCCGAGCCGATCGAGGTCGGCCATGTCGTCTTTTTCACCAATGCGCTCGAGGCGACCACGGCCTTCTACCAGAAGCTTGGTTTCTGCCTGTCCGACCGCTATCCCGGCCGCGGGCATTTCATGCGCTGCGCCGAACGCGGCGGTCATCACGATCTTTTCCTGCTGCAGACGCCGGAGGCGCGCCGCGGCCTCAATCACATTGCCTTTACTGTGCGTGACATCCATGAGGTCTTTGGCGGCGGGCTGCACATCTCGCGCTGCGGCTGGGAGACCCAGCTTGGCCCTGGCCGGCATCCGATTTCTTCGGCCTATTTCTGGTACTTCAAAAACCCGGCCGGGGCGCTGGTCGAATACTATGCCGATGAAGACGAGCTGACCGAGAAATGGCAGCCGCGCGATTTCGAACCGGGTCCGACGGTCTTCGCCGAATGGGCGGTGGCCGGCGGCCTCGACGGCAACACCCGGCGCCAGAAGACCGGGGCCCCCAATGCCGATAGTCGCTTTCTGACGGAGAAACGGTGATGGCGAAGATTCGCCTTGAGTTCCGCAAGGTCACGAAACGCTTTCCGGCGCAGCAGCGCAATGGCGAGCCGATCACCGCGGTACAGGACGTATCGTTCACGATCAGCGATGGCGAGGTCGTGTCGATCATCGGCCCGTCCGGCTGCGGCAAGAGCACGCTGCTGAACATGGGGTCCGGGCTTGATCCCGTCAGCGAGGGTCAGGTCTTTGTCGATGGCGAGCTGGTAACCCGACCCAACGAGCATGTCGCCTTCATGCTCCAGAAGGACCTGCTGCTGCCCTGGCGCACCATCCGCGAGAATGTCGAACTCGGCCTGGAGATCCAGGGCCGCCCGGCTCAGGAACGTCATCGCATCGCCGAGAACCTGCTGGCAAAATGCCGCCTGCAGGATTTCGTGCATCATTACCCGCATCAGCTTTCCGGCGGCATGCGCCAGCGCGCGGCGCTGGCCCGCACTCTGGCGGTCGACCCTGCCGTGCTGCTGATGGATGAGCCGTTCTCGGCACTCGACGCGCAGACCAAGATGGTTCTGCAGCAGGATCTCGGCCGCACGCTGGCAGAGGCCGGCAAGACGGCTTTGTTCATCACCCACGATTTGGCCGAGGCGATCGCGCTTTCCGATCGCGTGCTGGTGATGAGTCAGCGGCCGGGACGCATCATCGAGGAAATCAAAGTCGATATCGGCAATCGGGACAATCCGATGGAGCGCCGGAAAAGCCCGAAAGTTGGCCCGTATGTGTCAGCGTTGATGGAACTTCTGCATATCGATCAGGCAGCGGCCTGATTGCAGACAATCGAGAAGGAAAGGGGGCGTCATGACAAGATTGCGTAAGATCGTATTGGGAGGACTGGCCTGTATCGGATTGGCGGCAGCCGTTCCGGCCGCTCAGGCCCAGGATGTCACGTATCTGCTGCCGGCGCCTCAGGTTCTGCCGGCCTTCGGTCCCTGGATGGTGGCGCAGCAGCGCGGCTATTTCAAAGATGAGGGGCTGAACGTCACCTTCCAGATCGGCAAGGGTGGCGTCGATGTCGCCAAGCAGGTCGGCGCAGGCAATGCCGTGATCGGCGGCGCAATCGGCGATACGCCGATCCTGGTGCGTCCGAACGGCGTGCCGGTGAAGTCGGTTGCCGTCATCGGCGGCCGGTCCCTGATGCAGCTGGTAATCAACAAGGACAAGGTCAAGTCAATCAAGGACCTGAAGGGCAAGACCGTCACCACGATGGCCTATCAGGACACCACCTTCTTCGCTCTGCTCGGCATGCTAGCTACGCAGGGCATGACCAAGAATGACGTCAATGCGCAGGCGGTCGGTCCGCTCAACGTCTGGAAGCTGTTCGCGGCGGGCGAGGCCGATGCCATGGCCTCCACGCCCGACTGGACCTACAACGTGATGAGCACCAGCAAGATCAATCTGGAAATCATCCCGTCGGATACGCATTTCCGCAGCATGGCGCAGGCAATCCTCGCCTCGGATGAGACGATCCAGAAGAATCCTGAGCTGATCCGCAAGCTCGTCCGCGCCACCCTCAAGGGCATGAAGGCGATCATGGACGATCCGGCCGCCAGCGCCGCCGATTACATCAAGGCGGTGCCCGAGCATGCCGGCAAGGAAGCCGCCATGACCGAAATCTTCAAGATGTACATCGAATATGTCTACCAGGGTCAGAAGGTGCTGGGCGAGATGGATGAGCAGCGGCTGAGCGCCCTGCAGGACTTCTATCTCAAGGAAGGCATCGTTCGCGAGAAGACGCCGGTCAAGGACCTCTACACCAACCAGTTCATTCAGTAACGGCCCAAATCGGGAGGCCGGCGGAGATCAAGACGATGGATGCCCTTTTGCCACAGACGTCGACGCAACGCATGATGATCGGCAGCTTTGTTCTGCTGATCCTGTTCCTGGTTGCGTGGGAATGGCTGCCCGGCTTGTTCGGTATCCCCGCCTTTATCATCCCGCCGGCCTCCAAGGTCTGGGACGAGTTCCTGCACATGCTGGCCAATGACCGGCTGCTGTTCCATACCATGATCACCGCGATGCAGGTGCTGGTCGGCTTCCTGCTCGGCGTTCTGCTTGGCATGATTGTCGGCTTTGTGCTGGGCATGTCGCCGACTGCGGAATTCATGCTGTCGCCTTATATCCTGGCGCTGCAGATTGCCCCGAAGGTGGCCTTCGCGCCGCTCTTCGTGATCTGGTTCGGCTATACCGTTTATCCGAAAATCCTGGTCGCCGTTCTCATCGTTTTCTTCCCGGTGATGATCAATGTGCTGGGCGCCGTGCGGGCCATCGACCCGGATATCGTCCGCTTGGCAAAATCTTTTACCGCCAGCCGCCTGCAGGTTTTCTGGAAGATCGAGTTCCCTGCCGCAATGCCGCCTTTCTTCGCCGGCCTGCGCATTGCCGCGACTCTGGCGGTGATCGGCGTAGTGGTCGGCGAGCTGGTCGGCGGCAATACCGGCCTGGGCTATCTGCTCACCTTTGGCGAAGGCGCGGGCAATACGGCGATGGTTTTCGTCGCCATCATCATGCTGACCCTGATCGGTATTGCGCTTTACGGCGCCATCGTGCTGATCGAGAACCGGATTCTGCATTACCTGCCGGCGCGGGCGCGCAAGACCGCATGACGCTGCAGGGGCGCATCCTCGTCATTACCGGGGCCGGCCGCGGCCTGGGGCGCAGCTTCGCCGAAGCCTGCGCCAAGGCCGGTGCCGCGGCTATCGTCGTGGCCGATATCAATGCCGAATGGGGCGAGGCGACCGCACAGGTCCTGCGCGAGCGGGGGACCGATGCGATCTTTTTGCCGGTTGATCTGGGGCAGCCGCAATCCATCGAGGATTTCTCCAAGCTGGTGGCGGACCGCTACGGCCGCGTGGACGGCCTGGTCAATAATGCCGCGATTGCCACCGGCATCGGCGGCAAGACCTTCGAGGAAATCGATATCGAAACCTGGGATCGGGTGATGAGCGTCAACGTGCGCGGCACCTGGTTGATGGTGAAGGCGATGGCGCCATTGCTGCGCAAGGCGGAAGATGGCGGGCGCATCGTCAATCTCGCATCCGATACCGCCCTCTGGGGAGCGCCGCGGCTGCTGCATTATGTCGGCAGCAAGGGAGCGATCATCGCCATGACGCGTTCTCTGGCTCGGGAACTCGGTCCAGACAACATCACTGTCAACGCCATAGCTCCCGGCCTTGTTGTGGTCGAAGCCACGGAATACGTTCCCCAGGAACGTCACCAGCTTTATGTGTCCGGCCGCGCCATGCAGCGGCAGCAATTTCCCGAAGATGTGACCGGCGCCGTGGTCTTCCTGCTGAGTGCCTCCGCCGGCTTCGTCACGGGACAGCTGCTGCCGGTCAATGGCGGATTTGTCTTCAACTGACCGCGCAATGCTTATGGAGAAGCATGATGAGCGCCGATGAGGTCATACCGCAGGGCAAATACGTGGTGCCGGCTCTTGCCCAGGGATTGAGCATTCTTTCCTTATTCAGCCGCGAGCGTCCGAGCCTTACGGCGCCGGAAATCGCTCAGAAGCTGTCTCTTTCGCGTACTACGGTTTTCCGTCTGCTGCACACCCTGCAACTGATGGGCTATGTGCGGCGGGAGCCCGACGAGCGCCATTTCAGCCTTGGCCCCGCCTTATTAAGCCGCGGTTTCGAGTATCTGGCATCGCTCGATATCATCGAGGTGGCCCAGCCGATCCTTCAGCGCCTGCGCGACGAAACCGGACTGTCGGCTCACATGGCGGTGCGTGACGGCCGCGAGATCGTCTATGTCGCGCGGTTCCCAGCGCGCTCGACCGTCGCCAGCAACGTCAATATCGGAACGCGGTTTCCGATTCATGCGACGGTCATGGGGCGCATGATGATCTGCGAGTACAGCGACGAGCAGCTTGCCGCGCTGTTTCCGACGGAACCCCTGCAGCGCTTCAGCGAGCAGACGCCGACAACTCTGGCGGCCCTCAAGGAAATGCTGAAGAAAGACCGCGAGCGGGGCTATGCCGTCAGCCAGTCGTTCTTCGAACGTGGCGTCAGCTCAATCGCTGCCCCCGTCCGGGATGGCGCCGGCAATATCGTCGCCGCCATCAATATCACCGCCGTCGATGCCTATATCGAACTGCCGGCCATGCATGGCGCCCTGAAGGATGCCGTGCTGGCGGCTGCTGCAGAAATTACCCGCTGGCTCAACCGCGATATGTCGCGCGAATTACAGACGGCGGACATGTCCACCTCAACATCCGGCAAGAAGACCAGGAGAAGCGAGCGCGTCCATGCCTGAACAGATCACCGTTGGCGAACTTACCGCCCGTTTCCTGGAAGCCTGCGGCGTCGATACCGCCTTCGGCGTCATTTCCATCCATAACATGCCGATCCTGGATGCCTTCGGCCGGCGCAATGCGATCCGGTTTGTGCCCAGCCGAGGCGAGGCTGGCGCGGTCAACATGGCGGATGCCTTTGCCCGCGTGCGGGGTCATCTCGGCGTGGCCGTCACCAGCACCGGCACGGCGGCCGGCAATGCCGCCGGCGCGATGGTCGAGGCACGGACGGCGGGCACGCCCTTGCTCCATATCACCGGTCAGATCGAATTGCCGTATCTGGACCGTGGCTGGAGCTATATCCATGAGGCGCACGATCAGCCCGGCATGCTGAAGGCGGTGTCGAAGGCCTTTTTCCGGGTCTGGTCGCCCGACAGCGCACTGGGTGTTCTGCAGGAAGCCGTGCGCTGCGCTTTGACGGCGCCGACCGGTCCGGTCAGCGTGGAGATTCCCATCGATGTGCAGGAGGCGCTGGTTCCGCTGCCTGCCAGTCTCGCGCCTCTGCCGGTCGTCGCTGCCGCACCGTCGGCGGCGGCCCTCGACGAACTGGCGGATCGTCTGGCCACGGCCAAGCGTCCGCTGATCTGGCTGGGCGGCGGCGCTCGCCATGCCGGCGAGGAGGTGCGTGCGCTGGCCGATCTGGGCTTCATCGTGGTGACCAGCGTCCAGGGCCGAGGCATCCTGCCAGAGCAGGACGAGCGCAGCCTGGGTGCCTTCAACGTCTCTGCGCCGGTGGAGGATTTCTACAAGAGCTGCGATGCCTTGCTGGTTGTCGGCTCGCGTCTGCGCGGCAACGAGACGCTGAAATATAATCTCAAGCTGCCGCGGCCGTTGTATCAGATCGATGCAGACCCGCAGGCGCATGGCCGCGGTTATACCGCTGACTACTTCGTCGCCGGCGATGCCAAGCTGGCGCTGGCCGGCTTGGTGGCGCGTCTTAGCGGCCGGTCGAAGATCGATCCACGCTTTGCCGCCGATGCCAGGAATGCCCGTGCCGCTGCCGAGAAGCAGCTGCGCGACAGTCTTGGCCCTTATGATGCCCTGGTCGCCGCCTTGCAGAAGGCGGTGCCATCGGATTTTGTCTGGGTGCGTGACGTGACCGTGTCGAACAGCACCTGGGGCAACCGCCTGCTGAAGATCGATGGTCCGCGCAACGGCGTGCATGCGCTCGGCGGCGGCATCGGCATGGGCGCGGCGATGGGCGTGGGGGCTGCCCTGGCGGCGAATGGCCGCAAGACGGTGGCGCTTTCCGGCGATGGCGGCCTGATGCTCAATCTGGGCGAATTGGCCACCGCCGTGCAGGAAAATGCCGATCTGATGCTGATCGTCATGAATGACAATGGATATGGTGTCATCCGCAATATCCAGGACGCCAAATTCGGCGGACGTCACTACTATGCCGACCTTCATACGCCGAGCTTTTCCGATCTTGCCAAGGCGCTGGGCTGGAAGCATTACAGCCTGAGCAATATCGCCGATGCCGAAGCGCTGGTGGCGAAGGTCGCCGCCGAGGCGGGGCCGCGCATGCTGGAAGTTGACATGACGGCGATCGGCCCGTTTGCCAGCGCCTTCGCTGGTCCTCCGGTACGCAAAGCATCATGACTCCCCGAATCCTGCTCATCGGCCACGGCGCCATTGCCGCAGAGGTCCGTCGCCACGCCGCGCAAAGCGGTGCGTACGAGATCGGCGCCGTCCTGGTGCGGCCGGAAAAGGTGGCGGCGGTCGCTGCGGAGCTGAAAACGGTTCCGGTGATCGGCGATCTGGCGGAATTGAAGTTCAAGCCCCGGGTCGCCGTGGAATGCGCCAGCCATTCTGCGGTCCGGCAATATGGTCCGGCGCTGCTGCGCCAGGGGATCGATCTGATCACGGCGTCAATCGGCGCCCTGGCCGACGATCACCTCCGCAGTCAATTGCAGGAGGCTGCGCTGGAAGGCGGCAGCCAGCTGATTCTTCCCGCGGGCGCCGTTCCCGGTATCGATGCACTGAATGCCGCATTGATCGGAGGCCTTGACGAGGTGTCCTACACCTCGCGCAAGCCGCCATCTGCATGGCGCGGCACGCCAGCGGAGCAGGCCGTTGCGCTCGATGACCTGACCGCACCGGCCGTGCACTATCGCGGCACTGCCCGTGCCGCCGCGAAGGATTATCCCAAGAACGCCAATGTTGCGGCAACAGTGGCGCTGGCCTCCCTCGGCTTGGATCGCACCGAGGTCCAGATGATCGCGGACCCGGCCATCTCGGATAACATTCACGAGATCACGGCGCGAGGCGCATTCGGTGAAATGCACCTCACGATCAAAGGCCGGCCATTGGCCAGCAATCCGAAGACTTCGTCATTGGCGGCATACAGTACCATACGAGCCATCCTCAACAGGATCCGCCCGTTTGCCATTTGATATTCTAAGCAGCGGGCATCCGGACCGACGAATCTGATCTCGAAAAATAAAGACAAGCGAGAACCAAAATGGCTATTGCGCTGGCCTCCCGGCTGAGTATCCGAACCCGCATCTTCGGCGGATTTTCCCTTCTCATCCTGCTCCTCGTCGTCATCGCGGCGGCAGGACTGAACGCCATCGATAAAGGCACGGCATCCTTTCTGGCCTTCGACCGCGCCTCGGACCGTATGATGGATCTGGCCGGGATCGAGCGGAACATCATGGCCTTGAGCCGCACGGCGGCCTGGGCCGTGGAGACCGGCGACGAGGCGGCGCATAACGAAGCACGCAGCCTGATCGCCTCCATTGCACAGCCTCTGGAGCGGATTCTGACGGAACAGGGCGGCGATGCGCAGACGGCTGTTTTGCAGAATGTCGTCGAACAGCTTCGGCACTATGGAGACAATCTCAATCAGGCGATCGACCTGCGGCGTCAGCGCAACCGTCTTTATGTCGAACGCCTGGTACCGGCCGCCGAGAAGATTTATTTCGAAATCTACGAAATGCTGGAAAATGCCGCTTTTGGCGGCTCGCGGCAGCTGGCCCTCATCGCCGGGACGAATGATGCCATCGTTCAACTGATCGTCGCGGTCGACCAATATTTGATCAGTCAGGAACAAGAGGCCTATGCCCAGATTGGCCTGCGCGCAAACGATGTGAAGGCGCGTCTGCGCAATCTCCGGGAGCGCCTGCAAGGCGAGGAAAAGCGCAGCGCGGAAAACATCACCGCCACGGCAGAACAGTATGTCGCAACCATCGACGAAATGACGGCTGCGGTGGAGGCGATGCGCAACCTTGTGCAGGGCAAGATGGCGCAGCAGGCAGAAAGCATGATCCGCCAGTTGGCGGAGGCCCGCACGGGTGAAGCGGCACGGTTCGACGCGGTCTATGATGAGTCAGCCGCCGTGTTTGCCACGATGCTGCACCTGATCCTGATCGTCGGCGGAATTGCCGTCCTGATCGGCATCGTTATGGCCGTGCTGACAGGGCGGTCGCTCACTGTGCCGGTGGCGCGTCTTACCGCTGTCATGGCTCACCTGGCGGGCGGCAATCGCGATATTGAGGTTTACGGCCGGGATCGCCGCGACGAATTCGGCCGCATGGCCGAGGCGGTGCAGGTCTTCAAGGACAACATGATCGCCCGCGACGCGGCGGAGGCCGAGATCGCCCGGCAACGGGAGGCTTCCGAGCAGCGGCGCATTGCACGCGAGGCGCAGGAGGCGGCAGCCGGCGCGGAAATTGCCGCCTTGGTCAACCGCCTTGCCGATGGTGATCTTGCAGATCGTCTGGATGAGAACGGCAAGGACGGTTTCTTCCTGACCGTCAGCCGCGAAATCAACCGCCTGGCCGGCACATTGGAAGCGATGATCCGCGACATGGCCAATGTCATGGCCGCTATCGCTGCCGGTGATCTGACCCGGCGTGTGGAGACAACCTATCACGGTCTTTATGGCGAGTTGCGGGATAGCGTCAACCGGACCAGCGCCATGCTGGCGCAAGCCCTGCAGCAGATCGGCAATGCCGCCCAGACAGTGCGGGATGTTTCCGCCGAAATCTCGGCCGGCAGTCAGGATCTGTCGCAGCGGACCGAAAGCCAGGCGTCGGCACTCGAACAGACCGCTGCCTCGATGCACGAAGTGACCGCAACGGTCAATCAGAATGCCGCCAATGCCGAGGAGGCTAATCGTCTCGCCGCCGCAGCACGGGATATTGCCAGCAAGGGCGGCGGGATCGTCAGCCAGGCTGTCGATGCGATGAAGGATATCGAAGACAGCGCGCGCAGAATTTCTGATATTATCAGCCTGATAGACGAGATCGCATTCCAGACCAATCTTCTGGCCTTGAATGCATCGGTCGAAGCTGCGCGGGCTGGTGAGGCCGGCAAGGGCTTTGCCGTGGTGGCGCAGGAGGTGCGGGCGCTGGCGCAAAGATCGGCCGGCGCCTCGAAGGAGATCAAGGAGCTCATCCAGGCCTCCAATGGCCAGGTCAAGACGGGGGCGATACTGGTCAATCAGGCGGGCGCGTCGCTGACCGAGATCGTCGCTGCGGTAAAGAAGGTGAGCGACATTGTGGCGGAGATCGCTGCCGCCTCGGTGGAGCAGGCGCGCAGCCTTCAGGAGGTCAATGCCGCCGTCATCAGTATGGACGAGATGACGCAACGTAACGGCGCTCTGGTCGAGCAGACCAGCGCATCAGCTCAATCGATGGCCCAGCAGGCGGAGACGCTGGCCGAGCTGCTGGCCCATTTCCGGTTGTCGCATTAATTCTCCGCCTTCGCCCGCAACGCCCGTCGGATGACGGTTGGCTGACCGGCGCCGAATTACGCCACGGCTGACGGCATTGCCGCCTTCCTGCGCTCTTCGTCCTGCAGCACGCGCCACAAAATCTTTCCGCTGCCCGATTTCGGCAGGCTGTCGGCAAAGGTGATGATGCGCGGCACCTTGTAAGCCGCCATGCGCTCGCGGCACCAGGCCTGAATGCTTTCCGGCGTTAGATCCGTGGCGTCGTCCTTGGGCACGATCACCGCCTTCACCGTCTCGCCGCGATGCGCATCAGGGGCTGCAATGATGCAGACCTCGCGGATGCCCGGATGGGCATACATCATGCCTTCGATCTCGGTCGGCCAGACCTTGAAGCCTGATGCATTGATCATGCGCTTCAGCCGATCGACCAGGAAGAAATAGCCTTCCTCGTCGTAATAGCCGAGATCGCCGGTGCGGAAGAAGCGTTTGCCGTCGCGCTCAAAGAACACCGCCGCCGTTTCCTCCGGCCGGTTCCAGTAGCCGAGAAAGATCTGCGGTCCGGAGACGACGATCTCGCCGGTCTCGTTGGGGCCGAGTTCTTCCATCGTGTCCGGGTTGATCACGCGCGAATCGACATCGAAGATCGGAATGCCTAGGCATTGCGGTTTCGGCCGCTCATGCGGATTGATATGCGTCGCCGCAATCGTCTCCGACAGCCCGTAGCCTTCGATATAGTCCAGCCCGGTCAGTTCCTTCAGCTTGGCCGCCACAGGACCAGGCATCGCCGCGCCGCCGCCGCCGATGCCGGTCAGGCTGGACAGATCGAAGGAAGCAACCTCGGGGTCGGACAGGAAATCGATCGCCATGGTGGTGATGCTGCGCCATTGCGTCACCCGATGCCGGCGGATCAGCTCGGCCGCCGTGCGCCGATCCCAGCGGGTCATCATCACCATGGTCGCGCCGGCAAAAATCGGCGTGTTCATCGAATTCTGCATGCCGGTGACATGGAACAGCGGCAGGGTCACCAGATGCACCGCCTCGGGCGAGCCAGGCTTCCAGGCGACATAGGCGAACAGGGTCGCCGTGACGCTGCGGATCGAATGCAGACAGCCTTTCGGCGCGCCGGTCGTGCCGGAGGAATAGGGCAGAACGCACCAGTCATCCGGCGTTGCGCGATGCGGGCCTGCTTCCAGTCCTGCTGCCAGTGCATCCATCCACGCTACCGCACCGGCGGCGCTGACCGCGATCCGCGGTGCCGCCACCACATCCGGCAAGGCCAGATCGGTTTGCTCGCGCACATAATCGCCATAGGCAGCGATGATTGCGTGTTGCAGCAATCCGCTGTCCAGCAGCGGCTTTGCGAATTCGAAAATCTCCTGGCCGCAGACAATTGTGCTGGCGCCGGTATCGCTGGCGATATGGCGCAGCTCTTCCGTCCGGCTCATCGGGTTGACCGGCACGACCACGGCGGTCAGCCGCTGGATGGCGTAATAGGCGATGACGAATTGCGGGCTGTTCTGCATGTAGAGCAGCACGCGATCGGCCTTCTTCACGCCGCAGGCTTTTTCCAGATAGCCCGCCAGCCGGCCCACATCGCGCTGCAGCGCCGCGTAAGTGAGCGGCGTGCCGTAATAGAGAATCGCGGCCTTGTGCGGAAAGCGCCGCGCCGAGATGGCAAGGTTCTCATAAAGGCTTGTTTCCGGCAGCGTCAGGTGGCGCGGCACGCCCTGGGGCCAGACGGCAAAATGCCGATCGAACATGGGGCTTCCTCCGTTTATGCCGCCATGGTCGGCATTTTTGCACGCGGCTTCAACGGCTAATTTGGTGTTTGCGAAGCATCCTCGTTATGCCCGGGGCCGGCCCGGCATCCTGCGCTGGATGGCGAAAGGTCAGCGGATGATGCCCTCCTTGGCTAAACCACCCGTTCCTTCAGATCCTGCGCGGCCTGCAGCAGCGCGGGCAGGAAGGCCTCCTTCATCTGCTTCGGCGTGGCGCGTTCGACCCGCACACCGACATTCAGCGCCGCCACCACGCGGCCGTCGAAGCGGCGCACCGGCACGGCCAGCGAGCGGAAGCCAAGCTCGGCCTCCTGGTCAGCCAGCGCATAACCATCGCGCGCCGCTTTCTCGATGATCTTCTTCAGCTCAGCCCTGCCGGTCACCGTCTTCGGCGTCAGCGGTTTCAGCGCCACGGTGCCGAGATACGCATCGCGCTGATCGGCATTCATGCCCGCAATCAGCACGCGGCCCAAAGCCGAACAGAAGGCCGGCACACGGAAACCGATACCCGGTGCCGAAGACATGAAGCGCGGCGGCGAGGCATGCGCCACCATCACCGCATCGCTGCCATCCAGCACGGCCGCCGAACAGGCTTCATTTAGATCGCGGCAAAGCTGGTCGCAGGTCTGCTGCAGCGCCGTCGCATTGCCGCTGGAGCCCAGAAACGCGCCGGCAAGCTGCAGCACTTTCGGCGTCAGGCGGAACAGCCGTCCGTCGCTTTCCAGATAACCAAGCTGCTCCAGCGTATAGAGCGCGCGGCGCACGGTGGCGCGCGGCAGATCCACCTGGCGCGCCACATCGCTCAAGGTCATCTGGCGCTTATCTGCGTCGAAAGCGGACAGAATGCTCAATCCGCGGGCAAGCGCTTCCAGAAAATCCGGGCCATAGCCGCTCAGGCGGCGTTTTTCTGCATCGATACTGCGAAGGCGGGCCATTGCGGATTTATCGCCTTGTCGCAATTTGGCGGCAAGGGTAAAATCGCACACATGTTCGTTAATCGGACATAAAGGGAGGCGCGCCATGACCACCCACGATCAGAACATGCGCATGACTCTGGTCGGGCCGGACAAGCCAGCGGGCAGGCTGCTGCGCCGCTACTGGCAGCCGGTGGCGCTGATCGAGGAACTGGACGAGCAGCGCCCGGTCCGCGCCGTGAAGGTGCTGGGGCAGGATTTCGTCCTCTTCCGCGACGAGCAGGGGCGCTACGGCCTGCTGGATCGCGATTGCCCGCATCGCGGCACCGATCTCGCCTTCGGCCGGCCCGAGGATGGCGGCCTGCGCTGCCCCTTCCATGGCTGGCTGTTCGATGTCGCCGGTCGCTGCCTGGAAACCCCGGCCGAGCCGGAAGGCAGCAGGCTCTGCCAGCGCATCAGGCAGAAGAGCTATCCGGTCGTTCTGAAAAGCGGGATTCTGTTCGCTTATCTGGGTGAGGGCGATCCACCGGCTTTCGCCGATCTCGATTGCTTCATTGCACCCGACAGCCATGTCTTCGCCTTCAAGGGCCATATTGCCTGCAACTGGCTGCAGGCGCTGGAGGTCGGCATCGATCCGGCGCATGCCTCCTTCCTGCATCGCTTCTTCGAGGATGAAGATCCGGGCGCCAATTACGGCCGGCAGTTCCGTGCAACCTCTGCCGATTCCGACATGCCGATGACCAAGGTGCTGCGTGAATTCGCCCGCCCGCAGATCGAAATCGAGCGCACCGATTACGGCATGCGGCTTTTCGCGCTGCGCCAGATCAGCGAACGCTCAACCCATGTCCGCGTCACCAATCTGCTGTTCCCGCAGGCTTTTGTCATTCCGCTGTCGGCCGAGATGACGATCACGCAATGGCATGTGCCGGTCGATGATGTGAACTGCTACTGGTATGCGATCTTCACCAGCTTCGGCGCGCCGGTCGACAAGGCGCAGATGCGCGCCCAGCGGCTGGAGCTCTACACCTTGCCCGATTACATGCCGCGGCTGAACAAGAGCAACAATTACGGCTTCGATCCGCTGCAACAGAAGACCCAGACCTATACCGGCATGGGTTTCGACATCAACGTGCACGATCAGTGGGCGGTGGAAAGCCAGGGACCGATCCAGGACCGCACGCGCGAACATCTGGGCAGCACCGACAAGGCGATCATCAACTACCGCTCCATGCTGATGAAGGCCATCGACCAGGTCGAGAAAGGCGAAGAACGCCCTCTGATGGTGCTCAGTGAGGCCGAGGCGCGCCGCATCCGCGGCCCGATCACCGTCGATGGCATTGCTGCCACCACCGATTGGCAGGCATACTGGCGCGACGTCGACGCGCGCAAGCGGCAGAACGCGCCCTGGAAGGCGCCGATGCCGCAGGCGGCAGAATGATCCAGGCGGCAGACGGCCGGTCTGAGAACGGAGGCGCTTGTGAGCAGCATGCCGAGTTTCGTCGACAAGCATGGCCTGTGGTCTGCCGAGCAGCAGCAGGCCGCCAGGGCCGTCGAGAAGGATGTTGCCGGACGCGGCCTTGGCGTGATCCGCCTCTCATTCGCCGATCAGCATGGCGTGCTGCGGGGCAAGACCATCGTGGCGGAAGAGCTTCCCGCCGCGCTGCGCAATGGCTGTTCGTTCACAACCACCTTGCTGGCCAAGGATACCTCGCACCGCACGGTCTTTCCTGTTTTCACGCAAGGCGGCGGCTTCGGTCTGCGCGAGATGCAGGGCGCGGCCGATATCCTGATGCTGCCCGATCCCACCACCTTCAAGGTGCTGCCCTGGGCGCCGCATACCGGCTGGCTGCTGTGTGATCTCTATTTTGCCGACGGCCGCCCGGTGCCGTTTTCGACGCGGCAGCTTTACCGCAACACGCTGAACAGGCTGAATGAGCAGGGCTATGATTACGTCACCGGCCTTGAAGTCGAATTCCATGTCTTCAAGCTTGAGAATCCGCATCTCAAACCGGCAGATGCAGGTCAGCCCGGCACGCCGCCCGATGTCAGCCTGATCACCCAAGGGTATCAGTATCTGACCGAGCAGCGTTATGATCAGCATGACGAGATCTACGAAATCCTGCGCAAGAATGTGCAGGGGCTCGGCCTGCCTTTGCGCTCGATGGAAGTCGAATTCGGCCCCACGCAATGCGAATTCACCTTCCGGCCCGGGCGCAATCTCGAATCCGCCGACACCATGGTGCTGTTCCGTGCTGCAGCCAAGCAGGTTGCCCGCCGTCACGGCTATCACGTCACCTTCATGTGCCGGCCCAGGCTGCCGAACATTTTTTCCAGCGGCTGGCATCTGCATCAGTCGCTGCAGGACCGCAGATCCGGCGCCAATGCCTTCATCCCGACTGAAGCCGGCCAGCCGCTGTCGGCGCTCGGCCGGCATTTTCTCGCCGGCCTGCTCGACCATGCGCCGGCCTCGGCTGCCTTTGCCGCGCCCACCATCAACGCCTATCGCCGCTACCGGCCTTATTCGCTGGCGCCGGACCGCGCCATCTGGGGGCAGGACAATCGCGGCGTGATGGCGCGCGTGCTCGGCGGCCTTGGCGATGCGGCGACCCGGATCGAGAACCGCCTGGGCGAGCCCGCCGCTAATCCGTATCTCTATCTCGCCTCCCAGCTTGCCGCAGGCATGGATGGCATTGCCCGCGAGCTGGAACCGCCGCCCTCGGCCGATGCGCCTTACGAGACGCCCGCGCCGCCGCTGCCGCGCTCGCTTGAAGCCGCACTTGCGGCTTTGCGCGAGAATGCCTGCTACCGCGCGGCCTTCGGCGATCTCTTCGTTAGCTATTTCCTCCATATCAAGGAGGCCGAGATCGCCCGCTTCCAGCTCGAAGTCACCGAGTGGGAGCACCGCGAATATTTCGAGATGTTCTAGCATGCTGCATGCCCTCGGGCTTGACCGGGGGCGGCATTTTCTGGTTCATCGGGGCATTTCCCGGAACGGCGATGCGTCTGCGCAGGCCGCGCCCGGGGCGATATTTTCAGGATATCCATGCCCACCATCTCCCTGTTCCCCACCCGCATCTATTTTGCGCCGCTGAAGTCGCGCGGGCTTGAGCGCCTGAACCGCGATCTCGCCGATGAGTGCGAGTCGCTAAGATTGGCCGACATTGCCGGCCAGCGCTGGAGCGCTAAAAACTATCCCGGCGGCTATACCTCTTATGGCAGCCACGACAAGCTGCATTGCATCTCATCGCTGTTTGCCGATCTGGAAAAGGCGATCACGCCGCATGTGAAGGCTTACGCGCGCGAGCTCGGCTACGACATGCGCGGCCGCACCGTTGTGATGACCGATTGCTGGGCCAACATGATGTCGGGCCCGGTCACCCATGGCCTGCATCTGCATCCGCTGTCCTTCATCAGCGGCACCTACTATGTGCAGGTACCGAAAGGCGCTGCGGCGATCAAGTTCGAAGATCCGCGCCTGGATCGCCTGATGGCGGCGCCGCCAAAGCGCGACGATCTTGCGCCGCGTGAGCGCACCCATTTCAGCGTGCGGCCAAAGCCTGGCCATCTGGTGCTGTTCGAAAGCTGGCTGCGCCATGAAGTGCCGCCAAGCTTCACGAAGACCGAGCGCATCTCGATCAGCTTCAATTATGCCTGCCGCGAGGGATGACTGGACGACGGGGAATCTGCCGGGCGTGATTGGTGTTAACTTGCAGACTTGCCATTACTGGAAAGTAATTTGCCCGCGGATAATTCTGCGGGCATGATCCGGCCTACGAGTTTGGGTGCTTCGAGTTAGGTTGGGGGTGCGGCGAGCGGATCGAAAGGTCCGCTCGCTTTTTTCGTGCAGAAAGCTTCGCCTATTCTCGGGCTCACTTACCGATTTTCTGCGTAGTCTGTTCTGCTGCCCGACACTAAACAGCCGCCCTCTCCAGTCTGTTCGAGACACCGATATGGCCACCCATTGCGGCGGCCAGTTCCCGGCAAATCGCCAACCCCAGCCCCATCCCCTCAGGGACTTTGGCCCAGCTGCGGTCGCCGCCCTCGAAAGGCAGAAAGAGCCTTTCCTGGTCGGCAGCACTTATGCCGGCGCCGGTGTCATGCACCTCAATGCGCAAGCATTCCTTCCCTCGCCTGATCGGAGCATAAGCGGGACAGTTCCGCAAAGACACTCATTTCAGCGTGCACCCCAGGCCCGGCCGCCCATCGTTCCATCTAGTTGGGCGTTGCTGCTGTCAGGCGGTTCAGTTTTTCCGCAAGCAATACAAGAGGGCGGCAGCGCTCGACGCCAGGTATTTTCTGTATCTCCTCCAGCAGCGCATCGAGATCCTCCAGCTGCGGCGTTATTGCAAGAAGGATGAGGTCGAACTCGCCTCCTATGGTGGCGCAGAGTTTGATCTCGGGGAGCAGTTTGATGCGATCGATCACCTGGCGCTGCTGGCGTTGTGCCAATGCAAGAAGAATGACCGCCTGGGTGTGGTTCTCATATGGATCCGAGCCGAGCAGAACGCCGTAGCCACGGATAACGCCATCGCGCTCAAGCCGGCGGATGCGCTCATGCACCGTGCTGCGCGCCAGCCGCAGGCGTTTTGCCAAGGTCATGGTGGATTGCCGGGCATTGGTCTGCAACAGAGCGATGAGCTGCCGGTCCAGCTCATCGCGGATGCCGGTCAGGCGAGGCATGCCGGCCTCCCTCAGACCATCAGTTGCTGTGTTCCGCTGCCAACGCCTCGCTGGCGTATTGTCTGGTGAATGTCACGCTCCGGCCATGAGGCAGGGCATTGATTTGCCGGATGGCCGCTTCGAGTGCGAGCGGTTGCACAAGACGGAATTATGCTATGAATCGACTTAGCCATGATCCGAGCTCCCTTGCTGAGCTTGGGTTGTGGTTAGGTCGCATGAGGTGTTCCCAGCACCTCATGCGGCCGCTTTTTCAGCAAAGCTGAATTTCAAAATCGTATTTGGTCTTCAGATTTCGTCAATAAAATTCATGCAGAGCAATATGGGCGCCATGTATCATTGTAATGTTATTGCAACGAGAAATTGCCCCTCTGCTTATTTCTCTTTCACTGAATCGTCAATTTTAACAAATGCTGTCATTGTTGAAACCGGTCACAACATTAAAGCGCTCAGTCTGATCGGTGGGTAATGACAGTGATCAGGATTTTGCCAGTTGGCGTATTGTCGTCATCGGAAGAAACAGCCGTCGGCCCTCGCCTGTAAACGGGATGAAGCCATACTTACGATAAAACGCGGTGGCCTGGTCATCTTTAGCATCGACAATCAGCGCATGGACTGCGAGGGTTTGCGTTGCGAGCAGAATGCGGTTCAGGGCATCCATGAGCAGAAAGGTGCCCAGTCCCTGGCCCCGCATACTGTTATCGACGGCTAACCGGCCAAGCAGGGCAGCGGGCACGGGGTAGCGCGGCAGCCGCTTCGCCTGGTCGACCGGAAGATTGCTCCGTTGAAAGCTGGTGGCGCTCAGGCTGTAGTAACCACGAACCGTCAGTGTATCGGTCGGTATAGCCACAAAGACGCGGGCAACATCCCGCTTCACGTCCTGCGAAGCATGCTCCCGGATGTAACGGTCGAGTTCAGGAGCACCACACGAGAAGGCCAACCGATCGTGGACCTTGCTATTGAGCGGCACGATCTGCCACGGCGCCAGTGCCTGCTTCATCCGGCCGTCTTCTTGAATTTGGCGAAGGCCTTGCGCAAGGCCGCATTCGGCGCCGGCGGGTTGGTCAGCGCGTCGTAGAACACCTTCCAATCCGAACTGGACAAGGTGACAATTTCGTTCTCGCGGATGACTTTTGCGGCTTCCTCCAGCGCCGTCGCGAGGACAAACTGGCTGACCGTCTTGTGCCGGTAGCTGGCCGCGCGCTGGAGTACGCTTTTCGACTCCGCGTCGAGGCGTACCTGTAGCCGGTCATCCTTGGTTTCCGCCGTTCTGGGCATGGTTTTTTTCCTTTCTGATCCCTGCCTCTATTGTGATCACAATCGGAGTACATTTCAAGAGGTGTTGACTGGTGATGCTGCAGCCCATCACGGCCCGGCACGGTAGCCGTTCTGGTGGCCGTACCAGCCATGGTAAATTCAACTAGTACTTCCCGGTCACCGGTCACGGCGATTGCTCCGCGCCCGTGGTAATCCTGATGACATCTCGCGTAGTTCCTTTGCTTTTACCATCAATGGAGATACTTACGGTGCGCGGGTCAGGTATGATGAAGGGCGACAGAGGCCTGATCGTCGGGTACGTTGAAGGCTTGCTGCACGGGACCGTTGGCGGTCGTCGAGCGTCACTTGTGCTGTGTATTGAGACCGCTGAGGCAGTTCTCGTGACGTCGACTTCTCGAACCGCCGGTGCAGACCCCGATACCGGTTGGTGTGGCAGGAGACAGCCTAGGGGCTGCTCCTATGTTGGTCCGCGTGCTATGCCATTCGCCGGTTTCTTTGCTGTGTCCGCACTGTCTGGTCTAGATTCTAAACGGCCAGCCAGCGTGTCAGCTGCGGTGCGGCAGTCATTGCAGCCGCAATCAATCGCACCAGAACCAGGGTCAGCAGCACGCGGCCGGCCAGCACCACCCAGATATCGGCACCTATGGCCAGCATCAGGCCGGTATCCTCCAGCAGCGAATGGCTGAGTGAAATCCAGCACAGCGCCAGCACGCGCGCATCGGGCGCGAAATTCTTCTCACGGGTCTCCTTCATGATCAGGCCGCCGCCATAGGTCAGGCCCAGCAGCACGCCCACGGTCGTCACCGGCGCCATCTCGCCACTTAAACCCGATACCCGCAGCACCGGCTGCAGGCCCTGCGTCAGCCGCTTGGTGATGCCGGTGCGCTCGAAGACATCCAGCAGCAGGATGAGCACGACGATGATGCCGAAGGTCGCCACCAGCGAAATGCCAGATGCCGTCAGCCAGTCCAGCCAGCCGTCGCCGGCCGGGGCCATGCTGCGCAGCAATCCGGTCTCGGCGGGCTGCGTCAGCCATCCTGTGGCCTTGCTGATCGCGGAGATGGCGGCGGCGTATACGATCGCGGTAGCGAAGCGCAATACGGCGGTCGCCCAGAAGCTGGCGCCGGCCTTGCGCACGATGGCCTGCTCTACCGGCAGGGCATGGGCGAACAGCATCATGGCGCAAAGAATGCTGACCTGGGCGACGCTAAGCGGCAGATCGGCCAGAAGCGGCAGCGCGCCCAGTCCGCCATAGATGCCGACTGTCAAAGTGGCGAGCCAGACGAAGCCGGCTTCCGGCGGCAGGCCCACCAGCTCCATCACCGGTGCCAATGTCGGCGCCAGGGCCTCGATCAGGCCCAGTTCCTCGGCGATGCGCACGGCGATCATCACCGGAACCATGATCTTCAAAAGCTGCCAGAAGACGCGGAGACTGGTAGCGAGGCGAGACTGCAGATAAGCGGTCATTTGTTTTATCTGGGCTTGTTTGGTCTTGTTGTCTGGCTGCTTGACGGACGCCCGCGCGAGGAAGGCGCTTATGCCTATCATGAAGGAGGCTCTGCGCGCCACGGCCCGGCCTGCTCAGGCGGCCTGCTCGGGAGGGCTGGGTTTTCGTCATCGCCGGCTTGATCCTGAAGCGCGCGTTTCCACGCATTTCCATATGCGGCAAAGGCGCAATGTTGGCCCTGAGGGTGCTTCGTTCGGCCTGATGAATGTGTCCAGGCTGGAACGAGCCGCACCGGTCGTCGCTGGTTTCGCGCGGGCATCGAATGGAGCCAAACAGGCTCGAATGGTACGAAAACGGGGCTCGAAAGGCCCGGATTTGATAGCAGTGATATCACTGCCATCGTTCCACAACGATGATGCGAAATGGCCTCTAGCCGCGCTTCACGAAGTCGGCGATCCGCTCCACCGCGCCATCCAGCTTGTCGTTGGTCTTGGCAAAGCAGAAGCGTACCACGCTTTTTACATGGTCCTGCGCATAGAAGGCGCTGACCGGTATTGCTGCCACCTTCGCCTCCTCCACCATGCGCAGGCAGAAGGCCGCGTCGTCGATGTCGTTGGAAACGTTCGACAGATCGATATTGAGGAAGTAGGTCGCCTGGCTCGGCAGCACCGTCAGGCCGGCCTTGGACAGGCCAGCAGCAAAGCGGTCGCGCGATGCCTGCAGGCTTTCACGCATATTGAGGAAGTAGCTGTCGTCCTTGCCAAGGCCGTAGGCCACGGCGGCCTGCAGATTCGGCGGTGTGGTGAAGGTGACGAACTGATGCGCCTTGGCCAAAACCTTCATGATCGGTGCCGCGGCACAGACAAGGCCGACCTTCCAGCCGGTGAGCGAAAAGATCTTGCCCGCCGAGCCGATCTTGATGCAGCGCTCGCGCAGGCCCGGGATCGCCATCAGCGGCACATGCTCCAGGCCGTCGAACAGCACATGCTCCCAGACCTCGTCGCAGATCGCGATGGCGTTGTACTTCTCCAGATACCGGCCCAGCAGCTCCAGGTCCTCGCGCGGAAACACCGAGGCCGTGGGATTGAGCGGATTGTTGAAGATCACCGCGCGGGTCTTGTTGGAAAAGGCGGCCTTCAAGGCGTCCTCGTCAATGCGCCAGTGCGGCGGCTTCAGCCCGACGAATTTTGCGATGCCGCCCGCGCGCTTCACCAGCGGCAGATAGGCGTCATACATCGGCTGGAACAGCACGACCTCGTCACCCGGCTCAATCACCGCCAGCAGACTGTCGGCCAGCGCTTCCGTCGCGCCGGAGGTGATCATCACCTCGGTCTCCCAGTTAAGCTCAAGATTGTGAAAGCGCTTGTAATGGGCAGCCACCGCCTGGCGCAGTTCCGGCAATCCCATCATCGGCGGATATTGATTCCAGCCCGAGATCACGGCTTCGGCGGCCTTGCGACGCACGTCTTCCGGGCCGGGATCGTCGGGGAAGCCCTGACCCAGGTTGATCGCCTGATGCTGGCCCGCCAGCCGCGACATGGTCTCAAAGATGGTGGTCGGCAGGTCGGCGAAGATGGGATTCATGGCAGCAGGCAGAGGTGAGGTTGCAACGCGAAACGCCGATGTATCACGCTCAGGCGGCGCTCAAAAGACCTAGCGTCTGACCTGCCGGCGGCGCAGCAGGGCAATGATCAGCGCCACGGCGATGGAGCCGAGAATTCCCACGCCGAAAGCAGTGAAATCGCCGGTCTCACCAAAGGGGCCGAGCAGCGCCAGGCTGAGGAAAAAGGGCACGTGGCTTGCAAGACCGATCTGGGTTGCGCGCAGGGAGGCGCGGATGCCGGCTGCATCCAGACGCCGCGGCAGGAACCAGCACACGGTCAGCAAGGCCACCGGGAAGGACGTGAAGATTCCCGCAATCTGCGGCCCGACCTGCTCGGCCAGGATGCTGACGCCAATGACCAAGAGGCCGGCGGTTGCACCGCGCAGGATGATTTCGAAAAGCGGTGATCGGCCGCGCGCCGCTGGTGCCGTCAGCGGCACCAGGCGTCCGCTCCACCAAGCGGTGGCAGCGCAAAGCCCCAGCACGATCAGCGAGATCGTCAGGCTCGACGGCAGAAAGCGGATCACGGTTGCGGTGGCAAGCCAGGTTGCCACGGCGCAGGCCAGCGTTGCTGGCATCGGTACGCGCCGGATCATCGCGATGACGCAGACCAGGAACAGCAGCACGGCGCCCACCGTTGCCAGGCTGCCCAGCGCGGCTTCGCCGATGAAAGCCGGATCGTGATGCAGAACGAGAAAGACATAGGCCGGTGCGGTCACGATCGGCAAAGCCAGAACGATGCCGCCGATGAAAGGCGAGCTGCGCTCCATCAGCCAGATCACGCCAGCGACAAAAACAGCGGCAGCCAGTCCACGGGCGGGAATGGCTGCCCAGGCAAAATCAAACTCGGTCATTCAGCGGGACGTCCAGCGTTCTCTGTAGGCGGGGTGCCTTGGCTCAGGCGATTGGTCGGTGCCACCAGGCGGTGGCCGCTGACTTCGGCCCCGGCATCGGCGGGCAGGCGTACGAAGATGAAAGTCGACAGCGCAGCGGCGGTGCCGACGGTGAAGAAGGCCGGCATGAAATCTGCGGCCGTCATGGCATCAAGGCCGCCGCTCAGCGTAACCGTCGCATGCAGCACCATCGCGCCGACGGCCACGCCGGCCGACAGCGACAATTGCTGCATCATCGAGGTGAAACTGGTGGCGCGGCTCATCCGCTCGGTGGCAATGTCGGAAATTGTCATCGTGTTGATGCTGGTGAATTGCAGTGAGCGGAAGAAGCCGCCGAACAGCAGCACGCCCAGGATCAGCGCATGCGGCCATTCCGGCCGGAACAGGCCGCAGACGGCGATGGCCAAACCGCTGAGCACGGCATTGCCGATCAGCACCTGGCGGAAGCCGAGCCAGCGCAGGATCGGTCCGGCCGCCATCTTCATGGTCAGTGCGCCGGCTGCCGATACGAAGGTCACCATGCCGGACTCGAAGGCCGTCATCCCGAAGCCGAGCTGGAACATCAGCGGCAGCAGGAAGGGAATGGCGCCAGTGCCGATGCGGAACAGGAAGCCGCCGGCGATCCCGGCGCGGAAGGTTGGCACCCGCAGCAGGCTCAGGTCGAGCAGGGGATGCGGATGGCGCTTCGCATGCCACAGATAAAGCCCAAGCCCGATGGCGCCAGCCAGCAGCAGGCCGGCGACAGCCGTATCGGGCAGCAGGTCGCGGCCGATGGTCTCGAAACCGAAAACCAGGCCCAGCAATCCGACCGCGGTCAGCAGGAAGCCGTGCCAGTCCAGCGGCGGCAGCTTCTCCTCGCGGATATTGGGAATGTAGAGCGTGACCAGCACGATCCCCAGCAGGCCGATGGGCAGGTTGATCCAGAAGATCCATCGCCAGGACAGATAGGTGGTGAGGAAGCCGCCGAGCGGTGGGCCGATCACGGGGCCCACCAGGGCGGGGACCGTCAGCCAGGCGACGGCGCGCACCAGATCGGCTTTCGGCACCGAGCGCAGCATCACGAGGCGCCCAACCGGCACCATCATCGCCCCGCCGATACCTTGCAGGACGCGGGCCGCCACCAGGGTCCAGAAGGAATCCGCCAGGCCGCAGAGCAGGGAGCCGATGGTGAAGACCGCAATCGCGGCGCGGAACACGGTGCGGGCGCCGTAGCGGTCGGCGACCCAGCCGCTGACCGGGATGAAGACGGCAAGGCTAAACAAATAAGACGTGATCGCCAGATTGAGCTTGAGCGGGCTTTCCCCCAGGGATTCGGCGATGCTGGGCAAGGCTGTGGCCAGAACGCTGCTGTCGAGGTTTTCCATGAACAGCGCGCAGGCGACGATAAGGGGGATCAACATCTGGTAGGCATCATGCGAAGCGGAACATCATAGAAAGATAACCGTTTCCAATCGTTGCGTTTTTAGCAAGGCAGCCATGACATTCCCGCGGTCCCACGACATTCCGCGGTCCCATGACATTCCCGCGGTCGGGGGCTGCAGCAGCTTGCGCAGCGGAACATTTGCCGGTGCGCACAGGCTGACCAGCACAGTTGACCACAAGATTCGGCGGTTTCGTCTTTTCAGGACGATATATGGCGCTAGCTTCCAAGTGCCAGGTCTGCCCCGGCACACGAACCGGGCTTCTGGCTGGCGCCGCAGCGCAGAGGATAACCGATGCAAGCCCTGCTCGATCCCGTTTTCCTCGCCCGCCTCCAATTCGCCTTCACGGTGGCGTTCCACATCGTGTTTCCCGCCTTCACCATTGGGCTGGCCAGCTATCTGGCGGTACTGGAAGGTTTGTGGCTGCTGACCAAGCGCGAGGTCTACATCCAGGTCTTCCGCTTCTGGCTCAAGCCTTTTGCCGTGGTTTTCGGCATGGGCGTCGTCTCCGGCATTGTCATGAGCTACCAGTTCGGCACCAACTGGAGCGCCTTTTCCGACAAGGCCGGACCGATCATCGGTCCGCTGATGGGCTATGAGGTGCTGTCGGCCTTCTTCCTGGAGGCCGGCTTCCTGGGCGTGATGCTGTTCGGCATGAACCGTGTCGGCAAGGGGCTGCATTTCGCCGCCACGGTGATGGTGGCACTGGGCACGTTTCTTTCGGCCTTCTGGATTCTTTCCGCCAACAGCTGGATGCAGACGCCGGCCGGTTACGACATCGCGCCAAATGGCCAATATGTCCCGATCGACTGGTGGGCGGTGATCTTCAACCCGTCTTTTCCCTATCGCCTGGTGCATATGGTGCTGGCCGCCTATCTCACCACCGCGCTCGTGGTCGGTGCGGCGGGGGGCTGGCATCTGCTGAAGGATCAGGGCAATGCAGGTGCACGGGTGATGTTCTCGATGGCGATGTGGATGGCGACCATCGTCGCGCCGGTGCAGATCGTTGCCGGCGATCTGCATGGCCTCAACACGCTGGAGCATCAGCCCGCCAAGATCGCCGCGATGGAGGGGCATTATGAAACCCAGCGCGGCGCGCCGCTCTATCTGTTCGGCTGGCCCGATGATGAAGCGGAGGAAACGAAATTTGCCATCGCCGTGCCGAAACTCGGCAGCCTGATCCTGACCCATGATTGGGAGGGCGAGGTCAAAGGCCTGAAGGAATGGCCGCGCGAGGAGCGGCCGCCCTCAACTTTGGTCTTCTGGAGCTTCCGCGTCATGGTGGGCCTGGGCTTTCTGATGGCGCTGCTGGGCTTGCTCAGCCTGATCTGGCGGTTTACCGGCGGCCTCTACACCACGCGCTGGCTGCATTGCGCCGCCATTGCCATGGGACCGGCGGGATTTGTCGCCGTGATCGCCGGCTGGATCACCACCGAGGTCGGCCGTCAGCCTTATACGATATACGGATTGCTGCGCACCGTGGATTCCGTCTCTCCGATCGGACTGCCCGGTGTGGCGACATCGCTGATCGCCTTCATCGTCGTCTATTTCATCGTCTTCGGCGCCGGCATCTTCTACCTGTTCCGCCTGCTGCAAAAAACGCCGGGCGGGGAGGAGCCGGCCGAGCGGAAAGTGCCAATCCGTGCCGCCGGAATCACGCCGGCGGCCGGTCTAATGTTTGAGCGCGATGACAGATTGCCTGGCAGCGAACCGGCCGGGGCGGAGAGGTGACATCATGACACTCGATCTTCCGCTGATCTGGGCCGCCCTCATCGCCTTTGCCGTGCTGGCCTACGTCATCATGGATGGGTTCGATCTCGGCATCGGCATCCTGTTTCCGCTGTTCAAGCGGGAGAAGGAGCGCGATGTGGCGATGAATTCCGTCGCGCCCGTCTGGGATGGCAATGAAACCTGGCTGGTGCTGGGTGGCGGCGGCCTGCTGGCTGCGTTTCCGCTGGCTTATTCAATCATTCTGCCGGCGCTCTATGCGCCGCTGATCGCGATGCTGCTGGGCCTGATCTTCCGTGGGGTTGCTTTCGAATTCCGCTGGCGGACGGCGCGCTGGAAGCGCGTCTGGGATTTCAGCTTCTTTGGCGGATCGCTGCTGGCAGCCCTCATGCAGGGCGTCACCCTTGGCGGTCTCATCCAGGGCATCACCATCGTCGATCGCGCCTATGCCGGCGGCTGGTGGGATTGGCTGACGCCGTTCAGCCTGCTGACTGGCGTGGCCTTGGTGATAGGCTATGCCTTGCTCGGTTCGACCTGGCTGATCATGAAGACCGGCGGCGAGATCCAGGACCGCTGCTACCAGCTTGCGCTTCGTCTCGGCATCCTGCTCGTCATCATGATCGGCGCCGTCAGCCTGTGGACGCCGTTTCTCGGCGAGAAATTCCTGATCCGCTGGTTCAGCTGGCCGAATATCGCGCTGACCGCGCCGATGCCCTTGCTGGTGCTGGCGGCGGCTTACGGATTGTGGCGCGGGCTGCAGCGCCGCAAGCCCGAACCGCTGCCTTTCTTCTCGGCGCTTGCGCTGTTCGTTCTGTCTTATATCGGCCTGGGGATCAGCTTCTGGCCGCTGATGGTGCCGCCTTCGATCACCATCTGGGATGCGGCTGCGCCCGATGCCAGTCTGGGTTTCCTGCTGATCGGCGCCGTGATCCTGATGCCGATCATCCTGGCCTACACGGCCTATGCCTACTGGGTTTTCCGCGGCAAGGTGGAAGAACATGCCGGCTACCACTGATCAGCCCGAACAGCGGCCGCTATGGAGCCGGCTGCTCTGGTTCGTCACGCTATGGGCGGGCAGTGTCGCCGCCGTCGGTCTTGTGGGCCTGCTGATTCGCTTCGTCCTCAGGGGCTGACCAACCGCAGGCCATCAATGCCGCCTGCATGGCAGCGGGCGGACGCGCAAGAACCGTGATCGGTTCCCGCTTCTGATACAGCGGAACGGTGATGCCGCGGCTATGCAGATGCAGCGGCACATCTTTCTCTCGCGCCGCATCACCATATTGCGCATCGCCCAGGATCGGGCAGCCCAGGCTGGCGAGATGAACGCGGATCTGATGCGTGCGTCCGCTCCGCGGCCGGCATTCAATCCAGCTCAGGCCATTTGCCTGTCCCAGGACGCGGTAATCGGTGACGGAAGTCTGTCCGTCTTCGGCGATCACTATGCGCCAGCCGCCCGAGCGGGTACTCAGTTTTTTCAGCGGCGCATCGATGCGCCCCTCTGTCCGCGCCGGAACGCCGCGCGTCACCGCCCAATAGATCTTCTCGACCTTGCCTTCCTGGAACAACTTGCCCAGTTTGCGCAGCGCTTTCGGATGTCGGCCAAGCACCAGGCAGCCGGAAGTATCGCGGTCAAGACGATGCGCCAGAGCCGGCGGCTTGGGCAGGCCGAAGCGCAGATGACCGAAATAGCGTTCCAGATTATCGCCGCCGCCAGGCCCGGCATGAACAGCGAGGCCGGCCGGCTTGTCCAGCACCAGCATCAGCCCATCGCGATAGAGCAGGCGGGATTGCAATTCCTGTGGCGTCATCGGCCGCAGGCGTGCCTTACCCGTCCTGCTGCGTCAAGGGCTGCAACGTCGCGGCCTGCAAGTCAGAAGGCGATATCAGGGAATCGTGTTGATCTTCTCCGCGCAGCCACGCAGTTCCTGGCCGCCGAACCGCCCCTCGGCGCGATAATCGTAGCGCCGGTCCGCCATGCTGTCGCTGCAGGGTGTATTGAGGATGTTCATCTCCAGCCGGTTGCGCTGATCGCCATCAGGCGGCGCCAGATTCCAGCTCCAGCGGTTGCCCTGTTCCTCGCCCGGCTCGGACGGATATTGCAGCGGCAACGAGCCCAGCCGGTCCAGAACGATGGCTTCCGGCGTGATGCGCAGATTCCAGAACGGCTCGTTGCCGAAAGCCCGCCAGCTCGATTGCGCCGCCGGTCCTGTCTCGTGGCAACCAGAGCGCGGCAGACTGACCCAGCCAAGCAGCTTGCCATCGCGATGGGAGACCGGATGCAACGTCGTGCAGCGCAGCAGCGGCTCGGACATGCCTGCGGGGGTGAACATGGCCGTCTCGGGGCTGGAATCGTTGGGCGATCTGGCAGCAACCGGCGACAGCTGCGGCGTCGTGCGGCCATCGGTGTCAGTGCTGCATTCCTGCGCGCTGCCATCGGCGCCCACCACCTGCACCAGGATCATGCCATGATTCTGCGGCACGAGATGTTCGGCATAGGCCGGCTGTGCGGGATGGGCGCGCAGGCAGGCCATCAGGCCGCCATAGACCTGCGGCAGATACCGGGCCCAAGTTTCACTCTCGCGGGTCTGCCGGGTCAGCTCGAACTGATCCGGTGAAACGCGGTCGGAATCGCCGGCGCAGGCGCTGAGGGAAGCGGCCAGGGCGAGGGCTGCGGCAAGCCTTGCATGTCTCATGCCGTCATCCAGACAAAAGAATGCGGCAAGATCGCGGCGAGGAACGGTCTGTTTTTCGTTTCCGTTTTATGGCAGGGCGGCCATCAAATCCGCTATTCTGCTTCAGCCGATGAGCAAAAAAACGCCGCGGCGAAGCGGGGGGAATGATGGGCATCGAACCGGAACAGCAGCGTATCGCAGATGGCTCGGCAGGCGGATCAAAACGGCTGAAGCGGCTGCCGGCCGCAGGTAGGTCGGGCATGACAGGCCGGGGCATGATCCGCGACCACCGCCTGTCGCAGACCAAGCGCGCCTATATCGAGATCAAGCGCCGCATTCTGGACAATGAACTGCCGCCCGGCACCCAGGCCCTGGAGCAGGAAGTCGCCGAATGGCTCGGCATGAGCCGCACGCCGGTGCGCGAGGCGCTGATCCGCCTGGCGCAGGACGGCATGGTCGAGGTGCGGCCGCGCCATGGCATGCGCGTTCTGCCGCTGTCGATGGACGATCTGCGCGAGATCTACGATCTGCTGACCGGCCTGGAGGCCATGGCGGCGGAGATCATTGCGCGCCGCGGCCTTTCGGCAACCGAGCTGGAGGCGCTGGAGACAGCGCTTTCCGATATGGAGGCGGCTCTGGCGCGTGACGATCTGACCGGCTGGGCGGAAGGTGATGCCCGCTTTCACCGCCTGCTGGTCGAATTCAGCCGCAACCGGCGTCTGCAGGCGATGGTGGAGACGGTCCGCGACCAGTCGCACCGCGCCCGCATGGCGACCTTGAAGCTGCGGCCCAAGCCGGAAACCTCCAATGCCGAACATGCTGCGGTGGTCGAGGCCATCCGCAGCCGCGACCCCGAAGCGGCGCATCGCCTGCACCGGCAGCATCGCTCAAGGGCGGGGCAGTTGCTGATCGACCTGCTGCAGCAACACGGTCTGGATCATCTCTAGCCTAAGTCTGAGTTAGCCCATTATTTGAGCGTTTCGCTGCCCAGAAAGTGTGTGATGGCCACTTTCAAGTCGCCCTCTGCTGTTCACGCAAAATAGAAATTCAGCCATTTCAATAGATTAATGCCGCATTGGTGCTGGCATATCGGTTGCATTGCGATTGCATACACGAGGCGGGCGTCAGACCTGCTGTGCCTTCAAGACCGGGCTGCCAGCCCATAGCCAATCGGGGTGAAGCCAATGAAACGCCGTTCCTTCGTCAAAGCCGGCCTTGCCGGCGCTGCCGTTGCTCCTTTTGCCAAGCCCAACATCGTCGCTGCCCAGAACAAGACCTTCCAGTGGAAGATGACCAATGCCTATGGCCCGGGTTCGCCTTTCTATGTGACCGGCCCGGGCAGCCCGATGGATTTCTGCGAAATGGTGAAGAAGATGTCGGGCGGTCGCCTGGTCATTCAGCATTTCGCCGCCGGCGAATTGATCCCGGCGCTGGAAGGCTTTGATGCCGTTTCCAAGGGCATCGTGGAGATGAACGCCGCCAATGCCTATTTCTGGGCCGGCAAGAGCTTTGCCGCGCAGTATTTCACGACGGTTCCCTTCGGCCTGAATTTCCAGGGCATGAATGCCTGGCTGTATCACGGCGGCGGCATGAAGCTGTGGGAAGAGCTCTACAAGCCCTTCGATCTGGTGCCGATGCCGATGGGCAATACCGGCGTGCAGATGACCGGCTGGTACCGCAAGCCGGTGCAGTCGATCGAGGATTACAAGGGCCTGAAGATGCGCATCCCGGGTCTGGCCGGAAAGGTCTATGCCGAGCTTGGCGTCGACGTAAAGCTGCTGCCCGGCGGCGAAATCTTCCCCGCACTGGAGCGTGGCGTGATCGATGCCGCCGAATTCGTCGGCCCGTATCAGGATCGGCGCCTCGGTCTGCAGAAGGCGGCGAAGTATTACTACACCACCGGCTGGCATGAGCCGTCCAACGTCACCGAGCTGATCATCAATGCCAAGGCCTGGGCGTCGCTGCCGAGCGATCTGCAGGAGATCGTCAAGGCCGCCGCTGCCGCCTGCAACACCATCAGCCATACCTGGTGCGAGGCGACCAATGCGGAAGCGCTGGACGACCTGGTGAAGAACCATGGCGTGATCGCGCAGCCGCTGCCGCCGCAGATCGTGGCCAAGCTGAAGGAGATCACCCAGCAGGTGCTGGCCGATGCGGCCGCGAAGGATCCCGCCACCAAGAAGATCCATGACAGCTTCATGGCCTTCAAGGCGATCCATGACAAATGGGCCGGCATCTCCGAGAGCGTCTATCAGTCGCAGATCCGCGCCGCGATGTCGATCTGACAATGTCGATCTAACTGGCAGGGACTGAGAGATGGAACGCGTAGCGCAAAGGCTGGATGCCATCGTCGAGGTTTGCGGCCGCGTCACGGCCTGGTCGTCGCTGGCGATTGTCCTCGTGATGGCTTTCAATGTACTGCTGCGCTACGCGTTCAATACCGGATCGGTTGCGATGCAGGAGCTGGAATGGCACCTGATGGCACCGATCGCGCTGCTTTCCATGGCCTATGCGATCAAGCATGACGGCCATGTGCGCGTCGACGTGCTTTATGGACGGTTCTCGCCGCGCCTGCAGCAGATGATCGAGGTGATTTCCTTCCTGCTGGTTGCGGCGATTTCCGTTCTGATCGTCTATCTCTCGATTTCTTATGTGATGCAGTCCTACCGGATCGGCGAAGGCTCGCCCGATCCGGGTGGCCTGCCGTATCGCTGGATTCTGAAAGCCTGCATTCCGGCAGGCTTCATCCTGCTGACTCTGCAGAGTCTGGCCGGCGCCTTGCAGGCGCTGATGCGCCCTGTTGCTAAGATGTCTGTGCCTTCTCCCGTATTGGCCGAGCATGCCGCTGAATGAAATTCTGGCTATTGCCTGTATCGTCTCCTTCTTCGTTCTTCTCGCGCTTGGTATCCCGGTTGCGCTGACGCTCGCCGTCAGCGGCTTTGTCTTCGGCTATATCGGCTTCGGCGCGCTGCTGTTCAATCTGCTGCCGGCGCGCATCTTCGGCGTGATCTCGAATTACACGCTGATTGCCATTCCGCTTTTCGTCTTCATGGGCGTGATGCTGGAAAAATCCCGGCTTGCTGATGAACTGATGGATGTGATCGGCCATCTGGCCGGCAGCCTGCGCGGCGGCATGGGGATTGGCCTCGTGCTGGTCGGCGTGATGATGGGCGCCACCACCGGCGTCGTCGGCGCCACCATCGTCACGCTGGGTCTGCTCACACTGCCGGCCTTGCTGCGGCGCGGCTATGACAAGAGCGTCGCCTGCGGCGCGATCTGCGCATCGGGCTCACTCGGCCAGCTGATTCCGCCCAGCCTGATCCTGATCCTGCTCTCCGACATTCTCGGCCAGTCGGTCGGCACGTTGTTCGCTGCGGCGGTGATGCCGGGTCTGCTGCTGTCGGCCGTCTATGTCATCTATCTCCTCGGCCTCGGCTGGCTGCGGCCGGACAAGGTCCCTCCGGTGCCGGTGGAGGAACGCGATGCCCTGGCGCGCCGCGATCTCTGGATCAAGGTCTTGCGCGTCGGCCTGCCGCCAATCGGCCTGGTGATCGCCGTGCTCGGCTCGATCATCGGCGGCGTGGCGGCGCCGACCGAGGCTGCCTCCATGGGGGCTCTGGGCAGCATTCTTGTGGTTGCCGCCGCCGGACGGTTCAATTGGTCGGTGCTGCGCGAGGCGGTCTATTCGACCACGCGCATCACCGCGACCATGATGTTCGTGCTGATCTGCGCTCAGGTCTTCGCCCTGGCCTTCCGTGGTTTGCAGGGTGAGCAGCTTGTCCATGACCTCTTCAACATGGTGCCCGGCGGTATCACCGGTGTGCTGCTCTTCATGATGGCGCTGATCTTCGTGCTCGGTTTCTTCATCGAGTGGATTGAAATCAGCTATATCGTCGTGCCGCTATTCCTGCCGATCCTGCAGGCCGCCAATGTCGACCTCGTCTGGGTGGCGATCCTGATCGCGGTGAATCTGCAAAGCTCGTTTCTGACGCCGCCATTCGGCTGGGCGCTGTTTTATCTGCGAGGCGTGGCACCGCCCCAGGTGGCCACCCTTGACATATACCGTGGTGTCGTCCCATTCATCGGGCTGCAACTCATAACGCTCGCCATCGTTTTCCTGTATCCGTCCCTCGCAACCTGGCTGCCGAAAGCCATCGGCTGGTAACGCGGGCGGGATACGGCATGGAATAAAGGCCGTCCTTATGAATCTGCCTCTGTCCGAGATTCTGATCTTCGGCACCCTGCTGCTGGCAGCCGGCGCCGTGGCCGGCGTGACGGCGGGATTGCTGGGCGTGGGCGGCGGCATCGTCATCGTACCGGTGCTGTGGCATCTGTTTGATGCGCTCGACATCGATGAAGCGGTGCGCATGCATGTCGCTGTCGGCACGTCGCTTGCCACCATCATTATCACCTCGATGGCCTCAGTGCGGGCGCATCACCGGCGCGGCGCAGTCGATTTCGAACTGCTGCGCGCCTGGGGATTATGGATCTTCATCGGCGTGCTCGCCGGGACGGCCATCGCCGGTTTCGTGCGCGGCCCGGTCCTGACCGCGGTGTTCGCAACTGTGGCGCTGGTCGTCTCGCTGCATATGGGTTTCGGCAAGCAGGACTGGCGCATTTCTGATCATCTGCCGAAAGATGCGGGCAGGATCAGTCTCGCCGGCGCAATCGGTGCCATATCGGCGATGATGGGCATCGGCGGCGGCACGTTGAGCGTGCCGATCCTTTCCTTGTTCGGCTATCCGATTCATCGCGCTGTCGGCACGGCCGCGGCCATCGGCTTCATTATCGGCATTCCCGGCACCATCGGCTTCGTGATCACCGGCTGGGATGTTGCGGACCGGCCGCCGCTGTCATTGGGCTATATCAGCCTGATCGGCTTTGCGCTGATCGTGCCGACCTCGATGCTGCTGGCCCCGGTGGGCGCCAGGATGGCGCATGGCCTGAACACCAAGAAGCTGAAGCGCGTTTTTGCCGTCTTCCTTGGCTTCACGGCGTTGCGTATGTTTTACGATCTGCTGTCCTAGGATTCCGGCTATGTTGAATACTGCACGCGCCCGGCGGGGCATGGTGACCGCCCCGCATCATCTGGCCAGCGAAGCCGGACTGCGCGTCCTGCGCGAGGGCGGCAACGCCATCGAAGCGACGGTTGCGATGGCGGCTACCTTGTCGGTGGTCTATCCGCATATGACCGGCATCGGCGGCGATGGCTTCTGGCTCATCGCCGTGCCGGACCGCGAACCCATTGCCATCGAGGCCTGTGGCCGCGCAGCCAGAGCTGCAACGCCTGCGCTGTACCGGCGCAAGGGCCATGACGGCATTCCCTGGCGTGGGCCGCTGGCTGTCAATACGGTGGCCGCGACATTAAGCGGCTGGGCGGAAGCGCTGCGTTTCAGCACCGAACTCGGCGGCCGCATGACGCTGTCTCGTCTGGTCGAAGATGCGGTCTGGCATGGCGAGAACGGCTTTGCGGTCACCGCCAGCCAGGAAGACCTGACGCGCAGCAAGCTGGCCGAGCTGAAGGATGTCCCGGGCTTTGCCTCTGCTTTTTTGATCGAAGGCCGCCCGCCGCGGGCCGGGGAGGTGATGAAGCTGCCTGCTTTGGCGCGCACTTTGCGCCTGCTGGGCGAGCGCGGCGTCGACGATTTCTATTGGGGCGAACTGGCGCGCAGTATTGCCGCCGATCTCGCCAGGATCGGCAGTCCGGTATCGGCGGAGGATCTGGCGCAGCACAAGGTGCGCCGCCGCGATGCGCTGAGCGTCGCGATCCGCGGCGCACGGCTTTACAACTTTCCGCCGCCGACCCAGGGGCTGACCTCGCTGATGATTCTCGCCTTGTTCGACCGCCTGGATGTGGCCGAGGCGGAAGGCTTTGATCACGTCCATGGCTTGGTGGAAGCCACCAAGCAGGCTTTTTTGGTGCGCGACCGGATCGTCGGCGATCCCGATGAGATGACGGAAGCACCCGAGGATTATCTCACTGATGAGGTGCTGGATGATCTTGCGGCGCGCATCGATCGCCGCCGCGCCTTGCCCTGGCCGCAGCCGGCTTCCGCTGGCGACACCACGTGGATGGGCGCCATTGACGGCCATGGCCTGGCGGTCAGCTTCATTCAGTCGATCTATTTTGAATTCGGCTCCGGCTGCGTGCTGCCCGATACCGGCATCCATTGGCAGAACCGTGGCTCCAGCTTCCTGCTGGAAGGAGGCGGGCCGCGCCTGCTTGCGCCGGGCCGCATGCCATTCCACACGCTCAATCCCGCGCTGGCGCGCTTCGATGATGGCCGCGTGATGGTCTATGGCACCATGGGCGGCGAAGGCCAGCCGCAGACCCAGGCGGCGCTCTTCAGCCGCTATGCCATGTTCGGGCAGGATCTGCAGACGGCGATCACCGCGCCGCGCTGGCTCTTGGGCAAGACCTGGGGCGAGAACAGCGTCACGCTGAAACTGGAAAGCCGCTTCAGCCGTGAAGTGGTGACCGAGCTGAAGGCGGCCGGCCATGACGTTGAGCTGCTGGAGGCCTTCACCGGCACGATGGGCCATGCCGGCGCCATCGTCCGCCATGCCAACGGCGTGCTGGAAGGTGCCTCCGATCCGCGCAGCGACGGCGCCGCAGCCGGCTTCTAAGCTGGACGAAATTGCACAGAAATTGATCGATTGCGGCACAGCGGCATCGTTGCGCGCAAGAACAGCCGCTTACCCCCGATCTGCGAACCGGCTAGACTTCCTTGCCGATTCGGTCATCACAGATGAGCTTGCCCTTGCCGGCCACGGTCTCACAGAAGGGGGCGGAGGCCATACCGGTCATCCCGCCTAATCCGCTCGACGCCTTCGACGAGATGGTGACCGGGCAGGGGGTGATCCGCCCGCATTGGCAACCGCTGCTGGCGACGCTCAGCCTTCTGGGAGCGAACGGTCTGGCGGAGCGCGCCGAGCGCGGGCGGCAATATCTCGAAAACGAAGGCGTCACCTACAATCTTTATGAATTGCCCGGTGGTTCCGGGCGTGGCGCGGCTGAGATCGCGCCGCCTCTGCCCGAGCAGCGGCCCTGGCGTCTCGATCCGGTGCCGGTGCTGCTCTCCGCTGAGGAATGGGAAGGCATCGAAGCCGGGCTAATTCAGCGCGCGCATCTGCTGGATCTGATCCTGCGCGATCTCTACGGGCCGATGACGCTGCTGCACGAGCAGCGCTTTCCGCCGGCGCTGATCTTCGGCCATCGGGAATTTCTGCGTCCGGCGCGCTCCATGACCGGTAAGCCGCCGCGCATGCTGCAGCATTACGCGGCCGAACTGGTGCGCGGCCCCGATGGCGTCTGGCGGGTGATTGCCGACCGCACGCAGGCGCCGGTCGGCGCCGGCTATGCCTTGCAGAACCGCCGGGTGCTGTCGCGCCTGATGGGGCAGGCCTTGCGGCAATGCCGCGTGCGGCCGCTGAACGCTTTCTTCGAATACTGGCAGGCCGATCTTGCTGCCCGCGCGCCGACGCAATCCGACAATCCGCGCGTCGTGCTGCTGACGCCGGGCCCGTATAACGAGGCCTATTTTGAACATATCTATCTGGCGCGCGAACTGGGGGCAACGCTTGTGGAAGGCGCCGACCTCACCATGCGCGATGGCCGCATCTTCCTGAAGACGCTCGCAGGCCTCGAACAGGTGGATGTGCTGCTGCGTCGGCTGGATGGCGAATGGTGCGATCCGCTGGAACTGCGCGCCGATTCCGCCGTGGGTGTGGTCGGCCTGCTGCAGTCAGCGCGCGAAGGCAATGTCGCGATCTGCAATGCCATCGGCAGCGGCCTTGTCGGCGCGC
Organism: uncultured Ferrovibrio sp.; assembly: GCF_937960835.1. Classification (GTDB taxonomy): domain Bacteria; phylum Pseudomonadota; class Alphaproteobacteria; order Ferrovibrionales; family Ferrovibrionaceae; genus Ferrovibrio. Next base: position 130,348 of record NZ_CALGPC010000016.1, read on the forward strand.
CGGCTTTACAGGCCTTCCTGCCGACCTTGGCGCGGCATTTCCTCGGCGAGGATCTGAAGCTGCCCTCGATTGCGACCTGGTGGTGCGGCCAGGATTATGCGCTGCAGGAAGCCATCCAGCGTTTCGATTCCGTGGTCGTGCGCGGCGCCTACGATCTGGGTGAGCAGCCGGTCGTGGTGTCCGATCTGCCGGATACAGAGCGCGCAGCCTTTCTGCAGCGGATCAAGGCGCGGCCGGGCAATTATGTCGCGCAGGAGCGGATATTGCCGTCCGTCTCGCCAGGCCTGGGCGAAAAGGGACTGGAGCCGCAATCGATTCTTCTGCGCGTGCTGGTGGTCGCCGACGGCGACGATTATGTGGTGATGCCGGGCGGCCTTGCGCGCGTGCCCGAGAAGAACGATCCCTTCGGCGCGACCCTGCAGCGCGGCGGCATCAACAAGGATGTCTGGGTCGTGGCGAAGGAGCAGGGGCCGACGGTGATCCGCGGCACGGCTTCACGCCAGCGCATGCCCCTGCGCCGTTCCTCCGGCACCCTGCAAAGCCGCGTTGCCGACGATCTCTACTGGCTGGGCCGCAGCATTGAACGGCTGGATGACGGCGCGCGTCTGCTGCGGGCAGTGCTGTCGCGTCTGGTCGGCGAATTCGCATCTGCCCGCGACATGGTGGAGATGACGGTGCTGGCGCGGACTTTGGCGCGCTGCGGCATCGTCGACCAGAAGGCCGCCGCGGCGCCGCCGGATACGGCGCTGTTTTCCGGCGCGCTCACCCGCGCCTGCGCGCCGGGGCAGCTGCTGGGGCAGACCCTGGATGGCATCGAGCGTCTGGCGGTGGTGTCGCGCCATCGCTTCTCCGCCGATATGTGGCGGATGTTCAATCATCTGCTGGGCGAGCTGCGGCTCAGTCGCCCGGCTGCCCTGGGCGATGCCGACGGCACCCTGGCCTTCTGCGATCAGATGATCCGCGCCACCGCGGCGATCTCCGGCATGCTGTCGGAGCATATGACGCGCGGCTCGGGCTGGCGGTTCCTCGATTTCGGACGTCGTTTGGAACGCGGCGTCTTCATCGCGCGCACGGTCTCGGCGGCGACGACGATGATCGGCGCCAGCACCGATTCCGCATTCCGCATCGCGCTGGAGGTCAACGATTCCAGCCTGACCTACCGCCGCCGCTACCGCTCAGCCTTGCAGGCCGCGGCGGTTTTCGATCTGCTGCTTCTGGATATTAGCAATCCGCATGCGCTTGCGTTCCAGCTGCATGGCATGGCCCAGCATCTGGATGCCATGCCCAATCCCGATGCGCCGCCGCGCAGCGCCGATTGCCTCGCCCTGACGCAGCCTTTTGCCGATCTGGTCGCCAGTTTCGACCGCGACGAGATCGGCCGCGAGGAAGAAGCACAACTGGCCAACCGCCTGCGCGGCAGCTTGGATGCGGCCTGTCAGGCGTTGATGGATATCTCGGATCAGCTCACGCGCACCTATTTCAGTCATGTGCAGGTCGCGCACAGCTTCGGTTTCGGCTCTTAAGGGGGCGGCGATGCGCTATCGTCTGCGGCATACGACCTCCTACACCTATTCCTGGGCCGTCGATATTTCCTACCACCTGCTGCATCTCGCCCTGCCGGAACTGCCGCGTCAGCGCGTGCATGCCTGCTCGGTGACGACCAATCCGAATTCCGGGCGGCTTTCGGCGCAGATCGATCATTTCGGCAATCGCGTCGCCTATCTGACCATCGACGCGCCGCATAAACGCTTCGATGTCGAACTGCGCGCCGAAGTCGAGGTTGATCCTTTCGCCGGCGTCGATCCCGAGGCGACGCCGCCATGGGAGTCATTACGCGACATGCTGGACGGCAACGGCTTTCCTGCGCCGGTGCTGGAAAGCGAATTCGTTCACGCCTCGCCTTTTGCGCAGGCCGATGCCGAGGCGGTTGCCTATGCGCTGCAATCCTTCACGCCAAGCCGGCCGGTTCTTGCCGCGGCGAAGGAACTGACGGAGCGCATCTTCCGCGATTTCCGCTACGATCCGGCCGCGACGGAAGTGTTCACGCCGGTGAGCGAGGTGATGAAGCAGCGCGCTGGCGTCTGCCAGGATTTCGCGCATCTGCAGATTAGCATGCTGCGGGGCCTGGGTTTGGCGGCGCGTTACGTGTCTGGCTACATCCGCACCCTGAAGGAAGGCGAGACGACGGGCCTGCGCGGTGCCGATGCCAGCCATGCCTGGCTGTCGGTCTGGTGCGGGCCGGAACTGGGCTGGGTCGATCTCGATCCCACCAACAACATGATCTGCTCCGACCAGCATGTCACCGCTGCTTTGGGCCGCGATTATGGCGATATCAGCCCGGTCCGGGGCGTGGTACTGGGCGGTGGACCGCATCGCATCGGCGTTGCCGTCGAGTTGCTGCCGCTCGGCTGAACCTGTTCCCTGTGCCCGGTCGATAGGCAGTCCGGATACGGACGCGCCTGCTTCTTGCGCAGCTATCCACGATTTTTCGCCTTTTTTGAACCGCAAGACGGGGACGCGGCGCTGGCATGAATTCTGCTACGTGGAAGACGCATCCGGTGCCGAGGCGCATCGGCCTGCGATTACCCGGCCCGATCTCCGATTCCGGCCGGGTGGCGAGACGGACACTTGCGCCGGCCATGGCGGTTTCGACCGCCATTGCCGGCGTTTTTTTGCCCGCCCTTTCTCCGGTGCGCAATTCCTCCTAGTCTGCCCCGACTAGCAGAGGAATCCCAATGAAGCTGTATTACTCCCCGACCTCGCCCTATGTGCGCAAAGTCACCGCGCTGGCGATGGAAACTGGCCTCGATGCGAAGATCGAGCGTGTTCCCGTGACCACCACGCCGGTGGAGCAGAGTCCGGATCTCGCCAATGCCAATCCGCTGGTGAAAGTGCCGGCGCTCGTTACCGACGAGGGCCTGCATCTCTTCGACAGCCGGGTGATCTGCGAATATCTGGATGGCCTGCATCAGGGGCCGAAATTCTTTCCAACGGGCGCGGCGCGCTGGATCGCGCTGCGCGAGCAGGCGCTTGGCGATGGCCTGCTCGATGCGGCCCTGCTGGTGCGCTACGAAGGTTTCCTGCGCCCTGAAGACAAGCGCTGGACGGCCTGGAGCGATGGACAGATGAAAAAGCTGCGCGGCGCTCTGGCCGAGATCGAAAAGCTTGCGCCAAGCTTCGGCAACCGGGTCGATATCGGCACGGTCACTATCGCCTGCGCGCTCGGCTATCTCGATTTCCGCTACGCCCATCTCGACTGGCGCAAGGACTACCCGCAGGCTGCCGCCTGGGCTGCAACCTTCTTCGAACGGCCATCGCTTAAAGCAACCGTGCCGGCAGGCTGACGCCATGAGCGATGCGGCGGCGCAACCTTGGCAGGACGACCGCCGCATTGCGGACTTCCTGAATTATTGGCGCAGCAAGCGGCCGGCGGCGGGTCGCCTGCCGCCTAAGCCCGCGATCGACCCCGTCGAACTCGGGGCCGGGATGCTGCCCATTCTTGCCCTGATCGAACCCATCGATGGCGGCGCGCGCTTCCGCTATCGCCTGTCGGGCACGCGGATGAATGCCGATGCCGGTCTCGATCTCACCGGGCGATATGTCGACGAGCTCAATCCCAACCGCGATTATGCCAGGTATCTCACCGGCCTTTACCGGATGACAATGCAGCATCGGCTGCCGGTCTATTCCGAAACACGCTATCGCGCCCGCAGCGGCCGCATGGGAACCACGCGGCGGCTGCTCTGCCCGCTCGCCAAGGACGGCGTCAGCGTCGACACGATCGTCTGCGCCCAGGTGCTGGAGCCGGACGATCAGCGCTTCATCGAGGCGCCGACCCTGACCTATGCCGCCAGTTTCGAGCCGGTCTGTGTGTTTGTGATCGCGGATTAGAAAAGGCCGCCTCATCGTGGAGGCGGCCTTTTGAACAGGCGGCGGTTCAGGCCGCCAGCGCCCGCCGGCGGTCCTCCACCACGCGGTCGGCCAGCTTGCCGGACAGTTCCTGCAGGTGATCGAAGCGGGCAACGAAAGTGCCGACGCCCAAGGTCATCGAGCGCAGCTCGACCGCGAGATCCTGCATCTCGGCTTCCGGCAGGTAGCACTCGATCTCATCCCAGCCGGGCCAGTCGTCCTTGGCCGCAATGCCCAGGATCTGTCCGCGCCGTGAAGAGACGATCGCATGCACCTTGGCGGTATATTCATTCGGCACAGCAAAGGTCACCGCCTGGATCGGCTCCAGCAGTACCGGCCCGCATTTCGGCAGCCCCTCGCTTATCGCGATGCCGCCAGCCGTGCGGAAGGCCTGGTCCGAAGAGTCGACCGAATGGAACTGGCCGTCCACCAGGGTCACCATCACGTCGACGACCGGGAAGCCGAGCGGCCCGCGTTGCAGGGCTTCCTGGATGCCTTCATCGACGGCGGGAATGAAGTTCTTCGGGATCGCGCCGCCGACAATGCGGTTGACGAAGCTGTAGCCGGCGCCACGCGGCTGCGGCGCGATCTCCACCTTGATGTCGGCGAATTGCCCATGGCCGCCCGACTGGCGCTTGAAGCGCGCATGCTGGTGCGTGCCCTGGCGGATCGTTTCGCGGTAAGCGGTCAACCGCTGCGCCGTCCGCACGCCGACATTGAAACGCTGCTGCAGCTTGTCGACTGCCAGCTTGAGATGGATTTCACCCTGGCCCTTGAGCAGCAATTGTCCCGTGCTTTGCTCGATATGCAGGCTGGGATCTTCCTCGCACAGCTTGTGCAAAGCCGCGGTCAGCTTCACTTCATCCTTGCGGTCGGTCGGCATCAGCGCCAGCGCATGCACCGGCGGCGCGGGCTGCGGCCAGTCGACGATCATCTCGCTGGGACCATCTGCATTCAGCATCTGTCCAGTGACGAGATCGTCAATGCGCCCCAACGCGACCAGATCGCCTGCGGTCGCCTGCGGTGTCTTGTCGACATGGCCGCCCATTACCCGATACAGCCCGCCCAGGCGTTTGCCGCCCAGCGAGGCATTCTCGGCGATCTCGCCCTGCCACAGACGGGTCAGGCTCAGCTTGCCGGTATGCGGCTGATGCAAGGTCTTGAATACGGTGCCGCAGATTGCGCCATCGCTCAGGCCCAGTCCGAGCCGTTTTGCCGTTGCGCTATGCGAGGGCGTTTCATGCCGCAAAGCCTTCCATAGCCTCAGCAGGCCGTTGCCTCGTTCCGCCGAGCCGAAGAAGACCGGTACGATCAAGCCGCCGCTTAGATCCTTCCTGAGCTGCGCATAGATATCGGCGGGTGCCGGCGTGCGGTCTTCCAGCAATTGCTCCAGCAGCGCGTCGTCGAAATCGGCGATCGTCTCCAGCAGTTGCTGCCGCGCTTCGGATTCCCGCGGCCGGATGGTATCCGGCATCTCGATCAGGTCGGAGGGCTTGTTTTCGTTGTAGCGATAGGCCCGCTCGCTCACCAGATCGACATAGCCGGTGATCCCATCGCCTTCGCGGATCGGAACCTCGCGCAGCACCAGCGGGCGTGCCGAGACCTGCTGCAGGGCCGCCAGCAGGTCGCGCATGCGGATGCTTGTCTTGTCGAGCTTGTTGACGAACAGCACGTGCGGGATGCGGCGCGCGTCGAGGAATTTCAGCAATGGCGCAAGGGTGACGGCGCGCGCCGGATCCGGCTCGGCGACGACAATGGCGATGTCGGCGATCATCAGCGCCGCCAGGGTCTCCTGGGCGAGCTCCACCGAACCGGGACAGTCGACGAAGATCCAGGGGTCGCCAAGGAAGCTGCAATGGCCGAGATTGGGCTCGATCGTCATTTGCCGGGCGCGCGCTTCCGGCGCGGCATCGCCCACCGTGCTGCCGGCGGCGACCGTTCCCTTGCGCGGGATCGCACCGGCGACGAACAGAAGGGTTTCGAGCAAAGTGGTTTTGCCGGCCGTATAGGGGCCGACGATGGCCGCCACTCTGGGGGCGGCAGATGATCCGGTGGTCATAGGCTATCCTCCCTCATGCATGAGTTGTCGTCGGGAAGGCGGCCTGCGGCCGGTCTGTTGCCGGCCTGCATGACGCGAAAGCACGGAACCTGCCGCTAGGATTCCACAGAGCGGCTGATCTCCCTAGCGAAGAATGAGCCGAATACGGCTTTACAATCGCCAGCTTGCGGATACGTCCGGGAAAACTGCGAGGAATGCATTGGCCGTCTGCGGACAGAGCGTCAGACGGATGACGGCGAATGCGGCAAATACCGCCAGCAGCTGTTCGCCAACCGGCCGCTCACGCCCACCACGGGCGATTTCAAACACCCTTCGGCGCCGCCGATCTGCCGTTGCGGGTCGATTTCTGGGCGGAGGATTTCTGGTCCGAGGATTTCTGGGCGGAGTGGTGCTCCTTCTGCCGCAGGATAGCACCGGTAATCGATCAGGCCGCCGCCTTCGAGCTTCGCCTGCGCGTAGGCAGGCTGGATACCGAAGCGGAGCCGGACCTGGGGCGCGCTTCGGCATCCACTTGATGCTCACGCTCGCGCTGTTGCGCGGCGGGTGAGAGCTGGCGCGCGTCAGCGGCGTGATGCCGCCAATGCCGGTGCAGCGCCGGGGCAAACAGTCCCTTGCCGTTAGGCCGCCAGCGCCGACAGGATGTCGGCGCTGCGCCGCACGCGGCTGATGCGTGGCATGATTGTTTCAATGGAAAAGCGATGCGCCGCGTCGCCGTGCACGGCGCTGCAGGCATCCTCCGCCAGCACTACGGCATAGCCATGTTCCCAGGCCGCGCGGGCAGTCGATTCGACGCCCAGATTGGTCGAGATGCCGCCGAGCAGGATGGTCGCGATGCCGCGCCGGCGCAGCTGCAAGTCGAGTTCGGTGCCGTGAAAGGCATTCCATTGCCGTTTCAGGATCGGGATGTCGCCTGGCTGCCGCGCCAATTCCGGCGCCAATTCGGTCCAGTCCGCCGGCAGTGCATCGGGCGGCACCGCGATGGGCTGGTCCACCGGCTGGCGCAGCATGTCGCCATAGCCGGCCGACCAGCCGACGCTGACCAGCACCACCGGCATGCCGAGCGCACGGGCGCGGTGGGCCAGCGCGGCGGCATTGCGCAGCACGGTATCGGTGCCGTAAGGGCCGCGAGCTAGCGGCAGAATGCCCTTCTGCAGGTCGATCAGTACCAGTGCGGTGCTGCGGGGGTCGAGCTTATCCATTCGAATCTCCAGTCGTTGCCGCCTTAGGGTATTGCACCCAGGACTTTGCAGGGCAGTTATATGAGGTTATCCTCATGAATAAGGAGATATGAGGATGCCCTCACAAAAGGCAACCCCGGCGAAATCCCGGGGCGACGCCGCGCGGAAAGCCGCGCGGCCATCAGTGACAAGCGGAGCAGCAACCGCAGCAGCAACTAGGGCGCCGATGCCCGCGGCCCGGATGCCGTCGCGTCGACGCGGCCGGGCGCGTGTCGCCGCCCTGCTGGCGGCTGGCGCCGCGGTCTTTGCCGAAAAAGGCTACGACGCCGCGACGATGACCGAGATCGCGGCGCGCGCGGGTGCGTCGATCGGCTCGCTCTACCAGTTCTTTCCGACCAAGGCAGCGCTGGCTGATGCGTTGCTAGAGCAGCACATGAATATCGTGCGTGCGCATCTGAGCGGCATTGCGGCGCAGGCGGCGACGCAGCCGTTGCCTGAACTGGCGCATGCACTATGCAACGCCTTGGTGGCGACGCGCAGCGCCAATCCCGCTTTCGTCGCGCTGCTCGACAGCGGCAATATCGATGCGACGACGATTGTCGAAATCCGCAAGGCGATGCGCCGGCAGGTCGCCGCCATCCTGCGGCGCCGCGCGCCGCATCTGCCGGCTGCCGAACTGGCCGCCGCCGCGGCCGCCGTGCTGCAGATGATGAAATCCGCTGCGGCGCTGCAGGCCGACGTTACCCTGCCGGGCCGGCCGGCGGCGCTGGCCGAACTAGCGCGGATGCTGCAGGCCTATCTGCAAGCCCGGCTCGGACCCGCTGCCGGGATGCGCTAGCGACCCGCAAGCCGGCAGTCGGATTTCCGCATTCTGGAAAGCCCAAGCATTCTGGAAAGCCAAGAAGTGACCCGGTGCGCGGCAAGCCCCGCCGTTCAGGGCGGGGAAGGATAGCGCGGACGGCGTAGCCGTCCTTGTCTTTTGGTTTTAGTGTGGAGTCTGCTGCTGCTCGATGTACTGGCGCACGATGGAAATCGGTGCGCCACCACAGCTTGAAGCAAAGTAGGACGGCGACCACAGCACGCCTTTCCAGTAGCGCCTCTGGATGTCTGGTCGCTCCTTGCGCAGCAGGCGGCTGGAGACGCCTTTCAGGCTGTTCACGAGGTTGGAAACGGCGACTTTTGGCGGGTATTCCACGAGTAGGTGAACGTGATCATCCTCGCCATCCATTTCGATCAGTTGCGCCTCGAAGTCGGCACAGACCTTGGCGAAGATCGTACGTAGCCGGTTGATGGCGTCGCCATCGAACACCCTGCGACGATATTTCGCCACAAAGACCAAGTGGACGTGCATCTTGAAAACGCAGTGCCGTCCGTGTCTAATTTCGCTGTCATAACTCATAGACCAAGAGTATGATTGAGCCATGCAACGACTTCAAGCCTTCAAGTACGAACTGATGCCCAACGGCCAGCAGGAACGGCAAATGCGCCGCTTCGCTGGCTCGTGTCGGTTCGTCTACAACAAGGCGCTGGCGTTGCAGAAAGCGCGTTACGAGCAAGGCGAGAAGAAGCTTGGTTACGCTGGGCTGTGCAAGCTGCTCACCGAGTGGCGCAACAGCGCCGATACCCAGTGGCTGGCGGATGCGCCGGTGCATCCGCTGCAACAGACGCTCAAGGACTTGGAAAGGGCCTACAACAACTTCTTCGCCAAGCGAGCCGACTTCCCGCGTTTCAAGAAGAAAGGCCAGTCAGACAGCTTCCGCTATCCAGACCCGAAACAGATCAAGCTCGACCAAGCCAACAGCCGCCTATTTCTGCCCAAGCTCGGCTGGGTGCGTTATCGCAACAGCCGCGAAGTGTTGGGCGTGGTGAAAAACATTACCGTGAGCCAGTCGTGCGGCAAGTGGTACGTGAGCATTCAGACGGAGCGCGAGGTCGAGCAGTCCATTCCGCAGGGCGGCGCGGTTGGCATCGACATGGGTATTGCCCGGTTCGCCACGCTATCGGATGGTACGTTCTATGCGCCACTCAACAGCTTCAAGCGGCACGAAACGCGCTTGCGCAAGGCGCAGCAGGCGTTGAGCCGCAAGGTGAAGTTCAGCAACAACTGGAAGAAAGCGAAAGCCCGCGTCCAGCGCATTCATTCCCGCATCGGCAATGCCCGCCGCGATTTCCTGCACAAGACCTCGACCGCGATCAGCCAAAACCACGCGATGGTGTGTATCGAGGATTTGCAGGTACGGAACATGTCCAGGTCAGCGGCAGGTACTACCGAACAACCGGGACGAAACGTTCGGGCCAAGTCCGGCCTGAACA
>NZ_CALGPC010000017.1 GCF_937960835.1 uncultured Ferrovibrio sp.
CCTGCGCTTCGCGATCCGCGAAGGCGGCCGCACCGTCGGCGCCGGCGTCGTCGCTAAGATCATCGCGTAAGCGACGAGTGCATAGTAGGACACAGGACCATGGATAGTCAGAATATCCGCATCCGCCTCAAGGCTTTCGATCATCGCGTGCTCGACCAGAGCACCAGCGAGATCGTCAGCACCGCGAAGCGTACCGGGGCGCGCGTGCGTGGCCCGATTCCGCTCCCGACTCATATCGAGCGGTTCACTGTGAACCGTTCGCCGCACGTCGATAAGAAGTCGCGCGAGCAGTTCGAGATCCGCACCCATAAGCGGTTGCTCGACATCGTCGACCCGACCCCGCAGACGGTGGACGCGCTGATGAAGCTCGACCTTGCCGCCGGCGTGGACGTCGAGATCAAGCTCTAAGGGGATTGGGCCCATGCGGACCGGATTGGTTGCACGCAAGCTGGGGATGACCCGGCTGTTCACGGAGGACGGCACGCACGTGCCCGTCACCGTTCTGAAGGTGGACAATTGTCAGGTGGTGGCGCAGCGCACCGAGGAAAAGGACGGCTACACGGCCCTCCAGCTCGGCGTCGATGCCGCCAAGCCGAAGAACGTCTCGAAGGCCCTGCGCGGCCATTTCGCCAAGGCCAATGTTGAGCCGAAGCGCAAGCTGGCGGAATTCCGTGTTCCCGCCGACGCGCTGGTCGAAGTCGGCGCCGAACTGTCGGTCGAGCATTTCATCGTCGGCCAGTTCGTCGACGTGACCGGCACCACGATCGGCAAGGGCTTCGCCGGTGTCATGAAGCGGCACAATTTCCGCGGCTTGGAAGCCAGCCACGGTGTGTCGATCAGCCACCGCAGCCACGGCTCGACTGGTCAGCGCCAGGATCCGGGCAAGGTGTTCAAGGGCAAGAAGATGGCCGGTCACATGGGCGACCGTCAGCGCACCCAGCAGAACCTGCAGGTCGTGCGCACTGACGCCGCACGCGGCCTGATCATGCTGAAGGGTAGCGTGCCGGGCTCTGAGGGCCAGTATGTGCTCGTCCGCGACGCGGTGAAGAAGCCGCGTGCGAAGGACCTGCCGATGCCGGCCGCTCTCAAGGCCGCCGCGAAGTAAGGGTAGAGGACCATGGCTGAGACCATCGAAGTCGCGGTGACCACGCTGGAGAACAAGGACTCGGGCAAGCTTGCGCTGTCCAAGGACGTGTTCGGCCTGCCGCCGCGCGCCGACCTGCTGCAGCGTTATGTGGTTTGGCAGCTTGCCAAGCGCCAGCAGGGCACGCATAAGACGAAGACCTATGGCGAGGTCGAAGGCTCGACCCGCAAGATCATCAAGCAGAAGGGCACTGGTGGCGCCCGTCACGGCGCGATCCGCGCGCCGCAGTTCCGCGGCGGCGGCAAGGCCTTCGGCCCGGTCGTGCGCAGTCACGCCATCGACCTGCCGAAGAAGGTCCGCAAGCTGGCCCTGAAGACCGCTCTGTCCACCAAGCTGGCCGAAGGCAAGCTGAAGGTGCTGGACGAGGCGGTGCTGAAGGTCGGCAAGACCAAGGAACTCGCCGGCAAGCTGAAGGGCCTGGGCCTTGAGAGCGCGCTGGTGATCGATGGCAAGGCGCTGGACGAGAATTTCGCCCGCGCTGTCCGTTCGCTCCGCAACATCGATGTCCTGCCGGAGCAGGGCGCCAATGTGTACGACATCCTGCGCCGTGACACCTTGGTTCTGACCAAGGCCGCGGTCGAGGCTCTGGAGGCTCGCCTGAAATGAGCACGATCAACCATTACGATGTGATCCTCGCACCGGTGATCACCGAAAAGGCGACGCGTACTTCCGAGTACAACCAGGTCACCTTCAAGGTGCCGCTCGATGCCACCAAGCCGCAGATCAAGGCGGCCGTCGAGGCGCTGTTCAAGGTCAAGGTCAAGGCCGTGAACACGCTCCGGGCGAAGGGCAAGACGAAGTATTTCCGTGGCGAGCCGGGCCGTCGCTCGGACTGGAAGAAGGCGATGGTCACCCTCGCCGAAGGCCACAAGATCGACGTGACGACGGGGATCTGACATGGCGTTGAAGAATTATAAGCCGGTTACGCCTTCGACCCGCGGTCTGGTCCTGATCGACCGTTCGCAGCTCTACAAGGGCCGTCCGGTCAAGGAACTCACCGAAGGTCTGAAGAAGACTGGCGGTCGTAACCACTTTGGTCGTATCACGACCCGTCACATCGGTGGTGGCCACAAGCGCCGCTATCGCATGATCGACTTCAAGCGGCGCAAGTTCGATGTCGGCGCCACGGTCGAGCGGATCGAGTATGACCCGAACCGCACTGCCTTCATCGCTCTCATCAAGTATGACGATGGCGAGCTGAGCTACATCCTGGCGCCGCAGCGCCTGAAGGTGGGCGACCGCGTGGTGGCCGGCGAGAAGGCCGACATCAAGCCGGGCAATGCGATGCCGATGAAGGCGATCCCGGTCGGCACGATCATCCACAATGTCGAGCTCAAGCCTGGCAAGGGTGGTCAGATGGCACGTTCGGCCGGCAGCTTCGTGCAGCTGGTCGGCAAGGATCAGGGCATGGCCCTGGTGCGCCTGGCCTCGGGTGAGCAGCGTCTGGTGCAGGCCGAATGCATGGCCACCATCGGCGCGGTGTCGAACCCCGACAACCAGAACACCAAGCTTGGCAAGGCTGGCCGCAAGCGTTGGCTGGGCATTCGCCCGACCGTTCGCGGTGTTGCCATGAACCCGATCGACCACCCGCATGGTGGTGGTGAAGGCCGTACCTCGGGTGGCCGTCATCCGGTGACCCCGTGGGGTAAGTCGACCAAGGGTAAGCGCACGCGTAGCAACAAGCGGACGCAGAAGATGATTCTGCGCCGCCGCCCGTCGGGCAAGCATAGCTGATCGGGCTAGGAGGTAGATCGTGGCACGTTCTGTCTGGAAAGGCCCGTTCGTTGACGGGTATCTGCTGAAGAAGGCCGACAAGGTTGCTTCGTCGGGCCGCAAGGAGGTCGTCAAGACCTGGTCGCGGCGTTCGACGATCATGCCGCAGTTCGTCGGCCTGACCTTCGGCGTCCACAACGGCAACAAGTTCATCCCGGTGTTGGTAACCGAGGAGATGGTCGGGCATAAGTTCGGCGAGTTCGCGCCGACCCGTACCTTCCATGGTCACAGCGCCGACAAGAAGGCGAAGAAGTAACCATGAGCAAGCAGGCGCGCGAATCCCGCCTCGGCGAGAACGAGGCGATGGCCGTGGGGCGGAACATCCGTGTCAGCCCGCGGAAACTCGGTGTGGTCGCCGGCCTGATCCGCGGCAAGCGGGTCGAGGCGGCGTTGTCCGAACTCACCTTCTCCAAGCGTCGCATCGCCAAGGATGTGAAGAAGGTGCTGCAGTCGGCGATCGCCAACGCTGAGAACAATCACCAGCTCGACGTCGACCGTCTGGTCGTCTCCGAAGCGAGCGTGGGCAAGGGCCTGGTGATGCGGCGTTTCCATGCCCGCGCGCGTGGCCGCGGTGCGAAGATCCTGAAGCCGTTCAGCCACCTGACCATCGTGGTGCGCGAGCGCGAGGAAGAGAAGAAGGCTCCGGCCAAGGCCAAGTCGACGGGCGCCAAGAAGGCGGCTCCGAAGAAGGCTGAGGCTCAGCAGAGTGGGGAGCAGGCGTAATGGGTCAGAAAGTCAATCCGGTCGGGCTCCGTCTCGGCATCAACCGCACCTGGGATTCCCGTTGGTTCGCCAACGACAAGGAATATGCCGGCCTGCTGCATGAGGATCTGCAGATCCGCAAGTATCTCGAGCAGCGTCTGGCCCAGGCTGGCGTCGCCCGTATCGTCATCGAGCGGCCGGCCAAGAAGGCCCGCATCACCATTCACTCGGCGCGTCCGGGCGTGGTGATCGGCAAGAAGGGCGCCGACATCGAGAAGCTGCGTTCCGACCTGGCCAAGATGACCAAGTCGGAAGTGCATCTCAATATCGTCGAGATCCGCAAGCCGGAACTGGATGCCAAGCTGGTGGCTGAGAACATTGCCCAGCAGCTCGAGCGCCGCGTTGCCTTCCGTCGCGCCATGAAGCGCGCCGTGCAGTCGGCGATGCGTCTGGGCGCCGGCGGCATCCGCATCAACTGCGGCGGTCGTCTGGGTGGCGCCGAGATCGCCCGCGTTGAGTGGTATCGCGAAGGCCGCGTGCCGCTGCATACGCTGCGCGCCGATGTCGACTTCGCCCGCGCCACCGCCAAGACCGCTTATGGTACCTGCGGCGTGAAGGTGTGGGTGTTCAAGGGTGAGATCATGGCTCACGACCCGATGGCTCAGGACAAGCGCTTGGCCGAGCAGGCCCAGGGCAGCCATCAGGGCCGTCAGGGCTGATCCGGGAGTAACGAGAGATGTTGCAACCGAAGCGTACTAAGTTCCGCAAGGCCTTTAAGGGCCGTATCAAGGGCGTCGCCAAGGGCGGTACCGACCTCAATTTCGGCGCCTTCGGCCTGAAGGCTCTGGAACCGGCGCGCGTTACTGCCCGCCAGATCGAGGCCTGCCGCCGTGCGATCACCCGTCACGTGAAGCGCCAGGGCCGCATGTGGATCCGCGTGTTCCCGGATGTGCCGGTGACCAAGAAGCCGGCTGAAGTCCGCATGGGTTCCGGTAAGGGCTCGCCCGAGCTTTGGGTGTGCCGCGTCAAGCCGGGCCGCATCATGTTCGAGCTGGACGGCATTCCGGCCAGCCTGGCCCGCGAGGCGTTTGCGCTCGGTGCTGCCAAGCTGCCGATCAAGACGAAGGTTGTCACCCGTCTGGGTGAGGGAGCGTAAGTCATGAAGGCCACCGAACTGGTCGGCAAGACCAAGGATGAGCTGACCACCAAGCTCGTCGACCTGAAGAAGGAGCAGTTCAATCTGCGCTTCCAGAAGGCGACTGGTCAGTTGGAGAATACCGCGCGCGTCAAACAGGTGCGTCGCGACATCGCCCGTGTGCGTACGGCCCTGCGTCAGCAGGCTGTCGGCAAGCAGGCGTAAGGAGAGAAAGATGCCGAAGCGCGTATTGCAGGGCGTCGTGGTGAGCAGCAAGGGTGACAAGACCGTCGTCGTCAAGGTCGAGCGGCGGATCATGGATCCCGTGTACAAGAAGTTCATCCGTCGTTCGAAGAAGTATCACGCCCACGATGAGAAGAACGCCCACAAGGAGGGCGAAATCGTGTGGATTCAAGAGTCGAAGCCCATCTCGAAGTTGAAGCGATGGGTCGTCGTCGAGAACGCCTCCTGAGACGACACAGATAGTTAGCGAGGTATAGGTCCAATGATCCAGGTGGAAACCAATCTCGACGTCGCCGACAATTCGGGCGCGCGCCGAGTCCAGTGCATCAAGGTGCTGGGTGGCTCGAAGCGCAAGACGGCCCAGGTCGGCGATATCATCGTCGTCTCCGTGAAAGATGCCATTCCGCGCGGCCGCGTGAAGAAGGGCGACGTGCATCGTGCGGTGATCGTCCGCACGGCGAAGGAAATCCGTCGTCCGGATGGCAGCGCGATCCGTTTCGACCGCAATGCGGCCGTTCTGATCAACAAGCAGCAGGAGCCGATCGGCACCCGTATTTTCGGCCCGGTAACCCGCGAGCTGCGTGGTAAGGGCCATATGAAGATTATTTCGCTGGCGCCGGAGGTGCTCTGAGCCATGGCCGAGAAGTTCAAGATCAAGAAAGGCGACAAGGTTGTCGTCATCTCGGGTCGCTCCAAGGGTGCGACCGGCGAGGTGCTGCGCGTTGAGCGCGCGACCAACCGCGTCGTCGTTGCCGGCGCCAACAAGGTGACCAAGCATGTCAAGCCGAGCCGGGCTTCGGCCGGCGGCATCGAGGAGCGCGAGGCGCCGTTGCACATCTCCAACGTGATGCTGGCCGACCCGAAGGACGGCAAGCCGACCCGCGTTGGGTTCAAGTTCCTGGATGACGGCCGCAAGGTGCGCTTTGCCAAGCGCTCCGGCGAAGTCATCGACCGTTGATGGAGGGTGGTGCAATGGCTGCTCCCCGCATGAAGGAAATGTACGAAAATCAGGTGCGCAAGCAGCTGATTGAGAAGTTCGGCTACAAGAACCCCATGGAAGTGCCGAAGATCGAAAAGATCGTCATCAACATGGGTGTCGGTGAAGCCGCGCAGGATTCCAAGAAGGTTCAGCAGGCTGCTGCCGAGCTGGCAGCGATCACCGGTCAGAAGCCGGTGCTGACCAAGGCCCGCAAGGCGATCGCGAACTTCAAGCTCCGTCAGGGCCAGGCGATCGGCTGCAAGGTCACGCTGCGCCGCGATCACATGTACGAGTTCCTGGACCGTCTGATCAACATCGCGCTGCCGCGCGTCCGCGACTTCCGCGGCGTGAACGGCAAGAGCTTTGACGGTCGCGGCAACTACGCGCTCGGCCTCAAGGAACAGCTGATCTTCCCGGAGATCAACTACGACAAGGTCGATACGCCGCGCGGCATGGACATCATCATCTGCACCACGGCGAAGACGGACGAGGAGGCCAAGGCTCTGCTGGCCGGCTTCCGCATGCCGTTCCAGAACTGAGCCGAGAAAGGATCGCTGAATATGGCGAAGACGAGTGCCGTCGAGAAGAACAAGCGCCGTGCCAAGCTGGCGGCGCAGTTCGCGGCCAAGCGCAACAAGCTGAAGGCCATCATCAAGGACAAGAGTGTGTCTCCGGAGGAGCGGTTTGAGGCGGCTTTGAAGCTGGCCGAACTGCCGCGTAATTCGGCCAAGATCCGTGTGCGTAATCGCTGTGAGCTGACGGGGCGCCCGCGCGGCACCTATCGCAAGCTGAAGCTGTCGCGCAACATGCTGCGTGAACTGGCCTCGAGCGGCCAGATCCCCGGCATGGTCAAGTCGAGCTGGTAAGGAGGAGAAGAGCATGGCTCTTACCGATCCCCTTGGCGATATGCTGACCCGTATCCGTAACGGTCAGCAGGCGGGCAAGAACACCATCGAGTGCCCGGCCTCGAAGCTGCGTATGAACGTGCTTGAGGTGCTGAAGAAGGAAGGCTACATCCGCGGCTATGAGCTGCTGGAGGATGGCAACAAGCGCAACCTGCGCATCGAGCTGAAGTATTACGAGGGCGAGCCGGTCATCAAGGTGATCGACCGCGTTTCCAAGCCGGGCCGCCGTGTCTATTCGGGCATCAGCGATCTGGGCAAGGTTCGTGGCGGCCTCGGAATCTCGATCCTCTCGACCCCGCGCGGCGTGATGTCGGATAACGAGGCTCGCAACGCCAATGTCGGCGGCGAAGTCCTCTGCCGCGTGTTCTAAGGAGTTAGACCATGTCGCGTATCGGCAAGCATCCGGTTCCGGTGCCGCAAGGCGTGCAGGTCCAGTTGGCGGGACAGACCCTGACGGCCAAGGGCCCGAAGGGTGAGCTCAAGCTGACGGTTGTTGACGACCTGTCGGTCGAACTGGCCGACGGCAAGATCACCGTCAAGCCGCGCCAGGCCACCCGTCGCGCCCGCGCCATGTGGGGCATGCAGCGCACGCTGGTCAGCAACCTGGTGAATGGCGTCAAGGACGGCTACACCCGCGAGCTGGAGATCAACGGCGTCGGCCTTCGTGCAGCGATGCAGGGCAAGAACCTGCAGCTGAACATGGGCTTCAGCCACGAAGTCATCTATCCGATCCCGGCCGGCATCGAGATCAAGGTGGAAAAGCCCACCTCGATCAAGATCTCGGGCGCAGACAAGCATCTCGTTGGCCAGGTCGCTGCGGAGATCCGCGCGGTCAAGCCGCCCGAGCCGTATAAGGGCAAGGGCATCAAGTATAGCGACGAGACGATCCTGCGTAAGGAAGGCAAGAAGAAGTAAGGAATGCTGTTATGAGCATGAAGACTCGCCTGAACGCTCTGAACGAGCGCCGCAAGCAGCGGAACCGGACCAAGATTCGCGCTGCGGCGCATGGCCGTCCGCGCCTGAGCGTGCATCGTTCCTCGCGCTACATCTATGCGCAGCTCATCGACGACACCAAGGGCGTGACACTGGCCGCTGCCTCGTCGCTGGAAGCCGGTCTGCGCAGCACGCTGAAGACCGGTGCCGACACCAAGGCCGCGACCGAGGTCGGCAAGCTGATCGCCGAGCGCGCCAAGGCCGCCGGTGTCACCGATGTGATTTTTGACCGTGGTGGCTACCTCTATCACGGGCGCATCAAGGCGCTCGCCGAGGCTGCCCGCGAAGCCGGTCTGAATTTCTGAGAAAGGTTTGGGTACAATGGCTGCTACTCAACGAGCTGAACGGGGCGAGCGGGGCGACCATCGCGGTGAGCGCGGGAGCGACCGGGAGCGCGGCGAGAACGAACTCGTCGACAAGCTGGTCAGCATCAACCGCGTCGCCAAGGTGGTGAAAGGCGGTCGTCGCTTTGGTTTTGCCGCTCTCGTCGTCGTCGGCGACCAGAAGGGCCGCGTCGGCTACGGTTCGGGCAAGGCCCGCGAAGTGCCGGAAGCGATCCGCAAGGCCACCGAGCATGCGAAGCGCAACATGATCCGCGTGAACCTGCGCGAAGGCCGTACGCTGCATCACGACATCGAGGGCCGTCATGGCGCCGGTAAGGTCGTGCTGCGTGCTGCTCCGGCTGGTACCGGTATCATCGCGGGCGGTCCGATGCGCGCCGTGTTCGAGACGCTCGGTGTTGCCGACGTCGTGACCAAGTCGATCGGCACGTCGAACCCGCACAACATGGTGAAGGCGACGTTCGCTGCTCTGCAGAACCTGAATGCGCCGCGTCACATCGCGGCCAAGCGCGGCAAGAAGGTTGCCGATATCCTCGGCCGCCGCAGCGAGACTGAGGAGTAAGGTCCATGGCTGCTACCAAGAAGAAGGCTGCTAGCGGCAAGACCGTGAAGGTTACCTGGGTGCGTTCGGCGCATAAGCGTACGGCCGATCAGCAGGCGACCCTGGTCGGACTTGGCCTGCGCAAGCTGCATCAGACCCGCGAGCTGGAGGATACTCCCTCGGTGCGCGGCATGATCGCCAAGGTGCAGCATCTGCTGCAGGTCGAAGGCTAAGGATCCAGTGACCGGCTTTTGCCGGTCCGAGCGGAAGGGTTAGGAACATGCGTCTCAATCAGATCGCCGACAATCCGGGCGCCCGCAAGGAGCGCATGCGCGTCGGCCGCGGCATCGGCTCGGGCAAGGGCAAGACCTCGGGCCGCGGCGTGAAGGGCCAGAAGGCGCGCACTGGCGTCAGCATCAAGGGCTTTGAAGGCGGTCAGACTCCGATCTATCGCCGTCTGCCGAAGCGCGGCTTCAATGCGCTCAATCCGGCGAATTTCGAGGTGGTGAATATCGGTCGCCTGCAGGCCGCGATCGAGAAGGGCAAGCTCGATGCTGCCCAGCCGATCGACGAAGCTGCTCTGGCCAAGGCCGGTCTGTGCTCGGGCAAGTCCGACGGCGTTCGCCTGCTTGGCACCGGTGAGCTGAAGAGCAAGATCACGATCACCGTCAGCGGTGCTTCGGCAACCGCGAAGGCGGCGGTCGAGAAGGCTGGCGGCAGCATCACCGTGCTGGTTCCGGCCAAGGCCGAAGCCGAGCCGAAGGCCGAGAAGAAGGCCAAGGGCAAGAAGTAAGTCGCCCATACCGGGCAGGGGGACGGGGCAGGTTGCGCCCCGTCGCCTTTTGAGGTTCACGCGGTCGGATTTTAGGGATCGGTCATGGCATCGGCAGCGGAACGCATGGCGGCCAGCCTCAATTTGGGGGCCTTCGCCAAGGCGACCGAATTGAAGAAGCGCATCTGGTTCACGATCGGCGCACTGATCGTCTACCGCCTCGGGACTTATATCCCGCTTCCCGGCATCGATCCGATGATCATGGCGGATATCTTCCGTCAGCAGGCGGGCGGCATTCTCGGCATGTTCAACGTCTTCGCCGGTGGCGCGTTGGAGCGCATGACCATCTTTGCGCTGAACATCATGCCGTATATTTCGGCCTCGATTATTGTTCAGCTCCTTACCGCGGTATCGCCCCAGCTTGAAGCGCTCAAAAAGGAAGGCGAGACCGGCCGTAAAAAGCTGAACCAGTATACTCGTTACGGCACCGTGCTTTTGGCGGCGGTTCAGGCATACGGCATCGCCGTTGGCCTTGAGGGCATGAGCGGCAGCCGGGGTGGCGCCGTGATTGACCCGGGCATGTTCTTCCGCATCACCACAGTGATCACGCTGACGGGCGGCACTCTGTTCCTGATGTGGCTGGGCGAGCAGATTACCCAGCGCGGCGTCGGCCAGGGCATTTCGCTGATCATCTTCGCCGGTATCATCGCCGAGCTGCCGCGTGCTCTGGCGGCGACCTTGGAACTCGGCCGCACCGGCGCGCTCAGCACCTTCTTCATCCTGATCCTTCTGGTGCTGGTCGTTGCCGTCATTACCTTCATCGTCTTCATGGAGCGTGCCCAGCGCCGCATCCTGGTGCAGTATCCCAAGCGCCAGGTTGGCCAGCGCATGTTCGGCGGTGAGAGCTCGCATCTGCCGCTGAAGCTGAACACCTCCGGCGTGATTCCGCCGATCTTCGCCTCCAGCTTGCTGCTGATGCCGGTGACGATTGCGCAGTTCACCGCCAGCTCCGGCGCGCCGGAATGGATCACGACCATTACCACGCTGCTTGGCCATGGCCAGCCGCTGTACATGGTCACCTATGTCGCGCTGATCGTGTTCTTCTGCTTCTTCTATACCTCGATCGTGTTCAATCCGAACGACACGGCCGAAAACCTGAAGAAGCATGGCGGCTTCGTCCCCGGTATCCGCCCGGGCCAGCGTACCGCGGAGCATTTCGATTACGTGCTGACCCGCCTGACGGTCATTGGCGCGATCTACATCTCAGCGGTCTGCTTGCTGCCGGAAATCCTGATCTCGCAGTATTCGGTGCCGTTCTATTTTGGCGGCACGTCGCTGCTGATCGTCGTCAGCGTCACCATGGATACGGTGGCGCAGATCCAATCGCATCTGCTGGCACACCAGTATGAGGGCCTCATCAAGAAGGCCAAGCTAAGGGGAGCGCGCAAATGAGGCTGATCCTGCTTGGACCGCCGGGTGCCGGCAAAGGGACCCAGGCCCAGCGGCTGACCGCCAATCACGGGCTGGTCCAGCTTTCGACCGGCGACATGCTGCGCGCCGCGGTCAAGGCCGGCACGGCCATCGGCCAGAAGGCCAAGGCCATCATGGATAGCGGGGCCCTGGTGTCCGACGAGATCGTCGTCGGCATCATCGCCGAGCGCATCGACCAGCCGGATTGCCGTAAGGGCTTCATCCTGGACGGCTTCCCGCGCACGACCAAGCAGGCCGAGGCTCTGGACAAGATGCTGGCTGAGCGCAAGCTGAAGCTGGATGCCGTGATCGAGATGAAGGTCAATGACGGCGTTCTGGTCGAGCGCATCACCGGCCGTTTTACATGTTCGAAGTGTGGTGCCGGTTATCACGACACCTTCAAGCAGCCGAAGACCCCCGGGGTCTGCGACGTCTGCGGCAGCACGGAATTCACTCGCCGGGCCGACGATAAGGCGGAGACGGTGGTCTCCCGCCTGAAAGCCTACCACGAGCAGACTGCTCCCTTGCTCCCGTATTACGAGGGGCGGGGTATCCTGCGGCAGGTCGACGGCATGGCGGAAATCGACGAGGTGACACGGCAGATCGAGGCGGTTTTAGCCTCCCTGTAGTGGCACTAAGTAGTTGACTGAGTAGAGGAAGTTTCTATAATCGCGCCCCTTGGGCAGCGGGCGCGAGCAGGAAAGAGGCGGCGGATCCCGACGTAAGTCTTTGACTACGTTGGTTTTTGTCTTGCAGCCTTTGGTCGCCCAAGGTAAACGTTCCGGTCGGCTGGAACGTGTGATTCGAGGAGAAATAGCGTGGCGCGTATTGCTGGCGTGAACATCCCGACCAACAAGCGGGTCGAGATCGCACTGACCTACATCTACGGCATTGGCCGGGTGAAGGCGAAAGAAATCTGCGAGAAGGTCGGCCTGCCGCCCGAACGTCGCGTCAATGAGTTGACCGACGCCGAAGTGTTGCAGATCCGTGAGACGATCGACCGCGACTACAAGGTCGAGGGCGATCTGCGTCGCGAAGTCGCGATGGACATTAAGCGTCTTATGGATCTCGGCTGCTATCGCGGCCTGCGTCACCGCAAGGGCCTCCCGGTGCGCGGCCAGCGCACTCACACCAACGCCCGTACCCGTAAGGGTAAGGCGGTCGCCATCGCCGGCAAGAAGAAGGCCACCCGCTAAACTCTCGCTCCGTTTTCGAAGGACTGCAGGATCTCCATGGTCAAGGACAAGGCCGCGCGCCCCCGGCGCAAGGAAAAGAAGAACATCACCTCTGCCGTTGCGCATGTGAATGCATCGTTCAACAACACGATGATCACCATCACCGACGCGCAGGGCAACACGATCGCCTGGTCGTCGGCCGGCAGCCAGGGCTTCAAGGGCTCGCGCAAGTCGACGCCGTATGCCGCTCAGGTCGCCGCCGATGTGGCTGGCCGGCGCGCTGCCGAGCATGGCGTTCGCACCCTCGAGGTGGAAGTGAAGGGGCCGGGTTCGGGTCGCGAATCCGCTCTGCGCGCTCTGCAGGCCGTCGGCTTCGTCATCACCAGCATCCGCGACGTGACGCCGATCCCGCATAACGGCTGCCGTCCGCCGAAGCGGCGCCGCATCTAACAGCGTCTCGCGCGGCGAAAGCTGGCGCGACAAGAAGTACGAGGCCGGCCGCCCACCAACTATCTGCGGGGCGGCCGTTGCCGCAACCGAGGTGGTCTAGGCGGAGCGCCGCGCCCGCCACAACCGAACGAGGTTAAGGTGATCCAGAAGAATTGGACCGATCTGATTAAGCCTAACAAGTTGGTGATCGAGCCGGGTGCCGTGCCGGGGCGGACCGCGACCATCGTCGCCGAACCGCTCGAGCGCGGCTTTGGTCTGACGCTTGGTAATGCGCTGCGCCGCGTGCTGCTGTCGTCCTTGCAGGGCGCTGCCGTTACCTCGATCAAGATCGACGGCGTGCTGCATGAATTCTCGTCTATTCCCGGCGTGCGCGAAGACGTCACCGATATCGTCCTGAACATCAAGTCGATGGCGCTGAAGCTGCACGGCGAAGGCCCGAAGCGGATGCACCTGAACGCGCAGGGTCCCTGCGAAGTCACGGCCAAGATGATCGAGACCGGCCATGACATCGAAGTCATGGATCCGAACCATGTGCTCTGCACGCTCGATGCCGGCGCCAGCATCCGCATGGAACTGACGGTCGAGACCGGCAAGGGCTATGTCCCGGCTTCAGCTAACCGTCCGGAAGATGCGCCGATCGGCTTGATTCCGGTCGATGCCCTCTATAGCCCGGTCCGCAAGGTCTCCTACAAGGTCGAGAACACCCGCGAGGGCCAGATCCTCGACTATGACAAGCTGACCATGCAGATCGAGACCAACGGCGCGATCAAGCCGGAAGACGCTGTGGCCTACGCCGCACGCATTCTGCAGGATCAGCTCCAGCTCTTCATCAACTTCGAAGAGCCGAAGGCCGAGACCCGCGAGAAGACCGCGGCCGAGCCGGAGTTCAATCCGAACCTGCTGCGCCGCGTCGACGAACTCGAACTGTCGGTTCGCTCGGCGAACTGCCTGAAGAACGACAACATCGTCTATATCGGCGACCTGATCCAGAAGACCGAAGCCGAGATGCTCCGCACGCCGAACTTCGGTCGCAAGTCGCTGAACGAGATCAAGGAAGTCCTGGCGCAGATGGGCCTGCATCTTGGTATGCATGTCCCCAACTGGCCGCCTGAGAATATCGAAGAACTGGCGAAGAAGCTGCAGGATCAGTATTGATCCTGCCCGCCGAATTAAGGATCGAGGAGAGTAGACATGCGCCACCGCAATGCCGGCCGCAAGCTCAACAAGTCGAGCGCCCATCGTCGGGCGATGTTCGGCAATATGGCTGCTTCGCTGATCAAGCATGAGCAGATCACCACCACGCTGCCGAAGGCCAAGGAACTGAAGCCGCTGATCGACAAGCTGATCACGCTGGGCAAGCGTGGCGACCTGCATGCCCGCCGCCAGGCTCTGTCCTTCCTGCCGGAGAAGGCCGCCGTCGAGAAGCTGTTCTCGACGCTGAACCAGCGCTATGCCAGCCGCAACGGCGGCTACAGCCGCGTGCTGAAGGCAGGCTTCCGCTATGGCGATGCGGCTCCGCTCGCCGTGATCGAGCTGGTTGACCGCGATCCGGCTGCGAAGGGCAAGGATTCGGGCCCGGTGCAGGAAGCCGGTGAGGCCGAAGCCGCGGCCTGACGATCTGCGATAAGCTGAGATCAATGCGGCGGTCGGGTTTCCCGGCCGCCGTTTTCGTTTTCAGGACTGTATTGGCCAAGGTGCGGAAGCCGTGCGGCCGAGTTAATTCCTGCGGGTCATTGAAAACCTTTCGGAAACATCCTTATTTAACCGATGCTGCTTCCGGATAGACCATGCTGCGCATCCTGATCCTCTTTCTGGTGGCTATTATTGCCGCGCCGCTTTCGGCTCAGACCCGGCTGCCTGCAAGCCGCGCCGAAATCCAGCTGAGCTTTGCCCCGCTGGTGCAGCGCGTCGCGCCGGCAGTGGTCAACGTCTATTCCCGCCGGGTCGAGCGCGTGCAGCAATCTCCGCTGTTCAACGATCCCTTCTTTCGGCATTTCTTCGGCGACCAGTTCCCGCTCGGGCAGCCGCGTGAGCGCATCGCCCAGTCGCTCGGCTCTGGCGTGATCATCGAGGCCGACGGCGTCATCGTCACCAACAACCATGTCATCGAGGGCGCAACTGAAATTGTCGTGGCTTTGGCCGACCGGCGCGAGTTCGAGGCGCGGTTGATCGCGGCCGACCCACGGGTGGATCTGGCAGTGTTGCGGATCGATGCAGCCGGGGAAAGCCTGCCGTTCCTGGAGTTTCAGGACTCTGACAGTTTGCAAGTGGGTGATCTGGTCGTTGCCATTGGCAATCCCTTCGGTGTCGGCCAGACGGTCACGCAGGGCATCATTTCGGCGCTTGGCCGCACAGGCATTGGCGATCTGGCGGCACAGTCCTTCATCCAGACCGATGCTGCGATCAACCCGGGCAATTCCGGCGGCGCGCTCGTGACCATGGACGGCAAGCTGGCCGGAATTAACACCGCTATCTTTACGCGCACTGGCGGCTCGGTCGGCATCGGCTTTGCCATTCCGTCCAATCTCGTGTCTTCCACCGTGGCCAGCGCGCTTGCCGGCAAGGGCATCAAGCGGCCCTGGTTCGGTGCCAGCGGCGAAGCCGTGACCAACGAGATTGCACTAGGTCTGGGCATGACGCGTCCTGCTGGCGTACTGATCGCGGAGGTCTATCCCGGCGGCCCGGCGGATCGTGCGGGATTGCGCTCGGGCGATGTGGTGCTTGCCATAGACGGACGAGAGGTCAGCGACCCCGAGGCGCTGAAGTTCCGCATCGCGACGCGCAAGCTGGGGGAGACCGCCACGCTGGATGTGCTGCGGCGCGGCCAGCGCGTCGCGCTGCGGGTCATGCTGGCGGAAGCACCGGAAGTGCCGCCGCGCGATGTGACGCTCTTGAGCGGCAATCAGCCTCTGGCCGGCGCGACCGTTGCCAATCTTTCACCGGCCTTCGCCGAAGAGCTTGGCATTAATACGCTCGAAACCGGCGTCATTGTGACAGAGATTGCGCCGGGCTCGCCGGCGGCACGGCTGCGTATTCGCCCAGGCGATATCGTCGTCAAGGTCAACAACCGCGATGTCGGCACGGTGCGCGAGCTGCAGGGCCTGTTGCGTGGCACCAATCAATGGTCTTTGGTCCTGAAACGCGGCGGCCAGTTGCTGTCCTTCTCGGTGCGGACGTAAATGCCATGAGCCAGGCGGGCGGCACCGGAGAGACGTTGTTCAGCGCGGCAGGCATGGAAACCATGCCGACCGCTCCGCTGGCAGACCGGCTGCGCCCCAAATCGCTCGACGAGATCATCGGCCAGGACCATCTGCTGAAAGGCGAGGGGCCACTGGCGCGCATGGTGCAGACCAAGCGGCTGGCGAGCCTCATCCTTTGGGGTCCGCCGGGTACCGGCAAGACCTCTATTGCGCGCCTGCTGGCAGATGCGACGGGATTGGTCTTTGTGCCGCTTTCGGCGGTGTTCTCTGGCGTTGCCGATCTTCGCAAAGCGTTCGATGAGGCGCGTAAGCGCCGCGCTGCGGGCAAGGCGACCTTGCTGTTCGTGGACGAGATCCATCGCTTCAATCGCGCGCAGCAGGACGGCTTTCTGCCCTATGTAGAGGACGGCACCGTGGTACTGGTTGGCGCGACTACGGAAAACCCGAGCTTTGCGTTGAACTCGGCCTTGCTGTCCCGTGCTTCCGTCATCGTGCTGCATCGCCTGGATGATGCAGCGCTTGAAGCGCTGCTGCAGCGGGCGGAGAAAATCGAAGGCCGTGCCCTGCCGCTGACGCCGGAAGCGCGCGCCGCCATGCGGGCCATGTCGGATGGCGATGGCCGGTATCTGCTTAATCTGGCTGAGCAGATATTCACTATCGAAACCGAGACCCCGCTTGATCCGGCCAGGCTGGCAGAAACGCTGCAAAAGCGCGCACCGCTTTACGACAAGACCCAGGACGAGCATTACAACCTCATCTCGGCTCTGCATAAATCCATGCGTGGCTCTGATTGCGATGCCGCACTCTATTGGTTGGCGCGCATGCTGGCGGGCGGAGAAGACCCGCTTTACATCGCACGCCGTCTGGTGCGTTTCGCCGCGGAAGATGTCGGCATGGCCGACCCCAACGCCCTGGTTCAGGCCCTGGCTGCGAAAGAGATGTACGACTTTCTCGGCTCGCCCGAAGGCGAGCTCGGGCTGGTGCAGGCGGTCATTTATCTGTCGACGGCGCCCAAATCGAACGCGGTTTATGTTGCTGCCGGCGCGGCGAAGCGCGCGGCGCGGGAATACGGTTCGCTGATGCCGCCGATGCATATCCTGAACGCGCCGACCAAGATGATGAAGGAGCTGGGCTATAGCGAAGGCTACGCCTACGACCACGACACCGCCGAGGGCTTCTCAGGCCAGAATTACTTTCCGGCCGAGATGCGGCGGCAAACCTTCTACCGTCCCGTCGAACGCGGCTTTGAGCGCGAAATCATTAAAAGACTGGAATACTGGCAGAAGTTGCGCGCGCGCCGGACCGAAGGCGAGTCATAGGCCGGCAGTTAACCATCCTGCGGCAATGCGCGCCTCGCGTATCTGATGTAGAATATTAAAATTGGAAAGCGGGGATTTCCTTTGAAGGCAACTGATTCAATGCTGCCGCGGTTCGGCATCTTGAGTTTCGTAGTGCTCGTTTTGTTAATGGTGGCGGGATTCATCGGTCTTGTGATGGTCCCGAGCCAGGAGAAAGTCTATTACACGCCGGGTAAGATTCCGACCCGCGAGGACTGCTTCTACGAGCGGCTGGCGCTGTTCAAGAACGTTACCCGGCAGATCATCTATCAGGTCGCCTCGGATTGTGAATTGGAGGTGCAGTCGCTCGAAGGGCACGAGCAGATGCGCCAGGAATGGATCGAGCGCCAGGCGCAAAAGGCACGCCAGCGTGCTGCCCAGAAGGCCGCCGCGGAACCACCGCCACCGCCGCCTGAGGAGCCACAGGAACTTGATCGGGTCCGCCGCGTCTGGCGGTGACAGATCGGCTCGCACGGAGCATAGTGGCGCCATGTCTCAAGTGATCACGAAAACCGTCGCCGACGGTGAAACCGACCTGCGTCTCGATCGCTGGTTCAAGCGTCATTATCCCTGGCTTGGCCATGGCCGACTGGAGAAGCTGCTGCGGACCGGGCAGATCCGTGTGGACGGCGGCCGTGCCAAGGCCTCCACGCGGCTGGAGCCGGGCCAGACCATCCGCATTCCGCCGCTGGGTGAGCCGCCCAAGGACGAGGCCGGGAAGCCGCGTGCCGCCAAGCCAGTGAAAGCCAGCCCGGAGCGTGTGGCCGAATTGCAGGCTGCAGTCCTGCACAAGGATGATTCCGTCCTCGTCATCAACAAGCCGCCCGGGCTGGCGACGCAGGGCGGCACCGGCCAGAGCGAACATCTCGACGGGCTGCTGGATTACCTGCGGTTCGGCGCGGCCGAACGTCCACGCCTGGTGCATCGCCTTGATAAGGATACTTCGGGTGTCCTGCTGCTGGCGCGCAGCGCCTCTGCAGCGGCCAAGCTGGCTCAGGCCTTGCGGGCGCGCGATGCGCATAAGCTGTATTGGGCGCTGGTGGTCGGTGTGCCGCAGCAGCGGCAGGGCAAGATCGTCCTGGCGCTGTCCAAGCTGCCGGGCGCCGCTGGCGAGCGCATGGTGGCCGACGAGGAAGACGGCAAGAATGCCGTTACGCTCTACCGCACCATCGATACTGCCGGCCGCCGTGCCGCCTGGCTGGCCATGGCGCCTTTGACGGGACGGACGCACCAGCTGCGCGTCCATTGCGCCGCAATCGGAACGCCAATTGTTGGCGACGGCAAGTATGGCGGGCAGGAGGCTTATCTGACCGGCGGCGTCAGCCGCAAGCTGCATCTGCATGCCCGCGGCATTCGCCTGCCGCATCCCGATGGCGGAAACCTGGAAGTGCGGGCGCCGCTGCCGGCGCACATGGCCGCTACCTGGGATTTTCTCGGTCTGGAGATCGAGAAAAGCACCGATGCGTGGCTGGAATAGGCATTAGCCTATGTGCAAAGGCAGATCGCGCTAGCCGCGCAAAGATTTCCGGATCTCCGGAACCAGGAAGTCGACAGTGGCGCGGATGCGCGGCGCCTTGCGCAGGTCGCGATGCACCAGCAGCCATAGTTCCCGTGTGATTGCCGGCTTGCCCGGATCGGGGATGATCTCCGGATATCTGCGGCCGACATAGTCGGGCAGCAGTATGGCGCAGGCACCCGCGCGGGCGGCCGCGATCAGCGACAGCATGCTGTTGCTGCGGATCGTCTGGCGCATACCTGACTGACGCACCCAACGCGATTCCGGCAACTCGGCCAGGCTCTCATCGAACGCGGCAATGGCGCCCGGATCGGCCGCCAGGGGATTGCGATACAGGTGATAGGGAACAGCCCCCAGCCGCGTCGCGTAGATTTCGCCACGTTCCGGACGAGCCCAGCGGATCGCGATCTCGGCTTCCCGCCGGGCCAGGCTGAGCGTGCGATGCTCGACCACGATTTCGATTTGCAGTTTGGGCCAGCGCCGCTGCAACCCGGCCAGAGCTGGCGCAATCGTATGGCTGGCAATCACCTCGGTGGCGGTGATGCGAACCAGCCCCTCGATCTCGTCGGCCCCGCGCGCCGCCATCTGGCGACCCAGCCGCAGCAGCGGCGCTTCGACCTGCTGGGCGGCTGCCAGGACCGGCTCGGCTGCCGGCGTGGCGCGATAGCCGCGTGGATTGCGGTCGAACAGGGTGATCCCGAGGCTTGCTTCCAGGGCGGCGATGCGGCGCGCCACCGTCGCATGGTTGACCCCCAAGGTGCGCGCCGCGCTCGAAAGGCTGCCATGACGCGCCAGTTCAAGAGCGTAGCGCAGGTCATTCCAGTCAGGCTGATCTGTGCGATTTTGAACAGTCATGGATAAAACATACTCAATTTGCACAGAGGGAGCCATCGGCTAAATCTTAGTCGTTGGATAAAGGAGCTCCTATGACCCGTCCGAAGACCCTGCTTGAACTCGCCGGCGCACCGAAGCTGCCTGTAACGTGGGAGAAATCCGTTCTGCTGCTGATCGATCATCAGCAGGAATATGCCAGCGACGGCGGTCTGCCGCTCGTCGGTATCGATGCCGCGGTCAGCGAGATCGCCAAGCTTCTCGCCGCTGCTCGCGCCGCTGGCGCACCCGTGATCCACATCCAGCAGATGGGTCGGCCCGGTGGCGCGCTATTTGATCCCAACGGTCCGCGCGGCGCCTTCATCTCCACCATCCGTCCCCTGGATGGCGAGCGGGTGGTGCCCAAGACGCTGCCGAACAGCTTTGCCAAAACCGATCTGCATGAGGTGCTTCAGAAGACCGGCCGTAACGAACTGATCGTCGGCGGTTTCATGACCCATATGTGTGTCAGCGCAACCGTCCGCAGCGCGCTGGACCATGGCTACCGGGTCAGTGTGGTGGCTTCTGCCTGCGCGACCCGCGACCTACCCGATCAGCTTGGCGGCGCAGTGATCGCGGCGGCGGATCTGCATCGCATTGCGCTGGCGGAACTTGGCGATCGCTTCGCTACGATCCTGCCCAGTGCCGATGCTATTGAGGTGCGGGCAGCGGCGTAGCGCTGACGCCGCCGCGTGGGGAGGCCTGCACCGGCGGTACAGGCGGAACGCCGCCCGACGTTTGCGCCGGCCGCTGCCGCGGCCGGCGGTCGGCGGGCAATGTTTCCCAAAGCCGGTCGGCCTGGGCCACGTCGAGCGTCTGGTCGCCCGGCCGGCAGGCGCGGCTGCGGTACAGCACCCGACGGCTGGCGAAATAGCACCAGGACGCGCCGGCAAGCTGAGCCTGCTGCAACGCTTCGGCCTCGGCCGCGGTTACCCAGCGGCTGCCGGGCGGACAGCTTGCGGCGCCAAAGACCTGCCCCTGCTGATCATTGTAGCAAAGCGCCTGACCGGTCCCCGCGGGGCCGGAAGCCGGTGCCGTGGCCGTCGCAGGCGGCGCTGCGGTGGCAGGTGCATAAGTCTGCTGCGGCAGGGGGGGCGGCTCCGGTGCCGAACGGCCGGTGGTTCGCGACCCGCTTGTGGTGCCGAACTGGCTGGCGGCCTGTTCGATGGGAATGGCGGCATAGCCCGGCGCGCAGCGGCCGGTTTGGCTGAGATACAGCAATCCGCTCTCGCGGCTGAAACACGGCGTGTACTCGCCACCGCCGCCACCCGTTTCCGCCCGCGCGGGACGATCATCGCCAGCCCAGGTTCGATAGAGGCTGCGATTGAGGTCGCGGACGGAGGCTTCAAGGCCGGAGCAACCGGCGAAGCCGAGAAGCATCAGGATGGCCGCCCGGCGGATCGTCATGACGCCTCAACCGCGGCCGCGATAGGACGGCACGCCGGTATCCGGCAGCCAAAGCCCGGCGGGCGGTTTGCCCGTCTGGTAGAATACGTCGATCGGCATGCCTCCGCGCGGATACCAATAGCCGCCGATCCGCAGCCAGCGCGGCTGGATCGCTGCTTGCAGGCGCTTGGCGATCATCAGCGTGCAATCCTCATGAAAGGCACCATGATTGCGGAAGCTGTTGAAGAACAGCTTCAGCGACTTGGATTCCACGATGTACTTATTGGGCACATAGTCGACGACCAGATGGGCGAAATCCGGCTGTCCGGTCATCGGGCAGAGGCTCGTGAATTCCGGCTGGGTGAAGCGGATCAGATACAGTGTGCCGGGATGCGGATTGGGTGCTTTTTCCAGCACGGCTTCATCCGGCGACTGGGGCTGGCGGGTTGGCTGGCCGAGCTGAGTCAGGCCGGCGATGCGGGAAGGGGTGGTCTTTGCTTTTTTCATGCGCTTTTCTTGCCATAATGCGGCGGCAAATGCATCTCTGCGCCGCTGCTTCGTCCCATCATCCTCAATCACTTATGAAGAGGCTGCCAGCCTTGCTGTCGAGTGGCCTGCTCCTGGTGTCAGGCCCGGCGCCAGCGCAGCAGCAGCCGGTTTCGCCCGCAGCACCAAGCAAACCCAGCCTGATCGTTCCTCAGGCGCCGCAAAGCCCGGGCATTCACTCCCCCGGACCCGGCCAAAAGAAGGCAGACGAAAAGAAGGCCGATGAGCAGTCCGATCAGCGCCGCCAGGATCTGCGCAAAGAATTGCTGAAAGACGATCTGCGCAGGGAAGACCAGCGCCGGGAAGATCTGAAGCGGGACCAGAGGAAGCAGGATCAGCGCAAGCGGGATCGCTAGCCGCCAGGGGGTTGCTTACAGGGGCTTGGCTAGGTTGAGCCAAACGGCCGGGCATGCGATTTTAGGGTATGGTTACAGCCGTTTCTGATTTCACGCCGCCGCGTCTGGTGATTTTTGATTGCGACGGCACCCTGGTCGACAGTCAGCACCACATCGTGGCCGCCATGCACACGGCCTTCACGGCTCTGGGGCTGCCCCTGCCGCAGGCCGAGATGATCCGCCGCACGGTGGGGCTGCCGCTGCCGGTCGCCATCCAGAGCCTCTTGCCCGCGGGGGTAGCCGCGGCGGCCGTGGTCGAGGCCTATAAGACGGCTGCCATCGCCCAGCGCCTCAACCCGGACCATCACGAGCCGATCTTTCCGGGCCTGGTCGAAGCCCTAGATCGTCTGGAAGAGGCCGGCTTTCTGCTCGGGATCGCCACCGGGAAGGCGCGGCGCGGGTTGGATTACACGCTGGCGACCCATGGCCTGACCGGCCGGTTCGTGACCTTGCAGACTAATGACGTGGTCGCGGCCGGCAAACCGGCACCGGATATGGTGCTGCAGGCAATGGCGGAGACCGGCGCGGCGCCAGCCTCGACGATCGTGGTCGGCGATACCACCTACGACATTGAGATGGCCCGGAATGCCGGCGTGGCCGCGGTGGGCGTAGCTTGGGGATATCACGACGAGGATGTTCTGTTGGCAGCGGGGGCGGCAAAGATTATCAAGAGCTTCGCCGAACTTCCTGATCTGGTTGTTGAGATGATGGGAGATGCCCCATGCGCGCTGTGAAATGGATTCTGCTTGGTCTGGTGGTCCTGATAGCTGCTGCGGTGGTGGCGCTGCTGACCGTCGATGTGAACCGCTTCAAGCCACAGATTGTCGCCGCGGTCGAAAACGCCACGGGTCGCAAGCTGGAGATCGCGGGCGATCTTGAGTTGAAGATCTTTCCGTTACCTGCCGTTGCGGTAAATGGTGTGACCTTCGCCAATGCGCCATGGGGCAGCCGTCCTCATATGGCCACCATCGGCGAGTTCGCCGCCGAGCCCGACCTTTTTGCCCTGTTGCGGCGGCAGATCAAGATCGACCGCCTGGTTCTGTCGGATGTCGATCTTCTGCTGGAGAAGAACCGGCAGGGCCAGGCGAACTGGGAATTCGCCGCCAAGTCCGAGGCTAAGCCGGCCGCACCGCAGGAGCAGAAGGCAGCCGGAGATCAACACCAGGTCAGTGACCTACCCGTAATTTCTAATGTGCTGTTGAAAAATGTGAAGCTGGCGCATCGCGATGCGCAGAGCGGCGCCAGCAATGATCTTCTGCTGAACGAATTGTCGGTGAAGGAGCAGGGGAGCGGACTGCTGGCCACGCGTCTGGTTGCGGTGATCAACACCCACAGGGTCGAAGCCGAAGGCACGCTGGGCAGTCTGGCCGAACTCTCTGCGCCGAGCCGCCCTTGGCCGGTCAAGATGACGGTCCGCGTGCCCGGCGCGACTGCGACGGTCGATGGCACCCTGGCGCAGCCGATGCTGGCCAAGGGGATCGATCTGAATGTCGGCGCTGATGTTCCCGACCTGGCCAAGATGGCCTCGGCCTTTGGCGCCAGCGCTCCCGCGGTGCCGGTCAAGCTGCAGACCAAAATCAAGGATAGCGGCGCGCAGCGTTATGCTTTCTCAGGGCTGACCGCGACCCTGGCGCAGAGCGACCTTGCGGGCAGCGGCGAAATCGCGCTCGGCGGCACCCGGCCGTCGCTCAAGCTGGATCTGGCCTCCAAGAGCTTCGACGTCACGTCTTTGCTGGACACCGGGGGCAGCAACGCCCCAGCGGGCGGCGGCGGTAGCAGTGGCGGGACCAGCGCTTCCGCAGCGAAGTCCGATGGCCGCGTTTTCAGTGACGAGCCGCTGCCGCTGGATGGTCTGACCGCGGTGGATGCCGTCGTCGCCTACAAGGCCGACCGGTTCGTGGCGCCGAAATTCGAGGCGCAGAATCTGTCGCTGAACCTTACCCTGAAGGACGGCGTGCTGACCGTGAAGCCTGTCGGCTTCGGCCTGGCCGGCGGGACGATCAATGGCGACATCACGCTCAATGGCGGCGCCAAGACGCTCGCCGTGAAGCTGACCACCGCGGGCGTCGTGCTCAGCGACTATCTGCAGAAGAACGAGATCACCGACATCGTGCGCCGCGGCGCACCGGTCGATATCGATCTCGACGTGACCAGCCGCGGCGGCAGCGTGCGCCAGTTGATGGCCGGACTGAACGGCAAGGCCGTGCTCAAGGTCGGCAAGGGCGAGTTGAAGGAAGAATACATGCAGCGCTTCCTGCCCAAGCTCGCCGATGCCGTCGGCGTTCTGGGACGCGCCACCGCGAAGACCGATCTCTATTGCGTGGTTACCGGCCTCGACATCAAGAACGGCGTCGCGACGCCGAAGGCATTCCTCGCCGAGACCGGCCGCATCACCATTGCCGGTGACGGCAGCGTCAATCTCGGTAGCGAGCAGCTCGATCTGCGGCTGGTGCCGTCCTCGCGCAGCGTATCGCTCGCTTCCGCTTTGCCAGCGGTGCGCGTGCGCGGCAGCTTCACCGATCCGAGCTTTGCGCCCGATCCGGCTGCTTTGGCCAAGAGCGTAATCGGCACAGCAGCGGGCGTTGCGGCTCTGGGACCGCTTGCGCTTCTGTCGCCGGCCTTGGGTGATCGCGGTGACAGCGCGGAGACGGCTTGCACCAAGGCCATCGCCTTGGCCGAGGGCAAGGCGACGCCGCAGAGCCTGCAATCCTCGCAGCCGCAGCAGCAACAGCAGAACAGCAATCCGGTCGATAATCTGCGCCGCGGATTGGGCAACCTGCTGGGCCGCTGATTGAGGGCCGAGCAAGTGTACGGATCCCGCGCCGTAGATTGCCTCACTGGAATGCTGCCGCTATAAGCCGCGCCATGAAACGCTTCTATAAGAACGCAGTGGCCGAGCGTCGCCCGGACGGGACGGCCATCGTGCTGCTAGACGGTCGTCCGCTGAAGACGCCGGCGAAGACCGAGATGGTGCTGGCGAGTTTTCCCCTGGCCGAGGCCATTGCCGCCGAATGGCAAGAGCAGCAGAACGAGATCAAGCCGCTGCAGATGCCGTTGACCCGGCTGGTCGCGACAGCCATCGACCGCGTCGCCCAGGACCCGAGCGGTGCGATCAGCGAAATCGTGCGCTACGGCGATACCGATCTTCTGTCATACCGTGCGGAAGCGCCGCAGGAGCTGGTCGCCCGCCAGGCTGAGGTGTGGCAGCCTTTGCTCGACTGGTTTTGGGATCGCTACGACATCCAGTTCCAGGTCACGCAGGGCGTCGTTGCCGTGCCGCAGGCGGAGACTTTGAAGCCGCGTCTGGAGCGGATCTGCACGGGCTACGACCCGATGACCCTGACGGCCTTGCATGCCATCACCACCACCACCGGATCGGTGGTGATCGGCCTCGCCATGCTGGAAGGACTGATCGATGCCGATGCCGCCCACCGGGCGGGCCTTCTGGATGAATTGTACCAGGCCGAGCTGTGGGGTGAGGATGCCGAGGCAGCCGCCCGCCGGGCGTCGCTGCAGGCCGATTTGGCGGCAGTGGCCCGTTTTCTCTCGCTTCTGCGCGCTTAAAAGGCACCAAAACCCGCAGCGGCATTGCCTTTCAGAGCTTGCCCCTAGGTCAGCCAGGGCAGGCTGAACACATATATCAGTTGCGATAACCCGCTCTTATCCCTTGTGCTTCTGCAGCGCAGCGCCAACTATTTTGCCGGTCGCGGCGATATGCTATTCACCCCGACGCCATTGTAACAGCCATGTCACGTGCTGGCCGGGCAGGACGCCCGAAGGATTCGTTCCGAAAGGCCCGGTCAACGGGGGAGTTGCATGCAAGACATCATCCGCCAATTGGAAGAAAAGCGCGCGCAGGCCCGTCAGGGCGGCGGGCAGAAGCGCGTCGATGCGCAGCACGCCAAGGGCAAGCTGACCGCGCGCGAGCGTCTAGAGCTGCTGCTCGATCCCGGCTCCTTCGAAGAATGGGACATGTTCGTCGAGCATGACTGCACCGATTTCGGCATGGCCGATCAGAAGGTGGCGGGCGATGGCGTGGTGACCGGCTACGGCACCATCAACGGCCGCCCGACTTTCGTCTTCAGTCAGGATTTCACCGTCTTCGGCGGTTCGCTCTCGGCCGCCCATGCCGGCAAGATCTGCAAGATCATGGACACCGCCATGAAGGTCGGCGCACCGGTGATCGGGCTCAACGATTCCGGCGGTGCGCGCATCCAGGAAGGCGTCGACAGCTTGGCCGGATATGCCGAGGTGTTTCAGCGCAACGTGCTAGCCTCTGGCGTGGTGCCGCAGATTTCCGTCATCATGGGCCCCTGTGCCGGCGGTGCGGTCTATTCGCCGGCGATGACCGACTTCATCTTCATGGTGAAGGATTCCAGCTACATGTTCGTCACCGGTCCGGATGTCGTGAAGACGGTGACGCAGGAAGTGGTGACGCAGGAGCAGCTTGGCGGCGCGATCACGCATACCACCAAGTCCTCGGTTGCCGACAACGCCTATGAAAATGACGTCGAGGCGCTGGTGCAGACCCGGCGTCTGTTCGACTTCCTGCCGCTGAACAATCGCGAGAAGGCGCCGATCCGAGAGACTTGGGATCCGATCACCCGCCAGGAAGCCTCGCTCGATACGCTGGTGCCGCCGAACCCGAACAAGCCCTATGACATGAAGGAGCTGATCGAGAAGGTGGTCGACGAGGGCGATTTCTTCGAGATCCAGCCGAATTACGCCAAGAACATCATTACCGGCTTTGCCCGCATCGGTGGCCAGACGGTGGGCATCGTCGCCAACCAGCCGATGGTACTGGCGGGCTGCCTGGACATCGACAGCTCCCGCAAGGGCGCGCGCTTCGTGCGCTTCTGCGACTGCTATGACATTCCGATCGTCACCTTCGTCGACGTGCCCGGCTTCCTGCCTGGCACCGCGCAGGAATATGGTGGCATCATCAAGCATGGCGCCAAGCTGCTGTTTGCCTATGCTGAGGCGACTACACCGAAGGTCACTGTGATCACCCGCAAGGCCTATGGCGGCGCTTACGACGTCATGGCCTCCAAGCATCTGCGTGGCGACGTGAACTATGCCTGGCCCTCAGCCGAGATCGCAGTGATGGGACCAAAGGGCGCAGTGGAGATCATCTTCCGCGCCGAGATCGGCGATCCCGACAAGATTGCCGCGCGTACCGAGGAATACCGGCAGAAATTCGCCAATCCCTTCGTCGCTGGCCATCGCGGTTTCATTGACGACGTGATCATGCCGCATAATACGCGCTACCGGATTGCCCGCTCGCTCGCGATGCTGCGCGAGAAGAAGCTGGAGAATCCCTGGAAGAAGCACGACAACATTCCGCTGTAAGGGTGGCGCGTATCATGGCAACCAAGCTGTTCGACAAGATCCTGATCGCCAACCGTGGCGAGATCGCTTGCCGCGTCATCAAGACCTGCCGCAAGCTCGGCATCAAAACGGTGGCGGTGTATTCCGATGCCGATGATGGCGCGTTGCATATGCGCATGGCTGACGAGGCCGTGCATATCGGTCCGGCGCCGGCGGCGGAAAGCTATCTGGTCATCGAGAAGATCGTCGATGCCTGCAAGAAGACCGGCGCGCAGGCCGTGCATCCGGGCTATGGCTTCCTGTCGGAGAACCGCAAATTCGCTGCGGCGCTGAAGGATGCCGGCATTGCCTTCATCGGCCCCAATCCGGATGCGATCTACGCCATGGGCGACAAGATCGAATCCAAGAAGCTGGCGCAGAAGGCGGGCGTCTCGACGGTGCCGGGTTATCTCGGCGCCATCGCCTCGACTGAAGAGGCCATCAAAATTGCCACCGAGATCGGTTTCCCGGTGATGATCAAGGCCTCCGCCGGCGGCGGCGGCAAGGGCATGCGCATCGCCCATTCGAAGGAAGAGGTGGCGCAGGGCTTCTCCTCGGCCACCAATGAGGCGAAGAACTCCTTCGGCGACGACCGCGTCTTCATCGAGAAATACATCGAGCAACCGCGTCATATCGAAATCCAGGTGCTCGGCGACAAGCACGGCAACGTGATTTACCTGGGCGAGCGCGAATGCTCGATCCAGCGTCGGCATCAGAAGGTGATCGAGGAGGCGCCAAGCCCGTTCCTCGACGAGGCCACTCGCAAGGCCATGGGCGAGCAGGCTGTCGCCCTTGCCAAGACGGTGAACTATGACAGCGCTGGCACGGTCGAATTCATTGTCGGCGGCAAGGACCGGAAGTTCTACTTCCTGGAGATGAACACCCGCCTGCAGGTCGAGCATCCGGTGACCGAGCTGATCACCGGCATCGATCTGGTCGAACAGATGATCCGTGTCGCCGCTGGCGAGAAACTGTCGATCAAGCAGGAAGATGTGAAGCTGAACGGCTGGGCCATCGAGGCGCGCATCTACGCCGAAGATCCGCTACGCGGCTTCCTGCCCAGCACCGGCCGTCTGGTGCGCTGGCGTACTGCGCCGGAATCCGATGTGATCCGCAACGACACCGGCGTGGTCGAGGGCAGCGAGATCAGCATGTTCTACGACCCGATGATCTCCAAGCTCTGCTCCTATGGCGAAACCCGCGATGAGGCGGTTGCGACACTGTCGGCGGCGCTGGACGAGACCTGGATCGCCGGCATCGGGCATAACGTGAACTTCCTGTCGGCCGTGCTGGATCATCCGCGCTTCCGTGCCGGCAATATCTCGACCAATTTCATCGCCGAGGAATGGCCGAACGGCTATTCCGGCACCGTGCTGCCGGAAGAGCAGCAGACGGCGATGCTGGCGGTGGCCGCGCTCCTGCATATCCGCAACGAGCATCGTGCCCGTCATCTGGGCGGCAAGCTCGGCCTGCCTGATTGGACGCCCGGCACCGATTGGGTCGCGGTGCTGAACAAGACGGAATATCCGCTCACCGTCGTCGAGGCCGACGGCGGCTTTGACGTGAAGGTGAAAAAGGGTAAGACGCTCAAGGTGCGCAGCGCCTGGAAGCCGGGCGAGCCTTTCTTCCGGGGCACCGTGAACGGCCGCAACGTGGTCGCGCGCGTGGCGCAGCGCCCGGATGGCCTGCGCATCGTCCATGGCGGTGCCGAGCTGGATATCGCTGTGCGCACGCCGCGCGCGGCTGAACTGGCGCGCCTGATGCCCGAGAAGCTGCCGCCCGACATGTCGAAATTCCTGCTCTGTCCGATGCCGGGGCTGGTGGTTTCGATCAATGTCTCCGAGGGCGAACCGGTGAAGGCGGGGCAGGCCTTGGCGGTAGTCGAAGCCATGAAGATGGAAAACGTGCTGCGCGCCGAGCGCGACGGCACGGTGAAGAAGATCAACGCCAAGAAGGGCGACAGCCTCGCCGTCGATCAGGTGATCCTGGAATTCGCCTGATCATCTAAGCGGCCCAGAGCAGATGCGACAGGACTTATCGATTCAGGCCCTGGCTGCAGGGCTGCTCTCGGCTTTTGTCGGCTTTGCGAGCTCCTTCGCTGTCATCGTGCAGGGCCTTAATGCCGTCGGCGCCAGCCAGGCCGAGGCGGCGTCTGGCCTGATGGCGCTGTCCATCGCGATGGGCCTCTGCGCCATCTGGCTCAGTCTCAAGACACGTCTGCCGATCAGCATCGCCTGGTCGACACCGGGCGGCGCCTTGCTGGCCACCACCGGTGCGGTGGAGGGCGGCTTTGCCGCTGCGGTCGGCGCCTTCATCGTTTCCAGCCTGCTGATCGTGCTGGCTGGCCTGTGGAAGCCGCTCGGCCGCTGGGTATCCAGCATCCCGCCAGCCCTGGCCAATGCCATGCTGGCAGGCGTGCTGCTCGGGCTTTGTCTGGCGCCGGTGCGCGCTGTGGCGGAGTTTCCGTTGATGGGCCTGGCAATCGTTGTCGTCTGGGCGGTCGTGGCGAAATTCAAACGGCTGTTTGCCGTGCCCGCCGCGGTGGTCGTCACCATTGCGCTGATTGCGACAACGACGGAAGTCTCGCCTGATGCCCTTGGCTCGCTTCGGCCCGATCCAGTGCTGGTCGTTCCAGCATTTTCACTGCCGGCGATCATTGGCATTGCGCTGCCGCTGTTCATCGTCACCATGGCGTCGCAGAACATCCCGGGGATTGCCGTGATGAACGCCAATGGCTACCGGCCTGATCCGGGGCCGCTGTTCCGCACCACGGGTATCTACAGCCTGCTTTCTGCGCCCTTGGGCGGCCATGCGGTCAACCTCGCCGCCATCACGGCGGCGCTCTGCGCAGGGCCTGACGCGCACCCCGATCCGAAGCGGCGCTACTGGGCTGCGGTGATCGCGGGTGTGTTCTATGTGCTCTTTGGCCTCTTCGCGGCTGCGGCGACCGCCTTCATCAGCGCCTCGCCGCCGATCCTGATCCAGGCGGTGGCAGGCCTTGCCCTGCTGGGCGCTTTCGGTTCGTCGCTGATGGGGGCCATGTCCGATGCGAATGACCGCGAAGCTGCCGTGATCACCTTCATCGTGACGGCCTCCGGCCTGACCTTCTTTGGTATCAGCGGCGCCTTCTGGGGCCTGATCGCTGGTGGTACGATTTTGGCGCTGACGCGCTGGCGGCGCTCCTGATACCACACGCGGCTAGGCCGCGATCACCTGGCCGCGCTGCCCGGTGCGGATGGCCCCAGACGCATACAAAGCCCACAGGATGATCAGCGGTTGTAGCGCCGGACGGACCCAGTAATACCAGCCGGGCAGGGCATCGCCGACGCCTGCATAGCTCGCCCCCTGCATGGCAACGTTGATATTGGCAATCACCAGGAAGCAGAGCATTACGGCAATGCAGATGCCTGCCCAGATGCGCAAATCCGGCAGACCGAACCGGGCATAAAGCGAAAGAGGGAGGATCAGGCCGATGGCGCCGGCGATTTCGGCTGCGCCAGTGAACCAGATCAGTTCCAGCCCCCAGGGCGACAGGAAGTCGGGCATCATCGGCACGTAGCGGTCGAGATCGTGGAGGAAATGATCGGTGCCGGTGAACAGGAAAGCGCCCGCCATGCCGTGGCGCATGGCCATTCGCAGGTCGCGGCGGTCACCAAGGAAGAATTGGGGGATATAGGCCAGCAGGGCAAAGACGATCATCAAGATGATGAACAGCATGACAGACTCCGCGGTCCAGGTTAATCTTGACAGTGTTCATATAGAAATCTGAGCGGTGTTAAGATGACCGTCGTCACAAATCCGTCGCTGCGCCGGCGCAAGCCGGAATCGGCCTATCATCACGGTGATCTGCGCCGATGCCTGGTGGCCGCGGGGTTCGATCTGCTGGAAAAGCATGGTGCGGCCAGTCTCAGCCTGCGCCAGGTGGCTCAGTCGGCGGGCGTGTCGCCGGCTGCGCCATACGCGCATTTTGCCGACAAGACCGCCTTGCTGGCTGCCATCGCGGCGGAGGGCTTCGTTGCCTTCAAGGCGGCGCTGGAGGCGGGCAAAGCGAAGACGCCCGCGGCGCGGCTGGAAGCCATGGCGCTGGCCTATGTCAGCTTTGCCCGCCGCCATCCGGCGCTGTTCCGGCTGATGTTCGGCCCTGAACTCGCGGATCTGTCGCCGCATCCGGAATTGCGTGAGAAGGCGGTCGCCAGCTTTGCCGTGCTGCAGGAGGCCATCGCCGCTTCCCAGGGCAGGGCGTCAGACCGTGAGGCGGTGATGACGGCGGCCTGGAGCTTTGTCCATGGCCTGGCCGTCCTGATGCTGGACGGCCGGATCGCTCAAGGCGCCGACGAGCGGGAGGCGGCGCGGCGGGTCAAGGAGGCCGCTCGCCGGATCAGCCGGGGCCTGCATAGACCGACCTGACTGACGGCCGGCACCGATTGGTCGGCAATGAGATCGCGGAGGATTGAAGGGCTTCCTGGATCGTCAGGCACTTAGCCGGATCTGAGATACTGGATCGCCGAATCCCGCTCGAACAGGTACAACAGAACCCGTAAGGCCTGTCCTCGTTCGGAGGCCAGATCCGGATCGCGCTCCAGGATCAGCCGGGCATCGTCCCGCGCCGCCGCCAGCAGGTCGCCATGGGTCGCCAGGTCGGCCAGCTTGAAGTTGGGCAGGCCGCTCTGGCGGGTGCCCAGCACTTCACCGGCACCGCGCAGCCGCAGGTCTTCCTCCGCGATGCGGAAGCCGTCGTCCGTCTCGCGGAGGATCTTCAGCCGGGCCTTGGCGGTCTCGCCCAGCGGGCCGGAATAGAGCAGCAGGCAGGCGCCCGGCCGGCCGCCGCGTCCCACCCGGCCGCGCAGCTGGTGCAGCTGCGCCAGACCGAAACGCTCGGCATGTTCGATGACGATCAGGGTCGCTTCGGGCACGTCGACGCCGACCTCGATCACCGTCGTGGCGACCAGCAGTTTCGACCGCCCGCTGGCGAAAGCCTCCATGGCGGTGTCCTTTTCGGCGACGCTCATCTGGCCGTGCACAAGGCCGACGCTGCCTTCGCCCAGCTCCGGCTCCAGCGCCATTTTCAGCGCAAAATGCCGCTCGGCGGCGGCGGCGAGATCACTTTGTTCGCTTTCCTCCACCAGCGGGCAGACCCAGTAGACCCGTTCCCCGGCGGCGATCTTGCGCTTCACGGCGGCGACCACGTCGAGAAAGCGGTCGGCGGCGACGGTGCGCGTATCGACTGGCGTGCGGCCCGGCGGCTTTTCGGTCAGCTTGGAAACATCCATGTCGCCATAGGCGGTCAGCGATAGCGTCCTCGGGATCGGCGTCGCGGTCATCACCAGCACATCCACGCCCCCCTTGTCGCGCTGTCCTTTGGCAGCCAGCGAAAGGCGCTGGCCGACGCCGAAGCGATGCTGCTCGTCGATCACCGCCAAGGCCAGATCGTGGAATACCACATCGTCCTGGAACAGCGCATGAGTGCCGACCAGAATGTCGATCTCGCCGCTGGCCAAGCGCTCAAGCAAAGCCGCGCGCGCCTTGCCTTTATCGCGTCCCGTAAGCAGCGCCAGTGTCACGCCTAGCTGCCGGCAATAGGGCATCAGCGTTTCGGCATGCTGGCGGGCGAGGATTTCGGTTGGCGCCATCAAGGCCGCCTGCGCGCCGGCTTCCACCGCCAGCAGCATGGCGTTCAGCGCCACCATGGTCTTGCCGCTGCCGACATCGCCCTGCAGCAGCCGCAACATGCGCTTGTTCGAGCCCATATCGCCAGCGATTTCGGCATTGGCCTGCCGCTGCGCATCGGTCAGCGGCCAGGGCAGCAGCTTTTCCAGCTGATCGCGCAGACGCCCGTCACCTTGCATCGGGCGGCCGGACAGCCGCTTCAAGCGCCGCCGCACCAGCAGAAGCGCAAGCTGATTGGCTAGAAGCTCATCGAAGGCCAGGCGCTGCCGAGCTGGTGCATCTTTTTCCAGATCGGCGGCGCTTTCCGGCCGATGAGCAGTCAACAGCGCTTCCCGCCAGGAGGGCCATTTCTGCTGGCGCTGGAATGCCGGATCGAGCCATTCCGGCAATTCCGGCGCCTTGGCCAGCGCGCCATCAATGATCTTGGCCAGCGTGCGGGGCGCCAGGCCCGCCGTCAGCGGATAGACTGGCTCTACGGTGGCAAGCTGGTCGGCTTCTTCCGGCGTTGCGATGCGGTCCGGATGCGTCATCTGCGGCTGGCCATCGAACAGTTCGATCATGCCGCTGACGACGCGCTGCTCGCCCTCTGGCAGGCTGCGCTTGAGGAAGTCCTCCCGCCCGTTGAAGAAGACCAAGGTGAGTCTGCCGCTGCCGTCATGGCCGATAATCTTGTAGGGCAGGCGCGAGGTGCGGGGCGGGAGATGCCGTTCGATGGTCAGCGTGATCGTGGCGATGCGGCCTGGCTCCGCCTCGGCGATGCTGGGGCGGTAGCGGCGGTCGATCAGCCCGCTCGGCAGATGCCACCACAGGTCCAGCACGCGGCCGCCCGCCAGTTTCTCGATCAGGGGCGCAAGCCGCGGCCCGCAGCCTTTCAGGCTGGTGATCGGCACAAAGGCGGGAAACAGCGATTCCGGTCGCATGGCGAGGTTAAATTTCGGCGGAAACCTTGAGAATCCGAGAGCTTGCGTACTATATCCTGCCTCTGCCCCGGAGACAGCCTTATGACCGAGATTCAGCGCGAGGATATCGAAACCCGCCGCAAGCGGCTGCTGCACCGCAGCCTTTATACCGGCATGAAGGAGGTCGATATCCTGCTGGGCGGCTTCGCCCGCCAGCATCTGCCGACCTTCACTGAGCAGGAGCTCGATCAGTACGAGACGCTGTTGAAGAATTACGACGATCCCCAGATTTATGCCTGGGCCATCGGACGCGAACCGGTGCCGCCGCATCTCGATAACGGGGTGATGAAACTGCTCAAGGCCTACAAGCTGCCGTTTTGATGTCATGACCTTTCAGTTGCCGGACATACTGACCCGGCCGGGGCGCTGGGCGCTGGCCGGCACACCGGAAGGTCAGGATGCGCGCTTGCTGATCGCGCTGGCGATGCGGCAGAAGGGCTGCGGCGTGCTGCATATCTGCCGCGACGATGCCCGCATGGCAACGGTGGAAGCGGCACTGAAATTCTTCGCCCCAGAGCTGCCCGTGCTGACCCTGCCGGCCTGGGACTGCCAGCCTTATGACCGCGTTTCGCCGAACGCCGAGATCGCGGCCAGGCGGATGGATACGCTCAACCGGCTTAGCGGCGAGCGACCCGATGCGCCATGGCTGCTGCTGACGACAGTGAATGCCGCATTGCAGCGCCTGCCGGTGCCGGATTATTTGCGCAGCACGGGCTTCAGCGCCACGAAAGGCGCACGGATCAAGCCGGAAGTCCTGGTCGAGTATCTGAGCCGGAATGGCTATAACCGCGTTTCCACCGTACTGGAGCCGGGCGAGTTCGCCGTCCGCGGCGGTCTGATCGATCTTTTTCCACCCGGCAGCGAAGCACCGTATCGCCTGGACTTCTTTGGCGACGAAGTGGAGAACATCCGCCGCTTCGATCCCGCCAATCAGCGCACGATCGATACCGTCGATGCGTTGTCGCTGACGGCGATGAGCGAAGTGCCGCTCGATCCGGATGCAATTGCTAGGTTCCGCAGCGGCTATCGTGAACTCTTCGGCACCGTCACTAAGGAAGATCCGCTTTACGAAGCTGTCTCGGCCGGCCGCCGTCAGATCGGCATGGAGCATTGGTTGCCGCTTTTCTTCGAGAAAATGGCAACCATTCTCGATTACCTGCCACAGGCTGTCGTGACGCTGGACCCGTTATCCAGCGATGCGGCCGATGAGCGGTTCAAGGCAATTGCTGACCATTACGACGCCCGTCTCGCCGCGATGAAGCGCGGCCTGGAAGAGGGCGGCGCGCCCTATAAGCCGCTGCC
This sequence comes from uncultured Ferrovibrio sp., assembly GCF_937960835.1. Lineage (GTDB taxonomy): Bacteria > Pseudomonadota > Alphaproteobacteria > Ferrovibrionales > Ferrovibrionaceae > Ferrovibrio. The sequence continues at coordinate 35,169 of NZ_CALGPC010000017.1, forward strand.
GCCCGAGAGGCTGTATCTGACCGCCGGCGAATGGCAGCAAAGGCTGGACAGGTTCCCGGTTGGACAGCTGCATCCGTTCGATGCTGTTGGCGGGCCGGATATTACGGTTGTAGATCTCGGCGGCCGGCCGGGCCGTGATTTCGCGCCTGAGCGGGCTCAGACCGCCCAGGCAGCAGAGAACAAGGTAGCCGCAGGTATCGGTGTCTACGACGCATTAGGCGGTCATCTGGCGAAGCAGGTGGCTGCCGGGCGGCGTGTGCTGTTTGCGACCTTCTCGCCTGGTGCCCGCGACCGTCTGGCCCTGGTGCTAAAAGATCACGGTATCGAGGCGCCGCAGCCTATAGAAGCTGCGGTCGAACTCGATACCCTGCCGAAGAGCGTCGCCGCGATCGCGGTGCTGCCGATCGAGCATGGCTTTGAAGCCGTCGATCTCTGCGTTGTGGCCGAGCAGGATATCCTCGGCGACCGCCTGGTGCGTCCTCGCCAGAAGAAGCGCCGGGCAGAGAACTTTATTGCCGAGGCCAGCGCCCTGCAGCCTGGCGACTATGTGGTCCATATCGATCACGGCATCGGCCAGTACAAGGATCTCGTTACGCTGGATGTGGCCGGCGCGCCGCACGACTGCCTGCTGCTGCATTACGATGGCGGCGACCGGCTTTATCTGCCGGTCGAGAATATCGAGATGCTGTCGCGTTACGGCTCACCCGAAGCCGAAGTAACGCTCGACAAGCTGGGCGGCGTCGCCTGGCAGAACCGCAAGGCGCGCATGAAGCAGCGCCTGAAGGAGATGGCGGGCGAGTTGATGAAGATCGCCGCTCAGCGCGAGTTGCGTCAGGGCGAGCGGGTCGTGCCGCCGGATGGACTCTACGAGGAATTTTGTGCCCGGTTTCCGTATGATGAAACCGACGACCAGCTTCGCGCCATCGAAGAAACGCTGGATGATCTCGCCAGCGGAAAGCCGATGGATCGCCTGATTTGCGGCGATGTCGGCTTTGGCAAGACCGAGGTGGCGCTGCGGGCCGCCTTCACGGCGGCCATGGCGGGACAGCAGGTGGCGCTGGTTTGCCCGACTACGCTGCTGGCGCGGCAGCACTACCGGACCTTTGTGCAGCGTTTCCAAGGCCTGCCGATCCGGATCGAGCAACTGTCTCGCATGGTTTCGGCCAAAACGGCGGCGGCTGCCAAGCAGGGGCTCAAGGACGGTACTGTCGATATCGTCATCGGCACGCATGCTGTCCTGTCTAAGACCATCGAGTTCAAGCATCTCGGGCTTTTGATCATCGATGAAGAGCAGCATTTCGGCGTGAAGCATAAGGAACGCCTGAAACAGCTTCGCGCCGAGGTGCATGTGCTGACCATGTCGGCAACGCCGATCCCGCGCACCTTGCAGCTTGCCCTGTCCGGTGTGCGTGAACTGAGTCTGATCGCCACGCCACCGGTGGATCGCCTGGCGGTGCGGACTTACGTGACGCCTTTCGATCCGGTGATCATTCGCGAGGCGCTGTTGCGCGAGCATTTCCGCGGGGGGCAAAGCTTCTTCGTTTGCCCGCGAATAGAATATCTCGAGACGGCCATGGCCTTCATACGGGACCATGTGCCGGAACTGAAGGCCGTCATGGCTCATGGTCAGATGGCGCCAAGTGAACTCGACGATGTGATGAATGCCTTTTACGACCGGCGCTACGATGTGCTGGTGGCGACCAACATTGTCGAAAGCGGCCTGGATATCCCTTCTGCGAATACCCTGATCGTCTACCGTGCCGATCTGTTCGGTCTGGCACAGATGTACCAGCTCCGCGGCCGTGTCGGTCGGTCCAAGCTGCGGGCTTATGCCTACTTCACCTATCAGCCGGGCCGGATGCTGAATCCCAGTGCCGAGCAGCGTCTGCGGGTTCTGCAAAGCCTCGATACGCTTGGTGCCGGCTTCAGTCTGGCATCGCATGACCTGGATTTGCGAGGCGCGGGCAATCTGCTGGGCGAGGAGCAGTCCGGCCATATCAAGGAAGTGGGTTTCGAGCTTTATCAGGAGATGCTGCAGGAGGCGATCGCCGAGGCACGCGCGACGGCGCGGGGTGAGACAGGTCTTGGCGGCGAGAAATGGTCGCCGCAAATCCAGATCGGCACGGCGGTGCTTATCCCGGAATCCTATGTTGCGGACCTCAATCTGCGAATGCAGCTTTATCGCCGCGTCGCGGAACTGGAGAGCCGCGAAGAGATCGATGCTTTTGCCGCAGAATTGATTGATCGCTTTGGAGCATTGCCCGAAGAAGTGCAGCATCTGCTGGACATCGTCGCTATCAAGAAGCATTGCCGCGATGCCAATATCGCCAAGATCGAAGCTGGCCCGAAGGGGGCGACGCTGACCTTCCGCGACAACAAATTTGCCGATCCGGCTGGACTGGTGCTTTTCATCCAGTCCGAACGCGGCAAGGCCAAGCTACGGCCGGATCATAAAGTCGTGTTCATTCACGACTGGCCGCAGCCCTCCGATCGCCTGAAGGGGGTCATGCATATTGCATCCCGCTTGGGCGAGATTGCGATGAAAGCGAAAAAGGCGGCTTAACGCTTAGGGTTGGCTCACGTTAGTGGCCGATTCCTCTGCAACCCTGTCGATCACTTGCAGCAGGACTTCCGGGTCCTGGGCGCCCGGCACGCCATAGCGCCGTTCGAATATGAAGAAGGGCACGCCAGTGATGCCAAGCTGCCGGGCCATCTGATCCTCAGCTTGGATCACATCGGCATCATGGCCTTCGTCCAGCAGTCGCTTGACGAGCGCGCCGTCCATTCCTTCGGCTTCTGCGGCATCGGCCAACACCTGATGATTACCGATATCCTGGCCTTCCAGGAAGTACAGGCGGAAGAGACGTTCCTTCAGCTCGGTTTGCGCGCCCGTACTCAAGGCCCAGCGCAGCACGCTATGGGCGGCCAGCGTATTGGGCGTGCGCTTGATGCCGTCGAAGTCGAATGGAATGCCTTCCTTGGCACCTTCCGCGGTGACGCGGGCGTAGATTTCCTTCGCGCGCTCAGGGCCACCGAATTTCGCCTCAAGATAGCTCTTCCGGTCGGCGCCTTCCTTGGGCATGTCGGGATTCAGCTGGAAGGGCCGCCAGCCAATCTCGAAGTCCAGATCTGGGCGCTGGGCCAGAGCCTTTTCCAAGCGGCGCTTGCCGATGAAGCACCACGGGCAGATGACGTCGGAGACGATTTCGATGCGCATACTACTACGGTAGCGCGCTGCGGACGGTCCGACCAGCCCCTTGACCGGCTTTTCATGAAACTGGACGATCCCGACCGGTAAAAAGTGGAGGAATCGATGACTCAGGGAATTAGCCTGAAAGGCAAGGTCGCAGTGATCACGGGGGCCAGCAGCGGCCTGGGCGAGCGTTTCGCCGAGGTGCTGAGTGGCGCCGGGGCCACGGTGGCGCTTGCCGCACGGCGGGTCGACCGGCTGGAAGCCTTGGCCAAGAAGGTTGAAGCTGGCGGCGGCAAGGCGATAACCGTCAAGCTCGACGTCAACGACTATGACAATATCCAAGGCGCTTTCGCCGAAGTGACCGGCAAGCTCGGCGGTGTCGACATCCTGGTGAACAATTCCGGCGTCAGCCGGCAGGGTAAGATTGTGGACATCACGCCAGATGATTTCGACTTCGTGATGAACACCAATGCCAAGGGAGCGTTCTTCGTCGCTCAGGCCGCGGCGAAGGAAATGATCGCCCAGAAGAAGGCGGGCCGCATCATCAACATCGCCTCGGTGGCGGGATTGCGCGTTCTCGGCCAGCTATCGGTCTATTGCATGTCCAAGGCGGCCGTGGTGCAGATGACCAAGGCGATGGCGCTGGAATGGGCGCGCTATGGCATCAACACGAACGCAATCTGCCCGGGCTATATCGAGACCGAGATCAACCGCGATCACTGGGCGACACCGGGCGGCCAGAAGCTGATGGAGATGCTGCCGCGCAAGCGCGTCGGCGAGCCCAAGGATCTGGATGGCCTGCTGCTGCTGCTGGCGTCCGATGAGGCGCGGTTCATCAACGGTGCGATCATCGCGGCAGATGACGGATTGTCGGTGACGTAAGGGGCGGTCAGAACTTGGTGACCTGACTTCAGCCAATCCCGTGCGGCGCACTATCTGCTGGCTTTCGGCCACCGCAGTCGCGGGGCCGAAGGTCATGCGCCCGCCGAAGACGGTCGAGAGACGGTCGATCAGCGTCGGTTAACGGCCTGCGTGGCAATTTGCCTGGGGATTGCAAAGCCGGTGCCAGTCTAGGGCGCGGCCAGATCAGGCGGTCAGTTCGGTTAGTTTCTTCCGCTGCACCTTGCCATTTGCAGTGCGCGGCAGGCTGGTCACGATGCGCCACTCACGGGGGCATTTGTAAGCGGCGAGGCGGGCTTCGGCGAATTTGGAAAGTTCGTCCTTGTCGACGGTCTGGCCTTCGCGCAGCACCAGGAAGGCAGCGATGACCGAGACGTCGCTGCGGACACGCAATTCGGTGACGGCAACTTCAGCGATGGCCGGATGCTCGGCGAGGGCCATCTCGACCTCGACCGGGGAGACGCGGTAGCCCATGGCATTCATCACGTCGTCGTTGCGGCCGTGATGCCACAGGTAGCCATCGGCATCGAGGCTGGCCAGGTCGCCGCCGCAGAACCATTCGCCGCGATAGACCAGCGCTTCCTCCTCCGGACGCTTCCAGTAGCCCAGCATGAGGGAGGGATCCGAGCGGTGTACGGCCAGCAGGCCGATCTCGCCCGTGGGCAAGGGCGTTGTACTGTCGCTGTCAGGCGGCAGAATGGCGACCCGCCGGCCGGGCTGCGGCTTGCCGGGACTGCCCGGTTTGATTGTCATGCCGGGGCCGGTCGAAATGTAGGTGGAGATTTCCGACATGCCCAATGCCTCGTAGAGTGGCTTGCCGGTGCGTTCCTGCCACTCGGCCAGAAGAGCAGGCGATAAAGCCTCACCGGCGGTAACACCATGGCGGAAGGCCGAAAGGTCGTAGGCCGAGAGATCGCAGTATTTGAGGATCTGGCGATACAGCGTCGGGACGGCCGCGAACATGGTGGCGCGATGCTTCTCCAGAAGCTTCGGCCATACCTGCACGTCGCGCGGGCCGTTATAGAGAACCGTCGTGGCGCCAACCGCCCAAGGGTCCACCAGGCCAACGCCCAATGTGTAGGTCCAGTTGAACGCGCCCGCATGCAGCATGACGTCGCTTTCCTGCAGGCCAAGCCAGCCCTGATGCATCGGCCGCCGTCCCCAGGCGGCACGATGCGCGTGCAGCACGCCTTTGGGCTTTCCGGTCGTGCCGGAGGTGTAGACGAGATAAGCCGGATCGTCGGCGGCGGTATCGGCGTAATCGGGCAGTGGATCGAATGCCTTCAGTTCGGCAAGCCGCGCGGGATCGATCAGCACGACACCTTCCGGCAGGCGCAGATCCCGTGCCAATTCAGCGCTGGCGGCCACGGCTGCGGCGCCGGAGTTTTCGAGCAGATAGGCCGCCTCACCGGCGGTGAGCTGCGCCGATGAGGGCAGCGCCACGTAGCCGGCTGCCATGGTGGCAAAATAGGTGAGAGCATAATCGGCGTCGTTCGCCATGCGGATCATGATCCGGCTGCCGGTCGGCAGGCCGAGGCTTTGCAGACCTGCGGCCAGCTTGCGGACAGCAAGGTCCACTTCCCCGAACGTCATGCGGAATTCGCGGTCGGCGCCGACAAGGATCATCGCAACCTTGTCAGGGTGGCGACGGACATTCCCGGCCAGACAGTAGCGGGCAATATTGAAACGCAGCGAAACAGGTTCAGTCATGCTCGAGCGATCGGCTTTGGCTTGGCGTCTGGAGTTCGAAGATAGAACAGCAAAGCCGCGAGCAATATCAAGCCCTGCAGGCCGAACATGAGCCTGTAGGCCATCTCATCGGGCACGCCGCCCGCAGGGGTTTGCCAGGTCATGAAATATCCGGTGAGAATCTGCTGAACGGCGCTGCCGCCCATGGTGCCAATGTTCAGGGTGGTGATGCCGCGGCCGGTAAGTTCGGGCGGGAATACCGAGCTGGCATGGGCGAAGATCATCACGACGCAGCCGTTCATGACGCCCATCAGCGTGAACAGGATAGTGACCGTAATTGCGCTTAATCCGGGGACGAGCGCGATAGTAAAGAGGCAGACCAGATGTGCGCCAAGCCCGGCGGCCAGCAGCCATTTCCGCGTGTTGAAGACACGGTCCAGCGGCCCCCAGATGAAATAGCCAAGCGCTGCGCCAATAGCCATGAAGATCAGGACATTGCCGCGCGCCTTGGCGTCCATGCCGTAGACGTCATGCAGGAACGGCCCGCCCCACAGCCCCAGAATGGTGATGAAAGTGGCATAGGCGGTGAAGATGATGACGAAAAGATGCGGGAAAGCCGGATGCCGGATGATGGTGCCGATGCCGCGCAAGGTTTGTCCGAGCGTTTCATTGGCGGCTGGCCGGGCCTTTGTGGGATCGGGGTGATCGCGAATGACCCATAGCGACAGAAGGAGCAGCAAAACGGTCATCGCCGCCGAGACATAGAAGGCATTCCGCCAGCCGAAGGCCGCCGTGAACCAGGCCAAAGGTGCAGTGGAAGCGATCACGCCGAGATTGCCCACCGCGATCAGGATACTGGACATCTGCGCGAAACGATCCGCCGGGAACCAGCGTGAAAACAGCACCAATGGCCCTGTCAGCAGGGCGGCGCAGCCGAAGCCAAGGACGATGCGCGCCAGCGTCAGTTCGGTCAGGTTGCGTCCCATGGCGAAAGCCAGGGCGCCGATCAAAGCGATGCAGAGCGTGGTCAGGATGGTTCGCCGTGGCCCCCAGCGATCAAGCGCGATGCCGACCGGCACCTGACTGACCGAGAAGGTCAGGAAGAAGGCGCCGGTGAGAATGCCAAGATCATCCGGGGTCAGCCGCAGCTCGGCCATCAGATCCGGGCCGATCACGGCATTCGCAGAGCGGTAGAACTGACTGATGATGTAGGTGAGGCAGGCGCATATCAGGATACGCCAGGCGACTGGCATGACCAATCCCTTAAGGGCTCATCAGAACTTCCGGCAGCCATGTGGCGATCTCCGGGAAGATGCAGATCAGGATGATCGCCAGCACCATGCAGGCCATGAACGGCAGCGCGCCCTTGAGGATCACCGGAAGCCGCACATCCGGTGCGATACCGTTGATGACGAATAGATTCAATCCGACCGGCGGGGTGATCAGCCCGAGTTCCATATTGATCGTCAGAATGACGCCGAACCATACGGGATCAAAACCCGCATTGGCGATGATTGGCGCCAGGATGGGCGTCGTCATCAGGATGATCGCGGCAGGCGGCAGGAAGCAGCCGGCAATCAATAGCAGAATGTTGATAAGCAGCATCAGGAACCATCGGTTGATCTCCAGCGCCGCAATCCACTCCGCAATCGACTGCGTGACGTAAAGGCTCGCCATCATGTAGCCGAACAGGATGGAGGTGGCGATGATCATCAGGATCATGCCGGATTCGCGCATCCCGTCCCGCAAAATGGCCCAGAGATCCACTGGCCGCCAAACCTTGTAGATGAGGACCACCATCAGCAGGCAAAGCAGTGCTCCAACGCCTGCCGCTTCAGAGGGCGTCGCGATGCCGCCATAGAGGGCGTAAACCACGCCGGCGATGACGACCATAAAGGGCACCACACGGGGCAGCAGCGCCAGTTTCTCGGTGATGGTGTAGCGACGAGCAAAATCGGCCGGACGCTCACCACGCTTCCAGCTGATGAACAGCGCCCAGACCATGAACAACCCGGTCAGCAACAGGCCAGGGAACACGCCGGCGAGGAACAGCTTGCCGATCGAAGTCTCCGATGCGATGCCATAGAGGATCATCGTGACGCTGGGCGGGATGAGAATGCCAAGCGTACCGCCAGCGGCAATGGCACCCGTCGCCAGATCGGCGGAATAGCCGCGCTTGCGCATTTCCGGAATACCCATCTTGCCGATGGCGGCGCAGGTGGCCGGTGAAGAGCCCGTCAATGCCGCAAACAGCGCGCAGGCGCCCAAATTTGAGATGACCAAGGAGCCGGGAACGCGGTTCAGCCAGCGGTTCAGCGCCTCATACAGGTCACCCCCTGCCCGGGAAGATGCCACCGCCGCGCCCATGATGATGAACATCGGAATCGATACGAGCGTGAAATCCTCAAGCCCGGCAAACAGGGTCTCGGCGAGGAAATCCAGGCTGCTCCAGCCTTCAAGGGTGACCAGGAATAGAAGAGCGACAATGCCAAGGCCAAAGGCAATGGGAATACCGGTCGCGAGGACAAGTATCGTCACGGCGCAAATCAATGCGCCAATCTGAAGTTCGTTCACGGGCGATCCTCAGGCTTAAGACCGAAAGGCATGTCGCGACCTGTCGCGACCGCCCAGATATCGACGATGTATTGCAGGCACAGCAGCCCCATTCCCACGGGCACGGAGAGGTAGGGGATCCAGACGCGGGCACGCCACATGGAACTGGTCAGGCGATCGGTGACGAATGCCTCATGCCACCAAAAGATGGACTGCCATAGAACCGCGGCACAAAAGATGAGCGCAAGGACCGCTGACACCAGTGCCAATACCACGCGTGTGCGATGCCCCATGAAGAGAGGTAGCAGATCAACATTCACATGGCCGCGTGTCAGCAGCACGTAGGGGGCGCCGACAAAGGTAGCTGCGATCAGGCAGAATATGACGAATTCCGTCTGCCAGACGGTCGATTGTTCCAGTACCACGCGCTGAAAAATCATCTGGCAGACAACCAGAATGCTGATGAGGATCAGCAGGATGGAGAACACCCCGCTGATCCGTGACAGCATCCGCACGAAAGATGCGAAACGCTCCATAGATGTGGCCTAGCGAACCTGCAAAGCCTTGACGATCAACTCCTTGCCGCCCGGAACCTTGTCGGCAAAGGTGCGGTAGGAGCTTTTGTTTGCTACTTCACGCCACTTGTTGGCCTGTTCTTCGGTCATAGTAACGATCTTGACATTGGCCTTCTTGAAAGCAGCGACGAGCTCGTCGTCCAGCTTCTTCGACTCGGCGGCGAAGAATTCCTCGGCCTTCTTGGAGGCGTCCATGATGGCCTTCTTCTGGGCGTCGTTCAGCTTGTCGAAGCTGCGTTTCGACATCAGGACCGGTTCGTACATGAACCAAAGCGCGTTATCGCCGGGCGCCGTCAGGCAGGTGATCTGCTCGTAGAGGCGGAAGGACACAAAGCTGCCGGAAGAAGTATCGGTCGCATCGGCGACGCCGGTCTGCAACGCGTTGTAGACCTCATTGGATGGGATCGAGATGATCGATGCGCCAGCGCCGGCCCACATTTCGGCAAAGGTCGCGCCCGCCGAGCGGACCTTCAGTCCCTTGGCATCATCCGGCTCGAGAATGCAGTTTTTCTTTGAACCGAAGGCACCCGCCAGCCAAGCGTCGGCCAGAACGATCACGCCGGCATCATTGATCACTTTTTTGATGTCCTGCATGAACGGGGAGTTGTTGATGCGCTTGGCATGATCGTGATTCTTGACCAGGCCCGGCATCAGTGTGGCACCGAATTGCGGGTGCTGGCCCGAGGCATAATCAAGCGGGAAGGACGTGATATCGATCTGCCCCTTGATCATTGCGTTCCACTGCTCGGAAGCTTTCACCAGGCTGGCACCCGGATAGACCTTGATGTCGACGCCGACATTGGCCTTGGCGACTTCGCGCGCGATCATCTGCACCATTTCGTCGCGTACGTCGCCCTTGCCGCCCGGGAACTGGTGCGAGGCCTTCAGTGTGATATCGGCCGCCTGGGCCAAGCCTGTTGTCAGAAGCAGAGCCGCCGCAGCGACAGCTCCGATGCGAATCGGGTTTTTCATGATCGGTTTCCTCCTCCAAAATTATATGTCGTTGGCGGTCATACTAATTTATCGGGCGCATGCCAACAACAATGAAGGTGGGGTGGCAATGCGCAGGGGGATTGCCATGTTGGCTGTGTTACGATTACAGGCTGCTATTTCTGTGTGATGGGCAAGGGCAGAGGGGGCTCTTCTGGTCCTTGGGGCGAGGGAACGAATTGGGGGCGTGCCGCCCCTAAGACTGTTTGAATCACCTGGCTGGAAACTTCTGCTGCTATCTTGGCCGCTATTTCAGCCGACACCTTCGCAGCGACTTGGGCTGCGATCTGTGCCGGCGATGGCGGACTGATATGGCCGTTTACAGGTGTAGGAGCAGCGCCGGCCGTTCCTGGCATGACAGTCGCTGCCTCGGCGTTTGTGCCGGGGCGCTCCTCCAGGCGGCGGATGAACTCCTGGATGATGCGGCGATAGAGCTCGTCCTTCAGCACGGCATCTTCTTCGCCCTGATTGATCGAGGGATTGTCGTTCACTTCAATCACGACGATGCCCTTGTCGGTTTGCTTGAGGTCGACGCCGTAGAAACCGTTCCCAATGAGATTGGCTGCTTTCAGTGCGGCCTCGACGATCTCCGGCGGCGCTGATTCGATGGGCAGGGTGCGGAAACCGCCTTCGGTGAAGCGCCCGCCATCGCCATGTTTTACGACCTGCCAGTGGCCGCGCGACATGAAGTACTGGCAGGCATAGATCGGCTGTCCGCGCAGGATGCCAATGCGCCAGTCGAAATCGGTGTAAAGGTATTCCTGCGCCAGAATGACGTCGGATTCCCGCAATAGACGCGCTGCTGCCTCGGCGAGTTGCTGGCGGTTCTCGACTTTCAGGATACCGCGCGAGAAAGATCCATCCGGTATTTTGAGAATGATGGGGTAGGGGATTTCCTGCTCGATCGCCTCGATACCGCGGTTATCCAGAACCACGGTCTTTGGCGTGGGGATCTTGTTGGCCTTCAGGAGTTCGGCCAGGTAAACCTTGTTGGTGCAGCGCAGGATCGAAGTCGGATCGTCGATCACCGCCATGCCTTCGTTCTCCGCCTTCTTGGCAAAACGATAGGTGTGGTGATCAAGCGCTGTCGTTTCCCGGATGAACAGCGCATCATATTCCGCCAGTTCGGGGTAATCCTTCTTCTCGATCAGTTCGACCTCGACGCCCATCTGTTCGCCGATGCGGACGAATTTCTGCAAGGTGCGGCGGTCGGAAGGCGGTAGCGGTTCAGCCGGATTGTGCAGGATCGCCAGGCTGTATTTGGCGGCAGGCTTGGCTTTCGGCGTGCGCCAGCTTGAACGCGTGTAGGATTCGAGCGCATGCTCGAAGAATTCTTCCTGTTCCGGCTTCAGATCGCTCAGCGACATGGGGCGGATCGAGGCGATATGCCAGCCGTCTTCCGGCGAGATGCTGAGCTTGAGCATGGGGCAGCGGAACCCATCGAAAACCCGCCTTGCCAGATCGGGAAAGCGCAGGTCGTCGGTGCGGCCGAAGAAGACGTGAAGCGTGAACGGCGCTGTCGGGATCATCACCAGCTTTTTGATCTGCTGGCGAAGAAGCTCGTCCAGTTCCGGCAGCGCATGACTGTAGATGCTGCGCTCACGCAGTTCGAGAATGGTCTTGACCGATGGAATGACCTTCTGGCTGCGCGCTTCAGCAAGCAGAGAGCAATAATAGCCATAACCCAGGTAGGAATAATCCTTGCTGAGATTGATGATCTTTGCGCGCTTGTCCTGCACAAGTTCAGGGCGGGTGATGAACTCGCGATTGTTCAGGACCAGGCAGCCCGGATTGCGGTAGCGGAAATGGGTTTTGCGTTCGACGACGATGATGTGCATGACGGCGGGAAGTGTCCCGAACTGCCTCGTTCCAGCTTAGGGGCCTCGGGCCTTCCCACGGTGCACCGGCTTCTCCAGCCGCCAAGCGTCGGACCCGTCTTCATAGTAATGTGCGATACGCTCTTTCATTCCATAGCCGCTTTTTCGGTACAGGGCGAGAGCACTTTTGTTGCTGACGCTCACTTCGAGACGGATGGCCCGGGCGCCGCGTATGCGGGCGGCACGTTCCACTGCCGAGAGAAGCCGCTTGCCAACGCCCTGGCCACGGGCTTCCGGCGCGACGGCAATCGAATAGAGCCGGGCGGTTTCGGAGTTGGCCCGAAAGAACAGGACCGCCGCGCCGCTCAATTGGACGGGGGATGCGCCTGGAACTACAAGGATGGCGGCGCGGGGGCTGCGCAGCGCCGCGCGAAAACTGCGGCGTGACATCCGGTCAGCTGTAAAACAGCGATTTTCAAGCGCTTCAAGCGCGTCCAGATCGTCCAAACGGCTGGGGCGAACGCCAGGGCCTGTCGGCATCAGCGCAAGCGGAAGATCGGCACTTTTGCGCCAGCCTTTAAGGCTGGGGCTAGGGGCGGCCGGACGATCAGGCAGGCGGCTTCGCTGAGCAGGCGGAGCATGGAGCTGTCCTGTTTGCTGAAGGCGGTGGCGATCAGGCGACCGTCTTCATTGCGGTGCAGCGTTGCGCGGAGATAGTCTTCGCGCTTATCGTTTTCGGCAAGATCAGACCCCGTAATCGCCGTTTCCAGCGACACCTCGGCAGGAAGCCCCTGCATCGCGTGGAGTGCGGGAACCAGGAAATTATAGCCGCAGACCAGAGCAGATACCGGGTTGCCGGGCAAGCCCAACAGCGGGAGGGACAGGCCGCTGTCGAGTGTCGCCCGGCCGAACATCAGCGGTTTGCCGGGACGCATTGCGATGCGCCAGAAATCGATTCCAGCACCGCCGCCGCCCAGGATTTTGTGGATCAGGTCGTGCTCTCCGACGCTGGCGCCGCCCAGGGTGAGCAACAGATCGCACCCCATTGCGGCACTCGCTTTCAGGCGCAGATCGGCTTCCGTGTCGCGGGCAATACCGAGGTCCACAGCCTGGCCGCCCTCGGCCTCGATCAGCGCGGCAAGGCCGATATTGTTCGAACTGACGATCTGGTTGGGACCGATGGGCTCGCCCGGACGGACCAGCTCATCGCCGGTGGCCAGCACTGCGATGCGCGGCTTGCGGCGGACCGCCAGCCAGGGGACGTTCATAGCGGCGGCCAGCGCCACATCTGACGGGCTTAACCGGCGTCCGGCCTTCAACAGGGCCTGTCCTTCGGCGAAGTCCAGTCCGGCGCGCCGGATCCACTGGCCAGGCTGAGGGGCTTCCCGCACGGTCAGCCGGCCATCGGCGCCAAGATCGGCATCCTCCTGGATGACGATGGCATCGGCGCCATCCGGCAGAGGGGCACCGGTGAAGATGCGGACGCATTCGCCCGGGCCGACAATGCCCTCGTAACGGCCGCCTGCCGCGGCTGCGCCGACCGGCTGCAACACCGCCGGGATCTTTGCCAGATCGGCATGGCGGCAGGCCCAGCCATCCATGGCGCTGACATCGAAGGGGGGCTGGGTTCGGCGGGATACGACGTCCTCGGCCAGCACGCGCCCCGCCGCCGCAGACAACGGAACTGTCTCCGCCGGCATGATCGGCAGGGCGTTGACAATGCGGGTTCGTGCCTCGGCGACGGAGATCATGGCCAATCGCCCTTATTCCTGATCGAAGCGACCGGATTTGCCGCCGGATTTATGAAGCAGCCGGATATCGGTGATGCGCATCCCGCGATCCACGGCCTTGGCCATGTCATAAACCGTGAGGGCAGCGACGCTGGCAGCCGTGAGGGCCTCCATCTCCACGCCAGTCCGTCCCTTCAGCTTGCAGGTTGCAACAACATCGATTGCGGCCTTGTCCGGCACCGGAATGAGGTCCACGGTGACCTGGCTCAGCGCCAACGGATGGCAGAGCGGGATGAGGTCATGCGTGCGCTTGGCGGCCATGATGCCGGCGATCCGCGCGGTCGCCAGCACGTCGCCCTTGGCGGCTTGTCCCGAGAGGATCAGATCAAGGGTGGCCTTTTCCATCAGGATGCGGGCACCAGCCTTGGCGACACGCTCGGTTTCCGCCTTGGCCGAGACATCCACCATATGCGCCTCGCCGGCGGCATTCAGATGCGTCAAGCCGGGCTTGCCGCTCATGCAGCCAGCTCCTTCCCGGTCAGCAGCAGACGGGTGGCTGCTTCCACATCGGCCTGCCGCATCAGGCTCTCGCCCACCAGGAAACAGAAAGCCCCGCAGCGCGCCATCCGATCAAGATCGGCCTTGGTGTAAAGGCCGGACTCAGCGACCAGCAGAGCCTCCGATGGGACGCGTGCAGCCAAAGCCTCGGTCGTCGCCAGATCAACCTGTAAAGTCTTCAGGTTACGGTTGTTGATGCCGATCAGTTTGGATTTCAGTTTCAGCGCGCGATCCAGTTCCGCGCCGTCATGGACTTCGATCAGCACGTCCAGACCGTAATCATTGGCAGCGGCTTCAAGTTCTGCCGCTTGCGTATCGGTCAGCGCGGCCATGATCAGCAGGATGCAGTCGGCGCCCAAAGCGCGCGCCTCGATCACCTGATAAGGATCAAGCATGAAATCCTTGCGGATGATCGGCAGATCGACCGTGGCACGCGCCTGCCGCAGATACTCATCCTTGCCCTGGAAATAGGGCTCATCGGTCAGCACCGAAATGCAGGTCGCGCCACCTTTTGCATAAGCGCGGGCCAGGGCGGGGGGATCGAAATCCGCGCGGATCAGACCCTTCGACGGCGAAGCTTTCTTGATCTCAGCGATCAGGCCATAGCCACCTGCATTGACGGCATTTTGCAACGCGCGCTGAAAGCCGCGCGGTGCCGGCGTCGCGCGGGCGGCGCGATCGAGATTTGCTGTCGAAACCAGGGATTTCTGGCGAGCGATATGCTCGTACTTGTCGGCGCAGATCTTGGCGAGAACGTCGCTCATTTCTTGTCGGCCTTGTCTTCCGTCTCCGGGTTTTCCGGGGGCGGCTCATGTGTGATTTCGATCAGGCGGGCGAGGGCAGCGCGCGCCCGGCCGCTGTCAATGGATTGCCTCGCCAATTCTACACCTTCCCGCAGATCCTTGACTGTGTCGGCGACCATCAGAGCCGCGGCCGAATTCAGTAGGACGATATCCCGGAAGGCACCCGGCGCGCCATTCAGCACTGCCCGCAGAGCCACCGCATTGGCGGTAGGCTCGTCGCCCTTCAATTCTTCGAGACTTGCGCGGGGCAAGCCGGCTTCTTCCGGCGTGATCTCGAAGTGGCGCAGGTTACCGTTGGCGATTTCCGAAACATAGGTCGGCCCAGTGGTGGTGATCTCGTCCAGGCCATCGGAGCCATGAACCACCCAGACCTTCTCGGCGCCTAGCTTGCCCATCACCTCGGCCAGGGGCTGAACCCATTGGCGGTCGAAGACGCCGAGCAACTGGCGTTTGACCAGCGCCGGATTGCTCAACGGTCCAAGCAGATTGAAGATGGTGCGGGTGCCAAGCTCTACGCGTGTGGGTCCGACATGACGCATCGCGCCATGATGGCGCGGCGCCATCAGAAAGCCCACGCCCGCCTCGCGGATTGCCTTTTCGATGAGGCGGAAGTCGCAATCGATATTGACGCCCAGAACCGTCAGCACATCAGCCGCGCCGGTCTTGGACGAGACAGCCCGATTACCATGCTTGGCGACAGGCACGCCGCAACCTGCGACCACAAAGGCCGAACAGGTCGATACGTTCCAGGTGCCTTTCACATCCCCGCCGGTGCCGACAATGTCGATGGCATTGGCGGGGGCGGTGACGCCATGCACCTTGTCGCGCATGGTCATCGCGCCGCCCGTGATCTCATCCACGGTTTCGCCGCGGACCCGCAGCGCCATCAGGAAAGCGCCCATCTGCGCTGGCGTGGCATTGCCCGACATCATGATGTCGAAAGCCGTCCGCGCGTCGTCAACACTCAAGCGGGCGCCGCCCGCCACCAGCGCCAGCAGGCGCTTGAATTCCGTTACGTCTCCACTCATGCCGCTTGCTCGTGAACCGCCTTCTCGTTCACAGGAAGGCCGCAATAGCGCACGAAATTCGCCAGCATCGCAAGTCCGTGCTCGGACGCGATGCTTTCGGGGTGGAACTGCACGCCGTGAATGGGCAGGTCGCGATGCGCGACGCCCATGATCACGCCGTCTTCGGACCGCGCTGTTATCGTCAGCACGTTTGGGATCGTCGCCGGATCGATGGTCAGCGAATGATAGCGCGTGGCGAGGAAATCCTGCGGCAGGCCCGCGAACACGCTTTCGTTGTTGTGGCGGATGCGGCTCAGTTTGCCGTGCAGCGGCTTCGGCGCGCGGATCACCTTGCCACCGAAAGCCTGGCCAATCGCCTGATGGCCCAGACAGACCCCGAAAACCGGCAGCTTGCGCTCGGCGGCCTGCGCGATCATCGGCAGGCAGATACCTGCGCGATCTGGGTCGCAGGGACCGGGAGAGAGCACGATGCCGGCCGGATTCAACTTAAGGATGTTCTCGGGTGTTGTTTCGTCATTGCGAAACACCCTTACTTCCGGGCCGAGCCGGCCGAAGTAGTGAACCAGATTCCAGGTAAAACTGTCGTAATTATCGATCAGAACGAGCATGTCGGCCTACCTTGTGGCGGCAGCCTACCATATCCCCGCCAGCTGGCGACAGGCACAGCATACAGCCTGTGCGTTTGTGGCTTACTTCCATTTTCTGCCAGCAAATCATTGTGTTGCGAGAAAACGAAAAAAACAGAACAATCCGTAGAGAGAGCGTAATAAGGGGGGATTCGTTATGGCGTTTAATATGCCCGCTCCGTTCCAGAAGGTCGGAATCAGGCAGCGTTTATACATTGCAGTCGGGGCCATTGCTTCCTTTGCGCTCGTCTCTGCCGCTGCCGGATGGTTTGCCCTGTCCCGTTTGGATAGCGCCATTACGGTGGTCACCGACGAAGGCGTTCCGACTGTTATCGCCGCCCTCAATCTGGCCGAACGGGTGGCCGATATAGCGGGTGTAGCGCCTGACCTGGTAACGGCTCAGGACGAAAAGGAAATCCAACAGCTCGTCGCCGGCATCCAGCAGAAAGAGGAGAATATCCAAAAGGCGCTGGACGTGATCAGCGCGACGATGAGCGGCGAAGGCGTCGAGACGATCGAGAAGGAGACCAAAACCCTTCTCAGCAGCATCGGCCAGTTGCGGCAGGTTGTGGATGCCCGGGTGCGGACCACGCAATTCCGCATCGAGGAGACGCAAAAGCTCACCACGATCCACGGCCAGTTCCTGCAGATCGCCGCTCCGATGGTGGATGATGCGGTTTTCGAACTGACCTCCAGCATGACCTCGGCCACCAGCTCCGGAGACATGAACAAGGTGTCGGAGGCGCTGGGCAAGCTTGCCAATACCGAGCTGCTGATGCTGCAGGGCATCACCAATCTGATTGCCGAGGTCAATAACACCGTTGGTTTGCTGGCGGTCGGTGCGCAAGCGGCCAATATGGACGAATTGCAGACGATTTCCCGGCGCTATGAACTGTCTGCCGGTAAGGTCGAACGCGGGCTGGAATTCATCGAGAAGGTCAAATCCAATAAGGATCTCGCCAAGGCGGCTGTCGCCGTGCTGGATTTCGGCAGTCCGGGTATTGGCGTGATCAGCCTGCGTGAGCAGGAATTGTCCGCGCTCGAACAGGGCCGCCGCGCCCTGCAAGCCAGCCGCGAAGCGGCCCAACGGCTTGGCGCTGCGGCCGAGAAGGTGGTTGCGGAAGCCAATCAGGGCGTCGTCGGTGCAGCCACCGAGGCCAAGCAGACCAGCACCGGCGGCAAGACGATCCTGGTCGCCGTCGCGGTCGCCAGCTTGTTGGCAGCCTTCCTTGTCGGCTGGCTCTATATCGGCCGCCGGATTGCCGATCCGCTGACCTTCCTGACCGCAGCCATGGGGCGACTGGCCAATCGCGAATGGCAGACTGAAGTTCCCGACCGCAATCGTGGCGACGAAATCGGCGACATGGCGCGAGCCGTACAGGTGTTCAAGGAAAATGGTCTGGAGAACGAGCAACTGCAGCAGCAGGTCGAGCGCAACCGTCAGGCCGCCGAGGAGCAGCGGCGGGCACAGGAAGAACTGCTGGATCGCGCCGTCGGCGAGGTGGTCGGCAAGGCTGCCGACGGCGATCTGTCGGCCCGGATCGATACCCATCAGCTGGAAGGCATGATGGCGCGGCTGGGCGAGCGCGTGAACGCCTTGCTGGCCACGGTAGAAGATGTCTTTGACAACCTGGGCAAGGCGTTGGGTGCCATGGCGACCGGCGACTTCACCCACCGGATCACGGCTGATTACGCCGGTGTGTTCGATCGGCTGAAGCAGGATGCCAACCGGACCGCGCAGCAACTGGCGGAGACCGTGGGACAGGTGACCGGCGCGGCCGCCATGGTTCGCGACGCAGCGGCTGAAATCTCCTCGGGCAGCAACGACCTTGCCGGACGTACCGAGCAGCAGGCAGCCAGCCTCGAGCAGACGGCAGCCTCCATGCATGAGATTACCGCGACTGTGAAGCAGAACGCTGATAACGCTGAGGCTGCCAACCAGCTTGCCATGTCGGCGCGCAACACGGCTGAGAGGGGCGGCAGCGTCGTGCAGGATGCCGTCGCTGCGGTGAGCCGGATCGAGGAAAGCGCACGGAAGATCTCCGACATTGTCGGCCTGATCGATGAAATCGCTTTCCAGACAAACCTCCTTGCTCTGAATGCGTCGGTCGAAGCGGCGCGTGCGGGCGAGGCGGGCAAGGGCTTTGCCGTCGTTGCGCAGGAGGTGCGCGCCTTGGCGCAACGGTCGGCGAATGCGTCGAAGGACATCAAGGCGCTGATCCAGGCCAGCACCGGCGAAGTTCGCGAAGGCGCCCGCTTGGTCAACCTGGCTGGCGAAAGCCTGTCGGAGATCGTCACGGCGGTGAAGAAGGTGGCCGATATCGTCGGCGAAATCTCTTCCGCCAGCCGCGAGCAGGCGGTGGGCCTGGAAGAGGTCAATACCGCCGTTGCCAATATGGACGAGATGACCCAGCGCAACGGGGCACTGGTCGAGCAAACCACGGCCTCGGCGCAGGCCATGGCCCGTCAGGCCCAGGAACTGGCGGAATTGGTGGGACAATTCCGCGTTTGAGGGTGACAATTTAGCGTTTGACCCGTCCGGTTGGCGCGTTATACCGATGCGACGTTTTTTCTTAGGAGGTCGGTATGGCTAAGGCCGATGCCATTAGGGTCGCGATTTTGGGTGCCAGCGGGTATACCGGGGCTGAACTGCTTCGAGTTCTTCTGCGTCATCCGCGCGTCCGCATCGTCGCCTTGACGGCCGACCGGAAGGCCGGTGAGGGGATTGAAGCAGTCTTCCCGCAGTTCATTGGCCTTGGGCTGCCCAAGCTGGTTACCATCAAGGAAGTGGACTGGAGCGGCGTCGATGCCGTCTTCTGCGCCTTGCCACATGGCACCACGCAGGAGGTGATTGCTGGCCTGCCCGAGCATTTGAAGATCGTCGATCTCTCGGCCGACTTCCGGCTGCGGGATACCGCTGAATACGCCAAGTGGTACGGCCACGAGCATCGCGCGCCAAAGCTGCAGGAAGAGGCAGTGTACGGCCTCACGGAAGTCTACCGGTCCGCGGTCGCCAAGGCGCGGCTGGTGGCCAATCCCGGCTGCTATCCAACCTCGGCGCAACTGCCGCTGATTCCACTTCTGGCTGCCGATCAGATCGACCCGGACGATATCGTCATCGACGCGAAGTCAGGCGTCTCGGGCGCGGGACGCGCGCTGAAGGAAGGCTCGCTCTACTGCGAAGTCGCCGAAGGCATCCACGCCTATGGCGTTGCTTCGCATCGGCATGGCCCGGAGATCGAGCAGATTCTGTCCGAGGCTGTCGGGCGGCAGATTGCCATCAGCTTCACGCCGCATCTGATGCCGATGAACCGCGGCATGCTGTCCAGCATCTATGTCAGGATGCGGCCTGGCGTCAGCGCCGACGACCTGCGCGCATCGCTTGTCGAGCGCTACAAGGACGAGCCTTTTGTGCAGATCGTCCCGCAGGGTGTTTCGCCGCAGACGCGCCATGTGCGTGGCACCAACTCCTGCCATATCGGTGTCTTTGCCGATCGGGTGAAGGGCCGTGCGATGCTGTTTTCCGTGATCGACAACCTGATGAAGGGTGCCAGCGGCCAGGCCATTCAGAACTTCAACGTTATGTTCGGCCTGCCGGAAACGACGGGCCTGGATCAGATTGCCCTGTTCCCGTGAAGCCGCTGCTCCTGCCATTTGGTGACAAAACGCCGGTTATTGCTCCAGACGTTTTTGTTGCGCCTAACGCCACGGTTATCGGCGATACCGAAATCGGTGCTGGAAGTTCGATCTGGTTTGGCTGCGTTTTGCGTGGTGATGTAAACAGCATCCGCATCGGCGCGGGCACGAACATCCAGGACGGCAGCATCGTCCATGTCACGCGCGCCCGCTATGCGACGGTGATTGGCTCCGGCGTGACGATCGGCCATCTGGCACTCATCCACGGCTGTAGACTGGAAGACAATTCCTTCGTCGGCATGCAGGCTACCGTCATGGACGGCTGCGTGATCGAAAGTGAAGGCATGCTGGCGGCGGGGGCGTTGCTGACCCCTGGAAAGCGCATCGGGCGCGGAGAATTATGGGCCGGCCGTCCGGCCAAGCTGATGCGTCGTCTTGATACGGACGAACTGCAGAATATCTACAACACTGCAGCGCATTACGCGAAGCTGGCGGCCAGTTACCGCGATCAGCTCGCCTCCGGGCTTTAACGAATTCTTGAAAACGGCTGTGTAACCGTACCATCCTCTTTGGCCTGACTGGCCTAACGGATGGGATGATGACCACCGACGCCGCACATACGGACTGGCCTGAAGATTTGTACGACCAGATCAAGGCGCATGGGGATTTTCTGTCCGGGCGCCTGGGCAAGCTCAATCGCGGCAAGCAGCTGACCCTGGTTGGCGTCGATCTCACCGGCATCAAGCTGGTCGGCATGAATCTCCAGCGGGCCGTTTTCCGGGGCTGCCGTTTTTATTGTGCCGATCTGCGCAATTCCGATTTCAGCCAGGCGGTGCTTACCGGCTGCGATTTTTCCGGCGCGGACCTGACAAATGCCCGTTTCGTCTGGGCCAATCTGCGCGGTGCGGACCTGTCGCGCGCGATCCTGAAGGGGACCCGGTTCGAAAATGCCGATATGCGGCCGCTGACTGAGCCGCCGGTTCAGCCGCATGGCAAAGGCGGCGTCGTATCCTTGAGCGATACGGTCTTGCACAATACCAATCTCAGCCAGGCAAAGCTTCTTGGCGCGTCCTTCGTCGGTGCCATATTGGACGGGGCGATCCTCGACAATGCGGATCTGGAAGGGGCCGACTTTTCGTATTCCACGCTCACCAACGTGCAGTTCAAGAATGCAAAGCTGCGCGATGCCAATTTCCAGCTTGCGGACTTCAATGCCGAATTGATGAAACAGCTGCAGGGTACCGGCGCGAAGATTCCGCAGGAGATTTCGCCAGAGGTGCTTGATCAGGTGCTGCGCGACCACCAAGCCTGGATTGATTCCGAAGGTCAGGCCGGGCGCCGCGCAATCCTGGCAGGGTGGTATCTATCCCGCATGCATCTGATCAAGGCCAACCTGAATGGCGCCGATCTGCGGAAGGCCAATCTGTCGAATGCAAATCTGCATGGAGCACAGTTGATTTGCGCCGATTTGCGCGAAGCAAACCTGATGTACGCCAATCTGGCCGAGGCTGATCTGCGTGGCGCTTTGGTGGAGGGTGCCCGCGGTCTGCCCGTCGTGCAAAGCGACGGGAAAGGATGATCAGCGTCTGGTGGCTGAGGCAGCTTTGCTGGCGCTGTTGTTCAGGCCCTTGATGGCGCGGTGAATCCGGCGCCAGACGAGATTGCCGGCGAAATTGCCGCTCGTCGCCATCTCGTTGATCTGGCGATACGCGTAGGCCTCGGCGCGGTGTGGACCTTGCTCGGCAATCAAGTCCCGGGCGGCCCGCCATATCTCAGCATCGGTGGTCATTCTGCCAGAATGACGGGAAAAGGTTAGGGAAAGGTAACCCCTCGCTTATACCGGCGCCGCTCAATTCCCTCAGCACTTGCCATTCTGCTTTGGTGAGACGACGGCCGCCGTGGCGAAGCCCGCTTGCCGTCCGGCGTACATGAAACGCTTGGACGGGGCGGCCGCTGCGCTTCGACCAAAGTCGAACAACCTTAACCGCGATTGTTACGCTGTTCGGCCTACACGTGAATCTCCTTTAAGATAGACTGATGAACGCAATAATCGAATAATACCGTTGCAATTCGCGTCATCTGTGAGGCAACGAAAACGAGGGGGGAACCCTCGGCCTGGGGAGGGATTATGCGGATTCTGTCTGCTCTACCGGCGGGCTTTCGGATTGGTCTGGCTATCGCAATCGCGATTGGCATCGTTCTCGGTTGGGTGTGGTCGGTATACAGGGTGGATGTCGCATCGTTGACATGGGCGCTGGCAGTTGGGCTGCCTTTCCTTCTCGCCGAGATTCTTCTCATCACGTCATTGGCCACAGCTGGAGGGCTGACCGACATTCTCAGCCGTTGGCCAGCGTCCGAGACGGAACTGGGAACGCAGCCTAAGCCGCTGCGCGACATCCTGATGCGCCTGAACGGCCTTTGGCGAGTCGAACAGGACAAGCAGGTAGCCTTGCAGCAGCGCATCGCGCAGCTGGAGGCCGAGATTGAACAGATCCGCCGCGCCGATAGCGCCATTCTTGACGACATGGCTGAGCTCTGCTCCGCCATGGGCGAGGGAATTCTGCATCAGCGGGTCAGCGGCAGTGCCAGCGAGGCCGCTGGGCATCGGCTTGCCGAGCGCTTCAACCAGATGGCCGAGACCCTGGATGACGTCGTCAGCGAGTTGAAGACATTATTCGGCCGCATGGCCGAGGGCGACTTGTCGTCAGGGATTGAAAGCAATCATGGCGGCGATTTCGCCGTCATCCGCGAAGCGGCCATGCAGGCAATCGACCGGCTGGGCAATGTGATCGGCACCATTGTCCAGGCCGCCAATTCGATTTCCAGCGCAACGGTGGAACTGAACAAGGAAGCAAAAGGCTTAGCCCAGAGCGCGGAAGCGCAATCGGAAAGCCTTGACCGGACTGCCGCCGACGCCGCCAGCCTCAGCGAAGCCGCCCGCGCCAACGAGGCCGCCGCGAAACGTGCCAGCCAGAAGGCTGGCGAGGCCCGCAGCGCCGCCGAAAGCGGCGTGCAGGTGGTAAACCGCTCAATCGAGGCAATGAACGAGATGGCCGAGATGTCTCAGCGCATCTCGGAGATCACCTCTTTGATCAATGAGATTGCTTTCCAGACCAATCTGCTGGCGCTGAACGCCTCAGTCGAAGCGGCGCGGGCAGGCGAGGCGGGCAAGGGCTTTGCCGTAGTGGCGCAGGAGGTGCGCGCGCTGGCGCAGCGTTCGGCTAACGCGTCGAAGGACATCGGCGCCATCATCAAGCAGTCGAGCGACAAGGTGAAATCCGGCGTCACCCTGGTGCGGGAGACGGGAACGGTTTTGAGCCGCATCGCGGAAGCCATCGATTCCATGGGGCAGCAGCTGGACGAAATCGAACAGGCCAGCACCGAGCAATCGAGCCGGGTAGATGGCGTCAGCCATGCCCTGATGGACATCAACGCGGCGACGCGCGGCTATCTGTCGGTCGTGCAGCGTACCGGCAACGCCATTCAGGATATCGACCAGCAGGTCGCCAATCTGGCGACGCAGATCGCCTTTGTCACCACGCCGGCGGACCGGCCCTTCCTTCTTGCGGCGCAGAAGGCGGCAGCGGAAATCAGCAGTATCTTCGAAGCAGCCATTGCGCGCGGGGAAATGACGCTCGAAGACTTCTTCGACGAGAATTACGTGCCGATCAAGGGCACGAATCCGCAGCAGTTCATGACCCGCTTCGTGAAGTTCACCGACAGCTATCTGCCCAAGATTCAGGAACCGCTGCTGGAGTCGAATTCCGCGATCTCATTCTGCGCGGCGGTGGACCGGAACGGCTTCTTGCCCACGCATAACCTCAAATACTGCCAGCCGCAGGGCAGCGATCCGGTCTGGAATGCAGCGAACTCTCGTAACCGGCGCATGTTCAACGATCCGGTTGGCCTGGCCTGCGGGCGCAATACCAAGCCTTACCTGCTGCAATGCTACCGGCGGGATATGGGCGGCGGCGTGTTTGTCCTGATGAAAGACATGTCGGCGCCGATCATCGTGCAGGGCCGCCACTGGGGCGGCTTCCGCATCGGCTATAAGATCTAGAAAAAATCGAGCGGGTTAGACCCGCTCGATCACCGTTGCGATACCCTGGCCGACGCCGATGCACATTGTGCAAAGCGCATAACGCCCGCCGGTGCGTTCGAGCTGGTTCAGCGCCGTGGTCAGAAGCCGGGCGCCGCTCATGCCGAGCGGATGGCCCAGCGCGATGGCGCCACCATTGGGGTTCACATAAGTGGCATCGTCGGGGATTTTCAGTTCCCGCAGCACAGCCAAGGCTTGCGCAGCAAAGGCCTCGTTCAGCTCGATAACATCCATATCTCGGATCGAGAGGCCGGTTTTTGCCATCACCTTCTCCGTCGCCGGAGCCGGGCCAATCCCCATGATTCTCGGCGCCACGCCAGCCACCGCGGTAGCGATGATCCGTCCCCGGGGGGTGAGGCCATGCTTCTTGGCGGCTGCTTCCGAGGCCAGGATCAGAGCCGCGGCGCCGTCATTGACACCTGACGCGTTGCCGGCAGTGACCGTGCCGCCCTGACGGAACGGCGTGGGCAGGCGCGACAGCGCCTCCATGGTGGTCTCGCGCGGATGTTCGTCGCGGTCGACCACGACCGGATCGCCCTTGCGGCTCGGGATCGTCACCGGGGTGATTTCGGCTTCAAACAGCCCAAGCTTGATGGCATTCAGCGCCCGCTGCTGGCTGCGCAGGGCGAAGGCATCCTGATCGGAGCGGCTGATACGGAACTGCTCGGCGACATTCTCCGCCGTCTCCGGCATGGAATCGACGCCGTACTTCTGCTTCATCAGCTTGTTGACGAAACGCCAGCCGATGGTGGTGTCGTGTATTTCCACGGTGCGCGAAAAGGCCGTCTCTGCCTTGGGCATGACGAAGGGGGCCCGGCTCATGCTTTCGACGCCACCGGTGATGATCAGGTCGGCCTCGCCAGTTTTGATTGCCCGGGCGCCGGCGCTCGCGGCTTCCAGGCCGGAGCCGCACAGGCGATTGACCGTGGCGCCCGGCACCTTTTCCGGCAGCCCCGCCAGCAGCAGCGCCATGCGCGCAACATTGCGGTTGTCTTCACCGGCCTGATTGGCGCACCCATAGATGACGTCGTCGACCGCTTCCCAATCCACCGCAGGATTACGCTGCATCAATGCCTTGATCGGGATGGCCGCGAGATCGTCGGCGCGGACGGCTGAAAGCGCGCCGCCATAACGGCCAATGGGCGTGCGGATGGCGTCGCAAATAAAAGCCTCGGTCATTTGTCTCTCCCTAGGGTCTCTCGTCCGGGCTGGAATGTCGCATCACACGGGTGATGTGCGGCCGATGATGGCCGAGTACAGCGCGGAGTCAACATTTCCGCCGGAGGCGACAACGACAATGGTGCGGTTAGCGCACGGCACTTTGCCGTTCAGGACGCTTGCAAGCGCGACGGCGCCGCCCGGCTCAATCACCAGCTTGAGGTAATGGAAGGCTGTGGCTATGGCCGTTTCGACTTCTGCATCGGTCGCCGTGACGCCTGGCGCAAGATTGGCGGACATGACGCCAAAGGTGATGTCGCCCGGATGAGGTGCCATCAACGCATCGCAGAAGGTTTTTCCGCTGCCGTCATGGCTTTGGATTTGTCCGCTTCTAAGTGATTGCGCGATGTCGTCGAACTTGTCCGGCTCCGCGCAGTGGACCTGGCAATCAGGCAGCCGGCTTTTGATGGCCAGCGCAATGCCGGAGATCAGGCCGCCGCCTGAAGCGGGCGCCAGGACGGCATCGGGCGTGACATCGCGCTCGGCACATTGAGCTAGGATCTCCAGCCCCACGGTACCCTGGCCTGAAATGATGTAGGGGTCGTCGAAAGGCGGCACCAAGGTCATGCCGCGATCGCGGGCGTAACGATTGCCGATCTCCTCGCGGCTTTCCTTGTAGCGGTCATAGAGCACCACCTCGGCGCCATAGGCGCGGGTGTTGGCGATTTTGATTGCGGGCGCATCCGCCGGCATGACGATGACCGCGGGCGTGCCGCAGATTTTAGCTGCATAAGCGGTGCCCTGCGCATGGTTACCTGACGAGAAGGCGACAACGCCGCGCTTCTTCTCCTCGGGCGAAAGCCGGCTGATGCGGTTGTAAGCACCACGAAACTTGAATGAGCCGGTGAGTTGCAGAGGTTCAGCCTTCACCAGCAGCCGGCCGCCAAGCTTCTCATTCAGCAGCGGGCTTTCCAGCAGCGGCGTCCTAACCGCCACCCCGCGCAGCTGTCTGGCCGCATCCTCGACATCCGCGATGGTGGGAAGCGGGGGGAGTTTGGTGGGCGCGTTCATTTTTCAATCTCCGACTGCTATTCCTTCACGACGCGGATCGGCGGCGCCAAGCCAGCCTCGTATGGTTCTGGTTATACCATGCAGGCCACTGGTCATTTCCAGTGTCCTGACCTGATGTCCCATCGCTTCCAATGCGGCTACCCATTCCGGCGGCGCGCCCATTTCAATCTCTGTCGGCCCATTCCGGCTCCCGAAATGGGGAAGGTCAAAGGCCGCCTGCAGACCGTAACCTTTGTCCAGGTGCAGCCAGATTGTTCGGGTGACGTAGTTGATGATGGCGCTGCCGCCCGGCGATCCCAGACTGCCATACAGATTGCCATTCGGGTCGAACAGAATGGTGGGAGCCATCGAGCTGCGGGGGCGCTTGTTCGCCTCCACGCGGTTAGCCACGGGCCGGCGATCTCGCTCGGGCCGGAAGGAGAAGTCGGTCAACTGGTTGTTCAAGAGGAAGCCGCCGACCATGAGCCGTGCGCCAAAGGCGCTTTCGATGGTCGTGGTCATGGCCAGGGCATTGCCCTCTGGATCGACGATCGAGATATGGCTCGTACCAGCTTCGGCCGGACCATAGCCAAGCGGCGGTATGGCGCCGCGGCGGCCCGGTGGGCTCCCGGGCTTGGCTATGCCGATGCTGCTGTCTGGCTGAATTTGCTTGGCGCGTTCGGCGAGATAGGCCTTATCGACCAGACCGTTCGTCGGCACGGTAATGAAGTCAGGATCGGCCACATACGCATCGCGGTCGGCAAAGGCCAGCCGCGCTGCCTCGCTGTAGCGATGGATGTCCTGCACCGCGACTGGTCCCGGCTGGGCCGGGCCGAGAGCTTCCAGGATGCCCAAAATCTGCAGCGTAGCGATTCCGCCTGAGCTGGGTGGCGGGAAGCCGCACAGCGTAAACAGGCGAAAGCGGCCGCAAAGCGGTGTGCGGGCCTTGGCCTGATAATTGGCCAGATCCGCCAGAGTTATGTCGCCGGGATTCTGCGGATGCGTGGTGACCGCTGCGACAATCGCCTCAGCCAGTGGACCGCGATAGAAGCCGTCCGCGCCTAGGGCAGCAATGCGCCTGAAACTGTCGGCAAGATCGGGATTGCGGAGCAGGGCTCCAATGGCAATCGGCTCACCGTTGGTGTCGTAATACAGGTCACGCGCTTTCGCATCGCGTCGCAAGGCGGGATCGGATTTCAGCAATTGATGCAGACGCGGCGTGACAGGGAAGCCGTTGTCGGCGGTCTCGATGGCTGCCGTGAACAGATTGGCCCAAGGCAGCCGGCCATGGGCACGATGCGCCATCTCCAACACACGCAGCAGTCCAGGAACACCGACCGAGCGGCCTCCGACCACCGCCTCGGCAAAAGCCATCGGTTCGCCATCGGGGTTGAGAAAACGCATTGGCGTTGCGGCCGCCGGTGCGGTCTCGCGTCCGTCATAGGCGTATAGCAGATTCTGTTTGGCATCCCAGTAAAGGATGAAGGCGCCGCCGCCGATCCCGGAAGATTGCGGTTCGACGAGGTTCAGCATCGCCTGCGTCGCGATGGCAGCATCTATCGCACTGCCGCCACGGCGCAGGATATCCAGTCCGGCCTGCGCAGCTAAGGGATGGGCCGCTGCAACCATTTGCCGAGAGGCCTCGACGGCTTGTTTGGCCAGTCGCCCGGTCGCGGCTTCCGGTGCCAGGGTGGTTTGCGCTGCTGCTGAGGCACCATGCAGCAGGATCAGGAAGCCAAGGATCAGACGGCGCATCATAGATCTGTCAGGAAGGCATCAATGGCAGATTGCGCTTCCGTCTCGTCCAGCATGGGAACATGGCCGACATTCGGCACGGTGACGGCGATCATGCCTGCATGTTCGCGCTTCATGCGGACGAAGGTATCGGCGGTCAGGATATCTGAGAAAGCGCCGCGCAGGGCGAGAAGGGGAACGTGCCGCAGAGCCCGGAACAAAGGCCAGAGATCCGGCAGCGGTTCATGGGCCTGCTCACGCAGTGGTACCGCAATATTCAGGTCGTAATCCAGGCGCAGGCCGCTGCGCTGGGGATCTTCCGTGAATGTCGCTTTTGCCAGCTTCAGCCAGCCTTCGCCATCCAGTCGAGGATAGGCGCCGGCATAATTCTGGCGCCATAGATCTGCCGCGGCATCATAATCGGGCACATGAACCTGGGTGCCGACATATCCGGCGATGCGGCGGCGGCCCGTCTCGCTGATCTCAGGTCCGACGTCATTCAGGATCACGCCGGCAAGGGCAGTGGGGATTGCAACCGCCACGCCCATGGCCACGATGCCGCCCATGGAGGTTCCCAGTACGACCGCCCGATGGACATGGGTGACCGCGAGCAGGTGCATCACGTCGTTGATATAAACCGGCACCTGATAGTTTTGCGGATTGGGATCGTATGCCGAGCGCCCGCGGCCACGGTAGTCCAGCGTTATGACGCGGCGCGTTTCGGCGTGGCGGCAGGCTATGTCGTGAAAGTCTTTGCTGTTACGGGTCAGGCCGGAGAGACAGAGAAGCGGCGTGCGGGAGGAACGCCGGTTGCCGTAATCGCGATAATAGAGCCGCACGTCATCCTGGGCGTGAAAGTAATGCTCGGTGAATTGCGTCATGCGGTTTCCAGGATGGACGGCACGGCGGTAAGGTCCTGCAGGATTCTGTCAGGCGGATGGGGCAGGCGCTCGAGAGGCTGGCCGCTGCGGTTGACCCAGATGGCAAAGAAGCCCGCGCGTTTGCCGCCATGAATGTCCCAGCCGTTGCTGCTATGGAAGGCAATTTCGTTCGGTGCGAGACTGAACCGGCTGGCAACGAGGCTGTATACGCGCGGATCTGGCTTGTAGATTCCGACTTCTTCGACGGAAATGACATGGTCGAAGAGATCGAGAATTTCCGAGGACCGGCAGGCGGCTTCCAGCATTGCTGGCGTGCCGTTGGAAAGAATGGCTGTCTTGAAGCCGGCTTTTCTCAGTTGCCGCAGCACCTCGGGGACTTCAGGGAAGCAGGCCAGATTGTAGTACAAATCCAGCAGGCGCTGCCGGAGTGAGGGGGTGCTTAAGCCGCGGCTTTCGAGGGCGAAGTCCAGCGCATCGCCTGTAAGCTGCCAGAAATCGGCATGCGCGCCCATCAGGCTGCGCAGCCAGGAATAATTGAGCTGTTTCGTGCGCCAGGTCTCTGCCAGCGGCAGCCATTCATCGCCAAGTTCCTGAGACAAAGCCCGAGCCGCGGCATTTACATCGAACAAGGTGCCGTAGGCATCGAAAACGCAGGCTTTGATGCTGGCGGAAGCCTTGTTCATAAGGTTCTCCCGGAGCGGTTCAGCAGGTGGTGGTGTTACAGACCTGTTGCAGTGAGCCGCGCATATCGACATTCAGCCGGTCAAGCAGCGGCGGCTCGGTACTCAAAAGCGCTCGATAAATCTGCACGCCTTCCAGCACGCGCTGCACATAATTGCGCGTCTCGGAGAAGGGGATCAACTCGATCCAGTCGATGACATCGACCGAGCTGTTTCGTGGATCGCCCCATTCCTGGATCCAGCGGCGCACGCGGGCTTCGCCCGCATTATACGCGGCCAGGGCCAGCACGTAATTGTTGTCCCAGTTCCGCAGCAGACCGGACAGATAGTGCGTGCCAAGCTGCACGTTGTAAGTGGCGTCGTTGGTGAGCTTCGCCTGCTGGAAGCCGAGCTTCAGATCTTTCGCAACGCCCTTCGCGGTTGCGGGCATGAGCTGCATCAGGCCCCGCGCGCCGGCGGAGGATACGGCGAATTGGTTGAACTCGCTTTCCTGCCGCGACAAGGCCAGGACCAAAGCGGTCTCCGGTGTCGTCATCCGCAGCATCGGTTCCACCAGCGGATAGCTTTCGCGAACAAGGATGATGTTCTGCCGGGCGGAGCGCTTGCTCGCCATCACGGCCAGATCGACCCGCCGCAGATTGCGCGCCAATTCGGCAACCAACTGATGCTGCTCCGGGGTCTCGGCGGTATGCACGAGGCGAAGGATGAAGGGCCGCAACCGCTCTTCCTGATCCAATTCTACCAGGATGCGCGCAGCCCGCACGACCTCACGCCGATCGAAGGCCTGACGTGCCTCCATGGATGGAGAGGCCGTGTCTGGGAGCCGCAGCCTGCCGCCGGGATCAAGCTTCAGCGCGGCAAGCTGGCCATAGAAGGTGGTGTTGTGCTGGGCCGCTTGCTTATATTGGCTGCGCGCGGCCTCGTGGTCGCCGAGCGCTTCCTGGGTGCGGCCGAGCCAATAGGCCGCACGGGCCACGCTGATCGGATAACTGACATTGTCGACCAGGGCCGTGAAATGCTTCAGGGCCGTCTGCGGCTCCTGCAGCAGACGCAGGGCGATCCATCCGGCCAGCCATTCCGCGTCAGCCAGCGCGGCGCCGCCTTTGAGGCCATGTCCTGCCGCCAGCCGGTAGGCCTCCGAGACCCGTCCTTCACCGATTGCCTTCCGCGCGCGGAAATGCCGCTCCACCCACCATTTCTCGGCGCGCCCAAGATCGTCCGGCGCGTTGTAGAGCAGTGCTTCGATCACATCGTCCATGCCCTGGCGGCGCTGCCAGCGCAGACGGTCATAGGCAAGGCCGCCATCATCCCGCAGATGGGCTGGAACGGCCGCCACCAGTTTGTCGGCGCCAGGGGTGTTCGAGGCGAGCGCGATCCGCGCCTCAGCCAGTTTCCGGGTCTCCGTGTCGAGGCGGGGCAGCATCCGTCGCGCCGCTTCGAGATTGCCGTCCCACAGCAGACGGTCGACCCGGGCGGCGTTGTCCGCTGCCGCGAAGCGCTGGCCGAACTCCGACCAGAGTGCCTTTTCGTCCTTGAGCGCGAGATTGCCCTCGATCCAGGCCCGGCGCAGCACTGCAAAGGCCTCTGCCTCCCGGCCTTGCCGGGCCAGTGCTTCGCCTTGCCGCAACAGTCCCAGGCCGGTGAGCGGCGGATGGGCCTCGAACCAGGACAGGATCCGGCTATCCCCGACCGAGCCATCGAGGCTTTCCTCGGCGCGGCGCAGCATGGACTCGCGGGCCGGCCAGTCGGGCTTGGTTTCAATGAAGGCAGCGATCTCTTCGAAGGACGCGCCGCTGTTGGAGGTCTGCAGCCACAGCCAGCGGACCAGTTCCGCCACCAGGGGCTCTTTGGCCTGGGCCGCTACCCGGCGGGCCGCATCGAAGCGGCCGGCGGCGGCCTCCTGCATTGCCTTCTTGCCGATCTCGCGATCCGAGCGGCTGAGCAGGGTGTGATGCGCAGGCAGCTGGGTTTGCTCCGGCCGAGCGGGCGGGGTGCCGCGCAGCGGTTTGCTGGCTGGCAATGGCGCGATCTTCGCAGGCGCAATTGCCGTGACCTCGGACAGGGCTGCCATTTCGCCGATCTTCGGCTTGGCTTCCGGCACAGGAACGCCGGCCACGGCGGCGGTGGCGCTGAAGGCGGCAGCGAAACACGCCGTCCGGGCGGTCCGGCTGGCCATGCGGGTCAAGTCGGCAAGGCGGCGTCTGTGCACGTCGAATCTTTCGTGAAACCAAATAGATGATAGCAGGCGCCCGCCTTGGGCAAAAGCGCGGCTTGCACTTGAAGGGCAAGACGGGCGCGGGTATGTTCGCGACTTATCCGTCTCAATTTTTGGCGCAAGACAAAGGATACGCCGATGTTCAAGGGCTCATTCGTCGCACTGATCACCCCGTTTAAAAACGGTAAGGTGGACGAAAAAGCATTCGGCGATTTTGTCGAGTGGCAGATCGCCCAGGGCACGCATGGTCTGGTTCCGGTCGGCACCACCGGCGAGTCTCCGACCCTGAGCCATGAGGAACACAAGCGCGTGGTGGAGATCTGCATTGAAGCCGCGCATGGCCGTGTTCCGGTCATGGCCGGCACCGGCTCGAACTCGACCGACGAGGCGATCGAGCTGACCAGACACGCGCAGGAAGCCGGTGCTGATGCGGCGCTGATTGTCACGCCGTACTACAACAAGCCGACCCAGGCCGGCCTTTATGCGCATTACAAGGCGATCCACGACGCGACCCGGATTCCGATCTTCATCTACAACATCCCGCCGCGCTGCGTGATCGACATGTCGGTGGAGACGATGGCGGCGCTGTCCAAGCTGCCGCGCATCCGCGGCGTGAAGGATGCTACCGGTGACCTGCTGCGGCCGCTGAAGCAGCGCGCGGCGTCGGGCGAGAAGTTCTGCATGCTGGACGGCGACGATGCCACCGCGATTGCTTTCAACGCCCATGGCGGCCGTGGCTGCATCTCGGTCACCGGCAACATTGCGCCCAAGCTGGTCGCTCAGATGCAGGAAGCCAGCCTTGCCGGCGATCATGCCAAGGCCCTGGCGATCCAGGAAAAGCTGATGCCGCTGCATAATGTTCTGTTCATCGAGGCCAATCCGGGCCCGGTGAAGTATGCCGCTTCGCTGCTCGGCATCTGCTCGGCCGAGGTCCGTCTGCCGCTGGTGCAGCCGACCAAGGAAACCCAGGCCAAGGTGAAGGCCGTGGTAAAGGCGCTGGGGCTGCAGGGTCCCAAGGCGTCGAAGGCCAAAGCCAAGGCCAAAAAGAAGAAGTAGACATTCATGGCACAGCAACCGCGCACGGTGGCCGAAAACCGCCGGGCGCGCTTTGACTATCATCTGGACGAGATATTCGACGCCGGAGTGGTTCTCCTCGGCTCGGAGGTCAAAAGCCTGCGCGATGGCCGTGCCAGCATCCAGGACGCCTACGCCACCGAACAGGGTGGCGAGATCTGGCTGATCAACTCCCACATTCCTGAATACCACGGGGCGAACCGCTTCAACCACGAGCCGCGGCGGCAGCGCAAGCTGCTGCTCAAGCGCAAGGAGATCGGTAAACTCATCGGGAGCCTCAAGCGCGGCGGCGTGACTCTGGTGCCGCTGACCATATATTTCAACGAGCGCGGCAAGGCGAAGGTGAAGATCGCCCTGGCTCGCGGCAAGAAGCTGCATGATAAGCGCGAGACCGAAAAGGCGCGCGACTGGCAGCGCGAGAAACATCGCCTGATGCGCGAGAAGGGCTGATCCGCGCATCCAGGATCTGGAGGTGCCGATGAGTGACGATTACAAGCCCGGTCTGCTCGGCCAGATCAAGGACAAGCTGGTCGCCTCCAAACAGCAATGGGCCAGGGAGGGCCGCCTGCTGACCGGCGAAGTATCGTCGCCGCAGAAGAGCCGCTTGCCGCCGGGCCAGCGCCTAGTGCGCGACTGGCCGGTGCTCGATCTCGGCGTACAGCCGAATATCCAGCTGGACCGCTGGCAGCTGACCGCCGGCGGCCTCGTCGAGAACCCGGTCAAGCTGACCTGGAACGATTTCCTCGATCTGCCGCAGAGCGACAGCGTCTCAGACATTCACTGCGTCACCGCCTGGTCCCGCTATGACAACCGCTGGACCGGTGTGAAGGCCGTCGACTTCCTCAAGCTGGTCCGGCCTAAGCCGGAGGCCAGGCATATCGTTTTCCAGTCCTACGATGGCTACACCACCAACGTGACCATGGAGATGTTTGCCGCTTCCGATGTTCTGCTGGCGCATTCCTGGGACGGGCAGCCGCTCACGCGCGAGCATGGCGGTCCGGTCAGGATCGTGATGCCGCAATTCTATTTCTGGAAGTCGGCAAAATGGGTGAAGCACATCGCCTTCCTGGATCGTGACGCCCCTGGCTATTGGGAAGTCAGGGGCTATCACAATACCGGTGATCCCTGGAAGGAAGAACGCTACGGCTGAAGCCTCAGTTCGGCGCCCATTCCATGTCGGGATCCAGCGGATAGATCGGCCGCGGCACCTGGCGCCAGGGCACGTTCTGCAGTACCGGCGTGGTCAGGCCCGGTACATCCACCTCGATGATGCAGTCGTCGGGGAAGAACTCATCGAAGCCAGCGCGGAAATGACCGCGTGACTTCACCACCAGGCTGCGCAGTTTCGGAATCTCGATGCCGAAGGTTTCGAAGAACATCGGATCGAGCGCCTGATGCCGGATGGTGGTTACCACCACCTGGATGCCGCCGACGGCGACGATGGCCGCAGGTCCCATATCCATGCTGCGCCCTGCCGCCATGCCGCGGCGGCCGACAAACTTGCCATCGCTCAATGCGATGACTTTGCCCTGCGCTGAGAAGGGCTCGGAGAAGGTCGTCGTTTCGCTGCGGTTGAACCTGGCCTGGAAAGTGGCGCCGATGCCGAGGCGATGGGCTTCGGCCGCCAGCTCAGGATCGAAAACCGGACCGATGGCGCAGCCGGTAACGCCAGCCTTGTGGAAGGCACTCAGGATGTAGGTGGTGTTGCCGCGTCCGCCGCCGCCAGGATTGTCAGCTACGTCGGCAAAGAGCAGCGCGGGGCGGCTGGGATCCTGGCCGCAGGCCAGCGCCATCTGCGTGGCCTCTGCAAGCGGAGTGAGATTGGTGGTGAAGCGCTTGCGCTGCGACCAGGCAAAGGTTGCAACGTCGCGCGCAACCGCCTTGGCTCTTTCACCATTGGTGGCGGTGACGATCACTGACATTCCGTTTTTCGGGGTATCGCCCAGCGAGAAGCCGGACGAGACCGAAACATCGATCACTTCGTTATCAAGCTTGCTCTGGCCGTAGGCGATGACGTCGGCATAGGGGCCTGACTTCGTGTTCTGGCTGGTGGAAGGCGGGATGAACGGCAGCTTCACGAACGCAGCATGAGGGCGCATGCCGCCGAGCATTGCCCGAAGATGGCGCGCGCAATCGGCGCCGCGGTCCGGCATGTCGGTATGCGGGTTGCAGCGATAGGCGACGAGGATATCGGCCAGCTTCACCATATCAGCGCTGACATTGGCGTGCAGGTCCAAAGTGGCCACGACCGGAACGTTCGGCCCGACAATCTCGCGAACCGCGCGAAAAATCGTGGCATCGGGATCGATATCTCCCGTTGCCGTCGCCGCGCCGTGCTGTGACAGGAAAATGCCGTCGAGCGGTCCGGCTGCCTTCAGATGAGTCCGCAGACGCTCGACCACCCAGTCGAAAAACGTCTGATCCACCGGTCCCGACGCGCCGACGGCGGCCATGATCAGAGGCACGCATTCCCAGTCGCCTGTGGCATTCATTTCAGCGGCGAAACCCGTCAGCGTCGTTGGACTGCGCGGGTTGGATTGCGCAAGATCTGCGAGCAGGTCTTTGCCTTCGAGCAGGACATTCGCGGCGAATTCCTCTCTGGTCGATACCGGAGCGTGGCCGTTGCTCTCCAGCATGAAGCCACCCACCGCAATACGCGGCGTATGACGAGATGTAATGGGCTTAGACCGTATCATATGATTGACATCCTGCTGCACGAAGGCGACCAATAGCGTCGGGGACGATATCAAAAGAGAGGGATGTCTGGAATGTTTCTTGTATCACGTCGCTTGTTCATGGGCGGAACGTTGGCCGCTTTCGCCGCCGGTACGTTTGCACCGCACGGGTTTGCACAAACGACATCTCATCTGCGCATCGGCACCAAACTGGAGCTGAATACCCTTGATCCGCATTTCTTCAACGGATTCCCGCAAGGGTCGTCGCATAAGCTTATTTTCGACGCGTTAACTGCGCTGGATAGCGAACTGAACCTGGTGCCCGCCTTGGCGACCTCCTGGCGTCTTGTGGATGAGAAGACGTGGGAGTTCGAACTGCGGCAGGGCGTTAAGTTCCATGACGGTACGCCGTTCACCGCCGATGACGTGATCGCCACGCTGGAGCGCGTGCCGAACGTTCCGAACAGCCCGAATCCCTTTACGCAATTCACACGGACGATCTCGCGTGCAGAAAAGCTCGGCGATCACCGGATTCGCTTCCACACGGAAACTCCGACGCCGACCCTGGCGCACGATCTTGCTCGCGTATTCATCATTCAAAAGAAATTCGCAACGGCCTCGACGGCCGATTTCAACGCCGGTACGGCGGCGGTCGGTACTGGGCCGTACAAGTATGCCGAATGGGTCAATGGCCAGCACCTGACGGTGGTCCGCAACGACAATTACTGGGGGCCGAAGGAACCCTGGGCGCAGGTGACCGAGCGGGTGATCAAGGGCGATGCCGGCCGAATCGCTGCATTGCTGGCCGGTGACGTTGATGCCATCGACGAGGTGCCGACAATCGACCTGCCGCGCATCCGCCAGGACCAGCGTTTCACCATCACCAGCGGCCCTGCGGCGACAGTTCAGTATATTGCACTCGACGCTGTCCGCGACGAAAGCCCCTTCGTTTCGGCCAAGGATGGTCAGCCGCCGCTGAAGGGCAATCCTCTGCGTGACAAGCGCATTCGCAAGGCTTTGTCGCTGGCGATCAATCGTCAATTGATCGTCGATCGCCTGCTGGATGGAGCAGCAACGCCTGCATCTCAGTTCCTGCCGCCTCGCTTTGATGGCACCAGCACCAAGCTCAAGGTCGATCCTTTCGATCTTGATCGTGCGAAGGCTCTGCTTGCCGAGGCCGGCTACCCCAATGGTTTCAAGATCACCCTGCATGCCACGGGCGACCGTTATCCGAAGGATCGCGATATCGCTCAGGCTGTTGGCCAGACCTGGACCCGTCTTGGCTTGCAGGTGCATGTCGAGGCTCTGCCGGGAACGGTGTTCTTCAGCCAGGCTTCGAAGCAGGAATACTCGGCCTTCATGGCGCAGTATGGCACCGAAGAGGCTTCCATCGGTCCCCGCGCGCTGGTGCATACGCCGGGCGGCATCTACGGTACTGCCAACCGCACCAAATTCTCGGATCCGGCCATCGATGCGATCATCGAGAAGGCGCAAGCCGAGATGGATCCGGTGAAGCGGAAGCCGCTGGTGCAGCAGGCCATCGAAGCGTCAATCGAAACGCAGGCCATTATCCCGGTCTTCCATCCCAACTGGGAAATGGCCAGCAAGCGGGAGATCGTCATCACCCCGCGGCCGGAGCGCCGTTTCAACGCTCTGATGATGAAGCCGCGCGCTTCCTAAGCAGGTTGGGGTGTTGCCGCCGCATTCGCGGCGGCAACGATCCGGTCGAAGACCGAATGGAACATGGCCTCGGTGAGACGGCCCGTGTTCGTGTTGTAGCGTGAGCAGTGGTAGCTGGAGAACAAGGTCACGCCATTCGGCAGCCTGTTCTCCGCGCCATGACCGAACGGAGCGCTGCTCCGTTTGACCTTGAGCGCATCCAGTACCGCCACATGAGCGATCTGGCCCAGGGCGAGAATGGCGCGTAAGGTAGACAGCGCCGCCAGTTCGTGCTCCAGATAATTCTTCAGGCAGGTCTTGGTTTCTGCCGGCGTCGGCTTGTTTTCCGGCGGAACGCATTTCACCGCATTGGTGATGCGGCATCGCACCAGTTGCAGGCCGTCATTGGGATCGGCACGGAATACGCCTTTGGCGAAGCCGTATTTGATCAAGGTGCTGTAGAGCAGATCACCTGCATAATCCCCCGTAAACGGCCGCCCAGTGCGATTGGCGCCTTTAAGGCCAGGCGCCAGACCGACTATCAGCAGGGCCGGCTGCGTATCACCCCAGGACGGCACCGGTGCGTTGAAGAAGTTGGGATAGGCAGCGCGATTGGCCTCGCGGAAGGAGGCCAGACGAGGGCATAGGCTGCAATCGCGGCTGGGGGGCGCAGGCAGGCTGGTCATTGCCGGTCTGGTCAGCGCAGGTGCTTTCTGGGATCGGCCGTGTCGATTTCGTCGAAATCGTCCACGGCGGATGCTGCGCTGGAGGCGGCCTGGCCGGTGCGCAGCGTGGCCTGCAGGCCGGCCGTGCGCGAGGCTTCTCGTGCTGCCTGATCTCGCATGATCTTCGGCATCAGGTCTTGCAGCTCGATGAAGTTGTCCGCCTGGCGTCGCAGTTCATCGGCCACCATCGGCGGCTGCGTCTTGGTAGTGCTGACCACGCTGACCCTCACGCCTTTGCGCTGCACGGCGTCGACAAGGCGGCGGAAATCGCCATCGCCGGAGAACAGCACCACATGGTCCACATGCGGAGCCATCTCCATCACGTCGATTGCCAGCTCGATATCCATGTTGCCCTTGATCTTCCGCCGCCCGGCCGCGTCGGTGTATTCCTTGGCCGGCTTGGTCACCATGGTGAACCCGTTATAGTCCAGCCAGTCGATCAAGGGGCGGAGAGGTGAGTATTCCTGATCCTCCACCAGCGCTGTGTAGTAGAAGGCGCGCACCAGGTGCGCTTCTTTGCGGAAGGTGTCGAGCAGACGGCGATAGTCGATTTCAAATCCCAAAGTGCGTGCAGCGGAATAAAGATTGGCACCATCGATAAAGAGCGCAATGCGCTCCTGTGTGTAAAACTTCATCACGAATCCTGTCGTATTGCTTTGGTACAATGACGCTTACGTCGTATGAGAAGATGTCTTAGAGGGCACAGCGTTTAAGGCAAGCAGAAAATGTCTGCAACAGAAGGCGGCATCTATATTGCATTGGGAGCGAATCTCCCTAGCGATCATGGCTCGCCGCAAAAAACGTTGGAAGCTGCTGCTGCGATGCTCGTTGAAAAGGGCATCGTCATCCGGCGGCGCTCGTCATGGTGGCGTTCTTCTCCGCAACCTGCTTCCGATCAGCCCGACTTCATCAATGGCATATTCGAGATTGAAACGAGTTTGCCGCCCGATGAACTCCTACAGTTGTTGCATCAGGTCGAAGCCGCTTTCGGCCGGGTGCGGCGGCAGCGCTGGGAGGCACGGGTTTTGGATCTGGATTTGATCGACTACTGCGGGCGGGTCAGCGGAGCCCCGGTGGGGGCCATTCTGCCTCATCCCCGGCTGCAGGACCGGCTCTTTGTCCTGCTGCCCCTTCAGGAAATCGCCCCAAACTGGCGCCATCCAGCCACTGGGGCCGGCCTGGAAACCTTGATTTCGGGGGCAGTGCCATTAAATATCAATAAGTTGATGTAATTTCTTCCCGGCCAACATCAGATTGCAGCGGTCACGGAGGGCTTGCAACCGGGGTGAAGCGCCCTTTATAAGACCCGCTTTAGCCGTTTCCTTGAGGGTAAGCCATGGCCCGCGTCACAGTTGAAGATTGCGTTCTCAAGATCCCCAACCGTTTCGAGCTGGTTCTGCTCGCTGCGCAGCGCGCGCGGGCGATTTCGTCCGGCGCGGCCCTGACGGTGGATCGCGATAACGACAAGAATCCGGTCGTCGCCCTGCGCGAAATCGCTGAGGAAACCGTCGATATCGAGGGTCTGCGGCAGCGGATGATCGGCGGCATGCAGAAGCATGTCGAGGTCGACGAGCCTGAAGAGGACAACATGGCCGCCCTGATGCAGTCGGGTGAATGGGCCGGTGTCCAGCAGGATACCGAGGACCTGGCCGACAGCATGTCGATTGAAGAAGCCGACGGCGACGAAGGCGGCGACGAGCCCGAAGTGGCTGACGAGGAGTAAAACCTCGTTTTTCCGGTGTCGGCGGGCTTGTTCCCGCCGACGTTTCGATCAAAAATTAACGTTTAGGATTAACCGTTTGCCGGAAGCGGGAGAACGGGCGGAGACATGCGCCCTCGAGTGATGCGTCAGGTTGAGCTGGTTGAGAAGGTTCTCGCCTATGATCCCAATGCGGACGAGGACCTGCTGAACCGCGCCTACGTGTTCTCGATGAAGGCCCACGGCTCACAGAAGCGCGCCTCCGGCGATCCTTACTTTTCCCACCCGGTCGAGGTCGCCGGCATTTTGGCCGGCATGAAGTTGGACGCCACCGCCATCGCGACCGGACTGTTGCATGACACGCTCGAAGACACGGTGGCGACTCCGGAGGAAATCGAGCGGAACTTTGGCCAACATGTCCTGCGGCTGGTCGACGGCGTCACCAAGCTCTCCCGCATCGAACTGCAGTCCGACCGCACCCGGCAGGCGGAGAATTTCCGCAAGCTGCTGCTGGCGATGTCGAACGACATCCGGGTGCTGCTGGTCAAGCTGGCGGACCGGCTGCACAACATGCGGACCTTGCATTTCATCAAGGACCCGGAGAAGCGCCGCCGCATCGCCAAGGAAACCATGGAGATCTTCGTTCCGCTGGCCGATCGCATCGGCATGCAGGAACTGAAGGAGGAACTGGAAGACTTGGCCTTCGCCGAGTTGAATGCCGACGCGCGCGCTTCGATCATTGCGCGACTGGACCAGTTGCGGTCCGAAGGCGGCAGCATGGTCGACCGCATTGTCGACCGACTGAAGCGGACGCTGGCAGAGCAGGGGATAGACGCCTGGGTTTCCGGACGCGAGAAGCGACCATACTCCATCTGGGAGAAGATGCAGCGCAAGAACATCGCGTTCGAGCAGCTCTCCGACATCATGGCCTTCCGTGTTGTCGTGCGCGATGTCGCGACCTGCTATCACGCGCTTGGCGTCGTGCATCAGACCTGGCCGTCGGTGCCAGGGCGTTTCAAGGATTATGTCTCGACGCCGAAGCAGAACGGCTATCGCAGCCTGCATACGACGGTGATCGGTCCCGAAAACAAGCGGATCGAGATTCAGATCCGCACACAGGAGATGCATGACGTCGCCGAGCTCGGCGTTGCCGCGCATTGGCAATACAAGCACAACGGCAAGGAAGCGCCTGAAGCCGAGGCGCGGCAATATCGCTGGCTGCGTGAGCTGCTGGAAATCTTAGAACAGACCTCCGATCCGGAAGAATTCCTGGAGCATACCAAGCTCAATATGTTCCAGGATCAGGTCTTCTGCTTCTCGCCGAAGGGAGACCTGATCGCGCTGCCGCGCGATGCGACGGTGGTCGACTTTGCTTACGCGGTGCATTCGGATGTCGGCGACACGGCGGTCGGCGCCAAGGTCAATGGCCGCGTCGTGCCTCTGCGGACCGTGCTGCGCAATGGCGACCAGGTGGAAATCCTGCGTTCCAAAGTTCCGGCGCCAAATCCAACCTGGCTCAATTTCGTCAAATCCGGCCGCGCCAAGTCCTGCATCAACCGTTTCATCCGCCAGCAGCAGCGCGGACAGTATCTTGAGCTCGGCAAGGCGATCCTGCAAAAAGCCTTCCGCGAGCATGACGCGTCGGTTTCGGAGAAGGCACTCGGGCCAGTCGTCAAGGTGCTCAAGCTGCGCAATGCCGACGACGTTTATGTCGGCGTCGGCGAGGGCAATATCACCGCGCGGCAGGTGATCCACATCGTCTTCCCCGGCCAGAAAGAGGAAGACACAGCCGACAAACTGCCGATCCAGCCGCGCCCCCGCCAGTCGGAAGCAAAATCCGGCGGCATTCCCATCCGTGGCCTCATTCCCGGCATGGCGATGCATTTCGCGGGCTGCTGCCATCCGCTGCCCGGCGACCGCATCGTCGGCATCGTCACCACCGGCAAGGGTGTGACCATCCATACCATCGACTGCGATGCGCTGGAGCAGTTCGCCGAACAGCCCGAACGCTGGCTTGATCTCGCCTGGGATGCGCCCTCCGACGGCGAGAAGGCGCAAGGTCATGTGGGCCGCATCAGCCTTGTCATCAACAATGAAACCGGCGCGCTGAGCACGGTTACCACCGTGATTGCCAAGCACAAAGGCAATATCACCAACCTGAAGATCACAAACCGCAGCCCGGAATTCTTCGAGATGTTCGTCGATATCGAAGTGCGGGATGTAAAACACCTGTCCAATATCATCGCCGCCCTGCGCGCAACCTCCGTAATCAGTTCGGTGGAGCGTGCGCGCGGTTGAATAATGATCCCTGACAACGAGGCCGAGCCGACTATGACCCGTGAGGAAGTTCTGCAGCATTACCGTGAGTCCGGCGCATTGCTCGAGGGGCATTTCCTGCTGACCTCCGGCTTGCACAGCCCGGTCTATATGCAGTCGGCCCGCGTCCTGATGCACCCAGAGCGCGCGGAGGCGCTGTGCAAGGCGCTGGCCGCCAAGATCTGCGCCGCGATGGGACCGAAACCGGTTGATCTGGTCTGCTCTCCCGCCATGGGTGGCGTGGTGGTGGGATATGAGCTGGCGCGGCAACTTGGCGTGCCGTCCATCTTCACCGAGCGCGTGGAAGGTGTTTTTGCGCTGCGCCGCGGTTTTGAAATTCCGCAGGGCGCGCGGGTACTGATGGCCGAAGACGTCGTCACCACCGGCAAGTCCAGTCGCGAATGCATCGAATGCATCGAGGCCAATGGCGGCAAGGTGGTAGCCGCATCCTGCATCGTCGACCGTTCCGATGGTGAGGTGCAACTCGGCGTGCCGCTCTTCACTCTCTGTGGCTTCAAGGTTCCGTCCTACCGCGAGGATGAACTGCCGCCGGAACTGCGGAAGTTGCCTGCCGTGAAACCCGGTTCCCGCGGGCTGAAATAGGGGGCGCCATGAAACCGCTGCCGCTTCGACTGGGCGTCAATATCGACCACGTCGCCACGATCAGGAATGCGCGTGGCGGCAGGCATCCCGATCCGATCCGCGCCGCGAAGATGGCCGCTGCCGCCGGTGCCGATGGCATCACGGCGCATCTGCGCGAGGATCGCCGGCATATCTCGGATGCGGATATCGACCGCCTGATGGCGGAAATCGATCTGCCGCTGAACCTGGAAATGGCTGCCACCGACGAGATGCTTGGCATCGCCTTGCGGCACAAGCCTCATGCTGCCTGCATCGTGCCTGAGCGCCGCGAGGAGCGCACCACGGAAGGCGGCCTTGATGCCGCCGGCCAATATGATCATCTGGCACCGATGATCCGCCAGCTTTCTGCTGCTGGCATTCGGGTATCGCTTTTCATCGAGCCC
Organism: uncultured Ferrovibrio sp.; assembly: GCF_937960835.1. Lineage (GTDB taxonomy): Bacteria > Pseudomonadota > Alphaproteobacteria > Ferrovibrionales > Ferrovibrionaceae > Ferrovibrio. The sequence continues at coordinate 78,257 of NZ_CALGPC010000017.1, forward strand.
TCGAAGCAGCAGCTCGATGCCGCCAAGGCGCTGGGCGCGCCGGTGGTCGAGCTGCATACCGGCCGCTATTGCGAAGTGGATGGCGCGGCCCGGCAGGGGGAACTGGAGCGTATCCGCGAGGCCGCCGCCTATGCGGCTGAGATCGGCCTGGAATGCCATGCCGGCCACGGCCTCAGCTTTGAGACGGTCGGGCCAATTGCAGCCATTCCCACCATCGTCGAACTCAACATCGGCCATTTCCTGATCGGCGAGGCGATCTTCGGCGGGCTGGATGGCGCGATCCGGCGCATGCGGGCGCTGATGGATGATGCGCGCGGCGCGAAGGCATTGAGCGCCTGAACATGATCATCGGCATCGGCTCTGATCTGATCGACATCCGGCGCATAGAAAAGACCATCGCGCGCTTTGGCGACCGGTTCCTGGACCGCGTCTTCACGCCGGTCGAGAAATCCCGCTCCGAGCGCCGCAGCCTGACCCGGATCGAGTCCTATGCCAAACGCTTCGCCGCCAAGGAGGCCTGTTCCAAGGCGCTGGGCACCGGGTTCCGCAAGGGGGTTTTCTGGCGCGATATGGGGGTGGTCAACCTGACCAGTGGCAAGCCCTCCATGGCCCTGACCGGCGGGGCGCTGGCCCGGCTGCAGACCCTGCTGCCACCCGGCTACGAGGCGCAGATCGATGTCTCCCTGACCGATGAGCCGCCGCTGGCCCAGGCCATCGTCATCATCTCCGCACGGCCTAAATCGCTGTCGGAGGGACCGGCGGGGACGGGTGCTTGACTTTGCCCGGCGGTTGCCCGCTTGATGCTGCCCGTCCGGGCCGGTCCCGGACCTAAAGGATTGATTTATATGGACCAGGAGCAGACTGTGGCGAAGGCGAAGACGCGTGGCGGGGATCTGTGGGAGAGCCTGCGTACGCTGGTTTATGCCATTCTGATCGCGCTCGGCATCCGCACCTTTGCCTACGAGCCGTTCCATATCCCGTCAGAGTCCATGCTGCCGACGCTGCTGGTCGGCGACTACGTCTTCGTTTCGAAATACGCCTATGGCTACAGCCGCTATTCGCTGCTGTTCAGCCCGCCGCTTTTCGAAGGCCGCATCCTCGGCTCCGAGCCCAAGCGCGGCGATGTGGTGGTGTTCCGCTTCCCGCTCGATACCTCGGTGGATTACATCAAGCGCGTGGTGGGCCTGCCCGGTGATAAGCTGCAGATGCGCGATGGCGTTTTGTATCTCAACGGCGAGCCGGTGAAGCGCCGCCGCGTCGAGGATTTTGAGCGCCGCGACCGTTTCGGCAATGTGATCGAGCGCAACGAGCAATGGGAAGAGACGCTTCCCAACGGCGTAACCTACCGCACCCTCAACCTCTACAGCTTCAGCCGGGAAGACAATACCGGCGTCTTCACCGTTCCGCCCGGCCATTATTTCGTAATGGGCGACAACCGCGACAATTCGCTGGATAGCCGCGTATCGGCAAGCGCAAATCCCGCCGGTGTCGGATATGTACCAGCCGAGCTGCTGATTGGCCGTGCTGAAGTGCGCTGGATTTCCATCGAGCCCAGCGCCTCGCTGTTGAAGCCTTGGACATGGTTCGGCGCGTTGCGTTGGAACCGCATGTTCACCGGCATCGACTGAGGCGCTGCGTGACTGCTGATCTTCGTATAACGGCTCTTGAGAACCTGCAGCGGACGCTTGGCCATCGCTTCAACGATCCCAAGCTGCTGGAAGAGGCATTGGTCCATCCGTCCGCCAATCCGCGGCGCAGCCGATCGAAATCCGCCCGGCAGAAAAACGCCGACGCGATCCCGCCGATGCGCGACTACAACCGCCTGGAATTCATCGGCGATCGGGTGCTGGGGCTGATCGTCGCCACCTTGCTGGCCGAGCGTTTCCCGCAGGCCGAAGCGGGTGAACTGGCGCTGCGTTACAACGCGCTGGTGAAGCAGGACAGTCTTGCCCGCTTTGCCCAGTCCCTTGGTCTTGGCGATTTCATTCAGCTTTCGCGGTCCGAGCGCGATTCCGGCGGCGCGGGCAAGCCGGCCATCCTGGCGGATGCCTGCGAGGCTGTGGTAGCGGCGCTGTATCTCGATGGCGGGCTGAAAGTGGCCGAGCGCTTTGTGCGCCGCTACATGGAGCCGATGCTGGGCGATTTCTCTGCGGGCGCGGCGAAAGACGCCAAGACCGCGCTGCAGGAATGGGCGGCCGCGCGCGGCATGGCCGCGCCGCGCTACGAGGTGGTCAGCCAGGAAGGCCCGCCGCACGAGCCGCATTTCACCGTATCCGTGCGCCTAGGCAATGGCGAGCCTGAAACCGGCAAAGGCGGCTCGAAGCGTGCTGCCGAGCAGGAAGCCGCCGGGCGTTTGTTGAGCAAGCTTGATATCTCAAAAACATGAATAGCGAGACACCCAGTTCTCCGACGTCGCCCCATTGCGGTTACGTCGCCATTGTCGGCGCGCCGAATGCCGGGAAATCGACGCTGCTGAACCAGCTTGTCGGCGCCAAGGTCTCGATCGTGTCCTCGAAGGTACAGACCACGCGGGCACGCATTACTGCTATCGCCATGGAAGGCGAAACGCAGATCGTCTTCGTCGACACGCCGGGCATCTTCAAGCCGAAGCGCCGTCTGGATCGCGCCATGGTGGCGGCAGCCTGGAGCGGGATCGACGAAGCCGACGCTGTCTTGCTTCTGATCGATGCCGCGAAGGGATTTGATGACGAAAGCCGCGCCATCGTCGATGCGTTGAACGAGCGCAAGCGGAAGAACGTTCTTCTGGCGTTGAACAAGATCGACACTATCGCGCGTGAGAAGCTGCTCGGATTGGCGAAGACACTGAATGATGCCTATCCCTTCGAGCAGACCTTCATGATTTCGGCGTCAAAAGGTAGCGGCGTGGATGACGTGCGGCGTGCGCTTGCGAAGCTGATGCCGGCGGGACCGTGGCTTTACCCGGAAGATCAGCTGGCCGATGTGCCGATGCGTTTCCTGGCGGCGGAGATTACCCGCGAGCAGGTCTATCGTGCCCTGCATGACGAGCTGCCTTACGCCACCACCGTCGAGACGGAAAACTGGAAGGATCAGAAGGACGGCTCGGCCCGCATCGAACAGGTGATCTTCGTCGAACGTGAAGGACAGAAGAAAATCGTCCTCGGCGAGAAGGGCTCGATGATCAAGCGTATCGGCGCCGCGGCCCGCCTGGAGATGGAGAAGCAGTTCGAGCGCCGCGTCCATCTCTTCCTGTTCGTCAAGGTCCGCGAGGATTGGGGCGACGATCCGGAGCGCTACGAGGCCATGGGGCTCGATTTCCCCAAAGCTTGATTTTCCAGAAGGCGCTCAGACCCCGATCATCAGCATGAAGATCGGCACGGTGATGAAGGCAAGGATCGTGCTCACCGTGATGATCGCTGCCGCCAGAGGCGCGTCGCCGCCCATCTGCCGCGCCAGGATATAGCTGGCGCTCGCCGTCGGCATGGTGCCCCACAGGACAAGCACCTTGGTTTCCAAAGAGCCAAGTCCCCAGACGCGGCTCAAGGCGTAGAGCACCACCGGGTAGATCAGCAGCTTCAAGGCACAGGCAAGCCCGACCGCGCGTCCGCCGGCTCGCGCCGCTTCCCATTGCAGGCCGGCGCCGACCGTCAGCAGACCCATCGGCGCAGCCATGCTGCCCAGCATTTTGAACACAGGCGCGATGCCGGGCGGCAGCGATAAATCCAGGACGTTGAGCGCAATGCCAATTAGACACGCAATAATCAGCGGGTTTTTAATCAGGAAGAGGACCTGATCCTTCAGGCTGCTGCCCTGACCATGGGCGCCGTAGCGGGCCAAAGTCAGCACGCACATGACATTGATCACCGGGATCGCGAGCGAGATGGCAACAGCAAAAAGCGTGATGCCTGCGCCGCCCTCCAGTGCGGCCACTGCACCAAGACCGACGAAGGTGTTGAAGCGTACCGCGCCCTGAAAGACGGAGGTAAAGCCTGGTCCATCCACCTTGGCCAGAGGCCGCAGCAGATAGACCAGTCCAGCCTGCAGCAGCAGCGCGATGAACAGCGCGCCGAGCATGCCGGTAGGGTCCAGATCGCCAAGCTTTGCGTTCGAAAGATTGTCGATCAGAAGGGCGGGGAAGAAGAGGAAGTAGGTGGTCTTGTCGGCCAGCGGCCAGAAGGCATCGCCGGGGAAATTGCCTCGCTTCATCACCGTACCGATGGCGATCAGCAGGAAGATCGGAACGATGGCGAAAACGACCGAAAGCATGGGAGGAAACCGGTGGGAATCGAAAAACGATCCCGCACTTTAACCGATGCGTCCCGATACCGTAATTGTTTAGCCGGCCAGCAGGATCAGCAGTTCGAGCGCCCGGTCGGCGAGGCAGAAGCCAAGATAGAGGCCGAAGGCGCGCAGGGCGGTTTCACGCCAGGGGAGGCAATCGCATTTCGCGGCCACAGGAAGCACTGTGGCGGAAACCACCGGAAGGTCTGTCGCGGACAGATTCAACGGCGCGGGAAGGGTGGTCGGAGCAGCAGTGGCCACGCGATGATGCGGCCGTTCCGGTACCCAGTATTCGGCTACGCGGGTATGCGCGGGGCCGTAGATGCGGCGCCAGCGGAATGCTTCGGCCTCGGCAGTCTCGGGATTGGCATGGGAAGCCCGCGGAATCCAGCTATCCGCCAGCCTAGTCAGGACGACGTAGCGGGGGACAACGATTTCAGCATGGGCACCCATATACCAGAAATGTCATCAGACACCGTTAACGTTTCTTAAATGGCAGTTAATTTTTCTGAGCAACCCACCCGCCCATTCCCGGGTTAACCATAACGACAGGTTCAATTCTACGGGAACAGGGCGGATGTCCGCGTCTGAAGCTGACGGCAATGCAGACAAAACAGGGCACTGGCCACGAAGGTGGTGGCACTGGATCCTGATCGCTCTGGCTCTTTTGATCCTTGTCTTGGCTATCCTGGTCTGGGCGTTCTCGTGGGACTGGCTGCATGGCCCCGCAGAGCGGATTTTGAGCGAGCAGACGGGCCGCAAGGTGCAGATCGGTGCAATCTCCGGCGAGAAGACTCTGCGGCCGCGGATCGTCGTCAAGGAAATCCATATCGCCAATGCCGAATGGGGGCGCGAGCCGGAATTGCTGGCCGCCGAAAAGGTGGAGGTCGTTGTCTCGCTGCCGGAATTGCTGCGCGGGCGCACTGTGCTGCCGGAAATCCACCTGATCAAGCCCAAGCTGTCGCTCGAGCGCCGGAAGGACGGCGCTTCCAACTGGACCTTCGGCGCCGAAGAAGCGGCCGATGCCGCCGCACCGGATGAGCGCGATGAAATGCCCCTGATTGGTCTGCTGGTAATTGACGAAGGTGTGCTGATCTATCGCGATGAAAAAGCCGAGCTGGATATCAACTCGAAAATTTCCACCGCAGTTGGCGATGGCTCGGAAGGCCGCGAGGAACTGCGTCTGACTGGACGGGGCAATCTCCGCGGCGAACCGTTTACATTGAATGTAAGAGGCGGGTCGCTGCTGGCGCTGCGCGAGGGCGAGGAGCCGTATCCATTGACCATTGAAATGATCGCCGGCGAAACGCGGGCGCGCATTTCAGGCACTCTGGATGATCCCATCAAGTTCGAGGGCACCGATCTGGACGTGCTGCTGGCGGGGCCGGATATGGGATTGCTCACGCGCCTGACCAGCGTGCCGGTTCCCGCTACGCCGCGATACGAGTTGAAAGGACGGCTGCAGCGGGACGGTCCGATTTGGATCATCGAAAGCCTCAACGGCAAAGTGGGCCAAAGCGATCTCAGCGGGCGTGTCAGCCTAGACATTGGCGGCGAACGCTTGCGCATCGAGGCGGACTTGAAGTCGAAGCGATTGGACTACCGCGATATCGGCCCGCTGATCGGCATCAAGGACGAGCCGAAGCCGTCTCCAGCGGCACGGCAGCAACGCTCGTCCGATGCGCAGGAAGCACCGCAAGGCCGCACGCAGCAGGCCTCAGCCCCGCCGCCGCGCGTGTTACCGGATGCGCCACTGGCGACGCAGCAGATCCGCGAAACCGATGCCAAGGTCAGGTTCCATGGCGACAAGGTGGAAGCGCCGGGCGTGCCGCTGACTGCAGTGGATCTCACGCTCGATATGCAGGATGGCGTTCTGCACATCCACCCGCTGCGTCTTGGCATCTCGGGCGGTTTCCTGAATGCCGATATCCGCATCGATGCCAAGCGCGATCCGGTTCGCACGGATTACGACATACGCCTGCGCCGCTTCGATCTCCAGCGCGTGCTGGCCGAACTTGGCTTGCCGGATGCCGGCCGCGGCCAGATCGAAGGCCGCATCGGCATGAGCGGGACAGGCGACACGATCCGCAAGTCGCTGGGCAGCGCCAATGGCGATATCCGCCTGTCGATGAACGAAGGCGCGCTGTCCAACCTGGCCCTCGAACTCGTCGGTATCGATATCCAGGAAGCGGCTGGTTTCTGGGCGGCCGGTGACAAGACCGTTCCCATACGCTGCTTCGTCGTTGATCTCCAGATCCGCGATGGCATCATAGCTCCGCAGATATTCGTGCTCGACACCACGGATACGACCGTGACGGCGGACGGGCGGGTCAGCCTGAAGGACGAACAGCTGGGATTGACCTTGTCCGCCCATCCGAAAGACCCGAGCCTGTTCAGTGCCCGGACGCCGATCACGGTGAAAGGGCCGTTCAGCCGGCCTGCAGTTGGGGTGGAGGCCGCACCGCTTGGCGCCCGCGTGGCTGGCGCGATTGCACTCGGCGTGCTGCTGACGCCATTGGCATCCATCCTGGCCTTCATCGAGCCGGGCCTGGAGCAGGACAGCGATTGCACCGCGCTCCTGCATGAGCAGGAGCAGAAGCAGCGGCGATGATCGGCCGGCGTTTTCTGCAAGCGGTCTGGCAGGCCGGGATGGCCATGGTGAATACCCTGGCGATGGAGCTGGCCGGCCATATCGCCTTTACCGGCCTGCTGGCGATCTTCCCGTTCCTGATTTTCCTCGCCGCCCTGGCCGGGTTCATTGGCACCTATGGCGACGGGATGGCGTCGGTCGATGCCGCTTTCGACATGCTGCCGCCCGATGTGGCGGAGACCTTGCGGCCGGTCATCGACGAGGTGCTGCGATCTCGCGATGGCGGGCTGCTGACGCTGGGCCTTGTGGGCGCGCTGTGGGTGGCGTCGAACGGCTTCGACGCGCTGCGGATCGCGCTGAACAATGCCTACCGGGTGGACGAGCCGCGGCCCTGGTGGCAGCGCAAGGCGCGCAGCATCGGCGCAGTGGTGATCGGCGGCATCGCCTTCCTGGTGCTGTCCCTCCTGGTGGTGTTTGGGCCGGTGATCTGGCGCGGCATCCTGTGGATCAGCCCGCTCAGTCCCGAGGATGTCTGGGCCTACAGCATGCTGCGCTACAGCATCGCCGTGGTGGTGGTGATTCTGGCGCTGATGGCGCTGCACCGCTGGCTGCCGGGCCGCTGCCTGCGATGGCGGGCGCTGCTGCCGGGGGTGCTGGCGACCACACTCCTCTGGATCGCAGTCGCCAGCCTGTTCTCGCTCTATCTGGCCAATCTTGGGGATTACCGTGCCACCTATGGCAGTCTCGGCGGCGTGATCATCACCCTGCTGTTCTTCTATGTCTCGGCCGTGCTGTTCATCTTCGGCGCCGAGCTGAATGCCGCCCTGCTGCGGCTACAAGGGATCAGGAAGCCGCCTTTGGTGCCGGAATAGGGCGGCTGTGGCCAAGCTGGCACTGGTCGGCTGCGTCATGTCTGGGTATGCTCCGGGCCCGGTTTTGAGCCTTGTGAGGGAGTGACCAGCGCCATGAAGAAGAAGGCAGCCAAGAAAGCGGCCGTGAAAAAAGGTGGGAAGATCGACAAGTCCCAGCTGCCCAGCCGCCATGTGACCGAAGGTCCCGAGCGGGCACCGCATCGCAGCTACTACTACGCGATGGGTCTGACCGAGAAGGAAATCCATCAGCCCTTCGTCGGCGTGGTCACCACCTGGAACGAGGCCGCCCCCTGCAACATCACGCTCGGCCGCCAGGCCCAGTGGGTGAAGAAGGGCGTGAAGGCGGCCGGCGGCACGCCGCGCGAATTCACCACCATCACCGTGACCGACGGCATCGCCATGGGCCACCAGGGCATGAAGTCGTCGCTGATCAGCCGCGAGGTGATCGCCGACTCCACCGAGCTCACCGTGCGCGGCCATTGCTATGACGCCCTCGTCGGCCTTGCGGGCTGCGACAAGTCGCTGCCGGGCCTGATGATGGCCATGGTGCGGCTCAACATTCCCTCGATCTTCATGTATGGCGGCTCGATCCTGCCGGGCCGCTTCCGCGGCAAGGATGTCACCGTGGTCGACGTCTTCGAGGGGGTCGGCCAGCATGCCGCTGGCAAGATGAACGACCGCGACCTGCACGAGCTGGAATGCGTCGCATGCCCGTCTGCCGGCTCCTGCGGCGGCCAGTTCACCGCCAACACCATGGCCTGCGTCTCGGAAGCCATTGGCCTGGCGCTGCCCGGTTCGGCCGGCGCGCCGGCGCCGTATGAGACCCGCGACCAGTATGCCGAAGCCTCGGGCCGGCAGATCATGGAGCTGCTCAAGCTCGGCATCCGTCCGCGCGACATCGTCACCCGCAAGTCGCTGGAGAATGCCGCCCGCGTGGTGGCCGCGACCGGCGGCTCGACCAACGGCGCGCTGCACCTGCCGGCCATCGCCCATGAGGCCGGCATCAAGTTCGACCTTGACGACGTGGCAAAGATCTTCAAGTCGACGCCCTACATCGCCGACCTCAAGCCCGGCGGGCGCTACGTCGCCAAGGATCTCTACGAGATCGGCGGCGTGCAGGTGGTGCTGAAGGAGCTGTTCAAGGGCGGCTACATCCACGGCGACTGCCTGACCGTGACCGGCAAGACCATCGAGCAGAACCTGAAGGGCGTGAAGTTCCCGAAGAACCAGGATGTCGTGCGTCCGATCACCAATCCGATCACGCCGACCGGCGGCGTTGTCGGCCTGAAGGGCAACCTCGCGCCGCGCGGCGCCATCGTCAAAGTCGCCGGCATGACCCGCCTGCGCCATGTCGGCCCGGCGCGGGTGTTCGACAGCGAGGAAGAGGCCTTCGCCGCCGTGCAGGCCCGCAAGTACAAGGAAGGCGACGTCATCGTCATCCGCTACGAGGGCCCGAAGGGCGGTCCGGGCATGCGCGAGATGCTGTCCACCACCTCGGCCATCTACGGCCAGGGCATGGGCGAGAAGGTCGCGCTGATCACCGACGGGCGTTTCTCCGGCGGCACGCGCGGCTTCTGCATCGGCCATGTCGGCCCGGAAGCGGCGGTCGGCGGCCCGATCGGCCTGATCAAGAACGGCGACATCATCACCATCGACGCGGAGAAGGGCATTCTCAACGTCGATGTCAGCGCCGCCGAATTCGCGCGTCGCCGCAAGAAGTGGAAGCCGCGCAAGACCGACTACCAGTCCGGCGCGCTGTGGAAATACGCGCAGACCGTGGGCGATGCCCATGACGGCGCCGTGACCCATCCGGGCGGCAAGGCGGAGACGCATTGCTACGCGGATATCTGAGCCACCCATTGGTCATGCCCGGGTCGAGCCCGGGCATGACGGGTTTTGCATGAGAGGCGCCTTCGGGCGCCTTTCTTTTTTGCATGGACAGCATTTCGGCATCCTGTCTAAGCTTGATCCAAACAACAAAATACCAGGCTGACACTCCATGACCTTCCGCATTGCCATTGCCGGCTTCCAGCACGAGACCAACACCTTTGCGCCGCACCGCGCGACGCTTGACAAGTTCATCGAAGGCGAGGGCTGGCCGCCGCTGACCGAGGGCAAGGCGATCTTCGAGGTCTTCGAGCCGATGAACATTCCCATCGGCGGCTTCATCACCAGCGCCAAGCCCAAGGGCTGGCAGCTTGAGCCGATCGTCTGGGCGGCGGCGCAGCCTTCTTCCTACGTCACCACCGAAGCCTTCGAATACGTGGCCAAGAAGATCGTCGACGGCATCGCGGCGCTGAAGGGCCGCATCGACGCGATCTATCTCGACCTGCACGGCGCCATGGTCACCGAGGGCCATGAGGATGGCGAGGGCGAGCTCTTGCGCCGTATCCGCGCGGTCGTCGGCCCGGACCTGCCGATCGGTGTCAGCCTCGACCTGCACGCCAACGTCACCGAGGCGATGGTGCGCCATGCGGACGTGCTGATCGCCTACCGCACCTATCCGCATTTGGACATGGCGGTAACTGGCGGCCGGGTTGCGCGGCAGCTTGAGAAGCTGCTGACCGGCGAGCGCAAGCGCCAGGCCAAAGCGCACCGCCGCCTGCCGTTCCTGATCCCGCTGACGGCGCAGTGCAGTTTCATCGAGCCGTGCAGGAGCATCTACGAACTGCTGGGCGACATGGAGCGCGGCGCGGTCAGCTCGCTCAGTTTTTCGCCCGGCTTCCATCCGGCCGATATCGCCGAATGCGGGCCGACGGTGGTCGCCTATGCCGACACGCAGGAAGCCGCCGACAAGGCCGCCGACGATCTCGCGCGCCATATCACCGAGCGTGAGGCGGAGTTCAGGACACGGCTGCTGTCGCCGGACGAGGCCATCGAGGAGGCGCGCCGGCTGATCGTCGGCGGCGCGCGCAAGTCCATCGTGCTGGCCGACGTGCAGGATAATCCCGGCGCCGGCGCGACTTCGGACACCACGGGCCTCTTGGCTGCGCTGATCAGGCAGGGCGTGCCGGATGCGACGCTTGGCCTGCTCTGCGACCCGGAAGCGGCCAAGATCGCGCATCAGGCGGGCGAGGGCAGCGAGATCGAGATCGCCGTCGGCGGCAAAATGTTCGACGGCGCGCAGCCCTATCGCAACCGCTTCAAGGTGGCGAAGCTCGGCGACGGCAAATTCCTCTGCACGGGGCCTTTCTACAAGGGCACGCGCATGGCGCTCGGCCCGATGGCGCGGCTGCAGTGCCCGACACCGAATGGGGGCGGCGTTGACCTCGTAGTCAACTCGATTCGCGTGCAGGCGGCCGACAAGGAGATGTATCGCCATCTCGGCATCGAGCCGGGCCAGCGCCAGATCGTCGGCGTCAAGAGCACGGTGCATTTCCGCGGCGACTTCACCGATATCGCCGAGGAGATCCTGACCGTGGAAAGCCCCGGCGCCTTCATCGAGCGGGCCGAGACCTTGCCCTACAAGCGGCTGCGGGCCGGCATGCGGCTGAGCCCAAAGGGGCGGGTGCACCAGCCGGCATAACGGCGGGCTTCACGGCTGGAGCAAAGGCGGCGGCGGCCCGGGAGCGGGACGCCGGGGCCGTGTTTGCGCGGGGCAGGCTGGTGTGATGCGCTGGGCCACCCTAAGCCGCGGCGCGCATGCAACCAGCGATAGGCGGCCGGGTGGCAAGAGGGAGCGCAAGACCCTCTCCCTTCATCTCCCAGGGAGAGGGAATGAAGCGCGCCATTACCCTCTCCCGCTTGCGGGAGAGGGAGGACCCGCCGCGCAGCGGCGGGAGGGTGAGGGTGGCGCCGAGTACAAGGTCACAGGCAAGGCGTCGTCTGTGAAAGGCGTCATGCCCGGGCCGTTCAGTCCCTCGCCGCCGGATCGACCGTGTCGGCGATCTCGTGCTTCACCTTCTGCGGCGCCAGCTTCATCACTAGGATGAAACCCGACATCAGCAGGCACAGTCCATTGCTGACGATCAGCGGCCATTCGCCGAGCGAGATGCCGTAGGCGAGCCAGAGCGCGAAGCTGGTCACGGTGATCAGATACATGCGCAGCGACAGGTCGGCGGTCTGGCGCGACTTGATCACCTTCCAGGCCTGCGGCGCGAAGCTGATGGTGGAAGCCGTTCCGGCCAGCGCGCCGAGCAGGGTGACGATGTCTATGGGCAAGGCTTCCCTCGAATGCTGAGCGTGGACATGCCTCACAGCAACGCGGGGAAAGGAGGCGCGTTCCAAGGGAAAGGCGTGCCTAGGGCGATACTAAATCCGTTACCGGGCGTCCGCGCGTTACTCTTGTATTTCCAGTACATCCCCCACAGCTTGCCCCACATAACATTGTATTCATTGGCTGAAGGCGTATGTGCGTAGATCGTGTGATCGCAATAGGAATCACTACAAGCTGGCGGAGATAACGGGATCGATATTAGATTGATGCCCTAGGGAATAAGAAAAGTACAAACTAACCGTCTGGCGGGGAAAGCATGCCGACGAGAGAAGAATGCCTTTTCGGTTATTGCTTCGCCGTTGACATCGGAAATTTCTATGTCGCCTTATTGACAACTTTCTTTACAGCTTTGCTGGTAGTAGTCGCATGGCAGCAGCTGCGCAATGCAATTCGACAGCAGAAACTGTGGGCAACGTTGCAGGCATGCGATCGCTACGATAGCGATCCAGTGATCAGTGCTTCTGCGCGAATCTTCTACAATATAAGTGAAAAACGAATCTCTTTTGATCCAAGTAGGGAGCAAGAGCTAGGGGATTCTGTGCGCACTGTGCTGAATTTTTTTGAGGCTATTAGTATCGGCCTAAAGCAAGGAATGTATGACGAGGACATCATATACGAGCATCTCGGATCCATAATGATTAATCGACGGAAGGAATTGAGAAATGTCGATAACAGAATTTTCAAAGAATATTATGAATGCCTGACAACAGATTTTATCGAATACAACAAAGTTTGTGACAAATTTGAAAGGCGTCGGAGAGAAGATGCGAATTGGAAAAGCTGATAACACGAGAACAATTGAATTATGATATAATAGATGCCCCTGCTTCCGAGAGTTTGGAACAAGCAAGTCTAGATCTTTTCAATCAAGCGTGGTTGACGGCCTTGTACGTTCCGATGACGCTTGCATCATCGGGTGTGGACGAATGGGACGGCGATCAGAAAGCTAGGCAAGCGTATTACAAAGCAAGTCAATCGACTTTGGCATAGTACCTGCGGAAACTTAAGGTCATTGAGCTTGGGAAAATGTCAGGTTGCTCGATGTAGATCTGCCTACATATACGTCGATCAATTTGGCTTTAAGACGTGCGTGTTGTGCGGGGTTCGACAAGATGTGTGAGATTGTATGGCCGGAAGCTAAGTGATGGCTACCTGTTGTTTCCTTTCAGTCAACAGCCCGACCAATCGTTCACCATTCTTTACGCACTTGCCCGCCCCTTCTCCAGTATCTCCGCCAGCGCCAGCACTTTCGGCGTTGGCATTTCCTTGCGCCAGAGCATCACGGTCTGCGCCTTGTGAAAGGGCGGCGGGAGCTTGTGCGTGCGCAGGCGGTCGCTACCGCTGAAATTCTGCAGCACGCTGGCTGGCATCAGGCCCACGCCCATGCCCGCCGCGATGCAGCCGAGCATCGTATGATAGGAAGAGAGCTCCACCACGCGGCCAGGATTGGCGCCGCCGCGCGTGAACCAGGCGAGCAGCCTTTCGCGGTGAGAGCAGCCAGGATGAAAGGCGAGCACCGTGCCGACCTTCACATCCTGCGGCCGCCGGATCGGCGGATGATTGGCGGCCGAAACCAGCACCAGGTTTTCCACGAAAACAACGCGGTGATCGAAGCGCGCATCCAGCGCCGCGATGCCGCCTTCGAAAGGCTCGGCCAGCAGTGCGACATCCATCGTACCGTCGAGCAGGCGCGGGATCAGAGTGCGCGGCGAGCCGATCTCCAGTTCGATCTGCACCTCGGGATAGCGGCGGTGATATTCCGCCAGCGGCGCCGGCAGCCGCACACCGGCGGTGCTTTCCATCGTGCCGATGCGCAACAGGCCTCGCGGCGTCGTGTCGTGCAGCGCCTCGCGGGCGCGTGCGGCGAGGCCAAGAAGCTGATCGGCATAGCCGAGCAGGGTGCGTCCGGCCGGCGTGAGCTGCAGCCGGCGGCTTTCGCGCACGAAAAGCTGCACCTGCAGATCCTCTTCCAGCTTGCGGATGCGTGCGGTGACGTTGGATTGCACGCGGTGCAGGCGCTTGGCCGCATGGGTGATGCCGCCGGCTTCGACAACGGTGCGGAAGACATGCAGGTCGGAGAGTTCCATATTCTCAATTTCTGATGGATTGCATCATTATTATTCATTTTACGTGATTGGGGTGGCTGCGCAATATTCCCTTCATGCAATCGCCAACAAGCGGCATGAAGCGGAGGGCGCCATGAAGCAGCCTGACCAATATTGCGGCCATGCGGGCAGACGTCATTTGAGGAGCGGTTATCCGGGCGGCAGCGAGCCAGGTGCCGGTATGCCAGGCGCCAGTATGTCAGGCGCCGGCATGGCAGGACGCTACGGCCTGATGCGCGGCATTCCCGCCGCCGAGATGGATTACTACCGCGACCGCGCGCTGGCCTTGCGTGCGCAGGCTATCGATGCGGCCTTTGCTCGGATGGTCCGAATGATCCGCGCCGGATTCTCGTGGCTGTTCGGAAGGCGATCAAAGAGACAGGAGGCTCTGGATTTGCATGCCGCGCGCTCTACCTGCGCTGAGTAGCGGAGGCCAACCCCAGGAGCGCAAGCCATGAGTGCAAAGCATGCAGAACATAGAGAACCCGAGCATAAAGAACCGGGGTCCGACCATCCGATCGCGATCACGCCGCATCCCAAGCACGTGCGCGTGCATTTCAGGGGCCGCGTCGTGGCCGACAGCACGCGCGCGCTGAGCCTGAAGGAGGCGAGCTATCCGGCCGTTCTCTACATTCCGCGCGAGGATGCCGACATGACGGCGTTGCGCCGCACCGATCATGCCACGCATTGCCCCTATAAGGGCGATGCCGCCTATTACAGCCTGGTGGCGGATGGGGCAGAGGCGGAGAATGCCGTCTGGAGCTACGAAGAGCCTTATCCCGCCATGGCGGCGATCAGGAATCATCTGGCCTTCTATCCGGACCGCATCGACAGGATCGAAGAGCTGTAAATCGGCGGTTGTTCGCCAAATCGCGCCGCATTGATGCCTGTGAGGCGGAGCAAAGCCGCTGCAGCGGTCGCGGCAAGGGGCGAATTTTGCTATCCAGGATGACACGCGGCGAATCGGTGCCGCAGATGCGGTCGGGATGTCATCCAGCTTCGCCGCGGCCGAGGCCGCGCTTCATCAGGTTTTCGGGTTCGAGAGTTTCCGTGCCGGCCAGGCGGAGATCGTTGCCGCCTTGCTGAATGGCGAAGACGTGCTGGCGGTGATGCCGACTGGCTCGGGCAAGTCGCTCTGCTATCAGCTTCCGGCCATTGTGCGCGGCGGCCTGACCGTCGTGGTCTCGCCGCTGATCGCGCTGATGCGCGATCAGGTGCGGCAGCTCCAGGGCTATGGCGTCAGCGCCGCGAGCCTCAATTCCTCCAACAGCGAAGAAGAGAATGCGCGGGTGCTGCGCGCTGTGCGCGAGGGCAGCCTGCGGCTTCTGTATATCGCGCCGGAGCGGCTGGTGCGTGATGGCACGCTCGCGCTGCTGGCGGGGGTGAAGCCCTGCCTGCTGGCGATCGACGAGGCGCATTGCGTCTCGCAATGGGGCCATGACTTCCGGCCGGAATATCTGGCTCTGGGCGAGGTGCGGGCGGCTCTGGGAAACGTGCCGACGATTGCGCTGACGGCGACGGCCGATGCGCCGACGCGGGCCGATATCGTCGCCAAGCTGTTCGGCGCCAGCCAGCCGAAGACCTTCATCCGCAGTTTCGACCGGCCCAACCTGCATCTGGCGATGCAGCCCAAGGCCAATGCGCGCAAGCAGATCGGCGATTTCATCGCCGCGCGGCGGGGTTTGAGCGGCATCGTCTATTGCCTGTCGAAGAAGCGCACCGAGCAGATGGCGGCCGATCTCGCCGCCATGGGGCATCGCGCGCTGCCCTATCACGCCGGAATGGACAAGGCGCAGCGCGACGAGAACCAGGACATCTTCCTGCGCGAGGACGGCGTGGTGATGGTGGCGACTGTCGCCTTCGGCATGGGCATCGACAAGCCCGATGTGCGCTTCGTCTGCCATGCCGACATGCCGGCCAATGTGGAAGCCTATTACCAGGAGATCGGCCGCGCGGGACGCGACGGATTGCCGGCCGAGACGCTGACGCTCTATGGCCTGGACGACATGCGGCTGCGGCGGCTGCAGATCGAGGAGGGCGAGGCGAGCGACGAGCGCAAGCGGGTGCAGCGTCAGCGCTTCAACGCGCTGGTGGCTTTGTGCGAAAGCCCGCGCTGCCGCCGGCAGACCTTGCTCGCCTATTTCGGCGAGCAGGCCGAGCCCTGCGGTCATTGCGATCTCTGCCAGGAAGGGGTGGCACTGTTCGACGGCACGGTCGAGGCGCAGAAGGCGATGTCGGCCATGATGCGCACCGGCCAGCGTTTCGGCACCGAGCATCTGGTGCAGATCCTGCTGGGCAATGCGACCGATGCGATCCTGCGGCTGGAGCATGACAGGCTGCCGACCTTCGGCGTCGGCAAGGAGCATCACGCCAATGCCTGGCGCTCGATTTTCCGCCAGCTTTACGGCGCAGGCCTGATCGATCTCGACATTGCCGGCCATGGCGCTTGGTTCATTACCGAGGCGGGCCGTGAGGTATTGCGCGGCAAGGCGAAGGTGGAGCTGCGGCGCGACAGCCTGCAGGCGGGCAGACGCTCCGGCAAGGCTGCGCGCGGCGGCTCGGCCTCGGCGGCGGCGGAAGTGCTGCTCTCGGGCGAGGATCAGCGCCTGCTGGCGGCGCTGAAGGATCTGCGGCGGCGGCTGGCGTCAGAACTGCAGCAGCCGGCCTATCTCATCTTCTCCGACCGCACGCTGCTGGAACTCGCCGTGAAGCGGCCGACCAATCTCTACCGGATGAGCACCATCCACGGCATCGGTGCCGCCAAGCTGGAACGCTTCGGGCAGATTTTCCTGGATGTGGTGCTGGCGCATGAGCCGGCGCGGGACGCTGCCGACTAGTTCTAGGCCGACTAGGCTTCAGAACTTCATTGCCAGACCAAGGCGCGCGAGATTCTGCACGGACTCGGCGTCCGTGTCGCGCAGCGTGCTGTCGTAATTCACCGTATAGGCGGCCATGATGGTGACGGCGCGGCTGGCCAGAGCCAGCGGCCGCCAGTCAAGCCGCAGGCCGAAGCTGTGCAGATGGCCGTCTTCCGAAACCGAGACATCGGTGTCCCCGCGCATCTCGCGCTCGGTCAGGTTCAGTTCCGTGGTGGTGGTGAGATCGAGCGTCGTGCCTAGCGGCGCGGTCACCGAAAGGCCCGGCCCGATCAGGGTGCGGTCCTCATCGTAGGCCTGCTCGTTGCGGATGCGGGCGAAGGCGCCGATCCGGGTGCCGCCGGGATAGCGGTAGCTGACGGCAATGCGGTTGCGCATGGCGTTGTAGTTGCGCAGCGGATCGCCGCTGTAGGAGAAGCTGTCATAGCCGCTGATCAGCGTCAGCGTTAGATCGGGCGCAAGCTGGGCTGAGATCAGGTTGGTGAGGCCGAAGCGGGTCTCATCCGCGATCGCATCGCCCCAGTTGAAGGCGACATCCGGATTGACGGCGATGGTCACGCCACGGTCTTCGTAAGTCAGGCCGATGCGGCTGGTGGCGGAATTGGTCTTGGTCTCGGCGCTGAACTCATCTGCGGCTTTGCTCATGTTGCTGTCGGTTGTCACGCGCAGGCCGCTGAACAGCGGGATCTTTTCCAGCGCCGGCAGATCGTAGGAGGCTGTCATGCTGTTGGAGGCGCGGAAGACGCTGACCGGGCCGGGATTGTCCCAGGCAGTTGCTTCCGAGCGGATCACGGTAAGGCCCAGCGGATGATAGGTGAAGGGCTGCTGCGGGCCTGAGGTCAGCAGCGGCGTGGGGCTGGCAGAATCGAGGATCGCCTGATCGAGCGCGATGAGCCGCGAGCCATCGGCGAGGAACTTCGCCGGCCGCGAGGTGGCGGCAAGGCCGGAAGGCGAAATCCCGAGGCTGCAATAGGCCGGATCGTCGAGAGTGAGGAAAAGCGGGCAGACTTTCGCGCGCGCCGGGACGTGCGGGAGGTGCTGAGCGGACAGGGGAGCGATGACGCCGAAGAGGGCGACGAGCAAGGCGGCGATGAGCAAGAATCTGGACAGCATAGCTTCCCTCTTTCTTGCTGCTGCCGCGTCGTCTCTTGAGCGGGATGATGTGGGAGAAGCATGACGCGAAAAAAGTTACTAACCGTTTATGCCGCGGAGCCTCGGTAAAATATTCTTCTTCCTGCGTTTTTCAGAATGCGCGGTTTTCCGGCGATGCGCCGATCGCTGTCGCGGGACAGTTGAATTCAACCGCTGAAACCGCCGCAATGCTTGCGCTCATCCTAGTCACCAAATGATCAGAACACGGCGTTCCGCCGATCCGCCATACTGCAGGAACGAATCATCTGAACCTCAAATCTGAAACTTAAAAAAACGTGGTCGGCATGTTTTTCCGGACTCCCCAGGTCCTCGTCCTCCATTGGCGTCTGCCATGAGTGCGCCGGTAGCATTTCAGCATGCGGCGATGCCCGGACTGCTCAGCATCGTCGTGCCGGTCGGCAAGGATGCCGAAGGCCTGCGGCGCACGCTCGCCTCGCTGAAGGCGGCCCGGCAGCAGATACCTGTGCAGATCGTTGTCGGCAATGACGGCGCCGATCCCGATGCATCCGCCATCGCCGCGGCTTACGACGTGGAAGAGGCGGCCGTTATGCCCAATGGCGGCTCCTACATGGCGCGCAACTGCGCACTGGTGCTGACGAAGGGCGAGTGGATCGGCTTCGTCGATGCCGATGCGATGGTTGAGCCGGGCTGGATCGAAGCCGGCATCGCTGCCTTGCGCGAGGCCGATTACGTCTGCGGGCCGGTTGTGATCCCGCGGCATACGGTGGAGACACCCGGCCATGTCTTCGACTGGCTGAACGCCTTTCCCGTCGAAGGCCATTTCCGCCACGCGCGTTTCGGTCCCACGGCCAATCTGTTCGTCCGCCGCGCGGTGATCGAGCATGTCGGCGGTTTTGACCCAAGGCTGCGCTCCGGCGGCGATGTGGAATTTGGCGGGCGCGTCCATGCGGCCGGGTTCCGCCAGCGCTATTCGCCGGAACAGATGGTCTATCACCTGCCGCGCAGTTATCGCGAGCAGTTGACCAAGATCCTGCGCGTGACCAAGGGCCAGTGCGATCTGGGCCGCTATTACCCGGACCGCTTTCCCGAATTGCGGGTCAGCCTGGAAGGCGTCCTGCGCAACCTGATGCCGCCGCGCGAGCTGCATTTCCTCACGCATACAATAGAGGAATTCGGGCCGCGTGCGGTGCGGCTGAAGCCGTTGCTGTATCTGATGGCCTGGTCGTTCAAGCTGCAGCGCGCGCGGGCGCAGCTCAAATACATGCTGAGCGATGCAGGCAGGCACGAAGTCGCAGTGATGCGACGGCCGGCACCCCGTGCTTCCGATCGCCGTACAGCGGCTTAATCGCAATTACCTTTGACGATGCCCGCGATCTGGCGGATCGCCGCATTGGCCTCGCGGACCGGCAGGATCGGCCAGACATGGATCATGCCGGGCGCTTCGACATAACACAGCGGCACGCCTTCAGCTTTTGCGCGGTCGCGCAGTTTGCGGCAATCGGGCAGCAGGATGTCGCGCGTGCCGATGAACAAGGTCAGGTGGCCGAGGCCCTTGAGGGGACCGTTGATCGGGCTGAGTTTCGGATCGTTTGGATCGGCTCCGGCGGCCCAGAGCCGCGCGGCTTCCAATGCGCCAGGCACGCGCAGCCAGGGATCATGCGGCTGCACCTTGGCGATATCGGGATTCTTTGCGGTAATGTCGAGCCAGGGCGAGATCAGCACGATGTTGCGCGGCTGCGGCAGGCCCTGTTCGAGCAGCGTCTGCGCCAGAGCCAAGGCGAACCCGCCACCGGAGGAGTCTCCCATCAAAATGAGTTTGTCGGGCGGCGCCTGGGCCGCGAGCTGCCGGTAGGCTTCAAGCGCGAAGGGATGCGCGTCGCGGTGACTGGCTTCCGGTGCCAGAGGATAAAGCGGCGCAGTGACGGTGCAGCCCGTGTCCTCGATCAGCCGCGCCAGGAAGCGCCAGTGAAACGGCGTGATCCCGGAGACATAGGCGCCGCCATGCAGATAGAAGACATATACGCCGGAGGAAGCGCCACGCGGCGCCAGCGTATAGACGCTGCGGCCATGAATTTCCCGATGCGTGACGGCGAAACGCCTGGCGATATCCGCCGGGGGCACGGGATTATGGACGCGGCGTTCCTTGGCAACCTCGCGATGCAGGTCTTCAGCACTGCGGAATTTGCGGGTGCGGCCAGCCAGCCGCAGCAGCAGGATGACGAGGAAGAGCGGCAGGTTCGGCATCGGGTCGTTTTTCTCTGCCGCCTTATGAGATCATGCGGCGTCGGCGATCTCGCAGGTGACCGGCACGTGATCCGAGGCTTTTTCCTTGGCGCGCGGATTGCGGTCGATCTCGCAGCTCACCAGCCTGTCCGCCAGTTGCGGCGATAGCAGGAAATGATCGATGCGCAGGCCCTGGTTCTTCGGCCAGCAGCCGCCCTGGTAATCCCAGAAGGTATAGTCCTGAATGGTGGGATGCAGCGCCCGCCAGGCTTCGGTGAGGCCGAGATTGATCAGGCTGCGGAAAGCGCGCCGCGTATCCGGCCAGCAAAGCGCATCTTCGGCAAAGGCTTCCGGATCGTAGACGTCGATATCGGTGGGGCAGACGTTGTAATCGCCCGCCATCAGGAAAGGCCGCTCGTCTTCGAGCAGCTTTTGGGCACGACGATAAAGGCGCTGCATCCAGCGCAGCTTGTATTCATATTTTTCGCCAGGCCGCGGATTGCCGTTCGGCAGATACAGGCCGCAGATCGTCATGCCGGCGATATCGGCTTCGATATAGCGGGACTGCTCATCGGTTTCGTCGCCGTCGAGGCGGTTGCGCACGGCATCGGGTTTCTGCAGGCTCAGGATGGCGACGCCGTTATAGCTCTTCTGGCCATGCACATGGACGCTGTAGCCCATCGACTGGAATTCCAGCGAGGGGAAGTCGGCATCCTGGCATTTGATCTCCTGGAAGATGATGACATCCGGCCTGGCCGCCCGGACCCATTCGGTCACGTTGTTCAGCCGCGCCTTGATCGAATTGACGTTCCAGGTGGTGATTCGCATGGCAGGAGTATCAGGGGAAATACCAGACAACACAAATTGTCATGGCACGCCCTGGGCGTGCCATCCCCGAGTTTTATTCTTTGGATAGAAAAAGAACTCGGGGATGCTCGGGCCAAGCCCGAGCATGACGTTTATAGGTTGGTATAGGCTGGGCGGGGCAGATCAGATCGAAAACGAATTGCCGCAGCCGCAGGACGAGGAAGCCAGCGGGTTGCGGATCTGAAAGCCGGCGCCGGACAGGTCTTCGACGAAATCGATCTCAGCGCCGCGCAGGTATTCCAGCGAAATGCTGTCGATATAGACCTTGGCGCCGTCGCGTTCGATGACGATGTCGTCCTGGGTCTCCGTCTCGTCGAGCGAGAAGGCGTATTGGAAGCCGGAGCAGCCGCCGCCGGAAACGCTGATCCGCAGCGCCAGCGCCGGGTTGCCCTCGGCCTCGGCCACCTTGCGGATGCGACGCGCAGCCGAAGCCGTCAGACCCACCGGGTCACCGTTGAAGGTGGCCGGCGCGGCAGATGCCGTTTTGGCTTCAGGTTGTGCTGTCTCGGTCATCGGCATTTACACTCGGTTTACCAATAATTTGCCACACTCTATCAGCAATTTAGGGAACCGCGCGCGGAAGTCAATTTAACCGGGGCGTGTTGCGGCTCAGGCAGGCAGTCGGTAGTGTCCGCCCCGAATCAGGACGATTAAGAAAAAGCCTTCCGAAATGAACGTTTTTACTGAATTCCGCCGCGCCATCATGGCGGCCGTGCAGCGTCTTTCCGAACAGGGTGTGCTGGCCGGTGAACTGCCGCTGTCCGCCATCACCGTCGAGCCCCCGCGCGATCCGTCGCATGGCGATCTGGCGACCAACGTGGCCATGGTGCTGGGCAAGCCGGCCAAGATGGCGCCGCGGGCGCTGGCCGAGCAGATCAAGCCGCTGCTGGAAGCCCATGAGGCGGTCGAGGCGGTGGAGATAGCCGGTCCCGGCTTCATCAACCTGCGGCTCAACACGGCTTATTGGCAGCGCCAGGTGGGCGTGATCCTCAAGGCAGGCACGGCCTATGGCGACAGCGACCTGGGCGCGGGCGAGCCGGTGAATGTGGAATATGTCTCGGCCAATCCGACCGGCCCGATGCATGTCGGCCATTGCCGCGGCGCGGTGTTTGGCGATGCCCTGGCGGCGCTGCTGGCCAAGGCCGGCTATCAGGTTGCCCGCGAATATTACATCAACGATGCCGGCGCGCAGGTAGACGTGCTGGCCCGCTCGACGCATCTGCGCTACCGCGAGGCGCTGGGCGAGACCATCGAGATCCCGGAAGGGCTTTATCCCGGCGACTATCTGAAGCCGGTGGGCGAGGCCCTGGCCAAGAAATACGGCGACAAGTTCAAGACCGCACCCGAGCAGGAATGGCTGCAGCTTTTCCGCCAGGAAGCGACCGACGCCATGATGGCGGTGATCCGCGAGGATCTCGCCGCACTGAACATCCATCACGAGATCTTCACGTCGGAAAAGGCGCTGCATGATTCCGGCGCGGTGCAGCATGCCTTCGACCGGCTGAAGCAGCGTGGCCTGATCTATACCGGCGTGCTGGAACCGCCGAAGGGCAAGGTGCCCGACGATTACGAGCCGCGGCCGCAGGAACTGTTCAAGGCCAGCGAATTCGGCGACGACACGGACCGCCCGCTGAAGAAATCGGACGGCTCGTGGACCTATTTCGGCGCCGATATCGCCTATCACGACGACAAGTACCGGCGCGGCTTCAAGAAGATGATCGACGTCTGGGGCGCCGATCATGGCGGCTATGTGAAGCGCATGAAGGCCGCCGTAAAAGCGATTTCCAACGGCGAGGCCGATCTGGACGTCAAGCTGGTGCAGATGGTCAATCTGCTGGATGGCGGCCAGCCGGTGAAAATGTCCAAGCGGGCCGGTACTTTCGTAACCCTTCGCGACGTTGTGGATGAAGTCGGCAAAGATGTCGTGCGCTTCATCATGCTGACGCGAAAGAACGACGCGCAGCTCGATTTCGACTTCAAGAAGGTGACCGAACAGTCGAAGGACAATCCGGTCTTCTACGTGCAGTACGCCCATGCGCGCATCTGCTCGGTGCTGCGCAATGCGGCCGGCGAAGTGCCGCAGATCGACACCGGAGACGGTGCGCTGGCGCAGGCGGATATGAGCCTGCTCAATCATCCTTCGGAACTGGCCCTGATCAAGCTGCTAGCCAACTGGCCTCGGTTGGTGGAAAGCGCCGCCGAGGCGCATGAGCCGCACCGCGTTGCCTTCTATCTGCAGGATGTGGCGGCGGCCTTCCATGGCCTGTGGAATGTGGGGCGCGACGATACCAGCGTGCGCTTCCTTCTGCCGGACGATCTGAACCTGACCCGTGCGCGCCTGGCGATGCTGCGCGCCGTTGCGCTGGTGATCGCCTCCGGCTTGTCGGTGATGGGTGTGACGCCCGTCGAGGAAATGAGGTGAGTGATGAGTGATCTGCGTACCGATCGGAATGCGCGGCCGGTTCCGAGCGAAACGGAACAGGCTCCCGGCAATCCGAAGAAGATGATCACTGCGGCGATTGCGCTGGGCGCGGTGGCCGCCTTCGGTATCGGCATCTGGTTCGCCTATGACCAAGGCGTGAAGCGCGGCGCCAGCGGCGCGCCGCCGCTGATCCGCGCCGATCAGGGCCCGACCAAGGTGGCGCCGGAAAATCCCGGTGGCATGCAGGTGCCCAATCAGGACAAGCAGATCTACGAGCGCATCACCGGCAACACCAATCAGCAGGGGCCGCAGACCGAGCGTCTGCTGCCGCCGCCTGAGCGTCCCATTGCGCCGCCCGCGCCGACTGCAGCTCCGTCCGCGCCGCAGCCCAACGTGGCCGTTGCGCCCACGGGCAATGGCGCTGCGAATGGTGGGATAACGATCCCGATGCGGCCGACCAACGGCGTGCCGAACCAGACCACGGCCCCGAGTCCAGTGCCGAGCCCGAGCGTTGTTGGCTCGACAGAGACCAAGTCCGCTGACCAGTCTGCTGAGACGGCAGCTGAAAAGACAGCAGAGAAGGCAACTGAGAAGCCGGCCAGCACGCAGACTGCTGCCGCGCCGAAGCCGGCGGCAAGAGTCGCTTCGCCAGGCGGCACGGCGAAGGTCCAGCTCGCCTCGCTGAAGGATCAGGCTGCGGCGCAGTCGACCTGGAGCCAGTTGCAGAAGAAATATCCCGATATCCTGGGCGATCTGTCGCCCTCCTATGAGCGTGTCGAGATTCCGAACAAGGGGACCTTCATTCGCCTGCAGGCCGGGCCGCTGAAGGACCGTGCTGCGGCGCAGGCGGTGTGCCAGCAGCTCGCTGCCAAGAACCAGGGCTGCATCGTTGTCGGCCGCTGACCGCACCGACTGGAGCGCCTACGCGCCCGTCATCGTCGGCTGTCAGGGCCTGCAACTGACGGCGGAAGAGCGCGTGCTGTTCGGCGTGCGCAAGCCGCTCGGCCTGATCGTGTTCGCCCGCAACATCGACAATCCCGCGCAAGTCAAAGCGCTGATTAGCGATTTCCGCGGCATTGTCGGCAACGATAAAGCCCCGGTGCTGATCGATCAGGAGGGCGGCCGCGTCGCCCGGCTGAAACCGCCGCATTGGCCGAAATTCCCGCCAGGTGCAGTGTTCGGCGCGCTGTTCGAACGCGACCGTCAGGCTGGCGAAGAAGCGGCCTATCTGAATTCGCGCTGGATCGGCGCGGAACTGGCGGCTTTGGGCATCGATGTCGATTGCGCGCCAGTGGCCGACCTGCCGATCGAAGGTGCGCATGACGTAATCGGTGACCGCGCCTATGGCCGCGATCCGGAAACCGTCGCGGCGATCGGCCGGGCGGTGATGCGCGGCCTGACGGATGCCGGCGTATTGCCGGTGATCAAGCATATTCCGGGTCATGGCCGCTCGCATATCGACAGCCATCTGGACTTGCCGGTGGTAGATACCGATATCACCACCATGCAGCACAGCGATTTCCGCCCCTTCAAGGCCCTGAAGGACGCGCCCTGGGCGATGACGGCGCATATCGTCTACAGCGCCATTGATCCGGCGCAGCCCGCAACCATGTCACCGAAGGTGATCGCCGAGATCGTGCGCGGCCATATCGGCTTCGACGGCGTACTGATTTCCGACGACCTCAACATGAAGGCGCTGAAGGGCGCGCCGGCCGAAACGGGTGCTGCCTCGCTGGCGGCAGGCTGCGATCTGGTGCTGCATTGCTCGGGCGACCTCGCTGAGATGCAGGCGCTGCTGGCGGCTCTGCCGGCGATGACGCAAGCGGCGGCGGAGCGGATCGGACGCGCCCGTGCCAGCCTGCCGGCCAAGCCCGCGCCGTTTGGCGCTGCCGAGCGCGAGCGCTATGGCCGGCTGATGGAGCAGGCAGGCGCGTGAGCGGCGATATCGTCGGGTTCATCTTCGAAGCCTCGGCCTGGGTGCTGCCGGTTCTGCTGGCGATCACCCTGCATGAGGCCGCCCATGGCTGGGTCGCCTGGAAACTGGGTGATGACACGGCCCTGCGGCAGGGGCGGGTCAGCTTCAATCCGCTGCGCCATGTCGATCCGGTCGGCACGATCCTGATCCCGGGCATGCTGCTGCTGCTGCGGGCACCGTTCCTGTTCGGCTGGGCCAAGCCGGTGCCGGTGAACTTCTGGAACCTGCCGTCGCCGCGCCGCGACATGGCGGTGGTGGCGATTGCCGGGCCGCTGGTCAATCTGGGGCAGGCCTATGCGGCCATGCTGCTGTTCCATCTGGTGCCGTATTTCAGTGAGACGCTTGGCACCTGGATCGCGATGAATCTTCAAAATGCTATTCTTATCAACCTGATATTGTGCGTTTTTAATATGATACCTTTGCCGCCGCTGGATGGCGGGCGGGTGGCGGTTGGCTGGCTGCCGCTGGTGCTGGCACGGCCCTTGGCCCGGCTGGAGCGCTATGGCATGGTCATTTTGCTGATTCTGCTGTTGGTCGTCCCCTTTGCGGCCAGCCAATTCGGCAGTGCCTGGAACCCGTTGTTCGAGCTGATTATGCCGATCATTGCCGGCCTGCGGGATATCCTGCTTGTGTTGTCCGGGCACAGCGGTTAACACCGCTGCCCCGAAGCTGGATTTAACGCTGTGACCGAACCCGCGAATACCCCCGATTCCGCGCCTGAGGCCGTTCCGGCTGAGGTACAGGCCTCCGAGCCGTTCGAGCAGGCGCAGCGCGATGGCCTGGAAGGGGCAGGCGGCGTTCGCGTCGGCGAGCAGCTCGTTCTTAATCTGGATGTCTTCGAAGGTCCTCTCGACGTCCTGCTGACGCTGGCGCGCGAGCAGAAGGTCGACCTGCGGCGCATCTCCATCCTGGCGCTGGCCGAGCAGTATCTCGCCTTCATCCAGGAACTGCGCAAGGTGCGCATCGAGATCGCCGCCGACTATCTCGTGATGGCGGCCTGGCTGGCCTATCTGAAGTCGCGCCTCTTGGTGCCCGAGCCTGAGAAGGAAGGCGAGCCGTCGGGTGCCGACATGGCGGCCCGCCTGCAGCTGCAGCTGCAGCGCCTGGAGGCCATGCGCAAGGTTGCCGACCAGCTGATGCAGCGCGACCAGGTCGGCCTGGCGATGTTCCTGCGCGGCAAGCCGGAAGGTGTGCGCGTCATTCGCAAGTCGGTCTACAACGCCACGCTCTACGAGCTGCTGAAAGCCTATGCCGAGTTCCGTGCCTCCAAGGGCTCGACCGAAGCGCTGACCATGAAGATGGCGCGCCGTCGCATCGTCTCGGTGGAGGAGGCGCTGGCGCGGCTGCGTAACATGATCGGGCAGATCCCCGACTGGGCGACCCTGCAGGCCTTCCTGCCGGCCGAGCTGGACGATCCGTTCACCGTGCGCTCGGCGCTCGCCTCGACGTTCAACGCCAGCCTCGAAATGGCCAAGCAGGGCCTGATCGAACTGAAGCAGGTGCAAACCTTCGGTCCCATCTACATCCGCCGCCAGGCCAATGCGCAGCCGGCGGCCCCTTCGGAAGAGTAAGTGATGCAGTCGAATGATGCGCTGCCGGTCGACGAACGGCCGGAAGAGGAAAACGAAGCTGTGGCCGTCGAAGCAATGACGGAAGCCGAGCAGGGCGACGAGACGCCTGCGGCCGAGGCCGATGCTGCAGATGGTGAGAGCGGCGCCGACGAGGCCGGCGCGAGCGATAACCAGAACGAAGAAAACGGCGACGGCGACGACGAGAATGGCGAGAAGAGCGAGGCCGACAAGGAAGAGGCCTTCACCGCCGCCGTGCGCATGGCCGAAGCCCTGCTGTTCGCCGCGGCCGAGCCGCTGGACGAGGCCACGCTGCGCAAGCGCCTGCCGAAGGGCACCCGCGTGCCGGCCGTGCTGGCCGCACTGGAGGATCAGTATCGCAGCCGTGGCGTGATCCTGAAGAAGGTCGCCGGCCGCTGGGCCTTCATGACCGCGCCGGACCTGCAGTATCTGCTGGAAGAACACCGTCAGGTGCAGCGCAAGCTGTCGCGCGCCGCCATCGAGACCCTGGCGATCATCGCCTATCACCAGCCCTGCACCCGCGCCGAGATCGAGGAGATCCGCGGCGTCAGCCTCAGCAAGGGCACGCTGGACGTACTGATGGAAGCCGAGTGGGTGAAGGTGCGCGGCCGCCGCCGCGTGCCTGGCCGCCCGGTCACCTACGGCACGACCGACGAATTCCTGGTGCATTTCGGGCTTGAGAGCATCGATGCGCTGCCGGGCCTTGAGGAACTGCGCGCTTCCGGCCTGCTGGAAGCCCTGCCGGCGAGCGGCGGTATCCCGATGCCAGGAGAGGCCCTGGATGTCGCGCCGGAAGATCCACTGGATGAGGACGATGACGGCCGCGAATTCCTCGAGCCGCTGATCCCCGAGGAAGAGACGCCGAAGGCGGAAGCGGCCTCCGATGAGGATGACGGCGCGGACGACGAAGACGAGTCCGATGACCAGGATGCGGACGAGGATTCCGACGACGACGATGACTCGGACGACGATGACTCGGACGACGATGATTCGGACGATGATGATTCGGACGATGATGACGCGGACGATGATGACGAGTCCGATAAAGACGACGAGTCCGACAAAGACGACGACGTGCCCAACCGCCAGAATGACTGAGTTCCGCCATGGCTGAACCGGTGGGACAAGCCAGCGGCCTGGACCTGATCGCGGTCAGCCATCGTTACGGCAGTCGCCGCGCCGTCGAGCAGGTCAGTCTAAGCGTAAAGCCCGGCGAAATCCTCGGCCTTCTGGGGCCGTCCGGCTGCGGCAAATCCACGACATTGCGCCTGGCGGCCGGTCTTGAGGATCTGCAGCAGGGCGAGGTGCGCATCGGCGGCGAGGTGGTGGCGGGCCGCGGCGTCAATATCCCGACCGAGCGCCGCCATATCGGCATGGTGTTCCAGGATCATGCCCTGTTCCCGCATCTGAGCGTGGCCGACAATATCGCCTTCGGCCTGAGCCGCCTGCCGCAGGCCGAACGGCGGGCGCGGGCCAAGCTCTGGGCCGACCGGCTCGGCCTGGGCGGTCATTTCGATGCCTATCCGCATCAGCTTTCCGGTGGCGAGCAGCAGCGCGTCGCCCTGGCCCGCGCAATGGCGCCGGAGCCGCGCGTGATGCTGCTGGACGAGCCGTTCTCAAGCCTCGACAGCCGCCTGCGCGACCAGATCCGCGACGAGACCGTGGCGGTGCTAAAACAGGCCGGCACGGCGACTCTGCTGGTCACTCATGATCCGGAAGAGGCAATGCGGATGAGCGACCGGATTGCCATCATGCGCGCAGGCCGGATCGAGCAGATCGACACGCCGGATCGCGTCTACGCCGCGCCGGCCACGCCGTTCGTTGCACGTTTTCTAAGCGAAACCAATGAAATCCCGGGACGGGTTGAAGGCGGCAGGGTGCATACACCTTTCGGCGCCGTAGCGGCGCCGCAACTGGGCGAGGGCAGTTCCGCCATTCTGATGTTCCGCCCCGAGGCGCTGCAGGAGCAGGACGAAGGCGGAGTGGCGCTGACGGTGGAGCGTGCGACGGCCTTGGGGGCCTATCGTCGCCTGGAAATCACAGGCGCCGGAATGAGACTGGCGGCACGATTGCCCGCGGGGCCGCTGCCCCCGCTGGGTGCGACAATACGGTTTGGTCTTAACCCAGAGTTCTGCTTCGTTTTTCCCGCCTCGTGAGGGGGTGAAAGATTGCCTTCCCCGCGCTACCTCTGCCATAGTGCGGCCCTGCGTCGGCAGGCGCCCCGCGGAAGCCGGGCAGGCCTCTCGTAGGAGGAGATAAGGGTATGGGTAGCTTTAGTTTTTGGCACTGGCTAATCGTCCTGCTGGTGATTCTGATCATCTTCGGCGCCGGCAAATTGCCGAAAGTCGCCGGCGATCTTGCCTCCGGCATCAAGAACTTCCGCAAGGGCATGAAGGAAGACGTCGACGAGAAGCCGGCCGGTCAGCCGCCGGTGATCAATCAGCAGAGCCAGCCGACCGGCGGAGCCGCCAATACCGGCGCACCGGCCGACAAGTCTGCGCAGAACTGACTGAATCAGCATGCGCGGCGGAGCGTGCAACCGCCGCGGCATAACCCAGCGGACGGCGTAGGCGGCGATGTTCGACATTGCCTGGTCAGAACTCGGTATCATCGCGGTGGTCGCCCTCGTGGTCATCGGCCCGAGGGACTTGCCCAAAGTCCTGCGCACGGTTGGCCAGTGGACGGCCAAGGCGCGGGCCATGGCGCGTGAGTTCCAGAGCGGCATCGACGACATGGTGCGCGAGGCGGAGCTGGACGAGCTGCGCAAGGCCGCCAAGCAGGTCAGCGACTTTTCGCTGGAGAAGGAAGTCAAGAAGACCATCGACCCCGATGGCTCGCTGGAAAAGAGCTTCCAGGAGACCACCAAGATCGACGATCCATTCGCCGAGCCCCAGCCGGTGATGGAGCCTCCGGCTGAGGAGAAGGCCGCTGAGGCGACGACAGCCGCGGAAGTACCGGCCGATGTCGCGGCCGCGCCCGTGCCTGCCAAGGATGAGACGAAATCGTGAGTGAACAGAAACCGGAGGACGAGGTCGAAGCCTCTCGCATGCCGCTGCTCGATCATCTGATCGAGCTGCGCAACCGGCTGATGTATTCTATCGGGGCGATCTTCGTCGCCTTCGTCGCCTGCTATTTCTTCGCGCCGTATATCTACAACATCCTGATGTATCCGCTGATCGAGGCGACCGGCACCGAAGGCCGGCGCATGATCTTCACGGCGCCGCAGGAAGCCTTCTTCACCTATATCCGTCTGGCCTTCTGGGCGGCGGCGCTGGTCAGCTTTCCGGTGATCGCCAGCCAGATCTGGATGTTCGTCGCGCCGGGCCTCTACAAGCACGAGCGCAAGGCGTTTCTGCCGTTCCTGGTCGCCACGCCGGTGTTGTTCGCCATTGGCGGCGCCTTCGTTTATTTCTTCATCATGCCGCTGGCGCTGAAGTTCTTCATCGGCTTCGAGGCGCCGGGCGGCGACGGCACAATTCCGATCCAGCTTGAAACGAAGGTCAGCGAGTATCTGTCGCTGGTGATGACGCTGATCTTTGCCTTCGGCATTGCTTTCGAACTGCCGGTGCTGCTGACCCTGCTGGGCCGGGTCGGCATCGCGACATCGGCCGGGCTCGCCGCGAAGCGCAAATACGCCATCGTCGGCATGTTCATCTTCGCGGCCATCGTGACGCCGCCGGATGTGATCAGCCAGATCGGCCTCGCGCTTCCGCTGATCCTGCTTTACGAAATTTCCATCCTCTCCGTGAAAATGATCGAGAAGGATCGCGCCAAGAAAGAGGCGGCGGAGAAGGCGGAGGCCGAAAAGGACGAGGCTAAGGAGGGGGCGCAATCCTCTTCTGCGTCCTGATGACCGGTTCTGAGTGGTAGTTTGCAATGCATGACATCAAGTTCATCCGGGAGAATCCGGAGGCCTTCGACAAGGCGATCGCCCGGCGCGGTTTGGCACCGCAATCGGCTGCGCTGATCGAACTCGACAGGAAGCGCCGCGCGGCGCAGGCCGAATTCGACCAGGTGCAGGCCAAGCGCAATTCGCTGTCCAAGGAGATCGGCGCCGCCAAGGCCAAGAAGGACGAGGCCCGGGCGCAGGAGCTGATGACCGAGGTCGGCGCGCTCAAGGATCGCCTGGCCGCCCTGGAAGCCGAGCAGAAAGAGCATGAGGCAGCGCTGAACGATGCGCTGTCGCGCATCCCCAATCTGCCCGGCGATGACGTGCCCGATGGACTGGACGAGAAATCAAATGTCGAGCTGCGCCGTTATGGCGAACCGAAGGCTTTCGGTTTCAAGCCGAAGGAGCATTTCGATCTCGGCGAGGCGCTGGGCTACATGGATTTCGCCGCCGGCGTGAAGCTGGCGGGTGCGCGCTTCACGGTGCTGAAGAGCCAGCTCGCGCGGCTGGAGCGTGCGCTCGGGCAGTTCATGCTCGACCTGCACACCACCGAATTCGGCTATACCGAGATGCAACCGCCGCTTCTGGTCAACGACGCCACCGCCTATGGCACCGGCCAGTTGCCAAAATTCGGCGACGACCTGTTCCGCACGACGGTCGGCTATTGGCTGATCCCGACGGCGGAAGTGCCGCTGACTAATCTGGCGCGCGATCTGATCATCGACGAGAGCGAGTTGCCCTGGCGCATGACTGCGCTGACGTCGTGTTTCCGCTCCGAAGCGGGCGCGGCCGGCCGCGATACGCGAGGCATGATCCGCCAGCATCAGTTCGACAAGGTCGAACTCGTCAGCATCGTTGCGCCGGAGAAGTCGGTGGAAGAGCATGAGCGGATGACCGATGCCGCCGAGACCGTGCTCAAGCGGCTTGGCCTGCCATTCCGCACCATGCTGCTCTGCGCCGGCGATATGGGCGGTGCGGCGCGCAAGACCTATGACATCGAAGTCTGGCTGCCGGGCCAGAATCAGTATCGCGAGATTTCGTCCTGTTCGAATTGCTGGGACTGGCAGGCGCGGCGCATGAACGCCCGCTGCCGTGCGCCGGGTGAGAAGCAGACCCGTTTCGTCCATACGCTCAATGGCTCTGGCCTCGCGGTCGGCCGCACCTTGATCGCGGTGATGGAGAATTACCAGAACGAGGATGGCAGCATCAGCGTGCCGGATGCGTTGCAGCCCTATATGGGCGGTTTGAAGAAGATCGAAAAGGCAAGCTGATCATGCGCATTCTGGTCTCCAACGACGACGGCATTCACGCGCCGGGCCTCAAGGTGTTGGAGAAAATCGCCAAGACCTTGTCGAACGACGTCTGGGTGGTGGCTCCGGAATTCGAGCAATCGGGCGCGTCGCACTCGCTGACGCTGACCCAGCCTTTACGGCTTCGCAAGGTCAACGCACGCAAATTCGCGGTGCGCGGCACGCCGACCGATTGCGTGATGATCGCGATGCACGAGATCTTCAAGGACAAGAAGCCGGATCTGCTGCTGTCGGGGGTCAATCGCGGCGCCAATCTGGGTGAGGACGTGACCTATTCCGGCACCGTGGCCGTGGCGATGGAAGGCACGCTGCTGGGCGTGCCATCGATCGCAATGAGCCAGTGCTTTCAGTATGGCCATCCGGTGAAATGGGCGACTGCCGAATATCATGCGCCGGGGCTGATCAAGAAGCTGCTCAAGGCCGGTTGGCCGAAGGGCATCCTGATCAACATCAATTTCCCCGACGTGGTGGCGGAATCGGTCACCGGCGTGGAGGTCGTCAAGCAGGGCCAGCGCGATCTGACTGATCTTTTGCTGGACGGCCGTGTGGACGCGCGCGGCGTGCCTTATTACTGGATCGGTTTCCGCCGGATGAAGAACAAGGCCAAGCGGCAGACCGACCTGGGCGCCACCGATAGTGGCGCGATCTCGGTCACGCCGCTGCAGCTCGACTTGACTCATACGGCGACCATGAAGGCGCTCAAGTCCGCTCTCTCTTAAGTCGTGGATACCCGCGTCATCCAACTGATCATGGAGCTGCGCCGGCAAGGCATTGCCGATACGCGCGTGCTGGCTGCGCTTGAGCGGGTGCCGCGAGACCGTTTCGTGGCCGATCAGTTCCTCAAGCACGCTTACGACAACATCGCCCTGCCGATCACGCAGGGCCAGACGATCAGCCAGCCTTTTGTCGTCGCCTATATGACCGAGGCGTTGCGGATCGGCGACCGCATGAAGGTGCTGGAGATCGGCACCGGCTCAGGCTACCAGACGGCAGTGCTGGCCAAGCTGTCGCGCCGGGTCTACACCATTGAGCGCTACCGCTCTCTCTTGCAGTCGGCCGAAAAGCGGCTGGCGGATCTCAAGATCACCAACATCACCACCAAACTCGGCGACGGCATCAAGGGCTGGCCCGAGCAGGCGCCCTTCGACCGCATCCTGGTGACGGCCGCGGCCGATCACCGGCCGGACAGCTTGATCGAGCAGTTGTCGCCTGAGGGCGGCATCATGGTGGCGCCGGTCAGCGTGTCGGCGACCGAGCAGGACATCATCCGCTATACCCGGCGTGGCAATGACGTGGAGGAGGAGCGCCTGATCCCAGTCCGCTTCGTACCGCTGCTGCCTGGGATCGCACGCGAAGCGGCAGGCTGACGCGGGAAACCGCGATCCGCCTGCGATTGAGCCCCATGCCGAAGGGGCTTAGACTTCAAGACGATGCGTTGGATTCGTGCGATAGGACAGAGACTGGTCGTGGTGGCCATGGCCGGTGTGCTGGCCGCCTGCGGGCAGCAGGCGCCGGCACCGGTGGTGTTCAACCACCAGGCGGGTTCCCGTCCGTCGCCATCGCCGTCGCGATCGACAGTGGCGACCGCGCCGCTATCGACATCGTCAGCAGCAGCAAGCTCAGTCGCGAGTCGGGCCTCTAATGTCGTGGCCGCACCGCAAATGGTGCCTGGCGTTATAACGGTGCAGCCGGGCGATACGGTCTATGCGCTGTCGCGGCGTTACGACCGGCCGGTGCGCGCCATCATCGACGAGAACGGGCTGCAGCCGCCTTACCTGCTGCAATCGGGACAGCGGATCCGCATCCCGGGCGGCCGCTTTCATACTGTGCAGGCAGGAGAGACGCTCTACAGCATCTCGCGCGCCTATGGCGTGGATCTGTATTCCACAGCGCAGGCCAACGATCTGCAGCCGCCCTACGTGATCGCCGTCGGACAGCAGCTGCGGATCCCGTCTTCCACCGGCTATGCCGTTGCTGCCGCACCGCCGCCGGCGGTTCCGTCCGGACGGAGTGTGGATGTCGAAATTCTGCCCGCACCGGGCAGCGCGCCCGCCGCTCAATCTTCGGCGCCAGCAACGCAGGTTCCGCAGGCGCAGACGCCGCCGTCGAGCCGCAGCCCCGCGCCCGTGCCGAGCGAGGCACCGTCTCAGACAGCGCAGCAAGCACCACAACAGCCGGCAGAGCAGTCAGCACCTCAACAGGAGGCCGCTGCACCGGTTGCGCCAACACCGGCGCCGTCGGCGGCCAGCAAGCCTGAGTCAGACAAGGAAACGGTTCTGCCGCCGCGTTCGGGCCGGACATTCTCCTGGCCGGTGCGCGGCCGCATCCTGTCGACCTTCGGGCCGAAAGCGGACGGGCTGCATAACGACGGCATCAACATCGCCGCTCGCGCTGGCGCGCCGGTGATCGCCGCCGAAAACGGGGTGGTCGTCTATGCCGGCAATGAACTGCGCGGCTTCGGCAATCTGCTTCTGGTGCGCCATGCCGATGGCTGGATCACCGCTTATGCCCATCTCGACAAGATGCTGGTCAAGAAAGGGCAGAAGGTAACCCGCGGCCAGGCGATTGGAACCGTCGGCACCAGCGGCGGCGTGAGCCAGCCGCAGCTTCATTTCGAAATCCGCCGGGGCACCCAGGCGGTCGATCCGGCGAAGTTCCTCTCGGTCGCCTGACGCGCGGCTATTAAGCCGAACTGCGCGGCGTGAGCGGCTTGCCCAGGCGGCCGGCGAGATCCTGAATGAACTGCCAGGCCACGCGGCCGGAGCGGGAGCCGCGGGTCATCGCCCATTCGACGGCTTCGGCGCGGAGCTGCTTCTGATCGATCTTCAGCCCGTAAGTCGCGCAGTAGGCATCCAGCATGGCGAAGTAGTCTTCCTGGCTGCAGGAATGGAAGCCGAGCCAGAGGCCGAAGCGGTCGGAGAGCGAAACCTTCTCCTCGACGGCTTCGCCAGGATTGATGGCCGTCGAGCGCTCGTTTTCCACCATATCGCGGGGCAGCAGATGGCGCCGGTTTGAGGTGGCGTAGAAGATCACGTTGTCGGGCCGGCCTTCAATGCCGCCTTCCAGCACGGCCTTGAGCGACTTGTAATGCTGATCCTCGGCATCGAAAGAGAGATCGTCGCAGAACAGGATGTAGCGACGCTTCGAGGCCC
The DNA here is from genome assembly GCF_937960835.1 of uncultured Ferrovibrio sp. Classification (GTDB taxonomy): domain Bacteria; phylum Pseudomonadota; class Alphaproteobacteria; order Ferrovibrionales; family Ferrovibrionaceae; genus Ferrovibrio. The sequence goes on from NZ_CALGPC010000017.1 coordinate 113,716, forward strand.
GCAGCAGCTTGAGCAGCTGCGGCAGCGTCGGGATGTCCTCGCGGTGGATCTCCACCAGCGCCAGAGCACGCGCTTTCTTGGCATTGATCGCACCGAGTACCGCTTTGACGAGCGACGACTTGCCCATGCCGCGCGCGCCCCAGAGCAGCGCGTTGTTGGCCGGCAGGCCCTTGGCGAAACGCTGTGTATTGTCGAGCAGGATGTCGCGCACGCGGTCGACGCCGCGCAGCAGCGAAATCGGCACGGCATTGATCACCGGAACGGGTTCCAGCCAGCCCGGTGCCGGGTCGGCATGCCAGACATAGGCGTCGGCGGCCTTGTCGTCGAAGGCAGGCGGCTGCGGCGGCGCAAGGCGCTCCAGGGCGGCGGCGATGCGCGCCAGGGTATCGTTATCCAGAGACGGCGTGGACGTGGCGGCGGAGACGGGGACTTTTTTCTTGGACATTGGTTGCTTCATGCCTGGCGAGGATTAGATCGTCGCCATTCTGAGGGGGCGCTTGCGTTGGCGCAACCTGTAGCGGGACCCCGAGCTTTCCGCCATAATCCGCCGCCTACAAGCCTACCGTTGAGCCGTCCAGGAGGAAATATGTACCCCGAGGTTTCGCTTCACATCGATGGCGCCTGGTGCAAGGGCGCGAGCGGCAAGTTCCTGCCGGTGCTCAATCCTGCTACCGGCGAGGAGATCGGCAAGGTCGCCCATGCCGAGAAGGCCGATCTGGACCGCGCCCTGGCTGCTGCGGACAAGGGCTTCAAGGCCTGGAAGAAGGTTTCGCCGTTCGACCGCTACAAGATCCTGCGCAAGGCGGCGGACATCATCCGCAGCCGCGCCGACGAGATCGGCAAAATCATGACGATGGAGCAGGGCAAGCCCTTCATCGAGGCGAAGGGTGAGACGCTGCTGGCCGGCGACATCATGGACTGGTTCGCCGAGGAAGCGCGCCGCACATACGGCCGCATCGTGCCACCGCGGGCCGAAGGCGTGTATCAGCTCGTCGTGAAGGAGCCGGTCGGTCCGGTCGCCGCGTTCACGCCGTGGAACTTCCCGATCAACCAGGCGGTCCGCAAATGCTCGGCGGCTCTGGCTGCGGGCTGCTCGATCATCCTTAAAGGTCCGGAAGAGACGCCGGCCTCCTGTGCAGCTCTGGTGCAGGCCTATCTCGATGCCGGCGTGCCAGCTGGCGTAATCCAGCTGGTCTACGGCATTCCGTCCGAGATTTCGGAATATCTGATCCCGCATCCGGTGATCCGTAAGATCACCTTCACGGGCTCGACCCCGGTGGGCAAGCATCTCGCCATGCTGGCGGGCCAGCACATGAAGCGCATCACCATGGAGCTCGGCGGCCACGCTCCGGCCATCGTGTTCGAGGATGCCGATGTGGACACTGCCGTGAAGGTGCTGTCGGCCAACAAGTTCCGCAATGCCGGCCAGGTCTGCGTCTCGCCGACGCGCTTCCTGGTCCATGAGTCGGTCTATGGCAAGTTCGTTGAAGGCTTCACGGCTTTCGCCAAGTCCCTCAAGGTCGGTGACGGCCTCGACAAGGATACCCGCATGGGGCCGCTGGCCAACGACCGCCGCGTGCAGGCAATGGAGATGTTCGTCGCCGATGCCGTGAGCAAGGGCGCGAAGATCGAGACCGGCGGCAAGCGCATCGGCAACAAGGGCAACTTCTTCGAGCCGACGGTGCTGACCAACATCACCACCGACATGCGCATCATGAACGAAGAGCCGTTCGGCCCGCTGGCGCCGATCATGCCCTTCTCAAAGTTCGACGAGGTGGTGGAAGAGGCGAACCGCCTGCCGTTCGGCCTAGCCGCTTATGCCTATACCAAGTCCGCAAAGACGGCCGCCGCCATCGGCGCCGCGTTCGAAAGCGGCATGGTCTCGATCAACCACCATGGCCTGGCCCTGCCAGAAGTACCGTTCGGCGGCATCAAGGATTCAGGCTATGGATCGGAAGGGGGGGCGGAGGCCATCGAGGCTTATCTGAACACCAAGTTCATCACCCAGGTCGGCCTCTGAGGCAGCCTGAAAAAGAACAGTGGAAAAGGGGCTTCGGCCCCTTTTCTCGTATCTGCGATCAACGGATCAGGGTGAGCGCGACGCCAGCCAAAGCGCAGCCACCCAGCAGCCACATCAGGCCAACATGAAACCGCAGCACGGCGATCAGCGCTGCAGCGGCGAGGGCTGCCATGGCCGGATCGATGCTGCTCCAGACGGGAATGTCCCAGGTCCAGCCGCCCCAGGATAACGGCCGCATCTCGCGGAAGACCGCATGCAGGCCGAACCACAGGGCAAGGTTGAGGATCACGCCGACAACGGCGGCAGTAATCGCCGCCAGGCCATGGGCGAAGGCTTTCACGTTGCGGGCCCGCTCGATGTAAGGCGCACCGAGGAAAATCCACAGGAAGCAGGGTACGAAGGTGACCCAGGTCGCCATCACACCGCCCAGCAGGCCGCCGAGGACGGGATCGACGCCGCCTTGGCGAAAGCCCGCCAAATAGCCGACGAAGGTCAGCACCAGGATGAGCGGGCCCGGCGTGGTTTCGGCAAGACCAAGGCCGTGCAGCATCTCGTCCGGGCCGAGCCAGCCGTAAAAATCGACGGCCTGCTGCGCGACATAGGCGAGCACGGCATAGGCACCGCCGAAGGTGACCACTGCCATCTCGCTGAAAAAGACGCTGATCTGGCTGAAGGCGTGGCTGCCGCCGAGCGTGATGTAAAGAAAGACAATCGGACCCAACCAGAGTGCGCCGAAGATCACCAGAACCATCAGGCTGCGCTGCCAGCTCGGTGCGACGGAAGGCAGAACATCACCATCCCGATGGCTGGGGCCTGGTATGATCCAGTCTTCGCGCAGGCGCCCGACTGCCCAGCCGATGACCGCCGCACCAAATACGATCAGTGGAAAGGGAATCTGTAAAACATAGATGCCGATGAAGGCTGCCGCACCGAGTCCAAGCAGGAAACCGGTTTGGATCGCGCGCTTCGCGATGCGATGCACTGCTTCGATAACGATGGCCAGTACCGCAGCCTGCAGGCCAAAGAACAATCCCTCAATCACTGGTATTTCGCGCCACAGCGCATAGACGGTGCTCAGTCCAAGCATCACCAGCAGGCCCGGAAGGATGAACAGCAATCCAGCTGCCAGGCCTCCGGCCCAGCGATGCAGCAGCCAGCCAATATAGGTGGCTAGCTGCTGCGCCTCCGGGCCAGGCAGCAGCATGCAGAAATTCAGCGCGTGCAAAAACTGCGGCTCGCTGACCCACTTCTTTTCGTCGACCACGATCCTGTGCATCATCGCGATCTGTCCGGCGGGCCCGCCGAAACTGAGCAGGCCGATCTTCAGCCAGACGCCGAAAGCCTCGCCGAAACCCGGGTGCGGTCTGCTTTCATGCTGATCCATTCTGATCCCACCCGTATCAAGCATTTCGGCGGCCAGCCATGCTGTTCAATCTGGGCACGGGCGCGCCATGCGCGACAGGCATCGGCGATCAGCATGCCACGTCAATATTTTATCATCATTCTGCATGATATCAGACAGGCCGCGCGATACCACGTACAAGACCTGAGATGACAGAGAAGTCATGGCGGGAGATCGCCAGGGAGATCGCGGGTGAACGCTGGCGATGCCGGGCAGGCTCGCGATGTCGGTGTTGCTCCTGGCGGCGAGAAGAGGCGGGGTATCGTCGAGCTGCATCAGGCGGACGGGATAGCCGGGTTCGCCCCCGGTGATGAGGGCGGCCTTGGCCCTGCGCAGCGAGCTCATTCCCGGTCGATAGTCTCCAGTAATTCTGCGTTTCGCGCCAGTGCGCTTGGCCATGCCGGACAGCGCTTCAACGGCCCTCGCGGCGCTGCCGTAATAGCGGACAAGGTTATGGATGGTGATCGGGCCGATATTCTTGCTGCGGATCAGCCGCAGCCAGCTGCGTTTCTCTGCCTCACTGAGGCGTCGCGGCCTGATCTTCACTCGTCTTCTTCTTACCGATCTTGGGTTCCTCGCCGCGCAGCAGGCGGGCGATATTCTCATGATGCCGGATGTAGACCAGCACGGTCATCGCACCGGCCAGTTCAGCGACCTGCGGCGACACGAAAAACCAGGTGAAAACCGGCGTCGCCAAGGCGGCCATCAATGCCGCCAGTGACGAGTAGCGGAAGATCACGGCAACTGCCAGCCAGGTGGCACAGGCGAAGAGGCCAGCCGGCCAGGCCGCGCCCAGCAGCACGCCGAGATAAGTGGCGACGCCCTTGCCGCCTTTGAATTTGAGCCAGACCGGGAAAAGGTGGCCGATGAAGGCAGCGAAAGCCGCCGACACCATGATGTCCGGACCATACATGCCGCCCAGCAAAGCCGCAGCCGCTCCCTTGCCGCCATCCAGCAGCAGGGTCAGCGCGGCGAGATCCTTGCGGCCAGTGCGCAGCACATTGGTAGCGCCAATATTGCCCGAGCCGATCTGGCGGATATCGCCAAGACCGCTCAGCTTGGTCAGCACCAGGCCGAAGGGGATCGAGCCGAGAATGTACCCCAGCACAATGGCGGCAAGGTAATAGGGTGCATCCATCGACCAGGAAGCCGGATCAGGCATGCTCAGCCCTCCCGCTTGCGCTGGAAGACGGTTTCGCCGCCGACCACGGTGCGCAGCGCATGGCCCTGCACGCGGCGGCCGTCATAGGGCGAGTTCTTGGCTTTGGAACGGAATTTCTTTTCGTCTACGCGCCAAGGCGTATCGAGGTCGAAAACCAGCAGATCGGCCGGCGCGCCCGGCGCGAGGCGGCCGCTTTCGAGCTTCAAGAGCTTGGCCGGATTACAGGTAAGGCAAGCCAGCAGTTTCAGCAGCGGAACCGAGCCGTTGTGATAAAGCTCCAACGTCAGCGGCAGCAGCGTTTCCAGTCCGATGATGCCGAACTCGGCTTGCGCAAAGGGCAGGCGCTTGCTTTCCGGATCCTGCGGCGCATGAGCGGACGAGATCACATCGATGGTGCCATCGGCGATCGCGTCCACCACCGCCTTGCGGTCTTCCTCGACGCGCAGCGGCGGCTTGACCTTTGCGAAGGTGCGATAGTCGCCAACATCGTATTCGTTGAGCGAGAAGTTATGCGGCGCAGCGCCGGCGGTGATGCGCAGGCCGCGCAGCTTGGCGCGGCGCACGGCATCGAAGGAGTCGCGGGTCGACAGATGCGAGGCATGCAGCCGCCCATTAGTGACTTCCAGCAGGCGGATATCGCGCTCCAGCAGGATCGTTTCGGCAATCGCCGGAATGCCGGCGAGGCCAAGCCGCGCGGCGACTTCGCCTTCATTCATCACGCCGCCTTTGGCCAGGGACGGTTCTTCGCAGTGCTGCATCAGCAGCAGGTCGAAGGTGCTGGCATAGGACAGCGCGCGGCGCATCAGCCGGGCATTGGCAATGGCCCGGTCGCCATCGGTGAAGGCAACGGCACCGGCCTGGGCCAGCAGACCCAGTTCGGTCATTTCCTCGCCCTTGGTGCCGCGCGTGACAGCCGCAGCAGGCAGAACGCGGACCACAGCCGTATCGGCCGCGCGCCGAGCGATGAATTCCACCAGTGCGACCTCGTCGATGACGGGATCGGTATTCGGCATCGCCACCACGCTGGTGATACCGCCAGCCGCAGCCGCGCGTGCGCCGGTGGCAATCGTTTCCTGATGCTCTGCACCCGGCTCGCGCAGCCAGACATGCATGTCGATCAGGCCGGGGCAGAGGCAATGGCCCTGGCAGTCGATGATTTCGGTATCGCCGGCAAAGCTGCTGCTGGTGGCGAGCTTGGGGCCGAGATCGACGATGCGATCACCTTCGGTCAGCAAAGCGCCTTTGACGTCGAGCCCGGTGGCGGGGTCGAGCAGGCGCGCGTTGGTATAGAGCTTGCGGCGGCGAGCCATGATGGTTTCTCGTTCTTCGCCTACATACCGGGCGGCGTTGTGCCGCGCCAGTTCGGCAAGTGCTGAGCCAGCAATTCCAGACAGGCCATGCGGACGGCGACGCCCATCTCGACCTGCTCGTGAATCACGCTGCGATGAATATCGTCGGCCACCTCGGTGTCGATCTCGATGCCGCGGTTCATCGGGCCAGGATGCATGATCAGGGCGTCGGACTTCGCGAAGCTGAGCTTGTCGTGGTCCAGGCCGTAGAAATGGAAATACTCGCGGGTCGACGGCACGAAGGAGCCGTGGAAGCGTTCCATCTGCAGACGCAGCATCATCACGATGTCGACGTCAGTCAGGCCTTTGCGCATGTCGTGATAGATTTCGACGCCCATCCGCTCAGCATAGGCCGGCAGCAGGGTGGGCGGCGCAATCAGGCGCACACGCGCACCCATGGTATTGAGCAGGTGGATGTTCGAGCGGGCGACACGGCTATGCAGAATGTCGCCGCAGATGGCGACCAGCAGGCCTTCCAGTCTGCCCTTGCGGCGACGGATCGTCAGAGCATCGAGCAGCGCCTGGGTCGGATGCTCGTGGCTGCCGTCGCCACCATTGATGACGCCGCAGCCGACTTTCTGGGCCAGCAGCGCGACGGCGCCGGAATCCTGATGCCGCACCACCAGCAGGTCGGGATGCATGGCGTTCAGAGTGATCGCGGTGTCGATCAGCGTCTCGCCCTTCTTCACCGAAGAGGTCGCGACCGACATGTTGATGACATCGGCGCCCAGCCGCTTGCCTGCCAGCTCGAAGGAGGTGCGGGTGCGGGTGGAATTCTCGAAGAAGAGGTTGATGATAGTCCGGCCCCGCAGGGAGCTCTGTTTCTTCTCAACAGCCCGGTTCAGCTCGACATACCGGTCGGAATGATCCAGCAGGACCTGGATATCCTGAGCGGAAAGACCTTCAATACCAAGGAGATGGCGGTGGGGAAAGGTGGCCGTTGGCCGGGGGGCGGCCGGATCGGCGGGATTGGCACGACTCGCAGACATCGACGAATCACATTACACGTCGAGGCTGGCGGCAGCAATCAAAGCGTTAATATTTTTCTGCTTTTCTGACGGCCATCATGGATCAGTATCGCCAGAATCAGGTCGACCTTGCTGCCGGCGCCGATACGGCGGGCGAGGTCGTGCGGCTGCTTCAGGTGCTGAACAGCCGCGCCCAGGAAGCGCAGCGCAGCACCAGCCTGATGTACGAGCAGGCGACAATGCTGCCCTTCGCCGACTATGCCGACAGCTTCAGGCGGGTGCAGGAATTCCTGTCCTTCTGCGATGTCATCGAGGCCAAGCTGGAAGAGCTGCCGGCGGTGACGCGTGAGCCCATTCTCCATGAGGTGACCGCGGTGAAGATCCGCGCCTTTCATGCCCTGCTGCGGGGAATGGGCGCTTATCTGACGGTGCTGGAGCGCAGGGGCATGATCAATTTCTTCGCCCAGGCGGTGTTCCTGATGCAACAGGATGTGATCCAGAATTTCCGGGAGCATACGCTGCCGAACCTGCCGCCCAGGCAGGTGCCGCAGCAGATGAAGGAACTCCTCGACGAAATCCCTCAGCGTTTGAAACGGCTGCTCGACCGCTGCGTTGACGTTCCCGACTTCCGGTTCAGTTCATGACCGTGCTGAAACCGGAAACCTTGCAGCGGCTACAATCCGCGCTGGAGGCCCATCGTCAAGGCCGCCTGCCGGAGGCCGAGCGGGGCTATCGCGCCGTGCTGGCGCAGGCGCCGGAAACGCTGGATGCCTCCAACCTGCTTGGGCGCCTGCTGGTGCAGACGGGACGGGCTTCGGAGGCCGTCGCAACCTTGCGCCGTGCCGTCGATCTGGCGCCCAAGCAGGCGGGCTTGTGGCTGAGCTATGCCGAAGCGTTGCTGGGTGCGGGGCAGGTCGAGCAGGCGCGCCAGGCAGTCGAAACCGCCCGCCGTCTTTCCCCGCGCGATGTGAATGTCCTGTTTCTTTGGGCGGAGACGCAGCGTATCGCCGGAGCCTGGGAGACCGCGGCGACCGGGTTTCGTCAGGCTCTGGCGTTGCAGCCGAAGCATGCGGCCTCCTGGCTGCAACTGGCGACCTGCCTGCGCGCCTTGAATGATCTGCCCGGCGCGATAGCGGCGGCCGAACAGGCGTTGGCGCATGCCCCACAGGCGCCGGAATGCCACAACAACCTCGGCAGCCTGCTGGCGGCGAAAGGCGATCATGGTGGCGCGATTGCCGCATTCGATCAGGCGCTCAAACTGCGCGTGGATTATCCCGCCGCCTTGATCAACAAGGCTTCAAGCCTGGGGGAAAGCGACCGTCTGGATGAGGCTTTGCCCTTGGCCGAACGCGCGGTGCAGCTCACGCAGGGCCATGCCGATGCCTGGGCCTGCCTGGGCCAGATCCGCCATGCGCAGGGACAGCTCGATCTCGCGCAGACGGCTTATCGCGAAGCGCTGTCGCGCCGGCCGCAGGATCCGGAAACCCAGTGGAACTTTGCCCTGGCAGCTTTGGCGCGCGGGGATTTCGCTGCCGGATGGCCGGCCTTCGCCTGGCGCTGGCGCAAGGCCGAGCCGCCTTTGCCGCGGCGCAACTGGCCCTGGCCGCGTTTTCAGAACGGCGGCAGCCCGAAACGCCTGCTGCTCTGGGGCGAGCAGGGGCTGGATGACCGGCTGCTGTTCCTGCAGTATCTGCCGCCGCTGCTGGAAGCGGCGTCGGTCATGCTGGAAACCGATCCTCGCCTGATCCCGCTGCTGCGCCGCAGCTTCCCGACGCTGTCCTTCACCGAGGAAAAAACGCAGGCCGATCTGGCATTGATGAATGAAGCCTTCGATGCCCATCTGCCGCTTGGGGATTTGCCGCAGGCAGCGCCGCCTGGACAAGCCTATCTGCTAGCCGACGCCGAGCGTGCAGCGGGCCTGCGTCAGGAATATCTGGCCGGCGGAAAGGTGCGGCTGATCGGCCTGTCCTGGCGCAGCGCCAATCCCGCCATTGGCGCGGGGAAATCGCTGCGGCCCGAGGATCTGGCGCCTTTGGCGGCAATCCTCGATTGCCGCTTCGTCTGCCTGCAATATGGCGCAACCGAGGACGAGCATGCGCAGTTCAGGGCGCTCTTCGGCGACCGCTTTATCGTCGATGACCGGATCGATGCGAAGAACGATCTCGATGCCTTGGCGGCGCAGATTGCGGCTCTCGACCTCGTCATTACCGTGTCGAATGTCACGGCTCATCTGGCCGGTGCGCTGGGGCGGCCGGTCTGGACATTGGCGCCCGCAGGCAAAAGCCTATTCTTCTATCTGATGGCGGCAGGCGAGACGACGCCGTGGTATCCGACCATGCGGATCTTCCGCAGCCCCGCCCCGGGTTCCTGGCGGGTGCCGGTGCACGCCGTGGCAAAAAGACTGGAATCGCTGGCAAATTAGTTTTCAAGGTGATAGCAAGAGGCCCCGCTGCCGCATCGTCGGCCTAGTTTTCCCAGGCCTTGTGCTTTAACTGTTAAGCCTATGACCCATAAAAGCTATTACATCACGACGCCGATCTATTACGTAAACGACAAGCCGCATATCGGGCATGCCTACACCTCGCTGGCTTGCGACGTGCTGGCGCGCTTCAAGCGGCTGGACGGTTATGACGTGATGTTCCTGACCGGCACCGACGAGCACGGACAGAAGGTGGAGAAGTCCGCCGACGCGGCCGGCACCGATCCTAAAAGCTTCTGCGACCGCGTCAGCCAGACCTTCCGCGATCTCGCAAAGGCGATGAACTTCTCCAACGACGACTTCATCCGCACCACCGAGCCGCGCCATGTGAAGGCCGTGCAGGCGCTGTGGCAGAAGCTGATCGCCTCGGGCAACATCTATCTCGACAAATATGCCGGCTGGTATGCCGTGCGCGACGAGGCCTTCTATCAGGAAGACGAGCTGCAGGAAGGCCCCAACGGCCAGAAGCTGGCGCCCAGCGGCGCGCCGGTGGAGTGGGTGGAGGAGCCATCGTATTTCTTCAAGCTGTCGGCCTGGCAGGACCGGCTGCTGAAATTCTATGAGGACAATCCCGGCTTCATCCTGCCGGCCAGCCGCCGCAACGAGGTGATCAGCTTCGTCAAAGGCGGCCTGAAGGATCTGTCGGTCTCGCGCACCACCTTCAAATGGGGCATTCCGGTGCCGGGCGACGAGGCGCATGTGATGTATGTCTGGCTTGATGCGCTGACCAACTACATCACGGCAGCGGGTTATCCGGATACCGGCAGCGAGAAATACCAGCGTTTCTGGCCTGCCGATCTGCACATGGTGGGCAAGGACATCCTGCGCTTCCACGCGGTCTACTGGCCGGCCTTCCTGATGGCTGCCGATCTGGAGCCGCCGAAGCGCGTCTTCGCCCATGGCTGGTGGACCAATGAAGGCCAGAAGATTTCCAAGTCGCTGGGCAATGTCATCGATCCGCTGAAGCTAGTTGAGGAATACGGTCTGGACCAGACGCGTTATTTCCTGATGCGGGAAGTGCCGTTCGGCAATGACGGCGATTTCCGCAAATCGGCGATCATCGGCCGCATCAACAGCGAACTGGCCAATGGCTTCGGTAATCTGGCGCAGCGCACGCTGTCGTTCTGCGCGAAGAACACCAACGCCTCGGTGCCGACGCCCGGCGCGCTGAGCGGGGCCGACGAGGCGCTGCTGGCGCAGGCGGACAGCCTGGTCGATCGCATGCGCAAGGCGCTCGACGAGCAGGCGATCCATGTCGCGCTGCAGGAATGGTTCGACCTGGTCGACGCTGCCAACAAGTATATCGACGTCGAAGCACCGTGGACCCTGCGCAAGACCGATCCCGCCCGCATGCAGACGGTGCTGTGGACCCTGCTGGAGGCGATCCGGCAATTGGCGATCCTCGCGCAGCCCTTCGTGCCGGCATCGGCCGCGAAGATGCTGGATCAGCTGGCCGTGTCTGAAGCCGCGCGCAGCTTCGCCCATCTGGGCGAGCTTGGCCGACTGCGAGCCGGCACGCCGCTGCCGCCGCCGCAGGGTGTCTTCCCGCGACATGTGGAAGCCGTGGCGGAGGGCTGAAGATGGCGGTGCTGATCGACAGCCATTGCCACCTCGATTTCGAGGATTTCGCTGCCGAGCGCGATGCCGTCATTGAGCGGGCACGGCAGGCAGGCGTTGGTCTGATGCTGACCATTTCGACGCGGCTGGATCAGTTCGACCGCGTGCTGGACGTGGCTGAGTCCTATCCGGATGTCTATTGCACGGTCGGCATCCATCCGCATGAGGCCAGCGAATATGTCGATGTCGATGCGGCGAAGCTGATCGAGCTGACCAGGCATCCCAAGGTGGTCGGCATCGGCGAGACGGGTCTTGATTATTTCTACGAGCATAGCGACCGGGAATCGCAGAAGCGCTGTTTCCTGGCGCATATCGCGGCGGCGCGCGAAACCGGCCTTCCCATCGTGATCCATACCCGCGATGCCGATGAGGATACGGCGGCGATCCTGGAAGCGGAGATGGCCAAGGGGAAGTTCAAGGGCCTGCTGCATTGCTTCTCGTCCGGGCACGGCCTGGCCGAGCTGGCGGTGAAGCACGGGATGATGGTCTCCTTCTCCGGCATCCTGACCTTCAACAAGGCGCGCAATGTGCAGGATTCTGCGCAGGCTCTGCCGCTGGAAAACCTTTTGGTTGAGACCGATGCGCCGTATCTGGCACCGGTACCGCTGCGCGGCAAGCGCAACGAGCCATCCTATGTTGTGCATACCGCGGCCTTCCTGGCAAAGCTGAAGAATGTCGGCATCGCTGAAATCACTGAGCGAACGACCGAGAATTTCCTCCGCCTGTTCGACAAGGTACCCCGCGACGCCGTTGCGGATCGGAGGGCTGCTTGAGCAGTCGGACGGAGTAGGCGGCCGATGAAGGCGATCATCCTGGGCTGCGGCGCGTCGCCCGGCGTTCCCCGCATCGATGGCGAATGGGGCGATTGCGATCCCGCCGAGCCGAAGAACCGGCGCAGCCGCAGCTCGATCCTGGTCGAAGATGGCGGCAGCCGCGTGCTGGTCGATACCAGCCCCGATCTGCGCAACCAGCTCATCGCCAATGGCATCACCTCGATCGATGCGGTTGTGTGGTCGCATGACCATGCCGACCAGACGCATGGGATCGACGATATCCGCTTCCTTGCCTATGCGGCGAAGAAGCGCATGCCGGCCTATGCCGATGCGTTCACCTCCGAGCGGCTGAAGCGGAAATTCGGCTATTGCTTTGAGAAAAGCAGCGATGGCTATCCGCCCATCATCGACCTGCAACTGATCGACGGGCCTTTCCAGGTCGGCGCGCTCGACATCCTGCCGATCCGTCAGAAGCACGGGAATATCACATCCCTGGGCTTCCGCTTCGGCGATCTGGCCTATTCCAACGATGTCGTCAGCCTGGATGAAGAGGCATTCGCGGCGCTTGCCGGCATCAAGGTCTGGATCGTCGATGCGCTGCGCTACACGCCGCATCCGTCGCACAGCCATCTGGCGCAGACCCTGGAATGGATCGCCCGGGTGAAGCCGGAACGCGCCATCCTAACCAACATGACCATCGATCTCGATTACAACAGATTGAAAGCGGAACTGCCGCCGGGTGTCGAGCCGGCCTATGACGGCATGGTGATCGAATGCTGAAGTCGATCTGGGCGGTTGCCCAGAAAGGCGCCGCCGGCATGCTGAATCAATCCATCGGCCTCGCCGAGGCGCTGTTTGCGGAAGGTGGATTTGGCCTGCCGCAGGTTTTCGAGATCGAATTCCGCCGCCCTTACACTTGGCTGCCGATGCATCCTGCCTTTGCTAGCCTGAAGATGGTGGCGCCGGACAGCGCCCCCGAATTCAAGCCGCCATGGCCGGATGTGCTAATCACCTGCGGCCGAAAATCGGCGATGCTGGCGATGGCGGTGCGTAAGGCCAGCAAGGGGCACACGATCACCATCCATATCCAGAACCCGCGCAGCAATCCGAAATACTGGGATCTGGTGATCGTGCCGGAACACGATCGTATGCGCGGTCGCAACGTGATTGTCTCGCAAGGTGCGCTGCATCGCCTGACCGATCAGAAACTGCGCAACGGCGCCGAGGCGATCCGTCTGGAATATGCGCATATTCCCCGCCCGCGCGTCGCCGTGCTGGTCGGCGGCAATAACCGCTATTACACGCTGGATGAAGAATGGATGCGCGATTTCACCGCGCAGCTTCGTCAGATGGTGCAGCGATCCGGCTGCGGTATTCTCGCCACCATCTCACGGCGCACGGGCGAAGCGGAAGCCAACCTGCTGCGCGGCGCGCTTGCCAGCCTTCCTGCCGCCTTGTGGGACGGGAAGGGACCCAATCCCTATTTCGGGTTCCTGGGGCTGGCGGACGCCATCGTGGTGACAGGCGATTCCGTCTCGATGGTTTCCGAAGCTTGTTTTACCCGCAAGCCCGTGATGGTCGCCAAGCTGCCCGGCCGCTCGAAGCGCTTCGATGCGTTTTACGAAAGCCTGCTGCAGCGGGGACTGATCCAATGGTTCGACGGCCGGCTGCTGCAATGGGATAACGGCCGCCTGGACGAAACCGCGCGTATCGTCGCAGAAGTCCGCCAGCGCTTCGACTGGTCATAAAGGCTGTTATTTTATAACGCGCGACCGCTTGACGCCTTTATTTTGCGATCAGTTCTCATTATTAATATCGCAGCCCTCAGACTTCAGCCGCACGCAGAGGCGGTGCCATCGGAGCAACCTATTGATGCAACACGAATTTTCGTTTGCCGCGCTGATACTGAACGCGGACCCCATCGTACAGACCGTGATGGCGCTGCTGGTACTGGCGTCGGTCGCCTGCTGGGCCATCGTGTTCGAGAAGCTGGGGAAGTTCCGCCGGTTGCGCAAGGCGGCTGCCGCTTTCGAGGCCGCTGTGAAGGCCGACGCTCTGGTCGCTGGCGACAAGCAGCATGACGATATCCAGGGTCATATCCTGGCCGCCGCCGCGCGCGAGAAGCGTGAGGGTTTTGAACCGGGGGAAACCCGCACCGAATTCCGTAGTCGGCTGGAGGCCGCCATGCGTCAGGCCATGGCGCAGCAATTGCGCAGGGTCGAACCCGGCCTGCCGTTTCTCGCCACGGTCGGCTCGGCCGCGCCCTTTGTTGGTCTGTTCGGCACTGTCTGGGGCATCATGAACAGCTTCACCGCCATTGCCGGTTCGAACGACACCAGCCTGGCCGTGGTCGCACCTGGCATCGCCGAAGCGCTGTTCGCTACCGCGCTCGGCCTTGTAGCCGCCATTCCTGCCGTCATCGCCTATAACAAGCTGAGCACCGATCTTGGCCGTCTGGCGCAGCGCTTCAACGCCGCCATCACTGAGGCGGCCCGGCAATTCGCGCGCGGCACGATGCATGCGGCGCGCAGTCATGCCGATGCCGGCCAATAGAGAAGGGGTCAGTCATGGCGATAGCTCCCCTCGGCGGCGGCGACAACTTCGATAGCGATTTCTCCGGCTACAAGCCGCTGTCCGACATCAACGTGACGCCTTTCGTGGACGTCATGCTGGTGCTGCTGATCATCTTCATGGTGGCTGCGCCGCTGATGATGGTCGGCGTGCCGCTGCAATTGCCGAAGACCAGCGCGGCCAAGGTGGCGCCGCCGAAGGAGCCGCTGGTGATCAGCATCGACAAGGACGGCAAACTGTTCATCCGCAAGGATGCTGTCGCTGAGGAAGAACTGGTGGCCCGGCTGGCTGAGATCCACGCCGCGGAGCCAGACTCCGTGGTGTATGTCCGTGGCGACAAGACGCTGGAATACGGCCGCATCATGCAGGTGATGGGGCTGGTGGGGCAGGCTGGCTACGGCAAGATTTCCCTCGTCGCCGAAGGGGCGCAGTCTCCGGCGACAGCAGCGGCGGCTGCGCCCGCGCAGTAACGCCATGCGACGCGCTTCCTCCTGGGCAGTCTCGCTCTTCGCGCATGGTGGCGTGGCCGCCGTGCTGCTGATCGGCGTGCCCTGGCCGGAACCGCCAGGTGCAGTCGATCAGGGACTGCAGAGCATCGAGATTTCGCTGGCTGCAGGCGGCATTCCGAGCATGCCCGAGCCGTCACCGCCGCCGCCTGAGCCTGAGAAGGTTGTCGAGAAGCCTGTTGAGCCGCCGCCGGCACCGGAGCCCGAGCCGGTGAAGGCGCCAGACGTGGTGGAATCCCTCTCCACGCAGCCGGATATCGAGGAAGCGCCGAAGCCCAAGCCGAAACCAGTCGCGGATGCACCGCGCCGTCCGCAGCCGCCGAAGCCAAAGGAGGTTGTGAAGGCACCTGAGCCTGCGCCTCAGCCACAGCCGCAACCGCAGGAACAGCAAGTGGCCGTCGCGCCATCACCTGTGCCGCCGTCGCAGAGCCAATTGGGGCAGCGGCCGGCGCCGAATAGCGGCAACGGAGCGGCTGCGACCAGCGGTGGCAATCCCGGCGCCGAGGCAGATTACTTCGCCAAGCTGCTGGCCTGGCTGGAGCGGCATAAGGAATATCCGCGCCGCGCCCAGATGCGGCGTATCGAAGGCGTGACCCATCTGCGCTTTACCATCGACGGGCAGGGGCATGTTCTGCGCTACAACATCGAGCGCAGCTCGGGCCATGCATCCTTGGATGAAGCCGTCGAGCGGATGATCAAGAAGGCCGAGCCGCTGCCGGCGATACCGGCGGTCATCGGGAAGGATCGGCTTGAACTGGTCGTGCCGGTGCAGTTCCTGCTGAAATAAGAATAGCTAGTAGAGGAAAACTCGATGTTTAAACCGCTTGCCGTACTTCTTCTGGCTGCCGCGCTGCTCATGGCGCCGCGGGCCGAGGCCGCTGCCAGCGATGCCACAAAGCAAGCGGTGCTGAAGACCTATGCCGATATCGCGCAGGCGATGTATGAGGATTCCCTGCAGGGCGCACGCAATCTGCACAAGGCCGTCGCGGCACTGATTGCGAAACCGTCTGAGGCGACCATGAAGGCGGCGCGCGAAGCCTGGCTGGCCGCACGCATTCCCTATCAGCAGACCGAGGTTTACCGCTTCGGCAATGCGATCGTCGATGACTGGGAAGGGCGCGTGAATGCCTGGCCGCTGGACGAGGGCCTGATCGATTACGTCGACACCTCCAGCTATGGCGAGGAGTCGGACGAAAACCCACTTTATACCGCCAACATCATCGCCAACACGCAGATCAAATTCGGCGGCAAGACTTTGGACGCCAGCAAGATCGACTGGAAGCTGCTGCGCAAGCTGCATGAAGTCGGCGGCGTCGAAGCCAATGTCGCCACCGGCTATCACGCCATCGAATTCCTGCTCTGGGGGCAGGATCTGAACGGTACTGAAGCGGGCGCCGGCAATCGCCCCTGGACCGATTATGCCAAGGATGGCTGCACCAACGGCAATTGCGACCGCCGCGCTCAGTATCTGGCGGTGGCGACGCAGCTGCTGGTCGACGATCTGGCTTGGATGGCCAAGCAATGGCAGCCTGGCGGCGATGCCCGCAAGGCGCTGACGGAGAAGGGCGTCGATGCCGGCATCGGCACGATCCTTACCGGCATTGGCAGCTTGTCCTACGGCGAGCTGGCGGGCGAGCGGATGAAGCTCGGCCTGCTGCTGAACGATCCAGAGGAGGAGCATGACTGCTTCTCGGACAACACCCACAACTCGCATTACTACAACGTCGTGGGCATGCTCGCGGTCTATAACGGCGAGTACAAGCGCACCAACGGCGCTGTGGTGAAGGGGCCGGGCCTGTCGCAGGTCGTGCGCGAATCTTCGCCCGAACTCGACCGCGAGATGCTGGCCAAGCTGAACGCAACGCTGGAAGCGATGACGGCGCTGAAGCAGCGCGCCGAAAGCAAGGAAGCTTATGACCAGATGATCGGGGCGGGTAATGCTGAGGGCAATGCCATTGTGCAGGCCGCCATCGACCGTCTGACCGATCAGACGCGGACGCTGGAGCGTGTGGTCGCCAGCCTCGATCTGAAGGCGGTTGAGTTCGAAGGCTCCGACAGCCTCGATGCGCCGGAGAAAGTCGGTAAGAAGTAAGTGTCTTCAAGCCGGGTAGCTCGCTGCCCGGCTGACTTGTATTGGCATCCCGAATGGCCCTGTGGACTCGTTCATCGATCCGCGCCGTCTGCGTCGTCATCGCGGTGACGATTGCCTGCGGCGCCTATGCGAGCGACAGGCGACCGGGCGGAGCGGCAACCTCCTTCAAGCCAAACAATTCTTCTGCCTTCTCTCATCCCTCAGCCAATATGAGTTTCGAGCGGCAACTCGATTTCAAGGTTGGCGACGGTATTTTCCGCAAATTGTGGGTTTCCGCGCCCAGTTCGACCAAATCGTCGGACGGCCTGGGGCCGCTTTATAACGCCCGCAGCTGCCAATCCTGCCATCTGAAGGATGGCCGCGGCCGGCCACCTGCTGCGGGTGAGGAGGCGGTCTCCCTGTTTCTAAGGCTGAGCATTCCGCCGCAAGACAAAGCCCAGCGCGACTTGCTGGACAGGCTTCAAGGCAGCGCCATTCCGGAACCGACTTACGGCCTGCAACTGCAGACGTTTTCTGTTCAGGGCCTGCATGCCGAAGGCCGGATGGAGGTCAGATACGAAGATCTGCCGGTGCGGTTGGCCGATGGCGAGGAGGTCGTCCTGCGCAAGCCCAGCTATCGGATCACTGGTCTGAATTACGGGCCGCTGCATCCGCAGACCATGCTGTCGCCACGTGTGGCGCCGCCGATGATCGGCCTCGGCTTGCTGGAGATGATCCCGGAAGCCGACATCATGGCGCTGGCCGATCCGGAAGATCTCAATGGCGACGGCATCGCGGGGAAAGCGAATGCAGTCTGGAGCGCGGAGCATAACCGTCCCATGCTGGGCCGGTTCGGCTGGAAGGCAGGCATCGCAACCATTGCGGATCAAACCGCCAGCGCCTTTGCGGCTGATCTCGGCTTGTCCAGCTATCTGGCGCCAGCCGCTTCACGTGGCGAGTGCACACCGACACAGACTGCATGCCTTGCTGCGCCGGTGGGCGATGATCCGGCGGAGAAGGTCGAAGTGCCGCGCAGGATGTTCGATCTGGTCGTCTTCTATGCGCGCAATCTCGCGGTGCCGGCGCGGCGCGATGCCGATCATCCCGCCGTGCAGCGCGGCGAGCGGCTCTTCGCCGATGCAGGCTGCGGCCATTGCCACCGGCCGAGTTTCGTCACCGGGCAGGATGCGGCGAAGCCGGAGCAATCTGGGCAGGAAATCTGGCCTTACACCGATCTGCTGCTGCATGATATGGGCGAGGGGCTGGCCGATGGCCGTCCTGAGGGCCTTGCGAATGGCCGGCAATGGCGGACGGCGCCCCTATGGGGTGTTGGTCTGACCGAGATTGTGAGTGGCCATGATTTTCTGCTGCATGATGGCCGCGCGCGCGGCGTGCTGGAAGCGATCCTGTGGCATGATGGCGAGGCCGAACCCGCCAAGCGGAAAGTCATGCAGATGTCGCGGCAGGAACGCGACGACCTGCTGGCTTTCATCAATTCTTTGTAGCGGAGATGTGTCATGCGGCGCTTTGGACTTGCAGCTTTTATTTTTGCCGCACTTGCCGCGGGACAGGCCGAGGCCGTCACGGATGCGGATTATACCGCCCTGAACAAGGCGGCCATCGAGCAGCACATTCTGCCGCGTTATGAACGGATGCAGGAGGCGGCCAGCAAGCTGGATGACGAGGCCAAGGCCTTCTGTGCTGCGCCGGCGGAAGCCAAGCTGACGAACCTCCAGGCAGCTTACCATGGCATGACCGATGCATGGCAGGACATCCAGCATGTGCGCTTCGGTCCCATCGATCTTTTCTTCCGCAGCCAGCGGATCGCCTTCTGGCCAGATCCGCGCAACACCATCGGCAAGCAGATGGCCGAGCTGCTGAACAAGCGCAATAACGCTGCTCTGACACCTGATCATTTCGGCAGCGGCAGCGTCGCTGTGCAAGGCTTGCCGGCCTTGGAGCGGCTGCTGTTCGGCAATGATGCCTCCAAACTGCTCGGCCGCGACGCCGATGCGGAGTTCCGCTGCAAATATATTCAGGCGGTGACGCGCAATCTGGCAAACATCAGTCGCGAAACTTTGAGCGAATGGCGCGAGGGCGCAAAGTCATTCACGAAGCAGATGCTGGAGACGGGTGGGGCGGATGCGCGCTATCGCGAGCCCAAGGAAGCATCCCTGGATTTGTTCAAGAGCCTTTATACGGCCGTGGAACTCGCCGCCGACCACAAGCTGGCGCGGCCGCTGGGTGCCTCGGCCGAGGAAGCGCGGCCACGTCTGGCCGAGTCCTGGCGCAGCGAGCGTTCACTGCGCAACATCCGCCTCAATCTGCTGGCCGCGCAGGATCTGTACAAGAGTGCATTTGCGCCGGCGCTGGCGGACAAGGCTTTGGATGCAGCGATCATGGACGGATTTTCGCAGGCGTGGGCAGCGGCCGATGCAGTGACGGGCACACTTGAGGCTGCCGTGCAGGATAAGGCTGCGCGGTCGACGGTGGAAAAGCTGGCAGCGGCAACGCTGGCGGTGAAGAATCTTCTGGTGCAGCGCTTGCCGCAGGCACTCGATATTCCGGTGGGCTTCAATGCGCTCGATGGCGACTGATCTATCACGCCGCTCGGCTCTGGGCCTCCTTGGCGCAGGTTTGCTGCTGCCATGGAGTGTTCGAGCCAGGGCATCGTCCAAGCTTTATCTGAACGCCTATGGCGATCCAGCCGGCTATGGCATCGCGGCTTTCGATGCCGCCGGTGACATCCGCTACCGGCTGCCGCTGAAACGCCGCGGGCACAGCTTCACGTATAAGGCCGATGGCACTGCCGCCGTGGCGTTCACGCGGCGTCCGGGTGATCAGGCTCTGGTGTTCGATCCGCGCAGCGGCGAACTGAAGCACCGTATCCCGGCGGCCGAGGATCGCAGCTTCTGCGGCCATGGCGCGTATTCGGCCGATGGCCGCCTGCTGTTCGCGACCGAGGCCATCGGATCGACGGGCGACGGCGTGCTGGGCGTTTATGCCGTCGAAGACGGTTATCGCCGGGTGGCTGAATGGCCGACCCATGGCCTAGACCCGCATGAGGTGAAGCTGATGCCCGATGGCCGGCATCTGGTGGTCGCCAATGGCGGCATCCTGATCCTGGCCGATATGCCCAGGCTGAAGCTCAACATCCCGGACATGGACCCGTCGCTGGTCTATCTGGACAGCCGTGACGGCCGCGTGGTGACCGAAATCCGGCCGCCGCAGGAGCTGCGCCAGCTCAGCATCCGGCATCTGGCGATCGACCGCCGCGGCCGGGTGGCCGTGGCCATGCAGTATGAAGGGCCTGAGACGGACCCGGTGCCGCTGGTGGCGCTGCATGACGGTCCAGAGGCCAGAACGGCGCCGTTGCGGTTCCTGGAACTGCCGGAGACGGCACGGGCCGGGCTGCGGCAGTATTGCGGCAGCGCTGCCATGGATCGCACGGGCCAGAGGCTGGCGGTGACAAGCCCAAGGGGAAATCTCGCGCTGGTCTGGGACATGGACAGCGAGACGCTGATTGCGCAGAGCCAGATCGAAGATGTCTGCGGCGTCGCGCCGGGTGAAGCGGGCTTCCTGCTGTCCAATGGACGCGGCCGGATCTACCGCTGGGATCAGCCTGGCGCAGGCGCCAGAACCGTGGAAGCCATGGCCGGGGGGCAGGTCCAGTGGGATAACCATATGGTTTTCCTGCAGATATAATTTTCCATAATATACATTATCCGATAATTGGGTTTGGCCGAGGGCCTGGGCTATGTCCGGCCCGTCCCGTCAGTCCTCTCTCGGCACGCCGCTGAACGGGCCCGACTCGCGTATCATTGCGGCCGCATGGCCGGCGGCAAATCTTGATCCAGCGCAACGTCTCTCAAACCGTGATCGGCTAGCCTAGCGCTGAGAAACAGCCATGGGAGGCCTGTGCCATGCCGCGATCGCCCCTTGAGCGGCCCGTGCGCCGCACTGCTTCGCTCGGAACCCGGTGCTGGAACCGCATCGCCAACTGGTTCAGCTCAGACAGTTCTGCATCCCGGGAATGGACCATCATGACGCCCGAAGAGCGTTCCCGGACGGCCGCCGATATCGGTCTCAGCGAGCCGGACGTCGCCTTCTCGATCCGCCAGGGCCATGACAGCCGCGATCTCCTGGCCATCCTGGGCCGCGAGGCCAATCGCGGAATCGCCTGTTCGCGTGCGGTCCTGCGCGATATGGCGCGGGTTTGCGGCCTCTGCACCCGCCGGACGGATTGCAGGGCCTGGCAGATCAGGGCGCCACAGACCGCCGCCTGCCCGACCTTCTGTCCCAACCGTGCCATGATCGAAGAATTGAGAGAACGCCGCGCGGCATGAAGGCGACCAGCCATTCCTAGCCCCCCAGGAGAACGCCATGCTTCCATCCCTGATCAAGTCGCTCGAGCAGCGCAGCGCCCTTATGCAGCAGATGATCCAGCGGCTTGACGTCGATCTTGAAGCGTCGGCAACGGTGGCGCTGGGCACCCAGCTCAGCCGTGCCGCACGCACCTGCGCTTATT
Organism: uncultured Ferrovibrio sp.; assembly: GCF_937960835.1. Classification (GTDB taxonomy): domain Bacteria; phylum Pseudomonadota; class Alphaproteobacteria; order Ferrovibrionales; family Ferrovibrionaceae; genus Ferrovibrio. Next base: position 135,162 of record NZ_CALGPC010000017.1, read on the forward strand.
GCCGCAGCGTGGCGGCCTGCCAGACCTGGTTCGCAGGTGGCGCACGCGGCGATGCCTACCGGCAATTCTGCCCGAATGCAGCCCGTTTCGACAGCTTGCCGCATAAATCGAAGGCAGCCTAGCCAATACAGGACCGTCTACCTCTACTAACGCTTGACGGCGGCCCGGGGCTGGTCGAGGACTCATGTTCGACGGAATAGTCTCATTTCAGCCGCGGCATCATGAACGACATTCCAGATCCGGCGTCTTCCTCCCGCCTCGCCAGCCTTGCGCGTCTGCTCGACATCATGGCCAAGCTGCGCGATCCGCAAGGTGGCTGCCCTTGGGATCTTGAGCAGACCTTCAAGACGATCGCGCCCTACACCATCGAAGAGGCCTATGAAGTCGAGGACGCGATTGCCCGCAACGACATGGCGGGACTGAAGGACGAACTTGGCGATCTTTTGCTGCAGGTCGTTTTTCATGCGCGCATGGCTGAAGAGGCCGGCCTTTTTGCGTTTCCCGATGTAGCGGCCGCCATCGCCGACAAGATGATCCGCCGCCATCCGCATGTGTTCGGTGATGTCGAGGCCGACAAGCCGGAGACGGTGACGGCCAATTGGGAAGCGATCAAAGCCGCCGAGCGGGCAGGCAAATCCGATGAGCAGCAGGGCGATGTCTCTGCCGTGCTGGCTGGTGTTACCGCCGGTCTGCCTGCCCTCACCCGCGCCGTCAAATTGCAGAACCGTGCTGCCCGTGTCGGCTTCGACTGGCCTGACAACAAGCCTGTTCTCGATAAGATCAAAGAAGAATTGCATGAGCTTGAAGTTGAAATCTCTTCAGCCTCGCAAGACAAGATCGTGGAGGAGTTCGGCGACTTCCTGTTTGTCGTGGCAAACCTGGCGCGTCATTTAAAACTCGATCCGGAAGAAGCTTTACGTGCGGCCAACCGCAAATTCGAGCGCCGATTCACCAAGATGGAAGCGATTCTGAAAGCGCAGAACAAGCAGCTTCAGGATTGCGATCTCGCTACTATGGACGCGGCCTGGGATGAAGCAAAACGGCAGGAACGCCGCTGAAGCATAATTGTCGTCGTCTCAATTTAGCCATTGTTTGACCCCGGCGCCGCCATGGCGCCACGCCATACCATAAGCGGATTCGGCAGAATTCTGCTCTGCCATCTGCCGGTCTGAGGGAACCAAGTTTCCTCAATCCGGGTTGTCTCCGCAGGATACTGAAACTGACAACCAGGAGGTTCTCGCGATGCGTAAGCTCGCCATCGTCGCCCTGTCCGCTTTCGCTCTTTCCGCCGTGGCAGCGCCCGCCATCAGCCCGCTTTATGCCGCCGGCGCCTGGGATCAGGTCGAAGGCAAATGGGATCAGTTCTCCGGCAAGGTGAAACAGCGCTGGGGCAAGCTGACCGATGACGATCTGCTGGTGATCAAAGGCAAACGCCAGGAACTGATCGGCAAGATTCAGGAGCGCTACGGGGTCGTGAAAAGCGAGGCCGAAAAGCAGGTGGAGGAATGGGAGAAGGATCTCTAACCGGAGCCTGATCGGAGAAACGCATCATGCATTGGCTGAACACAAAAGGCCCTGGGACGACCCCGGCATGGAGCCGCGTGGCTGGTAATTGGGAGCAGTTCAGCGGCCGGCTCCGTGAACGCTGGGCTCAGTTGACCGATGAAGACGTACAGAAGATCGACGGACGCCGCGAACATCTCATCGGAAAGATCCAGGAACGGTACGGCATCATTACCGACCAGGCCGAGCGGCAGGTAGCCGATTGGCTGGAAGAAGTCGCCAAGAACTGACGGCCGGCGATAGCCATGCCTCGAACTGCACGAAAAACCGCACGAAGGAGTTTAGCAATGACGGCGCAAGACAGAGTTAACGAAGACATCACCGAGCTTCGTGCTCAGGTCTCCGATCTGGGTAATCAGTTGAACAGCGTGATCGAACGTGCCCGAAAGGAAGGCGGTTCCATCGCGCAGGCAGAGCTATCGCAGCTGCAGGACCGGCTGCAAAAGCTGATGACCGATGTGCGTGACCGCGGGCGTGAGGCATTGTCGAGCGCGGAAAATACCGTGCGTGAACATCCCGGGGCGAGCCTTCTGACGGCATTCGCGGCCGGCGCATTGGTTGCCCTGCTGTTGCGGCGATGATCAAAAGCCTAATCGGGCTGGTGGTAGGCGGCATGCAAACCGCTTACCTCGCCCGCAAACTCAAACGCTTCGGGATCGCGGCGATGTTCGGGATCCTGGCGCTGATTGCCCTGCAGGCGGCCTTCATACTGGGCGGCTGGGCGGTGTTCCTAGGATTGGGGCAGATACTCGATCCTGTATGGGCCGCAGCGGCAGCAGCCGGCGTTCTGCTGTTGATCGTCGCGATTCTAGTAGGCGCAGCAGTAGGCGTGATCAATCGCGCGCCGCCAGACCCAATCAAGCAGACGATGTCACAGGTCGGGCCTGTTGGCCGCGAGCTCACGCGGCAGCATCCCACAGCCGCCGTTGCGGGTGCAGCGGCGCTGGGTATGGCTGTGGCATTTCTGCTGCGGCGCTAGAGCGCCGTTAAGCCAAGGTCGACTTAGAAAGCCAAGGTCGACTTAGAACGGGATTTCGTCGTCCAGATCGTCGCGGCGCGGCGGCGCTCCACCGCCGGAGCGACCGCCGCTGCTCGAGCCGCCGGAGGAGCCGCCGCTGTAATCGTCGCCGCCGCTACTGAAACCGCCGCCGCCCTCGCCGCGGCCATCGAGCATCGTCAGCTCGCCGCGGAAGCGCGGCAGCACCACTTCCGTGGTGAATTTTTCGACACCGTCTTTGTCCGTCCACTTGCGAGTCTGGAGTGAGCCCTCCAGATATACCTTGGACCCTTTCTTGAGATACTGCTTCGCGACTTTCACAAGATTTTCGTTGAAAATCACGACCCTGTGCCACTCTGTGCGTTCTTTGCGCTCGCCGGTGGCCTTATCGCGCCAGGTCTCAGACGTCGCGACGGAGAGCTGGCAGACCTCTTCGCCGGATTGCATGGAGCGGATCTCCGGGTCGCGGCCGAGATTGCCGACCAGAATGACCTTATTGACGCTGCCTGCCATTGTTTAACCCCTATCCGTTCGCGAAGCGGTCCTATATTATATGAGCGGCGTATAGTGAACAACTGTCCCGTAAAGCGCAATATCGGCTTTCCCTAGATCGGCTTAAACCTATGCAGAAGTTCATTTCCGTCCGTGGCGCGCGCGAGCACAACCTCAAGAATGTCGATGTCGATATTCCCCGCGACAAGTTGGTGGTTCTGACCGGGCTGTCGGGATCTGGTAAGTCGTCGCTGGCGTTCGACACCATCTACGCCGAAGGGCAACGCCGCTACGTCGAGTCGCTATCCGCCTATGCGCGGCAGTTCCTGGAACTGATGCAGAAGCCGGATGTGGACCATATCGACGGCCTTAGCCCGGCCATCTCCATCGAGCAGAAAACCACCTCGAAGAACCCGCGTTCCACTGTCGGCACGGTCACGGAGATCTACGATTATCTGCGCCTGCTTTTCGCCCGCATCGGCGTGCCCTATTCGCCGGCGACCGGCCTGCCGATCGAAAGCCAGACCGTCAGCCAGATGGTCGACCGCGTGATGGCCATGCCGGAAGGCACGCGCCTCTATCTGCTGGCGCCCATCGTGCGCGGACGTAAGGGTGAGTACCGCAAAGAGCTGCAAGACCTGCAGAAGCGCGGCTTTCAGCGCGTCAAAGTGGACGGCAAGCTCTATGAGATCGCCGAAGTCCCTGCGCTGAACAAGAAACTCAAGCACGATATCGAGGTCGTGGTTGACCGCGTGGTGGTGCGCGACGGCATCCAGACACGCCTTGCAGACTCCCTTGAGACAGCTCTGGGATTGGCGGATGGCATCGCCATTGCCGAGAATGCCGACAAGGACGAGCGCACGATCTTCTCGGCCAAGTTCGCCTGCCCGGTCTCCGGCTTCACCATCGAGGAAATCGAGCCGCGGCTATTTTCGTTCAACAGTCCGCATGGCGCCTGCCCGACCTGCGACGGGCTTGGATCGAAGATGTATTTCGACGCGGCGCAGGTTGTCCCGGACGAAAACGTCAGCCTGCGTGACGGCGCCATCGTGCCCTGGTCTCGTGCCGTGACGCCCTCCCCCTATTACCTGCAAACGCTCGAAGGCCTGGCGAAATACTACAAGTTCTCGCTAACAACGAAGTGGAAGGACCTGCCGGCGAAGGTGCGCAACGCCATCCTGCATGGCTCGGGCGACGATATCGTTCCGATCACCTATGACGACGGGATGCGCAGCTATACGGTGAAACGTCCCTTCGAGGGCGTGCTGCCGAATCTGGAACGACGCTGGCGCGAAACCGAGTCCGATCAGATCCGTGAGGAATTGTCGCGTTATCAGTCGCAGACCGCCTGCGAGACCTGCGGCGGCCATCGCCTGAAGCCGGAGGCGTTGGCCGTCAAGGTAGGCGGCAAGCATATCGGCGAGATCTGCGAGCTTTCGATCCTGGAAGCGCGCCAGTGGTTTCTCGATCTCACCAAGAAGCTGAAGCCGAAGGAAAAGGATATCGCCGCCCGCATTCTCAAGGAGATCAACGAGCGGCTTGGCTTCCTGGTCAATGTCGGCCTCGATTACCTCACCATGGCGCGTGCATCCGGCACGCTCTCCGGCGGCGAAAGCCAGCGTATCCGCCTGGCCTCGCAGATCGGTTCCGGCCTGACCGGCGTGCTTTACGTACTGGACGAACCTTCTATCGGCCTGCATCAGCGCGACAACGCCAAGCTGCTGGAGACGTTGGTTCATCTGCGCGATATCGGCAATACCGTGCTGGTCGTCGAGCATGACGAAGAAGCCATCCGCACGGCCGATCATGTGATCGATATGGGCCCTGCGGCTGGCGTGCATGGCGGCGAGATCATCGCCCAGGGTACGCCGGAAGAGATCATGGCCAACAAGAAGTCGATCACCGGCCAGTATCTTACCGGCGTGAAATCCGTGCCGGTGCCGAAGCAGCGCCGCAAGCCCACGCCGAATAAGCGCATCCGGGTGGTCGGCGCTCGGGCGAACAACCTGCAGAACATCACGGTCGAATTTCCACTCGGCATCTTCACATGCGTCACCGGCGTGTCCGGCGGCGGCAAATCGACGCTCACCATCGAGACGCTGTACAAGGCGATCTCGCGAAAGCTGAACAACAGCCGCGAAGTTCCAGGCGCGCATGACCGCATCGAAGGCCTGGAATGGCTCGACAAGATCGTCGATATCGACCAGTCGCCGATTGGCCGCACGCCGCGCTCAAACCCGGCCACCTATACCGGCGCCTTCGGCCCGATCCGCGATTGGTTTGCGAGCCTGCCGGAAGCCAAGACGCGGGGCTATGCGCCCGGCCGCTTCTCGTTCAACGTCAAGGGCGGACGCTGTGAAGCCTGCCAGGGCGACGGCCTGATCAAGATCGAAATGCACTTCCTGCCGGACGTCTATGTCGTCTGCGACGTCTGCAAGGGCAAGCGCTATAATCGCGAGACACTGGAGATCACCTATCGCGACAAGTCCATTGCCGATGTGCTGGACATGACGGTTGAGGACGGCGTCGAGTTCTTCAAGGCGGTGCCCAGTATTCGCGAGAAGCTGGAAACTTTGGAGAAGGTCGGCCTCGGATACATCAAGATCGGCCAGTCCGCCACGACGCTGTCGGGCGGCGAGGCGCAGCGCGTCAAACTGGCCAAGGAGTTGTCCAAGCGGGCTACCGGACGCACGCTCTACATCTTGGATGAGCCGACCACTGGCCTGCATTTCGAGGATGTCCGCAAGCTGCTCGAAGTACTGCACACCCTTGTCGATGCCGGCAACACGATGATCGTCATCGAGCACAATCTTGAAGTGATCAAGACAGCCGACTGGATCATCGATATGGGGCCGGAAGGCGGCAATGGCGGCGGCCGCGTCGTCGCCCAGGGCACGCCGGAAGACGTTGCCAAGGTACCGGGCAGCTATACCGGCCAGTATCTCAAGGAATATCTGAAGCCGCCGTCGCAGCGTAGCGCGCCGGCCTTAAAGAAGTCCGAGAAAGGCAAACGCCGCGACGCGGCCGAATAGGACCGGGGAACAACGCCATGCCGCGTGCGCGGCCCAAGAAGGTCACGCCGGAATATCTGGAACGGGCGGCCCTGTTCTATCTCGAGCGCTATAGCAGCTCGGCGGGCAATCTGCGCCGCGTGCTGGACCGCAAGGTTCGCCGCTCGATCCAGGAACATGGCGCCCCCGACCCGGCTGAAGCCGCCGCCTGGATTGCCGCCCTGATCGCCAAACTGCAGCGGAACAATCTGCTGAATGACCGGACTTATGCGGAAGGCCGGGTGCGCCGTCTCTACGCCGAAGGCAAGCCGCTCGGCCGCATCCGCCAGATTCTGGCGGCCAAGGGCGTTGCCCGGGTGGATATCGAGGCCGCGTTAGAGCGGTTGCAGGATGAGGCAGAAGGGCCTATTTCCGACCTGCCGGCAGCGGCGGCCTATGCAAGAAAGCGGAAACTAGGCCCCTATCGCGCCAACCCCGCGGAGCGGGCCGAGAAGCGGCAAAAGGATTTGGGCGCCCTGGCGCGGCGCGGATTCAGCCAGGCGGTCGCCATGAAAGTGCTGTCGGCGGAAAGCGTTGCCGCACTGGAGGAGTTGATTCATGACCCAGATTAAGCCTGTGCATGTGATTGGCGGCGGCCTCGCCGGCTCGGAAGCGGCCTGGCAGATCGCCCGCCAGGGCGTGCCGGTGGTGCTGCATGAGATGCGGCCGGTGCGTAAGACCGATGCGCACCAGGGCGACGGTCTGGCGGAACTGGTCTGCTCAAATTCCTTCCGCTCGGACGACGCGGAGAACAACGCCGTCGGCCTGCTGCATGAAGAACTGCGCCGCTGCAATTCGCTGATCATGGCGGCGGCCGATATTGCCAAAGTGCCCGCGGGCGGCGCGCTCGCCGTGGACCGGCACGTCTTTTCAGCAGAAGTGCAGAAGGCCATCGAGGCCGAGCCGCTGATCGAGATCCGCCGCGAGGAGATCGCCGGCATTCCGCCCGAGGACTGGGACAGCGTGATCGTCGCCACCGGGCCGCTCACCTCGCCCGCTCTGGCGGAGGCGGTCCGTGCGCTTACCGGTGAGGAAAGCCTGGCCTTCTTCGATGCCATCGCGCCGATCGTCTACAAGGACAGCATTGACATGTCGAAAGCGTGGTTCCAGTCGCGCTACGACAAGGCCGGTCCGGGCGGCAGCGGCGATCAGGGCGAAGGCGCCGACTACATCAACTGCCCCTTCGAGAAGCAGAACTATCTCGAATTCCACGCCGCCCTGCTGGCGGCCGAGAAGACCGAGTTCAAGGAGTGGGAAAAGAACACGCCCTATTTCGAGGGCTGCCTGCCGATTGAGGTGATGGCCGAGCGCGGGCCGCGCACGCTCACCTTCGGTCCTATGAAGCCGGTTGGCCTGATCGATCCCCGCACCGGCCGCAAGCCCTATGCTGTCGTGCAGCTGCGCCAGGACAACAAGCTCGGCACGCTCTACAACATGGTTGGCTTCCAGACCAAAATGAAGCACGCCGAGCAGGTGCGCATCTTTCGTATGATCCCGGGCCTGGAGAATGCGCAATTCGCCCGCCTTGGTGGCATCCACCGCAACACCTTCCTGAACAGCCCGAAGCTGCTGGACAAGCAGCTTCGCCTGAAGGCAATGCCACGGCTGCGCTTCGCTGGTCAGGTGACCGGCGTGGAAGGTTATGTCGAGAGTACGGCCATCGGCCTGCTGGCCGGCCGCATGGCGGCTGCCGAACGGCATGGCCGCGAGCAGGCGCCGCCGCCGCCAACCACGGCGCTGGGCGCTTTGCACAACCACATTACCGGCGGCGCCGATGCCAAGACCTTCCAGCCGATGAATGTCAATTTCGGCCTCTTCCCGCCGCCGCCTGAGGATGTGCGCAAGGAGGAACGCAAGCGGGCGATGAGCCGACGCGCCCTTGCTGATCTGGCTGCTTGGCTGAACGGCACCATGGCTGCCGCCGCATGACGACCACGCCGGTTACGCTGGTTGGTGCGACCGGGAAGCTCGGTCTTCAGGTCGCGAAGCGACTGTCGTCGCGCGGCGTGCCGGTCATTCCCGTGGTCCGCCGGCCGGAGCGCCTGCCGCCGGAGCTGCAGCCGCTTGCCCGCCGTATTGATCTCGAACAGCTGGAAAGCCTGCGTCCCGCGCTTGAGGACGCGCAGTTACTGGTCTCCTGCGTACATGGCCGCTATGGCGTCGATCTGCTGAAAGCCGTGCCGAGTGATGTGCGGCGGATCGTACTGCTCGGTTCGACCCGCATCTTCACGCGCTTTCCCGATCCGAATGTTGCGGCGCTACAAGCCACCGTGGATGCCTTGGCGCAATCGGGCCTGCCCGGTGTCGTGTTGCATCCGACCATGATCTACGGCGCGGCGGCTGAGAATAATCTGCAGCGCGTCGCCACCTATATCCGCAGGTTCGGTGTCATCCCCTTGCCGGGCGGCGGCAAGACTTTGCTGCAGCCGATCCATGTTGAAGACGTTGCGGCTTGTGTGGATGCCGCGCTGTATCGCGCCGAAGCACCGGGCACGCCGATCATCGTCGCCGGTCCGCAGCCAATCAGCTATCGCGATCTGGTTCTGGCAGTTGGCGATGCCATTGGCCGCCGACCGGCGATCCTGCCTGTGCCGGGCACATTGCTGGAAGCGGCGGCCGACATGACAGGTCTGTTGTCCTTTTTGCCGCGCATCCGGCGTGACGAAGTCCGCCGACTTGGCGAGGACAAGGCCTTCCCCATTGATGAGATGATTACGCGGCTGGGCGTGCGGCCCATGCCGCTGATCGAAGGCCTGCGCCGCACGTTCTCCTAAATACGGCGTCGCCAGACCGACGACAGCAGTGAGAAATGTTTCGCCGTGGCCGCGCTATTGGCAGGCACGGCTTCAGGATTGTAGCCCGCTCTGGCCAGATGCCGCAGATACACGCGCGCCAGGCTGGCAGGCAATAGCGCCGGCAAAGCCTGGCGGCTGACCGGCCGCTGCCGCAGTTCATCCAGCATGCATGCGGCATCCTGGCCGATCTCGGCGATGACGCCGGCCACTTCTGCCCCCATTCCTCTCTGATACAGTGACTCCGGCGTCCTGCCTGCGGCAGCGAGCCGATCCGCCGGCAAGTAGACGCGATGCTGCGCCGCCATGAAGGGCACGGCGCGCAGCAGGCCCACAAGCGCATATGCCGTCCCCGCCAGCCGGATACTTTCGCTCAGTGCATCGTCGATCGGTACGTCCAAAGCCTGAGCGGCCAAGCGCATCAGCGGCGCAGAGCTTGCCTCTGCATACGCCGAAAGCTCGGCCGCTGTTTCGAATGGCCGATCCTCCATGTCGCGTTCACGCGCATCGATCAGCATCATCGCGTCATTCACATTGACATGACGGCAATGCCTGTGCAGCGCTTCGATCACCGGATGTCGGCGCGGCTGATCCTTGGCGATCCCTTCCCACGCCTCGCGCCACCATTGCAGGCGGATCTGTCCGATCATCGGCTGCGTCACCGCTTCACGCGCGCGTGCGATCTCGCTGTTGAACGCATAGAGCGCCAGCAAGGCAGGCCGCTTTGAATCAGGTGCGAACAAAGTCGTCAGCCAACGATCTGAATCGAAACGGCGAACGTCCTGCTGGCAATACTCCTCTGGCGAATCGCTCATGCTAAAAGGCCGGGCTCCGATGGTTGCTTGTCGCTACCATGTTTTATGATAGCCTCACACCTGCGAATCGCAATTTGTCGCACGCAGACGCGGCGGGAAGAATCGTTGATCGTGTGCCGCTGTTTGCGTTGGTCATAACAATAACAAGCACCAACGAGGACACGGCAATCATGGCAAAGATACTCGAAAATCTCTACAAGGCGCTCGGCGCTGGCGTCATCCTGGCGCTGATCCTCTTCCTCGTAGGGCACCGCAGCCTGGATCCCGCCTTCTGGAGCTTCTTCTTCCGTTGGCTGCATGTGTTGTCCGGCGTCCTATGGATCGGCCTGCTCTGGTATTTCAACTTCGTGCAGATCCCGACCATGCCGAAGATTCCAGCCGAACTGAAACCTGCGGTCGGCAAGTATATCGCGCCTGAGGCCCTGTTCTGGTTCCGCTGGGCTGCCGTCGCCACTGTCGTCACCGGTCTGGTCCTGTCGGGCCTGAACGGCTATGGCCATCAGGCCATGATGCTGCAGGAAGGTGCCCGCATCATCGGCGTTGGCATGTGGCTCGGCCTGTTCATGGCGGCGAATGTCTGGTTCGTGATCTGGCCGAACCAGAAGAAAGCGCTGGGCATCGTTCCGGCGGATGACGCCACCAAGGCCAAGGCGGCGCGCTTCGCCATGCTCGCTTCGCGCACCAACTTCATTCTGTCGATCCCGATGCTCTACTGCATGGTCGCGCAGCAGAACGGTATCACCCTATAAGGGTTATACAGGAATAAGGGCGGCGGCCACCCGCCGCCCTTCTCCCATCAGAAGATTGTAGGTCCGGCAGGCCGCGCCGGTATCCAGCGCCTCGATCACCACGCCTCTGGCCTTCACTTCGGCCCGCAACGCCTTGGGCACGAAAGCGATGCTCGGTCCGCAGCCGAGCAGGAGCAGCTCCACCGCCGGCGTTACCTGAAACACCGGCTCGAGCGACGCCAGGCTGACCTCCGCAAAGGACGTCGCGGTCCAGGCTATGGTCTGGCCGGGGAAGACCAGAACCGGCTCGGTCCAATGCTTGCCCGAGATGCGGAACCCGCCATCGCCATAGGCATTGATCACTTGGCGGTCGGCGGGAATGCGCGGCAGGAGGTCCATGTCACGCCTCCTTGGCGGTTGAAATCAGGAGCGCTGCCCAGCGGGCGTCGCTTTGGCTTTGGTCTCGGCTTCGGTGTTTGTCTTCTGACGACGACGCAGCCATTTCTCGCCGGTGATCAGCACCAGCGGGGCGGCAATGAAGATCGACGACGACGTGCCGACGATGATGCCGAACAGCATACCAATCGCGAAGACTTCGACGGCCTCGCCGCCCATGAAGGCCAGCGGTACCATCGCCAGGAAGGTCGTCACCGAGGTGAAGAGAGTGCGTGACAGGGTTTCATTGATGCTGCGGTCGATCAGCTCGCGCAGCGGCATGGTCTTGTACTTGCGCAGGTTCTCGCGCATGCGGTCATAGACCACCACCTTGTCGTTGATCGAATAGCCGATGATAGTCAGCACGGCTGCCACGGCGGTCAAGCCGAACGGCAATTGCGTGACGGCATAGAAGCCGATCATTTTGGTGATATCGAGCAGCAGCGTGATAAACGCCGCCAGCGCGAACATCCACTCGAACCGGAACCAGATGTAGACCGCGATGGCCAGCAGCGCGAGACCAACGGCGATCAAGCCGCTTTGGAACAATTCGGCGCTGATTTTGCCGCCAACCACTTCCACGCGCCGCATTTCAGCACCCGGATAAGCCTGGCTCAATTCGGTGCGCACACGCTGAGCTGCGGCATTCTGCGCCGCGTCGTCGTCGCCCTGGCGCTCCAGGCGGATCAGCAGGTCGCGCGGCGAGCCGAATTCCTGCAGCGCCACCTCGCCCAGATTCATGCTGCCTAGCAGGTTGCGCAGCGCGGGGAAATCGGCCGGCTGCTGCAGGCGGACTTCCATCAGGATGCCGCCGCGGAAGTCGATGCCGTAATTTAGGCCCGGATAGAAGAACAGGATGATCGAGGCGATCGACAGAAACGCCGACATCGCCAGGCCGACGAAGCGGCCCTTCATGAACTTAATGTTGGTATTGTCGGGGATCAGACGCAGGCGGAACATGGATCGCCTTCTCCTATACAGCCAGCGCCTTGGCGCGGGTCGCCCGCAGCCACAACACCATCATGAGACGCACGCCGAGAATCGCGGTGAACATCGAGGTCAGAATGCCGATCGAGATGGCGACCGCGAAGCCGCGCACCGGGCCAGAGCCAACCGCGAACAGGATCGCCATGGCGATCAGTGTCGTCAGGTTCGAGTCCAGAATGGTTGAGAAGGCGCGGTTGAAGCCGGCGTCCAGCGACGCCACCACCGACTTGCCAAGTTTGTATTCCTCGCGGATGCGCTCGTTGATCAGCACGTTGGCGTCCACTGCCATGCCGATGGTCAGCAGGATGCCGGCGATGCCAGGCAGCGACAGCGTCGCCTGCATGCTCGACAGGATGCCGAGGATCAATACCAGGTTGACGGCCACGGCAATCACGGCGAAGACGCCGAACAGACCATAGGCCGCGATCATGAACAGGTTGACCAGCACAAAACCGATGATCGTTGCAATGATACCGGCGCGGATGGCATCGGCACCAAGATCGGGGCCGACCACGCGCTCTTCGATCACCTTCAGTGGTGCCGGCAACGCGCCCGCGCGCAGCAGCACGGCAAGATCGTTCGCTTCGACTACGGAGAAGTTTCCACTGATCTGGCCGGAGCCGCCGAGGATCGGTTCGCGAATCACCGGCGCGCTGAGCACCTTGTTGTCGAGCACGATGGCGAAAGGCAGACCGACGGCCTGCTGGGTGACTTCAGCGAAACGCTTGGCGCCGGTGCTGTCGAAACGGAAGTTCACCACCGGCTGGCCAGTGCGCTGATCATAGCCCGCCTGCGCATCGACCAGATTGTCGCCGGCGACTTCCACCTTGCGACGAACCACGTAGCGTTCGACCGGTGCATTAGCCAGCCGCGGCTTGTCACCTTCTAGGATCTCGGTGCCCGGCGGCGGCGGGCCGTTCGGATCGGCGGTGGTGTCCACCATCCGGAAAGTCAGCTTCGCCGTGGTGCCCAAAAGGCGCTTGATGCGATCCGGGTCATCCACGCCGGGCAACTGCACCAGGATGCGGTCGCTGCCCTGCACCTGGATCGTCGGCTCGTTCACGCCGGTCTGGTCGATACGGCGGCGCACGATCTCCATCGACTGCGCCACGGCCGAACGGGCACGTTCACGCACCGCCACTTCCGACAGCGTCATGCGGACCACGCCTTCGGGACTGATCTCGAGCTGCAGATCCGTCTGCTGCGCGCCTAAGCTGAAGGCCCCGCCCTGCACCGGCTGGCCCAGCTTGGCCAGCAGCGGGCGCGCCCGTTCCGCCTGCGAGGGGTCGCGCAGCCGCAGACCGACACTGTTGCCGCCGACGATGCTGAGGTTGGTGTAGCCGATGCGCTCCTTGCGCAGCTCTTCGCGCGCGCCCTCGACCACGGCTTCGAGCCGTTCGCGCAGCACGGCGGAGGTATCGACCTCCAGCAGCAGATGCGCGCCGCCGCGCAGGTCGAGGCCAAGATTGACCTGCGGTAACTGCATCCAGCTTGGCAGCGCTTCATGCTGCTGGCGGGTCAGCAGATTCGGCGCGGCCGTGATCAGGCCGGCCAGCGTAACCAATACCACCAGAACGGTCTTCCATGGCGCGAAATACAGCATCGCAAATCCTTTTGAGCCTGCCTCGGCTCAAGCCTCGTCGGGGCCGATCGATAGGCGGCGCCGAAGCGCCGCGCCACCTTACGAGGCCTTAGTTTTCGGCCTTGTCGTCCTCGATGTCGCCACCCTTGGCACGCACTTCCGAGATGGTGCCCTTGATGACCTTGACCTTCACGCCGTCGGCGATTTCGAGCTGAACGATGCCGTCTTCCTGCACCTTGGCCACCTTGCCGATGATGCCGCCAGCGGTGGTCACCACGTCGCCACGGCGGACCGCCTCGATCATCGCTTTGTGTTCTTTCATCTTCTTCTGCTGCGGACGGATCAGCAGGAAATAGAAGACAACGAAGATCAGGACCAGCGGCAGCAGCGAGGTCAGCATGTCGGTGGTACCACCGGCTGCCTGCGCGTAGGCCTCAGAAATCAGCATGAAAGCACTCCCTGTGCGTCAGAAAAGCCGGCATTCCGGCGCGAGACGCGGACTATAGCGGCAGGCCGATGGATTGCAAGCATCGACGGGTCTGCAGGCGTCCTTGCGGCAGCCCGAAAAGACTTTGCGAATCAATGCTCTGCGTCGATCCGCCGCGACCGCCGGAATGGCATTGCCCACGCTCCGGCCCTATAGTGCGGGGACCGGTACGGAGTCTCCAATGCATGTCTTGAACATCGAAGGTATGAGCTGTGAGGCCTGCAAGCGGGCGATCAGCAATGCCATCAGTAACGCCCTGCCAGGGCTGGTCTTTGAGGTCGACCTGCCCGGCAAGAAGGTCCGGGTCAACGACTTGCCGGCCGACCGACTGGCAGCCTTACGCAACGCGATTCGGGACGCGGGCTACGGCATTCTGGATACCGACCCGGCCGGTTGAGACGGCTAGGTTCAGCCCAGCGGGTTGCCGGCGAGCTGAACGGCATTTTTTGTCCTGGATCAAAGCGCAGCCGGTAGGGCTGCGGTCAGATTTCCCCGACGCTGTGATTATGTCCTTAGGGAGGACGCGCATGCATCGGGCTATAGCTGTGATCCGGGCGGAGCATCGGGCTTTCGGGGCCATGCTTCATGCCTTCGTCGGCATCCTGGAAGATCTGACGGCTGGCGGGGCGCAGCCGGATTTCGAGCTGCTCTACGCCATGCTCGAATATGTCGGGCAGTTCCCCGACCGCTACCATCATCCGAAAGAAGACGACTACCTGTTCCGTTTGCTGCATATGCGGGCGCCGGATGCCGAGGGATTGCTGGATGCCCTGGAAACGGAGCATATCCATAACGCGTCCCTCACCGCCGCCCTGCGCCGAAGCCTCGACCGCTTCTACAACCAGCCCGACGATTCCAGCCGTCTGGCGATCTTCCGGGATCTGGCGCGGCGTTATGCCGATTTCCATTGGAAGCATATGCGGCTTGAAGAGGAGCAGATCCTGCCGCTCGCCGAGGCACGGCTGACCAAGGAAGACTGGGCGGAGATCGACACCGCCTTCGACAGCAATCATGACCCGATGATCGGCGTCGACGCCAAGGTCTATTTCGACGATCTGCGCAAACGGATCGTTACTCGCACGCCGGCGCCGCTTGGCGTGGGTGAGCGCCCCTTCCCCTGATCTCGGGGCGCTTCAGGACCATTCAGGTCGACTTCGCCGGTTGCGGCCAGCGCCATAACCGGATCAGCGACGACGCGGATACGGCCCGCGAACATACGTTTCACCAATCTGGAAAGCAAAAAGGGCCCGACCGTTTTATGGCCGAGCCCTGTTTTTGTAAGAAATGGTCGGAGCGGCGGGATTTGAACCCACGACCCCCAGTCCCCCAGACTGATGCGCTACCAGGCTGCGCTACGCT
>NZ_CALGPC010000018.1 GCF_937960835.1 uncultured Ferrovibrio sp.
CGACATCTCAGGCGTAATCTCGGATAGTTGCTCCGTCATCGGAATATTCCCACTGTTCAGTCAAGTACACAATTGGGGTCCAGCCGGGCGCTGGCCGTCGATCTGGGGCTGGCCCGAAATACGGTGGTCGCCGCCATCGACCGGCTGGTGGCGGAGGGCTATCTGGAGAGCCGGCGGGGGGCTGGCGTGTTCATCGCCTCCGACCTGCCCCCGGAGGGGAACCCGCAGCGTCAGGCCCATTCGCCGGGTCTGTCCCGGCGCGCCGGGGCCTTTCCAGCAGTACACGCAGAAGGTGTGCTCAAGACTGCACCGAGCCTGCTGGCCTTCGGCCAGCCTGCGCTCGATTTATTCCCCATAGAACTCTGGCGGCGTCTCTCGGCGCAGGTCTTGCGGCGGCAGCCGGAAGCGGCGCTCGGGCCGGGCGATGCCCGGGGCCTGCCCGAGCTGCGGGTCGCGCTGGCCCGGTATCTCGCGGAGACGCGGGGTGTGGTCTGCACCCCGGAGACCGTCGTGATCGTCTCCGGTGCCCAGCAGGCTTTGGACCTGATCGGCCGCCTGCTCCTCGATCCGGGTGATACCGCTGCCGTGGAGGATCCGGGCTATATCGGCGCCCGCGAGGCTCTGGCGGGTGTGGGCGCCCGGCTTCTGCCGGTTCCCGTCGATGACCAGGGTTTCGACCCGGCGGCGATTACGGCTGCGCCGACAACGCCGAAGCTTGCGATGCTCACGCCATCACACCAGTTCCCGCTCGGCATGACGCTGCCCTTGGCGCGTCGTCTGGCGCTTCTCAACGATGCACGGGAGCGGGGCTTCTGGATTGTGGAGGACGATTACGACTGCGAATTCCGTTACGGCAGCCCGCCCATCCAAGCCTTACAGGGGCTCGATGGTGGCTCCCGCGTGCTCTATGTCGGCACCTTCAGCAAGGCACTGTTTCCTGGCCTGCGGCTTGGCTATGTGGTGCTGCCGCCGGCGCTGGTGGGTGATTTCCTGAAGCTCAAGGCCACGGCCGATGGCTATGCGCCGGGATGGTCGCAAGCAGTGCTGGCCGCTTTCATCGCCGGCGGCCATATGGCTCAGCATGTCCGCCGGATGCGGACGTTGTATCGCCGCCGCCGCCTCGCGCTCCTGGAGGCGTTGGATCGCCATGCTGGCGGTCCGCTGCGGCCGCGGCGCTCGGAGGCTGGCTTGCATCTCGTCGCCGAATTCGTCGATGGGCGCGATGACAGAATGGCCGCCGAGAAGGCCGTCGCCGCCGGTATCGGCGCGGTTCCGTTGAGCCGTTACGCCATTGCGCGGCAGCTTAGCGGATTGCTGCTGGGGTTTGCCGCGACGCGGGAGGAGCAGATCGACCGCGCGGTTCAGCGTTTGGTCGCCGCCTTGAGATAGGCGGGAAGCGGCGTACCTGGCGCCAATTGCGGATCGGCCACCGGCTCGCCGAAGCCCTGTGCAAAGGGCTGAACGCCGGCCCAGACGGGAAGCGCCATATCCTCGGCATCGTCCTTGGGCGGACCGCTGCGGATCTTTGCCGCCGCTTCATCCAGCGGCAGGCGCAACACCATCGTCGCCTTGAATTCCTGCTTGTTCGGGCCGCGGATCTCCGCCCAGCGGCCGGGGGCCAGGCGCTCGGTGAAGGCCTCCAGAGCCTTAAGTTTGACCCCGTCCTCGACGCGCTCGAATGTCCCAAAGGCGACCACGGAGCGGTAATTCATGGAGTGGTGAAAAGCCGAGCGGGCAAGCACCAAGCCGTCCAGCAGCGTGACCGCGACGCAGGCCGGCGCGCCGGCGGTGAGGGCCATCATCATGCGGCTTTTGGTCGAGCCGTGGATGTAGAGGTGATTCTGCTCCCGCCAGTAGGCAGTTGGGATGACGACCGGATGGCCCTGATCCTGGAACGCGACATGGCAGACATAGCCGGCATCTAGGATGGCATGCACGGTTTCCCGGTCGTAATGGCCCCGGTCAGGGACTCGCTTGACCCGGATGCGTGGGCTTGGGGGACGGACGCGGGTAGGGGCGGAAGCAGCTTGAGGCATACAGGTGTTCTCCTTCGGTCGCTGCGAATACCGCGAATCCGGATCCCCAATAAGGGCCAGTATTTTGCAATGTTATGGAGCCAGAAAGGGAAGGGCATTGGTTTACGGGCCGGGGCCGCCATGCTACAGCCTGCCCCATCAGCGTGTTTGGAGTGAATAGACTGTGTTTGAAAGCCTGCTGATGCTGGGCAAGGGCGGTCTGGCGGGGTTCATCATCGCCGCGCCTGTGGGGCCGGTCGGCATTCTCTGTCTGCAGCGGACGCTCAGCCAGGGCCGCCTGAACGGGCTTATGGCCGGTTTGGGCGCCGCCGTCGCAGACGCATTCTATGGCTGCGTCGCGGCTTTCGGTCTCAGCCTCATTTCCCACTGGCTGCAGGAACACGA
The DNA here is from genome assembly GCF_937960835.1 of uncultured Ferrovibrio sp. Classification (GTDB taxonomy): domain Bacteria; phylum Pseudomonadota; class Alphaproteobacteria; order Ferrovibrionales; family Ferrovibrionaceae; genus Ferrovibrio. The sequence continues at coordinate 2,421 of NZ_CALGPC010000018.1, forward strand.
GCTGATGTTCCGCTGCGGCGGTGGCCTGTTCCTTTGCTTCATGGCGTGGAAGATGTTGCGCGCCGCCATACATCCGCCGCCACAGCAGACTTTAGAAGAGCCGATTCGTAACAGCGGCATCGTTGCGGGCTTCGTCTCCACCTTCTTTCTCACCGTCACCAATCCGATCACCATCGTCGCTTTTCTGGGCGTCTTTGCCTTTTTCGGCATCGGCGCTTTCGGCCTGTCCAACCAGATGGCGATCTGGCTGGTGCTCGGCGTATTCATTGGATCGTCGATTTGGTGGCTGTCGCTTGCCGTACTGGCCGGTGCCTTCCGGCATCGCCTGGGCCTGGGCGAGATGCGATGGGTCAATGGTTTTTCTGGGTTGCTGATGCTCGGCTTCGGCCTTTACGGCATCGGCAGTGTAATTTGGTTTTGGAGCCAGCAATGACAGCGCAGCATGGGGTTTTGCCGCCGATCGAATTGATGCCGAAGGATCTGTCGGCGTATCGCACCGGGAATCGGGGCGTGGACTATGTGCACACGTTCGATTCAGGCCGGCCAGGGCCGCATGTGATCGTGAATGCGCTCACCCATGGTAACGAATTCTGCGGCATGATTGCCGTGACCCATCTGCTTGAACGCGGCATCAAGCCGCTGCGCGGCAAGCTCACGCTCATCTTTGCCAATGTGGATGCCTACCATCGTTTCGATCCCAGCAAGCCGTTTGAATCGCGCTTTGTCGAGCGCGATTTCAACCGCGTGTGGGATAACGACACGCTCGAAGGACCAGATGCGACGGTCGATGTAAAACGCGCTCGTGCGCTGCGTCATATCTATGCTGAGGCCGATGCGCTGCTCGATCTGCATTCGACCTCCTATGCTGTGCCGCCGATGCTGATCCATGAGCCGCATGCGAAGATTGAGCCGCTGGCGCGTCATCTGCACTCGCCCTTACACCACGTCATCCTGCCCGGCGTGAAACATCCGGGCCGGCCGCTGATCCAGTATGGCGCCTTCGGCGACCCGCAGGCGACGCCGGTAGCCTTAGTAGTGGAATGCGGGCAGCATTTCGCACGTTCAAGTGGGGATATCGCCATTGCGGTGACCATGCGTTTCCTCGATTTCTTTGGCCTGATTCCCACCGATCTTGCAGCGCAATATCGCCCCGAAGCGGGGCAGCCCAAGCGCTACGAGGTGACGGATGTGCTGGTGGCGAAAACCGACAACTTCGTTTTTGCCGCGCCATTCGTGGGATTCGAGGAGCTTCCCGGCGACGCGTTGATCGCGACCGATGGCGGCGAGGAGATACGTGCCCCTGCGGAAGGCTGCACCATCATCATGCCGACGCGTCGCATCATGAAGGGGCGGGACGTGGTTTCCATCGCCCGCCGTCTGCAGTAGCGCCTGCCTTAACCGCAGGCATCAGGGTAGTTTTTTCACCACGACGTTTTTCGCATCAAGTGTAGACGGCCGCCCTGTGACAGCCCTATGATCCGGGCCAACGCCACGGCCCCTCACTGGGCTGCGGGTGGGATCTCGGTCCAGATCACAAATGGGCCAAACCAAATCGGGAGAAGGATTAGGGGACAATGCAACGAGGCACCTTTTTGAAGGCCACGCTTGTGGCGGCTGTTGCCGCCGTGGCGTTGCTCGGCGCTCAGCCGAGCTCCGCCAAGACGTTCAAGTGGGCAAATGACGGCGATGTGAACTCGCTCGACCCGTATGCCCGCAACGAGACGTTCCTGCTGAGCTTCAATGCCAATTTCTACGAGCCGTTGTTCCGGCGCAGCCGTGAGCTGAAGCTTGAGCCGGCGCTGGCTGTTAAGGTGGAAATGCCGAGCCCGACGCTGTGGCGCTGGACGCTGCGCCAGGGCGTGAAGTTCCACGACGGTTCGCCGTTCACCGCCGATGACGTAGTGTTCTCGTACAAGCGCGCCGTGGGCAAGGGCTCGAACGTTGCCGGTAACTTCACTTCGATAAAGGAAGTTCGTAAGGTCGACGACTTCACCGTTGAGATCGAGACCAAGTACCCTGATCCGCTGCTGAACGACAAGCTGGCGCAGATCGGCATCATGTCGAAGATTTGGGCGGAGAAGAACAACGCCCTTGAAACCGCGGACATGACGAAGAACGAAGAGAACTTCGCTACCCGCAACGCCAACGGCACCGGCCCCTTCATGCTGAAGGTCCGCGAGCCGGACGTGAAGACCGTGCTGGTCCCGAATCCGAACTGGTGGGACAAGCCCGAGCATAACCTGACCGAGGTCATCTTCCAGCGCGTCGCCAACGACGCCACCCGTGTCGCGGCTCTGCTGTCCGGTGAGATCGATATGATCTATACGGTCCCGCCGCAGGACGTGGAGCGCATCCGCAAGACCTCGGGCCGCCGCGTTCTGGAAGGCCCTGAGACCCGCATCGTGTTCCTGGGCTTCAACCAGCAGCTCGACGAGCTGCCGGACACCAGCGTGAAGGGCAAGAACCCCTTCAAGGACAAGCGGGTTCGTGAAGCGCTCTATCGTGCCATCGACATCGAGGCGATCAAGCGCACCGTGATGCGCGGCCAGGCTCGCCCGACCGCTCTGATGGTTGGCCAGGGCCTGAACGGCTATGATGCCCAGATGGACGTCCGTCCGAAGTATGATCCGGAACTGGCCAAGAAGCTGCTGGCCGAGGCCGGCTATCCGAACGGCTTCGAGACCCGCATGGACTGCCCGAACGATCGCTACATCAACGACGAAGCGATCTGCCAGGCCACCGTTGCGATGCTGGCCAAGATCGGCGTGAAGGTGAATCTGGTGGCGCAGACCCGCGCGAAGTACTTCGCGCAGATCCTGCGCACGGCCTCGGATATCGAGAAGTCGCCGCAGATCGCCCTCTACATGCTGGGCTGGTCGCCGGGCGCCACCTACGACGTGCATAACGTCTTCGAATCGCTGATCCAGACTCCGTCGGCGGCGACCAAGAAGGGCCTGTTCAATGCTGGCGGCTACTCGAACAAGCAGTTCGATGAGCTGGCCGACAAGATCGAGCAGGAGACCGATAAGGCGAAGCGCGATGCGATGATCAAGGAAGCCACCAAGATCTACGTGGACGACTTTGCCTATATCCCGCTGCACCAGCAGTTCGTTGTCTGGGCCGCGAAGGATAACGTTGATCTCCATCAGCCGGCGGACAACTACTTCCCGCTGCGTTTCGTCAAGATCAAGTAAGGCACCAGCGTCGATGCGCGGCCCGGCAATAGCCGGGCCGCCGTCTTCCCTCAGACTGTCCCATGATTGCGTTTATTGTTCGTCGTATGGTTCAGGCCGTGCTGGTCATGCTGGCCGTGGCCTTCATCGCCTTCACCATGTTCAATTTTGTAGGCGATCCGGTGGCCATAATGGCTGGCCAGGATCTGCCCGCTGAACAGCGTGTGGAGCTGCGCAAAACCCTTGGCCTCGATGATCCGACGCCAGTTCGCTTTGCGCGGTTCGTCGCCAATGCGGCGCAGGGCCAATTCGGCCTCAGCTATCGTACGACCGAACCGGTTGGCAGGATGATCCTCGATCGGCTGCCGGCAACGCTCGAATTAAGCCTCATCGCCGTCCTCGTCGCCCTCGTCATCGGCATTCCGATGGGCGTGTTCTCGGGGCTGTATCCGCATCACTGGATCAGTCGCGCGATGATGACTGTTTCATTGATCGGTATTTCTCTGCCGACCTTCCTGATTGGCATTCTCCTGATTCTGATTTTTGCCGTGATGCTCGGCTGGCTGCCGTCATTTGGACGGGGCGACACCGTGAAGATCGGCTTCTGGACCACCGGCTTTCTGACCGTTAGCGGCTGGAAGGCCATCATCCTGCCGTCGATCACGCTTGGCCTGTTTCAGATGACCCTGATCATGCGGCTGGTACGTTCTGAGATGCTTGAGGTGCTCCGCACCGACTACATCAAGTTCGCCCGTGCCCGAGGCCTGACCAATCGCGCCGTGCATTTCGGCCACGCGCTGAAAAATACCCTGGTTCCGGTCATCACCATCACCGGCCTGCAGCTCGGCTCCATCATCGCTTTCGCGATCATCACCGAGACGGTGTTCTCCTGGCCCGGCGTGGGCCTGCTGTTCTTGCAATCGGTGCAGGCCGTCGATATTCCCGTCATGGCTGCTTACCTCGTGTTGATTGGGTTGTTGTTCGTGCTGATCAATTTGATTGTCGACGTGCTTTATTTCGTGGTTGATCCGCGGCTGCGCTCGCAGGGCGCGAAGGCGGGTGCGAAATGATGTTGCCGTTTGCACGCGTCGTCGAATTCTGGCGCCAGACCACCGACAGCGACCTGTTCTGGAGCTTCAAGCGCTCCAAGCTGGTGATGGTGTCCGCCGTCATCACGGTTTTGTTTTTCATCATGGCTTTCGGCGCGCCTTACCTTGCGCCGCATAACCCCTTCGACCTGGCTTCGCTGGAACTGTCGGATGCCTTCAAGCCGCCGGCCTGGGAAGAGGGCGGGGAAATGAAGTACCTGCTCGGCACCGACGATCAGGGCCGCGATCTGCTTTCGACCATCATGTATGGCTCGCGCATTTCGCTCGTGGTCGGCTTCCTTTCGGTGATTTTTGCGATGGTTCTGGGTATTGGCCTGGGCCTGATCGCCGGTTATGTCGGCGGTCCGGTGGACGGCCTGATCATGCGCATCGCGGATGTCCAGTTGTCCTTCCCGGCCATCCTGATCGCCTTGCTGGTCGACGGCGTCAGCCGAGGCATCCTGGGCGAGGCGCGGCATTCCGACATCGCGGAAGCCGTGCTTGTGGTGGCCATCGGCCTCAGCTACTGGGTGCAGTATGCGCGAACGGTACGCGGCTCGGTGCTGGTCGAGAAGAACAAGGAATATGTCCAGGCCGCCCGGGTGATCGGCCTGCCGGGCCCGTTGATCGCGCTGCGCCATGTGTTGCCCAACGTCATGGGGCCGGTGCTGGTAATCGCGACCATCAACCTGGCGCTCGCCATCATTACCGAGGCGACCCTGAGCTTCCTGGGTGTCGGCCTGCCGCCGACCGAACCCTCGCTCGGTACCCTGATACGCATCGGCAATGATTTCTTGTTCTCGGGCGAGTGGTGGATCACCATATTCCCGGGAGTTGTGCTTGCCGCCCTTGTCCTGTCGGTCAATCTCCTTGGCGATTGGCTGCGAGACGCCCTGAATCCCAAGCTCCGGTGATCGCTCATGACCAGCCCGAAGCTTCTTGAAGTCCGTAATCTGCGTGTCGAGTTTCCGACCCGGCGCGGCACGCTGGTCGCGGTTGACGACGTCTCCCTCGATATTGCTGCCGGTGAAGTGCTTGGTGTGGTGGGCGAGTCCGGTGCCGGCAAGTCGATGACCGGCGCTGCCATCATCGGCCTGCTTGAGCCGCCCGGCCGTATCGCGGCGGGCGAGATCCGCCTGGAAGGGCGGCGCATCGACAATCTTCCGTATAATGAGATGCGCAAGATCCGCGGCCGTCAGATCGGCGCAATCTTCCAGGATCCTCTGACCAGCCTCAATCCGCTCTACAAGGTCGGGGACCAGCTCATCGAGACCATTCTGACCCATCTGCCGCTAACCCAGGCGCAGGCGCGGGATCGCGCGGTGAAGCTGCTCGAGGATGTCGGCATTCCGTCTGCTTCGGAGCGCATCAACCACTATCCACATCAGTTCTCCGGCGGCATGCGGCAGCGTGTCGTGATCGCGCTGGCGTTGGCGGCCGAGCCGAAGCTGATCATCGCTGACGAGCCAACGACGGCGCTCGACGTTTCGATCCAGGCGCAGATCATCACCTTGTTGAAGCGGCTGTGCCGCGAGCATGGCACGGCGGTGATGCTGGTCACCCATGATATGGGCGTGATCGCCGAAACGGCTGATCGTGTCGCTGTCATGTATGCCGGTCGTATCGCCGAAATCGGCCCTGTGCAGGATGTGATCAAGCGTCCACATCATCCCTATACCATCGGCCTGATGGGCGCGATTCCGACCATGACCCACAAGGTGGAGCGCCTGACGCAGATCGATGGCTCGATGCCGCGGCTGAATGCGATCCCGAAGGGCTGCGCTTTCAATCCGCGCTGCCCGAAGGCATTCGACCGTTGCTATCGAGATCGACCCGACCCGATGCCTGCCGGCAACAGCCTGGCTGCCTGCTGGCTGGTCGAGGAGAAGGCCCATGTCTGAGCAGACCGTTCCCATGCTGCGCGTCACCAATCTGAAGCGCGTCTTCGACGTTTCTCCGCCTTGGCTCAACCGTGTGCTCGAAGGCAAGGGGAAAAGCATCGTCCGCGCAGTGGATGGCGTCAGTTTCGAGATCAACAAGGGCGAGACCTTCAGCCTTGTCGGCGAGTCCGGTTGCGGCAAGTCCACCGTGGCGCGCCTGATCGTCGGCCTCTACGAGCCGTCGGAAGGCGAAATCAATTTCGAAGGCGTGAATATCGGTCCGGCTGCGGAGCGTGCCAAGCACCCTGAGATTCAGGGCCGCATGCAGATGATCTTCCAGGATCCTTATGCATCGCTCAATCCGCGCTGGCGCGTAGGTGACATCGTGGCTGAGCCGCTGCGTTTCCGTGGTCTGCTCAAGGACAAGAAGGCCATCGAGAAGCGGGTTGGCGAGCTGCTGACCCAGGTCGGCCTTTCGCCGCTGGATGCGCGGAAATACCCGCATGAGTTCTCCGGCGGCCAGCGTCAGCGCATTTCGATCGCCCGCGCCCTGGCGGGCGAGCCTGAATTCCTCGTTTGCGACGAGCCTACATCGGCGCTCGACGTTTCGGTGCAGGCGCAGATCCTCAATCTGATGAAGGATCTGCAGCGCAAGCTGAACCTGACTTACCTTTTTATCAGCCACAATCTGGCAGTGGTGTATCACGTCTCCGACAAGGTCGGTGTGATGTATCTCGGCCGTTTGGTTGAATGGGCGGATACGGAAACGCTGTTCAACCGTCCGCAGCATCCTTATACGCGCATGCTGCTGGATGCGATTCCGGATCTGGACATGACCGGGCGTTCGCGTACGCCGGTGGCCGGTGAAGTACCGAGCCCGCTCAACCCGCCGCCTGGTTGCAGCTTCCATCCCCGCTGTCCGCTGGCGAATGAGCGCTGCAAGCGCGAGGTACCGAAGACAATTCCGGTTCCTGGCGGTGCGGTGGCCTGCCACGCGGTGGAAGAGGGGCGGCTGCCGCCCTGGAAGGCTCAAGCCGCTGCCTAAGCTGAGCGATCACCTGGCCGGTGTTCGCCAGCCTTCCGGTCTTGTTTCATGGCCGGCAGATCCCTACATTTCTGATAAGGGCCATTTGGTCCTGTCGGTTGGTGCTGACCAGCCGTCATCGCCCATTGCGTAAGCCAAATAGAACATGGCCGCGTCGTCGGGGGACGTGGATGCGGCCGTCAACAAAGGAGGCCAGGCGATGAGTTTCCGGGATATCATCGTTCATCTGACGCTTGATCCGCGCAACGAGGCTCGGATCCAATTGGCTATTGCGATCGCGCGGCGCTTCGGCGCCCGCATCAGCGGACTCTATACGGTGCCGCCGCCCAATGTGCCTTACTACATGGGCGAATACATTCCGACTGAGCTGATCCAGAAGCAGATGGATGAAGCGCAGAAGGCTTCGGTCGGCGCTAAGGAAACGTTCCTGGCGACCTGCGCAGATGCCAATGTCGAGCACCGCTGGCTGGCCAGCGACATGGCACCGGTGGAGGCCTTGCGGCTCGCAGCCCGGGCCAGCGATCTCGTCATCGTCGGACAGCCGGATCCCAATCCCAGCGACCCGGCCGCCATTCCTTACGGAACCGATGTGCTTCCGCATGAACTGGCTCTGCAGGCGGGCCGGCCCGTGCTTGCAGTCCCGCATCAGGGAACATTCACTGAGATCGGGCGCAATGTGCTGATCGGCTGGAACGGCAAGCGTGAAGCGGCGCGTGCAGTGCATGATGCCATGCCGTTGTTGCGCGGTGCTGAGGCCGTGCACATCGTCGTCGTTGCGCCTGAGAAGAAAGGGCGTTCGCCATTGAGCGAAATCACCGAGCATTTGCAACGGCATGGATTGCGCATCCAGAGCACGGTGATCGATGGCGGCGGCCAGAAAGTCGGTCAGGTTCTCATGGCTGAGGCCCAGGCCAGGGGCGCCGATCTGGTGGTGATGGGCGCCTTCGGCCATTCTCGCTTGCGCGAGATGGTATTCGGCGGCGTGACCGAAACTGTCTTGTCGAACATGACGTTACCGGTTCTGCTCAGCAACTGAAAGCTCCGCTCGAAGATTGACCCAAGTCAATGCCGCAACAGTATCCTCCGGCAGGATGGTGTTGTCGCCATTCGGCAAACGGCAATCGGAGAAGCGAGGGCATAAATGAGCTATACCGATATTCTCGTTCACCTGACGGACGATCCGCGCAACGGTGCCAAGGCCGCTGCCGCTTTTCAGCTGGCGCAACGTTTCAACGCGCATGTGACGGCGCTGTATACGCTGCCTCCGCCGCAGCACCTGTATTACATGGGCGAATATGTGCCGCCCGAGCTTTTCCAGCGTCAGGCCGACGAGGCCCGCGCCGCTGCGGCCAAAGCCAAGGCTGAATTCGAAGCCGAAGCGCAGAAGCAGGGCATCATCGTCGATTGGCTCGAAAGCGAGCGTCTGCCGGTCGATGCCATCGAAACACAGGGGCGCGCCTTCGACCTGATCGTGCTGGGCCAGCCCGATCCCGATCCGAAAGACCCGGCGAAGGTGCCGGCTGGCGTCGACATCCTGCCGCATGAACTGGCATTGCGGGCCGGCCGTCCGATCCTCACCATTCCCTATGCCGGCCAGTATCCGGCCATCGGCAACCGCGTGATGGTCGCCTGGAATGGCAGCAAGGAAGCAACCCGCGCCGTGCACGACGCTTTGCCTTTCCTGAAGACGGCCAGCAAGGTGGTCGTGTTCGGAATCAACCCCGATAACAGCCGCGGCACGCCTGGCGCCGAAATGGCGCGCCATCTGGCCCGCCATGGCGTCAAGGTGGAAGTTGCCCATACCGTGGTCGAGGATATCGAACCGGGCGAGGCGCTGCTGTCGGCGGTCGCTGATCAAAGCGCCGATCTTCTCGTTATGGGCGCCTACGGTCATTCCCGTTTGCGTGAGATGGTGTTCGGCGGCGTAACCGAAACCGTCCTGAACAGCATGACGGTCCCCGTGCTTTTCGGTAACTGAGCTTCTCGATAACTGAATTGGATTGATACAGATGCCTTATCGGGACCTCGTTCTGCACCTTACGGTCGGCAATCCGGAGGGACTGCAAGTCGGCATTGACTATGCCGTTGCACTTGCGCGTCAGTCCGGAGCACATCTGACCGCGTTGTTCACGCGGCCGCGTTTGCCGCTGGCTTATCACTACATTCCCACCTCCGTCATCCAGGAGCATTCCAGAACGATGGAGCTTGAGGCTCAGGCCGGGCGCGAACGCTTTAACGAAGCCATCACTCGTGCCGATGTCGCAGGGGAATGGGTGGAGGTGCAGGGCGGATCGCTGGAGGCGATCCACTGCTATGGGCGCACCGCCGATCTGGTTCTGGTCAACCAGACGGCGGGTTGCAGCAACGATCCCATTCTCGGTCGCGAGTATGGCGCCGAGCTGCTGCGGCATGATGTGGCGATCGGCCTGGGGCGTCCGGTCCTTATGTTTCCCTGCACCCCGAAGCCGGACGCGTCGAGTGAGCGGATCCTGGTCGGCTGGAATGCCAGCAAGGAGGCCACCCGCGCCGTTCACGATGCCATGCCGCTGTTGCAGGCGGCGAAATCGGTGGATGTGCTCTGCGTGGGCAGGCCGGATGAGGCGGCAGCCAAAGGCGAGCGGCTGGTCAATCACCTGACGCGCCACGGCGTCACGGCGCAGCTGGTGTTGCGCTCCGGTGACGACGCTGCGGCGGGTGAAATCCTGCTGGCGGAAGCCGAGCGGCTGAATACCAATCTGATCGTCATGGGAGCCTACGGCCATGTCCGCTGGCGCGAGGTCGTCTTCGGCGGCGCAACAGAAACGATGCTGGAGAAAGCCCCGCTCCCGGTGTTGTTTAGCCACTAAGTTTACCCATCCCTAGGACTTGGCGCATGGCGGCGGCAGGCATTAAAGTCGCCATGTGCCATGACCTTGCTTTCTGCCCCTGATAGTCTCCTGCTGATTGTCGATATTCAGGAGCGGCTTCTGCCCGTGATGCAGGAGCCGGAGCGGGTGGTGCGCAATGCCGGGCTGCTCCTGGAAGCGGCAAAGCGACTGGGGATTCCAGTCCTTGTGACCGAGCAGTATCCCAAAGGTCTTGGCCCCACGGTGGCGCCGGTCAGTGAAGCGGCCGGTAGCGCCTTGGTTCGCGAAAAGCTGCATTTCTCTGCCTGGGCCGATCCGACGATCAGCGCGGATATCGAGGGCTTCGGCCGCCGACAGGTGGTGATCGCCGGGATCGAGGCGCATGTTTGCGTGCTTCAGACCGCGATTGATCTCGCGGCTGCCGGGCGCAATGTCTATGTCGTCGCCGATGCCACCTCCTCGCGCCGGCAGGAGAGTGCCGAACTGGCGCATCGCCGGCTGACGGCCGCAGGCATCACCTTGGTCAATACCGAGATGTGTCTGTTCGAATGGCTGGGCACAGCGACCCATGCTGAGTTCAAGGCGTTGTCGCGCCTGATCAAGTAAGTCTGAGGAAAGGTTTTTCCATGCGCCAGCCGCTGGTATTCGTCCCAGGACTGTTGCTGACTGCGGATTTCTGGCGGGAGCAGATCGCGCGGCTATCCGATATCGCGCAATGCATTGTGCCTTCAGGCCAGTATCATCAGGACAGCATCAGCGATATGGCGCGCGCCGTGCTGGCCGAGGCTCCGGACCGTTTCGCGCTCTGCGGCCTTTCCATGGGCGGCTATATCTGCCACGAGATCATGCGCCAGGCGCCGGAGCGGGTGGAGCGTCTGGCGCTGCTCGACACCTCGGCGCGGCCGGATACGCCGGAGCAGACCGAGAAGCGGCGCTCATTCCTGAAGCTTGCGCAGACCGGACGCTTCAAGGGAATCACGCCGCAGCTTCTGCCTTTCCTGCTGCATCCCGGCAACGTGAAGAAGCAGCCGCTGGTCGATCGCCTGCTGGCTATGGCGGAAGAGATCGGCCGCGACGGTTATCTCAAGCAGCAGACGGCGATCATGGGCCGGATCGACAGCCGGCCCTATCTGCCGCAATACAAGCTGCCGACCCTGGTACTGTGCGGCCGCGTCGATGCGCTCACCCCCATCGAAGTGCACGAGGAAATGGCGGCGCTGATCCCTGATGCCGAGCTGACCATCATCGAAGAGGCCGGCCATCTGCCGCCGATGGAAACGCCGGACGAAGTTGCTGCGGCCTTGCGCCGCTGGCTGCAACGCTAGGTGCGGCGGAAGCTTCGCTCTTCCAACGCGGCCACCTCGATCCGGTTGCGGCCTTGGGCCTTGGCCTGATCCAGCGCCATCGATGCGCGCTGCAGCATCGACGCCCAATCGTCGCCATGCAGACCAAGGGAGGAGACGCCGAAACTGGCGGTCACGGTTGCCGCCGCGTTGCCGTCGAGACGGAGCGGCGCGCTGGCAATGCGGCTGCGCAGCCGTTCAGCCAGATTGATGGAGCCCTGCAGTGGTGTTGCGGGAATGATCACGCAAAAGGTGCCGCCATCCAGGCGGCCGAAATGATCCTCCAGCCGCAGATTGGATGAAACGATCTCCGCGATATGCCGCAGGGCAGCGTCGCCAGCGCCCACGCCATGCTCGCGGTTGATCCGGCCGAGGAAATCGGTGTCGAAGGCAAGCACGGAAAGCGGCTCGCGATGGCGGCGGGCGCGCGAGACTTCCTTGGCGCCGATTTCATCCAGCAATCCGCGGTTCAACAGGCCAGTCAGCGCATCGGAGCATACGGTGGCCTGCAGGCGGTATTGCAGACGCTGGGTCAGCATCAGCGCGCAGGCGGCAGTCGCCAGCAGTGAGCCGACCGCGGGCAGGATGAAAACCCCGCTACCCAGCGGACCCTTGCCGAAATCGCTTACATCCAGTGCGCCGGTCGCCACCGCAACGCTCCGCAGCAGGTAAAGCACCGCCAGAACGCCGAAGATCATGCCGACCAGCGCCTGGCTCTGCAGCAGGCCCGGCTCGATCCGGCGCAGCATCATCCATGAAATCGCCGCGCAGATGATCGCAAGCGTCGTTGCCATGACGATGATGCGCGCGACCGTGTTGGGCTCAATGAAGAGGAAGAAGCTGAACGGCGCAAGATGCAGCAGGATGATGGCAAGGCTGGCGCGGTAGGGCGCGGGCCGCTGCTGAAACCGCGCACAGCCCCACCAGAACACCACATAGCCGACCACGAAGGCGACGTTGCCGCAGAAGAACAGATAGGACTGTGTCTCTGGTGTGCGCAAGGTCAGAGTGGCAATGCCGATCGCAAAGATCACATTGCCCAAGGCCCAGATCGGCGGCCCGGATTCACGGGGATGCACCAGGCTGACGCCCAGCATCACCATGACATTCACGGTCGCGATGGCAATGGATACCAGCGAGACAACGGAGAAGTGGTCTACGCCGGGGTAGTCCATGCCTTAGACGTCGACCTCTGCGAATGCCGCGCGCTCCTGGATGAACTGGAACCGGAGTTCCGGCTTGCGGCCCATCAGGCGTTCGACCAGATCGTCGGTCTCCTTCACGTCGTCGGTCAGCACTTGAACCCGCAGCAGGGTGCGGTTCTTCGGGTTCATGGTGGTTTCCTTCAACTGCGCCGGCGGCATCTCGCCGAGACCCTTGAAGCGGCTGACCTCGACCTTCTTGTTGCCGAAGACCTCCTTGATCAGGCGGTCCTTGTCGGCATCGTCCATGGCATAGACGGTCTTGCCGCCATGGCTGATTCGATAGAGCGGGGGCTGTGCCAGGTAGAGATGGCCGTGCTCGATCAGCTTGGGCATCTCACGGAAGAAGAAGGTCATCAGCAGCGAAGCGATATGCGCGCCGTCGACATCGGCATCGGTCATGATGATGACCTTGTCGTAGCGCAGATCCTCGTCGCGATACTTGCTGCCGGTGCCGCAGCCCAACGCTTGCACCAGATCCGACAGTTCCTGGTTTGCCGCCAGCTTGCCCGAGCCGGCCGAGGCTACGTTGAGGATCTTGCCGCGCAGCGGCAGTACGGCCTGCGTGCGGCGGTCGCGCGCCTGCTTGGCCGAGCCGCCCGCGCTGTCGCCCTCGACGATGAAAATCTCGGTGCCGTTGGCGGCTTCGTCGGAGCAGTCGGCCAGCTTGCCCGGCAGGCGCAGCTTGCGGGTCGCCGACTTGCGGCTGACTTCCTTTTCGGCGCGGCGGCGCAGGCGGTCCTCGGCGCGCTCGATGATGCGGTTGAGCAGCGCATTGGCATGCTGCGGCGCGCCGGCGAGCCAGTGGTCGAAGTGATCCTTCACGGCCGCTTCGACCAGCTTCTGCGCCTCGACCGTGACCAGCTTGTCCTTGGTCTGGCCTTGAAACTGCGGCTCCTTGATGAAAACCGACAGCATCGCGGTGGCGCCGCCAATGATGTCGTCGGCGGTGATCTGGCTGCCTTTGCGGTTGTTGGTGAGCTCGGCGTAATCTTTGAAGCCGCGCAGCAGGGCGGAACGGAAGCCCGCTTCATGCGTGCCGCCTTCCGGCGTCGGCACCGTGTTGCAGTAGGAATGCAGCCAGCCTTCGTCGATCTCCTGCGGCCAATGGATCGCCCATTCGACCTGACCGCGCTCGCCCGCCAGAGCCGCGCGGCCCGCGAACGGCGTCGGCGTGACGGTCTGCTGGCCTTCGAGCTGCGCCGAGAGGTAATCCTGCAGACCACCAGGGAAATGCAGCATGGCTTCCGCCGGCGTGTCGTCGCCAGACGGGATCAGTTCCGGCGCGCATTTCCAGATGATCTTCACGCCCGGATACAGATAGGCTTTCGAGCGCGCCATCTTGAAGATGCGGGCCGGGCGGAAATGTGCGCCCTTGCCGAAGATCTGTTCGTCGGGATGGAAGATCACGGTGGTGCCGCGGCGGTTCGGCGCCGGGCCGACCTTCACCAGCTTGCCCTTCGGTGTGCCGCGCGAATATTCCTGCCGCCACAATTCGCGATCACGGGCGACTTCGACGATGAGCTGATCCGACAGCGCGTTCACCACCGAAATGCCGACGCCATGCAGACCGCCGGCGGTGGAGTAGACCTTGGACGAGAATTTGCCGCCGGAATGCAGCGTGGTGAGGATCACCTCCAGCGCCGACTTGTCCTTGAACTTGGGATGCTTGTCGATCGGAATGCCGCGGCCATTGTCGCTGACCCGCAGTGCGCCATCGGCCTGCAGTTCGACCTCGATGCGGTCGGCATGGCCGGCCACGGCCTCGTCCATCGAGTTGTCCAGCACCTCGGCGAACAGGTGATGCAACGCGCGCTCATCGGTGCCGCCAATATACATGCCCGGCCGGCGCCGGACCGGCTCCAGGCCTTCGAGGACTTCAATGTCCTTGGCGGTGTAATCGCCGCCGCCCTTGGGGCCGGACTGAAACAAGTCGTTCATACTATTCATAGATTCTGTTAAAGGGGTGACTCGTCGTTGCGCCGCAGTATAGTGTGGGCGCATTCCGGGACACAACCAACATATGGTGGATCAATGACGGGCACGGTCGACGAAAAGGGCGGAATTTCGCATCCGCGCCCCGAGCGCGGCGAACCTTTGATCCGCACTGCGCCGATGCCGGCCGACATGAACGGCAACGGCGACATCTTCGGCGGCTGGGTGCTGAGCCAGATGGATATCGCCGGCGGCATTGTCGCTGCGCGCCGCGCGCAGGGCCGCGTCGCCACGGTGGCGGTGGATGCCATGACCTTCCATCAGCCGATCAAGGTGGGCGATATCGTTTCGATCTATGGCGAGATCATCCGCGTTGGCCGTTCTTCGATGGCGGTGAAGCTGGAGACCATCGTGGCGCGCCGACTCGATCCCACCGAGATCAAGGTGACCGAGGGCGTATATACCTATGTCGCCATCGATGAGAATGGCCGGCCGCGGCCTGTGCCTCAGCCGTGAATCTGGGCCAGCGTGCTGAAGACGAGCGCCGCGGATTAAGCGAGGGAGCATGACCAAGCCGCCAACTCAGACCAGGCCTGCCGATCGCTGGGCGGCCGATGAGATCGTGGCGCCGGAGCTGATCGCGCTGAAGGCGCTCTACGACCAGGCGCGCGGCGAGCGCCGCATGCTCGCCTACGCCGATCTGCCGCCGGTGGAAACTTTGCCTGGTGTGACGGATCTCGCCATCGTAAAAGTGGGGCAGGAGGCGGGACGCTATATCTATCTGGCGGCCGGTGAAGGCTATCACGAAACCGCCAAAGTGGGCGGCGGCGAGGGACTGGTGCCCGGGCCGGACGGCGTGACCCTGGAGCGACGGCCGGTGATCCGCCAGCATTTCGATCTGGCCGTGACCGAGCGCCGCCCCTTTCATATCAGCATCACACGCTGGGACGGGCCGAAGATCCTGCAATACGACCGGCTGATCCTGCCGCTGGACGACGGCCAGAGCGGCCCGCTGGACGGCGATGGTTGCGGAGAGGTGACACACCTGCTGGTTGGTGAGGTTTTCCTCCGACTGGCCAAATCGGGCTGATCTGTCCGGCAACGCAATGGGTTTTATGGGCAGTACGGCAGAGGCCGTGCTGTTTGAAGCCCATTGGCGGCCGGTTCAGCCCGTTGAGAGCCAATTGCATCCCATTGGATGCCAATTGAGTCCCGTTGAGTGCCAGTTGAATCCGGTTCAGAGCCAGTTGGAGGCCAGTCGCGGAACGAGATGTTCTCGTTCTGCGGGTGCGGTGGGTTGCTTGCTCGCAAGGGATTGCTTCGGTGATAGGGTCACGCTGCTCGGCGAAGACCAGTCGCTTGCAACCGTAAGTCTTTGGTGAAGTCCGACCGGCCCCTCGCGATGCTCATACGCGCGGCGCCGGATGTCGTTGGTGACACCGATATAGATCGTGCCATTCGGGCGATTGGTGACGATGTAAATCCACCTGCCCGTCACGAGTAAAGCGTCGCGAAGAGCAGAGCGAGAGGCAAGGAGTTTTGCGACCGGTCGCCATTGTTGTGCCATTGCCATCCACTCATCTTGCATACGTCTCTCCTCATACGCCAAGCCGCGGCGTGACGGCGTAGGAGGCGATCTAGTGATTGTCGGCTAGCGCGGTGAAGCGCCAACAAGAAACACTGCTGATGCCACAGCCGTGCCGCGGCACGACCCGCTTTATTCGCAGACGAACGAGATTTGCCGAGACGGGCGGAGCATCTATGCGCTTCGCGCCGTTTTATTAGCGCGCGCCTGTGCTGGCATCCGCCTTTTTCCCTTGAAATGTTCTCAGTCAAAATAGTATTATAAAACAACAATTATAGACACAACAAAGGGAGGAGGCCATGCGGAAAGCCATTGCTGCCGCCATTCTGGCAGGCGGGTTCAGTTGGTCCGCTGTTGCGGCGGATAATGTCGTGCGCGTCGGCGTGCTGAACGACATGTCGAGCGTTTATGCCGATTTCCAGGGGCCGGGTTCGGTGCTGGCCGCCAAGTTGGCCGCCGAGGATTACATGAAGGGCGGCGAGTATAAGGTGGAGGTGATCTCCGCTGATCACCAGAACAAGCCCGATATCGGCGCCAATACGGCGCGGCAGTGGCTGGATGTTGACGGCGTGCATGTCATCGTCGACCTGCCCAATTCGGCGGTGGCCTTTGCCGTCAACGAGATCGTGCGCGACAAGAACAAGGTGATGATCGGCTCGGGCGCGGGCAGTGCGATGCTGACCGGCGAACGCTGCTCGCCCAACATGGTGCATTGGACCTACGATACCTGGTCCTACGGTCATTCGGCAGCGCGTGCGGCCTTTGCTGGCGGCGGCAAGAAATGGTTCTTCATCACCGCCGACTACGCCTTCGGCCACGATCTGGAAAAGCAGGCGAGCGACGAGATCAAGGCGCTGGGCGGCGAAGTGGTGGGTGCGGTGCGCCATCCGATCAATGCCAGCGACTTCAGCTCCTTTCTGCTGCAGGCGCAGTCCTCCGGCGCCGATGTGGTGGCTTTTGCCAATGCCGGCGGCGATCTGACCAATTCGCTGAAGCAGGCGGCTGAATTCGGCCTAGCGCAGAAGCAGAAGGTGATCGGGCTGATTTTCGGTGTCACCAATGTGCCGGCCCTGGGGCTGGAAGCGACGCAGGGTCTGCAATCGGTGGCGCCGTTTTACTGGGACATGAACGATGGCACGCGCGCCTGGTCGAGGCGGTTCCAGGCAGCGCATCCGAAGAAGATGATGCCGAACGACATGCATGCCGGCGTCTATGCTGGCCTGATGCATTACTTCAGGGCGGTCGAGAAAGCGGGCGGGCCGCAGGATGGCCGCGCCATTGTCGAGGCGATGAAAGCGATGCCGACCGACGATCCGCTGTTCGGCAAGGGCAGCATCCGCATCGACGGCCGCAAGATGCATCCGATGTATCTGCTGGAAGCGAAGAAGCCGTCTGAATCGAAGGGCGACTGGGATTACCTGAAGGTGGTTGCCACCGTACCCGCCGAGCAGGCCTTCCGGCCGCTGAAGGACGGGAATTGCCCGCTGGTGAAGTAGGCCGCTGGGATTAAGGATGCGGAAAGGGCGGGGCGCCGCTTCGGCGCCCTGTTTTTTGGTGAGGACCTTAGCGGTTTTTCTCAAGTGTCATGCGGTGAAAGAGGTGGAGCGGGCGGTTGTGCTATCGCTCACGCTGCCTCTTTGCTTCTGCCGTTCCGCGCGCGGTCGAGGCTGCAGCCGATGGCGGCGACCTGCTGGCGCAGCCAGATTGAGCCCTGATCCATTTGCGCCCGCGTCGGCCAGAACATGAATTCCTCGTCCAGGCCGGGATCGAGTGGCGGGTTGACGGCGATAAGCGACAGCGCGCGGGATTGCGCCTCGATTAGGCGGCGGGGGACGAAGGCGACAAGATCGCTGCCCGATGCCATGTGCAGGGCCTGCAGATAGCTGGGCACGGTAAGCGCGATGCGGCGCTCGACGCGATGGGTTTCGCGCAGCCAGGTATCGATGGGATCTTCGCGCTGGCCGCGGCCGACAACGGCCACATGGCGCGCCTTCAAAAACACATCCAGTCGCCGCAGCCTAGCGGTCTGCGGATGGCCGCGGCGCACCGCCAGCGCATCGTGATCGGCAAAAAGACGCTGACGGTGGAAAGCGGGAAACGCTTCAGGCGTGCAGGCCACCACCAGATCGATATTGCGGGCAAGCTCCGGCGTCATGGTGGCCGGTCCGCGCCAGGCTTCGACATCCAGACGTACCCCGGGTGCCAGCGTGGCGAAACGCTCGCTCAATGGCGCGATCAGCAGGTTCAGCAAATGATCCGCCGTCATCAGGCGAAAGCGCCGCGTCGAGGTGGCGGGATCGAACTGCTCGGAGACGAACAGGCCGCATACCTGATGCAGTGCATCGGCCAAGGGCGTTCGCAAGGCTAGTGCCCGCGGCGTCAACTCCATCCGCGCACCGCTGCGAACCAGCAGCGGATCGTCCAGCATCTCGCGCAGGCGGCGCAGCGCATGGCTCATCGCCGGTTGTGACAGGCCAACCCGCATCGCCGCACGGCCGACATGAGCGTCGGTGAGCAGTGCGTCCAGGGCAACTAGCAGGTTGAGGTCGATGGCGGCTAAATTCATGGTGTGAATATACATCATATGATCTATCGATTGGAAGAATGGCGTTATCCATGCGCATCATAGCGCGACAGGTAGGCGAAACGGAGGAATGCGCATGAATGCAGCAGCGAACAAACAGATCGTGCAGCGGATTTTCGAAGGGTTGGCGGAGGGCAATTCGCGGCCCCTGATTGAGGCGATGGCCGAGGATTTCTGCTGGGACATGTGCGGCACGACGAGCTGGTCGCGCCGCTATGACGGCAAGCAGACGGTCATCGATGAGCTTTTCGGCCCACTACGGCAGGTCATCGCAGGCCAGATCAAGACTGTGCCGCGCCGTTTCATCGCCGAGGGCGATACGGTGGTGGTGCTGGCGAGGGGCAACAACGTAACCGTGGCAGGCCAGCCCTATTGCAACGATTATTGCATGGTCTGCCGTCTGCGCGACGGCAAGCTGGTGGAGCTGGTAGAATATCTCGATACGGAGCTGGTGACGAAAGCGCTCGGCGATCCACCCCAAACGACCGGTGCAGCAGCCCTGGCGGCGACTTAGGCCTTTCATACGCCACAAATTTCAGGAAAAGCAGTTTTTAGAAGAAGAAGAAACCGGGCGGTGCTGCGCGATGCGGCGTCGTCTGGGCTTTCTCGCATCCCTCGGATATCCCTGATCAATCGCGGCGATTTTCTTTTCGCCTGATGAACAATCGGCGGGTTTCTCGTGTTTAAACAGGTCGCTCGATCCGGTTGTCGCAAGCGGAGTGGGGGAATGGTTGGGTTTGACCTTTCTGCCAGGTTCGATATAAAAGGTATGCAACCCATAAGGGAAATATCCGCAGGGCGTCTCCATACCTCTTCCGACAGGGCTGACAAGCCCGGCGCCGTGGTTGATAGTTGCACTCTTTCAACATTTTACGAAAGCTCCGGTATGCCTAACGCCGAGCGTCCTCAAGCTCCATTCGCGGAAGAGGGCCAGCACCGTCTTCTGCTGGACGCGATCACCGACTACGCAATTTACATGCTGGATCCGGCCGGGATCATCACAAGCTGGAATTCCGGTGCGCAGCGTTTCAGCGGCTATACGCCGGCCGAAATCGTCGGCCGCCATTTCTCGCTATTTCACACCGAAGAAGATCAGCAGGCCGGTCTGCCGCAGCGGTCCCTCGACATCGCGATCAATGCCGGCAAATACGAGGCCGAGAACCTGCGGGTGCGCAAAGATGGCAGCGTGTACTGGGCGCATGTCGTCATCGACCCGATCCTCGATCCGACAGGAAAGCTGGTCGGCTTTGCTACGATCACCCGCGACCTGACCGAGAAGAAGGCCGCCGAGGAGGCGTTGCGCCAGAGCGAGCAGCAGTTCCGCCTGCTGGTGCAGGGCGTCACCGATTACGCGATCTTCATGCTGGACCGCGATGGCTGCGTCTCAAGCTGGAATTCCGGCGCCAAGCGGATCAAGGGCTATACGTCGGACGAGATCATCGGTGCGCATTTCTCGCATTTTTACACCCCGGAGGACCGCGAGCGCGGCGACCCTGAGCGTTCGCTGGAAGTGGCGATCCGCGAAGGGCGCTGCGAGAAGGAGGGCTGGCGCGTGCGTAAGGACGGCAGCCGCTTCTGGGCCCATGTCGTGCTGGATGCAATCCATGACGACGATGGCGAACTGATCGGCTTCGCCAAGATTACCCGCGACGTCACCGAGCGGATGGAGACCCAGAAGGCGCTGGAAGAGGCGCGCGAGGCTCTGTTCCAGTCGCAGAAGATGGAGGCGATCGGCCGGCTGACCGGCGGCATCGCGCATGACTTCAACAATCTGCTGGCGGCGATCCTTGGCAGCCTGGAACTGGTCGACAAGCGCCTCCCGGCCGATGCCAAGGTGCGGCCGTTGATCGAGAATGCGATCCAGGGCGCGCAGCGCGGCGCTTCGCTGACGCGGCGCCTGCTCGCCTTTGCGCGGCGCCAGGAGCTGAACCCGGAACCGGTTGACGCGGCGGCTCTGGTGCGCGGCATGAGCGCTTTTCTGCAGCGCACGCTGGGGCCGTCGATCACGATCGAGATTGACTTTCCGCACGACCTGCCGCCGGTGCTGGCGGACTCGAACCAGCTTGAATCCGCGCTGCTGAATCTCGCTGTGAATTCGCGCGATGCCATGCCGGATGGCGGTGTCATCACCATCGCGGCGCGGCAGGAAATGATCGTCCCCGGTCATAGCAGCAAGCTGGAGCCCGGCCATTACGTCTGCCTGTCGGTATCGGATACCGGCGAAGGCATGGACGAGCAGACGCTGGCGCGCGCCATGGAGCCGTTCTTCACCACCAAGGGCGTTGGCAAGGGCACTGGCCTTGGCCTGTCGATGGTGCATGGTCTGGCCGAGCAGTCAAATGGGCGGCTGATCCTGAAAAGCCGCAAGGGCGAGGGTACGATGGCTTTGCTGTGGCTGCCTGTGGCTGAACTGGATGCAGCGACACTGAGCTTCCTCAACCAGGCCAGCACGCCTTCGGCCGCGCCGGGAACGCGCGAGCTGTCGATCCTGACGGTGGATGACGATTTCCTCGTGCTGACCAACACCGTCGCCATGCTGGAAGACCTCGGGCATCGCGTCTTCGAAGCAAGCTCGGGCGAGCAGGCCTTGCAGGTCCTGGAGCGCGAGGCGGCGATCGATCTGGTCATCACCGACCAGGCGATGCCGCAGATGACCGGCACGCAGCTTGCCGATGTGATCAAGCTGAAATGGCCGCACCTGCCGGTGATCCTGGCGACCGGCCATACCGAACTGGAGCCGGGGCTCAATCCGAAACTGCAGCGCCTGACCAAGCCGTTCCGGCAGGTCGATCTGGTGCGCGTCATTGCCGAAGCGGTGCGCGCGGAACCGGCTCTGAGCCAGAACGGCTGACGCCATGAAAGTCGCAGCCATCACCGGCGGCGGTCAGGGCATCGGCCGCGCTATCGCCTATCGCTTCGCCGAAGCAGGCTATGCTATCTCGCTGTGCGACCTCGATATCGATGCGGGAGATGAAGCGGCGGCACAGATACGCGCGCGTGGCGGTACGGCGCTGTTCCGTCCGGCCGATGTGGCGCTGGCGGTCGATGTCGAGACCTGGATGACCGAGACAGAGCGGCAGCTCGGTTGCCCCGACATCCTGATCAACAATGCAGGCATCATGAAGCGCGTCGATTTCCTCGCGCTGAGTGCGGTGGATTTCGACCGTGTCATTGCCGTGAACCTGCGTGGCACTTTTTTGTGCAGCCAGGCCGCAGCCAAGCGCATGGCGGCGCGCGGCCAGGGCGGCGCCATCGTCAACATCTCTTCTACCCGCGCCTATATGTCGGAGGCCGGTACTGAAGGCTATACGGCCTCCAAAGGGGGCATCGCGGCGCTGACACATGGCATGGCGATCAGCCTTGCGCCGCATCGCATCCGGGTGAATGCCATTGCGCCGGGCTGGATCGAGACACGCGACTGGCAATATTCCAAACGCGCCGAAGAGCCACAGCATTCGGAAGCGGATCGCGAGCAGCATCCGGTCGGCCGTGTGGGCAAGCCCGAGGACATCGCCGAAGCCTGTCTGTTTCTGGCCGATGACAAAACATCGGGTTTCATGACCGGGCAGCCCATCGTCATCGATGGCGGCATGACGGTGAAGATGATCTATGTCGACTAGGCGCGGCAATGCATGCCGCGCTTGACAGGATCGCCGCCTGCTTGCTAAGTCCGGATGAGAAGTCGCGCCACCATTCCGGTGACCGGCCGTAGGCGTTAACGTCAACCAACGCATGCTGCGCGCTCATAAATGTGAGCGCCGTTGAGGTATGCGTGTGATGACGGCCAAGACTTCCGGTTCTGCTTCGTCTAATTTTGCTTCTCCCAATTCCGCTGCCGACAAGCCGGTGCTGCTGCGCCTGCTGCCCTTCGTCGCCATGGTCTTCTTCAGTTTTCTGACGGTCGGCATTCCCCTGCCGGTGCTGCCCGCGCAGGTGCATGGCGCGCTGGGCTACGGCACCGTCGTGGTGGGATGGGTGATCGGCATCCAGTCGCTGGCGACCGTGCTGACGCGACAGCCTGCTGGCGTGACCTGCGACAAGTACGGCGCGAAGTCCGCCGTAATGCTCGGCCTGCCCGCGGCGATTCTGGCCGGCGGCGCTTATCTGCTCTCGGCCGTGCTGCCGGTTAGTTCGGCGGTCAGCCTTGGCATCCTGTTTGCCGGACGGCTGCTGCTCGGGGTGGCGGAAAGCCTGTTCCTGACCGGCGCGATGAGTTGGGCTATTGCCACGGTCGGCGCGCAGAATACCGGCCGCGTTATGGCCTGGCAGGGGATCGCGATGTATGGCGCGATGGGGCTCGGTGCGCCGTTAGGCTTATGGCTGCTGGAACAGGCCGGCTTCATCGCGGTGGCTGTCGTCACCATGGCGGTACCGCTGCCAGCCTTGGCGCTGGCGCTGCTGCGGCCGGGCATTGCACCGCATCAGGCGGGGCCGCGCGTGCCGTTTTATCGCGTACTGGGACTGATCTGGCAGCCGGGCCTGGCCTTGGCACTGAGCGCGATGTCGTTCGGCGCGCTCGCATCCTTCATCACGCTGCATTACGCGAGCCGCGACTGGGACGGCGCGGGTCTGGCGCTCAGTGGCTTCGGCGCCGGCTACATCCTGGTGCGGCTATTCTTCGCCGGCCTGCCGGACCGTCACGGCGGCACCATCGTGGCGCTGGTGTCCCTGGCGGTGCAGGCCATGGGGCAGGTGGTTTTGTTCTTCGCCCATTCAAGCTGGCTCGCTTTTGCAGGCGCGACGCTGACGGGTCTTGGGTTTTCGCTGGTGTTTCCGGCGCTGGGTGTGGAGGCGATGCGTCGGGTGGCGCCGCAAAGCCGCGGTATGGCGATCGGCGGCTATATCGCCTTTTTCGATCTCGCCATCTTTCTGGCCGGTCCGGTGCTGGGCTTTGTTGCCGCAGGCTTCGGCTATCCGACGGTGTTTCTGGCCTGCGCCATCGGTGCGGTACTGGCAATGGGGCTGGCGGCGGCGTTGCGACCGCCGCAGCTTTGAGACGTTCACTCCTCCTTGGAATGCTTTTCGAGGTTGACGATGTCGCCCTCGGTGAAGAGATAGTCCTTGAGGTGCTTATTGAAGTCCTGGCTGTTGCGGCGCAGCCATTCCAGCACCATGGCGGCGTGCTCGATCTCTTCGCGCATGTTGTGCAGGAGGATTTCCTTCAGGGCCGGATCCTCGCAATCGTCGGCCCGCTGCTGATACCAGTCGGCCGCTTCCAGCTCTTCCATCAGCGAGACGATGGCCTGGTGCATGGCCAGGGTATGCTTGCTGAGGCGTTCGCGCGGCGCGTGGAGGTCTTCACTCGACATGTATGGCGTCTCCCTTGCTGGTCGGGAAACCATTCAAGCGGGAAAATGTTCGCCGCGGTTGTGACTTCTGCGGTCGGCGGGCGTCAGTGGCGCCAGAAAGACCGGCTGAACGGGATCAGCAGGATCAGGATTTCCAGGCGGCCCGCCAGCATGCCGACCGCCATCAGCCATTTCACCCCGGTGGGGACATCCTTGAAGGTGCAGCAGGGCCCGCTATGCGGTCCCAGGCCCGGCCCGTTATTGCCCAGCGCCGTGGCCGCGGCGCCGAGGCTTTCCCGGAAGTCCAGACCGAACAGCGCGATTGCCAGGGTCAGGAGCATCAGCAGCACGAGGTAGATGAAGATGTAGCTGGCGACGCCCGCGCGCACGGCGTCGGGGATATTCTCGCCGTTGAAGGTCACTCTGAAGGCGCCATGCGGGAAGATCTGGCGCTGAAGCTGCGCGCGCAGCATGCGCATCATGGTGAGGATGCGGAAAACCTTGATGCCGCCGACCGTCGAGCCCGTGCAGCCGCCGATCAGCATCAACAGCAGGGCAATCAGTTCGGCAAAGCCGCCCCAGTTCGTGAAGTCATATCCGGCAAAGCCGGTGGTGGTGATGGTCGCCACCGTCATGAACAGCGATTCATGCAGGGCCAGCCAGAACGGCCGGTCATGTTCTGCGATGCGCCAGACGGTCAGCAGGATTGCAACGGTGAGGATGATGGCGAAGAAGAGGCGCACCTGATCGTCGTTCAGCAGGCGATCGGGCCGGCCATAGGCCGCCACGACGTAGAGGCCAAAGGGAATGGCACCGATCACCATGAACATGATGGCAATCCATTCGATCAAGACGCTGTCGAAATAGGCCAGACCGGCATCGTGACTGGAGAAGCCGGCGGTGGACAGGGCCGTCATCGCATGGCCGATGGCATCGAACCCGTCCATGCCCGCGCTCCAAAAGCACAGGGCGCAAAGCGCGGTCAGCAGCGTGTAAATGATGCCGATCTGTCCGACCACCTCGGTGATGCGGGGCACGAACTTGGTCGAGCTTGGCGAGAGATCGAGGCTGAATAGCTGCAGACCGCCGATGCGCAGGAAGGGCAGGGCCAGAACGGCGACGGTGACCATGCCGAAGCCGCCAATCCACTGGATGAGAAAACGCCACAGCAGGAGGCCGCGCGGCAGCGTGTCGAGACCGGTGATCACCGTCGAACCCGTGGTGGTTAGGCCGGAGACGGATTCGAACACGGCATCGGCCAGCGAAAGCTGCAGCTCAGAAATCATGAAAGGCAAGGCCGCCACGAGGCTGACGGTGATCCAGGTGGCGGGCAGCAGCAGAAGCGTTTCGTTCAGATTGATATTCTGATTGCGGTCGTAGGTCGCAATCGCGATCCCGGCGCCGATGAACAGCGTGCCGAAGGCGCAGATCAGAAAGACCTTGTAATCCTCATGACCTTCCAGCAGGTCGGCCAGCATCGGCGCCAGCATGGCGATGCCGAAGCAGCAACTGACGGCGCCGACAAAGAACAGGATCGGCGCCAGCCGCACACCGGTGCTGCCGCGGCCGGCGGCGCTTTGGGAGGGGGTACTCATGGCGGCGGAGTGTGGGCGCGGCCCGAGGCGGAATCAAGAGGGCCTTCGTGCTTGACAGTCGGCCTCATGCCGCAGTGGCCGCTGCGATTCCCGTGGGGTCAGCGGACTTTAGGGTTTGCCGAACGGTCCCGGCTGTTCGGCGGGTAGCCGTGATCGTAGCCTTCGCTCACGCCGATCTGACGCGAGACGCCAATTCCATGGCGGTACGACAGCTCCCCGCCCAGCCAACCTGTGGCCACGACCAGTACGACGCCGACGATGGAGATGATCAGGCCATAAGGAATGACCTGTTCCGGCGTGTCGAGATGCAGGCTGTAATTCCAGAGCGACAGCATGAGCAGCAGGACGTTGCCGGCGCCGTGGGCCAGTCCAACCTTGAGCGTGCGGGCGCGGCCCAACCCGATTAGTTCGATCACGCCGAGCAGGGCGGCGATGGCGCCCGTTACCAAGGCGGCAAGCAGCAGCCAGGTGGCAGCATAGACCCAGAAGGGATTCTGCGTGATCCAGAAGCCGATATCGGCGCCCAGCGCCAGGATGAGCGCGCCGATGGGCAGCGAGACTGCCATCGGATGCAGCGGATGACCGGCGATGGCGACGATGCTGCCGGTTCCAGAGGGATAATGCGCGGCCATGATCAACTCCTGCCTTGTGAGGATGGATAGCCAACACGGCAGTGGAAAGGCGGGTTCCTCAAAAGAAAAACCCCGCCGGCAGGAACCGGCGGGGCCTTAATGGACACGCGGCTGACGCCGTGAGCCCAGGGAAGGTCGTTAATTAGACCGAGTAGTACATCGAGAACTCGATCGGATGTGGGGTGTGCTCGAACGCGTACACCTCTTCCCACTTCAGCTCGAGATAGCTGTCGATGAAATCGTCGGTGAAGACACCGCCGGCCTTCAGGAAGGCGCGATCCTTGTCCAGGTTTTCCAGGGCCTCGCGGAGCGAACCGCAAACCTGCGGCACTTCCTTCAGTTCCTCAGGAGGCAGGTCGTAGAGGTTCTTGTCCATCGCCGGACCCGGATGGATCTTGTTCTTGATGCCATCCAGACCGGCCATCAGCATCGCGGCATAGGCCAGGTAGGGGTTCGCGCCCGGATCGGGGAAGCGGACCTCAACGCGCTTGGCCTTCTCGCCGGCGCCGAACGGGATGCGGCAGGAGGCCGAACGGTTACGCGACGAATAGGCCAGCAGCACCGGAGCCTCGAAGCCCGGGATCAGGCGCTTGTAGCTGTTGGTCAGCGGGTTGGTGAAGGCGTTCAGCGCCTTGGCATGCTTGATGATGCCGCCGATGTAGTAGAGCGCGATGTCGCTCAGGCCGGCATACTTGTTGCCGGCGAACAGCGGCTTGCCGCCCTTCCACAGCGACTGGTGGACGTGCATGCCCGAACCGTTGTCGCCCTTGACCGGCTTCGGCATGAAGGTCGCGGTCTTGCCCCAGGCATGGGCGACGTTGTGGACGCAGTACTTGTAGATCTGCATCGCATCGGCGCACTTCAGCAGGGTGTTGAACTTGATGCCCAGTTCATGCTGGCTGTTCGCCACCTCGTGGTGATGCTTCTCGACGGTGACACCCATGGCGGCGATGGTCGACAGCATTTCCGAGCGCAGGTCGCCGCCCTGATCCAGCGGAGCGACTGGGAAGTAGCCGCCCTTGATCGGGGCGCGGTGGCCCATGTTGCCGCCTTCGTAGACCTTGCCCGAGTTGTACGAACCTTCGATGTCGTCCATGTAGACATAGGTCTCGTTCATCGAAACCTTGAAGCGGACGTCGTCGAACACGAAGAACTCGGCCTCGGGACCGAAATAGGCGACGTCAGCGATCTTGCTGGACTTGATGTAGGCTTCGGCGGCCTTGGCGATCGAACGCGGGCAGCGGTTGTAGTTGGTGCCCTCATGCGGCTCCAGCACGTCGCAGAACAGCACGGCGGTGGTCTGCGCCGAGAACGGGTCGAAGGTGAGGGTGTCGAGATCAGGCTTGAGCAGCATGTCCGACTCATTGATCGCCTTCCAGCCAGCGATTGAGGAGCCGTCGAACATGATACCTTCCTTCAGGGTCGGCTCATCGATCATGGTGATGTCGAAAGCGACATGCTGCCACTTGCCACGCGGGTCGGTGAACCGGAAGTCGACGTACTTGGTATCCTTGTCCTTTAACTGCTTCACAATGGATTTTGCATCAGCCATGGCTGTTTTCCTGCTGCTTCTTCCCTGGTTGCTAACTGCTCACGAAGATTTCCCCGAACGGGGGTGACTCGATGAGGATGATTGGCGAGGTATACCTGCCTCGCCGTCAGACCGCTTCCGCGCCTTTCTCGCCGGTACGGATGCGGATGACTTCTTCGACGGTGGAGATGAAGATCTTGCCGTCGCCAATGCGGCCGGTGCGGGCGGCCTGTGTGATGGCCTCCACGGCGCGGTCGACCATGCCGTCGTCCAGCACCACCTCGATCTTCACCTTGGGCAGGAAATCGACGACATATTCGGCGCCGCGATACAGCTCGGTATGACCCTTCTGGCGGCCAAAGCCCTTGGCCTCGGTGACGGTCAGGCCCTGCAGGCCGATCTCGTGCAGTGCCTCCTTCACCTCGTCGAGTTTGAAGGGCTTGATGATGGCTTCGATTTTTTTCATGGGTGCTACAGACGGTTGGTCAGTTTAGAAAAGACGAAGTTAGGGTCTGCACTGTGGTATGCACGGCCCGTGCCACCCTCAACACCAGATGAAGTGGCTGGAATCCCGCTGGAAGGCGGGGGCTGTGGATAGGTTTCTGTGCGGATTTGCATATAAAAGCGCCTCTGTGATTAAAAAATAGACTAAATTCTGCCTATTGTTTCGGCGCGCGGTTGGACAAGAAAGCAGCGATCCGGTCCAGTGCCTCGGCGATGGCCTCATCGGAAGCAGCGAAAGACAGCCGCAGATAGCCCTCGCCGTGGCGGCCAAAACTGGTGCCGGCGATGGTGGCCACCCCGGCCTTTTCCAGCAATTCGTCCTGTATCTGCCGCGCGGTAAGCCCTGTTTTTGAGATATTGGGGAAGGCATAGAAGGCGCCTTCCGGCTTGATGCAGCTCAGGCCCGGAATCCTGTTCAGCCCGGCAACGCAGAGGTCGCGGCGGCGGCGGAAGGCCTGGCGCATCTCTTCCACCGCGTCCTGCGGCCCCTCCAGGGCGGCGATGCCCGCATATTGCGTGGCGGCGTTGACGCAGGAATGGGTATTGATGGCGAGCTTGGTGGCAAGGTCCACCAGTTTTGCCGGCCACAGGCCCCAGCCCAGGCGCCAGCCGGTCATGGCATAGGTCTTGGACCAGCCTTCCAGGATGATCAGGCGGTCCTGCAACTGATCCAGATAGGGGATGAAGCTGGCATACGTGCCGTCGCCATCCAGCACCAGGCGGGAATAAATCTCGTCGGCCAAGACGGTGACATGCGGGAAGTTCTGCAGGCCTTCGACCAGCTTCTTCACTTCCGCCGCAGGCGCGACGCCGCCGGTGGGATTGGCAGGCGAGTTGATGATCAGCAGGCGCGTCTGCGGCGTGATGCGCGCCAGCAGATCGCCGGCGCGGAAGGCGAAGCGGTCTTTTTCCAGCAGCGGATAGCCGGCCAGCTTCGCGCCGGTGAAATGGACCAACGACTCATAAATCGGGAAGCCCGGATCGGGATACATGATCTCGGTGCCCGGCTCGCCGAACATCATGATGGCGGTGGCCATGGTGACCTTGCCGCCCGGCACGATCACGATGCGCTCGGGCGAGACGGTTTGCCTGTAACGCCGGTGGATCTCGGCGCAGACCGCCTCGCGCAAAGGCAGGATGCCGTTGGCGGGCGTATAGCCGTGATGGCCGTCACGCAGCGCCTTGATGGCCGCTTCGACCACATGCGGCGGCGTCGGGAAATCGGGCTGCCCGATACCCAGATTGATGATTGTCTTCCCCTCGGCCTCCAGCGCCTTGGCGCGGGCCAGCACCTCGAAGGCGCTTTCCGAGCCCAGGCGCAGCATGCGCGCGGCAACCTGCATGGCGTCCCTCCGGTTTCGTTGCCTGCTGCTTATGCCGGGTTTCAGAGGGAGGGGCAAGGCAGGGCGGCCATATGGGGATGATTCGCCGGTGGCCGCGTCACAACCGTATCTGCTCAAACGTCATAGGGATGTCAGTGCCAATCCGGGTGGCCAGCCTGAATGGCAATGACAGGCGTAATAAACCGAAAGACTGAATACTGTCAGGAAGCGATCCGATGACTTTTGCGCTTATCAATCCGCCGGGCCTTTATGACGCGGCGAAGAACGGCTACTCCCATCTCGCCATTCTCGATCCGGGTGTGCAGGTGATCTGCATTTCAGGGCAGGGCGGCGAAACAGAAGACGGCAGTCTGACCGCAGATTTCACTGCACAAGTGCGGCAGGCCTTTAAAAACCTGAAGATCGCTTTGGCGGCTGCGGGCGTGGGGCCGCAGCATGTGGCCAAGTTGACCGTGCTGATCGTCGATCATACGGAAGCGAAGTTGCATATCTTCGGCGCGGAACTGGAGCAGGCTTTTGGCACCGGGCCGAAACCGGCCTGCACCCTGATCCCGGTGCCACGGCTGGCACTGGCGGTGCTGCCGCGCGGCAGCTAGTCCCTCGGTTTGAGTAAGATCAGCGCCAGCAGAAGCGACATGGCGGCGCAGCCGGCGATCCCGGCCACCATCGGCAGCAGATTGCCATCGGCGAAGGCGCCGCTGAGCGCCATGGCAATCGCGCCGCAGGCAAGCTGCAGTGTCCCCATCAGCGAGGAGGCGGTGCCAGCAATGGTACCGTGATCCTCCAGCGCCAGCACGGAGCTGACCGGCAGCAGGATGCCAACGAAAGCGTAACCGGCAAACAAGACCACCTCAAGCAATAGAAGATTCTCAACGCCCACCAGCACCAGCGCGAGGAGCAGCAGCATCGCCGCGGCATAGCCATACACGGCGGGGCGCACCAGCCGGCGCAGGCCGAACCGCGCGCCGAGCCAGCCGTTGAACTGCATGGCGGCGAAAAAGGCGGCAGCGTTGACGGAGAAAACCAGGCTGTAGGCCATCGGCGATAATCCGTAGCGGTCCATCAGCACAAAGGAGGATTGCGCCAGAAAGACAAAGAAGCTGGACAGCGCGAAACTGCCGATGAAGGTGAGGCCCAGGAATTGCCGGTCGGTAAGCAGGAATTTGCAGCCCGCCAGCACACCGGCCCAGTTGCTGTCGCCGCGCAGATGCGCCGGCCGGGTTTCGCGGACGAAGACGATGGCGAGGACGAAGCCGATGAGAGCGGCCGCCATTACCAGCCAGAAGACGCTGCGCCAGCTTGTCTGTTCGATGATGATGCTGCCGATTAGCGGTGCAAAAAGCGGCGAGACGCTGAGCACCAGCATGAGCAATGCGAGCAGCCGCGCCTCGTCAACTCCGCTATGGAGGTCGCGGACGATGGCACGGGAAATCACGATTCCGGCAGCGCCGCCAAGGCCTTGCAATGCGCGAAAGCCGATCAGCGTCTCGATATCCGTGGCAAGCGCGCAGCCGATGCTGGCACCGGCAAAAAGCAGGATGCCGAAATAGAGGGGCGCCTTGCGCCCCACCATGTCGGAAACCGGGCCGAAGAGCATGTGGCCCAGGGCAAAGGTCACGAAGAAAGCCGTCAGGCTCAGCAATACCCGGTCCGCATCGGCGCCGAGACTGGCGCCGATGGAGGGCATGGATGGCAGATACATGTCGATTGCGAAGGGGCCGATCGCCGTGAGCAGCCCCAGCACAAGTGCGTTGCGCAGGAAACGAGTTTTCCCCTGAACAGCAATTGTCTGCTGCATCGCGGCGATCCGGCTGAAGAGTTCGTTTTACTTCACCAGCAGCTTGAAGCCGCCATAGCTCATGCGCTTGAAATCGAAGGGCGGGTTGTTCGGATCGCACAGCTTGGCAAGCCGCGGATCTTTCATGACCTTGGCATTCACGCTGTCGCGATGCTTGCGCGATTTGAAGACGATGTAGGCGAAGATCGGCACTTCGCTGGTCTTCAGCTTTACCAGCTTGGGGAAGGGAAGTCCCATCTTCACCTTGAGGTCATCGCCGACATATTCCTTGTAATCGAGCGCACCGTATTCGCGCCAAATCTTGCCGGCCTTGGTGGACATGCGCTTGTACTCGGCGATCTTCTTCTTCGGCACCGGCAGAACAAAACCATCAACATACATAGACCGACTCCCTTTGAACGTTGTTATTCATTGACACCACTCGTAGGCGGCAGTGTCGCCTCCATACCGTTCGACATAAAGAGTTGATATCAACATAATCATGCGATGTCAAACCGCGTCCGGTGGCAGGCCGATGCCTGCCTTATGAATGAGCCTTGAATGCGGGGCAGCAAATGGGAAGGGCTTAGTGTCAGTGTGGTAAGTGCTGCCTGCGACCAGCGCCGGTATGAGGCTACCGAATAAGGGTGATTGTCCGCATAATCGCCGCGGCGTTAGCCGTGGCCTCATTTTCTCGCGCGCCAGGGCTATGGAAGGCCGGGCTTTAAGCCCAGAAAGGATTGAAAATGCTGTTGGATGTCCGTACCTATACTTGCCGGCCGGGAACCATCAAGGCGCATCTGGAGCTGTATGAGAAATACGGCTTCGCGGCGCAGAAGCGGCATCTCGGCGAGCCCTTGGCCTACCTGATCACGGAAACCGGTCCGCAGAATACCTTCACGCATATCTGGGTCTACGAGGATGCCGCCGACCGCGCCAGGAAGCGGGCGGCCATGCAAGCCGATCCGGAATGGCAGGCATACCTGAAGAAAAGCGCGGAAGCGGGCTATCTGGTAGCCCAGGAAAACAGACTGATGACCCCGGCGTCCTTCGCGCCCATTAAGCGGTGAGCGCCTTTAGAGGAGACAGGTAGCGTTATGAAACGGAGTGGCGGTCAGATTCTGGTAGAGCAGCTTCGGCTGCATGGCGTCGACACGATGTTCGGCGTGCCGGGCGAAAGCTTTCTTGCCGTGCTGGATGCGCTGCACGACCACTCCAATACCATGCGCTTCGTGATCTGCCGTCAGGAAGGTGGGGCGGCGATGATGGCCGACGCTTACGGCAAGACGACGGGCCGCCCCGGCATCTGCATGGTCACCCGCGGGCCGGGCGCCACCAACGCCTCGGCCGGCGTGCACGTCGCCTATCAGGATTCGACGCCGATGATCCTGTTCATCGGGCAGGTCGGCCGCGACATGATGGAGCGCGAGGCGTTCCAGGAAATCGACTATCGCCGCATGTTCGGCCAGATGGCCAAATGGGTGGCGCAGATCGACGACGCCACGCGCATTCCGGAATTCATCGGCCGCGCCTTTTCGGTGGCGATGTCGGGCCGGCCGGGGCCGGTGGTGCTGGCGCTGCCGGAAGACATGCTGACCGATGTAGTGGAATGCAGCGATGGCCGTCCGGTGGTGCCGGCGGAGGCGCATCCCTCCGATCAGCAGATGGCTCAGGTAAAGGCGATGTTGCAGGCTGCCGAGCGGCCGATGATGATCGTCGGCGGCGGCGGCTGGAGCGAGACGGTCCGCCAGAAGGTCCAGGCCTGGGCGGAAGCCTCCAATATCCCGGTGGGCGCGGTGTTCCGCCGCCAGGATTACATCGACAATGACAGCCCGGTTTATGCCGGCGATGTCGGCATCGGCATCAATCCGAAGCTGCAGCAGCGCATCAAGGACAGCGACCTGCTGCTGGTGATGGGCGCCAAGCTGGGCGAAATGGCGACCGGCGGCTACACCATGATCGACATTCCGGTACCGGGCCAGAAGCTGATCCATATCCATGCCGGGCCGGAAGAGCTGAACCGCGTCTATCAGGCCGACCTGCCGATCAACGCCAGCAACCGCGCCTTTGCGGCCGCGCTGGAAAAGCTGGGTCCGGTGAAGGGCAGTGCCAAATGGGCTGAGCAGGTGAAGGCTGCGCGCGTCGATTACGAAGCCTGGCAGAAGCCGACGGTTTCGCCGGGCAATGTGCAGATGGCCGAGATCGTGCGCTGGCTCGCCGCCAACCTGCCGCCCGATGCCGTGCTGGCCAATGGCGCGGGCAACTACGCCACCTGGCTGCATCGCTTCCATCGTTACCGCCGCCATTCCAGCCAGCTTGCGCCGACCTCGGGCTCGATGGGCTACGGCGTGCCGGCGGCGGTGGCAGCCAAGCTGATCAACCCGCAGCGCACCGTGGTGGCGTTCGCCGGCGACGGCTGCTTCCTGATGACCGGTCAGGAATTCGCCACCGCCCTGCAGTATGGCGCGAACATCATCATCGTTGTCGTCAATAACGGCATGTACGGCACCATCCGCATGCATCAGGAGCGTGAATATCCGACCCGCATCAGCGGCACCACGCTGCGAAATCCGGATTTCGCCGCCTATGCGCGCGCCTTCGGCGGCCATGGCGAGACGGTGGAGCGGACCGAGGATTTCGCCGAGGCGTTCAAGCGGGCGCAGGCCAGCAACAAGCCGGCGATCATCGAGATCAAGCTGGATCCTGAGGCTTTGACGCCGCGGGCGTCGCTGAGCGAAATCCGCGAGGCGGGCATCAAGGCGAAGGCGCATCATTCGGATCGCTGACGCCCTGCCTTGATCGCGCCTCGCCGCGTTTTACCTCGATAAGGCGTTCACGTCGGAGGAGGCGAGTCATGGATCGTTGCGTCTTTCTCGGATCTGCGGCGGCGATGCCGATCGGTGTGCCAGCGTTCGCTCAGCATCACCCGCATCTGCCGAGGCCAAGCCCTCGCCGCAGCCATAGGCCAATCTGCAGCAGGGCGGGGCGCCGCATCTGACCACCGATCAGGAAGCGCAGCGCGATTCCGAAAGCCCGGCGCCCCCGGGCAGCCGGGGCGCTGGTTTCCCCGCGCAGCCCTGCCGATCCCGCGCAGTGAGATGGCCTGGGCCACCGCCTGGGCCGGGCGCATGCATATTGTCGGCGGCTATGGCGAGTGCCGTGTCGACCGCAGCTATCACCACATCTACGATCCGGCTGAGGACCGCTGGTTCGATGGCGCGCCGCTGCCGCGTGGGGCCAATCATGTCGCCGTCGCGGCCCATGAAGGGCGGATCTATGCCTTCGGCGGCTTCATCGAGCAGAACCGCAATTCAGATACCAAGGCCTATGCCTATGACGTGGCCAGCAACCGCTGGATCGAGATCGCACCGTTGCCGCGCCCGCGTGGCGCCGCGGCGGCCGTCGTGCTGAATCGCAAGATCCATCTGATCGGCGGCGCGTCGGAGCCAGCACGGGAGCGCGCCAGCGTCGGCTGGCACGAGGTCTACGATCCGCAAGCCGATAAATGGGAGTTGCGCAAGGCGCTGCCCGGCGCGCGGGACCATGTCGGCGCGGTAACGGCGTAATCCATGTCATCGGTGGGCGTTTCAATACCTTTGAATACAATACCGATCTGCATCATGTGTATTTCCCCGGCCGCGATACCTGGGAGACGCGCGCGCCGCTGCCGGTGGCGCGTTCGGGCCATGGCCTGGTGGTCTATCGCAACCGGATATTCGCTATGGGGGGAGAAGCCGGCGTGATCGCGCAGGGACGCATCACCCAGGCGAAGGTTTTCGGTCAGATGGAAAGCTACGACCCGGCCACCGATAGCTGGCAGAGCCATGCGCCGATGCCGACGCCGCGGCATGCCGTGGGCGCAGCGGTGCTGGGCGATACCGTTTATGTGGCGGGCGGCGGCGCGGTGACCGGAGGCTCCGTGCAATCCGCCGTCCATGAAGCCTTCACCTTGGGCTGAGTGCATCGTAACGCCCATGTCGTGGCTTTGGCGCAACACCGCTTTGCGCATCATGCGTAATCGCGCAAGACGCCTAGATGTTTCCAGCCATCATACTAAACTCGTCTGGCCCTTGTTTCATTTGCCCGCCGGGATGGAAACGACCATCCTGTCTGCTGCAACCCGGGAGGAGATTTCATGGCGGCCCTTGCGCCGGTCGGAGCCCTGCTTTTAAGCGTTGCGCTGCTGCTGACCGGCAATGGCCTGCAAGGCACGTTGCTGCCGGTGCGCGCCAGTCTGGAGAAGTTCGAGCCGCTGTCGATCGGCGTGCTGGGCGCTTCCTATTATGTCGGCTTCGTCTTCGGCTGTCTGATCACGCCGAAACTGATCCGCCGGGTCGGCCATATCCGCCTGTTCACGGCGATGGTCGCGCTGGCATCGGTGACGCCGCTGGTCCACGCCTTGCTGGTGGCACCGGTCTACTGGTGGATTTTGCGCGGCGTGACCGGGCTGTGCCTGGCCAGTCTCTATCTGATTATCGAAAGCTGGCTGAACGAGCGGGCAAGCAGCCAGAATCGCGGTCTGATCTTCACCACCTATACGACGGTCAATTTCAGCGTGATTACGCTGGGGCAGATGCTGATGCTGGTCGACGACCCGGCACGCTTTCCGCTTTACGCAATCGCTTCCATTCTGGTTTCGCTTGCCGCCATACCGGTCGCTCTCTCGCGGTCGCCGCAGCCGGTCATGGCAAAGGCCACGCGGGTGTCCTTCGCGGGCTTGTTCCGCATCTCGCCGGTCGGGGTCATGGGCTGCATCGTGGTCGGCCTGACCAATGGCGCGTTCTGGGCGCTCGGCCCGGCTTTCGTGATCCAGTCCGGCCTTGGCGTCAGCGAGGTGGCGTGGTTCATGAGCGCGACCGTGATCGGCGGCGCACTGTCGCAATGGCCGTTCGGCCGCATATCCGACCGCGTAGACCGCCGAGTGACCATCATCGTTTCCTGCGCAGCCGCAGCGGCGGCGGGTGGCTTGATGATCGTGGCTGGTCTGGCATTCCCGGGATTGACGCTGGTCGCCGGTTTCCTGTTTGGTGCCTTCTCCTTTCCGCTATACGCCCTCAGCGTGGCCCATACCAATGACGTCGCCACCGAGGCGGATTTCGTCGCTGTGGCTGGCGGCTTGCTGCTGATCAACGGCATCGCTTCGGTAATTGGTCCGGTATTGGGCTCGATTGCCATCGAGACGGCGGGCCCGGTGGGGCTGTTCGGCTACACGGCCGTCATCCATGCGGCGATGGCGTTGTTCACCGTCTATCGCATGCGGCGGCGCGCGGCGCCGGCCGATGATCAGAAAGCCGATTTCGTGGCGATGCCGACCACGGCGCCGGTGCAGGCCAAGATCGACCCGCGCGCCGAGGAGAGCCTGGAGCCTTCGGTGGAAGATGAGCCGCCGCCAGAGCGGGATGCTGCCTGATGATGACGCCAAACCTTGCGCAGCCTGAGTTTGCAGTCAGCCTCGATCAATGGCTGGTCGGGGCGGGGCTCGACGGCCTGCCCGCCGAGACGCTGATCGAGGAATTCGCCAAGCGGCTGCGCGCCGAGGGGATTGCGGTCTCCCGCGTCTATGCCGCCATCGCGACCTTGCATCCGCTGGTCCGCGCCGTCGGGCATACATGGATGGCGGAGGAAGGCCGGACCCAGCAGGAGGAGATGCTGCATCGCGATCCCGAGGATGAGCAGCCCGCATGGCGGGACAGCCCGTTCCGCTACATGCTGGAGAACAGGCGCTACGAACTGCGCCGCCGCTTAAGCGGTCCCAATGCCGAACTCGATTTCCCCGTGCTGAAGGAATTTGCCGAAGCTGGCCATACCGACTGGATGGCGACCGCCCATAGCTTCGGCTGGGAACTCGACAGCACGGCGATTGGCGACCGCTATGCCGGTATCGGCATGGTTGCCTCCTTCGCCACCAAGCGGCCGGACGGTTTCTATCCGGCTGAGATCGAACGGCTGCGCTGGCTCGCGCCGTTGCTGGCCTTGGCGGTGAAAGGCGCGACCTTGGTCCGGCTGACCCGTGACGTCACCGCTTCCTATATCGGCGGCGATGCCGCCAGCCATGTCCTGTCCGGCGAGATCCGGCGCGGCATGGCGCGCAAGATTGATGCGGTGATCCTGTGTGCCGATCTGCGCGGCTTCACCAGCGTTGCCGACTGCGTCGCGATGGAGCCGCTGGTGGAAACCCTGAATGCGTATTTTGACTGCCTGGGACCAGCCATCGAAGAGCAGGGCGGCCATGTCCTAAAATTTCTCGGCGACGGACTGCTGGCCAGCTTCCGGCTGGATCAGGGCCAGGATGCAGCGCCAGTCTGCGCTGCGGTTCTGGCCGCTGCCGAGCGCGCCCTGGCGGCAG
Source organism: uncultured Ferrovibrio sp. (assembly GCF_937960835.1). Classification (GTDB taxonomy): domain Bacteria; phylum Pseudomonadota; class Alphaproteobacteria; order Ferrovibrionales; family Ferrovibrionaceae; genus Ferrovibrio. The sequence continues at coordinate 40,118 of NZ_CALGPC010000018.1, forward strand.
TGGCCGTGCTGAATGTGGCGCGCCGCCAGTCCGGCCAGCCAGCGCTCGATCTCGATATCGCGCTGCATCGGGGCACTGTGATGTATGGCAATGTCGGCACCGGCGCGCGGCTGGATTTCACCTTGATCGGTCCGGCGGTGAACGAAGTGGCGCGGCTGGAAAATCTCTGCGGAGGGCTGAACCGCAATCTGCTGGCGTCGCGGTCATTTGCCCTTGCGGCCGGGCCGGGTATGGCCGAGCGGCTGGTATCGCTTGGCTGCCATTCCCTGCGCGGGGTGGCCGAGCCGCAAGAAGTATTCGGACTGCGCAGCTAGCTATGTTTAGCTATTCAGCTGTTCAGCCAGCGTCCTTGCCAGCGGCGATATAGCCGATCACCTGCCTTACCGAGTCGCCGCCCTCAGTAGCAATGGGCAGGAAGATGCCGTCGAACGGAACGAAGGCGCGGTTTGCATGACGCAGTGTGCCAAAGACCCGCGCGGGCTGCTTGTGATCGACGACCCAGCCGAAGCAATGCCGCATCTCGGCCAGCGAGGCCGGCGTGTAGATTTCCTCGAAATAGCGTCCGGTCATGTCGCGGCCGCTGACATCCGCAAGATCGGTGCCGATCAGGCGGTAGCGGAAGCGCCGCTCGGGCTGGCCATCTTCCACATCGGCGATCAGCAGGTTGCCCAGATAAGGCCGCAGCGAGAGGGGATCGAAGCGGCTGCGATCAGGCAGGCCCGAAGAACCGCAATTGGCCTTCCAATAAGCCAATAGCTTCTCCGCTCCCGGGACCAGATGGCTCAACTCGGGATCGAGGACCATTCCGATATTTGGCCCGGTCATGTCATGCCCTCTCTGGTTGAAATACTAACGCATTGATTTGCTCAGTGAAAGGAGATGTATGCAGTCCCGTGACATTCCGGCCCGAAGAAGGCCGGTTTTCCGCCGGGATTTGACAGTCCTTGGCCGGCGTGGGAACGTAAACGCGAGGAAAACGCCATATAAATCAGGGGGCTTGATGGCTACGTATACAATAGCGGTGATCGCCGGCGATGGTATCGGAAAAGAGGTGGTGCCGGCGGGCCAGGCGGTGCTGGAGCAGGCGGCACGCCGGTTCGGTTTCGAGCTCAAATGGCGAGACTATGACTGGTCCTGTGAGCGGTTCGCCAAGACCGGCAAGATGATGCCTGATGACGCGCTCGATCAACTGCGCGACACCGACGCCATCTATCTCGGCGCGGTGGGCTACCCCGGCGTGCCCGATCACGTTTCGCTCTGGGGGCTGCTGATCCCGATCCGCCGCGGCTTCCAACAATATGTCAATCTGCGTCCGATCAGGCTGCTGCCCGGCGTGGAATCACCGCTGAAGAATCCCGGTGCCATCGACTATTACGTCGTGCGCGAAAACAACGAGGGCGAATATTCCGAAGTCGGCGGCCGGATGTATCGGGGCACCGAGGAGGAATTTGCGGTGCAAGAGTCGGTGTTCACCCGGCGCGGCTGCGACCGCATCATGACCTATGCCTTCGAACTGGCCCGCAAGCGCAGGAAGCATGTGACGTCGGCGACGAAGTCGAACGGTATCGTCCATACCATGCCCTATTGGGACGAGCGCTTCGCCGAAATCGCCAAGGCCTATCCCGATGTGCGCACCGACCAGTATCACATTGACATCCTGACGGCGCATTTCGTGCGCAATCCGCACTGGTTCGACGTGGTGGTGGCTTCCAATCTGTTCGGCGACATCCTTTCCGATCTCGGGCCGGCTACGGTGGGCTCTATCGGCATCGCGCCGGGCGGCAACATCAACCCGGAGAAGAAGTATCCCTCAATGTTCGAGCCGGTGCATGGCTCGGCCCCCGACATCGCGGGGAAGGGGGTCGCCAACCCGATCGGGCAGATCTGGTCAGGCGCGATGATGCTGGAGCATCTGGGCGAGGTAGAAGCAGCGCGCGCCATCGAAAAGGCCATCGAAGACGGGCTGCGCGATGGCGGGCCACGTACTGCCGATCTTGGCGGACAGGCCGATACCAAGACCGTCACCGAAAGCCTGATCGCTGCGCTGAAATAGGCGCCGGAGGCAAAAGAAACGGCGCCTGCTGCAGGCGCCGTTTCGAACCTTCCGGCTGAAGCTGCGGTCAGAGCGGCTTCAGGTTAACGGCAGAGGTCTTGCCCTTCTGCGTCGCCAGTTCGTAGCCGAGCTTCTGGCCCTCATTGAGGGTCGATAGGCCCGCGCGTTCGACTGCGCTGATATGCACGAAAACATCGCTACCGCCCGCCTCCGGCTGGATGAAGCCGTAGCCCTTGGTGTTGTTGAACCATTTCACAGTGCCGTTCGCCATAGGAAACTCCTGATAGGCATAGTCGTAGCGGCGACCCCTCACGGGCATCGCACAACCTCTTGTTTGGCGCCCGGCGCTATCGGCCGGGGAGAGCGGAGGAAGCGCCCGGACGGCTGACGGCCTGCCTGGCAGGCAAAAAGCGGCTGCCTGATATAAACTTCGCAGAGCGGAAAAGGTTGTCGCCGGCAGGGAACAATTTCTTCGACTGTTATCTCTGCCAAGCCGAAATAAGGCAGAATTGTGGAATTTTACGAAGATCTACGCCGGACTCTTGAATTCGGCCCTGAGCACCCTATCTATGCTAAAGATGATCGCCGCCCGTAAAGTGGGATGCAGTGGCCCACCGGTGTTTCATCTCCAGCCTTGGAGACCTTTGGTCTTTGAGGTGGGGACAAATCGGGCGAGCCTCAATAGCGAGGCGCCCGATTTTTTTATGCCTGCTTTTATGTTTTTATGCCTGCTTTTTTATGCCTGCGGTCAATCCGTCCTGCAGCCTTACCGCACACTGACAATCTTGAAGGTATGGGCCTCGCCGCCCGGTTCGCGGACGGTGATGTATTCGCCCTGCCTGAAGAGATGGCGGTCCAGCTTGAACAGGGCCTCGTCATCCTCTTCGCCGGGCTCATACGAAAAGGCCCAGCCATGGCGGGTGTGCAGCAGCTCGCCCTTGCGGTCCGGCTCGCCGCGCCAGAAGCGCCTTACGGTGCAGTTTTTACGGTCGGCCCGCCATGCCTTGACATCGAGATGGCCCTCGGCGCTCAACGGCGCATGCAGCTCATAGCCGTAGTCGCTGCTGCCCAGAGGGAATTCGGGTGTGCGGGCCAGTTCCATGCGGATGGTCTTCCACGTCATGTCAATCCCTCTAAGGCTTCTTTGGCTGCGGTGTTCCCAGCCTAAATGGCCGCCGGCTTCCGGCATTGATCCAAAGCAAAAATGAAATCAGGCCAAGCTGGCCGGGGCGCGGGAGGTGGAGGTCCGACGTTGCGGTTTCCGGCGCGGGCGGAGTTTCGCTTCGCTTTTGGCGGCGGCCTTCTTTTTTGGCGGATTGAAGGGCGGCGGCTTAGCCGACACGCCCAGCCGTCGTGCCAGCCGCATCGCGTCGAAGGGCGCGTGCACCTTTGCGTCATTGTCGAAGTAGACGAAAATGTCACGCTTGCGGCGCGGCGCTTTCCTGCCGATCCGGTTGGCGCCGCGCGGCTCGCCGCCCTCGGCCCAGGTCCTGAATTTCCGCGCCCATCGGTCCAGTGCGCTGGTGGTGTAGCGGTTGACATAAAGTTGCTCGGAGCCATGCAGGCGTGCGTAGATGAAATCGGATGTGACATCTTCCAGGCAGGGCCATTCCACCGCGTCGGCCACTACCAGCGCAACGTCATGCTCCCGCAGCAGGTCGATGAAGCGGGAATCGCGGAAACTGTCATGCCGGATTTCGAGCGCGTGCCGCATCGGGCGCTTGGCATCCGGCGTCAGAAAGGCGCCGCCCTTGATGGGCCGGTCATGGCGGGCCGCCAGCTTGGAAGCTTCTTCGGTGTCATGCGGCAAAAGCCTCAGGAAGGCCGCCAGACTTTTCTCATCGAAGCGGTAGCTTGGCGGCATCTGCCACAGGATCGGCCCAAGCTTCGGCCCCAGCGCCAGCAGGCCGGAGGCGAGGAAATTGGCAAGCGCGCTGCGGGCATCGCGCAGGCGCAGGATATGGGTGATGTAGCGAGGCGCCTTGATGGAGAAGACGAAGTCCTCTGGCGCCACGGCGGCCCAGCGCTTAAAGCTTGCCGGCCATTGAGAGCCGTAAAACGTGCCGTTCACCTCGATGCTGGGGAAGGTGGCCGCGGCATAGGCCATTTCATCCTTCTGCCTCAGCCCTTCGGGATAGAAGACGCCGCGCCACGGGGTATAGGTCCAACCGGAAATCCCGATCCGTATGGTCATGAGGCTGCAACGCTCGCCGGAAAAACAGGTTCCGGCCTAAGCGGTTAGCGACGTAAATATCGCGAGTTTGCCCCTGTACTTTTCGCCCGTCCTGCGGGTATTTATTTCCGGCCCTCAGATGGGCAGGCAAGGGGGACAGGTGAAGGGGATCGGCGACAAACGCATTCTGGTCCTGCTGATCAGTGGACTGCTTATCGGCGGGTTCCTGGTAACGTCGCTGGCGAGCTATTTCGTGTCCCGGGAGTCGCTGCGCGAGGCGGTGATCCGGAACGAGCTGCCGCTAACCTCCGACAACATCTATTCCGAAATCCAGAAGGACCTGATCCAGCCGATCCTGATCTCGTCGGTGATGGCGAGCGACACCTTCATGCGCAACTGGGTGCTGGGCGGCGAAGTTGACCCCATCCACATGATTCAGTATCTGCGCGAGATCAAGCAAAGCTATAACGCCTTTACCAGCTTCTTCGTCTCCGAGAAAACGCGGATCTATTACCACGCCGAAGGCATCCTCAAGACAGTGCATCAGGAGGAGCCGCGCGATGAATGGTATTTCCGCGTCAAGCAGATGACCGCCCCCTACGAGATCAATGTCGATCCGGACATGGCCAATCAGGATGCGATGACGATCTTCATCAACTATCGCGTCTTCGATTACGACAACAAGTTCATCGGCGCGACCGGGGTGGGGCTGACCGTCAACGCGGTACGCTCGCTGATCGATGACTACCAAAATCGCTTCGGGCGGACGGTCTATTTCACCGACGCTACGGGGAGGATCGTCCTGATCGGCGGCGGCAACGCCGTGCCCGAGGATCATGTCGAGCAACGCGGCGGTCTCGGCGCACTGATGACGCAATGGTCGCGGCAGGAGACCCGGTCGCTGGAATACGACTATCAGGGGCACAAGCGGCTGCTGAACGTTCGCTTCATCCCCGAACTCGACTGGTTTCTGCTGGTGGAGAAAGATGCCGAAGGAGATCTCGCCGGCATCCGCAAGGCGCTTTATGTCAACATCCTGATCTGCATCGCTATCACCGGCCTGGTGCTGTTCGCGACTTGGCTGACGATCACACGGTTTCAGCGGCGCCTGGAGGCGATGGCGACCACCGACCGGCTCACCGGGCTGGCCAGCCGCCATGCCTATGACATCCTGATGGATCAGGCGATCCGCGACGCACGGCGCTTCGGTCAGCCGCTCACCATCGTCATGCTGGATGTCGATCACTTCAAGTCGATCAATGATGGCTTCGGTCATGTGGCGGGCGACCGCGTGCTGTGCGGCGTGGCGAATGCGATGCGCGCCAGTCTGCGCTCGTCCGACATCATCTGCCGCTGGGGGGGCGAGGAATTCTTGGTAGCCTTGCGCAACTGCGATCTGGCAAATGCCGAACGGATTGCGGAGACGGTCCGCCAGACCGTGGCGCAGGCCGATTTCACCTTCGAAGGGCGCATCATTCCGGCCACGGTCAGTATCGGTGTCGCCAAGCTGGAGCCCGAGGAAGACGCCGAAGGATTGATCTCACGCGCCGATGCCGCACTTTATGCGGCAAAACAGGCGGGCAGGAATTGCGTGCGGTCTACTCTGGAGGCGCCCGAGACAGCATGAGTAGCTGGCGGATGGGGTGAGATTCGAACTCACGGTACCGTTGCCGGTACGGCGGTTTTCAAGACCGCTGCCTTAAACCACTCGGCCACCCATCCACGTCCTGTTTCCGGGGCCGGTGATACGGCGCGGTAGCGGCGCCGTCAACCCGGCTGGCCGGCGCCGATGCGGGTGCCGTCAATGCGGACCGGGCAGGACCAGAACGGTCGGCTTCCTGGGCAGGCTGGCGCGGGAGACCAGGGTGGTGGCGCTGTCGTTCAGCTTGATCTCATGTCCATCCAACCGGGCCAGGAAGCGCTCCAGCGTCGCCTCGCTGAAATAATGCATCGGGATGACCAGCGGCGCCTTCACTTGGTCGACCACCTCCCGCATCTCCACAATGTTGAGCGTGAAGCCGCCATCTACCGGCACGAACAGCACGTCGATCTTGCCGAGATCGGCCAGGTGTCCGGGTGTCAGCTTATGATGCAGATGCCCGAGATGGGCGATGCATAGGCCGGCCACGTCGAAGATGAAGATCGAATTGCCGTCATATTCCGTGGTCTCGCCATAGCCGCGGATGTTGGTCGGCACGTTGCGCACGCGCATGTCCTTGAGCTGGACATTGTGCCGCGCCGGCTTGCCGTCATGCGGCCAGCCGCGCAGGACATGCAAAATGGCAGGGTCCGGCGCATAGCTGAAATGCGTGCTGTGCGCATGGTTCATCGTCACGATGTCGGGCCGCACCGGCGGCTGGATGTAATCGTTGTAATCGGTAGCGGCGATCACCCCTTGAGGGCTCTCGATCATGAAGGTCGCATGGCCGATGAAGGTGATGCGGGCGCTGTTTTCGGGGATGGCGGCCAGCCGCAATGCGGCAGGCATCACACGCGGCGCCAATTCCGCTACGGCGCCAAGGCAGGCGGCCATCAGCCGGCCGGGGAAAAGCATCATGACAACGAGGCAAACAACAACGCAAACGGCGACGGACACGGCCTGGCGGCGGAACATGGGTCACCTCGGGTATGGGCAGTCGGATTAGGCGGTCGAAATCGCTTCCCTGACGATAGATAGTTTTGGCGATAACTTGGGTACAGGCCGCCTTCTGCGCAGGCCCGGCCGCGTCGTGCCGGCCTTGATGCGATCCTAACGCCACCTTTACGCAGGCGGGAAGCGGCAAAAATGCTGAACGCGGATTGTCAGCGGCAGAGTGGGATCTGCTCTCGCAGCAGAATTCCGCCCAGCCGGGCGTAATATTTAAAACCTGCCCATTTTTCGGTCTTCAGACGGTCCATCAGATCATAGGTCTGCTTGCAGACTCCGTCGTTGACTTCGACCGCCTTGATGGTTGCCACGACGGAATCCGTTTCCCATTGCTGCATCTGTCGGCGGTTGGGGTAGATGCGGCTGATTGCCTGGCGCCGCAATTCGACGGCGGCGCGCAGGCGATCGCCATGCTCCTGATCGAAGCGGTACCATTCCTCCAGCGCCGCCTGACCTTTCACCGGATCGGCCAGGGCGCAGCGGCGCAGGATCTCACGGATCTGCATGCCGGTGCGGACTTCGGCTTCGGCTTCGGCTTCCTTTTCGTTGAAGCAGAGCTGCTTGCCGCTTTGGGCAGGCGTTGCTTGCTGCGCCCAGCCCGGGGCGGCAAAAAGCAGCAGCGCGACAATTCCCAAACGGCCGATCACAATAAAACCTATCGCTGAAAACCAATCGCTGAGCGTTACTGCCCAGCCTCCGGCAGGGCCGGGATCGGAGCATCATCGGCCAAAGCCATTACGGAATTGATAAAGCCGTCGACATCGCGCACGCCGCCGAAGGTGAGCAGCATCGCGGCTTTTTCCCGCATCGCGGCCTCATCCAGCGGGTTTTCCGGGTCGCCAAAGGCATGTTCACGCTCCGCCGTCAGTTCGGCGCCGTCGCCCAGTTTTGCCGTGACGCGGGCGCCCCAGGCCTTGGGGTAGCGGCTCAGGAAGGGTTCGGCAGTCTGCACCGAAACCGTTGCGGCCTGGGCGGCGAGGCGGGCGCGGGCATCCGCATCGAAGCTGCTGAAATCGACCTTGCCGTCAGTGATTGCGGCGGCTGCGGTATGCTGCAGGGAGAATTTCGCCTCATATTCGCTCTGCGGCGCCACGCGGTCGCAGACGTCCAGCGCGGCCTGATAGGTCGCGACATGGATCTGCTCGACCTTGCGATTGCCGACCTGGCGCGCAATTTCCAGCCCCGCATCGATCACCGGATGGGTATGACGGCAGCAGGGCCAGGGCTTGATCGAGGTCAGCCGCAACTGCCAGGGCGCGTCCGGCTCGACCAGCAGTCGTTCCGGCTTGGGATCGGCGCAGGTCGCGGCAAAGAAGCCTTTTTCACCCTCCAGAATTTTCGGCGGGCCGGAAAAGCCGCGCGCGGCCAGATCGGCGGCCAGCAGTCCGGCTTCCGCTGCGCGGCCAGCATGCAGATGCTTGCTCATCGCGCCGGTTTCCAGGAACTGCCAAAGACCTGAGGATTGCGTGCCGGCATTGCCCAGCGCGTCGGTCATCGCTGCATGGTCGAGGCCCAGCAGGTCGCCTGCCGCATAGGCCGAGCCGAAGGGCCCGCAGGTGGCGGTATTGTGCCAAATCTTGTAATGCGCCGGCCCCACTGCCATGCCGACGCGGCAGCAGGCTTCAAAGCCGCGCAGGATCGCAGCGAGAAGGGAGCGGCCGCGCACAGCGCGCCGCCGTGCCAGTGCATATGCTGCGGGCACCACGACGCAGCCCGGATGCACCACGGAGGCGCGATGCAGATCGTCCACCTCGAGGATATGGGTCAGGCCGCCCAGCAGCAGGGCTTCGCGGCCCATGGTCAGCGGCTCGCTGGCCGCCCAGTCGAGCAGGATCTTGCCCGGCTTGGTGTTGCGGCCCGCCAGGGCGTTCGCCAGTGCATCCAGGGTGAACAGGGCGGCGGCGCGATAATCGTCATCGCTGATCGGCCGGGCGGCGATCAGGGCGGCGAGGCGGCCGGTCAGCGAGAGGGTGAGGGGAGCCGTCATGGGAGCGTCTTTCCGAATGTCGCAACAATCCTGAAGCTTAACCGAAATTTACCACCTTAAGAGCCAAAGTCACCGGCTGATCCGGCGGGCTGGCGAATCCCTATGATTGTGTATCTCGGCAAAATCCTATGGTGGCTTGCGAGCCCGGCCAACCTGCCTTTCACCCTGGCGATCGTGGCCTTGCTGCTGATCTGCTGGCGGCGCAGCCGTGTGCTGGGGCGGCGCCTTGGCATTGCGGCATTAGGCTTGTTGCTGGTCCTTGGATTCCTGCCGGTGGGCGATGCAGTGCTGCGCCCTCTGGAGGAATATTTCCCGCCGCAGCCGCTGCCGAACAAAGTCGATGGCATCATCCTGTTGGGTGGCAGCGAAGAGGTGGAAATCGGCGAATTCCGTGGCCAGGGCGAGTTGAACAATGCCGGCGACCGTTATGTCGCCTTCGCTGCGCTGGCATGGCAATTTCCCGAGGCGCGGCTGGTATATACCGGCGGCGGCGTGGACTGGGGGCGTACGAAGATCAACGAAACACATATCGCGCGCGACGTTCTGGCCAAGCTGGGGCTGGACCTGCAGCGCGTTCTTTTCGACGACAAATCACGCAATACCGCGGAAAACGCCATTTATGCCAAGGCGCTGGCGCAGCCTAAGCCGGGCGAGACCTGGCTGCTCGTCACCTCCGCCATGCATATGCCGCGTTCAATAAACTGCTTTCTGGCGGTCGACTGGCCGGTTATCCCGCATGTCGTCGATTACCGCACCGGACGGTTCTTCAGCGAATTCAAGCCTGCAGTGAATTTGCTGCTGCTGGATGGTGCCGTGCGCGAGTGGATCGGCCTGATTGCCTACCGCCTGCTGGGACACACGCGGACCATTCTGCCACCGCGCGTTCAAACGAGTGAGAAAGCCGCAAATGTTGCACCGCAAGGCTTTGCCGCGGCGGCTGTGTAAGGTAACACCCCCAGATGCGTTTGTTTTGGTGCGATTCGGAGGACTGATCATGGGGCGGATGCGAGTTGGGTTCGTGGCATTGGCCTTCGGTCTGGTTGCCGCCTGCGGCGCCAGCCAGTCGCCCGCACCCGAAGCCGGCGCGACCGTCGCATCCTCCGCACCGACGGCGCCCGCCTCCGTGACTGAGCAGACGGCCGCTCCGGCGAATGAAACGGTTACGGCTGCTGCACCCACCCCACCGGCGAATGCAGCAGCATCGGTTGGCGCTCAAGCCCAGTCTGTTTCTTTCGATCGCGCTGCCTTCGACAGTTTCCTGTCGGAAATCCGTGCCGAGGCATTGCAGAAGGGGATCAAACCTGCCGTCCTCGACGTCGCGCTGGCTGATGTCGAGCCGGTGATGCGCATCATCGAGCGCGATCGCAATCAGGCCGAATTCAAACTATCCTTCACCACCTATCGCGACCGCGTGATCACGCCGGCAAATGTCGCCCGCGGCCAGAAGCTGCGCGACGAGCATCAGGCTTTGCTGCGGCAGGTGGCGCAGCGCTACGGTGTGCAGCCGCGCTTCATCCTTGCGATCTGGGGCATCGAAACGCGCTACGGCGCGGTGAAGGCGGACGTGCCGCTGATTCATTCACTGGCGACCTTGGCCTATGACCGGCGCCGCTCGGCCTATTTCCGCAACGAATTGTTCGCCGCGCTGACCATGCTGGACCGTGGTTACATTGATCTTGCGACCATGAAGGGGTCTTGGGCCGGCGCGATGGGCCAGCCGCAATTCATGCCGACCAGCTATCTGGCCTATGCCGAGGATTTCGACGGCGATGGCCGCCGCGACATCTGGGCCAATACCGGCGATGTCTTCGCCTCCATCGCCAATTACCTCGCCAAGCATGGCTGGACGACCGCGCAGACCTGGGGACGCGAGGTGAAGGTGCCGGCATCGCTGCAATCCCGGCTGGGCGAGTTCGCCCGCGAGGGCAAGTCCGGCTGCCGCGCCATCGATCAGATGAGCAAGGATCTGCCGCTGACGGAATGGGAAAAGCTTGGCGTGCGCCGGCCTGATGGCGGCGAACTGCCGAAGGTGCAGGTCAGCGGCGCGCTGGTGCAGCCCGATGGCCCCGGCGGTCCGAGCTTCCTCGTCTACAACAATTACCGCTCAATCCTTCGTTATAACTGCGCCCACCATTATGCGCTGACCGTCAGCCTCCTTGCCGACCGGCTGGGGGACGGGTAGTATGCCCAACATATAGCTATGCATTACAAACTATACGCCATCCCTTGCTTTCTCCGGGGGGGTCGGGGGGTCGCCCGAACCGCTTGGGCCAAGTCTGTCCGTCCTGTTGTTCTGGTGGCCGGAGCCTTGCTGGGGCTGGCCGGATGCGCCGAGACGGCCCTGGTGAATCATGCCGCGAAATCGCTCGGCCGCGGCGATACCCAGGTGGCCGGGCCGGCCCGCGGCGGCGTCTACAAGGTCGGCAATCCCTACCAGATCAACGGCGTCTGGTATTACCCCAAGGAAGATCCGAACTACGACGAAACCGGCATCGGTTCCTGGTATGGTGAGCAGTTCCACGCCAAGGTAACCGCCAACGGCGAAATCTTCGACATGAACGAGGTGACGGCGGCCCATCCGACGCTGCCGATGCCCTCGCTGGTGCGGGTCACCAATCTGGAAAATGGCCGTTCGATCGTCGTTCGGGTGAATGACCGCGGACCTTATGTGAACGGCCGCATCATCGATCTGTCGCGCCGGTCTGCTCAGTTGCTTGGTTTTGAGCGGCAGGGCACGGCGCGCGTCCGCGTGCAGTATATCGGTCCGGCCCCGCTGGCCGGCGGCGAGACCATGGTCGCCTCGCGCAGTGTCGGCGGTGACGAACGGCCCGCAGCCGCGCCGCGCGCAACCGTGTCGGCGGAAGCCCTGCCGCCGCCGCCCGGCGTCAAAGGCCGCAGCGCGGATGTAACAGCCCCGGCGCAGAGCCAGCCGTCGCCCATGCAGATCCTGGCAGCGCAGAATCCGAAGTCGGATGCTGCCGAAGCTCCCAGCGTCAACCTGGCTGCTGCCCCGGCGATAGACCTGGCTAATCAGAAGGTGGAAGTCGGCCCCGCACGCGGCGGACAGATCTATGTGCAGGTTGGCGCCTTCACGGTGCACGAGAATGCGCATAAGCTGGCCGCGCGGATGTCGGTGATCGGCCCGGTCGGCGTCAGTTCGACATTCGTGAACCAGCAGGAATACTTCCGTGTACGGCTTGGGCCATACGATCAGGTCGCCGCAGCCGACCAGGCCCTGCAGCAAGTGATCTCTAGCGGACATACCAATGCGCGTATCATTGTGGATTAAGAGTGTCGCCGCGACGGCCTTTGCCGTCGCTTTGGCGTTGGCCAATCCTGCCGCCGCTCAGCTTGGCCAGGTCGATACGACGGCGCGGCAGATGATCCTGGTCGATTACGATACCGGCGCGGTGCTGTTCGAGAAGAATGCCGACGAACTGATGCCGCCGTCGTCGATGTCGAAGCTGATGACCGCCTTCATGGTCTTTGAACAGCTTGCAGCCGGCAAGCTCCGCCTCGATGACGAATTCCCAGTCAGCGAAAAAGCCTGGCGCATGCAGGGCTCGAAGATGTTCGTGCCGCTGGGCGGCCGGGTGAAGGTGGAAGACCTGCTGCGCGGCGTCATCGTGCAGTCGGGCAACGATGCCTGCATCGTGCTGGCCGAAGGCATCGCCGGCACGGAAGAGCGTTTCGCCGAGATGATGAACGAGCGTGCGCGCGAGCTTGGCCTGACCAAGAGCGTGTTCCGCAATGCCTCCGGCTGGCCGGACCCTGAGCATGTGATGACGACGCGCGAACTGGCGCTGCTGGCCAAGCACATCATCCAGAAGTTCCCGCAGTATTACGGCTTCTATTCCGAGAAGGAATTCACCTACGGCATCGATGCCGCGACCAAGAAGCCGATCACGCAGGGCAACCGCAATCCGCTGCTGTACAAGAGCATCGGCGCCGATGGCCTCAAGACCGGCCATACGGAAGCTGCAGGCTATGGTCTGACTGCCTCTGCCAAGCGCGGCGATCGCCGCCTGATCCTGGTGGTCAATGGCTTGAAGAGCATGAACGAGCGTTCGCGGGAATCTGAGCGCCTGCTGGAACTGGGCTTCAGCCAGTTCGACAATTACAAGCTGTTCTCGGCTGGCGCGGTGGTGGATGAAGCCGATGTCTGGCTGGGCAGCCAGTCGCGCCTGCCGCTGATTGTCGAGCGCGATTTGACTGTCACCATGCCGCGTCAGGCCAGAAGCGGCGTCAAGGTGACCGTCACCTACGACAACCCCATCCCGGCACCGATCGTGAAAGGCACGCCGGTCGCGACGCTTACGGTCGCCGGCCGCGAAGGCACGCTGGTGGAAATGCCGCTGGTGGCTGGCGCCGATGTGGAGCTGCTGGGCTTCACCGGCCGCGTCGGCGCGGCCGTGAGCTATCTGCTGTGGGGCGCGAGCAAGCAGTGAGCCTGTCTGCCTCCGGCCGATTCATCACGCTGGAAGGCGGCGAGGGCGCCGGCAAATCGACCCAGATCAAGCGTCTTGCAGCAAGATTGCAGGATTGCGGCATCGAGGTGGTGCTGACGCGCGAGCCGGGCGGCACGCCCGGCGCCGAAGCGATCCGCGGCCTGCTGGTCAGCGGCGATACCGGACGATGGGATGCCGTCACCGAAACCCTGTTGCATTACGCAGCCCGGCGCGAGCATGTCGAGAAGACCGTCAAGCCCGCCTTGCATCGCGGAGCCTGGGTCATTTCGGATCGCTTCGCGGATTCCACCATGGCCTATCAGGGCTATGCCGGCAGCGTCGGACGCGAGACGGTGACGGCACTGCATCGCCTGGTGCTGGGCGAGTTTAAGCCGGATCTGACACTGGTGCTCGATCTTCCCGTTGAGATCGGACTGTCCCGTGCGCGCAGCCGGATGCAGGGACAGGCTGCGGCGGAAGATCGTTACGAGCGGATGGGCACTGCGTTCCATGAGGCGCTGCGCTCCGCATTCCACGACATCGCCGCGCGCGAGCCCGGACGCTGCCGGATCATCGATGCCAGTGGTGATATGGATGCAGTGGCAGCCGCGATCTGGAAATCGGTCGCCGGCCAGTTCGGACTAAAGCCATGAGCGGTTACGATCCGCAGGAAGCGGCAACCTGGGCGCCGCGCCACACCTCCGTATTGTTTGGCCATGAGACTGCCGAGAAAGCGATGCTGGAAGCCTGGGCGAGCGGCCGCTTGCCGCATGCCTGGCTGATCACCGGTCCGCGCGGCGTGGGCAAGTCGACGCTGGCCTTCCGGTTTGCACGGTTTCTGTTGGCCAATGGTCCAGCCAGCAGTTTCGACAGCGGTCCCAGCCTGTTCGGCGATGCGCCAGTTCTGCCGGATAGCTTGGCTATCAGCGAGGAGCATCCCGTTTTCGCGCGCGTCGCCAGTGCGGGCCATGCCGATTTGATCACGGTGGAGCGTAGTTGGGACGACAAGGCTGACCGCTGGCGCGGCGACATCGTGGTGCAGGATGTGCGCGCGGTGATCGACCGCTTCGGCATGACGGCGGCAGAAGGCGGCTATCGCGTCTGCATTGTCGACGCCGCTGACGACATGAACGTGAATGCGGCCAACGCGCTGCTGAAGATTCTGGAAGAGCCGCCGCCCAATGCCGTGCTCCTGCTGGTGAGCCATGCGCCCGGCGGCCTGTTGCCGACGATCCGTTCACGTTGCCGCCGTCTGGCGCTGAAGCCGCTGGATGATGCCGCCCTGGCACAGGCCATCGACCGCCTGCTGCCCGATCTGGATGCCACCGAGCGGCGCGGATTGGCCGTGCTGGCGGAAGGCTCGCCCGGCCGGGCCGTCCTGCTGGCGGGGCAGGGCGGTCTGAAACTGCTGCATGGTCTGCTGGAAATGGTCGGGCAATTGCCCAAGCCCGATATCGCCAAGCTGCACAGCTTCGGCGACGCGCTGGCACGCGACCGGAGCGGTAACGGTTTTCAACTCATGGGAGAATTGTTTCGCTGGTGGCTTGCGCGACTGGTGCGAGCCGCGGCGGCCGGGCAGATCGGCGGCGTCGGCTGGAGCGAGATTTTCCCCGGCGAGACCGCTCTGGCGCAGAGAATGGCGCAGTGGCAGAGTCCGGTTCGCTGGGCGGAGGATTGGGAACAGATCGGTCGCTTGCTCGACCGCGGGGAATCGGTCAATCTCGACCGTAAGCAAATGTTCCTGAATCTATTCGCAGCGCTGGGGAGGGCTGCAACCCGGTAAGGCGGGTATCCCCCGCCGCCGCAGCGAGGGGGATCTGATGGTCGTCCAGAGTGGCAATACGGCAACCGGCTCGGTCGGGGCCGGCAAAGGAAAGATGCCGCAGCCAGGCTCGGATAGTCTGGAGCGGATCGAACTGCTATCCGAACTCAGTCCGGCCGCACGGCTGGAGGTCGAGCGCTCATGCCAGTGGCGGCGTTTTGCTGCGGGTGAGCAGATCCTCGACCGCAACAGCGATAGCCGCGATGTGTATTTCGTCGTCGAAGGCAGCGTTGAGGTGGTGAACTTCTCCGGCAATGGCCGCGAGATTTCTTACGCCATCGTGCCCGCCGGTGGATATTTCGGCGAGATCGCCGCCATTGACGGAGAGCGGCGTTCGGCCAGTGTTGTGGCACAGACAGCCTGCCGCTTGGCCTCGCTGCCGCCCAAGGCATTCGAGGCCTTGCTGGCGCGCGAGCCCAGCGTTGCCCTGAAGGTGATGCGTCGCCTGACCGGCATCATCCGCACCAACAACGAACGCATCATGGACCTCGCCACCTTGGGCGCGATCCAGCGCGTCTATCGTGAACTGCTCAAGATGGCTCGGCCCGATCCGATCAATGCAGGTGGCTGGATGATCTATCCCATGCCAAAGCAGCATGAGATCGCGCGCCGCGCCGCTACGACCCGCGAGACGGTGGCGCGCGTGCTCGCCAATCTGCTGCATGGCGGCCAGATGGTGCGCCGCGACAAGACTTACTATCTGACAGATCGCGCTGTTCTTGAACAGGCCATCGTCCGCCTCGACGTGCGTCAGCAGCCTTCGCTGAGCTGATATTTCGAACTGAGTCTGCAACTGACAAGTGAAGGGGCCGGTCGCGCTAAGCGCACCGGCCTCTAAGCGTACTCAGCCCCTGATTTGTCACGTTGCCTTGGCATCTTATATGGAAGATAGTAGTTGGGTAAGGCGCGCTCCAAGACGCGCCACCGAGGAAACGCAAACCAGCAGGAGGGAGTTCCATGCGTGGCATGAAAGCGTTGTTCACCGGTTTGGCTGCGGGCATTAGCGCCGTCGCACTCTTCGCAACGACAGCGGCGCAGGCTGCATGGCCCGAGCGGCCGGTGCAGGTGATCGTGCCCTGGGCGGCTGGCGGCGGCACCGATGCGACTGGCCGTATCATTGCCAAGATGCTGCAGGATGAATTCAAGCAGCCGTTCAATGTCGTGAACCGCACCGGTGGCGGTGGCGTGGTCGGCCATGCGGCGATAGCCCAGGCTCCCGCCGATGGCTATACGATCGGCGTGATGACGATCGAGATCGGCACGTTCAAATGGCTTGGGCAGTCCAATCTATCGGGCGCCAAGGATTTCACGCCGATCGCGCTCTACAATTTCGATCCCGGCGCTTTCTATGTCGCAGCAGATTCGCCGTTCAAGGATGCGAAGGATGTCATCAACGCGCTGAAGACCAATCCGCGCGTTTACAAACTGGCCTCCGGATCGTCGGTCGGCGGCGCCTGGCATATGGCTTTCGGCTCCTTGCTGCTGAAGGTCGGGATCGATCCGGGACAGTTCAACTGGATCGCCAGCCAGGGTGCCGCACCGGCCTTGCAGGAACTGGTTGCTGGCGGCACCGATATCGTTCCTTGCTCTCTGCCTGAGGCAAAGGCGCTGCTGGATGCCGGCAAGATCAAGGCGATGGCCGTGCTCAATACGGAACGGCTGCCGGCCTATCCGAATGTCCCGACCTCGAAAGAAGCGGTGGGCGTAGAGGTCCAGGCGGGCGCTTGGCGCGGCATCGGCGGACCGAAGGGCATGCCGGAAGAGGCGACCAAGAAGCTGATCGCCGCAATGGAGAAAATCCATAAGAGCGAAGAGTTCCGCAAATTCATGGCGGATCGCGGCTTTGGCCTGATGTGGAAGGCGGGGCCGGATTTCGCAAAGTTTATGGAAGAGTCGGAAGCAGAGAGCGGGCAGGTGCTGAAGGCAATCGGCTTGGCGAAGTCATCCTAAGACACCAAGGAACCTGCTCCGTCGCCAAGGCGGGGCAGGTCGCTGAGCCGTGCGATTCAACGACGCTCTTTCCGGTTTTGTGTTGCTCGCCCTTGCCGTTTTCGTCTGGGCGACGGCGGCGGGATTTCCGAAGTTGACGGGTGCGCCTTATGGCGCGGCCTTCTTCCCGCAAGTGCTGGCCGTTCTGCTGGGGCTGGCGGCACTGGTGCTGATCTTTCGCGGCATCCAGGCCTGGCGCAATGGCGAAGCGGTCATTCAGGCCGGAGCCTGGGTTCGCAATCCTGCGCGCTGGCTGGGGCTTGGCCTGATCATCGGCGCCTTGCTGCTTTATTCCGGTATCAGCGCCAGCCTGGGCTTTCATGTCACGGTTTTTCTCATTGCCGCCGTGCTGATGATTTATCTCGGCGTGCGCGTCTGGCTCGCCCTGCTCGTGGCCGTCATAGCGGCTATCACGTTGTGGCTGTTCTTTGCCCGCGTGCTGCTGGTTCCTTTACCGGGCGGCGTCCTGACATCCATCCTCTGGTGAGCGCATGGACGTTCTCGGCAACGCTTTCGATTTGATTTTAGATCCATACGTTCTGGCCGTTGTCGCGCTGGCTTCGGTCTTCGGATTATTCGTCGGCGCGATGCCGGGATTGTCGGCCACCATGGCAACCGCGCTGCTGGTGCCGGTGACCTTCTTCATGCCGCCGGTGCCTGCGATTGCCGCGATCGTGAGCTGCACCGCGATGGCGATCTTCGCGGGCGATATTCCTGGCGCTTTGCTGCGGATACCGGGAACCCCAGCTTCGGCGGCTTATGCGGACGAATCCTATCGCATGACCAAAAATGGCCAAGCCAATGTCGCGCTGGGCGCGGGCCTTGTGTTCAGCATTCTGGGCGGTCTGGTCGGCGTCGCGGTATTGATCCTGGGTGCGCCGGTGCTGGCCGAGTTTGCGCTGAACTTTTCATCCTTTGAGTATTTCTGGCTGGCATTGCTGGGGCTGACCTGCTCGGTGTTCATCACACCCCAGTCGCAGGTCAAAGGCATGGTGGCGCTGCTGCTGGGGCTGCTGCTGTCCTGCATCGGGATCGGGACGACCAGCGGCCATCCGCGCTTTACCTTCGACAATCTGGAACTGATGGGCGGCGTGCCACTGATTCCGGCCTTGATCGGCATGTTCGCTTTGCCGGAAGTGATCCGCTACGTCCTGTCGGAGGACCGTCACCTGCCGCTCACGCAGCGGCGCTTCGGCAAGATACTCGCGCCGCAGCTTGATTTGCTGCGCCGCTACTGGCGGGGTCTAGTGCGCGGCTCACTGATGGGAACTGTCATCGGCGCGATGCCGGGGGCAGGCGCCGATATCGCTGCCTGGGTCAGCTATGCGCTGTCGAAGAAATTCTCCAAGACGCCAGAGAAGTTCGGCCATGGTCATCCGGAAGGGATCGTGGAATCCGGCGCATCCAACAATGCCGCCTTGGGCGGGGCATGGATTCCGGCGCTGGTCTTCGGCATTCCAGGCGATTCCATCACGGCCATCGCCATCGGGGTGATGTTCATGAAAGGGCTGACGCCCGGCCCGATGATCTTCATGAACAACCCAGAAATGCTGTATGGCGTATTCTTTGCCTTCATCCTGGCCAATCTGCTGTTGCTGCCCTTCGGCTGGGCGGCGATCAAATCGGCCGGCTATCTGCTGGCCGTGCCGCGGCCGATTTTGATGCCGCTGATCCTGCTGTTCTGCATCGTCGGCGCCTTCGCCAGCAACAACACCGTTTTCGGGATCATGACGATGCTGGCGCTGGGCCTGATCGCCTATCTGATGGAGGAAAACAATTTTCCCGTGGCGCCGATCATCCTGGGATTGGTGCTCGGCCCCATGCTGGAGGAGAATTTCCTCAACTCCATGCAGAAGACCCAGGGCGATCTGATCGGCTTCATCAACCGTCCCATCGCCGGCACCCTTGGCGTGTTGACAATCCTGCTCTGGCTGTCGCCGCTGCTGATGCGCCTATGGCGGAACGTCAGAGTGCAGCCAAGAACGTCTTAAGAGCCGCATTATAAGCAGCTGGCTTCTCCAGATGCGGCGTATGGCCGGTTCTTTCCAGGCAGATCCGCCGGGCGCCGGGAATCTGCGCTTCCATCCATTCCGCCACCGCAGGATCGTAAAGCTGGCTGTCGCTGCCATGCAGCAGCAGGACTGGTAAACGCAGGCGTGGCAGCAGGGTGCGGTGGTCCTGCTCGGCCAGCGAAGCCCATAACGCAGCCATCGCCCGTCCGTCATTGTTGACGATTTCGCCACCGATCCAGTCATACAGTTTCTGATCCGGCCGCTGCGTGCGGGCAAACAGGCGGGGCAAGGAGCCTGTCGCATAGCCAGCCCAGTCGGCTTGCATTGCCTGCAGCACTGCCGCGTTCTGTGCTGCGTCGAAACCATTGCGGATGCCAAGCCGCCATTCGAAATCGTTGACGATCTTCGCCGTCATGTCCTCAATCACGAGGCCATCCAGCGCTGCGCTGCCATGGCGGGCGATATAGTCGAAGGCGACCATCGCGCCCATCGACCAGCCGACCAGGATGACGTGCTGCAGGCCTCTGGCGGTGATCGCTTCGTGCAGGCGATCGGCGAGATGCGGAATGCTCAGTTCCGTCAGCGGCGCGATGCTGCGCCGGTGCCCCGGCAGATCGGGGACCAGCACATGATGGCTTTCCCGGAAGGCCTCGACCTGCGGCGCGAAATAGCCGCCATGGCTTGACCATCCATGCAGGAAGATCAGCGGCCGTCCCTGTCCCGCTTCGGCAACATACATGGGGAAAATCTCAGGCGCCGACATCCCTCACCAGAACCAGCGCGCGGCCGCGGCAAATGACAGTACCGGATGCATCGGTGCAGATGGTGGAAAGATCGGCGAGATGCTTTTCGGGACGCAGCCGTGTGATTTCTACGGTCGCCGTGAGCGGTTGTCCGATGGGAGCTGCACGCTCGAACTGCATCTCCTGCTTCAGATAATTAGTACCGAAGCCCGGCAGTTCGACGCCCAGCAGGTAGGAGAAGAGCGCGCCGATCAGCGGCTCCGGCACATGGGAAAGCATCGCGTTGTCGCCGGACAGGCTTTGGAAGGCCTGCAGATCCTTTGCCGAGAAGCTGCGGGTGACGCTGGCGCGGGCGCCGATTTCGAGGACGGTCTTGGTCATGGCAGAACGATCTCGGTCTCGCCGTCCAAAACGACGGCGCCGTCATGCTTGCGGCTGGCTTTGGTGGCCAGGCGGCGGCGATTGCCGTCGCTGGATATTTCAGTGACCTCGAAATCCAGCGGCTCATCGGCATAGGCCGGATTGGGGAACATCAGGTTCTGGCTGGCCTGCCTGGCGCCGGGATACTGCTTTTGCACCATTCCCCAAAGAATCGTGTAGAGCAGCATGCCGTGGCTGACCGTGCGCCCGAAGCGCGTGCGCGCTGAGAATTCCGCATCGACATGGATCGGGTTGTTGTCGCCGCTGATCTTCGCGAAGAGATCGAAATCGGGCTGATGAAGGGTGCGTTCGATCTTGACCATGACCTATCCCGCCTTCGCCTTGCTGCGAAGGACATGTTTCTGGATTTTGCCAGCAGCGGTGCGGGGGAAGTCCTGCACCACTTCGATATATTTCGGCACTTTGTAGGCTGCGAGATTCTGGCGGCAGAAGGCGCGCAAGGCTTCGGGGTCGATGCTTTCGCCAGGCCGCGGCAGGATATAGGCGCAGCCGACCTCGCCCCATTTCTCATCCGGCACGCCCAGCACCGCGCATTCCAGCACGCCGGGGAATTTGTAGATGACGACCTCGACCTCAGCCGGATAGACGTTCTCGCCGCCGGAGATGTACATGTCCTTGATGCGGTCGACGATGTAGTAATAACCATCCTCGTCGCGCCGGGCGACGTCGCCGGTTTTCAGCCAGCCATCGCGGGTGAAGGCGGCTTCGGTGGCGGCGGGATTGTTCCAATAGCCGGGCGTGACACCCGGGCCGCGCACCTGCAGTTCACCCGATTGTCCGGCGGGCAGGGGCTTGCCGTCATCGCCCACCACGCGGACCTCGGCCAGGATCTGCGGCTTGCCGACGGAACCGATCTTAGCTTCCACATGATCGCGGTCCATCAGGAACACGGTGGGGCCGGTTTCGGTCATGCCCATGCCGTTGCAGACTTTGACGCCGCGCGCAGCGAACTGGCTGATCAGGGTGGCGGGCAGCGGGGCACCGCCGCAGCCCCAGGAGCGCACCTTGCTGAAATCGGCAGTTGCGAAATCCGGATGCAGGCTGATCGCCTGATAGATTGCCGGCACACCGAAGAAGGCCGTGCAATCGCCATTCTGCAGCGCCGCCATCACCGGATCGATCTCGAATTTCTTCAAGATGCGCACCGTGCCGCCATGGATCAGGACAGGCAGGGTATGCAGGTTGATGCCTGCGGTATGGAAGAGCGGCAGGAAATTCAGTGTCGTATCGGTCGAGATGAGATCGATCGCCTGGCCGATATTGACGGCATTGGCATAGGCCATACCTGGCGTCTGGATTACGGCTTTCGGCTTGCCCGTGGTCCCGGAGGTATAGAGCATGTACCAGATGCGGCCACTGGGCCAGGCCGTGTCGAAGTCAGCCTTGGACGTTTTTGCGATGGCTGCATCGAAATCGCTCAGCGGCAGGAGAGGGATCTTCAGTTCCGTCCCCAGCGTCGCCGCGACGGCTGCATTTTCGGTGTCATGAATCAGCAGCCTCGGCGCCGCATCCTGCACCACAGGGGAGAGTTCGGGCGCGGGTTGCCGCCAGTTCAGCGGCACCAGGATCGCCCCCAGCTTGCCGCAGGCGAACAGGATTTCAAAAAAGGCGATGTTGTTCAGGCAAAGAATGGCAACGCGGTCGCCTACTGATATGCCATTGGCCTGCATCCATGCGGCAAAGCGGGCAGCGCGGACGTCCAGTTGCGCGTAAGTCACGCTGCGGCCGCTATCGATCTCCATCAGCGCCACCCGGTTCGGCGTCAATTCCGCACGCCGGGCTGCTATGTCGAACAGGATGTCCATCCGCCCTCCCTATGCCGACTTGGCGAGGAAGCGCGCCATCCCGGCTTCGGCTTCCTCGCTGTCGATCTGTTCCATGAAACTCTGGGCTTCGGCGGCCAACGCCTCCTGCACGCGCCGGCGCTGCTCAGCGGTCAGCAGCAAAGCCTTGGTGCGTGTCATGGCTCCCGGCCGCTTGTCGAGCAGCGCTGCGATCCAATCGGCAATGACGCCGTCAATCACATCCGTAGTGGCCAGCGTGGTGGCGAGGCCAAGCTGTACGGCCTCTCCGGCGGAGATAGGCCGGTTCAGAAGCTGGATTTCCCGTGCTTTGGCAGCACCGATGCGGTCCGGCAGCAAGGCCGTCCAGCCGCCATCCGGGCTGAAGCCGACCTGCGTGTAATAAGGCTGGATGAAAGCCTGCGGGGTGACGGCGACGAGATCGCAGGCCAGCACGAAACCCAGCGAACCGCCGGTGACCGGCCCATGGATGCGGCCGATAACGGGAATGGTCAGGTCGAGCAGGGCAAGGATCGCTTCGTTCAGTCCGCCAATCAGCTTTTGGGCATAGGCGCGTCGTTCGGCGCGTGGTGTTGAGAAGAAGCCCTGCACGTCGCCGCCGGTCGAAAAGCTGCGGCCAGCCGCCTGCAGGATAAGAACGCGGGTGTCCTTATTTGCCGCAATCTGCTGCAGATGGGTGAGCAGGGAGCCAATCAGCTCCGGAATCAGGCTGTTATGCCGCTCGGGCCGATTGAGCGTCAGGCGCGCGACCGGACCTTCGATGGACAGCAATGCCAGCGGCGCAGTCATTTCGCGCGTCCGGGCGCGGCGCCCGGGGCAGGACTGAGGCCATGGGCGATCATCGCGGCTGCCGCCTCGACAATCGGCTCCAGTGGCGTTTTCGGATCCCACAGGCCATAGCGCTGGCCCAGAAAGACCGAAATGCCCATCAGCATCCAGGCGCGCACTTCAGTGGAGACGCCATTCTTGCTCGCGGCGACTTCGCCGCGCTTTTCGGCGGCAGCCAGCGCGATGCGGTAGGACTTGGCGAAGTCTGTGTAATACTGCCGGTAAACCTTCTCATCGACGAACTGCGATTCCTCGACCACCTTGTAGAGGTCAGGATTCTTGCGCACGAAATCGAGGAAGGCGCGCAGGCCCAGCTTTTCGGCTTCGAGGCGGTTTTTCGCGCCAGCCGTGGCCTCCGTCAGGTGATGACGCAGCATGCGGCCCATATGCAGGACCAGTTCGCGCATCACGTCTTCCTTGGTGCGGAAGTAGATGTAGAAGGTGCCCTGGGCCACGCCAGCCTCCGCTGTGATCGTGCTGATTGACGCCTCGGCGAAGCCGCGGCGGCCGATCTCGCGCTTGGCGGCGTCGAGAATCTTGCGGCGGGTCATTTCGCCGCGGCCAGTCTTCGGCGGCGGCAAAGAGCGTTTCCTCAGGGTCATATGCAATATGAATCAGTTGTCATGTTAGAACTCGCAGTCTGATGCCGGATTGTCAAGCCGGATTTCATAAAACCAGGCTTGACGCCCAATCCAAGCGGGGTTACGAATAACCCGAAACATGAATCAACTGTCATGTTGAGGGCCGAGCAAGCGGGCATCGGCCTGGGAGAGGCACCGGGATCACCCGGGCCTAAGAGGGAGGAGAAACGATGTTGCGCATCCTGCATGCTTGGAATCGCGTCTCCGTCGCCATTGCTGGGCCGGCGCACAGCCGGCTTGGTCTGTCCGCATCGTCGCAAGGGAGAGAATAAATGCAGCGCGTGATGAAGGCGGCGGGTCTCGCCGTCGCCCTGGCTGCCTGCGCAGCCACGCCGGTTCTGGCGGCCGATCTGAAAATCGCCTTGATCGCCGGTAAGACGGGTGCGCTCGAGGCTTATGCCAAGCAAACCGAAACCGGCCTGATGATGGGGCTGGAATATCTGACCAAGGGCACCATGACCTGGCAGGGCCGCAAGATTCAGGTCATCGTGAAGGATGACCAGCTGAAGCCCGACCTCGCCAAGTCGCTGCTGGAGCAAGCCTATGCCGACGACAATGTCGACATCGCGATCGGCACCAGTTCGTCGGGCGCCGCGCTGGCGATGCTGCCGGTGGCCGAGGAGCACAAGAAGATCCTGATCGTCGAACCCGCTGTGGCCGATGCCATCACTGGCGAGAAGTGGAACCGCTACATCTTCCGCACCGCGCGTTCCTCGATGCAGGATGCCTATGCGGCCGCTGCGGCTTTCCCGAAGACGGGCGAGGTCCACGTTGGTACGCTTGCGCAGGACTATGCCTTTGGTCGGGACGGCATCAAGGCGCTGAAGGATGCGCTCGCCGAGCTGCGTCCGAATGTGAAGGTGGTGTTCGAGGAATATGCCCCGACGCAGACCACCGACTTCACCGCCTCGGCCCAGCGCCTGTTTGATGCGCTGAAGGACAAGCCGGGCAAGAAGGTGATTGCGGTCATCTGGGCCGGCCCGCATCCGCTGCCCAAGATCGCCGACCTGAAGCCGGAGCGTTACGGCATCGAGATCGCGCCGGGCGGCAACATTTTGCCGGTGATGAAGCTCTACAAGCCTTATCCGGGCATGGAAGGCGCCGTTTATTATTACTACGACTTCCCGAAGAACCCGATGAACGACTGGTTCGTCGCCGAGCATAAGAAGCGCTTCCAGACGCCGCCGGACTTCTTCACCGCTGGTGGCTTCGCCGCCGCGTCCGCGATCCTGACCGCGGTCGAAAAGGCGGGCGGTACCGATACCGAGAAGCTGATTGCCGCTATGGAAGGCATGACCTTCGACACGCCGAAGGGCAAGATGCAGTTCCGCAAGGAAGATCATCAGGCTCTGCAGTCGATGTATCACTTCAAGGTCAAGAAGGACGGCAAGGACGAGAACGACCTGCTCGATCTCGTTCAGGTGATCTCGCCGCAGGACATGCCGCTGCCGATCCGCAACAAGCGTTAAGATTCTCTGTCACGGCCGGGGCCATTGGGCCCCGGCCATCTTTGCGTCAAGGTCATGCCCGCAACACCTGCTCTTGAAACCCGCGAACTGACGATCCGCTTCGGCGGCCATGTCGCCGTGAATGCGGTCAGTTGCGCCTTCCATCCGGGAACGCTCACCGCCATCGTGGGGCCGAACGGCGCCGGTAAGACCACCTATTTCAACCTTATTTCCGGCCAGTTGAAGGCGACATCCGGACAGGTTCTGCTGCATGGCCAGGATGTCACCGGCTTGACCGCTTCCGCCCGCACCAAGCGCGGCATGGGGCGCGCCTTTCAGCTGACCAATCTGTTTCCGAATTTGACCGTGATGGAGAATGTCCGCCTCGCTGTGCAGAGCCGGGCAGGGGCGGGCATGCAGCTGTTACAGCTCTGGAGCCATCGCGGCGATCTGATTGACAAGGCCGACAGTCTGTTGGCCTCGGTAAAGCTGCTGGACAAGCGTAACGCCATGGCCGGCGCCTTGCCGCATGGCGACCAGCGCAAGCTGGAGGTCGCGCTTCTGCTGGCCCTGGAGCCGGACGTCTTCATGTTCGACGAACCCACTGCGGGCATGTCGGTCGATGAAGTGCCGACCGTGCTCGAACTGATCCATCAGATCAAAGCGCGCGGCGACAAGACTGTGCTGCTGGTCGAGCACAAAATGGATGTGGTACGCAGCCTGGCTGACAGGATCATCGTGCTGCATAACGGTACGCTGGTTGCCGATGGCGAGCCGGCGACAGTGATCGCATCGCCCATCGTTCAGGAAGCCTATCTGGGCATTTCTCCGGAGGCCGCGGCATGAGTGACGCCATGCTGCGCCTGGAGGGCGTGCATACCCATATCGGCCGCTATCACATCCTGCACGGGGTGGATTTCACCGTGCCACGCGGCCAGCTCACCATGCTGCTGGGCCGCAATGGTGCCGGCAAGACCACCACCTTGCGCACCATCATGGGCCTGTGGCAGGCCAGCAAGGGCAGGGTGATCTTCGATGACCGCGATATCACCGCGCTGCCGACGCCCGATATTGCCTGCAGCGGCATTGCCTACGTGCCGGAGAATATGGGCATTTTCGCCGATCTCACGGTGCGTGAGAACATGATCCTGGCTGCGCGGGAGGGCGAGATCGATCCACATCGTCTGAAATGGATTTTTGGACTGTTTCCGGCGCTGGAGAAATTCTGGTCGCTGGCGGCTGGGTCGCTGTCCGGCGGGCAGAAGCAGATGCTGGCGATTGCGCGCGCCATCGTCGAGCCGCGGCAGTTGCTGCTGATCGACGAGCCGACCAAGGGGCTGGCGCCGGCCATCATCATGAACATGATCCAGGCCTTCAAGGAACTGAAATCCACTGGCGTGACGATCCTGCTGGTGGAGCAGAATTTTCTCGCCGCGAAGATGCTGGGCGATACCGTTGCCGTGATGGATGACGGACGCATCGTGCATCGCGGCGAAATGGCTGAACTGGCCGAAGACAAGGTGCTGCAGCAAAAGCTGCTGGGCCTCAGCATGGATGCGCATCAATGACCGTTGCGACCGCTACTGCCGCCGATAACGCCACCTTGCCCAAGGTGAAGATCGATTGGCTGCCGGCCATGCTGGTGCCGATCCTGGCATTGGCCGCGCTGCCGCTGGTTGGTAGCTTCTCCACCTGGGTCACGCTCACTGTCGCTGCCCTGGCCATGGGCATGATGATCTTTCTGATGGCCTCGGGCCTGACTTTGGTCTTCGGCCTGATGGACGTACTGAATTTCGGCCATGGCGTTTTCATCTCTTTCGGCGCCTATGTCAGCCTGATCGCCCTGGGGCCGCTGGCGGGCTGGGTGGCGTCGGACAATATCGGCCTCAATATCCTGGTGCTGCTGGCTTGCATCGCGGTTGCGATGCTGGTCACGGGCGGCCTTGGCTGGGCCTTTGAGCGCATCGTGATCCGCCCGGTTTATGGCCAGCATTTAAAGCAGATCCTGATCACGATGGGCGGCATGATCGTCGCCGAGCAGATGATTCACGTCATCTGGGGCGCCAGCCCGATCCCGCTTCGCCTGCCGGAAGGGCTGCGGGGCGCCATCGTCATCGGCGATGCCGCCATGGAACGCTACCGCGTCATTGCCGTCGTGCTTGGCCTGCTGGTGTTCGGCGCCATGCATGTGATGCTGAACCGCACGAAGATCGGCCTGCTCATCCGCGCCGGCGTCGAGAATGCCGAGATGGTAGAGGCACTGGGCTACCGTATCCGCCGTCTGTTCGTGGGCGTCTTCATTGCCGGATCGGCCCTGGCGGGCTTGGGCGGCGTTCTGTGGGCCTTCTATCGCCAGACGCTGACCGCCGGCATGGGCATGGAGGTCAACGTCCTGATCTTCATCGTCATCATCATCGGCGGTCTGGGATCGGTGGGTGGCTGCTTCGTCGGCGCGCTGCTGGTTGCGCTGGTGGCCAATTACACCGGCTTCCTCGTGCCGAAACTGGCACTGGGTTCCAGCATCATGCTGATGGTGCTGATCCTGCTCTGGCGGCCGCAGGGCCTCTATCCCGTGGCCAAGCGATAAGGGTTGTCAAAGATGCTGCCCGCCAATCCGCTGCACAGCCTGCTTTCCGGTGATTATCCGCGCTCCCGCGTTCTCGCCGCCACGCTCTTCATCATCCTCGTCTGCTTAGCGTTCGCGCCGTTTCTGTTCCCCGGAAGTCAGCCGATAAACGTCGCGGCCAAGATCTGTGTCTTTGTGATCCTGGTTGCCAGCTACGACCTGCTGCTCGGCTATACCGGCATCGTCTCCTTCGCCCATACGATGTTCTACGGCATCGGCGGCTATGGCGTTGCGATTGCCATGTACAATTTCAGCCCGACCTGGAGCGCGATGGGCATCGGCGTTGTCGCCGCGCTGATCCTGTCCATGGCTTTGGCGCTGGTGATTGGCCTGTTCAGCCTGCGCGTGCGGGCAATCTTCTTCGCCATGATCACCTTGGCCGTGGCCTCTGCTTTCGCCATCCTGGCGTCGCAGCTCAACGAGATTACGGGCGGCGAGGATGGCCGTTCGTACCGCATCCCCGAAATGCTCCGTCCGGGCTTCCGCCTGTTCGACGAGCCGGTGCTGGGTGTGATGATCAACGGCCGCATCCTGACCTATTACCTGATCTTCTTCTCGGCGCTGATCCTGTTTTTACTGGCTCTGCGCGTGGTGAATTCGCCATTCGGCCGCGTGCTGCAGGCGATCCGCGAGAATGACTTCCGGGCCGAGGCGCTCGGCTATCGCGTGTTGGTCTACCGTTCCATCGCCAATTGTCTCTCGGCGGGCATGGCGACACTGGCTGGTGTGCTGATGGCGATCTGGCTGCGCTACACGGGCCCGGATACGACGCTAAGCTTTGCCATCATGATCGACATCCTGCTGATGGTGGTGATCGGTGGCATGGGCACGCTTTACGGCGCGGTGCTGGGCGCTACGATCTTCATCCTGGCGCAGAATTATCTTCAGGTCCTGATGGGCGAACTGAGCGACGCCCTGGCGGCCGCCGGCATTCCCTTGTTGCCGGCCCTGTTTCATGCCGACCGCTGGCTGCTCTGGCTCGGCATCCTGTTCGTGCTCAGTGTCTATTTCTTCCCCGTCGGCATCGTCGGCAAATTGCGGCAGTTGCGTTCATGAAGCCTCAATCCCACTACCTCACCCTCGGCGGCCGCAGTGTTCATCTGCTCGAATGGGGCAGGGCGGATGCGCCGGCCGTGATCCTCTGGCATGGCTTCGCCCGCAATGCCCATGATTTCGACGATTTCGCGCAGGCTCTGGCGCCGCATTACCGGCTGATTGCCCCCGACACCATCGGCCGCGGCTTAAGCGAGTGGAGCCCGGAGCCGGACAGCGAATACACCGTCCCGTTCTATGCCCGACAGGCTGTTGAGTTGGTCGAACAGTGGAAGCTGACGCAGTTGCGCTGGGTTGGCACCTCGATGGGCGGCTTGATCGGCATGGCAGTTGCAGCCGGTCCTCTGAAGGACCGGATCAGCCATCTTGTGCTGAACGACGTTGGCCCAGCGATTGCACCGGGCGCAGTGGAGCGCATCCTGCAGTATGCCGGCACGCCGCCGAGCTTCGCTACATTGCCCGAGCTGGAGCAGTATTTCCGCACCATCTATGCACCCTTCGGCATTGCCTCCGATGCCGGCTGGCGCAAGCTGGCCGAGACTTCCGCCCGGCGCCTGCCGGATGGCCGGCTGACGCCACATTACGATCCGCAGATCGCCGCGGTGATGGCCAAGCAGGCCGCCACGGTCACCGGCGATGCCTGGCCGCTGTATGAGCAGATTTCGGCTAAGACATTGCTGCTTCGCGGCGCGGTGTCGGATCTGCTCAGCGCGGAAACCGCTACGCAGATGACCCAGCGCGGGCCGCGTGCGCGGCGAATCGACATTCCCGGCATCGGCCACGCGCCGGCGCTGGATACACCCGAGCAGATCGGCATTGTCGCTGAATTTTTGAGCCTTTAGCCCGGCCAGGGAGGCTGGGTTGGCCTGAGGCGCCGGTCGCCCTATAGTGGGCAAATGACGAGTCAAATCCACCAGCACGCCCATCAGCACCCACGTCAGCACGCCCCGGGGCACGATCACGCGGCCTGTATCGTTGATGCTCTGGCCAAGGCGGAGGCGCATTGCGCGGGCACCGGCGCCAAGCTGACGCCAATCCGCCGCCGTGTTCTGGAACTGATCTGGCAGAGCCACAAGCCGGCCGGAGCCTACGATCTGCTAGCCCAGTTGGGTGGTGCAGGGCAGAAGGTGGCGCCGCCGACCGTCTACCGCGCCCTGGATTTTCTGGTCGAGCAGGGGCTGGTCCATCGGGTCGAAAGCCTGAATGCCTTCATCGGCTGTACCGAGCCCGGCCATG
This sequence comes from uncultured Ferrovibrio sp., assembly GCF_937960835.1. Classification (GTDB taxonomy): domain Bacteria; phylum Pseudomonadota; class Alphaproteobacteria; order Ferrovibrionales; family Ferrovibrionaceae; genus Ferrovibrio. Next base: position 70,067 of record NZ_CALGPC010000018.1, read on the forward strand.
CCGTGCAGCAGGAAATCTTCATCTGCAAGGAATGCGGCACTGCAACGGAAATCAACGATCCCGAATTGGGCCAGCGGATTCAGCAGGATGCGCGGGCGCTGGGTTTTGCAGTCGAACGCCAGACTATCGAGGTTGTCGGCACCTGCCGCGAATGCCGCAAGCTTTAGCACTCGTGCGGGGCGATTGCCTGCAGGCGCCGATTTGAACTTATCCTTGTCATTGGCGCTGCGCCCGATCGGGTGTAGCCTCTTGATGATCGGCAGTCTTTGCCGGAAGAACAAGACGAATGCATGCCGGCGGCTGCCACTCTGCAATGAGGAGAGCGCGCCATGGCGATTGCAAGCAGCCTGCAGCAATATCTCGAACGCAATCACATCTACTACGAAGTGATTTCGCATCCGCGCTCCGGCACCATGCGCGCCGCGGCGCATTGCGCCGGCTTGCCCGAAGATGCGGTGGTCAAGGCGGTGCTGGTCGAAGACGATGACGGCTTCATGCTGGCGGCCGTGCCGGCCTCCTGCAATGTCGAGCTGAACAAGCTGGCCAAGGTGGTGAACCGTCCGGTGGATCTGGCAACCGAGTCAGACATCGCCACGCTATTCACCGATTGCGAGCCCGGGGCGCTGCCGCCGGTCGGCGCTGCCTATGGCGTGGACGTGGTGGTGGATGACAGTCTGGATGATCGCTACGACCTCTATTTCGAGGGCGGCGATCATTGCACGCTCATCCACGTCAAGGGCGAGGATTTCGAACGTCTCATTCCCGAGGCGCGGCACGCCTCGATCCGCGACAGCGGCCGGTAGGCCTTAGCTGAATTTCGGCGGACGCTTCTCGAAGAACGCCGTCATTGCCTCGCGGGCTTCGGCCGATTTGAGCTGGGCGCGGAAATGCACACCTTCTGCGGCCATCTGCCCGGCCACGTCGCCCTTCGACTGCCGCAGCAGCTGCTTGGTCAGTCTCACCGCCGTCGGCGGCTTGGCAGCGATCTTCCGTGCAACCTGCATGGCTTCGTCCAGCAGCCTGTCTTCCGCATGGACCGCGTTGACGATGCCGTATTCCTTTGCCGTAGCAGCCGTGAACGGCTCGCCCAGCAGCAGGAGTTCGGAGGCGCGGTGATGGCCGATCATGCGCGGCAACAGCAGGGATGAAGCCGCTTCCGGCACAAGGGCAAGGTTGACGAAGGGCAGCGAGAATTTGGCGTTCTCGGCGGCATAGACGAGATCGCAATGCAGCAGCATCGTCGTGCCGACACCAACCGCCACACCCGAAACCGCGGCGATCATCGGCTTGGAAATCGTGCTGATGGCGCGCAGGAAACGGAAGACCGGCGTCTCCTCGCCGGCCGGCGGATTGTTCAGGAAATCCTGCAGGTCGTTGCCGGCCGTAAAGGCGCCGCCATTGCCGGTGAACAGGATGACGCGGACATCGCTCTCGGTGTCAGCCTTCTCTAGCGCATCGGCCAGCGAAGCATACATTGCCGAAGTCAGCGCATTCTTCTTGTCTGGCCGGTTAAAGGTGATCGTCAGGATGCCATCGGCCGGGGTGGTCAGAATCTCGGACATGATCGTTTCCTCCAGCTAAGCCGTCTGTGCGGCCTTGTGCCCATCCTCAGCCTTGCACCTTGTTCAGCCGCTCGAAGCCGGCTTTCAGATCTGCGATCAGATCGTCGGTTGCCTCCAGGCCGATATGCAGGCGGAGAAGAGCGCCGTGGTCCTTCCAAGGCTTGGCCGTGCGTAGGGCATGCGGCTTGGCCACGGTCACGAGGCTTTCGAAGCCGCCCCAGGAATAACCGATGCCAAAAAGTTCGAGGTGATCGACGAAGGCGGCCACAGCCTCGTCGCCGTATTTGCGGTCCAGCTCGAACGAGAAGAGGCCGCAGGCGCCGAGGAAGTCGCGCTTCCAGATTGCATGACCCGGATCGTCGGACAGGGCCGGATGCAGCACCCGGGTCACTTCCGGCCGGCCTTTCAGCCAGTCGGCGACCTTGATGCCGCTTTCCATATGGCGCGGCAGGCGGACGGCAAGCGTGCGGATGCCGCGCAGGCCCAGATAGATCTCATCCGGCCCGGCATTGGTGCCGAGGGCGCGCGTGCTGTCGCGCAGCTCTGGCCAGCTTTCCTTGGTGGCGATGACGACGCCCAGCATGGCATCGGAATGGCCGACGATATACTTGGTGGCCGCGTGCACGGAGAGATCGACGCCGTGCTGGAAGCTTTTGAAGTAAAGTGGCGTGCCCCAGGTATTGTCCATGGCGACCTTCGCGCCATGGCGATGCGCGATCTCGGCAATGGCTGGCACATCCTGGATCTCGAAGGTGAGCGAGCCCGGCGATTCCAAAAAGACCAGCGAGGTATTCGGCCGCATCAGATCCTTGATGCCGGCGCCGATCAGCGGATCGAAATACTGCGTCTCGACGCCAAGCCGCTTGAGCACCGTGTCGCAGAAATGCCGGGTCGGCCCATAGGCGCTGTCAGTGACCAGGATATGGTCGCCGGCCTTGACCACAGCGAGGATGGCGCCTGAGCAGGCGGCTGCGCCGGACGGGAAGCTCATGGCGCGATAGCCGCCCTCGATCTCGGCGACGGTATTTTCGAAGGCAAAGGTCAGCGGTGTGCCGATACGGCCATAGGAGGTGACCTGCTCGTCGCGCGCGCGGGCCGCATAGATTTCGCCGAGCGTCTTAAGATCGGGCTGCAGAATGGTCGAAGCGCGATAGACGGGGATATTGACGGCGCCGTGATGTCCTTCCGGGTCGCGGCCGAGAGTGGCGAGTTTGGTTTCGTCTTTCATTTTTGGGACTCCAGGTTCCCCCGACTATCGCAAAGCCGCGCCGGGCTTTCCAGCCTGCGCGGGGGGCGTTAAGAAGGGGAGAGGAGGAGATTTGCCTATGACCCGAGACGCTGCCATTCGCGCTGCCACCTCTTATCTGGATGAGGGAGGTTTCACCGCCGATCTCGCGCGCCGTGTCGCTATCCCGACGGAAAGCCAGAATCCCGACCGGCGCGACGCCCTGGGCGAATACCTCGAGAAGGAAATGCGCGGCAGCCTCGAGGCTCTGGGTTTCCAGTGCACCATTCATCCCAATCCCTCCCCGAAGGGCGGGCCGTTCCTGGTGGCGATTCGGCGCGAGCCGGGCGCGGCCAAGACGCTGTTCTCCTATGGCCACGGCGATGTGATCCGCGGCCAGGAAGCGCAATGGCGCGAAGGCCTCAACCCATGGAAACTGGTTCAGGAAGGCGAGAAGCTTTATGGGCGCGGCACGGCCGACAACAAGGGGCAGCACACGGTCAATATCGCCGCGCTGGCGGCGGTGCTGAAGGCGCGCGGCGGCAAGCTGGGCTTCAATGTTGTGCTGCTGATCGAGACGGGCGAGGAGGTCGGCTCGCCCGGCCTCGATGCCTTCTGCGCTTCGCAGCGCGAGGCCTGGGGTGCCAATCTCTTCCTCGCTTCCGATGGACCGCGTCTGGACCCGAACCGGCCGACTTTGTATTGCGGCGCCCGCGGCGCGCTGAATTTCGACATGACCGTCGAACTCCGCAAGGGCGCGCACCATTCGGGCAATTGGGGCGGCTTGCTGGCCGATCCCGGCATCATCCTGGCGCATGCCATCGCCAGCATTGCGAGCCCCACCGGCCAGATCCGCATCCCTGAATGGGTGCCGAGCGAGTTGCCAGCCAGCGTGCGTCGCGCGCTTGCCGATTGCGAAGTCAGCGGCGGCAGCGACGGGCCGGAGATCGATACCTGGTGGGGCGAGCCGGGCCTGACGCCGGCTGAGCGCGTCTATGGCTGGTGCAGCTTCGACGTTTTGGCCTTCAAGACTGGAAACCCGGAAGCGCCGGTGAACGCGATCCCGGGCATCGCTACCGCGCATTGCCAGATCCGCTTCGTCGTCGGAACCGATCATAAGCAATTCCTGCCCGCGCTGCGGCGCCATCTCGACCGTCATGGTTTTCCGATGGTGCAGGTGGCGCAATCGCGTGCGGACATTTTCAAGGCGACGCGCCTCGATCCCGATCATCCTTATGTGCATTTTGCGCTCGACTCCGTCACGCGCACGACAGGGCGCAAGCCGGCTTTGCTGCCCAATCTCGGCGGCTCGCTGCCCAACGATGTGTTTTCCGAAACACTTGGGTTGCCGACCGTATGGGTGCCGCACTCCTACGCAGCCTGTTCGCAGCATGCGCCGAACGAACACGTTCTGCTGCCGGTGATGCGTGAAGGTCTGGCGATGATGGCCGGTCTGTTCTGGGATCTGGGCGAGGCGGATACGAACATCCTCGCGTGAGTCTCGATCCGGCCTTTACTCTCGAATGGGGCCTTGCGGGGCTGTTTCTATGGTCGCTCCTGGCAGCGACCATAGTGCCTCTTTCATCTGAAGCAGCATTGGCAACGGCGCGGGCAGTCGAGCTCGCGCCGACTCTTTCTCTCTTTGTAGTTGCCACCGCGGGCAATGTAGGCGGTGCACTGATCAATTGGGTGCTCGGAGCATACTGCCTGCGCTTTAAGCATCGGCGCTGGTTTCCAATCAACGCTGAGCAACTGCAAAAAGCATCAGAGCGGTTCAGCCGTTGGGGCGCAGCAATTCTCTTTTTCTCTTGGATTCCGCTCATTGGTGACCCGCTGACCTTTGCTGCCGGCGCTTTGCGTTATCCGTTGGCCCGATTTTTGATAGCGGTGACGGCGGGTAAGGCGGCGCGTTATGCTTTTGTCCTGTGGATAACTGACGTTGTCTTGCCCATTTTCGCAGCCTCGTGATAATTTTACGACCGGCCTGCGAAAATGCAGTCCAAGTCACAACAGGGAAGGGTAAATCAGATGAAGATTTTGAAGACGGCCGCAGCAGCGGCGGTGTTCGTGCTTGCTGCGCAAGGGGCCTATGCCGGCGCCACGTTCGACGCCGTCAAAGCCAAGGGCTATGTCCAGTGCGGCGTCAATACGGGTCTCGGCGGCTTCTCCGCGCCGGACGACAAGGGTGTCTGGAAGGGCTTGGACGTCGATATGTGCCGCGCTGTGGCCGCGGCGATGTTCGGTGATGCGGGCAAGTTCCGCCTCACGCCGACGACTCCACAGCAGCGCTTCACCGCATTGCAGTCGGGCGAGATCGACATCCTGACCCGTAACACCACCCAGACTCTGGCGCGCGATGCTTCGCTCGGTCTGATCGGCGCGGGCGTGAACTACTATGACGGTCAGGGCTTCATCGTCACCAAGAAGCTGGGCGTGAAGAGCGCCAAGGAACTGAACGGCGCCACGGTCTGCGTGCAGCCGGGCACCACCACCGAGCTGAACCTCGCGGACTTCTTCCGCGCCAACAAGATGACGTTCAAGCCCGTCGTCATCGAGAAGATGGACGAAGTGGTCGGCGCCTATGCTTCCGGCCGCTGCGACGCCTACACGACCGACATCTCGGGCCTGGCCGCCACCCGCGCGACGCAGCTTCCGAATCCGGATGACCACATCATCCTGCCGGAAGTGATCTCCAAGGAGCCGCTCGGTCCGATGGTGCGTCAGGGCGACGACCAGTGGCTGGTGCTGGTCCGCTGGGCCTTGTTCGCGATGATCGAGGCTGAAGAGCTCGGCGTCACCTCGGCCAATGTCGACGAAATGCTGAAGAGCGAGAACCCGAACATCAAGCGCCTGCTCGGCGTCACCCCGGGCATGGGCAAGAATCTCGGCGTCGACGAGAAGTGGGCCTACAACATCATCAAGCAGGTCGGCAATTACGGCGAAAGCTTCGAGCGTAATGTCGGCAAGGGCAGCCCGCTGAAGCTGGAGCGCGGCGTGAACGCGCTGTGGACTCAGGGCGGCCTGATGTATGCTTGGCCGGTGCGCTAAGCACTAGGAAGATGCGGTCCGGCGGCGAGACAGGGCGCTGCCGGACCTTTTTCCAAGCCTATAACGTTTCCTTTGTGTCAGTTTTTGCCATGGGGGGCACATGGCGTCTAATCCGATGAGCGGCGGTCAAAAAGCGCCAGCTCGGCGGCTGAGCTGGAACGATCCCGATGTTCGCTCGGTCGTCTATCAGATTGTTGCATTGGCAGCGGTCGGCCTGATCGGCTGGTTCCTGGTTTCCAATACGCTGTACAATCTTCAGACCCGCAACATTGCGTCCGGATTTGATTTCCTCAGCCGCGAGGCGGGGTTTGCGATCGGCGAGGGGCCGATCCCGTTCGAACCGAGCGACACCTACGCCCGGGCCATCTTGGTCGGATTGCTGAATACGCTGCGGATCGCGGTGATCGGGATCATCCTGGCGACGATCCTCGGCACCATCATCGGCATCGCCCGGCTGTCGAAGAACTGGCTGGTCGCCAAGCTGTCCAGCATCTATGTCGAGGTAGTGCGCAACGTGCCGCTGCTGCTGCAGCTTTTCTTCTGGTACGCGATCATTACCGAGACGATGCCGGGGCCGCGCTCGGCCTTTCACCCGTTGCCGGGCATCTTCATCTCCAATCGCGGCATCAAGCTGCCGGCGCCATCCGATCACTTCGCCTTCGATCTCGCTGGGCTGGGATTCCTGGTGGCGCTGGTTCTGGCGGTTATTGTCTCCCATTGGGCGCGTAAACGCCAGGATGCCACTGGGCAGCCTTTCCCGGTCTGGCGCACCGCAATCGCGCTCGTCATCGGCCTGCCGCTGCTTGGCTGGATCATCGGCGGCGCGCCGCTCGAACTCGACGTTCCGCGCCTGCAGGGCTTCAACTTTGTTGGCGGCGCGACCCTCACGCCGGAATTCGCGGCCCTGCTGGCCGGCCTTGTCATCTACACGGCGGGCTTCATCGCCGAGGTCGTGCGGTCCGGCATCCAGGCGGTCAGCCACGGCCAGTGGGAAGCGGCCGAGGCGCTCGGCTTGAAGCGCGATCAGGTTCTGCGGCTGGTGATCCTGCCGCAGGCGCTGCGCGTCATCATCCCGCCGATGACCAGCCAGTATCTCAACATCACCAAGAACAGCTCGCTCGCCGTGGCGATCGGGTATCCCGATATCGTATCGGTGGCGAATACCACGCTGAACCAGACCGGTCAGGCGATCGAGGGCATCCTGATCATCATGGCGGTATATCTTACCATCAGCCTGTCGATCTCGGTGTTCATGAACTGGTACAACAAGCATATCGCACTGGTGGAGCGCTGAGATGTCGAGCGTATCCGAATCTCTTCCGCCTCCCACAACGGCCACCGGTCCGGTAGCCTGGGTGCGCGACAAGCTGTTCTCGTCGCCGCTGAACACGGTGCTGACGCTTCTGTCGGTCTGGCTGCTGCTCATGACCTTGCCGCCGCTGGTCGAGTGGGGCCTGATCAACGCGCATTTCACCGCCGCTACTTCGGCGGAATGCCGTGCGTCGCCCGGCGCCTGCTGGGCCTTCATTGGGCAGAAATACCGCTTCATTCTCTTCGGCATCTATCCCTACGACGAGCAGTGGCGGCCGCTGCTGGCGGCGATCATTCTCACCTCGCTGATCGTGGTGAGCTGCATGCGGCGGTTCTGGAAGCCGCGGCTGGTCGGGATCTGGGCCGTTGGTCTCACCCTGGTCGGCATCCTGATGTGGGGCGGCGTCTTCGGCCTGACCTATGTCGAGAACACCAATTGGGGCGGCCTGCCGCTGACCCTGATCCTGGCCACCTTCGGCGTCGCCTTCGCATTTCCCCTAGGGGTGCTGCTGGCCCTGGGGCGCCGTTCGCGGATGCCGGCGATCAAGACGATCTGTGTGGTGTATATCGAGCTGATCCGCGGCGTGCCGCTGATTTCGCTGCTGTTCATGTCGTCGGTGATGTTGCCGCTGTTCCTGCCGGAAGGCTTCACCATCGACAAGCTGCTGCGCGCGCAGATCGCCATCATCATGTTCGCGGCGGCCTACATCGCCGAGGTGGTGCGTGGCGGCCTGCAGGCGATCCCGAAGGGGCAGTATGAAGGCGCCGATTCTCTGGGCCTGAGCTACTGGCAGAAGATGGGACTGGTCATTCTGCCGCAGGCGCTCAAGATCGTTATCCCGCCGATGGTCAGCCTGTTCATCGCCGTCTTCAAGGACACGTCGCTGGTCGTCATTATCGGCATCTTCGATCTGATGAATGCGACCAAGACCTCGCTGGTCGACCCGGCATGGCGCGGCTTCTCCATCGAAGCCTACCTGTTCATATCGGCCATCTACTTCGTGTTCTGCTACTCCATGTCGAAATACAGCCAGCAGCTCGAAAAGCAGCTGGCCACCGGACATAAGCGCTGAGGATTAAACAACCATGGCTGCGCCTATTATCGAACTGCAACAAGTCAACAAGTGGTATGGCGAGTTCCACGTCCTGAAGAACATCAATCTCAGCGTGGCGCGCGGCGAGCGTATCGTGATCTGCGGTCCGTCCGGGTCCGGCAAGTCGACGATGATCCGCTGCATCAACCGCCTGGAAGAGCATCAGCGCGGCCACATCATCGTGGACGGCACCGAGCTGACCAACGATCTCAAGAATATCGAGGCGATCCGCCGTGAGGTCGGCATGGTGTTCCAGCATTTCAATCTGTTTCCGCATCTGACGGTGCTGGAAAACCTGACGCTGGGGCCGATCTGGGTGCTGAAGAAGCCGAAGGCGGAAGCCGAGGCCACCGCGATGAAGTATCTGGAGCGCGTTCGCATCCCGGAACAGGCGAAGAAATATCCGGGCCAGCTTTCCGGCGGTCAGCAGCAGCGCGTCGCCATCGCGCGGTCGCTGTGCATGAACCCCAAGATCATGCTGTTCGACGAGCCGACCTCGGCGCTCGATCCGGAAATGGTCAAGGAAGTGCTGGACGTGATGATCCAGCTCGCGGAAGAGGGCGGCATGACCATGCTGTGCGTCACGCACGAAATGGGCTTCGCCAAGGCCGTGGCGCATCGCGTGATCTTCATGGATCGCGGCGAGATCGTCGAGCAGAACAAGCCCGACGAATTCTTCGCCAATCCGCAGAACGAGCGCACCAAGCTGTTCCTGAGCCAGATCCTGCACTGATCCGGCTCAGGCTCGCCCCATTAGATCGGCGCGTAGGGCGGCGCGGGGTTCAGATCAGGAATTGTCGCAAGCCTACGGCAATCGCCATGCCGAGGGCGATGGCCGTCATCGGCTTGCGCAGGATCAGCATGGCGGCGATGGCGGCCGCAAGACCGGCCCACATCGCCTCGTCACCATTCATGGCCGCAGCCGTGACGATGGCGACCAGCACGCCACCCGCCATGTGACGCAAAAAGCGCTCGATCCCCGGCGTGATGGTGACATTGCCCATCAGCCAGAAGCCGCCAAGCCGCGTCGCCAGGGTGACAACGGCCATCCCGACAATCGCCGCGACGGAGATCCAGTTCAGGCCGATCAGGTCACTTGTCATGGCGCCACAATCCGGCCAGCCCGGCGCAGGCGCCGCCGATGAGGATGTACCAGTTGCCCGGCAGCCAGAGCAGGGCCCCTGCGGTGCCGCCGATGGCCGCCAGCCAGGGCAGAATGTCGCCGCGGCCGCGATACAGTCCAATCACCGTGGTGGCGAAGACGCCGGCAATCAGGACGTCCAGGCCCCAGCGCTTAGGATCAAGGCCGGCGCTGCCAATCAGGGCGCCCAGCAAGGTGCCGCCGACCCAGACCGGCCATTGCATGATGATGGTTCCGGCCAGGATGCCGAGATCGCGCCGCCCGCGCGTGACTTCCTGCATGGTGATTGCCCAGCCACCATCGGTCATCCCGGCGGCCATCAGCATCACCCAGCGCCGCGGCAATCCAGCGAAGAAGGGATGCAGCGCTGCTCCCATCACCACATGCCGGGCATTGACCAGCAAGGCGGTGAGGGTGAGGGCCACCAGCGGCAGGGGCATCGTCCATAAGCCCAGCACGGCGAATTGCGCACTGCCGGCAAAGACGAGCGCGCTCATCAGCGTAGCGTCGCCCGGCGGCATCACGGCGCCCGCTGCCGCACCGAAGGCCACGCCAAAAGGAAAGGCGCTGATGCTGAAAGGCACCGTCAGCCGCATGCCATGCCACACACCGGAGCGGGTAAAACTGGGAGGCGCGGAGTTTTGCGGCTCCACCTGTTGAATTGCGTCTGGCATGGCGGGGAAGCTAGGACTTGGCGGTATTTCAGTCAACCAGTATGCTGGTTAGTATGACCCAGCCGCTGCGCGTTCTGACCATCGAGCTTCTCGGGGGCCATCCGGTCCTCGATTTCATCAACACGCTCGACTGGCGCGACCGTGAAGCGCAAGCCGGCGGCCCCGTGGAACTGCTGGTTTCCTACGATGCGCTGCTTGCCTGGACAAGACGGCTCAATCTGGTCGGCGCGGAAGAAGCCGAGGCATTGGCAGCCGAGGCGATCCGCGATGCAGCAGCGGCGAATGCCGTGCTGGAGCAGGCCAAGGTTTTGCGGGAAGCAGTCTACCGGCTGCTGGCTGCAGCCAAGACCGGGCAGGACCCGGCGGATGATGATCTGACCTGCGTGAATAGCTTGCTCGTTGCGGCGCCGGCCACCTTGCAGGTTTCGCCGAAAAACGGCGGTTATTCCTGGGTCCGCCGGCAAGCGGCGGCAGGCTTGCAGGTGCCGGTGATTCGGCTGGCACATCTCGCGGCCGAATTGCTGACCTCCGATCATCTGGATCGCATTCACCGCTGCGCCGGCCCGGGCTGCGGCTGGCTGTTTCTCGATACGAGCCCCAATCGCCGCCGCCGCTGGTGCTCGATGGAGGCCTGCGGCAATCGCGCCAAAGCGCGCCGGCATTACCAGCGGGTCAAACGCCAGGCCGATCTTTAAGCCTGGCACGGCTGGCCCGCTGCGCGGGTATTGCCGCGCCAAAGCTCCCGCATCCAAACGGCAGAGCGATTTTTTCTGCCTCCAAATTGCCTGGATGTGGGTTTAACACACGAACACCGTGCACAATCGACTCGCAGCCGCGATGCGGCGGAGGTGTGATGAGTGAAGTGGAAATGTCCCGGCCGCACTTAGCCTTCGCCAAGCAATTCGATGGCAGCGAAGCTGTGCTCAAAACGCCGCCGCGCTTCGTCGACATGCTGCCGATCGCGGTTTACGCCTGTGACGCGGACGGCCGCATCTGCTGGTTCAATCGCCATGCCGTGCAGATCTGGGGACGGATTCCGCAATTGGAAGACGGTCAGACGCGGTTCGGCGGCGCCCATAAACTCTATGAAATCGATGGCAGTGAGCTGCCGCCTGATGAAGCGCCGATGGCGCAGGTTCTAAGAACCGGCCAGCCCCTGCGCGGCAAGGAACTGATTGTCGAGCGCCCGGATGGTTCACGCAGCATCGTGCTTGCTTTCATCGATCCGGTGGAAGATGCCGGGGGTAATGTCGTCGGTGCCATCAATTGCTTCCATGACGCCAGCCGCCACAGGCAGGCGGAGGATGATCTGCGCGAGCGCGAACGCTGGTTCCGCGAATTGCTGGAGAGCCTTCCGGCGGCTGTTTACACCACAGATGCGGAAGGCCGCATTACCTTCTACAACGCCGCCGCCAAGGTGTTCTGGGGCGTTACGCCGGTGATCGGAGAAAGCCGGTGGTGCGGTTCCTGGCGCATCTACAGGCCCGATGGCGAAGCCTTGCCGCATGATCAATGCCCGATGGCGGTTGCGATCAGGGAGCGTCGCGCCATCCGCGGAGAGGAAGCCATCACTGAACGGCCGGATGGAACGCGGGTGCCGTTCATTGCCTATCCGACGCCGCTATTTGATGCCGATGGAACGATCACCGGCGCCGTCAACATGCTGGTCGATATCAGCGAACGCAAACAAGCGGAAGAGCGCAAGAAGGTTTTGATCGACGAGCTCAATCATCGCGTCAAGAATACGCTGGCCACTGTGCAATCGCTGGCCGTGCAGACGTTTCGGGGCGTCGGCCTGCCCAGCGAGGCTTGCCGGATCTTTGACGGACGCCTCTTTGCCCTCAGCAAGGCGCATACGTTGCTGACCTTTTCGGGCTGGACGAATGCCGATCTGAAAACCCTGATCGAGAATATCCTCGAGCCCTACAGCAACAGCGGAAACAGCATCCGCCTGGCAGGAATGCCCGTTCGGCTTACCCCGCGGGCGGCGCCGCTGTTCGCCATGATTCTGCATGAACTTGCGACCAATGCCGCAAAGTATGGCGCTCTGTCGGCAGAGACAGGAGCGATCGACATAGAATGGACTACCCGGGAAAGCGAAACCGGGCATATGCTTCAGGCCGTATGGCAGGAATCCGGCGGGCCGGAGGTGCGGCCGCCGCATAGGCGTGGCTTTGGAAGCCGTCTGATTGAACGAGGCGTAGCCGCTGAACTGAAAGGCGATGCCGTCATCGCCTATGAGCCGAGCGGGCTTCGCTGCACCATAAACATTCCGCTGGCGGCAACCCCAGCGGCCGAAAATCACTAGCCGGTAGATCAGCGATGGGAATTCGCTCGACAGGCAACAACGATATGGCACGGTTCGATTTATCCAGTGCCTCCCTGGAGGGATTGAAAATCCTCGTCGTTGAGGACGAGGCTATCGTGTCCTTCATGATCGAGCAGGTTTTAAGCGATCTCGGCTGCTCCGCCATATGGCTTGCGGCCAGTGTCGCGGAGGCTGATGAGACGCTGAACCGCCATCAGCCGGATATGGCGATTCTGGACGTCAATGTCGGCGGCGATCTGATCTTCCCGGTGGCCGAACGCCTGCAGAATGGAGGTATCCCGTTTGTCTTCACCACCGGTTATGGCCGCACCGGCTTGCTGCAGTCCTGGCTGCATTGCAAGGTCGTGCACAAGCCTTATGACGTGGAGATGCTGCTTAACGCCTTGAGCTCGGCCTGGATGCTCAAGCAGGCAGGGCCGAATTCGCCGCAACAGCTTTGTATTAATTACCAACGCGGGTCGAACAGCGCTTCGCGCGTCTGATAGGGGCGGAAGCCAAGCTTCTGATACAGCGGCAATGCTGCCGGATGATCCAGGTTGCAGGTATTCACCGTCAGCCGCCTGGTGCCATAGCTGAAGGCCTGGCGTATCCCGCAGCGCAGCAGCCATGGGCCAAGACCGCGGCTGAAGAATTCCGGCATCAGGCCGAAATAGGCGATGTTGATCGGCTTCAGCTCGCTGTTGGCTTCGTCGCGGCGATCCAGTTCGATATAGCCAGCCGGCACACCGCCGACATACGGCACCCAGATTTCGACTTTCGGATCGTTGATGATCTGCGACAGGGCAACGTCGCTCAGCCGGTGCCGGTCCACCCAATGCCAGGCGCGGCCCACCGCTTCGTAGAGATAGCGGTAGAAGCTCACCGTAGGATGGTCGAGCTTCATCAGGGCCAGTTTCGGTACCAGAGGCGGCGGATTGGGCGTCTCGGGTGGTGCCTTGGTCATTTCTAGATAGACGACGGTGACGTTGTAGCGGCCGTCGCTTTGCAGTTGCGCCGGCGGCAGGCGGAAGACTGCCGGTTCTACCGTTCCGTTGCCGGTCTGCGGCGCCTCTGCCATTGCTCCGGCCTTACCGCTCTACCGGCAGATCGGGGCGGCCGCCCCATTCCGTCCAGGAGCCGTCATAGACGGCAACCTGACGGTGGCCGAGCAGATGCAGGCCGAGCGCAAGAGCGCAGGCTGACACACCGGAGCCGCAAGTGGTGGTAACAGGCTTGGTGAGATCGAGGCCTGCTTTTTCGAAAATCCCGCGCAGCGCATCGGCGGATGCGAACTGTCCGGTCTTAGGATCAGTCAGCATGGAGGCCGGCACGTTGAGCGAGCCGGGGATGTGACCGCCGCGCAGGCCGGGGCGGGGCTCGGGCTCAGTGCCGTTGAAGCGGCCGGCGCTGCGCGCATCCAGTACCTGCTCGCGATGGCTGGTGAGATTGGCGCGCATCTGATCGACGTCGCGCACCAGCAGGTCGTTGCGCCGCGCGGTGAAATGACGCTCACGCGGCAGCGGCGGAAGGTCCTCCACCGGACGGCCCTCGGCCATCCATTTCTTCAGGCCGCCATTCAGCACGGCGACATCTTCATGGCCGAAGACGCGGAACATCCACCATGCGCGCGGGGCGGAGAGGTGGTTGTCCGATCCGTCATAGATGATGATGCGGTTGCCGTCGCCGATGCCCAGCCGGCGCATGCGGGACGCGAATTTCTCCGGGCTCGGCAGCATATGGGGCAGGTTGCTGTCGGTGTCGGAGATTTCGTCGATGTCGAAATAAACGGCGCCGGGAATATGCTGCGCAGCATATTCCTCTTTGCCGTTGCGGTTCATGTGCGGCAGATACCAGGAAGCATCCACGATGCGCAGGTCAGGCGCTGTCAGATGATCGGCCAGCCATTGGGTCGATACCAGCGCATCGGCATTCACGTAATCCATGAAAACACTCCCTGGAGCCACATTCGTCAGGCGGCGAATTCGATATTGACGCGGCGATTCTGCCGTCCCTTGTTTTCAATCTTGCGCACTGTCACCAGACCGATCTCGCCGGTCTGTTTCACATGGGTGCCGCCGCAGGCCTGCAGGTCCAGCGGCTTGTCCACGCCATGAACTTCGACCAGGCGTACGCGCCCCAATCCCATCGGCGGCTTCACCGCCATTGTCTTCACCAGTTCGGGATTGCTGAGCAGTTCCTCATCGCTGATCCAGCGCGCCGTGACCTTGTGATCGCCCTGGATCAGCTCGTTCAGCTTGGCGGTCAGCGTTTCCTTGTCGGGGATGCTGTCGGCCATGTCGAAATCGAGCCGTCCCTTGCCATCGCCGACCTGCCCGCCGGTAACGGGGAAGGGGACCAGCGCAGAGAGCAGATGCAGGCAGGTATGCATGCGCATCAGCCGGTGCCGGCGTTCCCAGTCGATTTCCAGCCGTCCGGTGGCGCCGACCTTCAGCGCGGCGCTGCCCGCGCCCGGCTTGTGGATGACGCCATCGGGGCCATCGCCCTTCACGGTGTCGGTGATCTCGACGACCTCGCCGCTATCCAGCACCAGACGCCCGATATCGCCCGGCTGCCCGCCGCCCAGCGGATAGAACACCGTCTTGTCGGTCTGGAAACCGCGCTCGTCGATGGCGGTAATCACCGCCTGACACTGGGGCAGATAAGCATCCTCACGAAACAGCAACTCGGTCATCGCACTCTACTTTCACTCCAACCAGCTCGGGACCGGCAGGTTCTTGCTGCGCAAAAACTCCGGATTGAACAACTTGCTCTGATAGCGCGCGCCACCATCGGCCAGGATGGTGACGATCGTGTGGCCCGGGCCCATCTGCTTGGCCAGCCGGATTGCCGCCGCCACGTTGACACCGGTCGAGCCGCCCAGCACGAGGCCTTCATAGCGCAGCAGATCGAACACCACCGGCAGGGCTTCTTCGTCAGGGATCTGAAAGGCCTCGTCCGGCGTAATGCCTTCCAGGTTCGCCGTGATGCGGCCCTGGCCGATGCCTTCGGTGATCGAGCTGCCTTCGGCCTTCAGCTCACCATGCTTGTAATAGTGATACAGAGCGGCGCCCATCGGATCGGCCAGCGCCACCTGCACCTTCGGATTACGCTCCTTCAGCGCCATCAGCACGCCGGCGAAGGTGCCGCCCGAACCGACCGCACAGGTGAAGCCGTCGATCTTGCCGTCGAGCTGCTCCCAGATTTCGGGACCCGTCGTGCGGTAATGCGCTTCGCGGTTCGCGACGTTGTCGAACTGGTTCGCCCAGATCGCGCCGTTGGGCTCGGTCTTGGCCAGTTCCTCGGCCAGGCGGCCGGAATATTTCACGTAGTTGTTCGGGTCTTTATAGGGCACGGCGGGCACTAGGCGCAGATCGGCGCCGCAGAGCCGCAGCATGTCCTTTTTCTCCTGGCTCTGGGTTTCCGGCATGACGATCACGGTCTTGAAGCCGAGCGCATTGCCGACCAAAGCCAGGCCAATGCCGGTATTGCCGGCCGTGCCTTCCACGATGGTGCCGCCCGGGCGCAGTTGGCCCTTGGCGATGGCATCTTGGACGATGAACAGAGCGGCGCGGTCCTTTACCGAGCCGCCCGGATTCATGAATTCCGCCTTGCCGTAAATCTCGCAGCCGGTCATCTCGGAAGCGCGGCGGAGGCGGATCAGCGGGGTCTTGCCGATACTGTCGATGAAGTCTTTGCGGATATCCATGACGGGCTCGATATGGTGGGTCCAGGCCGAAAAATCTCTCCCCGGAACCATCCTATACCGAGGGGGGGTTAGGGTCGCAACCCGCGGGGGTCTTCCCAGCGTTGGCGCAGTCGGTCGCGGTATACCGCCAGCCACAGCAGGCCGATGGTGGCCGGCGAGTTCGGCATTTTCCCAGCTTCCCACTGGGCAAAGGCTTCCTGGAAGGGCAGGGCGAAGACGCGGATATCCTCATGCTCGTCTTTCAGACCATAGACGCCATTGGCCTGAGAGGCGTCGACCTGGGCGCAATACATGTAGAACCGTTCCGAACAGAAGCCGGGCGTCGAATAGACCATGTTGATCGGGATCAGCGGCCCGATGGCTTCCAGTCCGCTTTCTTCCTTCAGCTCCCGGCGGCAGACATCCTCGATGTCTTCGCCATCCTCGATCAGCCCGGCGACGATTTCCACCATCCAGGCGGGATCGTTGTTGAACAGCGCCGAGGCGCGGAATTGTTCGATCAGCACGACTTCGTCGCGCTTGGGGTCGTAAGGGATCACCGTCACCGCATCGCGGCGCCAGATCACCTCGCGGCTGATCTCATCGCTCATGCCCCCGGCATACAGGCCGTGTCGGAGGATCAGCTCATCCACCTTGAGATGGCCGCGAAAGACGCCTTCCTGGCGGATCAGTTCCACCGGCATGGGTTGCAGCTTGGTATTCACGGGTTGGCGCATGGAAACAGGCCCTGATTCTGGAGGCTGGAGAGGAAGCTGGTTTTATGGCGGCGCAGCCAGGTTTCGAAACGCCAGTCGCCATGGGATGGCGTCAAGGCAGGCTCGCCCGTGGCGTCACGCGCAGGCAGGAAAACAAACGCGCGGCATGACCCGGCGGCGCCAACGGGACGCACCGGCAAGGCGCGCGTCAGATATTCCGGCCCCTCATAGGCGGCGAGGCGCAAGGCATCCTCGGCGCGGGCGGGGGCGAACAGCAGGCCATCCACCTTGCTGCCCGGCGAGGGCACCAGGATGGGATAGCTGCGGCCGCACACCTGCTTGCGGCGGAAGCCGGTCAGCACCGCCGCCCGCAATTGCCGCGGGCTGGGCCGGTAGCCCAGCACGAACTGGCGGATATCGGGATCACAAAGCGTGCCGTAAAAGAAATACTGCATGGACCTGGTAGTTAATGGAGATGCGCGGTCTTCGCAAAGTTCTCGCAGTGACCGAATGCGGACGCGCCGCTCGGCCGTGACGGTAACCGTGACAGCAAGCGTCAGCGCGCCGCCGTCTCGGCTTCGCGCTCCAGCAGGCGCAGCGCCAGCGATGCCGCCTGGGTGCGGTTGAAGACCTGCAGCTTGGAGAAGATCTGGCGCAGATGCGCCTTCACGGTCACTTCCTGCACGCCGAGCCGGATCGCGATGGCCTTGTTGGAATCGCCCTGGCTGACCCATTTCAGCACTTCACGCTCACGCTCGGTAAGCGCCGCCAGACGCGGATCGGGCGGCTCTTCCGCCGGCGGACGCGGTATGGCGATCTCGTCGGCATTCTCCAGTTCCTGGCGCAGGCTGCGCAGCAATTCGCGGTCATCGGCGCCGGCGCGTGCGCGGTCGGCCAGGTGCGCGAATTTCGCCGCAGCGATGTAGCTCGGCAGGAAATCCTCATAGAGCCGCAGCGCCTTCACGACCGTCAGAATCATGCTCTGCTGCGTGATCTCGGTCTTTTCCTTGTAATCGTTGATGCCGTGGTTCGAGATCACGGTCAGCGGCGGCGCCTGGCCGGGCTGGCCGGTGCGCACGACGATCTGCACCGACTTGTTGCCGAGTTCGTTGCGGATGTAATCGACCAGCGCGAGCCCGGCATGCTCGGTCTCCATCACCACGTCAAGCAGCACGAGGGCCGTGTCCGGGTTATTGCGCAGCAGCTCGCGCGCTTCCGCCGCGCTATAGGCGCTGAGGAATTGCAATCCCCGCTTGCGGTAGTTGAAGTTGCGCAGCAGCAGCTTGGTCAGCGAATGCACGTCGGGTTCGTCGTCGACGATCAGCACCTTCCAGGCGCTGGCCTGGGGCGGACGCGGACCGTCGTGGCGGTCGTCGCCTACGTCATCGGCGTATCTGATCGAGCCGTTCGACAAAGCCATCATCTCCTTGGAGGGGCGCATTCTAGCGTAACCGCAGCACAGCCGGAACGCGTCCGCTGCGACAAAAATTGGATTTTTAGCGCGAATTTTCCAGAGTAGCGGGTAAATGTTATTCAACCGCTCCAGGATCGGAGAATGTGGTTCAGCGGCGCCGCCCTTGGTCTTAGCAGAGTTCTTCAGACTAAAGTTTAAGATGTGATTTCAACTGCAACAGTGGGCGGATTGGTTCGATTCCATAAGTCGCTTACCGGGATACCGTCTGCTCGGGCAGCGGCTCTGCCGGATAGCGCCCGGTCGCCTTGGCATAGGCCTCGCCCCAGTCGGCCATCGGTGCTAGAGCTGCGTTCAGGCTGTGCCCCCATTCGGCCAGTTCGTATTCCACCCGCGGCGGCACCTCACGGTAGACATGGCGGGTGATCAGCTTGTCGCGCTCCAGCTCGCGCAATTGCTGGATCAGCACCTTTTCGCTGGCGCCTTCCACGCGGCGCTTCAATTCGCCGAAACGCAGCCTGCCATCGCGCAATTCCCATAAGATGACGGCCTTCCATTTGCCGCCGATCACTTCAAACGAGGGGCCGATGCCGCAGGCATAAGTTTTTTTCGCCATGTTTCCCGCCGTTACATACCTGCCGGTGCGTAGCTGACAAATTGGTCCGTACTTGTCGGAGGGGATATAGCGGCCCCAGTTGAGCGTCTCCACATCAAAAAGGAGACTATCAATGACAGATGTGACGATTGTCGGCCTTGGGCAAATGGGCGTTGCGCTTGCCGATCTGATGCTCAAGGCGGGCAGGACGGTGACGCTGTGGAACCGCAGCGCGGAGAAGGCCGCAGCCCTGGTCAAGCGCGGCGCAAAGCTGGCTGTGACGCCAGCCGAAGCAATTGCCGCCAGTCCGCTGACGCTCTTTATCGTTTTCGACCACGCCGCCGCCGACGCAATCCTCGCCAGTCCGGGAGCAGCCCCAGCCTTGCACGGCCGCCTGATCATCAATCTCGGCACCGGCAGCCCGGAGGATGCGCGCAGCGCCGCCAGCTTCGTCGAAGCCCATGGCGGCCGCTATCTCGATGGCGCGATCCAGGCGGCGCCAAGCCAGATGGGCCAGCCGGATACGCCGATCCTTGTCAGCGGCCAGCAGGCCGTCTTCGCGGAGGCGGAGGCTGCGTTGAAAATCCTCGGCGGCAACATCGTCTATCTCGGCGAGCGGATTGAAGCCGCCGCTGCGGCGGATCTGGCGACCTTGTCCTACGTCTACGGCGCCTATGCCGGCTTCCTGCATGGCGCGCGGATCGCCGAGACCGTCGGCATCGATGTCGCCGTCTATGGCAGACTGGTCAACGTCATGTCGCCAAGCTTTGGCGCTTTCTTCGAGCATGAAAGCAAGGCGATCCAGTCAGACGACTTCACGGTGACGGAAAGCCCGCTGCGCATCTCGATCCCGGCCGTGGCCCGCATTCAGCAGATTTCTGCATCGCTGGGGCTCAATACGGAACTGCCCCGCATGATGAATGGCTGGCTGCGGCAGGCGCAGCGGGCGGGCCTTGCCGATCAGGAACTGGCCGCGCTGATCAAGATTCTGCGCACGCCCACAAGCGCGCCGCGGAAGATGGAAACGGTTTGAACCGACATCGCTTCGGGCCGCTCAGCCGGCCCGAAGCATTCTTACTGAAGCCGCGTGGTGAGAATCTTCAGGCCCGCAGCGCCGAAGGCGACGGCAAAGACGCCTTCGAACCAGCGCCGCAGCCGCATGTAGCCCCTGATTGTCGGCGCGCTGGAAAACAGCAGCGCATAACCATGGAAAATCAGCGTGCTCTGGATCGCCACGGCAAGGATCACTATCGCCAGTGCCTGCGGCGGGGTCTGCGGCGGTATGCCTACGGCATAGAGCGAACCGAAGAACAGAATGGCTTTCGGATTGGTCAGATGGATCGCAAGCCCGCTCGCATAGGCGCGTTTGAGCGACAGATAGACGCCCTCGCGCGGCTTCAGTTCGCCCGGCTTCAGTTCGTCCGGCTTCATCGCCGACCTGGCGGATTTGAAGGCGAGGTAGAGGAGGTAGCCCGCGCCGCAATAGCGCATCGCTTCTAACACCCAGGCATTGGCCAGCATCGCCGCGCCAAGACCGAAGGCTGCCGCCACGGACCAGATCAGCGAGCCGGTGCTGACGCCCGATGCCAGTGCCAGGCCGTATTTGCGGCCCGATTTCATCGACGCGCCGGCAATTGCCAGCGTCGCCGGACCGGGGCTGCCGGTGGCCAGAAGGGCGGCGAGAAGAATGAGCGGAAGATTGATGTCGCCAAGCATGACGCCAGCTTGGTCTCGTTCAGCAGACCAAGGCAAGTGCCCAGATGTATCGATACAATGACGGATCGCTACGATCCCGGCCTGAGGAAGCGCTGATCCCGTGAAGCGGCGTTATTGCCGCTGCACCATCGCCATGATCACCGCGCGCAGTTCGTCTTTCGCCTGCTGCGGCGTGATCTCGCCGTTGGCGGCGGCATCGGAAAGCGCTTCAGCCGCGCCCGCCATTGCCCGCAGCCCCGCAAGCGTGATGCCGCGCGGACCGGCGAAGGGGGCGAGGGCGGCGCGGCATTTCTCCAGATAGACCGCCTCGCATTCGCGCCGGACGGCTTCCAGTTCGGGCGATCCGGCCAGGGCAGCGATCACGCCGGGGATCTCGCGGCCCTGCGACAGCACGCAATCAACGAAGGCCGCGGCGATGACGGATGCGCGGTCATCCAAGGTCGGCGCGCTCGCCGCCAGGGCTGCGTCCATCAGTTCGGTCTGGCGCACATCGAATTCGCGATACAGCGCCGCCAGCAGGCCAGCGCGCATGCCGAAATGATCGTAGACCACAGGCTTGGTCACGCCCGAGCGCTCGGCCAGCCGGCCAAGCGTTAGCGCATCGCTGCCTTCCTCGCGGATCAGCGTCCAGGCCATCTCCATGAGCTGCCGATGCCGCTCGTCGCGCGACAGGCGCCGCCGCGCGGTTTTGCCGGTCTGCCTGCTTGCCTTGGCTTTTCCCATCCCTATATACCAAAAGTAACTTACTAAAAGTATATAAAAGCATGCCTCGAAATTCCAGTTCACACAAGGAGTTAGGCCTCATGCACGCCCTGATCGTCACAGCGCATCCGAATCCCGCCTCGCTGACCAACAGCATCGCCCGCGAGATCGCGGCCGGCGTCACGGAAGCCAATCCCGCCCATAGCGCCGAGATCGCCGACCTTGCCGCGGAAGGCTTCGATCCGCGCTTCGGTGCTGCCGATTACGCGGTGCATCGCCGGATGGGAGGGCCGCCTGCGGATGTCGCGGCCGAACAGGCGCGGATCGACCACGCCGATACCTTGGTGCTGGTCTATCCGGTTTACTGGTGGTCGATGCCGGGGCTGCTCAAGGGCTGGATCGATCGGGTCTTTTCCAATGGCTGGGCCTATGACGAGCGGCCAGGCAGCGGCACGACCAAGAAGCTGCAGCGCCTGACGGTTCATCTTGTCGCCATCGGCGGCGCCGATGCCGGCCTCTATGCGCGGCATGGCTACGACACCGCCATGAAGACCCAGATCGAGCATGGAATCTTCGACTATTGCGGTGCGCGCGTCGTGCGCTCGGAAATGCTGCTGGAAGCGGATACGCAAGACCCCGCCATTCATCTGGCGCGGGCCCGCGCAATCGGCCGCGAACTGCTCAGCGCAGCGGAGCAGGAAAAGGCGGCAACCAAACTGCTAGCATAACTTTGCAGTCTGCGCTCTATATTGTTGAGCGACACCGATAAGTCGGTGAGACATAGAGCGCAGGATTTGCATGGCATCTGACAGAGGTTCCTGTCGCCGCCGCAGCCTCAAGGGGCTGCGCCAGTTCGTTGATCTGGAACAGCAGCGCGATTGGATGGAAGGAAAGATAAGCCTGCGCGATACTGGTGAGCGCGCGGAGTCGCCAGAGTTACGCTTCAAATACGTTCCGCGGTTCCAGAAGCTGCTGCGCCGTTCGCAGGCGCCGGAGGTTCTGGATATCCTCCGGATCTATGGCCAGAGCTGCGTTCCCGTGCCACGGCAGACCGAGCGTCACTATTGGTCCGTATCGTGCCTGCCATCGACCACCGACAGACCGCTTATCCGGGTCAATGCGAGCTGGATGGAGCTTTTCACGATCTATGCAGACGGCGAGGGCATCCGCGCGAGATGCATCGTGCATCTCTCCGATTTTACCACCGATCATTCCCTGGGACAGAACAGCTTGGACGAAGCCTTTTTCGAAGGTTGTGTGGCGGAGCCGGAGGACATCAGTTATTTTTTCCCGCGCGGGGACGATATCTTTGTCGTCAAAATCCGCGGCTCCGCATCGATCCGTAAATTCCTGGCAAATCCGCGTGCCTTGCGTGCCATCCGCCGGTTCAACCTGACGCATATGAACCGCGGGCGGAATGCCTATCAGGCGAGCCACTGCTACAGCCTGGC
The DNA here is from genome assembly GCF_937960835.1 of uncultured Ferrovibrio sp. Lineage (GTDB taxonomy): Bacteria > Pseudomonadota > Alphaproteobacteria > Ferrovibrionales > Ferrovibrionaceae > Ferrovibrio. The sequence continues at coordinate 92,706 of NZ_CALGPC010000018.1, forward strand.
GGATTACATAGTGGGAGACTGAAAAGTGGGGCACCGAGGGGGGCCCCTTGGCCGCAGCGCTTACTGCTGCTGCGACTTGCTCTGTTCGAGCATGGCTTCCAGTTTGCTGCGCTGGGCGGTCAGTGCCGCAACATCCTTCATCAGCCGGCCGATGGTGTCGCGTTCCTTGCCGATGGCCATTTCGAGCTCGTGCGCCCGCTGGGTGCGGCGGGCGATCTCGCTGCGGCTCCAGTCATAGGCGAGGTTGGCGCGCTTATGCGCGGCGATCGCCTGAAGGATGACGAAGACCACGCCGGGGACGCCAATCAGGAAGAAGGCAAGGATCAGAAGGACGGTCGACATGTCAGCAACCCAACCCCGAAGCGGATAAGCGAAAGCTCCCGAAGAACGGTCCGGCTCCCCCCGCAGCGGCAGAACCGGCGCACGCTCTACCAATAGGCTTACTATATTAGTAAACCGCCGCACATGCCCGGCGCGGCAGAATGACGCTGGCCGGAGCCGTCCGAAACCGAAGGTGTCTGACTTTTGGGGAGAATGGCTCCCAGGGAGGGATTCGAACCCCCGACCGGGCGGTTAACAGCCGCCTGCTCTACCACTGAGCTACCTGGGATCAGTGCGGCGCGCAACCTAGCGACAGGCGCTTCGAACTGCAAGTCCCGTCAGCAAAATTTTCGCCCGGCTTTTCGCCATCTTACGTAACGGCCGGACTTTTCGTCTGTCCGCCGCGATGCTAAGCGGAAATAAGGGGAGGGCCGCAGCGCATGAAGATGGACAAGGCCGAACTGGCTGCTTTTCTGGACCGGGAATTTCCGCAGATGCGCTCGTCGCAGTTTCGTATCGATTCGTGGGACGGGCAGAAGCTGCGGCTCAGCATGCCGATCGACGAGCGCCATCTGCGCCCCGGCGGCACCGTCTCTGGCCCCACGATGATGACCTTGGCCGACTGCGCTGCCTATCTGCTGATCCTGGGCCTGATCGGCCCAGTGGCGCTGGCGGTCACGACGAATCTGAACATCAACTTCCTGCGCAAGCCGGGCGTCCACAGCCTGACGGCAGAGGCCACCATGCTCAAACTGGGCAAGAGCCTGGCGGTCGCCGAGATCACGCTGCTGTCGGATGGCAGCGGGGACGATCCGGTGGCCCATGCGACTCTGACCTATTCGATTCCCCCGGCGAAGAAGTAGCTGGCGCGGATAAGCAGGCGCGACGAAGGTTTGATCGAGCCGCCTCGTTCCCATCATGTTCTGATGGACCTTAGGCACGGCAGGGGGCTGCATTCCCTGTGTCTAAGTGGGCAGGGCCAGAAGCATTTCAAACGGAGCGGAATAGGCTGAAACGGTCAGGGAACGAGCCAGAACGGATCCAAACGAGTCGAAACGGGCTGAAACGGGCTGAAACGGGCTCAATCGGTTCCCAACGATGCGAAACGGTGCAGAAAGGCTCAATTTGATATCACCGCAATCATTGATATCACGCCGCGTAGGCAGAATGGCGTAAGTTTCTGTATTTTTACTTAAGTTGTTGAAATTACTAATATCGTTTATTGGTATTATAGTACCGCTCTGTAAATCTTTGAAATTCTGTGCGGATTGCATTTGACTATGCGCGCGAAATCGCCATAGTGCGCGCCGATCCGCCCGTGGCACGGCCTTATGGCCTTTCCCGGGCTTCTACCCGTTAGGAAGTGCGATGAAGACCTACAACGCTAAAGAGTCCGAAGTGGACAAGAAGTGGGTGCTGATCGACGCTGAGGGCCTGGTGCTGGGACGGCTTGCCTCCCTGATCGCCATGCGTCTGCGCGGCAAGCACAAGGCGATCTTCACCCCGAACGCCGATACCGGCGATCATGTCGTGGTGATCAACGCCGAGAAGGTGCGCGTCACCGGCCGTAAGGCACAGCAGAAGACCTTCTACTGGCATACCGGCTACCCGGGCGGCATCAAGGGCCGCACCATCGGCGAGGGCCTCAATGGCCGCTTCCCTGAGCGCGTCATCATCAAGGCCGTCGAGCGCATGCTGCCGAAGGAAAGCCCGCTTGCCCGCCGCCAGCTCACCAAGCTGAAGGTCTATAAGGGCCCGAACCATCCGCACGAGGCGCAGCAGCCCGTGAAGCTGGATGTGGCCGCGCTCAATCCGAAGAATAAGAGGAACGACTGATCATGGCCGAGGCACGTACACTCGCTGATCTGAGCAAGAGCGATCTCGCCGGCAAGGCCGCTCCCGCCGCTGCCCAGGGCACCGGCGAGCGCAAGCTGGACAAGTTCGGTCGCGCCTACGCCACCGGCAAGCGCAAGGACGCGGTCGCCCGCGTCTGGCTGAAGCCCGGCACGGGCAAGTTCATCGTGAACGGCAAGGAGAGCACCACCTATTTCGCTCGCCCCGTTCTGCGCATGCTGCTGCAGCAGCCCTTCGTGGTGACCAACCGCACCGGCCAGTTCGACATCTACGCCACCGTTTCCGGCGGCGGCCTGTCGGGCCAGGCGGGCGCCCTGCGGCATGGCATTTCCAAGGCGCTGACCTATTTCGAGCCGGCGCTGCGTCCGGCCCTGAAGGCTCAGGGCTTCCTGACCCGCGACCCGCGCGTGGTCGAGCGCAAGAAGTACGGCAAGCCGAAGGCCCGCCGCAGCTTCCAGTTCTCGAAGCGCTGATCACTTACCGCTACTTTCTCCGCCCCTTGGGCGGCTGCAAAGGCCGGGGTTCTGCCCCGGCCTTTTTGCTTGGGCGAGGGGATCGCGCGAATCGCTGTCCCGGTTTGCAGATTCACCCGGCGTTTACCGTAAAACGGCGTTGATTTGGCTCCGGCTTTGCCTGACAGTGACGGCTGGAAAGTCACGAGGTTGAATGGTCGCCTTTATGGAACTCGCCGACGTTGTTTACGCGCTGCTGCCGTCGCTGCTGATGTTCTTTGCCGTTTCGCTCGGCGCCAGCAGCCTTGAGCGCTTTGTGAAGAATTACGCCCGCGGCAAGTTCGAAATCGAACGCCTGGCGCAGGAAGCGGAGAACATGCGCGAAAAGCTCGTCGGCTTAAGCGGCGAGCATAACGCGCTGTTTGAGGAAAAAGCCGCGCTTGAGCTGAAGCTGCAGGAAAAACAGAGCGCTTATGGCGAAAAGCTCGCCAAGGAAATCGAGTTCAGTGATCCCAACAACATTGTGATCTACGAGATCGGCATTCCGCGGCCACGCCAGATGGGCTGGTACATCAAGGCGATCGGGCCGGAGATGCACGAGATGTTCAGCGGGCCGGGCTCGACCGTCTGTCCGTTTCCTGGCCGGCGCGCGGCGCGGCTGATCATCTGGGGCAACGAAGACGAGGAAATGGCGCGGCTGCGCAGCAAGAAGGTGTTCGGCGCACTGTCCGAGATCATGGTGATCCGGCGCTTCGACGGCAAGCTGAGGATGAGCGATGTTTGACGCCTCGCTCTCCGAATTCGTCGGCTTTCTGGCATTGGCGGCCAATATCGGCATCGCGGTGATGATCATCCTGCTGCTGGGCGAGCGTTCGCATGTTGCCTGGAACCGCATCCGCTTGCAGGCCGACGAGCTGAGCGCGCTGCGCGATCAGATCGCCCATCAGGCGGAAACGTCCGAACAGATGATCGAGACGATGCGCGAGGAGATCGCCGATCTGAAAGGGCAGCTGCAGCGCGCCGAGGCGGATCTGGAAGCCTTGCAGCGGCGCCATCGCGAGGAGGATCTGCCGCTCGGCTACACCGCGACGCTGGTGGATGTGGTGGACCGTCGCTATCGCACCTGGCGGGTGCTGGTGCGCAATCCCGATCTCGGCGCCGATGCGGGCAGTTTCGCCCATCCGGCGCATCGCTGGATCGAAGGCCGGCTCTACGAAGTGCCGGCGCCGAATCTGGAATATGCGATCGGGGCGATGCAGCTGCGGCTGCCGCCCCGCGAAGGCTTCCAGATCGAACCGGCCCGCGAGCGCGTCGAGGAACCGGCCGAAGCGGTCATCATCTAACTAGCGGTTCAGTTCCTTCATGCCGCGCTCGATGCCGTCGAGCGTGAGCGGGAACATGCGGTTGCCCATGATCTGCCGCATGAGCTGCACCGATGGGGTGTAATCCCAGTATTTCTCCGGCACCGGATTGAGCCAGATCGCCTTCGGATAGGTGTCCAGCAGGCGCTGCATCCACACCGAGCCGGCTTCCTCGTTCCAGTGCTCGACGCTGCCGCCGGGCTGCACGATTTCGTATGGCGACATGGTCGCGTCGCCGACGAAGATGATCTTGTATTCGTGCTGATAGGTGCGCAGCACTTCCCAGGTCGGGATGAACTCCGTGTGGCGCCGGCGGTTGTCCTTCCACAGCTTCTCGTAGACGCAATTGTGGAAGTAGAAGAACTCCATATGCTTGAACTCGGCGCGCGCGGCCGAGAACAGCTCCTCGGTGACGCGGATATGGTCGTCCATCGAGCCGCCAATATCGAAGAGCAGCAGGACCTTCACCTTGTTGTGCCGCTCGGGCACCATCTTGATGTCGAGATAGCCGGCATTGGCGGCCGTCGACTTGATCGTGTCGGGCAGGTCGAGTTCGAGCTCGGCGCCTTCGCGGGCGAATTTGCGCAGGCGGCGCAGGGCGATCTTGATGTTGCGCGTGCCGATCTCGACACTGTCGTCGAGATTCTTGTATTCGCGCTTGTCCCAGACCTTCACGGCGCGGCGGTTGCGCGACTTGTCCTGGCCGATGCGCACTCCTTCCGGATTATAGCCATAGGCGCCGAAGGGAGAGGTGCCGGCAGTGCCGATCCATTTATTGCCGCCCTGGTGGCGGCCTTTCTGCTCTTCGAGACGCTTCTTCAGCGTCTCCATCAGCTTGTCCCAGCCGCCCAGCGCCTCGATCTGGCGCTTTTCCTCTTCAGTCAGGACTTTTTCGGCCAGCTTGCGCAGCCATTCCTCCGGAATCTCGGCAGTGATCTCGCTGCCCGCGCCGATGAATTCCAGGCCGTTGAAGCATTGCCCAAAGACGCGGTCGAACTTGTCGAGGTTGCGCTCGTCCTTCACCAGGGTGGCGCGGGCGAGGTAGTAGAAATCCTCCACCCGGTATTCCGGCACGCCCTTTTCCATCGCCTCGATCAGCGTCAGGTATTCCCGCAAGGTCGCGGGAACCTTGGCTTTGCGCAGTTCGAGGAAGAAGGTGATGAACATGCCGGCCTCGCGTTCCGGTCCGCTTCAGGCTCAGCCGCGCTCGCGGCGGGCGATGAAGGCGAGACGTTCGAACAGATGCACGTCCTGCTCGTTCTTCAGCAGTGCCCCGGCCAAAGGCGGAATCAGCTTGCCTTGCTCCTTGGTACGCAGCGCCTCCGGGGGCAGATCTTCCGCCATCAGCAGCTTGAGCCAATCCAGAAGTTCGGAGGTCGAGGGCTTCTTCTTCAGGCCGGGCGTTTCGCGGATGTCGTAGAAGATGTTGAGCGCATCACGCACCAGCGTCTTCTGGATGCCCGGATAATGCACCTCGACGATCTGCTCCATCGTCTCGCGATCGGGGAAACGGATGTAGTGGAAGAAGCAGCGGCGCAGGAAAGCGTCCGGCAGCTCCTTCTCGTTGTTCGAGGTGATGACGATGATCGGGCGCACCTTGGCCTTGATCGTCTCGCCCGTCTCGTAGACGAAGAACTCCATGCGATCGAGTTCGAGCAGCAGGTCGTTCGGAAACTCGATGTCGGCCTTATCGATCTCGTCGATCAGCAGAACGGGGCGAACGTCGGAGGTGAAGGCCTCCCACAGCTTGCCCTTCTTGATGTAGTTGCGGATGTCCTTCACTCGCTCGTCGCCAAGCTGGCTGTCGCGCAGGCGCGAGACGGCGTCGTATTCGTAAAGCCCCTGCTGTGCCTTGGTGGTCGACTTCACATGCCAGGTGAGCAGCGGCGCGTTCAGCGCCTTGGCGATCTCGATGGCCAGCACGGTCTTGCCGGTGCCGGGTTCGCCCTTCACCAGCAGCGGGCGTTCCAGGGCAATGGCCGCGTTGACCGCGACATTGAGGTCGTTCGTGGCGACGTAAGATTCAGTGCCAGTGAATTTCATTCGACGTTTCCCAGTTCTGGTGAGGCTCATCAGGAGAGGCTCAGCGGGGCGGCAGGCGCTCAACGCTAGGTCGGGGAAAGCAGCCGTGCAAGCGGTGACGTGACGTCAATCGCTTCGGAAAGGCGGCGGGAGGCCGGTTCAGCTCGCCGCTTTGTAGTTGACGCAGATCTTGGTCTTCTCTTGCGCGTCGATCGTCTGGCCGTTGTTGCCGCAGACGCCGGTTTCGCCATCGTCCTGGAGGCAGAAGAGGGAACAATCCTGGCAAACGCCGAATTCCATGATCTTGTGGTGGGTCTGCAGGTCGTGCAGCAGTCGGGTGAGGCCCTTTACGAGCTGCGGTCCCAGATCGTCGGCCATCTCGGTGGCGGCACGCTCCAGCGTCTGCATGGGATCCTTGGCCAGCATCGCTTCGCCGGCTTCAGTCAGGCAGAGCTCCACCTGGCGGCGGTCGCAGGATTTCTTGCAGCGGGTGATGAGGCCCTTGCCTTCGAGGGCGATTAGGGTTTGCGACACCGTGCCCTTGGTGGCTCCGAGATATTCTGCGAGCGCGGTGGGCGAGCGGGACAGCTTGTTGGCCTGGGCGATGTAGCGCAGCGCTTCCCACTGGGCGGGATTGAGGCCATCGACGAATTGCAGCTCGCGGGTCAGCCGCGACAGGCGGTCGAGGAGGAGGATAACCCGTTGAGCGACCGGGCTTTTTTCCCCGTTCGTCAGGATCTCAGAGAGAGGTGTGACCGGCATCACGGTTTTGTATCGACTCGAAATTAAATCCTTGTCGGCCCACGAAGGAGGGGAGTAACCTTGGGATCGTATCGACACGATACCACTTAGCCAGCCCCGCCCGGCTGCCGTTCAAGAACCCAACCTAGAACAGCAGCGGGTAAAAGTCGATGGAGGGAGAGCAAAATATGGCCCCCGAGCGTACATCCCGGACTTTGGACGGCGCCGACCGGCGCTATCTGTCGACCGTCATGAGTAAAGCCATGCTGAGCGAGGAGGAGGAACTCGACCTCGCCCGGCGCTGGCGCAACAACGGCGAGCATGCCGCCATGCAGAAGCTGATCTCGGCCTATCTCCGGCTGGTGGTCGCGACTGCGGCGCGCTTCCGCAATTACGGCCTGCCGATGCCTGACCTGATCCAGGAGGGCAATGTCGGCCTGATGCTGGCCGTGAACCGCTTCGACCCCGAGCGCGGCGTGCGGTTCTCGACCTATGCCGCCTGGTGGATTCGCTCGTCGATCCAGGAATACGTGCTGCGCAACTGGTCGATCGTACGCTCCGGCACGTCCGCGGGCCAAAAAGCGCTGTTCTTCAACCTTCGCTGGCTGCGCGCCAAGCTGGAACGAGCCGGTGGCGGCACGATCACGCTGGACGATGCCACGCGGGATGAGATCGCCACGGCGCTCAAGGTGTCCCCAGCCGATGTCGCCGCGATGGCTCAGCGCCTGGCGGCACGCGACCACTCGCTGAACGAAACGGTGGGCGGCGAAGAGGGCGGCGACGCCTTCCAGGACTTCCTGGCCGATCCCAATCCGAATCCGGAGGAAATCGTCACCACGAAGATGGATGGCGGCCTGCGGCATGAATGGCTGGTGGAATCGCTCAAGGAACTGAGCCCGCGCGAACAGCTCATCATCGTCGAGCGCATGCTCAAGGACGAGAAAACAACGCTGGAAGAGCTTGGCAGCCGGCTTGGCGTGACTAAGGAACGCGTGCGCCAGATCGAAACCAAGGCCTTCCGGAAGCTGCAAAACCTGGTTCTGCGGCGCTCAAAACAGGCCAATGAACGGCCCGCGCAACGGCTGGAAGATCTAAGCGGCTTCGCGGCTGCATAATTCGGCTGACCTGTGCTTGACTTCGGCGGCGGCGGAGGGTAAACCGCCGCCTGCCGCGGGGGTGTAGCTCAGTTGGTTAGAGCGCCGGCCTGTCACGCCGGAGGTCGCGGGTTCAAGTCCCGTCACTCTCGCCACTCCCGCCGGTATCCCGAAAATCCCATCACAACAAACAGTAACGAGCGCCATCTGATACGGCGCATCGGCGGCTGACCGACTCGGCACCTGGAAAAGTCCGTCGCGTATGGTGGTTCGGATGAACGCGTGCCGCGCGTTTCCGTTTAGAGCCTTCGGCCGGCGAAGGAACCGAAAGCAGTATTGCGGGTAATCGGGCATCATGCTTCACGACGCGCCGCAGCGCACTCCGCGCCAGAAAAATCCATGCTTTGCTGCCTTCAGGCAGGGCTGACAGCCGGCCGCAAGCGAGGGCGAAAATCGGTTCCGGGGCGGCCACTTGCGGCAATTTTTGGCGAATGGTCGTGTTGCAGCGCCAGAGAGAACCGGCTAGAACAGCCACGGCTTCGGGGAGGGGTGGGCCTCTCCAAAGCAGACCGCTTTTTTTATGGAAGGGGAATGACCGTGGACGCCCTGCTACGGGAATACCTGCCGATCCTGCTTTTTCTCGGCCTAGCAATCGTACTGGCTGTGGTCTTGGCCCTGCTGCCCTTCGTGGCCGCCAAGCGCGCCCCTGATCCTGAAAAGAATTCGACTTACGAATGCGGTTTCGAGCCGTTCAGCGATTCGCGCAAACAATTCGACGTCCGCTTCTATCTGGTCGCCATCCTTTTCATCATCTTCGACCTGGAAGTGGCCTTCCTTTTCCCCTGGGCGATCTCGCTGGGTGAGGTCGGTGTGTATGGTTTCTGGTCGATGGTCGTTTTCCTCGGCGTTCTGACCATCGGCTTTATTTATGAGTGGAAGAAGGGAGCGCTGGAATGGGAATGAGCGACGGCGCCATGACCAAGCCTCAGGCGGCGGGCCTGCCCGGCGCCCCCGGCATGTCGGCCAGCAATCTGGTCCAGCCCGGTTCCCCGCAGGACACGTTCTTCAAGGATATCTCCGACGAGCTGGCCGATAAGGGCGTGGTGATCTCCACGCTCGACAAGCTGGCAAACTGGGCGCGCACCGGCTCGCTCTGGCCGATGACCTTCGGCCTGGCCTGCTGCGGCGTGGAGATGATTCACGCTTACATGGCGCGTTACGATCTCGACCGCTTCGGTTCGATGCCGCGCGCTTCGCCCCGCCAGTCCGACGTGATGATCGTCGCCGGCACGCTGACCAACAAGATGGCGCCGGCGCTGCGCAAGCTCTACGACCAGATGGCCGAGCCGCGCTACGTCATCTCGATGGGAAGCTGCGCCAATGGCGGCGGCTATTACCATTATTCCTACTCGGTGGTGCGCGGCTGCGACCGCATCGTTCCGGTCGACGTCTACGTCCCCGGCTGTCCGCCAACTGCCGAGGCGCTGGTCTACGGTCTTCTGCAATTGCAGAAGAAGATCTGGCGCACCGGAACGATTGCGCGCTGACGCGTGCGCTGAGGACGGCGAGTATGACCGAGACCACTGCCCCAGATAGGAAGACGCTCGTGCACAAGCAGGAGCAGGCGCTGCGTGAGCTTGGCGAGCATATCGCGGCCAGCCTTGGAGCTGACGTGCTCGAATGGAGCGTCGCCAAGGCCGAGCTGACGATCCGCGTTCCCGCCGAGCGCATCACCAAGGTGCTGACCTTCCTGCGCGACGATGGCAATTGCCAGTTCGCCCAGCTGATGGACATCTGCGGCGTCGACTGGCCGGAGCGGCCCAAGCGTTTCGACGTCGTCTATCACCTGCTCAGCCTGAAGCTGAACCAGCGCATCCGCGTAAAGGTGGAGACTGACGAGGAGACGCCGGTGCCGTCCGTGACCGGCGTTTTCTCTTCCGCCGGCTGGTTCGAGCGCGAAACCTGGGACATGTATGGCGTGATGTTCTCCGGCCATCCGGACCTGCGCCGCATCCTCTCCGATTACGGCTTCGAGGGTCATGCGCAGCGCAAGGACTTCCCACTCAGCGGCTATGTCGAGGTGCGTTACGACAACGAGCAGAAGCGCGTGGTCTACGAGCCGGTGCAGCTGACGCAGGAATTCCGCCGTTTCGATTTCATGAGTCCGTGGGAAGGCGCCCAGTACGTGTTGCCGGGCGACGAGAAGGCGGGCGAGGGGGCCAAGTCCTAAGATGGCCGAAGTCACGATTGCCAACTACATGGTCAATTTCGGGCCGCAGCATCCTGCGGCCCACGGCGTGCTGCGCCTGGTGATGGAGCTGGATGGCGAGATCGTCGAGCGTTGCGATCCGCATATCGGCCTGCTGCATCGCGGCACCGAGAAGCTGATCGAATACAAGACGTATCTCCAGGCGATGCCTTATTTCGACCGGCTCGACTATGTCGCGCCGATGAGCCAGGAGCACGCCTTCGTGCTGGCCACCGAGCGTCTGCTCGGCTTGGAAGTGCCGGCGCGCGGTCAGGCGATCCGCGTGCTGTTTGCCGAGATCAGCCGCCTGTTGAACCATCTGCTCAACGTCACCACGCATGCGCTCGATTGCGGTGCGATGACGCCGGCGCTCTGGGGCTTCGAAGAGCGCGAGAAGCTGATGGAGTTCTACGAGCGGGTCTCGGGCGCCCGCATGCATGCGGCGTATTTCCGTCCCGGCGGCGTGCACCAGGACATGCCCAAAGGCATGGACGAGGACATCATCAATTACCTGCCGCGCATGCTGAAGGTGATCGATGATATCGAAGGCCTGCTGACCGAGAACCGCATCTATCGCCAGCGCAACGTTGATATCGGCGTGATCAGCGCCAAGGATGCGATGGACTGGGGCTTCTCCGGCGTGATGCTGCGCGGCTCGGGCGTTGCCTGGGACCTGCGCAAGTCGCAGCCTTACGACGGCTACGAGAAGTACGATTTCGATATTCCGGTCGGCAAGAACGGCGATTGCTTCGACCGCTATCTGTGCCGCATCGAGGAGATGCGCCAGAGTGCCCGGATCATCAAGCAGTGCATCGAGACGATGCCAGGCGGCCCGGTTTCGTCCGACGACCGCAAGATCGTGCCGCCGCGGCGTGGCGAGATGAAGCGCTCGATGGAAGCGCTGATCCATCACTTCAAGCTCTACACCGAAGGCTTCCACGTGCCGGCTGGCGAAACCTACGCCGCCGTCGAGGCGCCGAAGGGCGAGTTCGCCGTCTATCTGATTTCGGACGGCACCAACAAACCGTACCGGTGCCGCATCCATGCGCCGGGCTTTGCCCATCTGCAGGCCACCGACTTCATGTCGAAGGGGCATATGCTGGCCGACGCCGTCTCTATCGTCGGTAACATGGATATCGTGTTCGGGGAGATCGATCGATGAGTGGCGTCCATATCGCACCCCCCGAGCAGCAGCCGGCGAGCTTCGAGTTCACGCCGGAGAATCTGGAGCTGGCGAAGAAGATCATCGCCAAGTATCCGCAGGGCCGCCAGCAGAGCGCGGTCATGCCGCTGCTCGACTTGGCCCAGCGTCAGCACGACAACTGGGTTCCGCAGGCGGCGATCCGCTACATCGCCGAGATGCTCGGCATGCCGGTGATCCGCGTGCTCGAGGTCGCCAGCTTCTACACGATGTACAACCTGGCACCGGTCGGGAAGAACTTCATCCAGGTCTGCACGACGACGCCGTGCTGGCTGCGCGGCTCCGACAAGGTGGTTGCGGCCTGCAAGAAGCATCTTGGCATCGGCCCGGGCGAGACGACGCCGGACGGCAAGTTTACCGTGATCGAGGTGGAATGCCTCGGCGCCTGCGTGAATGCGCCGATGATGCAGATCGGCGACGACTTCTACGAGGATCTGGACGAGGAGTCGACCGGCAAGATTCTGGAGGCGCTGAAACGTGGCGAGACGCCGAAGCCCGGCCCGCAGAACGGCCGTCTGTCCTCCGAGCCGTTCGGCGGTCCGACCACATTGACCAGCTTCAATCCGCCGGCCTCCGCTGGCGGCAGTGACGATTAAGGCGGAGCCAGCCCCATGTTGCAGGACAAGGACCGCATCTTCACCAATCTCTACGGCCAGCAGTCGTGGCGGCTTGAAGCTGCCCGCAAGCGCGGCGATTGGGACAATACCAAGGCCATTCTTGAGAAGGGACAGGACTGGATCATCGAAGAGGTGAAGAAGTCCGGTCTGCGCGGCCGCGGCGGCGCGGGCTTCCCGACCGGCCTGAAATGGTCCTTCATGCCCAAGCAGTCCGACGGGCGCCCCAGCTATCTCGTGGTCAATGCCGACGAGGGCGAGCCGGGAACCTGCAAGGACCGCGACATGATGCGTCACGATCCGCATAAGCTGGTTGAAGGCTGCCTGATCGCCGGTTTCGCCATGCGCGCGGTGGCGGCCTACATCTATATCCGTGGCGAGTTCTACCGCGAGGCCCAGAACCTGCAGGCCGCCATCGACGAAGCCTATGCCGCCGGTCTGATCGGCAAGAATGCCTGCGGCTCGGGCTACGATTTCGACGTCTACATCCATCGCGGCGCCGGCGCTTATATCTGTGGCGAGGAAACCGCGCTGATCGAAAGCCTGGAGGGCAAGAAGGGCCAGCCGCGCCTGAAGCCGCCTTTCCCGGCCAATGTCGGCGTCTGGGGCTGCCCGACCACGGTCAACAATGTGGAAAGCATCGCGGTGGTGCCGACCATCCTGCGCCGCGGCGGCGACTGGTTTGCCAGCCTCGGCCGGCCGAACAACACCGGCACCAAGGTCTTCTGCATTTCCGGCCATGTGAACAAGCCGTGCAATGTGGAAGAGGAGATGGGCATCCCGCTCAAGGAGCTGATCGAGAAGCATGCCGGCGGCGTGCGCGGCGGCTGGGACAACCTGCTGGCCGTGATCCCGGGCGGCTCCTCCGTGCCGCTGCTGCCCAAGGAAATCTGCGACGACGTGCTGATGGATTTCGACAGCCTGCGTGCTCAGCGCTCGGGCCTTGGCACCGCGGCCGTCATCGTCATGGACAAGTCGACCGACATCGTGCGCGCCATCGCGCGCCTGTCGAAGTTCTACAAGCATGAATCCTGCGGCCAGTGCACGCCGTGCCGCGAAGGCACCGGCTGGATGTGGCGGGTGATGGAGCGTCTGGTCGAGGGCCGCGCCGAGAAGCGCGAGATCGACATGCTGCTCGAGGTCACCACGCAGGTGGAAGGCCATACGATTTGCGCGCTCGGCGATGCCGCGGCGTGGCCGATCCAGGGCCTGATCCGGCATTTCCGCGGCGAAATCGAACGCCGCATCGACGCCCGCCATGCTGGCCAGCCGGTTCTGCCGGTTGCGGCCGAGTGACGGTAGCGAAGCGTAGGCGGGGAAGGTAGACGCATGCCCACGTTGACCATTGACGGGATTGAGGTAACGGTCGAGCCCGGCTCGACTGTGCTGCAGGCTTGCGAAGCGGCCGGCAAGGAAATCCCGCGTTTCTGCTATCACGAGCGCCTGTCGATCGCCGGCAATTGCCGTATGTGCTTGGTCGAGCAGGAGAAGGCGCCGAAGCCGATCGCATCCTGCGCGATGCCGGCCGCCGATGGCATGGTGATCAAGACTGACACGCCGATGGTCAAGAAGGCCCGCGAAGGCGTGATGGAATTCCTGCTGATCAACCATCCGCTGGACTGCCCGATCTGCGACCAGGGCGGCGAGTGCGACCTGCAGGACCAGGCCATGGGCTATGGCCGTGGCACCTCGCGCTATGACGAGAACAAGCGCGCGGTCAAAGACAAGTATATGGGCCCGCTGATCGAAACGGTGATGACGCGCTGCATCCACTGCACGCGCTGCATCCGCTTCGCGCAGGAGATCGCCGGCGTGCCCGAACTCGGCGCCATTGGCCGCGGCGAGGACATGCAGATCACCACTTATCTTGAGCAGGCGCTGACCTCGGAGCTGTCCGGCAACGTCATCGACCTCTGCCCGGTAGGTGCGCTGACCTCCAAGCCCTACGCCTTCACCGCGCGCGCCTGGGAATTGCGCAAGACCGAAAGCGTCGACGTGATGGATGCCGTCGGCGCCAACATCCGCATCGACGTGCGCGGCCGCGAAGTGATGCGCGTGCTGCCGCGCCTGAACGAAGAGGTCAACGAGGAATGGCTCTCGGATAAGAGCCGCTTCGCCTATGACGGCCTGAAGCATCGCCGTCTGGACCGCCCCTATGTGCGCAAGGACGACAAGCTGCAGGAAGCCTCCTGGGGCGAGGCCTTCGCGGCCATTGCCAATGCGCTGCAGGGCCTGAATGGCAGCCAGATCGCCGCCATCGCGGGCGATCTCGCCTGCGCCGAGAGCGTCATGGCCCTCAAGGATCTGATGGGCAAGCTGGGCTCGCCCAATCTGGATTGCCGTCAGGACGGGGCCAAGATCGACCCGGCGACCCGCGCCGGCTATCTCTTCAACAGCGGCATCGCCGGCATTGAAGAGGCCGATGCGATCCTGCTGGTCGGCACCAATCCGCGCCGCGAAGCGGCCCTGATCAACGCCCGTATCCGCAAGCGCTATCTGCGCGGCAACGTCAAGATCGGTCTGATCGGCGAGCAGGTGCCGCTGACCTATCGCGTCGATTACCTTGGCGCCGGTCCGTCGACGCTGAAGGACATTGCCGAAGGCAAGCATGCTTTCGCGGACGTGCTGAAGTCCGCCCAGCGGCCGATGCTGATCATCGGTCAGGGTGCGCTCACGCGGGCCGATGGCGCCGCCATCCTGGCGCTCGCCCGCCAGGTGGCCGAGAACTGCGGTCTGGTGAAGGACGGCTGGAACGGCTTCAACATGCTGCACACGGCTGCCAGCCGTGTCGGCGCGCTCGATCTCGGCTTCGTGCCGGGCGAGGGCGGCCGCGACGTTGCGGCGATCCAGGCCGGTGCGATTTCGGGGGCGGTGAAGTTCGTCTACCTGCTCGGTGCCGATGAGCTCGACACCAGCGCCTTCGGTTCGGCCTTCGTCGTCTATCAGGGCAGCCATGGCGATGCCGGCGCCAAGCGCGCCGACGTGATCCTGCCGGGCGCGGCCTATCCCGAGAAGGACGCCACCTGGGTGAATACCGAGGGCCGCGTGCAGCTTGGCCGTCGCGCTGCGGTTCCGCCGGGCGAGGCCCGTGAGGACTGGGCGATCATCCGCGCCCTGTCGGACGTGCTCGGCCAGACCCTGCCGTACGACAATCTCGGCCAGCTGCGCCGCCGCATGCTGGAGGCGGCGCCGCATTTCGCCGCCGTCGACAAGCTGACGCCGGCTGCCTGGGGCAGCTTCGGCACGCCGGGTTCGATCACCGACGCGCCATTCAAGTCACCGATTGACGATTTCTACCTGACCAACCCGATCGCCCGCGCCTCGGCTGTCATGGCCGAATGCTCTGCCATCGCGCGCGGCGAAACCACGCCGAAGACGGGCACCCATGACTGACGCTTTCTGGAACACGCTCTGGACCGGTTATGTCTTCCCGGGCGGGACGATCCTGGTCCATATCCTGATGCTCGTCGTGCCGCTGCTGATCGCGGTGGCCTACCTGACCCTGATGGAGCGCAAGGTGCTGGCGGCGATGTCGCTGCGCATGGGCCCGAACGTGGTCGGCCCCTTCGGCCTGCTGCAGCCCTTCGCGGATGCCGTGAAGCTGATCTTCAAGGAGCCGATCATCCCGTCGGGTGCGAACAAGTTCCTGTTCATCGCCGCACCCTGCATCACCTTCATCCTGGCGCTGATTGCCTGGGCGGTGATCCCGGTGGCCGATGGCTGGGTGATCGCCGACATCAATGTCGGCGTGCTGTATCTCTTCGCGATCTCCTCGCTTGGCGTCTACGGCATCATCATCGCCGGCTGGTCGTCGAATTCGCGTTATGCCTTCCTCGGCGCGCTGCGCTCCTCGGCGCAGATGGTGTCCTACGAAGTCTCGATGGGCTTCGTGATCATCACCGTGCTGCTCTGCGTCGGCTCGCTCAACCTCGTCGATATCGTGGAAGCGCAGAAGACGGTCTGGTTTGCACTGCCGCTCTTCCCGATGTTCGTCATCTTCTTCATCTCGGCCCTGGCGGAGACCAACCGGCATCCCTTCGACCTGCCGGAAGCCGAGGCCGAGCTGGTCGCTGGCTATCAGGTCGAATATTCGTCGATGACCTTCGCGCTGTTCTTCCTTGGCGAATACGCGAACATGATCCTGATGTCGGGCATGACCTCCATCCTGTTCCTGGGAGGCTGGCTGCCGCCGCTGGACATTGCGCCATTCAATTGGATCCCGGGCATCGTCTGGTTCTGCCTCAAGATCTTCGTCTTGCTGTTCGTCTTCATCTGGGTGCGCGCCACCGTGCCGCGCTATCGCTATGACCAGCTGATGCGTCTGGGCTGGAAGGTCTTCCTGCCGGTGTCGCTGTTCTGGGTGATTGCCACCGCCGGCGTGCTGGTCGCCTTCGACCTGCTGCCTCAGGGCATGAAGTAGGAGTACCGGTTATGGCATTTCTCGACCGTAGCGCCCGCACAATCTTCCTCTGGGAAGTTCTCAAAGGCCTGGGACTCACCTTCGCCTACATGTTCAAGAAGCGGGCGACGGTGAACTATCCCTACGAAAAGGGACCGCTCAGCCCGCGTTTCCGCGGTGAGCATGCCTTGCGCCGCTACGCCAATGGCGAAGAGCGCTGCATCGCCTGCAAGCTGTGCGAGGCGATCTGCCCGGCGCTGGCCATCACCATCGAGGCCGAGCCGCGGGAAGACGGCTCGCGCCGCACCACGCGCTACGACATCGACATGACGAAGTGCATCTATTGCGGCTTCTGCCAGGAAGCCTGCCCGGTGGATGCCATCGTCGAAGGTCCGAACTTTGAGTTCGCCACCGAGACCCGCGAGGAATTGTTTTACGACAAGAACAAGCTGCTCGCGAATGGTGAGCGCTGGGAATACGAGATTTCGCGCAACATCGCCGCGGACGCGCCGTACCGTTGAGCGCGCTGACGGCGAGGGGGTAGACATGATCATCCAGGCCTTGGCCTTTTACCTGTTTGCGGCGATCACCGTGGCTTCGGCCTTCATGGTGATCGCGTCACGCAATCCGGTACACAGCGTATTGTTCCTGATCCTGGCCTTCTTCAATGCGGCCGGGTTGTTCGTTCTGATGGGCGCCGAGTTCCTGGCGATGATCCTGGTGATCGTCTATGTCGGCGCCGTCGCGGTGCTGTTCCTGTTCGTGGTGATGATGCTCGACATCAATTTCGTCGAGCTGCGCCAGGGCTTCCTCCAGTACCTGCCGATCGGCGGTCTGGTGGGCGCCATCCTGCTGATCGAACTTGCGCTGGTGCTTGGCAGCTGGGCGGTGGCGCCGGCAGCCCAGCAGGTCGCGATGGACCCGATCCCCCCCATTGAAGACGTCACCAACACCCATGCGCTGGGTGCGGTGCTCTACACCAAATACATCTATCTGTTCCAAGGCGCCGGCCTGATCCTGCTGGTCGCCATGATCGGCGCCATCGTTCTGACGCTGCGTTCCCGTCCGGGCGTGCGGCGCCAGAACATCGCCGAGCAGGTGAGCCGCCGCCGCGAAGACGCCGTGGCGATCAAGAAGGTCGAGCCGGGGCAGGGAATCTGATCATGACCATCGGACTTGGACATTACCTCACGGTTGCCGCCATCCTGTTCACGCTCGGGATCATCGGCATCTTCCTGAACCGTAAGAACGTGATCGTCATCCTGATGTCGATCGAGCTGATGCTGCTGGCCGTCAACATCAACCTGGTGGCGTTCTCAACGCATCTGCAGGATCTGGTCGGCCAGGTCTTTGCGCTGTTCGTATTGACCGTGGCGGCCGGCGAGGCGGCCATCGGCCTGGCCATCCTGGTGGTCTATTTCCGCAACCGCGGCACCATCGCGGTCGAAGACATCAATTTGATGAAGGGTTAAGAGGCGGCGATGACGATATACCATCTGATCGTTTTCCTGCCGCTGCTGGCTGCGATCGTTGCCGGCTTCTTCGGCCGCCGGATCGGCGATGCGGCCTCCATGGCGGCGACCTGCATTGCCGTCGGCATCGGCGCGATCCTGTCCTGGGTGGCGCTGTATCAGGTCGTCGGCCAGGGTAACGTGGTCACTGTGAAGGTGCTCGACTGGATCGATTCCGGCAGCTTCAGCGTCGATTGGGCGCTGAAGATCGACCAGCTCACTGCCGTCATGCTGGTGGTGGTGAACACGGTCTCGGCTTTGGTGCACATCTACTCCGTCGGCTATATGAGCCACGATCCCAGCCGGCCGCGTTTCTTTGCCTATCTGTCGCTGTTCACCTTCGCCATGCTGATGCTGGTCACGGCGGACAACTTCGTGCAGCTCTACATGGGCTGGGAAGGCGTTGGTCTGGCCTCCTACCTGCTGATCGGCTTCTGGTTCCACAAGCCCTCGGCCAATGCCGCGGCGATCAAGGCCTTCGTCGTCAACCGTGTCGGCGATTTCGGCTTCGCGCTTGGCATCATGACGCTGTTCTTCGCCACCGGTTCGGTCAGCTTCGAGACGGTCTTCGCTGCTGCCCCCGACCTTGCTGGCAAGACCTTCAACTTCCTGGGCGGCGAGTGGGACATCCTGACTGTCGCCACGTTCCTCTTGTTCCTCGGCGCTATGGGCAAGTCGGCTCAGCTCGGCCTGCACACCTGGCTGCCGGACGCAATGGAAGGCCCCACCCCGGTTTCGGCGCTGATCCATGCTGCGACCATGGTTACCGCGGGCGTCTTCATGGTGGCGCGCTGTTCGCCGCTGTTCGAATACGCGCCCGATACGCTGGCTTTTGTCACTGTCATCGGCGCTTCGACGGCGTTCTTCGCTGCTACCGTCGGCCTGGCCCAGAACGACATCAAGCGCGTGATCGCATATTCGACCTGCTCGCAGCTCGGCTACATGTTCTTTGCGCTGGGCGTCTCGGCCTATCCGGCCGCGATCTTCCACCTGTTCACCCACGCCTTCTTCAAGGCGCTGCTGTTCCTGGGCGCGGGCTCGGTGATCCATGCCGTCGATGGCGAGCAGGACATGCGCAAGATGGGCGGTCTGTGGAAGCACATCAAGATCACCTACGCGATGATGTGGATCGGCAGCCTGGCCCTGGCTGGTCTGCCGTTCTTTGCCGGCTACTACTCGAAGGACATGATCCTCGAAGCCGCCTTCGCAGCCGGCAGCGGGGTGGGGCAGTATGCCTTCGTGCTCGGCATGGCCGCGGCGATCCTGACCGCCTTCTATTCCTGGCGCCTGCTATTCATGACCTTCCATGGCGAGCCGCGCGCGGATCATCATGTCATGGAGCATGTGCATGAGAGCCCATGGGTCATGCTGGTCCCGCTCTTCGTGCTGGCTGCCGGCGCGCTGTTTGCCGGTGTCGCCTTCGCGCCGGGCATGATCGGCCATCACTGGCAGGAATTCTGGGGCAACTCGATCGTGATCCTGCCGGATCACAAGGCGATGGAAGCCGCCCATGACGTGCCGCTCTGGGTCAAGCTTGGCCCTATCGTGGTCGGCCTGGTTGGCATCTTCGTTGCCTGGATTGCCTATATCCGCGATACCGGCCTGCCGGCGCGGGCTGTGAAGCAGCATCAGGTGTTGTATCAGTTCCTGCTGAACAAGTGGTATTTCGACGAGATTTACGACTTTTTGTTCGTGCGCCCTGCCATGTGGCTCGGCCGCCTGTTCTGGAAGGGCGGTGACGGCAAGATCATCGACGGCCTTGGCCCCGATGGCTTCGCTGCCACGGTGGTCCGTCTGGCCAAGCGTGCCAGTATCCTGCAATCCGGCTACGTCTATCACTACGCCTTCGCCATGCTGGTCGGCGTAGCGGCGCTGGTGACCTACTTCTTTACCGTTATGGGGCACTGAGAAGATGTCGAGCATGCCCTTGCTGTCGATCGTCACGTTCCTGCCGCTGGTCGGCGCGGCCTTCATTTTCCTGGCTCGGGGCCAGGAAGAGATCGTCGCCCGCAACGCGCGGTCGGTGGCGCTTTGGACCACTACGATCACCTTCGCCGTTTCGCTGCTGATCTGGCTGAACTTCGATAACTCGACGGCTAACTTCCAGTTTGTCGAGAAGATCGAGTGGATTGGCGCTGGCATCAATTATCACATGGGTGTGGACGGCATCTCGATGCTGTTCGTCATCCTCACCACTTTCCTGATGCCGCTCTGCATCCTGGCCTCTTGGGAGGCCATCGAGACACGCGTCAAGGAATACATGATCGCCTTCCTGATCATGGAGACGCTGATGATCGGCGTCTTCTGCGCGCTCGACCTGGTGCTGTTCTACCTGTTCTTCGAGGCAGGCCTGATCCCGATGTTCCTGATCATCGGCATCTGGGGCGGCAAGCGGCGCGTCTACGCCACCTTCAAGTTCTTCCTCTATACGCTGCTCGGCTCGGTGCTGATGCTGCTGGCGCTCCTGTACATGTATTTCACCGCCGGTACGACCGATATCCCGAGCCTGATGAAGACCGGCCTGTTCTCGCCTGAGGCGCAGACCTGGCTGTGGCTGGCTTTCTTCGCCTCGTTTGCGGTGAAGATGCCGATGTGGCCGGTGCATACCTGGCTGCCCGACGCCCACGTCGAAGCGCCGACGGCCGGCTCGGTCATCCTGGCTGCCGTGCTGCTGAAGATGGGCGGCTACGGTTTCCTGCGCTTCTCGCTGCCGATGTTTCCGCTGGCCAGCGAATACTTCGCGCCCTTCGTCTTCGCCCTCAGCGTCATCGCCATCATCTACACCTCGCTGGTGGCGCTGATGCAGGAGGATATGAAGAAGCTGATTGCCTATTCGTCGGTCGCCCATATGGGCTTCGTGACCATGGGCATCTTCGCGCTGAACACCCAGGGCATCGAAGGCGCCATCTTCCAGATGCTGAGCCACGGCATCGTCTCCGGCGCCCTGTTCCTGTGCGTCGGCGTCGTCTACGACCGGCTGCATACCCGTGAGATCGCCCGCTATGGCGGCCTTGCCAACAACATGCCGAAATACGCCGTGGTCTTCATGCTGTTCACCATGGCCAACGTCGGCCTGCCGGGCACCAGCGGCTTCGTCGGCGAATTGCTGACGCTGGTCGGCGCCTTCCAGGCCAATACCTGGGTTGCGCTGCTGGCCACCACGGGCGTCATTCTCTCGGCCGGTTATGCGCTGTGGCTCTATCGCAAGGTCGTTTGGGGCGAGCTGACCAAGCCTGACCTCAAGGCCATGCTGGATCTCAGCCCACGCGAGATCGCCACGTTCGCGCCGCTCGTCATCCTCGCCTTGTGGATGGGCATCTACCCGGCACCGTTCCTCGATGTCATGACCGTGTCGGTGAAGAACCTGCTCGACCAGCACCAGACTGCGCTGGCTGCCGCCAAGGCGGTAGCCACGGCTGCCCGCTAGGAGTTCCAACGTGACCGCTTCGACCTTGCCCGCGCTCGCTCCGGCCTATCCGGAAATCTGGCTCGCCCTCGCGGCGATGGCGCTGTTGATGCTCGGCGTCTTCAAAGGCGACGGCTCCACCCGTCTGGTATCCTGGCTGGCGGTTCTGGTTCTCGCCGTGGCCGTGGGGCTGATCTGCGTTCAGCCGTCGGCGTCGGTTACGACCTTTGGCAACATGTTCATCGCCGATGGCTTCGGCCGCTTTGCCAAAATCCTTGTCCTGCTGGGCTCGGCTTTCTCGATCATCCTCTCACTCGGCTATATCCGTACCGAACGGATGGAGCGGTTCGAATATCCGGTGCTGATCCTGCTGGCCACCACCGGCATGCTGATGATGATCTCGGCCAACGATCTCATCGCGCTGTATCTGGGCCTCGAGCTGCAGTCGCTGTCGCTCTATGTCATGGCGGCGTTCAAGCGCGATTCCAGCCGCGCCACCGAGGCAGGCCTGAAGTATTTCATGCTCGGTGCCTTGAGCTCGGGTATGCTGCTCTACGGCGCCTCGATGATCTACGGCTTCGCCGGTTCGACCAGCTTCGACCTGATCGCCCAATCGCTGCAGGGCTCGGGTCAGGCCTCGATCGGTCTGGTGATCGGCATCGTCTTCCTCAGCGCCGGTCTGGCCTTCAAGGTCTCGGCCGTGCCGTTCCATATGTGGACCCCAGACGTCTATGAAGGCGCGCCGACCCCGGTCACGGCTTTCTTCGCCGTTGCCCCGAAGGTGGCTGCGATGGCTCTGTTCGTCCGCGCGCTGCTTTCCCCGTTCGGCGACATCGCCGGCGAATGGCAGCAGATCGTGATCGTGATCAGCGCGCTCAGCATGGTTCTCGGTGCCTTTGCCGCCATCGCGCAAAGCAACATCAAGCGCCTGATGGCCTATTCCTCTATCGGCCATGTCGGCTATGCCCTGATCGGCTTGGCTGCCGGCACGGAGGAGGGCATTCGCGGCATCCTGATCTATCTGGCCATCTATCTGGCCATGAATGTCGGCACCTTCGCCTGCATCCTGGCGATGCGCCAGAAGGACCGGATGGTGGAAGGCGTGGCGGATCTGGCCGGCCTGGCCAAAACCCATCCGGGCATGGCGCTGCTGATGGCTGCTTTCATGTTTTCGCTGGCCGGCGTGCCGCCTTTGGCTGGTTTCTTCGGCAAGTTCTACATCTTCATGGCCGCCATCAATGCCGGCCTCTATACGCTGGCAGTGATCGGCGTCCTGTCCTCGGTGGTGGGCGCCTATTACTACCTCCGCATCGTCAAGATCATGTATTTCGACGAGGCGGCGGAACCGCTGGCCAAGCCGGTGCGTGGCGAGCTGGGCGTGGTCATGACCGTGACCGGCCTGTTCACCATCCTGTATTTCGTCTGGCCGGCTCCGCTGCTGGCGGCTGCGCAGACGGCCGCCAAGGCGCTGTTCCCGTAATGCCGATGCTGTTCGAGAGCGAATGACGGCCTGGACGCTCCGGGCGTTCGACGTCCTCGACAGCACCAATGAGGAAATCCGCCGCCAGGCTGAAGCGGGGGCGGCGGAAGGTCTGGCGGTTCTGGCGCGGCGTCAGACGGCTGGGCGAGGGCGGCGCGGCCGCGCGTGGGATTCCCCGGAAGGCAATCTCTTTCTGTCATTGCTGCTGCGGCCCCGGGTCAGCGCGGCCGAGGCCGCAAAGTTGTCCTTTCTGACTGCCGTCGCTTTGGCCGAGACGCTGGAACTGGCGGCGCCTGATCTGGCCAGCCGCATCGCCTGCAAATGGCCCAACGATGTGCTGGTGAATGGCGCCAAGATCGCCGGCATCCTGCTGGAATCGCGCACCGGAGCCGATGCGGGGCTGGAATGGGTCGTCATCGGCATCGGCGTTAATCTGGCGCATCACCCGGCCGGCACGCCTTATCCGGTCACTGATCTGTCCAGCCAGGGAACTTCAGTGGAGCCGCCGGTATTCGCCGAATGGCTGCTGGCGCGCTTTGCTTATTGGCATAACCGCTGGCAGGCCGAGGGCTTTGCGCCGGTGCGCAGCGCATGGCTTGCGCGGGCGCAGGGTCTGGGACAGCCAGTGGTGGTGCGTCTGCCCGGTGGCGAATTGCACGGGTGTTTCGCAGCGCTGGACGAAAGCGGCGCGCTGCTGTTGGATTTGCCGGATGGTCGCCGCCAGGCGATTACCGCCGGTGACGTTTTTCCGGTCGGCTGACAGGAGACAAAAGCGATGCTGCTCGCCATCAATGCGAACAACACCAATGTGAAATTCGGCGTCATCGACGGCGACCGGATCGTTGGTGAATGGCGCCAGCACACCACCGCGATGCGAACCGCCGACGAACACGCCGTCTGGCTGTTCCAGCTCATGGCGATCGAGAAAATCGACCCCAAGTCCATCACCGGCGCCATCATCGGCAGCGTGGTGCCCCAGGCGACTTTCAATCTGCGCCGGCTTTGCACCCGCTATTTCCATACCGAGCCGCTGGTGCTGGGCGAGCCGAATGTGAAATACGGCATCCAGATCAAGGGGCAGGGCGCTGGAGCGGACCGCATCTGCAACACGGTGGGCGCGGGCGTGTTGTTCCCGCGCACGCCGATGATCGTCGTTGATTTCGGAACCGCCACCACCTTCGACGTGGTGGATGAGGAGGGCAGTTATTGCGGCGGCGTGATTGCGCCGGGCATCAACCTTTCCATCGAGGCGCTGGTCAATGCCACCGCGCTGCTGCCGCGGATCGTTGTCGAGAAGCCCAAGCGGGTGATCGGAACGGACACCGTTGCCTGTATGCATTCCGGCGTTTTCTGGGGCTATGTGGGATTGATCGAAGGGATCGTGGCGCGTATTCGTGAGGAATTCGGCCGGCCGATGAAGGTGATTTCCACGGGCGGCCTTGCGCCCGTTTTCGACGGCGCCACTCAAGTGATCGAACAGGTCGTTCCGGATTTGACGGCTCGCGGCCTGGTCGAGATCTACCGGCGCAGTACGCGCAGCAATTAAGAACGGCTTCAACCAAACCGATGTCTGAACGCCTCGACAAAGACAGCCTTTATTTCCTTCCGCTCGGCGGTGTGAACGAGATCGGCATGAACCTCAACCTGTATGGGTATGGGGATCAGTGGCTGATGGTCGATCTCGGCACCAGTTTTGCCGATGAAGGCATGCCGGGTGTCGATCTGGTGGCGCCGGATGTGACCTGGATTGCCGGGCGGCGTGAACGGCTGCTGGGAATCGTGTTGACGCATGCGCATGAGGATCATCTCGGCGCCGTCAGCCATCTATGGAATGAGTTGCAATGCCCCGTCTGGGCAACCGGCTTCGCTGCCTCGGTGCTCCGCCGCAAACTGGCCGAAAAGGGGATGGAGAACGACGTCCCGATCAATATCTACCGGCCGGGCGATACCATAGAGCTGGGGCCGTTCCGTATCCGCTCGATGAGCATCACGCATTCCACACCGGAGAGCCAGGCACTGGCGATCGAGACGCCGCGCGGCGTGGTTCTGCATACGGGCGACTGGAAGCTCGACCCGCGTCCCATGCTGGGACCGCAGACGGAAGTCGAGACGCTGCGTTCCTATGGCGATAGAGGCGTGCTGGCATTGGTCTGCGACAGCACGAATGTCTTCAACCACGGCAGCTCGGGTTCGGAAGGCGAGGTCCATGACAGCCTGATGAAAGTGCTGGCCGGCAAGCCCGGGCGGATTGCCGTCACCACCTTTTCGTCCAACCTCGCCCGTCTGGAGACCTTGATCGCGGTCGCCCGGCATCTCGACCGCCATGTCTGCCTGATCGGCCGCTCTTTGCATCGCTTCATCGCGGCGGCGCAGGAAAACGGCTACCTGCAGAGCATTCCCAATCTGGTGGACGAGCGCGAATGCGGATATCTGCCGCGCGAGAAGGTGATGTATATCTGCACCGGCTGCCAGGGCGAGCCGCGTGGCGCCATGTCCAGGATTGCCTTCGGCAGTCATCCGCATGTGGTCCTGTCGCCGGACGACACAGCTGTCTTTTCATCCAAGATTATTCCCGGCAACGAGCGCGCTCTGTTTCGGGTGCATAACGAACTGGTCAGCCGCGGGATCGAGGTGATCACCGAGAAGGACGCCTTCGTCCATGTCTCGGGCCATCCCTCGCGCGATGAACTGGCTGAGATGTATCGCTTGGCGCGCCCGCAGATCGCCATCCCGGTACATGGCGAACCGCGGCATCTGGTTGAGCACGTCCGTTTCGCTCAAAGCCTTCAGGTGCCGCATGGTCTGGTGCCGCGCAATGGCGACCTGATCAGGCTTGCGCCGGGCGAACCTGAGGTAATCGAGCAGGTCCCGGCAGGACGGCTTGCCATCGATGGCGAGGAACTGGTCGCCGTGCAGGGCGGTGCGCTGGCGCAGCGGCGCAAGCTTGCCTTCAATGGAGCTGCATCGATCAGCCTCGTGGTGGACGACAAGGGATATCTGCTAACCGCGCCAAGGGTGGCCCTGACCGGAGTGGTGAATGGTGATCCCGAGGAAATCGCGGCCGATATCGCCAACGATGTTGCAGAGGCCATCGACAATCTCGGCCCCGGCCAGCAGCGCAACGACAGCAGCCTTGAGCAGACGGCGATCCGCACATTGCGACTTGGATTGCGGGGCTTGACCGGCCGTAAGCCGACGGTGCAGGTCCATGTCATCCGCCTGCCGCAAGGGCAGGCGACCGGGACCGCTGCCGCACCGGCTTGATACCGGTGCGGTCTGGCATCATATTGCACTGCGGTAGGAAACTCGCGAGACCAGCAGGAAACCATCATGATCGGCCGCCTCAACCACGTTGCCATCGCCGTGCCCGACCTTGAGGCCGCCGCAGCGACCTATGCCAACACGCTTGGCGCCAAGGTCTCGCCGCCGCTGGCCCAGCCCGAGCATGGCGTAACCGTGGTCTTCGTCGAGCTGCCGAACACGAAGATCGAGCTGCTGCATCCGCTGGGCGACAATTCTCCGATCGCCAACTTCCTTGCGAAGAATGCCTCCGGCGGCATTCACCATGTCTGCTACGAGGTGGATGACATCATCGCCGCCCGCGACAAGCTGAAGGCGGAAGGTGCCCGCGTGCTGGGTGACGGCGAGCCGAAGATCGGCGCTCATGGCAAGCCGGTGCTGTTCCTGCATCCGAAGGATTTTTACGGCACGCTGATTGAGATCGAGCAGGTATGAACTGGTTCAATAACGCTGTTGCTTTCGTCATCATCTACATGGTGGTGCTGTTCTGCGTGCTGCCGATTGGGGTGAAGACGGCAGAAGAGGCGGGTGAGCAGCCGCTGCCCGGCCAGGCCAGTTCCGCACCGGCGAATCCGCGCATGGGATTCAAATTCCTGCTGACCTTCGCGATCAGCGCGGTGCTGTTCGGAATTTACTATGTCGTTGGCTATTATGATCTGCTCGGCCTGAGCGACCTGTTTGGCCGCGGCAGCTGATCCTGGCTTAAAGCCGCCGCAGACGCATGCGGCAGGGCGGCTCGCCCTGAGAAACCCCGGCATCCAGCCCTGAACTCCACCTAGCAGACAGAGCACACAGCCATTCCGGGAAATGCTGGCTCTTAGTTGGCGGAGGCGGGGAGGTTGTCAGAAGCACAAAAAAGAAAGGAGCAAGGACGCGCCTCGCTCCGTATCCCGTCTCGCACGGGTAAGTTTAAGCCTCCCCAGACTTGGGCCGCCTGTTTCCAAGCGGTTGCGTAAATTCTATACCGAATGATGAAAGCAGTGTCATCTGAAAAGTGACGCCGATCACACAGAATGTTAATGGCGACCCGCTATAGTTGTGAAATGAAACGATTTTTGGGCTGCGTCGGCATGCTGGCCGTCCTTGCGCCGGATGGGGTTTTTGCCCAATCCGCGCAGCCTGACGCTGCCCAGCAACGGGTCATTGTCGCCCTTGATGCTGCCGATTGCCGCCGGCTGCTAGCCCAGCGCGATGCGGTGGATCTGGCGCACCAGCCCCGCCCGGATGTCGAATACCGGCCGGGGCGGGATGTCGATTCCCAGGGGCGGCCGGTGACGCCCGCCGACCTGCCGGGGGCGAATCCGCTGCCGCTGACCGGGCCGCTGACCCTGCCACTCGGCATCCGGCTGGAAGATCTGCTGGGCAGCCGCACGCCTCCCAATCTCCGGCGTTCCGAGCTTGAAGTTGCCCGGATCGCCATTGATCCGATGAGCGGTCGTCTGGCTTTCAATGGACAGCCGCTGGAGCGGCCGGCGGAGGATGCCGTCACGCAGGCCTGCGGCGAATATCTTGCCGGGCAAAGCGAAGCAGGGCAAACCAAGGCCGGATCGGCTAAACCGCGCTGACAGCCGGCAGGCAGCCATTGCAGGGGCGGCAGCCCGGCCTTAAAAACGCCCCATTACCCCGCCATCACCGCAAACTCAGGACAACCAGAAAATGCGGCTCAGCAGCTATTTCCTCCCTGTTCTTAAAGAGAATCCGAGCGAGGCCCAGATCGTCAGTCACCGGCTGATGCTGCGCGCCGGCCTGATCCGGCAATCGGCCGCCGGCATCTATACCTGGCTGCCCTTGGGTTTTCGCGTGCTCAAGAAGATCGAGCAGATCGTTCGTGAGGAGCAGGATGCCGCCGGCGCCCAGGAATTGCTGATGCCGACCATCCAGCCTGCGGAGCTTTGGCAAAAGAGCGGGCGATACGACGATTACGGCAAGGAGATGCTGCGCATCACCGACCGCCACGAGCGCCCCTTGCTTTACGGTCCGACCAACGAGGAAATGCTGACCGATATTGTCGCCTCGGAATGGAAGAGCTATCGCGATCTGCCGAAGATCCTCTATCACATCCAGTGGAAGTTCCGCGACGAGGTGCGTCCGCGCTTCGGTGTCATGCGCGGCCGTGAATTCCTGATGAAGGATGCCTATTCCTTCGATCTCGACAAAGCCGGCGCGCGCCGTTCGTACAACCGGATGTTCGTCGCCTATCTGCGCACCTTCGCACGCCTGGGCCTGAAGGCGATCCCGATGCAGGCCGACACCGGTCCCATCGGCGGCGACCTGTCGCATGAATTCATCATCCTGGCCGAGACCGGCGAAAGTGGTGTCTTCTGCGACAAGGCGCTGGTCGAGCGCGACGTGCTGAACGAGGCGGTTGATTACAACGGCGATCTTCAGCCGATCGTCGATAGCTGGACGGCGCCTTACGCCGCCACCGACGAGAAGCACGATGTCGCCCGCTTTGAGGCCCTGCCGAAGGATCGCCAGATCGCCGCACGCGGTATCGAGGTTGGCCATATCTTCTATTTCGGCACCAAGTATTCCAAGCCGATGGGGGCGGTGGTGCAGGGGCCAAATGGCGAGAGCATCACCTTGGAAATGGGCTCTTACGGCATCGGGGTGTCGCGTCTGGTTGGCGCCATCATCGAGGCCAGCCATGACGACAATGGCATCATCTGGCCCATGAGCATCGCGCCCTTCCATGTCGGCCTGATTAATCTCAAGGTTGGTGATGCCGATTGCGACAAGGCCTGCGACGATCTTTATGCCAAGCTTAAGACGGCCGGCTTCGATGTGCTCTATGAGGACCGCGACGAGCGTGCCGGCGCCAAATTCGCCACCATGGACCTGATCGGTCTGCCGTATCAGATCACCGTCGGTCCGCGCGGCCTGAAGTCCGGGCTGGTTGAGGTGAAGAACCGCGCTACCGGCGAGAAGGAAGAGCTGAGTATCGAGGCTGCGCTCAACAAGCTTGCCCAGGCAAAACCGGCCTGATCGGAGTCCCATGCCGTTTTTCTCGCGCTTCGAATGGATGCTGGCGCTGCGATATCTTCGGGCGCGGCGCCAGGAGGGCTTCATATCGGTGATCGCGGTGTTCAGCTTCCTCGGCATCATGCTGGGGGTCGCGACCCTGATCATCGTCATGAGCGTGATGAACGGTTTCCGCGCCGAGCTGCTGGACCGCATCCTCGGTCTGAATGGCCATCTCACCATCCAGGCCGAGGCAGGGCTGCACCTGAAGGACTATGACCGCGTGGCCGAGATCGTCGCCGCTGTGCCGGGTGTGACGCTCGCCAATCCGATGATCGAAGGCCAGGTTATGGCCACCGCCAATAATGTTGCCGCCGGTGTGGTTGTGCGCGGCATCCGTCAGGCCGATCTGAGCCGTGAAAGCGCTGTCGCCAACGGAATCCGCGAAGGCTCCTTGCAGGATTTCGACAGCGACGACGTGGTGGTGGTCGGCCATCGCCTGGCGCGCAAGCTGGGGCTTAGGCTGGGCGATCAGATCACCCTGATCTCGCCGCAAAGCACGGCCACGCCCTTCGGCACGGTGCCGCGCCTGGCGCGTTATGAGATTGCCGGCATCTTCGATGTCGGCATGTTCGAATACGATTCGAACTTCGTCTACATGCCTTTCCAGGCAGCGCAGACCTATTTCCGTCTGCCGGACATGGCCAGCGCTGTGGAAGTACGCCTCAGCGAACCGGAACAGGCGCGGCGTGTGGCCCGTGAAATCAGCCAGCGGCTTGGTCCGAATTACCGGTTGTATGACTGGCAGCAGGCCAATGCCCATTTTGTCAATGCGCTTGATGTCGAGCGCAACGTGATGTTCCTGATCCTGACGCTGATCATCGTGGTGGCGGCCTTCAACATCATTTCCAGCATGATCATGCTGGTTAAAGACAAGGGCCGCGACATCGCCATTCTGCGCACCATGGGCACGGCACGCGGCACCATCATGCGTGTCTTCGTCATCGCTGGCGCCAGCATCGGCGTGGTCGGCACCGCCAGCGGTTTTGTGCTCGGTCTGGCCTTTGCGCTGAATATCGAGACGATCCGGCAGTGGCTGCAGAACCTTACCGGCACTGAGCTTTTCTCGGCCGAAATCTACTTCCTCTCCAAGCTGCCGGCCAAGGTTGATTCCAGCCAGGTACTTTATGTGGTGCTGATGGGGCTGGCGCTGTCCTTCCTGGCGACGCTTTATCCCTCATGGCGCGCCGCCCGCCTCGATCCGGTGGAGGCGCTGCGCTATGAGTGAGGTGCTGCGTCTGGAAGGCATTCGCCGCGTCTTCAAGCAAGGCGGCGAGAAGATCGAAGTGCTGCGCGGCGTCGATCTCTCGGTCAAGGGTGGCGAGATCGTCGCCTTGCTGGGGCCTTCAGGCTCGGGCAAATCGACCTTGCTGCATATCGCCGGCCTGTTGGAGCAGCCGACCTCCGGTACCATCGTCATCGGTGGCCAGGATTGCAGCAAGATGGGTGAGCAGGAGCGCACGCTGACGCGCCGACACCGTATCGGCTTTGTTTACCAGTATCACCATCTGCTGCCGGAATTCTCCGCTATCGAAAATGCCGCCATGCCGTTGCGCGTGCGTGGACAGGACAAGGCCGAGGCACATCGCACTGCGCGGCAGTTGCTGGAGCATCTGGGACTTGGCCATCGTCTCGATCACCGGCCGGCGCGGCTTTCGGGCGGCGAGCAGCAGCGTGTTGCGATTGCCCGCGCCGTGGTGGGCAGGCCGGATCTGCTGCTGGCCGATGAGCCGACCGGCAATCTGGACGAAAAGACCGCCGAAACGGTCTTCGCTGAGCTGCTCGGTCTGGTCCGCAACGCCGGCATCGGTGCGCTGATCGCTACTCATAACCTGGACCTCGCCCAGCGCATGGACCGCGTTGTCACCCTGCATGAAGGCCTGTTGCAGGCGGTGTAGGGCGTGAAGCCACCGCCCGGCGGGCTGACACTAGTTAGGAAACCTCAGCCCAAGTCCCCGTTCGCGCCAGTTGCGGCGCGTATTCCGGTTCGGTCCAACGCATCGGCAGGGCGCCGCGGATCAGCCGGCTTTCCTCAACCTCCAGCCGCAGTAGCCGCAGCGCGCCCGGGAAGGCGTCGATCGCCGGGTCTTCCAGCACCACGGACGCCGCGCCGGTGAGTTGCAGCAGGTTGCCGCTGGCGAAATCGACGAAGAGCATCCCGGCCCGCGGATTGATCGCGATATTACCCAGCGTGTTGAAAAAGTTGTTACCGGCATAATCCGGTGCGGTCAGCACGCTGCGGCCATTCTGCTCTGTCACTCGTACGAAACCCGGCTTGCCGCCGCGATGAGAGACATCGACGCCTTCTCTGGCGTCGCCATTGCCCGCCGCAGGCGAGGCCGTGGCGATGAAGAAAGTGTCGGCTTGCGCCGCCAATGCCTCGGCCTCGTCTGACAGCAGTGTGCCTTCGACCTGCACCGGATGCGGTTCAGCCATGGTTTCGGGCAGATCGATATAGCGCGGCTGCCGCGCCTGAATATATTGCGGGCAATTCCCGAAGCTCTGGTCCACATGGACCGTGAAGCCGTTCTCAGCCAATGCCGTGACGCGGCCATTCATCCGGTTGCGCCGCCTGGTATGCAGCTCGATGCCGAGCAGGCCCAGCGGCGCGCCCAGCTTCAGATGTCCGCTGAGAGGATCGGCGGGATTAGGCCGTGCCGCCAAAGTCATCGTCTCGGCGTCCGGCGTCGTCACGAAACCGGGCTTGCCGGCGAGGATCGAGGCCCATGGGCGGCCCTGTGCATCCAGGCTGCCGACGAACATGTAGGGCAGCTTCTCGAACAGCTCGCGATGCTGATCCGGCATGAAGCTGCGGATCACCCGGCTGCCGGCCTGCGCCATACGCTCACGCGAACCGGCCAGCAATTGCAAAGCCTGCTCACCGGCGTGGAAGGCCTCGGCGGGTGATTGCTTTAGGGGGAGCTGATCGATGGGAAGTGGGCTCATGATCCTCTCCTGGCCGCGGGCTGGTCAGGCGACAGCGGCGTCTGGAACGTTCGCACGAGGCATGGCCATGAAGCCGGGCAGGGCTTCGATCCGCGTCAGCCAGGCAAGGATATTCGGATAGGGCTGCAATGAGATGCCACCCTCCGGCGCGCAGGCGGTGTAGCTGTACATTGCGACATCGGCGATGGTCGGATGGTCGCCGACGAGGAAGGGGCTGCGTGACAGATGTGCCTCCACGATGCCGTAAAGCTGCGCGGCGATGGCAAGCGGCATGGCCGGATCAAACTTGCGGCCGAAAACGCGGATGACACGCGCGAGCGCCGGGCCGAAGGCAAGCTGGCCAGCAGCGACCGACAGCCATTGCTGCACACGTGCGGCATTGGCCGGATCGCGCGGCAGCCAGCGGCCGCTCTCGTCATACCGGGTCGCCAGATAGACCAAAATCGCATTGCTGTCGGCGATGGTGAGGCCGCCATCCTCGATGACCGGCACCTGCCCAAAGGGATTCTTGGCCAGGAAGTCGGGACTCTTCTGGGCGCCCTTGGTGAGGTCGACATCGATCTTCTCAAACGGCAGCCCCAGCAGTGACAGCATCAGTTCAGCGCGATGCGCATGGCCCGACAGGGCGTTGCGATAGAGGCGGATCGGTTGGGCGGGCTTGGTCATGGCGTATCCTCGGTTCGCGTTTGCCGTTGCCCAACAGGATGCTCGTTTCTCAGAAAGAATGAATATCTCAGTTTGACAAATAAATATTCCAGATTATGGAATAATCGGATGGACCGTCTTCAGGCGATGCAAATCTTCGCCGCCGTGGCCGAAACCGAGAGCTTCGCCGCCGCGGCCCGCCGTCTGGGCCTGTCGCCGCCGGTGGTGACCCGGGCCGTGGCGGGGCTTGAGGAGCGGATCGGTACCCGGCTTTTGCATCGTACGACCCGCAGTGTGCGCCTCACCGATGGCGGGCAGCGTTTCCTGAAAGATTGCCGCCGCATCCTTGCCGATATCGATGAGGCGGAGGCGGCGGCGGCCGGTCAGCACGCCGCCTTACGCGGCCGGATTGCGATCACCGCGCCGGTGATGTTCGGCCGCCTGCACGTGGCGCCGGCAGTCATGGGCTTCCTGGACCAGAACCCGCAGGTCTCGGCACGGCTGCTGCTGCTCGATCGCGTGGTCGACATGATGGAAGAGGGGATCGATGTCGCGGTGCGCATCGCGCATCTGACGGATTCGGCCCTCATCGCTGTGAAGGTCGGGGAATTGCGGCGGGTCACCTGCGCCTCGACAACCTATCTGAAAAAGCATGGTGAGCCAAAAACGCCGGCCGATCTGCAAAACCATCCGGCGATTTTCACCTCGCCGGGTGCCGACATGCATGACTGGGCCTTCGACAAACTTGCCAAGAGCGTGCGGATCGCACCTCCGCACCAGCTTGTGCTGAATTCCTCCGACGTGGCGATTGCAGCCGTGCTTGAAGGCCGGGGGTTCACCCGGCTGCTCTCCTACCAAGTAGCGGCAGAGGTGCGGGCTGGAAGGATCAGGATCGTGCTGCAGGATTTCGAACCGCCGCCGGTTCCCGTGCATCTGGTGCAGATGGAAGGAAGGCGCGCCCCGGCCCGGGTGCGCGCTTTTATCGAATACGCCGCCGAACGGCTCAGGGCCGATCTGGCGCAGATCCAGACCCTCTAAAGCCGGCGTCCCTTCAGGGAAGGCGCCTCTTAAGGTTTCATATTAATTTAGAAAGTTTCTCTAAATTATCATGTTGTAATAACAATATTCGAATATTGGCTTTGATCTTCTTGTCCCGGACGCCACAATATCAATAAAACAACACCATTTCTAAATTAGCACATTAAAATCATACAATAAGTATTTATTATATAATGATTAATTTATAAAAAATAAGGTGAAATATCCTGATGAAAAATTTTTACTGATGACGACAGTTGATCAGGATTGGAGTCGTGTTCTTTCTTATGCAGGGAACACAGGGATGGAAGGGGCGGGGTCGTTCTCGGCTGGTGAGCGGCCCAATCCCTAGACAGGATTTCTGCTTCGTTCGCCTGCATTTGGGATTCGTCCGCAGGCGTTCCGGAAAGCCTGGATGAATTTCAAGACTTATCCACAAGATATTGGGAATCAACATAATTCAGCCACACGGCATGTGGGATTCGGAATCCTTCCGTTCTGGCTTACAGCCCCTAGGTCGCGTATCGTAGACGGCGAACGGGAATCGAAAATCCAGCCCAGCCTCTGTTGCCATGAGCCACGCCGATTTCGTCCATCTTCGCGTCCACACGGCCTATTCCCTAACCGAGGGCGCGATCCGGGTCGGCAAGCTGGCCGAACTGTGTCTCAAGCACCGCATGCCCGCGGTGGCGATCACCGACACCAACAACCTGTTCGGCGCCCTGGAATTCTCCAAGGAGATGGCCGGCAAGGGCATTCAGCCGATCATTGGCTGCCAGCTCAATCTTGCCCGGGCCGACCAGCAGAACGGTCTGTCCAAGAACCTGCGCAAGCCTGAGCCCGACAAGATCGTCCTGCTGGCCCAGAACGAGGCGGGCTATGCCAACCTGATGAAGCTCTCAACCAAGGCCTTCCTGGAGCCCCCCCAGGGTGAGACGGCCCAGGTGCAGTGGGCCGACCTGGAGGCCTTCAATGAAGGGCTGATCTGCCTGACCGGCGGACCGCAGGGGCCGATTGCCCGACTGATCAGTGAGGGCCAAGCGGATGCCGCACGCGAGCAGCTGCAGCGGCTGGCGTCTGTCTTTCCGGGGCGGATCTATGTGGAACTGCAGCGCCATGGCTGGGCGCTGGAGGCCAAGACCGAGCCGGGCCTGCTGGATCTGGCCTATGCGCTCGACCTGCCGCTGGTCGCCACCAACGACTGCTATTTTCCCGACGAGGATATGTACGAGGCGCATGATGCGCTGCTTTGTATCGCTGAAGGGACCTATGTGGGCGAGCAGAACCGTCGGCGCGTAACGCCGGAGCACCGCTTCAAATCGGCCGAGGAGATGCGGGTGCTGTTCGCCGATCTGCCCGAAGCGATCGACAACACCATCACCATCGCCAGGCGCTGTGCCGTGAAGGCCGAGGAGCGCAAGCCGATCCTGCCCAATTTCGGCGATGGCACCGGCGAGTCTGAGGCCGATACCCTGCGCCGCATGGCGCGGGAAGGGCTGGAGCGCCGGCTACAGCAGATCGGCGTGAGCGGCGAGGCGGCCAAGCCCTACTGGGACCGTCTCGACTTCGAATGCGAAACCATCATCAAGATGAAGTTTCCCGGCTACTTCCTCATCGTGGCCGACTTCATCCAGTGGGCCAAGCGCAACGGCGTGGCGGTCGGGCCGGGACGCGGTTCGGGCGCCGGCTCACTGGTCGCCTGGGCACTGACGATCACCGATCTTGACCCCCTGCGCTTTGGCCTGCTGTTCGAGCGTTTCCTCAATCCGGAACGTGTCTCGATGCCCGACTTCGACGTCGACTTCTGCCAGGAGCGGCGTGAAAAGGTGATCGACTACGTGCAGCAGAAATACGGCGCGGCCAACGTCGCCCAGATCATCACTTTCGGTAAGCTGCAGGCCCGCGCCGCTTTGCGCGACGTCGGCCGCGTGCTGCAACTGCCGCTCGGCCAGGTGGATCGCATCTGCAAGCTGGTGCCGAACAACCCTGCCAATCCGATCACGCTTGCCCAGGCGATCAAGGAAGAAGTGCGCCTGCGCGAAGAGCGCGACCGCGACGAGGCCGTCGCGCGCATGATGGATATCGCGCTGAAGCTGGAAGGCCTGTACCGCAACGCCTCGACCCACGCCGCCGGCGTAGTGATCGGCGACCGTCCGCTGGTCGAGTTGGTGCCGCTTTATCGCGACCCGCATGCCTCGATGCCGGCGACGCAATTCTCGATGAAATATGCCGAAGCGGCCGGACTGGTGAAGTTCGACTTTCTTGGCCTGAAGACGCTGGACGTTCTGGAAAAGGCAATAGCGCTGATCCGCAAGCGCGGCGTACAGATCGATCTGTCCAGCATCCCGCTATCGGATCAGGCAACCTTCGATCTGCTGGGCCGTGGCGATGCGGTCGGCGTGTTCCAGTTCGAAGGTAGCGGCATGCGCGACATGCTGCGCAACATGAAGCCGGACGCCTTCGAAGACCTGATCGCCCTGGTGGCGCTCTATCGCCCGGGTCCGATGGAGAATATCCCGAGCTACATCGCCCGCAAGCATGGCAAGGAGCAGCCGGACTATCTGCATGAATGGCTGAAGCCGGTGCTGGAGGAGACCTACGGCGTCATCATCTACCAGGAACAGGTGATGGAGATCGCCAAGATCCTGGCCGGTTATTCGCTGGGCGAAGCCGACCTTCTGCGCCGCGCCATGGGCAAGAAGATCAAGGCAGAGATGGACGCGCAGAAGGAGCGTTTCGTCAACGGCGCCAAGGAGAAGGGCGTCGATCCCGAGCGTGCCGCCTTCATCTTCGAATTGGTCGAAAAGTTCGCGGGCTACGGCTTCAACAAGAGCCATGCCGCGGCCTATGCGCTGGTCGCCTGGCATACGGCATATCTGAAGGCGAACTATCCAGTCGAGTTCATCGCGGCATCGATGACACTCGATATTTCGAATACCGACAAGCTCAACGTCTTCCGTCAGGAATGCGCGCGTCAGGGCATCAGCCTGTTGCCGCCGGACGTGAACAAGTCCGAGGTGGAATTCTCCGTCGAATACGATGCGAACGGCAAGGGCGCAATCCGTTACGCCTTGGCGGCGGTGCGCAACGTCGGCGCCGCGCCGATGGCGCAGATCGTGGCGGAGCGCGATAAAGGCGGTCCCTTCAAATCCTTGTTTGACTTTGCCGGCCGGGTCGATCCTTCCGCGCTGAACAAGCGCATGCTGGAGAATATCGCCAAGGCGGGTGCCTTCGACAGCCTGGAGAAGAACCGCGCCAAGGTGATTGCCAGCCTGGAGACCTTGATCCGCTATTCGCAATCCAAGGCAGAAGAGCGCGGCTCCAATCAGGTTTCACTCTTCGGCGGCGGCAAGACGGAAGAACGGCTGCCTAAATTGCCTGAGGGCGAAATCTGGACGCCGATGGAGCAACTGGCCAAGGAATTCGAGGCCATCGGTTTCTATCTTTCCGCCCATCCGCTCGACGCTTATCAGGCGACGCTCAACCGTGTGGGCGTGAAACGCTACAGCGACGTGGTGAAGCAGCTCCATTCCGGCGAGCAGATCGTCAAGATCGCCGGTACCATTATCGCTAAGCAGGAACGCACCTCGCAGAAGACCGGTAATCGCTTCGCCTTCGTGCAATGCTCCGATGCCTCAGGCATGTACGAGGTGATGCTGTTCTCGGAAGTCCTTGCGCAGTACCGCGACATGCTTGAGGCCGGCATGAATGTCGTCTGGACATTGTCGGCCCGTGCCGATGGCGAACAGCCGCGGCTGAGCGCGCAGAAAGCTGAGAAGCTGGATGATGTGGCGGCACGGGCGGCTGCTGGCATCAAGATTCTGGTCGAGAATGACCGTTCCTTCGAGCAGATCCGCGTATTGCTGGACAAGGCCGGCAAGGGCCGCGGCCAGGTGATGCTGGGATTGAAGTTGGACGAGCCCGGCCTACCTGGTGGACTGGAAGCCGATATCCGTCTGCCGGCAACCTATGCCATCAATCCCACGGTGCGGCATCAGATTCGGGTGCTGCCCGGAGTCATCGAGGTCTATGACATTTAATGGATACCCGTGAGCATCCGCAGTCAATCCGTCTGAAAGATTATCGTGTACCCGATTACCAGATCGAAACGGTCGATCTGGAATTCGACCTTCAGCCGGATGCCACGCGGGTCAAATCCCGTCTGGCCATCCGCGCCAATTACGACGATGCATTAGGCCAGAAGCCTCTGACATTGGATGGCGAGGATCTGAAGCTTGTCGGCATCGGCATCGATGGGCGGCCGCTGAAGAAGGATGAGTACAGCCTTTCCGACAGCGGTCTGGTCATCTCGGCGCCGCCGGCGAACTTCACCCTGGAAATTGAGACGCTGCTCAATCCTGCGGCGAATACGCAGCTGTCCGGTCTCTACATTTCAAACAACGTCTTCTGCACGCAATGCGAGGCGGAAGGTTTCCGTCGCATCACCTATTTCCTCGATCGTCCGGACGTGATGGCGGTCTACCGGACCACGATCCGAGCCGACCGCAGCAAATACCCGGTGCTGCTGTCAAACGGCAATCTGGTCGAGGAGGGCAGCCTGCCGGATGGCCGGCACTTTGCCGTCTGGCACGATCCTTTCCCCAAGCCCTGTTATCTGTTTGCGCTGGTCGCAGGCGATCTCGCCTGCAATGAGGATCGCTTTACGACGCGCTCCGGCCGCGAGGTGAAGCTGTGCATCTTCGTCGAGCACGGCAAGGAAGGGCGCACGGGCTATGCGATGGATTCTCTGAAACGCGCCATGCGCTGGGACGAGGAGCGTTTCGGCCTGGAATACGACCTTGACCTGTTCAACATCGTGGCCGTTAGCGACTTCAATATGGGTGCGATGGAGAACAAGAGCCTGAACGTCTTCAACGACAAGTTCATCCTGGCTGATCCACAAACTGCCACCGATAGCGACTATGCGGGGATAGAGGCTGTAGTGGCGCATGAGTATTTCCATAACTGGACCGGCAACAGAATCACCTGCCGCGACTGGTTCCAGCTCAGTCTCAAGGAAGGGCTGACTGTTTTCCGGGACCAGGAATTCTCGTCCGACATGCGCTCGCGTCCGGTCAAGCGCATCCAGGATGTGCGCATGCTGCGCACCCGCCAGTTCCCCGAGGATGCCGGGCCGCTGGCACATCCGGTACGTCCGGAGTCTTACATCGCCATCGATAATTTCTACACCGCGACCGTCTACGAGAAGGGTGCCGAGGTGATCGGCATGCTGCAGACGATCCTGGGGAAGGACGGCTTCAACAAAGGCATGAAGCTCTATGTTGAGCGCCATGATGGAGAGGCGGCGACCTGCGACCAGTTTGTCGCTGCCATGGCCGATGCGAATGGCGCTGATCTTGAGCAGTTCAAGCTTTGGTATAGCCAGGCGGGAACGCCGGAGATCGGCGTCGAAGGACGCTATGACGCCGAGAAGGGCGTTTACGAGTTGACGGTGACGCAGCGATGCCCGCCTACGCCCGGCCAGCCTGAGAAGCAGCCGATGCATATTCCCTTTGCAGTCGGACTGCTGGATCAGCAGGGGCAGGGAATCCCATTGCGTCTGGAAGGCGAGGCGGTTGAGGTCGCAGAGACCACGCGGGTATTGCCAGTCAAATCCGCCAAGCAGGTTTTTCGGTTCGTTAATGTCCCGGAGCCGCGGGCATTGTCTCTCAACCGTGGCTTTTCGGCCCCCGTGATTGTCAAAGCTGCGCAGAGCGGGGCGGAGCGCACATTTTTGATGGCGCACGATTCCGATCCTTTTGCACGCTGGGAAGCTGGGCAGCAATATGCCACGGAGCTGCTGCTTCATTATGTCGAGGCGCGTCAGCGGGGCGAGGATATTGTCTTCGATCCGCTCTTTGTGGAGGCCATCGGCCATATCCTTCGCGACACTTCGCTTGAGAAGGCCTTTGCCGCCGAGGCCATTGCGCTGCCCAGCGAGGATTACATCGCCGAGCGCATGGCTGTCGTCGATGTCGAAGGGATTCATGTCGCGCGTGAAGCCCTGCGGCGCCGCATTGCGGAAACGCTTAAGCGTGATCTCCTGCGAGTCTATGAGGGGAACCAGAATATCGGTTCTTATAGCCCCGATGCCGTCTCGGCCGGCCGGCGGGCGCTGAAGAATGCTGCTCTGTCTTATCTTTCAGTGCTGGCGCAGGACGAACAGGCGATGCTGGACCGTATATTCGATCAGTACCGCCAGGCGGACAATATGACAGACCGCATGGCGGCTTTGCGTCTGCTGATCGACATCGAGGGGCGCGAGCGTGAAGAGGCGCTGGATGATTTCTACAAGCGTTTCCAGGACGATCCGCTCGTTCTGGACAAATGGCTTGCCCTGCAGGCTATCTCGGTTCTGCCTGGCACCTTGTCGCGCGTTCGGGAATTGCTGAAGCATCCGGCATTTTCACTGCAGAAGCCGAATAAGGTCCGCGCCTTGATTGGCAGCTTCACGTCGAACGCTCTGCATTATCATGCTGTCGATGGCTCGGGGTACGATTTCCATGCCGAACGCATCCTCGAACTCGATCCGATCAATCCTCAGGTGGCAGCGCGGCTATTGGCACCGTTCGGCCGCTGGAAGCGGTTTGACGCGGGGCGGCAAGCGAAGATGAAGCAGGCGCTGGAGCGAATCCTCGCGGCGCCGAAACTTTCGCGCGATGTCTACGAGATCGCGTCGAAGTCGCTTGCGGGCTAGGGCTAGAACCGCCGGAGATCGGGAAGTCGCCTAAGGCTGATATCCGATGGCGCCACGCAGATCGGCGCCTTCCAGGTCGGCGCCGCGCAAGTCTGCGTTGGTCAGATCGGCATCGAGGAAAGAGCAGCCGCGTAGATTGGCGCTGCGCAGATCGGCGAGCGTCAGGATCGAGCGGTTGAAGATCGCCCCTTCCAGATCGGCACCCTGGAATTTCACTTGCGTGAGGTTGCACTCCTGCAGGCTCGCGGCCTGACGGCGGTGTTTGGCGCCGCTGATGCTGACGGTGGACAGTTTGGCGCCACGGAAATCTGCATTGGTCATGATGGCGCGGTCGAATTTCGCACCTTGCAGGTTGCAGGTAGCAAAGTTCGCATTGAGCATCATTGCGCCGCGCAAATCGGCCAGCACGAAGCGCGAACCTGAAAAATCTGTGTTTCGCAGGATGGCATACGAGAAATCGCCTGCCGAGAAATTGATGTTGTTCAGCTTGAGATCGGACAGATCGTAACGGCTGAAGTCCACTCGCATGCCTTGCTTGCCAAGCGTGTCGATCCAGGTCAGGTGTTCGCGCACGATGAATTGCAGCGAGCGATCCAGGTTATCCAGACTGCGCGGCAGGATGGCCTTGGTCAGATCGGTATCGCGCAGATCCATCGGCCTGAAATAGGCTGCGGTCAGGTCGGCGCCATCGAAATTGGTTTCGTTCAGGACTGCACCGGCCAGCACGGATCCGTGTAGAACGCAATGCGACAGGTTCGATCCGGTCAGGTCGGCGCCGGTGAAAAGGCAGCCGGACAGGTTGGAGCCGGATAGATCTGCACCATTCAGCTTGGCATTGGAGAAGTTGCAGTTGCTGAGGTCGGTATTGCGGCCGACCACTTTGCCAAGCTTGGCGGAGGTGAGGTTGGCGCCGGCCATCTTGGCATTGTCGATCGAGGTCGCGCGCTTGAGTACGGCAATCAGATTGCCATCTTCATCCGGGCGCAGCAGAACGCCATCACGGATATCCGCATTGGTCAGGTTGGCCGATTCCAGATTGGCGTTGCGCAGATTGACACCCCGCAGATCGGCCTTGGTGAGGTCCGCGCGGCGGAAATCGGCCCCCTGCAGATCGGCGGCGAAGAACGACGAGCCGATCAATACCGAATGGCTAAAATCCGCATAGTTGATTTTGCTGCCCACGAAATCGGCTGAGCTCAGTTCCTTGCCGCTGAAGTCCAGCCGGGATGCGTCACGGAAATGCAGCACCATGCGTTTGCCGCCGCGTATGCCGCGCACGTAATTGGCGTGCTCCTCGAATAAGGCGTCGATTTCGTACTGGGCTATGACCTTGACGGGATTGTTCATTGTGATTGATTGTCGCGTGGCCGCAGCCGGCAGATTAGCATGAATTGACGTGGTCAGGACAAGTTCACGCCAGTGGCTTGGGTGAAATCGGCACCTGTGACGTCGGCATCCCGCAGATCCGCTCCCGTGAGATCAGCTCCCCTGAAACAGGCGCCGCGCAGGTTTGCGTCGCGTAAATCGGCGTGCATCAGAATCGCTCTCGTGAAGTTGGCGCCTTCCATCTGACAGGCGGTCAGGTTCGACTGGCTGAGATTGGCATTCTCGAAATTGGCATGCCAGCGCTTGCCATGCATGGAGGAGATCGGCATCGGGGTGACCTTGGCGCCCCGGAAATTGGTCCCAATCAGATTGGCGCCGGCGAATTTCACACCCCGCAGATCGGCGCCGGAGAAATTGGCGTTGAGCAGCATGGCATCGCTGAAATCGGCCATCGTCAATGAGGTGCCGCCAAAGTCGGCTTCGACAAGCGTGGATTGTACAAAAAGCGCCGCCGACAAATCGATCAGCGGCAATTTCACCCCTGACATATCAAGCCGGCTGAAATCCGCGCGCCGGCCTTTGGTACCAAGCGATTCCGCCCAGGTCAGGTGCTCGCGCAGGATGATCTGCAACGGTTTGTCGAGATCGTTGATCGTCTTCGGCAATAGCGCGCCATTGATGCGCGCATCGCGTATTTCGCTTTGCCGAAAGAAGGCGCCGGCGAGGTCGGCTCCATCGAAACGCGTGCCGTTCATCAAAGCCCCAGCCAGCACGGCTCCGGAAAGGGTGCAGCCGCTCATATTGGTGTTGGTCAGGTCGGCCCCCACGAAGATGGCACCGCGCAGGTCTGAATTCGACAGATCGGCGTCGACGAGTTTGGCATTGGCCATATTGGCATGGCTGAGATCGGCCTGCTGGCTCATGATGCGGCCCAGCTTGGCGCCGACCAGCTTGGAATGGGTCATCTGCGCCTTCTCGGTGACTGCGCCGCCCACGGCAATCGAGATCAGGTTGCCGTCTTCATCCGGCTTCAGCAGTTTGCCGTCGCGCAGATCGGCACCCGAGAGATCGGCGAATTCTAGGATCGCACCTCGCAAAATCGCTCCTCTCAGATCGGCCCGGGAAAGGTCGGCCGAGGTGAAATCGGCAGCTTCCAGGTCGGCGCCGTAGAAATTGGCCCCCGACAGCTTGGCAAACTTGAAGTTGCTGCGCCGGAACCGGCCCCCGACCAGGGCGGCCTCTCGTAGATCTCGATTGCTGAAATCCAGGCCCGAGGCATCCCGGAATTGCAGATTGAGCCGGCTGCCCCCGCGCATGCCGCGGGCGAAACGCTCCTGATTAACCAAGAGCTTATCCAGATCTTGCTGTGTGATGGCCCCGTCCGACATGTTTGCATATGAACACGACCCGGGTCCGGGCGCCAGTGCCCGTATACCGAGTATCGAGCTCCGGGGACATCGAAGGGAGGTCGGGAGAAGGGGGCTTGCTATCGCAGCCCGAACCGGCTACAAGCCCCGCGTTCAAACCCACACGCAGGCTTGCGCAACCATGGGGAGACATCCCATGGCGGCGTTCCGGTGTCCGACCCTTCCTTGGAAGGTGGACGTGCCTGCGGCGGCCCAACCGGAGAAGGATCGAGAGATGACCCTGCCGACCTTTACTATGCGTCAGCTGATCGAAGCTGGCGTCCATTTCGGTCACCAGACTCACCGCTGGAACCCGAAGATGAAGCCGTTCCTCTTTGGGGAGCGCAA
The DNA here is from genome assembly GCF_937960835.1 of uncultured Ferrovibrio sp. GTDB lineage: Bacteria > Pseudomonadota > Alphaproteobacteria > Ferrovibrionales > Ferrovibrionaceae > Ferrovibrio. Next base: position 136,137 of record NZ_CALGPC010000018.1, read on the forward strand.
CAACATCCATATTATCGATCTGCAGCAGACGGTCCCGATGCTGCATCGTGCCCTGCAGGCGGTGCGCGACACTGTCGCTGCCGGCGGCCGTGTGCTGTTCGTTGGCACCAAGCGCCAGGCTTCCGAGGCGATTGCCGAGGCGGCCAATAAGTGCGGCCAGTTCTACGTGAACCATCGCTGGCTCGGCGGCATGCTGACCAACTGGAAGACCATCTCCCAGTCGATCAAGCGCCTGAAGGAGCTGGAAGAGCTGCTCTCGTCCGAGCAGAACACTGCCGGCCTGACCAAGAAGGAAGTGCTGAACCTGACGCGCGAGCGCGAGAAGCTCGACCGCGCCCTGGGCGGCATCAAGGACATGGGCGGCTTGCCGGACATCATGATCGTGATCGACACGGTCAAGGAAGACATTGCCATTGCCGAGGCCCGCAACCTGAACATTCCGGTTGTCGCTATCCTCGACTCGAACTCGGACCCGCAGGGCATCACCTATCCGGTGCCGGGCAACGACGACGCGCTGCGCGCCATCAACCTCTACTGCGACCTGTTCTCGCTTGCCGTCCTCGGCGGCCTCGAGGAGCAGATCGCAGCCAGCGGTGGCGACATTGGCGCTTCGGAAGAGATGCCGGTTGAAGCGCTGCCCGAGGCTGCCGCCGAAGGCGAAGCCGCGGCCCAGGCGTAAGCCTGATGAACTGGTCGTGGCGCCCCAGTCGCTTTCCGGCGGGGCGCCACAGCCGTTTCTGTGACCGGTCGATGACCGGTCAACCATTGCAGACAAATGAGGACAGACATGGCTGAGATCACTGCGGCCCTGGTGAAGGACCTGCGCGAGAAGACCGGCGCGGGCATGATGGATTGCAAAAAGGCGCTGGCTGAGACCAATGGCGATCTCGATGCCGCGATCGATTGGCTGCGCAAGAAGGGCTTGTCTGCGGCCGCCAAAAAGGCGGGCCGTGTGGCTGCCGAAGGTCTGATCGCCGTGGCGATCAAGGATAACGCCGGCGCTGTCGTTGAGGTGAATGCCGAGACCGACTTCGTCGCCCGCAACCCGCAGTTCCAGGCGCTGGCGGGTAGTATCGCGCAGGTCGCCCTCTCGGCTGGCGATGACATCGCCACGCTGGAGGCGGCGGCTTTCCCGGGTACCGGCCGCACCGTGAAGGAAGAGATCACGCAGGCGATCGCCACCATCGGCGAGAACATGACGCTGCGCCGCGCCAAGAAGATGACTGTCGACGGCGGTGTTGTCGTGGCCTATGTGCACAGCGCCCTGGCCGATGGCCTCGGCAAGCTGGGTGTTCTGGTCGGTCTGAAGTCGACCGGCAAGCGCGAGGTGCTGGAGCAGTTCGGCAAGCAGCTGGCGATGCATATCGCGGCCGCTAACCCGCAGGCGACCACCATCCAGGATCTCGATCAGGCCGCCGTCGAACGCGAGCGCGCGGTGCTGACCGAGCAGGCTGCGGGTTCGGGCAAGCCGGCTGACATCGTCGCCAAGATGGTCGAAGGCCGTATCCGCAAGTTCTACCAGGAAGTCGTCCTGCTGGAGCAGACCTTCGTGATCGATGGCGAGACCCAGGTTGCCAAGGCGGTGGAGAAGGCGGCCAAGGATGCCGGCGCCCCCATCGAGGTGACCGGTTTCGTCCGTTACCAGCTGGGCGAGGGTATCGAGAAGAAGGCGGACGATTTCGCCGCCGAAGTCGCCAAGATGGCCGGCTAAATAAGAGGAAGAGGGGGGCTCCGGCCCCCCTTTTTACATCCGGTGCTTACATGCGGCACCCGCATGGCTGGGGCTCGGCGGGGGCGCATGCTATAACGTCCGCCATAAGATTCGCCCGCGCCGATGGCCCGCTGCTCGGCGCCATAGACCGTCGCCGAGGAAATTAATGGCCATAAAATACAACCGTGTCCTGCTGAAATGCTCTGGCGAGGCCCTGATGGGGCCCATCCCCTATGGCATCGACTTTCAAACGGTTGATCGAATCACCGCTGAGGTGAAGGCGGTCCATGCCCTGGGGGCGCAGGTCTGCCTGGTCATTGGCGGCGGCAATATCTTCAGGGGCGTAGCCGGCGCGACCCGCGGCATGCAGCGGGCCTCGGCGGACTACATGGGCATGCTGGCCACGGTGATTAACGCCCTGGCCGTCCAGCATGCTCTGGAGTCCCACGGGGTCGCCACCCGGGTCATGTCCGCGATCCGCATGGATACCGTCTGCGAGCCCTATATCCGGCGCCGGGCCATCCGACATCTGGAAAAGGGCCGGGTGGTGATATTCGCCGCTGGCACAGGTAATCCCTTCTTCACCACGGATACGGCGGCAGCCCTCCGGGCGGCGGAAATGGGCTGCGACGCCCTGCTGAAAGGAACCCAGGTTGACGGCGTTTACAGCGCCGATCCGAAGACCAACCCGCAGGCCACCCGGTATGAGCGCCTGACCTACATGGACGTGCTGCAGCAGGACCTGAAGGTGATGGATGCCTCGGCGATCAGCCTGGCCCGCGAAAACAAGATTCCCATTTTGGTGTTCTCCTTGCACGAACCAGGGGGCTTCGCCAAAGTGCTGGCCGGTAATGGCCGCTGCACGGTTATCGAAGGCTCGTAAGCGGCCTGCTACAGCCAATATATTGACATATTTGCGGAAATACTGAGTACGGGAGAGGGCAAAGTGGCCGAACCGGATATTGACGACATTGAGCGGCGGATGAACAAGGCCGTCGAGGTGCTGAAGCACGAATATGCCGGCCTGAGGACGGGCCGTGCCACGGCCAGCATGCTCGATCCAGTCCGCGTCGAGGTTTATGGCAGCATGATGCCGATCAATCAGGTCGGCACCGTGAGCGTGCCGGAGCCGCGCATGATCAGTGTTCAGGTCTGGGACAAGTCCAATGTGAAGGCAGTCGAGAAGGCAATTGCCGCCAGTGGCCTGGGACTCAATCCGCAGGCGGATGGTCAGTTGATCCGTATCCCGATACCTGAGCTGAACGAGCAGCGGCGCAAGGAGCTTACCAAGGTTGCCGGGCAATATGCCGAGCAGGCCAAGGTGGCCGTGCGTGGCGTGCGTCGCGACGGCATGGACAGCCTCAAGAAGTTGGAGAAGGACGGCGAGCTTGGCGAAGACGACGCCAAGATGTGGCAAGAGGAAATCCAGCGCCTGACCGACGAAGCGACCAAGAAGATCGACGAGATGCTGGCGCAGAAGACCAAGGAGATCCTTCAAATCTAATGTCGCAGCCGATTGCATCGCCAGTGCTCGCGCCGGCTCCGCCGCGTCACGTTGCCATCATCATGGATGGCAACGGGCGATGGGCCAAGGCGCGCGGCCTGCCGCGCAATCTGGGACATCGCCAGGGGGTCGACGCGGTCCGCGAAGTGGTGCGCACCTGCCGCCGGTTGGGGATCGAGTATCTTACCCTTTATGCTTTCTCTTCGGAGAACTGGAAGCGCCCCGAGAGTGAAGTCAACGGGCTGATGGAGTTGCTGCGGCTCTACATCCGTCGTGAACTCGATGAATTGGCCCGCAACGACGTCTGCATCCGCATGATCGGCGATCGCAGCCGTCTGGCTCCGGATATCGTCGAACTGATCACCGAGGCCGAGGCCAAGACGCAAAACAACCACACGCTCACCTTGGTGATTGCGTTGAGCTATGGCGGGCAGGACGAGATCGTGGAGGCATGTCGCCGCCTGGCCGAGCAGGTGGCAGCCGGAAAGCTGTCGCCGCAGGACATTACGACGACGAGCTTTGCCAATCATCTGCAGACGGCTGGCATTCCGGACCCGGATATGATCATTCGCACCAGTGGTGAGCAGCGGCTGTCGAACTTCCTCATTTGGCAGTCGGCGTATAGCGAATTGATCTTCGTCGATAAGCTATGGCCAGATTTCTCATCCCAGGATCTCGCTGCCGCGGTTGAGGAATTCCAGCGCCGCGAACGGCGCTATGGCGGCAGCGGTGAGTGATCAGCAACAGCAAGCAAAACGCAGTGGCTTGAAGACCCGCGTTCTTTCGGCCGCCGTGATGCTGCCGGTGGCAGTGGCCGCAGTGTGGTTTGGCGGTTGGGCATTCGCGGCGTTGGTCGTCGTGGCGGCGGTGGCGATGCTGTGGGAATGGCTGCGTCTGCCTGGGCGATACGCGCATGACAAGATGTTCGCCGGCGGATTTGGTTTGCTGGCCAGTCTTTATTTCGCCATGGATGGGCGCTTCGATTGGGCGTTGACGATTGTTTTCAGTGGCGCCCTTGTTCTGGGCGTGCGCTCGTCGCGCCATTTCCTTTGGCATGCTGCCGGGTTTCTTTACATCGGCCTGCCGTGTTTGGCTTTGCTTTGGCTGAGGAACCAGCCCGAGCATGGCCTGCAGGTGGTTTTCTGGCTCATGGTCATCGTCTGGGCGACCGATATCGGCGCTTATTTTGCGGGCCGCACTATCGGCGGACCGAAGCTGATACCAAGCATCAGCCCGAATAAGACATGGGCGGGGCTGATCGGTGGGATGATCTGTGCCGCCATCGCCAGCGCCATAATGGTCAGCATGGAACCGGGGCTTCCCGTCCTGGCTCTGGCGATTCTTGGCGCCGTATTGGCGGTTGTGGCGCAGGCAGGAGACTTCACGGAATCCGCGGTGAAGCGGCATTTTAAGGTGAAGGATGCAAGCAATCTGATCCCCGGACATGGCGGCGTGCTGGACCGCGTGGATGGATTGCTGTTCGCGGCACCAACTGCTGCGCTGATATTGCTTTACTGGCGCGATAGGCTATGGCCATGAAACAGGGCGACAACAGCACGCGGCGGGTCACGATCCTGGGCTCTACCGGATCGATCGGCCGCTCCACAGTGGATCTGATCGCGCGCGAACCCGAACGCTTTCCGGTCGAGGCGCTGACGGCTCAGCGTAACGTTGCCCTGCTGGCCGAGCAGGCGCTTGCTCTGAACGCCAAGCTGGCGGTGATCGGCGATGACAGCCTGTTACCTGAGTTGCGCCAGCGTCTGGCGGGCAGCGGGATCGAGACCGCCGGTGGGAGCAGGGCGATCACCGAGGCGGCGGCCCGTCCTGCTGAATGGGTGATGGCGGCCATTGTCGGCGCTGCCGGGCTGGAACCGACTTTGGCGGCCGTCCGCCGGGGAGCCATTGTCGCTCTCGCCAACAAGGAGACCCTGGTCTGCGCCGGCGCTCTGGTCATCCGCGAAGCGGCATTGCATGGCGCAACCATCCTGCCCGTCGATTCCGAACATAATGCAATCTTCCAGGTCTTCGATTTCGATGCCGCGGAGAAGATTGACCGGGTCATCCTGACCGCGTCTGGCGGTCCGTTCCGCACCCTCAGCTTAGGGGAGATGCGGGAAGTGACGCCGGCTCAGGCGATCGCGCATCCTGTCTGGAGCATGGGAGCCAAGATTTCCGTCGACTCGGCGACCTTGATGAACAAGGGGCTTGAGCTGATCGAGGCCAGCTTCCTCTTTCCGGTGCCGGAAGAGCGGATCGAGATCCTGATCCACCCACAGTCGGTGATCCACAGCCTGGTGTCCTATGTCGACGGGTCGGTGCTGGCTCAGCTCGGCACACCGGATATGCGGACCCCGATTGCAGTTACCCTGGCCTGGCCGGGCCGAATGCCGACCCCGGCGGCGCGGCTGGATCTGGCGGCTATCGCCAAGCTGACCTTCGAAGTGCCTGATTCTGCTAGATTTCCGGCAATCAACTTGGCCCGGCAGGCCTTGCAAACAGGGGGCGCGGCGCCTACTATCCTGAACGCGGCAAATGAAGTGGCCGTGGATGCCTTCCTGAACGGTCGGATCGGTTTTCTGGACATTACGCGGATTGTCGAACAGACGCTGGCCCGCGTTCCGTCGGGGGCGTTGGACAGCCTTGACGCGGTGCGTATGGCGGACGGCGACGCAAGGCGGTACGCAGCGCATCTGATCGATCCGGCGGGCGATGACCGGGTGGTGCAGATGCAAACGAGAGGGCGTGGCCGGGCATAATCTGCCGGCTGTCGAGGTGCCATGGATTTCATCGTCAATCTTGCCGGATACATCATCCCCTTCGTCATCGTCCTGACCATCATCGTTTTCGTACATGAGCTGGGGCATTACTGGGTGGCGCGGCGCTGCGGCGTGCGGGTCGAAGTCTTCTCGATCGGCTTTGGCCCGGAATTGTTCGGCTGGAATGATCGCCATGGAACGCGCTGGAAGATCAGCGCCATTCCGCTCGGCGGCTTCGTAAAGTTTTTCGGCGATGCCGATGCCGCCTCCAGCGCGGACAACGTGGCCGTGTCTGCAATGAGCGAGGCCGACCGCAAGGTATCCTTCCATCATCAGGGCCTGCGGGCGCGGTCTGCTATCGTGGCTGCGGGGCCCGTGGCCAACTTTCTTTTTGCGATCCTCATCTATGCGGCCCTGTTCAGCCTCGTTGGTCAGCCTTTCACGCCGCCTGTGGTCGGCAGCGTGGTGGAAGGCGGCGCGGCAGAAGAGGCCGGCTTGCAGCCGGGAGACCGGATCGTCAGCGCTGATGGCACGACCATTCAGCGGTTTGAGGAATTGCGAGCTTTCGTAGCCTTGCGGGCTGAAACGCCTATTCTGTTCCGCGTGCTGCGCGACGGGCAGGAGGTCGATATCACGGTTGTACCGCGTCGCACTGACGTGCCCGACGGCCTGGGCGGCAGCCAGCGGGTTGGCCAGATCGGCATTCGCACTGCCGGCGTCGAGTTCGTCCGGCACGATCCTGCGACGGCCGTGGTCCAGGCGGTTCGCGAAACCTGGAACGTGGTGGCCAATACTTTCACCTATCTTGGCCGCATCATCGAAGGTCGCGAATCGGGAGACCAACTGAGCGGCCCGCTTGGCATTGCCAAGATGTCTGGGGATGTAGCCCGGGCTAGCTGGCTTGGCCTGATATCGCTGATGGCGACCCTGTCGGTGGCGATTGGCCTGATCAACCTTTTTCCTGTCCCGATGCTGGATGGGGGACATCTGCTGTTCTATGGCATCGAGGCGCTGCGCGGCCGGCCCCTGGGCGAGCGTGCGCAGGAATACGGTTTTCGGATCGGCTTTGCGTTGGTTCTTTCGCTGTTTCTCTTCGCAACCTGGAACGACTTGAATCGCCTGCCGATTTTCAATTTCCTCACTGGGCTTTTCTCGTAAAACGGGCTAAGTGAGGTGCGGCCGAGAGGAGCGAAGGGGGTAGTGCCGGAGATGTTCCGCAGCGGAAAACTGCGTATCGTACGCAACGCGGCCCTGATTGCCGTTCTGATCCTTTCCGTGTTCGTGTCGTATGTGCGGGCTCAAGAAGGCCAGCCGATCCGCGACATTGTCGTCGAGGGCAATCAGCGCATCGAAATCTCAACCATTCAGAATTATCTGACGCTGCAGCCGGGCTCCAACTATAGCGGCGTGGAAGCCGACAAGTCGTTGAAGGCGCTGTTTGCGACGGGATTGTTCTCCGACGTCAATCTGCGCCTGCAGGGCGGTACGCTGATCGTGCGCGTAACCGAAAACCCGGTCGTCAATCGTATCCTCCTGGAAGGCAATCGCCGCATTCAGGCAGACCAGATCCGCAATGAGCTGCAGCTCAAGCCGCGGCAGGTATACACCCGCGCCAAGGTGCAGGCTGATACCCAGCGGATCCAGCAGATCTATCGCCGCTCCGGCCGCTTTGCTGCGACGGTCGAGCCGAAGGTGATCCAGCTGCCGCAGAACCGTGTGGATCTGGTATTCGAGATCACCGAAGGCCCGGTGACCGGTGTCAGCCGCATCCGCTTCATCGGCAATCAAAGGTTCAGCGATTCCCGCCTGCGTGAAGAGATCCAGACCAAGGAAACGGCCTGGTATCGCTTCCTGAGTTCCGATGACAGCTATGACCCGGATCGCGTGACTTTTGACCGCGAGAAGCTGCGCAAATTCTATCTGAGCAAGGGCTTTGCGGATTTTCGTGTCATCAATGCGGTCGCGGAGCTGCTGCCGAGCCGCGAGAGCTTCATCATCACCTTCACGGTGGAAGAGGGTGATCGCTACCGCTTCGGAGCGATGGATGTGGTCAGCCAGATCAAGGGCGTTGAAGGCGCTCAGCTGCTGCCCTTCGTCACCACGAAAACCGGCGAGTTCTACAACGCGGACCAGGTTGAGAGCACCATTCAGGACATTACGACCGAGCTAGGTCGGCTGGGCTATGCCTTTGTCGACGTGCGACCGGAGGTGAAGAAGGATCGCGAGAAGCGGATCATCGATATCACCTATACCATCGGTGAAAGCCCGCGCGTCTTCGTCGAGCGGATCGACATCATCGGCAACGTGCGCACGCTCGATAAGGTGATCCGGCGCGAATTTCGTCTGGCGGAAGGCGATGCATTCAATGCCGCCAAGCTGCGGCGTACCCGTACCCGACTGCGCGGTCTGAACTTCTTTGACAAGGTCGAGATCACCGAGAACCGGGGGAGCGCTCCCGACAAGGTTGTCCTGACGACTGAGGTTACCGAGAGGTCCACTGGCGAATTGTCTGTAGGCGTCGGATACTCAACGACGGAAAGCGTGCTGGGCGATATCTCGATCCGCGAGCGCAATCTGCTGGGCCGTGGCCAAGATTTGAAGATCGGCTTCAGCCTGTCGACGCGGCGTCAGCAGGTGGATATGGGCTTCACCGAGCCGTATTTCCTCGATCGCGAACTGGCGGCCGGCATCGACGTGTCACGGCGTCGTACTGACTACGAGCGCCGCAGCAGCCTGGATCAGACGACGACCCAGGCGTCCCCGCGCTTCGCCTATCCGATCACCGAGCATCTGTCGCAGCAGGTTTACTACCGCATCCGGCAGGATAAGATTGACGACATTCAGTTTTCAGCTTCTCGTTTCATCAAGGCCCAGGAAGGCACCTATCTGACCTCGGCCATCGGTCACAGCCTGACCTACGATCGCCGCGACGATCGTATAGAACCGACGACGGGTTACGTTCTGCGCTTGTCCCAGGAAGTGGCTGGTCTTGGCGGCACCGAGCGCTATCTGAAGAACGTTCTGACCGGATATAAATACTATTCGTTGTCGGAGGACGTTGTTCTGTCGCTTGGTGCCGAAGCCGGTATAATCAACGCGCTCGGCGACGATGTGCGGCTCCCGAACCGATACTTCATCGGCGGCGATACCTTCCGTGGTTTCGAAACCGGCGGTATTGGACCGCGCGATATCACGACTGGCGACGCGCTGGGCGGCGAGAAGTACTACAAGGCTGAAGCGGATGTGAGCTTCCCGATCGGCTTGCCAAACGAGTTCGGCATTAAGGGCCGCTTGTTCACCGAGATTGGCGCACTTTGGGATACCAGCGACTCCGGCCCCGAGGTGGTCGATTCCGCCAGCCCCCGCGTGTCGATCGGCACCGGCGTACAGTGGAAGTCGCCGCTTGGCCTGATCCGCGTCGATTTCGGCGTTCCTGTCGTCAAGGAAGATTACGACGAAGACGAACTGGTGCGGATCAACTTCGGTTCACGTTTCTAACAGGAAGTAAAACGAATGTTTCGGATGAAGAGAGTTGCGCTGATCTTGGCGGCATTCGCCGGGCTGATGTTGCCCGCTATCGCCAGCGCGCAAACCAAGGTTCCGCCGGCGGTGATCGCGGTAATCGATTCACAGCGGATCAATCGTGAGGCGGCGGCGTTGAAAAATGCGCGGCAGCAGCTGGAGCAATACCGCGCCAGCTTCCAGTCGGAGATCGCCAAGGAAGAAGAAAAGCTGCGCGCAGAGGAGCAGGAGATCGCCCGTCAGCGCTCGGTGGTCACGCCGGAAGTTTTCGAACAGCGACGGCAGGCTTTCCAGACCAAGGTAATCGACCTGCAGAAGCGTATTCAGGAACGCTCTCAGTCGCTGGAGAAGATGTTGAACGGCGTTCGTGAGCAGGTCACCCTGCAGGTCATCGAAATCCTGAAGGGCCTTGCGACGGAACGCGGCTTCAACTTTGTTCTCGACCGCGCACAGGTCCAGCTTTTTGTCGGCGACAGCATCGACATCACCCCGGAAGTTCTGAAGCGCCTCGATCAGCGCCTGCCGACGGTCAAGGTGGCCCTGCCTTCAGGGAAATAGGGCAATGGCGGATCCGCGGTTCTTTGAGCGGGCCGGGCCCTTCAGTCTGGGCGAATTGGCTAGCCGCATAGGTGCCGAGCTGGTCGATCCCACTCAAGCCTCGAAGCAGATCATAGATGTTGCTCCCCTGGATCAAGCCAATGGGGAGCAACTGGCGTTTCTGGACAATCCGAAATACGCCGATGCCTTTGCTGCCACCAAGGCCGGTGCCTGCATCCTGCATGAAAAGCATCGCAGCTTGGCACCGCCGGATGTGGCTTTGCTGCTGTCACCCAAGCCGTATCTAAGCTACGCCCGCGCGGCGCAGCTGTTTTATCCGGCGCCGAAGCCGCCGGCCGGCATTCACCCATCAGCCGTGATCCAGGATGGAGCTAAGCTGGGAGAGGGGATCTCGATCAGTCCTCTGGCCGTCATCGAGGCCGGTGCCGAGATCGGACCAGGCAGTTCCATTGGCTCGGGCACGGTAGTTGGGCGCAACGTCGTCATCGGCGCTGATTGCCGGATTGGTCCTTCTGTCACACTCACCCACTGCATTATCGGTAGCCGGGTGACGCTCCATCCCGGGGTGCGCATCGGACAGGATGGTTTTGGTTTCGCCCCGGACCCCACCGGACACGTGAAGGTTCCGCAACTTGGCCGCGTTGTGATCGGCGACGATTGCGAGATCGGCGCCAACACGACGGTGGACCGTGGCGCCGGCCCGGACACGGTCATCGGACCGGGGTGTTGGATTGATAATTTGGTGCAAATCGGGCACAACGTGACCCTCGGTCGAGGGTGCATTGTTGTCGCTCAGGCCGGCATCGCCGGATCGACCCAGCTTGGCGATTTCGTGGTTCTGGCGGCGCAGAGTGGCGTCGCGGGCCATCTGAAATTGGGGATGGGGGCGAGAGTGGGAGCAAAGTCGGGCGTGATGACCGATATCCCTGCTGGGGAAAGCTACTTCGGCATTCCGGCAACGAGAGTGAAGGAATATTTCCGTCAGGTCGCCACCCTTAGGCGGCTGACGCAAAAGAAGGGTGCGCAAAATGAATGATACCCAGGCTGGAGCCAGCGCAGGTTCCGTCGACATTCTCCGTATCATGGAGATGATTCCGCACCGTTACCCGATGCTTCTCATTGATCGGGTTGTGGAGATGCATGCCGGCAAAAGCGCCGTCGGCATCAAGAATGTGACGATGAACGAACCGCAGTTCACCGGCCATTTCCCGACCCAGCCTGTCATGCCCGGCGTGATGATCGTGGAAAGCATGGCCCAGACGGCGGCGGTGCTGGTGGTTTATACGCTGGGTAAGGAGTCGGAAGGCAAGCTCGTCTACTTCATGACCATCGACGAGGCGCGCTTCCGCAAGCCGGTTACGCCCGGCGATCAGATGCATATCCACGTCTCGGCGCTGAAGCAGCGCGGCGCGGTTTGGAAATTCGAGGGCAAAGCCATGGTTGACGGCAAGCTCGCAGCCGAGGCGGTATTCTCCGCCATGATCCTCGATAAGAAGTAATCGATGTCGCAGATCCATCCCACCGCTGTTGTCGAAGATGGCGCGAAAATCGGCGCCGGCGTCCGCATCGGCCCGTATTGTCATGTCGGTCCGCAGGTTGAATTGGGCGATGGCGTCGAGCTGCTGAGCCATGCCGTGGTTGCCGGCATTACGACGGTGGGAGAGGGCACCCGGATTTTTCCGTTCGCCTCCATCGGCCATCAGCCCCAGGATCTGAAATTCAAGGGCGAGCCGTCACGCCTGGTGATTGGCAAGAACAATACCATCCGGGAAGGAGTCACCATGAATCCCGGAACCGAAGGCGGCGGCATGCTGACGCGGGTCGGTGATAATTGCCTGTTCATGGCTGGTGCACATGTCGCCCATGACTGCCTGCTCGGCAACAACGTGATCATGGCGAACAACGCCACGCTTGCGGGGCATATCGAAGTCGGAGATTTCGCCTTTGTTGGCGGTCTGGCGGCGGTGCACCAGTTCTGCCGCATCGGTCCGCATGCCATGATCGGCGGAATGTCCGGCGTGGAGCAGGATGTCATTCCCTACGGTATGGTAATCGGGAACCGGGCGCATCTGACCGGCCTGAACCTTGTCGGCTTGAAGCGGCGCGGGTTCGAGCGCGAAGACATCACCAGCCTGCGCGCCGCCTATGATCAGCTCTTCAGCGGCGGCGGAACCTTCGTTCAGCGACTGGACGAAGTTGCACGGAAATTTGCGCAAGTCGCTCTGGTGCAAGAGGTGATCACCTTCATCCGCAATGCCTCAAAGCGCGGCATCTGTCAGCCGCAGGCGGATGGCACATCCTCGTAAACTTGGCTTGATTGCTGGCGGCGGACGCATTCCGGCGCTGGTCCGTGATGTCTGCCATGCCGAGGGACGTCCTCTTTTCATTGCAGCGCTGAACGGCTTTTGCGATCCGGCCACTGTCGCGGGGACGGACCATGCGTGGCTGGATCTGCCCCAGGTTGGCCGTCTACTGAAAACCTTGCGGGAAGCCGGGGTGCAAGATGTCTGCTTGTGCGGACGGGTAGCCAAGCCGGATTTCTCGATGTTGAAGCCGGACTGGCGGGGCGCAATGCTACTGCCTAGCTTCATCAAAGCGGCGATGGTTGGCGATGATGCCATTCTGAGGGTCGTTGTCGCCGTGTTCGAACAGGAGGGCTTTGGCGTTGTCGGCGCTGACGAGATCACCGCCGAAATCCTTGCGAAGGACAAGCAATACGGCGCACTGGCGCCCGATGCCTTCCAAAGGACTGACATAGCCGTAGGCATCGCCGCTGCCCGTGCCTTGGGGCGCGCTGATCGCGGCCAGGCCGCAGTTGCCAGCAATGGACAGGTAGTGGGTCTGGAGGATGATGCAGGCACCGATGCGTTGCTGGACCGGATGGCATCGCTGCCGGCCGCGCGTGGCGGCGTCTTGGTGAAGTGCGTGAAGCCGCAGCAGGAACGCCGGGTCGATCTGCCAACCATCGGTGTGACGACTGTTGAGAATGCCGCGGCTGCGGGATTGAAGGGCATTGCGGTGGAAGCTGGTGCCGCGTTGATCGTCGATGCGCGGGAAACCGCCGCTGCAGCGGATCGCCTAGGTCTATTCCTGGTGGGCTTCCGCGATGAGTGAGGCCCGGCCGTTACGCATTGCCTTGATCGCGGGTGAACCATCCGGTGATGTCCTTGGCGCAGGCCTCATGCGGGCGCTGCGGGAGCAGACCAGCGGGAATGTTGTCTTCCAAGGCGTGGGCGGTGCCCAGATGATTGCGGAGGGTCTGCAAAGCCTGTTTCCCATTGCAGACCTGTCGGTCATGGGGTTGGTCGAGATTCTGCCGCGCGCGCGTCTGTTGCTGCGGCGTATCGACCAGACGGCGCGGTTTATACAGGACAACCCGCCGGATGTTGTCGTCACCATCGATAGCCCCGGCTTCACGCGCCGCGTCGCGCAGCGCCTCTTTGATCAGCGCGTTTCAGAGCATCGTTTCCCGCTGGTGCACTATGTCGCGCCAACGGTCTGGGCGTGGCGCCCGAAGCGGGCGGAGAGACTGACGAGGCTCTATGACCATCTCATGGTCCTGCTGCCGTTTGAGCCGCCATATTTCGAGGCTGTCGGCCTCAAAACCACTTTTGTCGGTCACCCCGCTGTGGAGACCCTGGCGCGGGCTCGCCAAGCCGAGGCGGCAGCCGAACGGAATTTTCGCGAGCGCCATGGCATTGCACCGGATGCGCGCCTGCTTGCTCTCCTGCCTGGCAGCCGGAAAGGTGAGGTTAATCGCCTGCTACCGGTGTTCACCGATGTGCTGCGGCAATTGAAAGCTCATGACCTGAACCTTCATCTTCTGGTGCCGACCGTGGAAACGGTGGCTCCGGTGGTAAAGGCAGCTGCACCAAATTTGCCCATGCCGGCCACGGTGATCGAGGCGCCTGCCGAAAGGTATGCAGCGATGATCGCGGCGGAGGCTGCTTTGGCAGCCTCCGGAACGGCGACTTTGGAACTCGGCTTGGCTGAAACGCCAACCGTGCTGGCTTACAAGGTCAATCCGATTACCGCGGCGATCGTCCGGCGTTTGATCCGCACACCCTATGCAGGACTTGTGAACATCCTGCAGCAGCGGGAAGTCATGCCGGAATTTCTGCAGGAGCGTTGTCGGCCAGAACTGATCACACCGGCGTTGCTGCGATTACTGACCGAGCCGGCCGCCCGCCAGGCTCAGATCGATGCCTGCCGTGCGGTGGCGGTGCAGCTAGGCAGCGCCGAGGCAATCGGGCCGAGCGCAAGAGCTGCGCGTGCTGTTCTTGCCATGGTGGCCGGGGGCAAGGGCTGACTCGACATTGCACCTGTTCCAGCCATATCAATGCCATATCGAAAAATGCATGACCCAAGAGGAGAGTGAGCATGAGTGAAGCCCCCGCATTGCAGAAGACCTCAGGTGCAGAGGCGGCACCCTACCGCATGCTGCACACGATGCTGAGGGTCCTGGATCTCGAGAAATCGCTGGATTTCTATGTCAACAAGATGGGGATGAAGCTGCTGCGGCGGAAAGATTATCCGTCGGGCGAATTCACCTTGGCATTTGTCGGCTACGGCGATGAATCCGAGCAGGCCGTGATTGAGCTGACCCATAACTGGGGCCAGAAGGAGCCGTACACGATCGGCAGCGGCTACGGCCATATTGCCATCGGCGTGCCGGATATTTATGGCCTGTGCGAAAAGCTGCAGGCTGCGGGTGTCAAGATTCCCCGCCCGCCGGGGCCGATGAAGCATGGCGGCAGCGTCATCGCCTTCGTGGAGGATCCGGACGGCTACAAGGTCGAGCTGATCGAGCGTAAGCCCGAATAGGCACTTGCCGAGTTCAGAAAAACGAAAGGCCCGGTGAAAACCGGGCCTTTTCTATTCTGGATCAGGCGTTCAGAACCGCGTGGCGATCCAGGCTAGTCCGACCGCCACGATGACCAGCCACAGCCATGTCTGCGGGCGACGGAGCAGGGAGCGGGGTGCCATCCGATTGTCGTTGGCGGGCAATGGCATGGTGAGGAATCCGGGACGCAACCATCCGTAACCCGTGGCCCGGGTCCCTGAAGGTGGCTGGCCGCCCTGTCGTTCCGCTCCCTTGCGCATCGGCCCGCCTCCCATCGGTGCCGCTCTTTCCATCAATTAAACCGCCGATCAGCCTCGCTTGTCGAGCGGAATAAACGGCCGCTTGGTCGCACCCGTGAAGAGCTGCCGCGGACGGCCGATCTTCTGCGCGGGATCTTCGATCATCTCGTTCCACTGAGCGATCCAGCCGACCGTGCGGGCAAGCGCGAACAGCGCCGTGAACATCGCGGTCGGGAAGCCCATGGCCCGCAGGATGATGCCCGAGTAGAAGTCGACGTTCGGATAGAGCTTCTTCTCGACGAAATAATCGTCTTCCAGGGCAATTCGTTCCAACTCCATCGCCAGCTTGAGCAGCGGCTCGTCCTTGACGCCAAGAACGTCGAGCACCTCGTGGCAGGTCTGGCGCATCACCTTGGCGCGCGGATCGTAGTTCTTGTAGACGCGATGGCCGAAGCCCATCAGACGGAAGCCGGAGCTCTTGTCCTTGGCCTTCTTGATCGCTTCACCGACTTTGTCGACCGAACCGATCTCTTCCAGCATCTTCAGCACGGCTTCGTTGGCGCCGCCATGCGCTGGGCCCCAGAGGCAGGCGATACCGGCGGCGATACAGGCGAACGGATTGGCGCCCGAGGAACCGGCCAGACGGACCGTCGAGGTCGACGCATTCTGCTCATGGTCAGCATGCAGAATGAAGATGCGGTCCATGGCGCGGGCCAGAACCGGATTCACCTTGTACGGCTCGGCAGGCACGCCGAAGGTCATCTGCAGGAAGTTCTCGGCATAGCCAAGATCGTTGCGAGGATACATGAACGGCTGGCCGACCGAATACTTGTAGGCCATCGCCGCAATGGTCGGCATCTTCGCGATCAGCCGGTGCTGGGCGATCATGCGCTGATGCGGATCATCGTAATCCGTCTGGTCGTGATAGAAGGCCGACAGTGCACCGACCACGCCGCACATCACCGCCATCGGGTGGGCGTCGCGCCGGAAGCCGCGGAACAGGAACTGGATCTGCTCATGCACCATGGTGTGCATGGTGATCGAGCGCTCGAATTCGGCGCGCTGCTTGGCGGTCGGCAATTCACCGTTCAGCAGCAGGTAGCAGGTTTCAAGGAAGGTCGATTGCTCGGCCAGCTCGGCGATGTCGTAGCCACGATAGAGCAGCACGCCCTTGTCGCCGTCGATATAGGTGATCTTGCTTTCAGTGCTCGCCGTGGAGGTAAATCCCGGGTCGTAGGTGAAATATCCGGACTCAGCATAAAGCTTGCGGATATCGATCACCGACGGGCCTACAGTGCCGTCCAGAACGGGGAGGGTGATGGTCTTGCCGGTATTCGGATCGTGGAGCGTAACAGGCTGTTTGCCGGCGGTCATAATTGCGTACCCCCAGGGTTGATGACTGCTATCTGATTTGTAGTGCCAACAATTATAGGGGGCGTCGCGCGCCGGAGAAAAGCCTTCGGCTACTCGCAAAATATCCGACCTTAGATGAATAAATTTTGTAGCGACGCCGTGCCGTGTGCGTAGGCGAATGTGTCGATACAAAGAGACAAAACCAACCCCTCTGATAGATATGCGACAGATTGTTTCGCGACCTATGAGAGGTTTTCAGCCGCCGCTTTTCGTCGTCCAGCACTCCTAACATTCCTTGTTTGAAACTAGCCCGTGGTCACTCCTTCGTAACCTTGGCGGCAGGTCTGGGGCGGTCGGGACACCGGTCGGGGCGAGGGCGGGGCGGCGAAGGCCAGTCTGACAAGAGCGGCATGGCAAGGCGGCTTGGGCGATTCTCCGGTTGTGGACATTCATATTCTCCCATAGCCTGCTCGCGAAGGCGGAATGTTCGCTCAATGTTCTGTGTTTTTCGAATGGCCTGAGGCTTGAATCTGTCCCCGGCTCCTTGGCGAATCCGCTCATTTCGCCGGTCGGCCAAAAGATCGTCGAAAAGCTTCAAAACCTGCTTGACCCACCACCGGCCCCAGAGTAGTTTCCGCCCCGCGATTCGACGGTGGTGGTAGGGGTTCAACCTAGACGCACACGTCGATGAACGGCCAGGGTCTCCGTAGCGCTCACGTCGAGACCAGGCTTACGCAAGGGACATACTGACCCCTCTCCGCGGCCGATGGGCCGCAAGGATGGGTCTGGAGCGAAGTTAGGGCGGGCTGCCAGGCTGTGAAGCTGATGGTGGTTCGCCTCGGTTGTTTTTGTGTGTTGGACCAACTTGGCGGAGTTTTCACTCGTATGCCGACGATCAACCAGCTGATCCGCAAGCCGCGTTCGCCGAAGCCGGAGCGCGACAAGGTGCCCGCGCTGCAGGAATGCCCTCAGCGCCGCGGTGTTTGCACCCGCGTCTATACGACGACGCCGAAGAAGCCGAACTCGGCTCTTCGTAAGGTCGCCCGTGTGCGCCTGACCAACGGCTTTGAGGTCACCAGCTACATTCCTGGCGAGGGTCATAACCTCCAGGAACACTCCGTGGTGATGATCCGCGGCGGCCGCGTGAAGGATTTGCCGGGCGTGCGTTACCACATCATCCGCGGTGTGCTGGATACGCAGGGCGTCAAGGATCGCAAGCAGCGTCGTTCGAAGTACGGCGCCAAGCGTCCGAAGTAATCTAGGAGAGACTCGATGTCGCGTCGCCACGCTGCCGAGAAGCGCGAAATCCTGCCGGACCCGAAGTTCGGCGATGTCACGCTGACCAAGTTCATGAACATGCTGATGTACGACGGCAAGAAGTCTGCCGCCGAAGCCATCATTTATGGTGCGCTGGACCGCATCAAGGCGAAGACTGGCAACGATCCGGTCAAGCTGTTCCACGACGCGCTGAACAACGTACGCCCGCAGATCGAAGTGCGTTCGCGTCGCGTCGGTGGCGCCACCTACCAGGTGCCCGTCGAAGTCCGTCATGACCGCGGCCAGGCGCTGGCGATCCGCTGGCTGATCGCGGCTGCCCGCAGCCGTGGCGAGAACACCATGATTGACCGTCTGTCGGGCGAGCTGCTGGATGCGGCGAACGGCCGTGGCGGTTCGGTCAAGAAGCGCGAAGACACTCATCGTATGGCGGAGGCCAATAAGGCCTTCTCGCATTACCGCTGGTAATCGGCGGATCAAGAGTACCTGGAGATCGTCATGCCTCGCACGACCCCTTACGAGCGCTACCGCAACATCGGCATCATGGCGCATATCGATGCCGGTAAGACCACCACGACGGAGCGTATCCTCTATTACACCGGCCGCTCGCATAAGATCGGCGAGGTCCATGACGGCGCGGCCACTATGGACTGGATGGAGCAGGAGCAGGAGCGCGGCATCACGATCACCTCGGCTGCCACCACCTGCTTTTGGCGCGACCATCGCATCAACATCATCGACACTCCCGGCCACGTCGACTTCACCGTTGAAGTCGAGCGCAGCCTGCGCGTGCTTGATGGTGCTGTCTGCCTGTTCGACGGCGTTGCCGGCGTTGAGCCGCAGTCGGAGACAGTGTGGCGTCAGGCCGACAAGTATGGCGTGCCGCGCATCTGCTTCGCCAACAAGATGGACCGCATGGGCGCCAATTTCTTCCGTTGCGTCGACATGATCGTCGACCGCCTCGGCGCCACCCCGCTGGTCCTGGCTTTGCCGATCGGTGCGGAATCGGAGTTCAAGGGTATCGTCGACCTGGTTCGCAACCGCGCCATCATCTGGAAGGATGAGAGCCTGGGGGCTGAGTTCTACTATGACGAAGTTCCGGCCGATCTGAAGGAGCAGGCCGACGAATGGCGTCAGAAGATGATCGAGACCGCTCTCGAAGTGGATGACGCGGCGCTCGAAGCTTATCTTGAGGGCAACGAGCCGGACGAGAAGACGCTGACTGCCTGCATCCGCAAGGGCACCATCGGCGGCAAGTTCGTTCCGGTGCTGTGCGGTTCGTCCTTCAAGAATAAGGGCGTGCAGCCGCTGCTCGATGCCGTCATCGACTATCTGCCGTCGCCGGTGGATCTCGCTGCAGTCAAGGGCGTCAAGCCGGGCACCGATCAGGAGATCGTGCGTAAGACCTCGGACGACGAGCCGTTCGCTGGTCTCGCGTTCAAGATCATGAACGACCCGTTCGTCGGTTCACTCACCTTCGTGCGCATCTATTCCGGCGTTCTGGAGGCCGGCAGCGGCGTGCTGAACACGGTGAAGGAAGGCCGTGAGCGTATCGGTCGCATGCTGCAGATGCATGCGAACAGCCGCGAAGAGATCAAGGAAGCCCGCGCCGGCGACATCGTCGCGCTGGCTGGCCTGAAGAACACCACCACAGGCGACACGCTGTGCGATCCGAACCATCCGATCGTGCTCGAGCGCATGGAGTTCCCGGAGCCGGTTATCGAGGTCGCGGTCGAGCCGAAGACCAAGAACGACCAGGAGAAGATGGCGCTGGCGCTCAATCGTCTCGCTGCCGAGGATCCGTCCTTCCGCGTTTCGGTGGATCAGGAAAGCGGCCAGACCGTGATCAAGGGCATGGGCGAGCTCCATCTTGAGATCATCGTCGACCGCATGCGCCGCGAGTTCAAGGTCGAGGCCAACGTGGGTGCCCCGCAGGTTGCCTATCGCGAGACCCTGACCAAAGTCGCCGATATCGACTACACCCATAAGAAGCAGTCTGGCGGTTCGGGTCAGTTTGCCCGCGTTAAGATCAAGTTCGAGCCGCTTGAGCCGGGTTCGGGCGTGCAGTTCGTCAACGAAGTCGTTGGCGGCAACGTGCCGAAGGAATACATCCCTGCGGTCGAAAAGGGCATCCGGTCGGTCGCCGAGAGCGGCGTGCTGGCGGGCTTCCCGGTCATCGACTTCAAGGCGACCCTGTATGACGGTGCCTACCACGACGTCGACTCCTCGGCGCTCGCCTTCGAAATCGCCGCCCGTGCGGCGTTCCGCGAGGTTGCGCCGAAGGCTGGTGCCAAGCTGCTTGAGCCGATCATGAAGGTCGAGGTCGTGGCTCCGGAAGAGTTCGTCGGCGACGTCATGGGCGACCTGTCGTCCCGTCGCGGTCAGCTGACCGGCACCGAGCCGCGCGGCAACGCGCAGGTCATCAACGCGATGGTGCCGCTCGCCAACATGTTCGGTTACGTGAACAACCTGCGTTCGATGACGCAGGGCCGCGCCCAGTACACGATGGTGTTCGACCATTACGCTCAGGTGCCGCAGAACGTGTCCGACGAAGTGCTGGCGAAGCTGGCTGGCTAAGACACGAACGGCATTTAGAAGATAGACATCCGATATAGCGGAGAAGGCAAATGGCCAAGGCAAAGTTTGAACGTACGAAGCCGCACTGCAACATTGGGACGATTGGTCACGTTGACCATGGCAAGAC
>NZ_CALGPC010000019.1 GCF_937960835.1 uncultured Ferrovibrio sp.
TGGACTTAGACATGGCGGAATCTCCTTATGACTCAACCATATACCCCCTAACTGGGTACGTCAAGTATAATATGCCCGTTGCGCGCCCGCAGCGGCATCGAGCTTTTCCGCGACATGATGGCCGGCAAGCTGCCCGGCGCCCCGATCGCCAGGCTGATGAATATGTGGGTCGATGAGGCCGAGCCGGGACGCGTCGTGTTCGGCGCCCGGCCGGAACGGCAGCATTACAATCCGATTGGCTCGGTGCATGGCGGTTTCGCGGGCACGCTGCTGGACAGCTGCATGTCCTGCGCGGTGCAGTCGCTGCTGCCGAAGGGCATGGGCTACACCACGCTGGAATACAAGGTCAGCCTGGTGCGCGCGATCACCGACCAGATCGGCGCCGTCTATGCCAAGGGCAAGGCGATCCAGGTCGGCAGCCGGGTCGGCACGGCGGAAGGCCGCATCGTCGACGCCAACGGCAAGCTCTACGCCACCGGCACGACCACCTGCCTGATCTTTCCGATCTGATCTGCGGGAAGGCTGTTTTCGGTATCAGCGGCGCCAGACCAGCTTGTGCAGCGCGGCCCGTCGGTCTGCCTCGGTGAGGCCGGCATCGCGGAGCTGCGCGGCATCCAGTTCGGCCAGCTCCTGCCGCTCGCGCGCGAGGCGCTGGGCAGCGACGATCAGGGCGAAAAACCGCCCCGGCAGCCGCAGCCATGACCGGCGCTGCCGGGCATCGGGCAGGACATGGACACCGGACGGAAACACGATGGCTTTCGAAATGCGCGACATGGCGCAACCCTAATGGCCGATGCCGGCATGATGCTTCGGTTCGCACCGAAGCATCCGCGATTGCTGCCCGCGGATGCTGCCCCTAGACTTCACCCATGAGCAGCACCGAACCGCAATTCGCCACCATCGCCGCCCTGTTCGGCGATCCGGCCCGCGCCAACATCCTGCGCGTGCTGATGGATGGCCGCGCCCGCACCGCCAAGGAACTCGCGCTGGCGGCCGGCGTCACGCCGCAGACCACCAGCGGCCATCTCGCCAAGCTGGTGGACGCGCAGCTGCTCGATGTCGCCAGCCAGGGACGGCACCGCTATTACCGCCTTTCCAACGGCCTTGTGGCCTGCGCGATCGAGAGCATGATGGCACTGGCGGGGGAGCGGGTGATGGCACCGCATCGCCACAGCCCCAGGCTGACCGCCGAACTGCGTGAGGCGCGCACCTGCTACGACCATCTCGCTGGCCGGCTCGGCGTGCGCCTGTTCGACCGCCTGCTGCAGCGCGACTGCCTGATTGCACCGGCCGGACCAGCGGAGGATTTTCAGGTTACCCGGGCCGGCCGGCAGCTCTTTGCCGAAATGGGCATCGACGTCGACAGCGTCGCGCGCCAGCGCCGCGGCTTCGCCCGCCCCTGCCTGGACTGGAGCGAGCGCGTGCCGCATCTCGCCGGCAGCCTCGGCGCCGCCATCGCCAGCCGCTGCTTCGAACTCGGCTGGCTCATCCGCCGGCCCGACAGCCGCGCCGTCACCCTGACCCGGCGCGGGCGGGAAGAGCTGGACAGGCTGTTCGGACTCGGATCGCTGGTACCCGGCGAGGCGCCTCAGGCCATCCAGTCGGCGAGAAAGCCGAGCGGATCATGGGCGCGGGCGACCGAGATAATGAAGCCGTAGACCGCCAGCGCCGCCAGCCACAGACCGACCCGCCGCGCCCGGCCGGTTCCCGACCGGAAGGCCATCGCCCCGAGCACGATGTAGACGACCAGCAGCAGCACCTTCGCGGTCAGCCAGGCATCGGCGAAGGGATACTGCTGCACGATGGTCATCAGCATCAGCGCCGCTGTGAGCAGCACCGTGTCGTTCGTGTAGCTCAGGTAGCGCAGCAGCGCTGCCCTGGGCCAGCCGGAGCCCATTACGAGCCCCAGGCCGCGCACCAGGAACAGACCGCCGCTGAACAGCACCGCCGCGACATGGACGAGGCGGATCTCGGCGTAGAACGCACTCACCTCACGCCCGCAGCTTACTCGCCCGGCCTCGCTGCAGTCCCGACATGACCCTGCCCGAAGCCACGCGCGGGCAGTGCGTCCTCGCGGCGCGGGAACACCCACAGGCCGGCAATGAAGGCTGCTAGGATCAGTGCGCCGATGGCGAAGATCGTGTCGCCCGGCACCCGCATCCAGACCAGCAGGTCGACGATCGGCTGCTGCATGAACTCCGCCGAGCGCGCATACCAGTAGCCATGCTCGATCGAGGCGAAGACCTGCATCGTGCCCAGCGGCAGCAGGGTGAGCAGTGCCATCAGTGCCAGACCGATGTTGAAGCACCAGAAGCTGCTCTTCAGCAGGCCCTCGTGCCAGACCACGTCGGGCTTCAGGCCGCGCAGGCAGAACAGCACCAGGCCGATGCCGAGCATGCCATAGACGCCGAACAGGGCAGTATGGCCATGCAGCGGGGTGAGATTCAGCCCCTGCATGTAGTACAGCGACAGCGGCGGGTTGATCAGGAAGCCGAACAGTCCGGCACCGACCAGATTCCAGAAGGCGACGGCGATGAAGAACATCACCGGCCAGCGGTAGCGCTGCATCCACGGCGTGGCCTTGCCGAGCCGGTAGTTGTGGTAGGCCTCGAAGCCGATATAGGCGAGCGGCACCACTTCCAGAGCCGAGAAGCTGGCCCCCAGCGCCAGAACCGGAGTCGGCGAACCGGCGAAGTAGAGGTGATGCAGCGTTCCCAGCACGCCGCCACCCATGAACACGATGGTCGCGAACAGGACCGCCACGCTGGCCGTCGTCACCTTCAGGAGACCGAGGCGCGTGAACAGGAAGGCGATCACCGCCGTGGCGAAGACTTCGAAGAAGCCCTCGACCCAGAGGTGGACCAGCCACCAGCGCCAGTATTCCACCATCGAGATATGGGTATGCTCGCCCCACATCAGCGCCGCGCCGAAGAACAGGCCGATCGCGACGGTGGACAGGAACAGCAGGCCGACGATGGAGCGCGCTTCCGACTTCTGCATCAGCGTCGGCCACAGCGCACGGCCGACCAGGAACAGCCACAGCATCAGGCCGATGAACAGGAAGACCTGCCAGAAGCGGCCCATGTCGGCATATTCCCAGCCCTGGTGACCTAACCAGAAATTGTTCTCGAGGCCGAGAGTCTGCATGACCGCCATCCACTGGCCGGCGAAGGAGCCGACAACGATGATCAGCAGGCAGACCCAGAGGAAGTTCACGCCGAGCCTCTGGAAGGGCGGCTCGTAGCCCGAGATGGCCGGCGCGATGTAGAGGCCGGTGCCGAGCCAGGCGACCGCAATCCACAGCACCGCCAGCTGGGTATGCCAGGTCCGCGTGATCGAGTACGGCAGCACCTCGGCCAGCTCATAGCCGTAAACCAGCTGACCCTCGACCTGGTAATGCGCCGTCATCGCCCCGAGCAGGATCTGCACCAGGAACAGCGCCAGCAGCACCCAGAAATATTTCGCAGTGGCCCGCATGGACGGCGTCACCGTGACATGCCGCATCGGGTCGAATTCGGGGAAGCTGTGCGTCTCCTCGCGGCCATGGGTGGCGGCGTAGTGCCAGCCGAGCAGGCCGATGCCGGCGAGCAGGAACAGCACGCTGAAGACCGACCAGAGGAAGGTGCTGGCAGGCGGCCGGTTACCGATCAGCGGCTCGCTCGGCCAGTTGTTGGTATAGGTGATGCTGTCATTTGGCCGCTCGGTTGCAGCCGCCCAGGCGGTCCACCAGAAGAAGGCAGGCAGCGCCCGCCGGAGTTCGGGATCGGGCACGGTATCGTTCTTCATGGCGTAGGCTTCGCGCAGGCCGGCCGTCGCCGGATCGTTGCCGAACAGGCTTTCGTAATGCCGCGAAACCGCAGCGATGGCCGCGGCGCGGTCCGCGCTCAGCCTGATCGTGCCGGTATCGGGATCATAGCTGTTGACGCGCATGCTGGAGCGCACCCGATTCTGCAGCGACGACTGCTGCTCCCCGTTGAGATGCTCGTAGCCGGTGCCGAAATCGCGCCGCGCCCAGATGTCCATCAGCGCGAGGATTTCCCGATGCAGCCAGTCGGCGCTCCAGTCGGGCGCGACATAGCCGCCATGCCCCCAGATGGAGCCGAGCTGCATGCCGCCCATCGACTGCCAGACCTGGCGACCCTTCTCGATGTCCGCTCTCGTGTAGACGACATTGCCGCCGTCGGTCACCACCTGCTCCGGCATCGGCGGCGCATTCTGGTAAATCTGGTTGCCGCTCCACAGCAGGACGCTGAAGGAAACCGCCAGAAGGAGGCCCAGCAGGCTCCAGAGTTTCTTGGTGCTGGTCATCGTCATGTCTCCAGTTCCGGACCGCCGGCTACCTGCGGCAATCCGTCATATCCCGATATCCCCCGGGGCATCGCTGCCGCAGCCGGGCAGGCACACTTCTCCATCCGGAGCGGCGCGCCCGGGCCGGAGGATGCCTACGCCGGTGCAGTCGATCCTTGCGCCGGGACAAACAATTGCCGGGTTGATGATCGGAGAAGCGGACGAACCGCGACGGAAAGCCGCATGCCCGGCCGCCGCGCGGTTGAAACGCCGCGCCGCCTTACGCTATCTTGGCGACGCGCGGGTGTAGCTCAATGGTAGAGCAGAAGCTTCCCAAGCTTACGACGGGGGTTCGATTCCCCTCACCCGCTCCAATCGAGAAATCATGCTTTCCAGCGGCGCGGCGCAGTACAGCCGAGCCGTCCTAGCGGCCGGCAAGACGCGACGGGCCGAGGCCGGCCTGCGCGAGGCTGGCGACGAACTCGATTTCCGGCGGGTAGCTCAGTCCGGCGACGCGCCGGGTGACGAAATCGGCGATCTCGCGCGCGAGTTCGGCGCTGCCCGTCTGTCCCGGCTTCAGCACCAGAAATGCCCGCGCCACTTCCCCGAGCAGCTTGTCGGGCCGGCCGACCACGGCTGCTTGGGCGATGGCGGGATGGGACAGCAGGATGCGTTCGATCTCCACCGGTCCGATCAGGTAGCCGGCGCTGTGAATTGCATCATCCATCAGGCCGAGATACAGCACGTTGCCATCGGCATCGATTCGCACCAGATCGCCGGTCAGGTAGAACCGCCCGCCATGGCGGAACCGGCGCGCCGTCGCCGCAGCATCGCGGTGATAGCCCTGGAACCAGAAGAGCGGCGACTTCTCGGTATCGACCGCAAGCTCGCCTTCCGCACCCGGCGGCAGCTCCCGGCCATCGCCGTCCAGCACCACCACGCGCAGTCCCGGCATGGCACGACCGATGGAACCCGGGATCGCGCCGCGGCGCAGGGCCGGCAGATGATGGTTGATCACCGCAAGCCCGAGTTCCGCTTGGCCGTACAGATTGTGCAGTTCGATATCGAGCGCTGACTTTGCCCAGTCGACCAAAGCCTGCGGCAGGGCGCCGCCGACGCTGGAAGCGACGCGCAGCCGCAGGCCCGAGGGCGGCGGACAGACCGCCTGGGCGTCGCGCATTTCCTGATACCAGCCCGGGGCTGCCAGCAGATTGGTGACGCCGTATTTCACCAGCACGCGGTAGACCTGCGCGACATCGAACGGCCCGTCGCAGAACAGAACGGTGCGGCCGAGCAGCAGCGGGCCGATCACGGCGTAATAGAGACCCGCCGCCCAGCCCGGGTCGGAGATGTTCCAATAGACGTCGTCGTCGCGCGCATCCAGCCCGACCAGCATATGCTGCTCCAGGCAGGCGAGGGCCCTGACGGGCACCGGCAGGCCGCGCGGCACGTCGCGGCCGCTGATCGTGTAGAGCAGGACGAAGGGATCGTCGCCGTCCATCGTTGCATCCGCCTCCAGCGGGCGGGCGGCATGCAGCGCCAGCCAGAAGGAAACGTCGCGGTCACCGATCGCCGTTCCGCCCTCGCCTTCCACCGAGACGACGCGCAGGCTTTCATCCTGCGGCAGCTTGGCGCGCCCGGCGCCGTTGCTGACGATCACCTTCGCGCCGCTATGCTCCAGCCGGTAGGCGATGGCCTGCGGGCCCAGGGTGGTGAAGAGCGGCACCTGGACGGCGGCCAGCCGCCACAGCGCCAGGGTCGCGATCAGGTATTCCGGCCCCTTGGGCAGATGGATGACGACGGGCGTGCCCCTGGTGACGCCGAGATCGCGCAGCACGCTGGCGAAGCGCCGCGAGTAATCCGCCAGTTCTCCATAGGTGAGGCGCGAGGAGCGGCCGGCCGCGCTTTCATGCAGCATGGCCGGCGGGGCATCGCGCCCGGCTTCGGCATGACGGTCGCACAGAAGATGCGCCAGCCTGATTCCGCTGCCGGCATATTTCGCCGGCGCCAGCGCCGCCAGGCGATGCAGCTTGTGTTCCGGCAGGCTGTTCAGGGAAATGCGCGACGCCGCGACGCTGCCGAGAAAGAAGAGCTCGCTGCCGAGGAAATAGCGCCGGGACGTCTCGCTCTGCTCGACCATGCCCTGGCGGATCAGCGTCGCCAGCAGGCGCCGCACGGTGCCCTTGCTGAAACCGGTATCGCTGACGAGGTCGGTCAGGCGTGCGCCGCGGCTGCCATGGCTCGCCAGCTCCTGCAGCAGCGTGATGGCGCGTTCCAGGCTCTGCGTTCCTGTCGCGCTGGCTTCCGCAACGGCGGTCTGCACCGTTTTCCCTCCCCTGTGGTAGTCCACATAGTGGACCGCAGACATCGCAAGCGCAAACCTGCAACGTCGCTTGCACCCGCGCTGCCTGCATGTTTATCATCCATCCGATCAGCAGCAGAATCAATGCGGTCCGAAATATGGACCAGCACGGCAATCAACAAGCTGAAGCTGCTGACACGGACGCGTCAGTCCGGGAGGAGACGGAATGGAAGCGGCGGCAACCAGTCTGGAATGCCAGGGTGTGGTACGCAAATTCGGCGGCCTGGTCGCGCTGAAGGACGTGTCGCTGTCGATCGCTCCGGGGCAGATCTATGGCCTGGTCGGGCCCAATGGCAGCGGCAAGACCACCCTGGTCAATGCCGTCACCGGCTTCTATCCGCCGCAGCAGGGCCGCATCCTGTTCGAAGGCCGGGACATCACCGGACGCAAGCCGCATACCGTGGCGAAGCTCGGCATTGCCCGCACCTTCCAGAACCTCGCGCTGTTCCGCGGCATGAGCGTCCTCGACAACATCATGATGGGACGCCACATCCATATGCGCCCGCGCGCCCTGAGCACGCTGCTTTACTGGTGGTGGGCGCAGCGTGACGAAATCCGCGAACGCGAAGTCGTCGAGGAAGTGATCGACTTCCTGCAGCTGCAGGACGTGCGCAGCGAGCCGATCGAGACGGTTCCGCTCGGCCTGCAGAAGCGGATCGAGCTGGCCCGCGCCCTGGTGGCGCAGCCGCGCCTGCTGATCCTGGACGAGCCGATGGCCGGCATGAACCAGGAGGAAAAGGAATACATGGCGCGCTTCATTCTCGATGCGCGCGAGGAACGCGGCCTGACCGTCCTGCTGATCGAGCATCACATGGATGTGGTGGCGGCGATCTGCGACCAGATGACCGTGCTCTGCTACGGCGAGAAGATTGCCGAAGGCCGGCCGGCCGACGCGCTGGCCGACCAGAAGGTCATCGAGGCCTATCTCGGGAGCAGGAACCGCCATGCGGCTTGAGGCGCTGGCCAGCGATACCGGAGCGGTGCCGCGCATCCATGCCGGCATGGATGGCGGGACGCTCGTCTCGCTGCTGGCCGCCAATGCGGCGGCGCATCCGCAGGAAGTCGCCATGCGCGAGCGCGAGCATGGCATCTGGAAGGAGTTCACCTGGCGGCAGTATCTCGATGCGGCGCTCGGCTTCGCCGCCGGCCTCGAGGCGATGGGCTTCCGCGCCGGCGAAGGCCTGCTGGTGATCGGCGACAACCGGCCACGGCTCTATTTCGGCATGATCGGCGCCGGCATGCTGCGCGGCCTGCCAACGCCGGTCTTTTCCGACCTGCCGCCCGAGGAGATCCGCTTCTTCGCCGCCAGCAGCAAGGCGCGCTTCGCGCTGGCCGAGGACCAGGAACAGGTCGACAAGCTGCTCGAGCTACGGACGGAGACCGGCCTGCCCGAGATCATCATCTATGACGATCCGCGCGGCCTGCGAGGCTACAAGCAGCCTGGCCTGGTGTCCTGGGACGATCTCATCGCCCAAGGCGCCGCCCGCCTCGCTGCGGAGCCCGGCCTCCGCGACGACCTGATCAGTCGCGCCCGGCCCGACGATGCCGCCGTCCTGCTGCATTCCTCGGGCACCACCGGCAAGCCGAAAGGCATCGTGCTGCAGCATCGCCGCGCGCTGGCCGCCGTGCGCAACGCCGCCAAGGCCGACTATTTCCAGACCCGCGACGAGCTGATGGCCTATCTGCCGGTGGCCTGGGTCGGAGATTTCGTCTTCACGGTGGCCGGCGGCATCGCGCTGCGCTTCTGCGTCAACATCCCCGAGCGTCAGGACACGGTGCTGGCCAACCTGCGTGAAGTGGCCCCGATGGTCTATTTCGCCTCGCCGCGCTCCTGGGACGGCATGCTGACCCATGTGCAGGTCGGCATGGCGGAATCGTCGCCGCTGAAACGCCGGCTGTTCGACTATTTCATGCCGCTGGCGATCGCCATGGAGCGTGACCGGCTGGAGGGGCGCGCACCGACCCTCGGCCGCAGGATCCTGCGCTGCATCGGCGAATGGCTGGTCTATGCGCCCCTGCGCGACCATCTTGGCCTCGCCCGCGCGCGGCGCCCCTATACGGCCGGCGAGGCGATCGGCGAAGACACCTTCCTGTTCTTCCGCGCGCTCGGCCTCGACCTGAAGCAGTTCTACGGCCAGACCGAGAATGCGGCGCTGACGGCGGCACAGGCGAGCGGCAAGGTGAAACTGCACACGGTCGGCCAGCCGCTGCCCGGCGTCGAGATCAGGATCGCCGAGGATGGCGAGATCCTCATCCGCGCCGACAGCGTCTTCGACGGTTACCTCAATGACGAGGCCTCCACGGCCGCCGCCATGGCCGGCGGCTGGCTGCATACCGGCGACGCGGGGTATCTGGAGGAGGACGGCGATCTGGTCGTGCTCGGCCGCGTCAGCGAGGTGGTGCACACCGCCGCCGGCGAACGCTACATCCCGACCTATATCGAAAATCGCCTGAAGTTCAGCGCCTATGTGAAGGATGCCGCGGTGATCGGCGCCGCCCGCCCGCACCTGGCCGCCATGATCTGCATCGACATGGCCGCCGTGGGCCACTGGGCGGAGGAGAACGGCGTCACCTACACCTCCTATGCCGATCTCTCGCAGCAGCCGGCTGTCGTCGAGCTGATCGCCGGCGTCGTACGCCACGTCAATTCCCTGCTGCCGCCGGGTCTGGCGATCCGCCGCTTCGTCAACCTGCCGAAGGAATTCGACCCTGATGACGGCGAGGTGACCCGCACCCGCAAGCTGCGCCGCAACGTCATCGACGAGCGCTACGCGCCCGTGATCGAGGCTCTGTACGGCAGCGGCGAGTCGGTCGAATTCGAGACCCGCATCACCTACGAAACCGGCGCCACCGGCGTGCTGAAACGCCAGCTGGCCCTGCGCAGCGTGGCCTGAGGCAGATCATGGACATCTATTTCCTCCTCGAACTGGCGGTAAACGGCGTCCTGATCGGCCTGATGTACACGCTGGTCGCGCTCGGCATCGTGCTGATTTTCAAATCCTCCGGCATCGCCAATCTCGCCCAGGGCGCGCTGGCCATGGCCGGCGCCTATATCGCCTGGGCGCTGCTCACGCTGGCCGGCGTTCCGCTCTGGATCGCGGTGCCGCTCAGCCTGATTGCCATGTTCTTCATCGGCGCCGGCATCGAGCGCGTCGCCCTGCGCCCGATGATCGGCCAGCCGGTGATCATGGTGATCATGCTCACGCTCGGCCTCGAAATCCTGCTGCGCGGCCTGGTGCCGGCGATCTTCGGCTCGGTGGTCAAGCGCCTCGATCTCGGCATCCCGCAGGCGCCGGTCATCATCGGCCCGATGCTGATCAACACCGCCTATCTGGTCTCGGGCGGCGTGGCGCTCGGCCTCGTGCTGCTGTCGATGCTGTTCTTCGGCACCCGCATCGGTACCGTGCTGCGCGCCGTATCCGACGACCAGACCGCCTCTTGGTCGGTCGGCATATCGGTGGAGCGCGCCATCGGCCTGTCCTGGGGCATGGCGGGCGTCGCGGCGGCCTCCGGCGGCATTCTCTGGGGCTCGGTGCAGGGCGTCGACTGGACGCTGTCGCTGCTGCTGCTCAAGGCGCTGGCAGTCGCCATCCTCGGCGGACTGGACAGCATCTTCGGCGTGCTGATCGCCGGCATGATCCTCGGAGTCCTGGAAAGCGTGATCCCGGCCTATCTCGACCCTTACGTCGGCGGCGGCAGCCGCGACGTGGTGGCATCGATGGTGATTCTGCTGACGGTGATCTTCCGCCCTCACGGCCTGTTCGGCCGCGAAGACATCGAGCGGGTGTAAGCGATGTTCTACCGCCTCTCCGGCATCAAGCACGTCTCCTACGCGGCCGACCGCCAGCTCTGGCCGGTGCCCTTCGACCGCTATCTCGTCATCGCGGCGGTCATCCTCGGCATTACCGCGCCGTTCTATCTGTCTCCGCTCTATCTCGGCAGCTACATGCTGCCCTGGATCATCTGGGCCACGGCCGCCCTGTCGCTCAATCTGCTGATGGGCTGGGCCGGGCAGATCCATCTCGGCTTCGCCGCGGTTATGGCGATCGGCGCCTACAGCGCCATCCATCTCGCCCGCGCCGGCGTTCCTTTCGAACTGGCGCTGCTGCTCGCCGGCCTGCTTTCCGCCCTGATCGGCATGATCT
The DNA here is from genome assembly GCF_937960835.1 of uncultured Ferrovibrio sp. GTDB lineage: Bacteria > Pseudomonadota > Alphaproteobacteria > Ferrovibrionales > Ferrovibrionaceae > Ferrovibrio. The sequence goes on from NZ_CALGPC010000019.1 coordinate 10,795, forward strand.
TCGGCGCGGCGGCACTGCGGGTGAAGGGCCTCTATCTCGCGGTCTCCACGCTGGCCATGCAGTACATGATCGACTGGATCATCTCGCATGTGCCGGCGATCAGCGGCGGCAGCCAGGCCACCCTGCAGACCCCGGTGATCCGCATCCTCGGCTTCCCCGTCGATTCGGATGCCGGCCGCTACTGGGTGGCGCTCGCCGTCTGTGCGCTGGTGACGATCTTCATGCTCAACGTGAAGCGCACCAGCTTCGGCCGCGCGCTGGTCGCCGTGCGGGAGAAGGATTTCGCGGCCGCGATCATCGGCGTCAATCCGTTCTACTACAAGCTGGTGGCCTTCTGGGTCTCGTCCTTCCTCGGCGGCGTGTCCGGCGCGGTGCTGGCCTTCTGCTATTACCGCGCCGTGACCCCGGAGCAGTTCCATCTCGACGTTTCGATCCAGGCGGTCGCCATGGTGATCGTCGGCGGCATGGGTTCGATCCTCGGCAGCTTCTTCGGCGCGGCGCTGGTGCTGCTGGCCCCCATCGTGCTGAACAACTTCGTCGGCTGGTTCGTGGCTGCGATCGGCCTGTCGCTGTCGCCGGAAGTGCTCGCCCTCATTCCGCTGATCCTCTACGGCGGCCTGATCGTCGGCTTCCTGCTGTTCGAGCCGCTCGGCCTCGCCAAGATCTACGACAATATCCGCAATTATTTTCTGGTGTGGCCTTTCCGGCATGCCCGCCGGTGAGGCGTTGAGTTGCGTAAAACCATAACCACAGAGTGAAGGGAGAACGCCATGAACAGGATTGCATTGAACCTGCTGGGAGCGGCGGCCTTGGCCGTCACGACCGGCAGCGCTATGGCACAGGACAAGGTCATCAAGATCGGCCTCGCCCAGGATTTCACCGCCGTCTATACCTTCGTCACCTCGGACTACAACCAGGGCCAGCGGGACTATTTCACGCTGATCAACGAGCGCGGCGGCATCAAGGGCCACAAGATCCAGGCTGAAGTGGTCGATACCGCCAACCAGCCGCAGCGCGGCATCGAGGCCTACGAGCGCATGAAGAATGAAGGCGCGGTTCTGGTGGACTTCCTGTCCACGCCGGTGTCGCGCGCCGTGGTGCCGCGCGCGCTGAAGGATCAGGTCAACATGCTGACCCTGTTCCATGGCCGCTCGGATGCAGCGGATGGCGAGACCTTCCCCTACATCTTCCCCATGACGCCGCTCTACTGGTCGCAGGCAACGAACATCCTGCAGTACATCAAGGAGCAGGAAAAAGGGAACCTGAAGGGCAAGAAGATCGCGCTGGTCGGCATCGACTCGCCCTTCGGCCGCGAGCCGCAGCCGATCTTCCAGGCGCTGGCCGAGAAGGAAGGCTATGAGCTCGGTATCTACCCCTATCCCTCGCCGGGCAACGAGCAGTCGGCGACCTGGACGGCGGTGCGCCGCTTCCAGCCGGACTGGACGGTGATCTGGGGCGCCGGCGGCGGCCAGACCGTTTCGCTGCGCGAAGCCATCCGCAACGGCATCAAGCTCGACCGCCTGCTGTCGGTGATCTGGCTCTCCGAGGTTGACACGGAAATCGCCGGCAAGGAGGCCTCGAAGGGCGTACTGCGCTTCGAGGGTGCCGCCTACGGCAAGGATGCCGCCGTGATCAAGGCGATCGAGACGGAAGTCGTCGCCAAGGGCAAAGGCGCGGGACCGGCCGCCAAGGTGGGCTCGACCTACTACAACATCGGCGTTGCCGGCGCGGCGCTGGTCGCGGAAGGCATCCGGCTCGCGCTGGAGAAGAATCCGAACGGTCCGCTCACCGGCGCCCAGCTCAAGGCCGGCCTCGAGAGCATCAAGGATTTCGATGCCCAGGGACTGATCCCGCCGGTGACCATCACCGCCAAGGACCATCAGGGCGGCGGCAAGGGCCGCATCTCCCAGTGGGACGGCTCCAAGTGGGTGCCGAAGACCGACTGGTATGCGGCGTCCCAGGATCTCGTCTGGGAGCTGGTCCGCAAGAACGCGGAAGAGTTCAAGACGTCGGGGAAATGACCGTGCTGCTGGCGCTGGAAAACATCGAAGTCGCCTACGATCGCGTCTTCCAGGCGATCAAGGGCGTCTCGCTGACGGTACCCGAGGGAGGCGCGGTTGCCCTCCTCGGAGCCAACGGCGCCGGTAAGAGCACGACCCTCAAGACCGTCTCGGGCCTGCTGAAACCCGAACGCGGAGAAGTGACGCGCGGCAATATCCTGTTCCAGGGACAGGATATCGCCGCGCTTTCAGCGCCGCAGCGCGTGCGGCTCGGCATCGTCCAGGTGCTGGAAGGCCGCCGCGTCTTCGGCCATCTCACGCCGGCGGAAAATCTCATTGCCGCCGCCTCCATGCACCGCAGCCGGCAGAAGGTCGCCGAGCTGATGGAGATGGTGTTCGCCTTTTTCCCGCGCCTGGGCCAGCGCGCCAATGCCAAGGCGGGCTATCTCTCGGGCGGCGAGCAGCAGATGCTGGCCATCGGCCGCGCGCTGATGACGGAACCCAAGCTGCTGATGCTGGACGAACCGAGCCTCGGGCTCGCGCCCTATCTGGTGGACGAAATCTTCGGCACGATCAGCCGGATCAACCGCGAGCGCGGGATGGGCGTCCTGCTGGTCGAGCAGAATGCCACCGCGGCGCTCGAAATCGTCGACCATGCCTATCTGATCGAGAACGGCCGCGTGGTGATGAGCGGCAGCGCCGAAACGCTGAAAGCCAATCCCGACGTGCAGGAATTCTACCTCGGCGGTGCCGGTCGGGTGGATTACCACGCCGTGAAGCATTACCGCCGCCGCAAGCGCTGGCTGGCCTGAGCCGCCGCATTCACCGGGTTACCGGATTCCAACCTTCCGGCCGCAGCCGTACCGCAGTACACCCTCGCGCGAGACCGGCGCTGCCGGGCTCGGCCCTTTTGGGTGTTTCCTCCCTTTGACTTGATGGCCCCTCTCGCCGCCCGAACGTGGCGACTGGGGTCTTTTTTTATGCCGCCTGCGCCGCGGCCCGGGCCGGCAGGCGGATGACCCGCTCGACATACAGCAGCGACAGCACAAGCAGCAGGGCGAGCGCGGCAAGCGACGCCAGCATGTGGCTGCCATGGGCGATCAGGCCGAACACGAAGGCCATCACCATGGCCGAGACGCTCGCGACCGCTCCGGCCAGGCCGCTGCCCGCCGGCAGCTCGGCCAGCGTGAGATGCCGCAGCGCCAGCGTGTCGCAGGCCAGCCAGTAGGACTGGCCCGCCACCGCGGCGACAAAGAAAACCGGGGCGTAAGCCTCCGCCGTGCGCCAGCCAAGATGGGCGTCGAGCAAAAAGGCATAGGCAGTCGCGGCAAGTGCAAGCAGCGGCGCCGCGCGCAGCACGAGATGCACATGACGGTCGAGAACGCGCGCAAGACCGAGCCCCGCCAGCGCGCCACCGATCGTGGAGGCTGCGACAAAGAGGCCGAGAGCGTGGGACGCATCGGTGACGTTGGCCGCATGCATGGCAAAGAACGGCACCGCCATATCGATGGTCTGTGCGACCGCGCGCATCGAGAGATAGCGCCGGAACCAGGGCGAGGTCTTCGTCAGCCGCCAGCCATCGGCAAGCGAGGGAGACGTTCCGCCGCGGGCACCGCGGACTTCGAAAAAGAGCAGGATGGCGAGGGCGCCGAGCACCAGGCAGGCGGCGCCGAGCAGCAGCTTCCAGCCATAGCCGTCGAGGCTGCGCGGCGTGTCATGCTGCAGATAGAAGAAGAGCAGCAGGATGACCGTCAGCCCGCCGCCCGCCGCGAGCCGCAGCGCCAGCAGGGCGCCGCGCCGCTCGGCGGGAATGGCCTTGGCGGCAAGCTGGCGGAAACCGAGGCCCCCAAGGCCATTGGCAATGCCGACCAGAAGCAGCAGGGCAATGATCACGGGGGCATATTATACTTGACGTACCCAGTTAGGGGGTATATGGTTGAGTCATAAGGAGATTCCGCCATGTCTAAGTCCA
>NZ_CALGPC010000020.1 GCF_937960835.1 uncultured Ferrovibrio sp.
TCAGCGAAACGATGTCGCTGATCTTCTGCGCGCTTTCCTCGATGCGGCTGACAGCAGCGACGGCGTCGGCCACGACCGTGCCGCCCTTCTCGGCGGTGTCGCGCGCGGCGATCGCGAGCTGGTTCGCGGCCTGCGCATTGTCAGCGTTCTGCTTCACCGTCGCCGTGATTTCGTGCATCGATGCGGCAGTCTCTTCGATCGAAGCAGCCTGGCTTTCGGTACGCTGCGCCAGATCCTGGCTGCCGGCGGAGATTTCACCCGAGGCATCGCGCACCGCGGCGGCGCTGACGCGCAGCCGGCCGGCCAGATCCTTCAAGGTCGCGGCCATGCGGTTGACGCTGTTCTTCAGCGCGCCGAACACGCCGGCATAATCGCCGGTGACGGTGCGGGTGACATCGCCTTCCGCCATCGCTGCGGTTACCGCGGCCAGTTCGCCGGTCATCGACTGCAGCATGGCGGCCAGGCCGTTCAGGCGCTGGCTCATGGTCAGCAGGAAGCCTTCCTTGTTGCTCTCGTCCAGGCGCATCTCCAGATCGCCAGCGGCGATGCGGTTGCACAGTTCCGAGATTTCGGCGATGGCGGCACGCTCGCGCGCCTCGCGGGCTTCACGTTCCGCCGTCTCATGCTGGCGCTGCGCCTCGATCTGCCGTTCGGCTTCGGCGCGGGCCACCATGTTGTCCTTGAATACCTGCACGGTCTTGGCCATGGCGCCGATCTCGTCGCGGCGCTCGGCGCCGTCGATGGCAACCTCCAGATCGCCATCGGCCAGCTTGCTCATCGTGCCGGTGATGCGGGTGATCGGACGCGTCACCGTCAGCACGACGATGGCAATCGCCAGCACAAGGCAGATCACCAGGCCGGTGGCGGCGATGCCGATCATCATCGGCCGCTGGGCCTGATAGAAGCTGGACAGCTCGTGGGACATGTTCTCGACCGCCTTGGCGTTGCGCACGCCGGCGGCCTGCAGGGAGGCAACCACCTTCTGGCGGGTTTCGACAATGGATTTCTGATCGCCGATGGCGCGGGCGGCTTCGGGGCCTTCGGTGAGAGCTGCGGCGGTCAGCGCCCGGCGGCTCTGGAAATAGGCGTCCAGCGGCTGCTTGATCTCTTCGCGGAAGCTCTTCTGCATCTCTGGGGGCAGCAGGCCCTCCCAGAAGATCATCTTGGTGTCGAGTTCGTCGATGACCTGGGCCATGGCGTCAGCCTTTTCGCTGATCTCCAGGCTGTTCCTAGCGTTGTAGATCTGTGCGGTCAGCGCCACGGTCTGCGTGAGCAGCACATTGGCCTGCTCGCTCAGCAGGGCGCGCTCGGTCAGCTGGCTCATCTGGCTGGTGCGCTGCTCGTAACGGTCCATCGCATCGACGCCCATCCAGGCAATGCCGGCGGTAAGCAGGGTCATGATGGCGAGGACGATATAAATGCGGGGGCCAATCTTCAGCCGCGAAAGGAAACGCATGACATCTCCGGTCCCGTTCTGGCGGACGGGTTCTCAAGTTTACAAATTGAGAGGAAGGCCCATGCAGGTGGCGCTGGCCGGGTAACAAAACCAACGCCGCATGGGCCAGGGGAGGCTCTCCCTTTCCCGCGGGAGGCGCCGCAAACCGGGAAACGCAGATGCCCGGTTGCGGCGCGCACTTTATGGCCGCTCAGCGCGGGTGGGAATATTGCATTTATGTCTTACCAGCTATGCATCGCCTGCAGACTAAATATGGGGCGCATAACCGTGTCAGGCGGCCCGCTTATGCTGGCCTTCCTGCACTTCTTCCACGATCTTGGCCACAAAAGCAGGCAGATCGTCGGGCGAGCGGCTGGTGACGATGCCCTTGTCGACCACGACCTCGCGGTCGACCCAGCGGCCGCCGGCATTCTCGATATCCTTGCGGATGGATTTGTACGACGTGACCTCGCGGCCGCGCAGCGCATCGGCTTCCGCCAGCAGCCAGGGCCCGTGGCAGATCGCCGCCACGACCTTGCCTGACTCCAGGAAGGATTTGACGATGCCCATCGCCTTCTGATTGACGCGCAGCAGATCGGGATTGATCTGCCCGCCGGGTATGACCAGGGCGGCGTAGTCGGCCGGATTGACGCTGTCGAGGTCGCAATCGGGCTTCACCGTCTCGCCCCAGTCGTCGATCTGCCAGGCGCGGATCGGCTGGGCTTTCGGCGAGGCGACATCCACCTTGGCGCCCTTGCCGCGCAACTGATCGCGCGGCACCAGCAATTCGGATTGCTCGACGCCGTTGGTCGCCATGATCAAAATGCGGGTGTCTTGGATCTTCGGCATCGTGTTCTCCTTCACTGTTTGCGGTGATGGAGGACAACCGGTCAGGACGAGGCTTGTTCCCGATCAGGCTGCCGGCGGCACGTAGCCCAATTGCGCGGAAATCCGCCGCGTAAACGCCAGCAGCGCCTCGGCATGCGGGCCGTCGAGGCTGACATCCACCTTCGGTGTCGGGCCGATCAGCGTGATTGCCAGCTGCAGATGGCCGCTGTGATTGAAGATCGGCGCAGCCAAAGCGCTGATGCCGGGCAGCGGCAGGTCGGCGGTCGCCGCAATGCCGTTGCGCCGCGTCTTCTCGATCTCGCGCTCCAAAGCTTCACCTGCCAGCGCGCCGCTGTTGTTCCAGCCCTTCTGCGGCGCCTGCAATTCCGCCTCGATCACCGGCGCCACCAGCTTGGGCGGCAGGAAGGCGGCGAAAATCTTGCCTGTTGCGGTGCCGGTGACGGTAAACATGCCGCCCGGGCGGACATTGGCATGGATGTAGTTGGAGGATTCCTGCACCAGCACGATGGTCGGCCCGTGCGTGCCCCAGACGGTGATCGCCACCATCAGGTTCAGCTCTTCCGCCAGACCGATCACCGCCTCGGATGCGAGGCGATACGGATCGGTGCTGCGCAGTCGCGCGAGACCAAGATGCAGGGCAAACGGCCCGAGATGATAGCGGCCCGAGGCGGCATCCTGCTCGACCAGTTCCAGCTTGCGAAAGCTGGTGAGGTAGGCATGTGCCTGGCCGGGCGTGAGTTCGGCCTGCGCGGCGAGATCGCGCAGCATCATCGGCTGGCTGGCATTGGCGAGGATCGCCAGCAGCCGTCCGCCGATCTCAACCGACTGGACGCTGCGCCCGCCGATGCGCGCGCGCGCGTCCGCCTCGTCGTCGCTATACAGCCATATGGGCTGCGAGGATGAAGCCGCCTTATCCGACATTCGTCGTGGTACCTGCCCTGTTTTTCGCATCAATACCGGCTGGCAGGGCTTCTGTCACTCGCTCCCGGTCTGTCAGTCGGTGACGCCGGCGGCATGACGGCCAGCGATATAGCCGAACGTCATCGCCGGACCCAGCGTAATGCCGCCACCGGGATAATTGCCGCCCATGATGCTCGCCATGTCGTTGCCCGCGGCATAAAGGCCGGGGATCGGCTGTCCGGTGGTGCTATCCAGCACGCGGGCCTGCGCGTCGGCCTTCAGGCCCGCGAAGCTGCCCAGATCGCCGATCACAAGCTGCACGGCGTAGAACGGACCGGTCTCCACCGGCGCGACGCAGGGATTCGGCGTCACGGTCGGATCGCCGAGATAGCGGTTATAGGCCGTGCTGCCCTTGCCGAATTGCGGATCTTCACCCTTGCGGGCATGCTTGTTGAATTCCGCCACGGTACGCTCGAAGGCAACCGGATCGATGCCGCAGACCTTGGCAAGTTCGGCCAGCGTCTTGCCGCGCTTGAGATAGCCGTTCTTGAGCTGATGCGCGATCGGCACCGGGAAGGGCTTCACATGGCCCAGGCCATAGCGGCGCAGCGTTGGATGATCGCAGATCAGCCAGGCGCAGATTTCGCCGGGCAGATTCTTATGCGCCTTCACCAGCGCCTGGCAGAAATCGTGATAGCAGTTGCCTTCGTTGACAAAGCGCGTGCCGGCGCGGGTCACTGCGATCACACCGGGCTTGGCGCGGTCGATGAAATGCGGGAAGACGCCGAAGCTGCCGTCGCGGCGCGGTACGCGGCTGACCGGCACCCAGGCGGCAGCATTGGGCAGTTCGTCGGCGGTCGTGGCGCCGAGTGAGGCGGCCAGCTTGATGCCATCGCCCGTGTTGCCTTCCGGCGTCGGCGACCAGTGTTCGGCGCCGGTTGGCGCATGCGGATAGAGCTTGGCGCGGCGCGCGATATCATGCGGGAAACCGCCGGTGGCCAGCACCACGCCGCGCTTGGCGCGCACGCGCACCGGACCATCCTGGGTCTGCACGATGGCGCCGGCGACGCGGTCGCCTTCCTTGATCAGCTCGCCCGCCGGCGCGTTCAGCCACAGCGGAATGCCAAGATCGAAGGCCGTCTTCGCCAGACGTCCGGCCAAGGCATTGCCGTTGGTCAGCCGCATGGCGCGGCCATGGGTCAGCAGATCGCGGCCATACTTGACCAGCAGCTTGGCGACGTAAGCGGCCGAGACCACCGAGCGCGTGACGTTGAAGAAATGCAGCAGTTCCTTGCCCGAGCCGATCATCATGCCGACGAAGGTGATTTCGGCCAGCGGCGGACGCAGGGTCTTGATCTTGTCGCCCAGTTCGCGGCCATCGAAAGGCTCGGCGCAGATCGACCGCCCGCCCGGCAGCGCGCCCGGCGCATCCGGATGGTAGTCGGAGAATTGCGGGCCGAGCACGAATTTCACCGCCGTCTTGCTTTCGAAGAAGTCGACCATGCGCGGGCCGTTCTCCAGGAAGGCATCGACGCGCTCGGCATCGAAATGATTGCCGGCCTCGTGCTGCAGATAGGTGCGCGCGGCCTCCTTGCTGTCCTTGATGCCCTCGCGCGCAGCCAGCGGATTGGCCGGAATCCACAGCCAGCCGCCAGAGCGCGCTGTGGTGCCGCCATAGACGGACTCTTTCTCAACGATCAGCACGTCCAGGCCATGCAGCTTGGCGGTGATCGCCGCGGCCATGCCGCCGGCGCCGCTGCCGACCACCAGCAGGTCGCAGTCATGGGTTTTGATGGAAGTGTTCAACGCGTTCATGGCTGCGCAACTCCAATCGTCTGGGGAATCAAAGCGTGAGGAAACCGCCATCCACCGGCAGCATGGCGCCGGTGACATAGCTGGACATGGACGAAGCAAGGAAAACGACCGGGCCGACCAGTTCTTCCGGCTTGCCGGTGCGCCCCATCGGCGTATGCGCCATGAAGCGTCCGATGGCGGCGGGATCATTGCGCGTGGCTTCCGTCATCGGCGTGTCGATCACGCCCGGCGCAATGCCGTTGACGCGGATGCCCTCAGGCGCGAGTTCGGCGGCCAGCGCGCGGGTGAATTGCAGCACCGCGCCCTTGCTGGCGGTATAGGTCGTTGCCCGCGGGCCTGTGGCGAAGGAATTGATTGAGCCGAGATTGACGATGCTGGCGCCGCCTAAAGCGGCCTTGGTCCGCCGCAGCTGCGGCAGCACGGCGCGGACCATGTTCTTCATGCCGGTGACGTTGACCGACAGGGTCTCCTGCCAGTGACGGTCGTAGTCGGGATCGTCGATGGAAACGCGGCGGATGATGCCGGCGTTATTGACGAGGATGCTGGCCGGTCCCAGCGCGGCTTCGGCGGCCGCGGCAAAAGCGGCGCATTGCGCGGCGTCAGCGACGTCCAGCTTGGCCGCCATGGCCTTGCCGCCGCGGCTGCGAATCGTGGCTGCCACTTCCTCCGCGCCGGCGGCATTGACGTCGCCGAGAGCAACGGCAGCGCCTTCGTCGGCCAGCCCCAAAGCGATGGCCATGCCATTGCCCTGAGCCGCGCCGGTGACGATGGCGACGTGGTTTATCAATAAGTTAGCCATTCCGCGCCCTCCTCCCGTAATTCGTGTATTGCGAACTCTTTCGTTATTTCATATTCTTCCCCCCGTCGGATTGCAAGGGGGCATGTCTCGAGCCTGCTTGCGGTCGCGATTGTCGGAGGAAATGCCAGCCCAGGCCGAACACGGCCCGGCGGCCGTTTTGCGGGCCAGCTGGCCCAGGGGAGGGATTTATGCGTCAGCTTTTCTTGAAAGCGGCGGCGTTCGCCGTCGGCGGTGCGATGCTCGCCGGAACCGCGCTTACCAGCGTGCCGGCGATGGCCAAGGACTACGACCTGCAGTCGGTGTTCGGCCTGCAGGTGCCGTCGATCGGTCAGAGCCCGGTGAAATGGGCCGAGCGCGTCGCGCTGATGACCAACAACGAAGTGAAGATCAAGGTGCATGGCGCCGGCGAATTCGTGCCGCCGTTTGAGGTGTTCGGCGCGGTCAGCAACGGCTCCATCCCGATGGGTTTTGACTGGGTCGGCTACTGGGCCGACAAGATCCCGGTCGCCAACCTCGTCGGTTCGATGCCGTTCGGCCCGAACCCCGAGCTGTTCCTTGGCTGGATGTTCCAGGGCGGCGGTCTGGAGATCATCCAGAAGGCCTATGACCCGCATAATGTGAAGATCCTGCCCTGCCACATGGTGGCGGCGGAAGCCGGCGGCTGGTTCAACAAGGAAATCAAGACCGTCGACGACATCAAGGGCCTGAACATGCGCATCGCCGGCCTCGGCGCCAAGGCGATGGCCAAGCTCGGCGCCAACGTGCAGCTCGTGCCGGCCGGCGAAATCTTCGTCTCGCTGGAGCGCGGTCGCATCGAGGCGGCGGAATTCTCCGCCCCGCAGCTCGATATCGGTCTCGGCCTGCAGAAGATCGCGAAGTACTATTACTTCCCGGGCTGGCACCAGCCGTCGAGCTGGGACACGATCATCATCAACATGGATGTGTGGAAGAAGTTCACGCCCAAGCAGCAGCAGATCATGCAGGAGGCCTGCCAGGCCAACATCACCTACAACTGGTATGATCAGCTGAACGCCCAGGTGAACGCGATCGAGCAGATCGAGAAGGCCGGCGTGAAGGTGCAGCGCTTCCCCGAACCGGTTCTGAACGCGCTCTATAAGGCCGCGACCGAGGTGATGGAGGAAGAGGCTAAGAAGGACGCGCTGTTCGCCGAGGCCTATCAGTCGCTGACCGCCTACATCAAGCGCGTCGGCCGCTGGAACGACCTGCAGGCCCTGCCGCGCAACTAAGCAACGGCCCGGATGCGCCGCCTTGCGCGGCGCATCCGGCATGTCATTCTCAAGGCGGGGACGTGCCGTGACCGCGCTGCTGAAAAAAATCGAAGAAATCTGTGCCTGGTTCGGTCGCATCACCGGCTGGGCCACGCCGCTTCTGGTGATCAGCGTCTGCATCGGCGTTGTCATGGTGCATCTGCGCGTCAATACCTTCGCCGACTGGGGTTTCGCCATTCCGCTGCTGGGCGAAAAGCTGACGCTGAACGGCCTGAACGACCTGCAATGGCATCTGTTTGCCGTCATGGTCATGCTGGGTGGCGTCTATGCGCTGCATACCGACAGCCATGTCAGCGTCGATTTTCTTGCCAACAATTTCACCGAACGTACCCGGCGCATCATCGTCATTCTTGGCGATGCCATCTTCCTGCTGCCCTTTGCGGTAGTGATGACCTGGTTCGCCTGGAAGTTCATGATCACCGCCTATAACTCCAGCGAAGGCTCGTCCTATGGCGGCCTTGTCGACCGCTGGATCATCAAGGCGGTGATGCCGCTCGGTTTCGGCCTGCTCGGCCTGCTCGGTATCGCGCGCAGCCTGCGCCTCCTGATCCAGCTCATCACCACCCGCGGCGCCGTCGCTCAGAAAGACTGAAGACCATGGAATACTTTTGGCCGCTTCTGATGTGCGTGGCGCTGCTGCTGGGCATCTTCTCCGGCTATCCGGTAGCGATCGTCCTGGCGGGCATTGGTGTCATCTTCGCCTTCGCCGCCGACGTGCCGATCCTTTTCCTGTCCACCGGCGTGTCGCGCACCTTCTCGGGCATCCTTGCCAACTGGCTGCTGATCGCGGTGCCGCTGTTTGTCTTCATGGGTCTGATGCTGGAAAAATCCGGCATTGCCCAAAGATTGTTGCATTCGCTGGCGGGACTGCTCGGGCCGCTGCCAGGCGGCTATGCCTTCGCGGTGGCGATCATCGGCATCGTCATGGCGGCCTCCACCGGCATCATCGGCGCTTCCGTCGTGCTGATGGGCGTGCTGGCCCTGCCGGTGATGCTGGAGAATAAATACGACCCCAAACTCGCCACCGGCATCATCGCCTCCACCGGCACATTGGGCATCCTGATCCCGCCTTCGATCATGCTGGTGATCCTGGGCGACACCTTGCGCATCTCGGTCGGCGACCTGTTTGCCGGCGCGATGATCCCCGGCCTAATGCTGGGCGGCCTCTACATCGTCTATCTGATCTTCCTCGCCATCTTCAAACCGGAAAGCATGCCGCCGCGTGCCGACCGGGTACCTCTGCCGCTCGGCCAGGTGCTGATGCAGCTCGCGCGCGACCTGCTGGCGCCGATGGCACTGATCCTGGTGGTGCTCGGCTCGATCATCGCCGGCGTCGCCACGCCGACCGAGGCCGCGGCTTTGGGCGCGCTGGGCGCCTTCCTGCTGGCGCTGATTTCGCGCCAGCTCACCTGGCGGCAGTTCCTCGACGTGCTGAACGAGACCACGCGCACCACGGCGATGATCATGTTCGTGATGATCGGCGCCACCATCTTCAGCGTAATCTTCCGCAAGCTTGGCGGCGACACGATGATCGCCAATGCGCTCGGCGTCGAGGATGCCGGCACCAATCCCTACTGGGTCATGTTCGTGATCATGGCCTTCGTCTTCGTGCTGGGCATGTTCCTCGACTGGGTGGAGATCACCTTCATCGTCATGCCCATTGTGGCCCCGATCATCGCCGGCCTGGATTTCGGCGTCGGCCAGGAACAGGTGCTACTGTGGTTCGCCATTTTGTTCGCGGTGAACCTGCAGACCTCCTTCCTCACGCCGCCGTTTGGCTATGCGCTGTTCTATATCCGCGGCATTGCGCCGCCGGAGATCGGCACCCGCGTGATCTATCGTGGCATCATTCCCTTCGTCGTCATCCAGCTCATCGCACTGCTGCTGACCATCATCTTCCCGCAGCTTGCGCTCTGGCTGCCGCAAGTCCTGCTCGGTTAATTCAAGGAGTTAGTCATGTCGAAAGCCTTTGCCTCCACCGCCGATACCGCCGAGAAGAAGATCTCCTTCACCCAGCTGGGCGAGGGCCTTTATGCCTTCACCGCCGAAGGCGATCCCAATACCGGCGTGATCGTCGGTGATGACGGCGTGATGGTGATCGACACCCAGGCGACGCCGAAGATGGCCAACAAGGTGATCGAGCATATCCGCAAGGTCACCGACAAGCCGATCAAGTATGTGCTGCTGTCGCATTACCACGCCGTGCGCGTGCTCGGCGCCTCGGCCTATCAGCCGCAGCAGGTTTTCGCCTCCGATGCTACCCGCTCGCTGATCGTGGAGCGCGGCAAGGAGGACTGGGATTCGGAATACGGCCGCTTCCCGCGCCTGTTCCTGGCCGCCGATACCATCCCCGGCCTGACCTGGCCGACCATGACCTTCCCGACCAAGTTCACCCTCTATATGGGCAAGCGCCGGGTGGAGATCATGCATCTGGGCCGCGGCCATACGGCGGGCGACACCATCGCCTGGGTGCCGGATGCCGGCGTGATGTTCTCGGGCGACCTGGTCGAGTACCATTCGGCCTGCTATTGCGGCGACGCCCATTTCAAGGACTGGCCGAAGACGCTCGACAAGATCGCCGAGTTCAATCCGAAGGCCCTGGTGCCGGGCCGCGGCGATGCGCTGACCAATCCGACGGAAGTCGGCGAGGGGCTTAAGCTCACCCGCGACTTCCTCACCACGCTCTATGGCTCGGTGTCGGAAAGCGCCGCCAAGGGCCTGTCGCTGAAGGAAGCGTTTGACCGCTGCAACGATGCGATGCGGCCGCGCTTTGGCAATTTCGCGATTTTCGACCATTGCCAGCCCTTCAACGTCGCCCGCGCCTATGACGAGGCGATGGGTCTCGACCATCCGCGCATCTGGACGGCCGAGCGCGACCGCGAAATGTGGGCGGCCCTGAACGGCTAATTCCTGACCGGCTAATCAGCGCAGGCCGTTTAGCCCTTCTAGCCCTTTAGCCCTTCGGCTTCTCGTCCTGCGGCAAGCTGCGGCAGGCCCGCTCGAGGCGGGCCGCCAAGGCTTGCGCCTGGTCGGTTTTTTCGGCTGCGACGATGGCCGCCTGCGTGCGGCATTCGGCAACGGTTCGCGGCGTCGCATTATGGGCCCAGACCGGATTGCCGCCGAAAAGCAGTGCCATGATGATCACGGTCATCTGCATGTCGTCCTCCCGTCGAATCCCCTGATGGGTCCGTTTCTTTGGGACCTCTGGCGGCAAACGCAAAAACGCGCGCCTTGTTCCAGGCACGCGCTTCAACTTCTGTAAAAAACTATTGCAGGTATTATACGGGCGGGCGCGCCCGCAGCCGGTTTAGCTCCAGCGGCGCGCAGCCGATGCGCGCATCGCCTGACGGAAGGCGATCAGCGCCTCGCGCTCGACGATCTTGTCCATGCCTGCCAGAAGGCTCGGGCGTTTGCGGCGGATGAAGGCTACCTCATAGCCGTTGCCATCCTCGCAAAGGGAGACGAGATAGTCCTCGTTCTCGACGATCTTGGCGCTGACATCGATGGTCCAATCGTTCACCTGCATGGGTCGGCTCCTTGATCGTGGCTGTCGCGCCGCGGGCTTTTTCAGTCCGCGGGCATGGCGCAGTGGACGCTATACCGGGAATGCATAGACCGTGAATGCAAATCCGGGTGGCGTCCATATAACGCGCCAGACCGCGCCGCGGTTCCATACGCCGCGGCAGCCGGCAGGACTTCAGCTTTCGAAGAAGCGCGGATTTCAGGCGGTTTCGGCCTGCCACCGGTCCTTTGCAGATTTCCTGCACGCCGCTCCAAGGGGAACCGTGGAAGCGCGGCCAGACAACGTGATGCATCGGCGTGTTTGCGTCGACGCGGCTCACTTGATATCAGGCTTGATGTCTGGCAGGCGCCGGGACAAAGTGGGCACAGCCAGCAGGGCATGTATTGGGCTGGCAATCTCGGGTCCCACACCCATCAGCTATACATTCATCGGCTTTACAGTGGTTTCGGGCGAAACAGGCTAACGCGCATGAAGGGCATCATCCTGGCCGGCGGTGCCGGCACGCGGCTGCATCCGGCCACGCTGGTGACCAGCAAGCAGCTTCTGCCGGTCTACGACAAGCCGATGATCTATTTTCCGCTGACCACGCTGATGCTGGCTGGCATCCGTGACATCCTGGTGATCACCACGCCGCGCGACCAGGCGGCTTTCCGCAACCTGCTCGGCGATGGCAGCCAATGGGGCATCCGGCTGTCCTATGCCGTGCAGCCCGAGCCGAAGGGTATTGCCGAGGCCTTCATCATCGGCCGAGACTTCATCAATGGTGAGGGCTGCGCCCTGGTGCTGGGCGATAACATCTTCTACGGCGAAGGCTTTTCCGAGGTGCTGCGCCGGGCCGCGGCGCGCGAAAGCGGTGCCGTCATCTTCGGCTACTGGGTGGCCGACCCCGAACGCTATGGCGTGCTTGATTTCGACGCTGACCGCAAGCTGCATGCCATCATCGAAAAGCCCAGTCCGGCGCCGACCCACTGGGCGGTGACGGGGCTTTATTTCTACGACCGCAATGTTTGCAATATCGCCGCCAGCCTGAAGCCATCTCCCCGCGGCGAGCTGGAGATCACCGATCTCAACAACGTCTACCTGCAGCGCGGCCAGCTCGATGTGGAACTGTTCGGCCGCGGCTTCGCCTGGCTCGATACCGGCACGCCCGACAGCCTGCTCGACGCCTCCAACTTCATCGCCACGGTGGAGAAGCGCCAGGGTCTGAAGATCGCCGTACCCGAGGAAGTCGCCTGGCGGCTCGGCTTCATCGATGCCGCTCAGGTGCGCAAGATCGCCGAGGCCTATGGCAGCAAGAACGGCTACGGCCAGTACCTTGCCCGCCTGCTTTTAGCTGACCGCGACCGCCTGTAAGCGCCCCCATAGTCGTCGACCGGGTGGCGTCGCTGCCCTTCCTTGACTCTTAAGTTGATATCAACATAATGGCCGCATGTCCAAGATCGACCTGCTGCCGTTCGAAGCCACGCTGATGGTGCGCGACACCTGCCTCTGCCTGCATGTGCAGCGGGCGGCGCGTGCGCTGGCGCGGCGCTTCGACGATGCCCTGCGCGATCTCGATCTCACCAACGGCCAGTTCTCGCTGCTGATGTCGCTCAATCGGCCCGAGCCGCCGAACATGGCGCAGGTGGCCAGCGTGCTGGCGATGGACCGCACGACGGTGACGGCGATGCTCAAGCCGCTGGAGCGCCGCGGCCTGCTGATTGTGAAGCCCGATCCGGACGACAAGCGCAGCCGCCGCATCCTGCTCACGCCGGCCGGGCGCAAGCTGCTGATCAAGGCGCTGCCCGTCTGGAAGCGCACCCATGCCGAGATCGACAAGCTGCTCGGCAAGTCCGATCCGGACCGTCTGCGCGCCGATCTGCGCGCGCTCTCATGACCGCAATGCCAATCATAACAACAAAACTCTCATAACCCCCGGCAACAGAGGAGGCCGCCATGCTGGTCAATGCCTATTTGAATTTCCCCGGCAATTGCGAGGAGGCGCTGAACTTCTACCAGCGCCATCTCGGCGCCAAAATCACCGCGCGGATGACCTGGGACGAACAGCCCGGCGGTTGCCAGGGCGTCCCCGACGGCTGGAATACCAAGATCATGCATGCTGCCTTCACAATCGGCGAAAGCCTGCTGATGGCCAGCGACTGCCCCCCCAGCCACTACGAAGCGCCCAAAGGCATCGCCATCACGCTCAATCTGTCCGATCCGGCGGAAGCCGAGCGCGTCTTCGGGGCGCTGTCAGAGGGCGGCAGCGTGCAGATGCCGCTGGACAAGACCTTCTGGGCGGAGAAATTCGGCCTCGTCACCGACCGCTTCGGCATCCCCTGGATGGTCAACTGCATGACCCAGATGCCGATGCCGGAAAAGGCCGAGGCCGCACAGTAGGCCGGGACGTCCGCAAAGCGAAGACGCCCGCAGCGCTGGACGCTGCGGGCATGTCTTGAAGAAGCTGGAAAATTTGGCGTCCCCGGAGAGATTCGAACTCCCGACCCGCTGCTTAGGACGCAGCCGCTCTATCCAGCTGAGCTACGGGGACGCCGGGCTATGGGCGGGGTGTTTCGCCCGCCGGCCAGACCCTAGCGGGGGCCTTTCCCGGGTGCAACCGGCAGGCCGGGCAAGGCTTTAGCTGCCGTGCCCAAACCCGCCTCAGTACCTGCCCAGGCACCCGGCCAAGTACTTGCCGCGGGGCTCGCTTTCCGTCCGGCCCCTGCGCCAATCCAGATATCAGGCCCGGCGCCAGCCCCGGCCTCCGCCGCCCGGACCGCCCCGCCTGCGGTTGCATGTCTGCCCTGCAAATCCGGCCTGACGCATATCTGAAAAGTAACTAGCCGTTAGCGTTCAACGTGGCACATTGCTTCTCGGGGTGGCTGGTGCGGTTGCCGGCCCGAAGGCAGGTCCCAAATGGCAAAATCCTTTGTCGATCTTGTGCGCAGCAGCCTGCGCGACGGCGCCAACTTCCTGGGCGCTGCGGAATGCAGCCCGATCATGGCCGATGTCGCGGCCCCGATCATCGATAACAACGGCCTTGAGAACTGGGGCATCGCGCTGGAGAACATGTACCATGCGCTGCTCTGCCTGCTCTCGGCGCAGTCCAGTCTGCATGCCTCCGCGCCGGTGAAGCCCTCCGACCTGCTCGGCCCCAGCCAGCGCCTTGGCGGCGGCACTCTGCTGCGCCAGGTGCTCGACGGTTTCGCCACCGGCCAGGATTACCGCCGCCTGGCGATCATGTCGTCCGCGTCGCGCATCGCGCTGATCGCGGTGCTGCTTGACGAACTGCGCGCCGTCTACCGCGCGCTTGCCTATGACCAGCAGGACTGGGTTGTTGATCCCGACAGCATGCGCGAGCTGAACAACAGCCTGCAGGCGATCTCGCTCAGCATCGGCCGCGGTCGTACCACCAGCCGGCTGCGCTTTACCCCGGCTCCCCGCCGCGGCGAAGCCTCGTCGCTGTAAGCCGATATTCGATCAAGGGAACTTGTCCTGCCACGGCCTGTCCGTGGCATCCACGAGTTTGTTTTTCTTACGTCTCCGGGCTTACCGCCGGCCTTGCTGCTGCTGTTTCAGCTTCATCAGCGCCGCGAAAGGACTGTCGGCCATCTTGGCCTCTTCCTCGCGCCGCTTGTCCTGCTCGCGCTTGCGTTTCGCCACGATGGCTTTCTGCGAGCGGATATACAGCGTCACCGTCTCGCCGCTTTCGGGGTCTTTCGCGCTCAGGGGCTTGTAGCCCAGCGCCCAAAGCAGGCGATGCAGTTCTTCCGCGCCGCAGCCCGCCAGGTTCATCCAGGCGGTATTGACCGGGAAGCTGCCCGGCGGGCCCAGGCGCTTCTTCGGCTTGGGTGTTTCCTGCCTCGCCGGCTCTGTCTGTGTGGTCTCCGCCACCGGTGCGGCGGCAGCCGTTTCGGCAGTCACCTCAACAGTGTCTGTTTGCGGCGCGGCCTCAATCACCGGCTCCGTCACGGATTCCGTCACGGGCTCCGTCATCGGCGGCTCTCCCGAAACAGGGGCCTCCGCTGAAACAGGCGCTTCCGCCTTCGCGGCCTGCACATCAGCCGGCTGCTGCTTCGCGTCCTTGGCTTCCTTCGCCTCCTGACGCGAGGTCTGTTCGGCCTGGCGCGCACCCTCGGCGATGCGCTGCACGACATCCAGGCGGAAGGCATGGCGTCCGGCGCGCAGGAAACCCGCCGCCAGCCACCAGCGGTCGTCGCGCCATTCCAGCACTGGCAGCGAGGTAAGGCCCGGCGTCGGCGGCGCTTCCGGCTCCTTGCCCTCATGCACCGCCCAGAGCAGCGTCTTAAGCTGCGTCGGCTTGGGTTTCAGCAATTTGGGCAGCAGGATATGCGTCTCGCCAAAGGTCACGCCCAGCTTGCGCAGGGGATGGCGCTCGGCCTGGCCCATGCCGCGCACCAGATCGGCGACATCCTCTCGCCTCAGCGCGCCGAGATTCTCGGCAAGCTGGAAGGCCACGCCGCGCGCGGCAAATTTCAGCTCGGCATCGCGCAGGCGGTAGAGATCGCCCAGATGCTGGCGCAGATAGCGCCGCAGCCAGTCGGACAGCTTGTCTTCCACCGCCTTGCGGCTCTCGGCCGGCAGCAGGTCGTCGGCCAGAAGCTGGATGCGCGGCTCCAGCATCTCCGCGCCCTTGGTCAGCACGGCCAGCGCCACGCTGTCCTTCTCTGGCGTGATCAGCAGGATGCCGCCTTCCGGCGACAGCGCGAAATGCTCATCGCTCAAGGCCAGAATATTGGCGGCATGTTCCTGCAGGGCAGGACCCAGCACGCGATTGGCGGCGGCGCGGATGGCACGGCGCTGCTCGACGCTGTCATGGCCCACCGGGCGGAAGCGCAGGCCGCGCACATGGCCGATGATCTCGCCTTCGACGGTCAGCGCATCGTCCTCGCCCAAAGTCACGTTCAGCAGATCGGGATTCTCAGCCAGGCCCCGGGTCAGCACGCTGGTGCGGCGGTCGACGAAACGCTGGGTCAGCCGCTCGTGCAGGGCATCCGACAAGCGGTCCTCGATGGCGCGGGTCTTGCCCTGCCATTCCTGCGCATTGTCCAGCCAGGCGCCGCGATTGGCGACATAGGTCCAGGTGCGGATCTGCGCCAGGCGCTGCGACAGGGTGTCGATATCGCCGTCGGTGCGGTCGATCTGCTTCAGATGCCCGGCCACCCAGTCGGTCGGCAGGCGGCCGTCATGGTCGCACAGATGCACATAGATCTGCGTCAGCATGCGCGCATGCACGTCATGCATGCTCTTCGAGAAATCCGGAATCTCGCAGACATGCCACAGCAGCTTGATGCGGTCGGGGCCGGTGGCGCGGCTTTGCACCGCGCCATCCTGCTTCAGGGCCTGCAGGGCGAGGATGTCGTCCGCCTCGCGGCCGCGGATCAGGCCCTCGCGCGGCGGCGGCATGTCCAGGGTGCGCAGCAGCGCGTCGATGGAGCGGAAATCAAGATCGGTGTTGCGCCAGCGCGCCTGGGTGATCGGATCGAAGCGGTGGTTTTCAATGCGCTCGATCAGTTCCGGCGTCAGCGGCGGACAATCGGCGGTCGTGCCAAAAGTGCCGTTGCGCAGATGCCGCCCGGCGCGGCCGGCGATCTGGCCCATCTCGGCCGGGGTCAGCAGGCGCACGGATACGCCGTCGAACTTGGTCACTTCGGCAAAGGCCAGATGCTCGATATCGAGGTTGAGGCCCATGCCGATGGCATCGGTTGCCACCATCACGTCGACATCGCGGTTCTGGAACAGCTCGACCTGCGCATTGCGGGCGCGGGGGCTCAGCGCGCCCAGCACCACGGCCGCGCCGCCGCGCTGGCGCCGCACCTGCTCGGCGATGGCATAGACGTCGCCAGCCGAGAACGCCACCACGGCCGAGCGTTTCGGCAGGCGCGACAGCTTCTTCGATCCGATATAGGACAGCGCCGACAGGCGCGGCCGGGCGATGAATTCCGCATTCGGTACCAGCTTGCGGATCAGGCCGCGCATGGTGTCGGCGCCAAGGAACATGGTCTCTTCCACGCCGCGCGCGTTCAAAAGGCGGTCCGTGAAGACATGGCCGCGCTCGGCATCGTTGCAGAGCTGGATCTCGTCCACCGCGAGGAAGTCGTAAGACCGGTCCAGCGGCATTGCTTCCACGGTGCAGACGAACCAGGTCGCGCCCTTAGGAAGGATCTTCTCTTCGCCGGTCACCAAGGCGACATGGCGCTCGCCCTTGATCTTCACCGCGCGGTCGTAGACCTCGCGCGCGAGCAGGCGCAGCGGCAAACCGATGATGCCGGTGCGATGCGCCAGCAGGCGTTCGACGGCGAGATGGGTCTTACCGGTATTGGTCGGGCCCAGAACGCACAGCACGCGGCCCTTCTCGGCGGTCTTGATCTCGGTCACTTAAACTGCCTTTGTCTGAATCGTCTTGGTGATATGGGCAATGGTGCAGAGCTGATCATTGATGCGCGCCTCGCATTCGCAGAAGGCGACATTTCTGCCCCGCCGCAGCATCCGGCCGATCAGGCCAACCCGGGCGCCGGCGGCGATGGGGCGCAGATGCTGCACATGGATATCGAGGGTCATGGCGGTTTCATCCTCCCGCATATGGCCCAGCATGGCCAGCAGGCCAGGCGGTTCCAGAAGGCCGTTGAGGATGCCGCCATGGATATAGCCGCCGGGAACCAGCAATCGTTCCTCGGCTGCAAAGGCCAGTTCGGCCCGGCCAGGCGCAAGCGTCACCAGTTCCAGCCCGGCCCAGCGATGGAAATCCACCGCGCGCAGCAGTTTCTCGGCAAAAGACTTGGCCCAGTCAGGCAGGCCCGGATCGATCTGGCCCCGGCTGGGTTGGGCGGCGGACATGGACGGAGGCTCCGTTTTGCCCGCCAGTATATAAGGCGGGCGGCAGGGGCCTCAACGCCTCCAGACCCTTTCGATAAATCTCACCGTCATCCCGGCCGGGCGGCGCTTCTTTTGCGTCGCGCGGGCCGGGATCTCATTTCCGGATGAACGACCGCGGTGACGGCTAGGGACTAGCGCTGCCGTGCACTGCCCAGGCTGCCGCCATCCAGTGCCACACTCTTGATCTGCGCATGTACGGCAAGGCCCGGCCGCAGGCCCAGCCGCTCGACCGACAGGCGGGTAATACGCGCCAGCAGGATGGCGCCGTTGCAATCGAGCCTGATCTCCACCTGCGGCCCGCCATCACCGGCCATCTCGGCGATCGTGCCGGGGAAGATGTTAAGCGCGCTGCTCTGCTGCGGCCGCTCCAGGCTCAAGGTTACGTCACGCGCGCGGATGCGCACACGCAGACGCTCGCCGATTGCGCGCGGCTGGCGCGGCACCAGGATTTCGCCGGCTGCGCAATGCAGAACGGTCAGGCCATAAGCCTCGTCATGCCGCGCCACCTGCGCGTCCAGCACCGCGCCTGCCTCGTAGCGGCCGGTGAGCGGAAACAGATCCAGCCGGCCGCTGAGTTCGGCAACGCTGCCGACCGCCTGCACCTTGCCGTCCGACAGCAGCACGACGGAATCGGCCAGCCTTGTCACCTCCGGAATCGCATGGCTGACATAAACGATGGGCAACCGCCACTCGTCGCGCAGCTTTTCCAGATAAGGCAGGATCTCTTCCTTGCGCGCAGCATCGAGCGAGGCCAGCGGCTCGTCCATCAGCAGCAGGTCGGGGCGCGAGAGCAGCGCGCGACCAATGGCGACGCGCTGCTTCTCACCCCCGGACAGATTGGCCGGCCGGCGCGGCAGCAGCGGCGCGATCCCAAGCAGATCGACCACATGATCGAAAGCGATCCTGTCCGCACGGTGGCGGGCGAAGAAGCGTCCGTACAGCAGGTTATGGCGCACATTGAGATGCGGAAACAGCCGCGCCTCCTGAAAGACATAGCCGATGCGACGGCGATGCGGCGCAACGAAGACACGCTGTTCTGTATCCACCAGCACGCGGCCGTCGATGCTGATGCGGCCCTGCTGCGGGCGCAGCAGGCCGGCGATCAGATTGATCAGGGTCGTCTTGCCGGTACCCGAGCGGCCGAACAGGGCCGTGATGCCCGGCTGGCACTTAAACTGCGCCTGCAGCGTGAAGCCGCCCAGACGATGATGGATGTCGACCGCCAGGCTCATGCCTGCGCCCGCTTCGCGATGCGCCGCGCCAGCAGCTCGGATGCAATCAGTGCTGCTGCCGCTATGGCAACCGAGATCGCCGTCAGCCGCAACGCCTGCGCATCGCCGCCGGGTACCTGCGTGAAGGCATAGATCGCGGTCGGCAGGGTCTGCGTCTCGCCGGGGATGTTGGACACGAAGGTGATCGTCGCGCCGAACTCGCCGAAGGCGCGGGCAAAGCCAAGCACGATCCCGACCAGGATGCCGGGCAGCATCAGCGGCAGCGTGACGGTGAGAAAGACGAAAACCGGCGCTGCGCCCAAAGTGCCGGCCGCTTCTTCCAGTTTTGCATCGACGGCTTCCAGAGACAGGCGGATCGCGCGCACCATCAGCGGAAAGCCCATCACCGCACAGGCCAGGGCCGCGCCGGTCCAGCGAAAGGCAAAGACGATCCCAAGATGCTCGGCCAGGAAGCCGCCCAGCAGGCCTTTACGCCCGAACAGCAGCAGCAGCAGATAGCCCGTCACCACCGGCGGCATCACCAGCGGCAGATGCACCAGCGTGTCCAGCGCCAGCTTGCCCGGAAAACGGCCCCGCGCCAGCAGCCAGGCAACAAGGATCGCCACCGGCAGGCTGCCGAGCGTGGCCACGCTCGCCACTTTGAGGCTGAGCAGGATCGCGGTGATTTCTTCCGGGGAGAGGGGGAGCATGTCTTATGTCATGTCGTCATGCCACGGCTGGCCGCATCACTCTGTCATGGCACGCTTCAGGCGTGCCATCCACGAGTTTGCTTTTGCTGCCACCGAAAAAGAACGCGTGGGTGCCAAGGCCAGGCCATGGCATGAGGAGGATAATGACGCATGGCGCATCTTGTCCTCTCAATTCACCGCCGCCTGCGGTGCCAGGAGAGTGAAGCCATGTTTCTCGAACACCGTCCTGCCTGCCGCGCTGCGTAAATGGCTCAGATAGGCCACGGCCTGGGGATGCTGCGATGCAGCCAGCACGGCCGCCGGATAAATGATCGGCGGATGCGTGTTTTCCGGGAAGCGATCGAGGATGCGCACGCTTTTCTCGGTCGCCGCATCGGTCTCATAGACGATGCCGGCCGGCGCTTCGCCGCGTGATACCAGCATCAGCGCCGCGCGCACGTTTTCTGCCTGCGCGATCCGCGCCTGCACGCTAGACCATAGATCAAGGCTTTCCAGCGCTGCCTTGCCGTATTTTCCGGCCGGCACGGCATTCACATCGGCCATCGCCAGCCGTCCGTCGCGGCCCAGAAGTTCGCTCAGCGCAAAGCCCGGTGCAATTGTCACCTGCGCCTTTGAGTCCGCCGGCGCGATCAGCACGATGCGGTTGCTCAGCAGCGATGTGCGGCTGCCGGCTTTCAGCAGGCTGCGCTTTTGCAGGTAATCCATCCAGTCGAGATCGGCAGAGAAAAAGATGTCCGCCGGCGCGCCAGCTTCGATCTGCCGCGCCAGCGCCGACGAGCCCGCGTAAGAGGCTTTCACGCCGCCTTTCCTTGTCGTCCAGCCCGCATTGATCTCGTCCAGCGCGGTCTTCAGGCTCGCCGCGGCAAAGATCAGCAGCTCCTGCGCCTGAACGGGCAGGGAAAGCACAAGACCCAGCAGCAGAACGGCAAGGCGCAAAAGGAATGCCATGGCGGCCTCCATGGATGCGGCATGAGGCGGTATCGTTATGACCTTTCGACTATAACGATGCCATCACGGCTGGCGCAATGGTGGAGCAGCAGCGGCCACGCCGCGCAACAGGCGGAATGTGACAAAAATCATCCCGCGGGCGGATTGGTGCAAATTTTACTTCTCCCCCTTCACCCTCCCGGCCTCCTTCTCCTGCCGGCGCGGAAGGGGGAGGCGGCGGCCGGCATCGTGTCGCTTTCCCATTGGCGGAAGAGGAAGAAATGGCAAGGAAAGCCGCATCATTCTTTTCCCATCTCCCGCTGGTGGGAGAGGCATATCGTGGCAGCAACGGGAGGGTGAGCGGATGCTTGGAGAGGGGAGTGTGTAAGGAGAGTGAGCTCCAGAAGAGCGAAACCCTCAACCCTTCCGCAGCTTGCCCTGCAACGCCTTCAGATCAGCGGCGCAGGCTTTTGCCGTCATCACCTGCATGCGGCGGAAGCGCTGCAGCACCTCTTTGCCCAGAGCGGTGAGCGCCGCGCCGCCGCCCGCCTTGCCGCCGCTTTCGCCCACCACCAGCGGCGCGGCAAAGCAGCGGTTCATCGTATCCACCAGCAGCCAGGCGCGTTTGTAGCTCATGCCGAGTCTGCGCCCGGCGGCCGAGATCGAGCCGGTTGCGGCAATGCCGTCCAAGAGATCCGCCTTGCCCGGCCCCATCGCGATCTCGCGGCCCAGCATCAGGCGCAGGCGCAGGCTGCCGCCGTCGCCGGCAGTGGTCTTGCTCTTCGATCCACCACTCTTGGTCGCAGCTTTCTTTGCTGCTGCGCGTCTGGATTTGCCGCTCTTCACCTCTGTCCCGCGCCCAGCCACACGCCCGGTCACATGCTGGTGTGAGATGTCACGTTTTTCTTTCATAGGTCGTGCTTGTCCCGCGGACCGGCCGTCGTATGTCACACGTCGTAGTCACCCTGTCACATGCGGCATCATGCCGGTCACCGGACCGGTTCTAGCATGGAGCCGCCCAATTTTTAACGCCGGTGAATGTCAGACATGGCGCTGCCGCACCGTAATGGGATGTCTTTTGCCGTGAAGCCGCGCTTCATGACGGCGGCCGTGCAGTGCGAAAAAGACTCACCGATTTCACACCGCGTCACGGTTTCACCCTACGTAACGAACTTACACCGCGTGTCCCCATTTAACCCGCTGCACCCAATTCACCACCAGCCAGCCTTACACCAGGAAGTTCGCGCCAATGACCTTGATCATGCCCTCCCCGGTGATGTCCATGCCGGTGGCGTCCGCCTTCTGGCGCCGCGTCGATCTGCCGGGCCACGATACCGCCCGGCTCGAGAAGATCGACGGCGTCGGCTGGTGCCTGACCGGCATGACCGTGTTCCGCCATCCCCAGGGCCCTGCCAGCCTGACCTATGTGGTCGATTGCGACCCGTCCTGGGAAATCGTGTCGGCGGCGGTCTATGGCATGATCGGCGCGCGCAACATCGAATTCCACGTCAATCGCTATGAAGGCATGTGGCTGCTCAACGAGATGCCCGTATCGGGGCTGGAGCATCTGTGTGATTTTGATCTCGGCTTCACGCCGGCCAGCTATCTGATGCTGCTCAAGCGCGCCGCGCCGCGGCTGCATGAGACGCGCACCCTGCCGGTGGCGCGGCTCGATATCGAAAGCGGCCAGCTCATCGAGGCGCCGCAGATTTTCACCCGCACCGGCACGATGGAAATCTGGCATGAATCGCCGCAGACCGGCTATGCCGCGCAGATCGATCTCGCGCCGGATGGTTTCGTGATGCGCTGTCCGGGCTTATGCGAGGCGGTCATCGCCATCTGAATGCCGGCGGCGCGACCACGTGGATTTCCGGCTTGATCTGAAGCCAGTCGCCATCCCACCAGCCGCCATCGGCGCGCTTCTGCCAGAACTGGCAGACGAAAATAGCGTTCGGTGCCCTGTCGGCTTGCGTGTGCGCAGCGCCATCCGGCGGACGGTACAGCGGCATCACCAGCCGGTAGGTCAGGCCGTTCACCACATTGCCTTCGTCATGGAACAGGCTGGCGGAATAAACCGGCCGTCTCTGATCGATGGCGACGCGGTTCAGCAGCATGACATAATCGCGATAGCCTTCCGGCAGCACCTCGTCCAGGAAATGTCCGGCCAGCCTGCGCCCCGCCGCATAGGTCACTGCTTCGCCCGCCAGGCGGAAGCGGTAGCGCAGGCCGCCATCGTCGCTGACGGCATCGCCGGCCCTATGACTGGCAACGCAATCCACCATCATGACGTTCGGCAGCAGGTCGGGGAAATCCAGCGGATCGATGGCGCTGCGCGGCGGCACGGCGCCGGGCGCGGGACAGCGCGCAAACCAGTACGCGGCCAGCTCGCGCAGCCGCGCATCGGGAATGGCGGCGATCTCGCAAGCGCCGACCTCCAGCGTGAAATGCGGCAGTCCCGCCGGTGCTTTCATCGCGGCTCATCCTCCCCGCAGCCAGAATAGGCTGGCGCGCCGCCGATGTCAGAGAGAATATCCGGACGTATCCATTTTATAATGCTGGGGAAAACGGCATCACGCAGGCGCTTCGCCGGTCACCACTGCGCCCGCCCGCGCATAGCGGTGAACGGCAACGCCGGTTCCAGAAACCTCTGCGCGCAAGAGTCGCCAAGCGCCGGGCGACCCGTCTTCGCCGAACAGCCGCTTTCCCGTCCCCAGCGTGATGGGAAAGATCATCACCTGCATTTCATCGACCAGATCGAGCCGGAACAGCGTCTTGAGGAAATCGGCCGATCCCTGCGTCAGCAGATCGGGGCCATCCTCGCTTCTCAGGGCCCGCACTGCGGCAATGGCATCCGCGCCGCGCGATGTATCGATCAGCGCATGGCTGTTCCGCCAGGCGAGCTTAAGCTTCGGATTGCGGCTCGCCACATATTTGCGCGTGCGGTTGAACGGCCCGCCGATCGGATGATCCTCTGCCGCCTTCGGCCAGTAGGCTGCGAAGATGTCGTAAGTCCTGCGCCCCAGCAGCAGCTCGAAAGGCTGCGCGAACAGTGACATGACTGCCGCCTGCGTCACGGCATCGGAATAGGGCCAGACCCAGCCGCCCAGCGAAAACCCGCTGCTTGTATCTTCCTTCGCGCCGCCCGGTGCCTGCATGACGCCATCCAGACTGACGAAAGCGGCTGCAATCACCTTGCGCATCTCTCACCTCTCATGCTGCGGGCTGCTGCTGTCTGGAAGACGGATGAGGGCGGCACGGGCCGACAGGCGCGACCGAAATTTTTGCAAACACCGCAGCTTTACAGCATAGCCGCTTTCATGTTGCCCGCATGCACCGGCTGCATCCGCTGCCCGCGCAGGGCCTGCGCCAGATGCTCGGCCATCATATCAGTCAGCGCCGAGCAGCCCGCCGCGCGATGCAGACGGATTTCTGCACCCGGCAAAGGCGGCAGCAGCCCCTCGGGCAGGATGCGCAGGCCGGGCGTCACCATGCTGCTTTTCACCACCGTCACCGCCAGGCCCTGCCGCACGATGGCCTCGACGGCGGCAAGGCTGGGGCTGACATAGGCGAGCCGCCAGGGCCTTCCGGCTTCATCCAGCGCCTGCGTCGCCCATTGGCGGAACAGGCAGTCCGGCGTCGAGAGCGCAAGCGGCAGCGGCGCGCGCTCTTCCGGCCGGTGGCCGGCGCTTGCCACCCAGACCGCCTTCTCGCGGCAGATCAGGTCGCCGTCATGGCTGCCTTCCGGATGCATCGCGATCACCGCATCGAAGGTCTTGCCGATCTGTTTGAGCATCAGCGCGGTCAGCCCCGTCTGCATGTCGATCTGCACCAGCGGGAAGCGCTCCGCCGCATCGGCCAGCAGTTTCGGCAGCAGCCTGGTGCCGTAATCCTCCATCACGCCAAGCCGCACGCGGCCGGCCATCTGCCGGCCTGTGAGTTTCGCCAGCACCTGCTCGTTGACCGACAGGATGCGCTTGGCATCGGCCAGGAAGTCTTCGCCCGCCGCCGTCAGTTCGACGCGCGCGGTCGAGCGGCGGAACAGCGGCACGCCCAGACGCTCCTCCAGGCGGCGGACCTGCAGGCTCACCGCAGCCTGGGTGCGGTTGAGCTGCTCGGCCGCGCGGGTGAAGGACAGCCGCTCGGCCACGGCGACGAAGGCCTGCAGCAGTTCCGGATCGAGAAGCGGCGCACTCATAATGTGATCTTATGAGCTTCATCAGGATTATTCGATTCATTTGTGAAGGCCGCCTCTCTAGCCTGCTTCCGTAACGGGTTCCGGTCCCGTTACAGGCGCGGCGCGACATGAAAGGCGAAAGGCGGCATGCAGGCTTGGGGTGTTCTGGCGGCAATCCTCTCCTCAGGCCTGGGCGGCACGGCGGTCGGTGCGACGCGTTATCTCGCGGCCAGCCTCGATCCCGTCACCATCGGCCTGCTGCGCTTCGGCGGCGGCGTGCTGGTGCTGGCGCCTTTCGCCTTGCTGGGCCGCGAACCCTGGCCGCCGCGGCGCGACTGGCTCGGCATCGCGGCGCTGGGCCTTTTGTTCTTTGGCCTGTTTCCGGTGCTGTTCAATGCCTCCCTCAGCTACACCACGGCGGCGCGCGGCGCGCTGGCGCTCTCCACCTTGCCTTTGCTCACCATGGCAGCGGGCGCGCTGCTGCGGGTGGAGCCGCCGACGGCGCGCAAGCTTATCGGCGTGCTGATCGCCATTGCCGGCGTGGCGCTGGCGCTGAATGCCAGCCTGGATATCGCGCCGCCTGATGCCTGGCGCGGCGACGTGCTGATGATCGCCGCTGCTTTGTGCATGGCGCTTTATAACGTGTGGTCGCGCCCCTTCATTGCGCGCTCAGGCCTGATCGTCTTCACCGTCTTTGGCATGGCGGTGGGCGCGGCTGCTCTGGCTTTGCTGGTGCTGCTGACGGATGGGCCAGCCATCGGCTTTGCACGCTTGGCCGCATTGCCACCGGTACAATGGGCGGCGGTGGCCTATCTCGCCGCCATCTGCGGCGCGCTGATCTTCTTTTTGTGGGCCTATGCGCTGGACCGGGCTGCCCCGACGCTCGTTGTGGTCTCGGTGGCCGTCAACCCGGTGACGGCGTCGATCATCGGGCTTCTGCTGCTCGATGAGCCCATCGGCGCCGATCTCATGCTGGGCCTTGCGGCAGTGCTGCTCGGAATTGCGGTGGCGTCTGGTGCGAGATTGACGGGGCTTTCCGTGCTGCGGCGGTGATGCCCTCCGTCTTTGAAAGGCGGATAACAACCGCGCAGAGCGATAGGCAGTTGAGCAAAAACACCGAGTATGGTGGGCCAATTTTTGGCCGATAACGGGGTGTGCGCGTCGATCTTCGGGCATTTGTGCCACATATGTTCTTAAACAGGCTCGAACTGAACTCGAACGGGACCAAACCAGCCGCCAATCGATCCCGCCGAATAAGGCCCGGCGATGAGTTTGCTGGAAGACAGTTATATATAGGGTGACTGTAATAGAGTGGCCGCCGGCCGCGCTGGCGGGTTGAGCAGGCAGGCCGAACAGGCCAGTTGAACAGGATCGGGACGGCAAATTGACACTGCTTCATTCGCCGTCATACTCAATGCTGCACCGCAAGAGAATGTGACCAGACCCGGTGCAGGGCGGATACGACAATGACCGAGAAGTCGAAGACTGAACAGATTTCCTTCCCCGAAGCCTGGGCCAAGCTCGCCCAGAAGGAGCTCGGCGACAAGCCGCTCTCGGAGCTTCTGTGGGAAACGCCCGAAGGCATCACGGTCAAGCCGCTTTACACCGCAGCCGATCTGGAAGGGCTGGAAACGCTCGGCTCGCTGCCAGGCTTTGAACCCTTCACCCGCGGCGTGCGCGCCACCATGTATGCCAACCGGCCCTGGACGATCCGCCAGTATGCCGGCTTCTCCACGGCAGAAGAATCCAACGCCTTCTACCGCAAGAATCTTGCCGCCGGCCAGCAGGGCGTCTCGGTCGCCTTCGACCTCGCCACGCATCGTGGCTACGATTCCGATCATCCGCGCGTCGTCGGCGATGTCGGCAAGGCCGGCGTTGCCATCGATTCCGTCGAGGACATGAAGATCCTCTTCGACGGCATTCCGCTGGACAAGATGAGCGTATCGATGACCATGAACGGTGCCGTGCTGCCGGTCATGGCCTCCTATATCGTCGCCGCGGAAGAGCAGGGTGTGAGACCGGAGCAGCTTTCGGGCACGATCCAGAACGACATCCTGAAAGAGTTCATGGTCCGGAACACCTATATCTATCCGCCGGGCCCCAGCATGCGCATCGTGTCGGACATCATCGCCTACACGGCGCAGCACATGCCGAAATTCAACTCCATCTCGATCTCCGGCTACCATATGCAGGAAGCCGGCGCGACCGCGGTACAGGAGCTGGCGTTTACGCTCGCCGACGGCCTCGAATATGTCCGCACTGCGATCAACAGCGGCATGGATGTCGATGCGTTTGCCGGCCGCCTGTCCTTCTTCTTCGCCATCGGCATGAACTTCTTCATGGAGATCGCCAAGCTGCGTGCAGCGCGCTTTTTGTGGGCGCGCATCATGAAGCAGTTCAATCCGAAGAAGCCGGGCTCGCTGATGCTGCGCACGCATTGCCAGACGTCCGGCGTGTCGCTCACCGAGCAGGACCCCTATAACAACGTCGTGCGCACCGCGATCGAGGCGATGGCGGCCGTGCTTGGCGGCACGCAGTCGCTGCATACCAATGCGCTGGACGAGGCGATTGCGCTGCCCAGCGAATTCTCCGCGCGCATCGCCCGTAACACACAGCTCATCATCCAGGAAGAGACCTATGTCACCAAGGTCGTCGATCCGCTGGCGGGCTCCTACTATGTCGAGGCGCTGACCCATGCGCTTGCCACCCATGCCTGGGCGCTGATCCAGGAAGTCGAAGCGATGGGCGGCATGACCAAGGCGGTCGAAAGCGGCATGCCGAAGCTGCGCATCGAAGAAGCGGCAGCGCGGCGCCAGGCGCGCGTGGACCGCGGCGAGGATGTCATCGTCGGCGTCAACAAATACCGCCCGGCCAAGCAGGACATCCCGGAAATTCTCGAAGTCGACAATACCCGCGTGCGCGAGCAGCAGATTGCGCGGCTCAACAAGATCCGCGCCACCCGCGACAAGGCGAAGGCCGAGGCCGCGATCAAGGCGCTGGAGGAAGGCGCGCGCGGCAATGCAAACCTGCTGGCGCTCTGCGTTGAAGCTGCGCGGGCGCGGGTCACGGTGGGCGAGATGTCCGATGCGATGGAGCGCGTGTTCACCCGCCATCAGGCCACCATCCGCTCGATCAACGGTGTCTATGGCGCGGCCTATGCGAATGACGAGGGCTTCATGAACATCCAGAAGGAGATCGAGGCCTTCGCCGCCGAGGAAGGCCGCCGTCCGCGCATGCTGGTCGTCAAGCTCGGCCAGGACGGCCATGACCGCGGCGCGAAGGTGATTGCCACCGCCTTTGCCGATCTCGGCTTCGACGTCGATGTCGGCCCGCTGTTCCAGACGCCGGAAGAAGCCGCCAAAGACGCCATCGACAACGACGTGCATGTGGTTGGCGTCTCCAGCCAGGCGGCGGGCCACAAGACGCTGGTGCCGGAGCTGATCAAGGCTTTACGCGAGCGTGGCGCGGGCGACATTCTGGTGATCACCGGCGGCGTCATTCCGCCGCAGGATTACGATTTCCTCAAGGCCGCCGGGGTGGCCGGCATCTACGGCCCGGGCACCAACATCCCGAAGGCTGCGGCCGAAATCCTCGCCATGATCCGCCAGCAGCATAAGGCCGCGGCGGAATAAGGCCGGAGTTAAGAGGCCGAGTAAACGGCGGGTTTCTGCTCCCTCTCCCGCTGGCGGGAGAGACTGGGGGTGAGGGCGGCAAGGCCGCCCCGCTAATAGGTGTTGAACACCCGCAACAGGCGGCCCATATTAGAGCCATGATCCGCGCGCGCCATCTCGCCCTGTTTTGCCGCGCCAGCCGCCTCCACGCAGGCGCCTGGGCCCCGGACGTGCGCGGCTTTTCGCCTGCATGACGCCCGGGGCTCGAACCCGGGACCGTTAAAAGGCCCCATTTTCAAGCAAAACCTGATTTAGCGGCGCATTCCTTTGAGGAATGGCGTCGCATTATCCCATGGAGACCGTCATGCCATTCATCAATCCGCGTCCGCCGATCATGATGACCGAGCCCGACAGCGAGAAGCTGCTGCAGCTCGCCGCCCAGCTTCGCCACCGCCAGCCCCATGTCGCCGACATGCTGGAGGATGAGGTCGAGCGCGCCACCATCCTGCCGCCCACCGATGTGCCGGGCGATGTGGTGACGATGCGCAGCCATGTCGTCTTCGGCTACGCCCATAACCAGCGCAGCCACTGGCTGACGCTCGTCTATCCGGGGGAAGCCGATCTCGACATGGCGAAGATCTCGGTCGCCACCCCGGTCGGTGCCGCGCTGATCGGCCTGCGCGAGGGCCAGAGCATCGGCTGGCGCATGGCCAGCGGCGAGGAGCGCCGCATCACCGTGCATAAGGTCGCCTACCAGCCCGAGCGTGCCGGGCGCTACGATCTGTAAGCCCGGCGGCGCTTCAATCCGGTTACGCCGCCATGCGGGGCTGCGTTTCGGTGCGGAAGAAGCTGACGAGTTCGGCCAGTCGCTTTGCCTGATCCGACAGCGCCTGGGCCGAAGCCGAGGTTTCTTCTGCCATCGCGCCGTTGCGCTGCGTGACCTCGTCCATCTGCGCCACCGCCTCGTTGACCTCCTCCAGGCCGCGCGCCTGCTCGCCCGAGGCGGCCGCAATCTCGGCGACGATGTCGAACACCTTCTTGATCGCGGTGATGATCTCGTCCAGCGACTTGCCGGTCTGCTGGACGAGATCCGCACCGGTCTTCACCTGAGAATTCGACTCCGTGATCAGCGTCTTGATCTCCTTCGACGCATTGGCCGAGCGCTGCGCCAGTGCGCGCACCTCCTGAGCGACGACGGCAAAGCCCTTGCCCGCTTCGCCCGCGCGCGCGGCTTCCAC
Source organism: uncultured Ferrovibrio sp. (assembly GCF_937960835.1). Lineage (GTDB taxonomy): Bacteria > Pseudomonadota > Alphaproteobacteria > Ferrovibrionales > Ferrovibrionaceae > Ferrovibrio. The sequence continues at coordinate 29,358 of NZ_CALGPC010000020.1, forward strand.
CGAGGCATTGAGCGCCAGCAGGTTTGTCTGGAAGGCGATCTCATCGATCAGCCCGACAATGTCGCCGATCCTGCGCGCGCTTTCCTCGATCTGCGTCATGGCCGCCACTGCGTCGCTCACGACGCTGCCGCCCTGCTGCGCGGCGTCGCGCGCCACGGTCGCCAGGTGATTGGCGGCCTGGGCGTTGTCGGCATTCTGCTTCACCGTGGTGGTGATCTGCTGCATCGCCGCCGCGGTCTGCTCCAGGCTGGAGGCCTGGCTCTCGGTGCGCTGCGCGAGCTCGTGGCTGCCGGACGAGATCTCGGCGGAGGCATCGCGCACGGCAACTGCGGTGGATGACAGGATCGCGGCCAGTTCGCGCAGCGTGTGGATCGTCGAATTCACATTCTGCTTCAGTTCGCCGAACAGGCCGTGGAAATCCTCCTGGATCTCATGCGTCAGATCGCCCTTTGCCAGCGCGGCGACGGACGATGCCACCGCGCGGGTGCAGCGCTCTGTCGTATCCACCAGCGAATTGATGCCCTTTGCAAGCTGCTCCATGAAGCCCTGCTTGCCTTCCAGCGACAGGCGCCGCGAGAAATCGCCCGCCGCGCCCGCCTCGACAATCTTTGCCACTTCCCGCTCGATCGCGAGCTGCTCGGTGACATCGGTCCATTCCACCGAGCTGCCGACCCGCTCGCCCTGCTTGTTGTAGGCCGGGCTGACCACCAGATCGAAGCTGCGACCGCCCAGCGTGATGCGGGCGCGGTGCGGCGCCGAAAGATTTTTCAGCATATCGCGCTGATGCTGCGGATGCTTGTGGAACCGATCGATATTCGTCCCGACGATGCGGGCGGCATCGAAGCCCGGCATTTCGCGGCGCAGTTCCGCTTCCAGCCGGTTGAACAGTTCGGTGGCCGATTTGTTGCAGAAGACGATACAGCCGTCATTGTCGGCCATCATGATGCTGGACGTAACGTTGATCAGCGCGCTTTCCGCCTGCGCCGCGATGACCGTCACCTTCTGCAATTCGATCGCGGCACTGGCGATCTCGCCGATCTCGTCGCGACGCCCGCTGCCTTCGATGACGACATCGCTCGCGCCGGCAGCAATCCGTTTGATCGCCTGCGCCAGCCGCGCCAGAGGCGGGGCGATATCGCGGGTGATCATGAAGGCGATGCCAATCGCCAGCAGGATGCCGGCCACCAGCAAAGCGAGCAGGATGCGGTTCATCTCCACGATATTCGCCAGCGCAGCGGCGCTGCTTTTCAAAAGCGCTTTCTGCTGCTCGGCGCGCAGGCCATCCCCATGATTGGCGCCGCGGAGGATCGTCTGCAGCTGCCGCACCAGCGGCAGCGCTTCGCCGCGCAGCAGCGCCGTCGCCTGTTCGCGTTCGCCGCGGCCGGCAGCCTCCTCAACCTTGTCCTGCACCTGGTGCAGCCGCGTCAGCAGTGGCTTGATCTCCGCCCAGCGTGCGGCGGTGTCGCCGCCGTTCTTCTGCTCAGCCAGCAGCTGGTCGACCTGCCCGGTCACCTTGTCCAGCGCAGCCCAGGCGGCTGCGCGCTCCTGGCGCAGTTGCGGATCATTGGTCAGCATGAAGCCGCGCAGCGCGGCCAGCGAGCCGTTCAGATCGGCCGAGACCTCCATCGTCGCCAAGGTCAAGGGCAGGTGCAGCCTTGAGATGGCGTCGACATCCTGCTCGATTTTACGGGATTCCCACAAAGCGACGCCGACGGCGATAGCCAGGATTATACATACGGCGCCAAACCCGGCAGCCAGCCGGGCACCAGTCTTCCAGCTCTTCATCAACGCCCTTCCCCCTGTTTGTTTCTAGCGTAACTTGCAAAGCTGGAGCGGTAAATCGTGCTTTTTTATCCGGCCTGGGAAATCTTTCTCCTAGGAATCATTTGGCGTGTAGAAGCGGCACTTCTATCGACCGACTCGCGAAAAACCGCATACTGACGGACGGATGAGCATGGCTCTGCTCATTCCGCTGCCAGCGAAAGATAGGGCTTCGAGCTGCGCGAATCGGCGATTGTGAAGAAGCCAACCAGCTCGGCCATCTGGCGCGCCTGATCCGCCAGCGCCTGTGCCGAGGCCGAAGTCTCTTCCACCAGGGCGCCGTTGCGCTGGGTCATCTCGTCCATGCTGGCGACGGCGGTATTGATCTGCTCCAGGCCGGTCGCCTGCTCGCGGCTGGCGGTGGCGATCTCCGCCACCAGATCCGAGACCTGCGCAATGCCGGCGACGATCTCGCCCAGCGCCTCGCCTGCGCGCTGCACCAGTCCGGCGCCATCCAGCACCTGGGCGCTGGACTGCTGGATCAGCGCCTTGATGTCCTTCGAGGCATTGGCGGAACGCTGCGCCAGCGCACGCACTTCCTGGGCGACGACAGCGAACCCCTTGCCCGCTTCGCCCGCCCGCGCGGCTTCAACGCTTGCATTCAAGGCCAGAAGGTTGGTCTGGAAGGCGATCTCGTCGATCAGGCCGACGATGTCGCCGATCTTCTGTGCGCTGTTTTCGATGGCGGCCATCGCCGTCACTGCTTCGCCGACGATCTGGCCGCCCTGTTCGGCAGCGCTGCGCGCCGAGGCCGCGAGCCGGCTGGCGGACTGCGCATTGTCGGCATTCTGCTTCACCGTGGTGGTGATCTCATGCATCGAGGCGGCCGTCTCTTCGATGGAAGCGGCCTGGCTTTCGGTGCGCTGCGCCAGATCCAGGCTGCCTACCGAAATCTCGTTGGCGGCATCGCGCACAGTATGTGCGCTGGTTCCCAGCCGGGCCGCGATGGCAGTCAGCTGCGCGGCCATTTCATTGGCGCTGTCCTTCAGCGCCGCAAAAACACCGCGATAATTGCCGCGCACCTGCCGGGTGAGATCGCCGCGGCTCATCGCCTGCATGTTGTCGGCCAGTTCGCTGGTGATGCCCTGCAGGCTGGCGGCAAGCTGGTTCAGCCGCTGGCTCAGGGTCAGCAGGAAGCCCTCCTTGCCGTCTTCGCTCAGGCGGCTGGCAAGATCGCCATCCGCGATCTGCTCGCACAGCGCGGCGATCTCGGCGGCAGCCTTGGCCTCGCGCTCCTCGCGCAAGCGCCGGGCTTCGTCGGCTGCCTGCCGCTCGCGCTCGGCCGCGGCCTCCAGGCGGCGCTTCTCATGCGCATTTTCCTTGAAGACTTCCACGGCCTTGGCCATGGCGCCCAGTTCGTCCCGCCGCGTCTGCGCCGGCACTTCGACTTCGATCTCACCGGCAGCCAGGCGGCGCATCACAGCGGTCAGCGCCAATAGCGGACGCGTCGTCGAGCGCAGGAACAGCCAGCCCGTCACACCGGTCGCCAGCAGCAGGACGGCGATTACGGCAGCAGCCAGCATCACCTGGCGCCGGGCGCCGGCATGCAGGGCTGCGGCCTGCTGGGCCAGGTCGCGCGCCAGTGCCTCTTCGACGACGCGCAGACCATCGATATAGCCGGTCATGACGGCGAACCAGCGCGGCCCCGCGACATTACCGGTATCGCCGGTATAGCCGCTGTCATAGGCGATCTGGCGCAGACTGGTGGCTTCGGCCACGCGCGGATCGTTGCGCCATTGCTGCAGCAGGGCGACCTGATCGGGCCGGGCCTGCTGGGCGATGTCGTCCAGATACTGCTCCTGCAGCGCGCCGAGGGAGACGAAGCGGCGATGCAGGGGCGGTACGAATTTCCCGGCTGCAAATGCGCCGGCGCCCAGACCACGTTCCTGGCCGGCCAGTTCCTTGGCCAGCAGCGCAGCGTAATAGGCATTGGCGGCGCGGGCGATGCGGGAATCGCGCTGCGCGTCCATGCCCTCGCGGATTTCCTTGAGCTCCGCCGAGATGATGCCGGTATAGAAGCTGAACGACTCAGAGGGCGGGACGGACAGGCTGTCGATACGCCGGCGCATCGACCCCAGTTGCTCCGCCATTGCGATGTCGTTGCCGACGGCGCGGTCGGTTGCCTCGCGCTGGGTCTGCAGCTCCGTACGGAACTGCTTGCCGCCGCTATTGAGGAACAGCGCGCTGCTGCCGCGCTCCTTCTGCAACTCGTGAACGAGGATGCCGGATTGCTCAGCGGCTTCTGCTGCAGCCAGCACCTGGCCCGCCTCGCGCTGCACCGCCAGCCGCGCTTCGATCATGACGGCGGCGAAACCCAGCAGCGCCAAGCTTGGAATCATTAAAGCAATGAGGATGCGATTACGAATGGAATGCAACATGACGAGCTCCGACATCAACAATCGAAGCTTCTTCCAATACGCACTGGATGACTTCGATCTAAATCAACTCTACGTTCGTAGAGGTTCAGGGTTTTTGATTAGCGTCAAATGTCGTCGATAGCGCTGTCATCCGTCCTGAATTGGCGGACGATGTTGCCGTCCATCGGCAACGCGATGATTGCTCACGCGGCAATTGTGACGATGCTGCAAAGGTTTGCAGTGATGTTGATTGATCAGGCGGCAGCGTGCCAATTGCCTGTTTTGAACGCAGAAAGCATGCAGGAATAGCCATCGCTGCATGTTTCGCCGCGTAATCCGGAAACCGGGTTATCAAAATTTAATGCGCCCCTGGAACGCGCAAGCCAGGACGCGGGCATCACTCCAAGACGCGGACATCACTCCAAGACAGGCATTACCAAGGAGCGCCGAAGCAGAGCTTTGCAGTCTTCGTCTGGCCTGCAAGGCGAAGCGCATGGCCGGGATGCCGTAAATCCGATATGATTTTCAGCAAGAATCCCAGCAAAGCTTCCCCGTACCGAAGCCCGATCGCAACCGATATCTCACGGGACCTGTCATGCCGCCATTTGCTGTCACGCCATTATACGCCGCGCTCTGCGCCATACTGCTGGTTGTGCTGTCGCTGCGGGTCGCGCGGCTGCGCAACAAACTGCAAGTGGCGCTCGGCGATGGCGGTGAGCGGGTGTTGCAGAAGGCGATCCGCGCGCAGGGCAACTTCGTCGAATACGTGCCGCTGGCGCTGCTGCTGCTCTTCCTGCTGGAATTAAGCCGTCAGGCGCCAGTCTGGGCTCTGCATGCTCTGGGCCTCTGCCTGCTGCTTGGCCGCATCCTGCATGCGATTGGCCTGTCCACTTCGGCCGGGCTGACTTTCGGCCGCGTCGTCGGCATAACGCTGACCATTGCCATGATGCTGATCACGGCGATCTGGCTGCTTGCCGTCGCACTGGGCCGGATGGCGATGTGAGTGCCGCAGGCTCTAGCCCGGCCGCGCATCCTTCCAGTTCACGGTGTAAAGGTCGAAGCGCCGGTCCTTCAGATTGCGCACCGTGCCGGCCTGACGCGCCGCCGCAAGATTGTCGAGCTGCAGATCGGCAATCGCCACCATCTCCACATTAGGCGTGGTGTCGGCGGCGATGCCGTCGCGGGCAAACGAAAAGTCGCATGGCGTCAGCACGCAGCTCTGGGCATACTGGATATCCATATTCTCGACATTCGGCAGATTGCCGACATTGCCGGCCATCGCCACATAGCACTGGTTCTCCACCGCACGGGCCTGAGCGGAGTAGCGCACGCGCAGATAGCTCTGCCGCTCGTCCGTGCAGAAGGGGATGAACAGGATCTGCGCGCCCTGGTCGACCAGATGCCGCGCGGTTTCCGGGAATTCCGCATCATAGCAGATCGTCACGCCGATCAGACCGCAATCGGTGGGGATGGCATTCATCGTGCTGCCGCCGGTGATGTTCCACCAGTAGCGCTCGTTCGGCGTGGGGTGCAGCTTGCGCTGCTCGTGGATCGCGCCATCGCGCAGGCAGACATAGCAGGTGTTGTAGACCTGTCCGTCGCTGCTGTCGCGATGGGGATGGCTGCCGCCAATGATGTTGATGTTGTAGCTGACGGCCAGTTCGCTGAACAAAGCCTTGATCTGCTCGGTATAGGCCGTCAGTGCAGCAACCGCTTCGGCCGGCGGCACCTGGCGGTTCTCGATCGAAAGAAGCTGCAGGGTGAAGAGTTCGGGAAAGACGACGAAATCGGCTTTGTAATCGGCGACCGCATCGACGAAATATTCCACCTGCCGCGCGAATTCCTCGAACGAGGCCACGGCGCGCTGCTGATACTGCACGCAGGCGACCCGCACCAGGCTGAGGCGCGGCAGGGCCGGCGCGGCGACCAGAGGGCCTTCTTCGACGACTTGCGGGTTGCGCCACAGCATATGGGTGGCATAGCCGCGCGATTCATGATCGGAGCCGAGATAGCCGCGCAGCAGGCCGACAGGTTCGAAGCCGTTGCGCAGCTGGAAATTCATCACCGGATCGCGCAGCCGGCCTTCGCGCACCAGTTCGACATAGCGCTCGGGCGAGCCGACCTGCGTCCAGCGCCGGTTCAGTCCCGGCAGTCGGCCGCCGAAGACGATGCCTTTCAGATGCAGGCGCTGGCAGAGCTGCTTGCGCGCATTGTAGAGCCGCTGGCCGATACGCAGGCCCCGGTATTGGGGATCGACGCAGACCTCCATGCCATAGAGATACTCGCCCGCCGGATCGTGGCGCGAGGCATAGCCGCGGCCGGTAATCGTCTCCCAGTCATGCGGCTTGAGCGCGAGATCCTCCGAGATGCGGAACGTGGCGCAATAGCCGACGATGACATCCTCATAGACGGCGACGAACTGCCCCTCGGGGAAATGATGCTGATGGCCGCGCAATTGCGCCTCGGAATAGGCGCCGTCGCTGCCGAGCGCGGCATAGGCCCGTGCGGTCAGCGCGCGGATTGCCGGAATGTCGCCATGCGTGGCGTTGCGCAATACCAGCTTCGCCCGGGCAGCGCCTTTGGTCCTGTCTTTCTGATCTGCGATCGCTTCTGCCATGGCGGCCTCGCTGTTTCTGTGTTTTCGAGCTGCCGGAAGAAAACGCGCCACGCGCCCGTGCGTCGCAAACCTGTGCCGTCGCAAACATGCGGACAGAGCCGAAAAGAGATGGCGGCGCGGGACAGGCGCAGTGAAAGGCGCTGTGAAAGGACGCGGAGAGGAGGTGGGCCGCTCGGCAGGTCCCGGGGGGAGGGGAAGACCGAGCGGCCCGAACAGGCCTGCTGACTGGATGCCTGTTTAAGTTAGGCAACTATACGCAGCCAAAAGGGGCGGAATTGAGGCAGCCAGCTTAACCGTGCTCGATTTCGCAGAACTGTAACAATCGTAAATAACTGAGTTGATTGACTATTTTCCTGAGCCTCCGATAAAGTCCCCAGCCATGAGCGAAACGCCCGCCATGCTGCGCCTGGGCCTTGCGGCCGATGGCCTGCGGCAGGCCCGGCGTCATCCCCTCCTGGTTGCGCAGCAGCGGCCGCGCCGCAGCGAACAGATTCTGCGCCTCTTGGGCGATCCGGCGCGGCCGAACTGGCTTTGCCTGAGCGTGGAAGAGGGTGCTTCCGTCCGCCGCGAGGTGCTGCCGACCGGCGCCGCAGCAAACGAGCCGGCCGAGGCCGCGCTGCAACTGCTGGCCGAAGGCCGCGCCGACATCGCGACGGTTCAGGTGGAATACGATGGCTATGCCCTGGAGGTGCAGTTCGTCGCGGTGCGGCTGCAACACCGCAAGTCAGAGGCGGGTTTTGAGGAAATCGCATTACGGGCTCAGGATGGCGGTGCGGCGCCGCTGAGCGCGCTGGCGGCCGCGCTTGCGCGCGATCTGCCGGTGCAATGGCATGGCACTTTGCCGCTGCTGGCCGCGGCTTCGGACCTGGATCTCTATCGGCCCGCGCCGCAGCGCGCGGGGCAAGTTGCCTTTGCGATGCCAGAAGATCCAACAGCCAGCGCGGCCTTCGCCGCTGTCGCCCGGCATTGCCTGGCACAGTTCGATGCCAATCTGCTGCCGGTGCTGCGCAATCAGGATATCGAAGGCGTGCATCAGATGCGCGTGGCCTTGCGGCGTCTGCGCTCTGCGCTGGATGTCTTCGCGCCAATCCTGCCGGACAAGATGGTCGCGCCGTTGCTGGAGGATCTGCGCTGGCTCAATGCGCCGCTGGGGCGCAAGCGCGATCTGGACGTTTTCCTGTCGGAGACGCTTGCTCCGCTTGGCCGCGCGGATTCCGCCGCCAGGGGGCTGAAGGATCTCACCACGGTGATCGAAGACCGCCGGCAGGCGGCGCAGCAGGCGCTGGATTTTGCGCTGCGCTCGTCGCGCTGCGCTGCCTGGCGGCTGCAATTCGCCGCCTGCCTCGACAGCCTGGAGCAGCGGATCGCCGAAACCGGCGACGAGGATCTGCAGGCCCGGGCCAGCCTGCCTGCCGCGCGCTTTGCGGCCAGCGTGCTGCAACACCGGCGCAAGAAGGTGAAGAAACTCGGCAAGCGGCATGAAAGCCTGGATACCGAGGCGCTGCACCGGCTGCGCATCCGCACCAAGAAGCTGCGCTATGCGGCGGAATTCTTCCGCCCGCTTTTTGCGCGCAAGCAGACGCGTAAATTCCTTGCCGCCCTGGCCGAACTGCAGGATTGCCTCGGCGCGCTGAACGACGCTGCGGTCGGCGCCGAGCTGACGCGCGACGTGCTCGGCCCGCCGGACCGGGATCCGGCGGCAGCCGCCATCATCGCCTGGTTCGCCGGACGGCAGGAACTGCAGCTTGGCCATCTGGGCGAGGCCTGGGAGGCCTTTACCGAAACCAAACCCTTCTGGAAGGATGAGCTGGAAGACTAGGCCGGCTCAGCGGCGCGGCTGGCGCAGGCTCAACACCATGCAGATGATCCAGCCGAGCAAGGTCCAGCCGGTGGCGGCATTGGCCAGCAGGATTTTCTGCCGCCAGGGATGGGCCCGCCGCCAGGCCAGCAGGCTGGGCAGAAAGTATACGGTCGCCACCAACAGCAGGCCGACCAAGGTTGGAAATCCGGCACCCATGGGCGCAGCTTAAGCGGATGGCCTGGTTTTGTAAGCCCCCTGGTTTTGTAAGCCCTTGGCTGGCAAAGCATTGGCTGGGGCCGGGAAATGGGTATAGTCCGGCCATCTGGCGTTTTAGGCAGGGAAACAGGGTCATGTCGCTCCACACCAAGCTCGTCACCGTGTTCGGCGGTTCCGGCTTCGTCGGCCGCTACGTGGTCAAGCGCCTGGTGCAGCAAGGCGCCCGGGTCCGGGTGGCGATCCGCCGTCCCGATGAGGGACTGTTCCTCAAGCCGATGGGCGCGGTCGGCCAGATCGATATCGTGCAGGCGAATGTGCGGGTGCCGCGTTCGGTGCAGTCGGCGCTGACCGGCGCCGATGCGGTGATCAATCTGGTCGGCATCCTCTATGAGCGCGGCCCGCAGAAATTCAGCACCGTCGTCGGCCGTGGCGCCGAGATCGTCGCGCTCTGCGCCAAGGAAGCCGGCATTCAGCATATGGTTCAGGTTTCGGCCATCGGCGCCGATGCGGAAAGCCGCTCGGGCTATGCCAAGGCCAAGGCGGCCGGCGAGGCCGGTGTGCGCCGCCATATGCCGCAGGCCGCCATTATCCGTCCCTCGGTGATCTTCGGGCCCGAGGATGACTTCTTCAACCGCTTCGCCCGCCTGGCCGGCATTTCGCCGGTCCTGCCGCTGGTCGATGGCGGCCACACCAGGATGCAGCCGGTCTATGTGGGCGATGTGGCGGAAGCCATCGTGCGCGCGCTGTTCGATCCCGCCGCTGCCGGCCAGACCTATGAGATCGGCGGCCCGAAGGTCTACAGCTTCAAGGAGCTGATGGAGCTGACGCTGGCCGAGATCAAGAAGAAGCGCCTGCTGCTGCCGGTCCCCGGCGCGCTGCTCAAGCCTGCTGCCTTGCTGATGGAATTGCAGCCGCTTTTCGCGCCGCCGATCACGCGCGATCAGATCGAGCTGCTGAAGTCGGACAACGTGGTCAGCGCCGGCGCGAAGACCCTGGCCGATCTTGGCATCGATCATCCGGTGCCGGTTGAGGGCATCATCGAAAGCTATCTCTACCACTATCGCCGCGGCGGCGGCCGCTTCCAGCCGCGCTTCAGCTAATCACCTAATGCGCAACGAAAATAGTTTTGATAGAATTTTTCGAAATGAGCGAGCAAACGCCACCAAACTAGCGGCGTGAGAAAAGTTATCCTTTCCTCTCCACCCCGGACGAGGAAATACCGGACGACCAAGCCATTATTGCGGCCCTGCGGGCCAAGAGCGACAGCCATTTCACTGAGCTGGCGGAACGCGATCGCAAGCGCGAGGAACTCCAACAAGATCTCCGGCCTGCACAAGGCATTGCGTAGCCTGGATGGTCGCTTCAACGGCCCCACGGAGGTCCGCGAGATCCTGATGTACGCCTCGGACTACAAGCCACGGCCGCTGGTGGCGGTGAAGCGCCGTGAGCGGCTGAAGCGCGTCTGCCAGTCGATGATTTTCCCGGATTCGATCAAGGACCATCTATTCACCGCCCGCCACTCGAAATCCATGTCCGGATGGCGATCATCGAACTTCCAGACGCCCCATCCAATCCCGCCGGGCTTCGGATTCAGTTCTTCCGCTTCGACATCGATGAAACAGTCGGAAATCTGATCATAGCGCTCGATTGCTTCTGTCAGTGTCATTATTCCTCGGAACCTCGGACCCCGGATGTTATTGCCTGGCTTATGACGATGTAAATCTGACGCGGAGCGGCATCCGTTTTGGGGTGTGCTTGTTTGGACTCCGCACACTGAAAAGAAGTATTCTCCTGAGTGAGGTGACCGCCACGCTCCATCCAGTTAGACTTGGCAAAGCAGCGATCTGCATCGGCATGAATACCAGCTTCGCGTAGCGTGGCCGCATATGTGGCAATCGCTCGCATATAGTTCCGCGTCCCCAGTTCCTTCCACCAGTGGACCTCGATTTCACCGCTGAGCGCCTTCGCCCAAACGCGGGTGCCGATAAGGACCGCCTGTCGTGGAATTACCAGGCGCTCGGGCAGGGAATCGCAGCAGTATCCGACGATGGTCAGTTCGCCAATGTTGCTCAGGGCAGCGATCAAGGATGGCGCGCGCCAGCTTCAACTGGCGTTCCTTGTTGTGGTTGGCTTCCAGGGCCTCACTCCACCATTCGGCGACCTGGTCATCGGCCATATCCGCCTTCACGTACCAGCCGAACATGTTATGGCCAAGCGGCCATATTTCCGCGGTGGAAGGTCGATGGGAGTCAGGTCGGAAGCCCTGCTAATTTGCATTCGCTACCGGCAGTCTTCCTGCAAATCTGGCAAACGAGAGCGTCGAGGATTCGGAAGGCCTGGCAATGTTCGCGGTCATCTGAAAATTTATCGAAAATCCGGTGAAAAACCGCTAAATTCCATCGCGGTATTTGTCATCCATTTTGGCTAACTATACTCTTGCGTAGTATGCAACGGAGTAATACATATGGCTATCAGGATCTTCAAGAGCCGTCACTTCAATAAGTGGTGCCGCAAAGAAGGCGTCACCAATAAGATGCTGAAGGTGGCGGTTCAGGAGGTCGAAGATGGCTTATACGAGGCGAATCTCGGCGGCTTTCTGATCAAGAAGCGAGTGGCAAAGCCTGGACATGGGAAGCGCGGAAGCTACCGCACGATCATGGCATACCGGCAAGGGGCGAAGATTTTCTTTCTGTTCGGATTCGACAAGAACGAGCGAGAGAATATCGGCGAGAGAGAATTAAAAGCCCTGCATAAGTTGGGTGATGTGTTGATAGGTTCCACTGATGCGGTCCTGGCAAAGTGGTTGAAAGACGGCGAATTGATGGAGGTGGAGAAATGAGCAAGATCCTGAAGGCAGTTCATGAAACTGCTCGCGGTCTGCATGCCTCTGGGGGCATGAGCGATCTCACCATGCGCGAGTTCGATGCCCTCTGCCTGCCGCCGGTCCCAGAATTCACCAGTACCCAGGTGACGAAAATTCGGCGCAAGGTGAAGGCCAGCCAGGCTGTGTTCGGTGCCTTCATGAATGTCCGCAAATCGACTGTGGCTGCTTGGGAACAGGGGACCAAAAAGCCGAGCGGCGCAGCTGCAAAGCTTCTCGATCTCATTGACCGGAAGGGTCTAGAAGCGCTCACCTGAGTCTCGCGGATTTGAGTGAATTAAGGGCTCGGCCGGTCGGTCGAGCCCTTTGCATTTTTGGCGAGCAATCGAGAATCTCAGCAATCCAAGTTCAGATGCAGCTAACTTGCTGAACCAGATCGCGATTCAACCGATTTGGTGGGCTCTGCTCGCTCATTTCGGATCAAATCCTCCTTGCAGGAACAGGAGGGTTGATGCGAAAGATAACGAACCAGCCAAGGGAGTACCTTTCCCGGGCAAAGCTCTCAGGTGGTGCGACTAAGTACAATCACATAAAAGTATCATCTGGTGAGTTAGAAGAGCATGCCAGACGTGACGCTGCCGCCTCTATAGATTCAAGGTGGTATATCAGCTGGCACCTAAGTGCCGACAGCGTTAACCAGTCGGTTCGTCGGTAATTGCATCGCGCCATCGGCGGCCGCCGGCGATCTGGCGTCCGTCGCTCAAGGTGACGGTGAAATCGCCACTGTCATTGCTGGCGGTGGCGCGCACATGCTTGCGGTTGACCAGCCGCGAGCGATGGATGCGCACGAAGCCGAGATCCGCCAGTTCGTTTTCCAGCGCCGAGAGAGTCTGCCGCTGCAACAGGCTGCGGCCGGCCAGATGCAGCTCGACATAATTGCCGGCGGCCTCAATCCATAGAATCTCATCGGGCTCCACCCAGATGCGCCGCGCGCCGTCACGGATTTCGATCCGGCGAGGTGTGGCAGGTGATGATGCGGGCGCTGGCACGACCTTGATCGCCGGCTTGCGCAAGGCCTTGGCCAGCAGCCGGGCGCCGATCACCATTCCGATATAGGCGAGCGCATCCTTGCGGCCTTCATAAAAAAGCCCGATGGGAAGATTGGACCAGTCGATGCCGTAGCTGCCGCCGAACATCGGATAGACGAGAACACGCAGCAGGGTCATGCCACCGATATGGGCAGCACTGAAGGCAACGAGACCGGCGAGATGGCCAAGGCCGGTTTTCAGCCAGCCGATCCGGCGCGGATGCAGCCGCTCGGCCCAGGAAAAGACGAGCGGCGTGATGAGGAAGACGACGGTGATGCTGGTCGCTTCATCGACGACAACGCGCCAGGCCGGCAGCTCGGCGCCGAAGCGTCTTGCCTCCAGCCAGTAGGATGAGCCGATGACAGCCGAAACGGCGATCAGGACACAGGCATAAGCCACCCAGAGCCAGGGCGGAAACCGGAAGCGAAGGCGGTTTTCCGCGCCGCCATTCGTCACTTCCGATCCGCCATTCGTCCCAGGTCCGTTCATGGCCCTCCGCCATTTGTGGCAGCCTGCCTGCGGCTGGTCCCTGCGCGATTTCCTTGTACTGTCATCGGTGGCAGATCGGGTCGCAGGTCAGGTGGAAGAGGAGACCGTCATGGCTGTCGCCCCGAGTAAATCGCAACGGCGTTATGATCTCGACTGGCTGCGGATCATCGCCTTCGGCCTGCTGATCCTTTACCACATCGGCATGTTTTTCGTCACATGGGACTGGCATGTCAAAAGCCAGTATGCCGGCCCGGCGATTCAACCGCTGATGCTGCTGAGCAGTCCCTGGCGCCTGACCCTGCTGTTTCTGATCGCCGGCATCGCCACGCGCTACATGGCGGATCGCACGTCTTCGGGCCGCCTGGCCGCTTTGCGGTCCTGGCGTCTGCTGCTGCCGCTTGTCTTCGGCATGGCTGTGATCGTGCCGCCGCAGACCTATTACGAGATCGTCGAAAAACTGTCCTATGGTGAAGGCTGGCTTGCCTTCTATGCCAGATACGCCACCGGCTTCGATGGCTGGCGCCCCGATGGCAATCTGCTGATCGTGCCGACCTGGAACCATCTGTGGTTCGTCGCCTATCTCTGGGTCTACACGATGGTGATCATCCTTCTGCAGCCTTGGCTGAGGAAAGCGCCTGCCTGGTTCGTGGCTCCGTTCACAGGCTGGGGCGTGATCCTGTGGCCGGCGGCTTTGCTCATCCTTTTGCGGATCACCTTGCGGCCGGTTTTTGGCCAGACCCATGCACTGCTGGATGACTGGTATCTGCACGCGGTCTATTTCAGCGTCTTCCTGTTCGGCTATGGCATCGCCAAGGCCGAGCCGGTCTGGGCCGCGATCGACCGGCTGCGCCATGTTGCGCTCCTTCTGGCGGTGGTCTGCTATGCGGCGCTCGTGGTGCTGATGCTGAACTGGCAAGGCCTGCCGCAGAGCGGCATTCCCTGGCGGATGCTGCGCGATGCGGTCTGGGCGCTGGATCAGTGGGTCTGGATCGTCATGCTGCTGGGTTTTGCGCGGCGCTGGCTCAATCGCGATGGCCCCGCGCGCCGCTATCTCACCGATGCGGTGTTTCCCTTCTACATCCTGCATCAGACGATCATCGTCGTGGCAGGGCATCATCTTCGTCCCCTTGAACTGACGGCTGGAGGCGAAGCCCTGCTGCTGATTGCCGTCACCACGATCGGCTGCGTCGCCGGCTATGAGATCGTCAAGCGGATCGGCTGGCTGCGGCCGCTTTTTGGCCTGCGGACCGAGGTGCCAATGGTGCGGCTGCGGCGTGCCAGCGCGCAGTAGGCATTGAATATTTCGGCCGCGACCGAAACATCGCAGCGATCAGGTGGATTAGATTGCGCGGGTCAACAATCTGCGTCGTCTATTCTCAGCTTGAAATGCCATGGATCTCCCGTCCGATCCCGTCGCCGCCGTCACCCATCCCGATCCCTACCCCTATTACGCCGAGCTGATACGAAAGCGGCCGTTCCACTTCGACCCTGCGCTCAATCTCTGGATCGCGAGTTCGGCCGAAGCGGTGGAGGCGGTGCTGCAGTCGCCTTTATGCCGCGTGCGTCCACCGGCTGAGCCAATCCCGCACGGCTTGCGTGGCGGCGCGGCAGAGCAGATCTTCGGCCGGCTTGCGCGCATGACCGATGGACCGGATCAGGCCGCCATCAAGCAGGCGATCCTTTCCGTTCTTTCACCGCTGCAACAGGACTACATCGCCGGACAGGCCTGGTACTGCGCGCGCGCCATGCTGAAGGACGGCGCGCTCAGTCTTGATGATTTTCTTTTCGCCCTGCCGGTTCATACGGTGGCGGCCTTGCTCGGGATTCCGGAGCGGCTGCGCATAAAAGTTGCCGCATGGACCGGCGTCTTCGTGCGCGGCGTCGCCCCCAACGCAACGCCGCAGGCGGTGCGGCAGGCAAACGATGCTGTAACAGAGCTGCGCCGGATGTTTGAGGCTTTGCTGGCCAGCCGCGATCCCAGTCTTTGCGACGGATTGCTGTGGCGGCTTCAGGATGCAGCCATTGATCGTCCCGATGCGGTGACCGCCAATGCCATCGGCCTGCTGATGCAAAGCTACGATGCAACTGCCGGGCTGATCGGCAATGCACTTCTTGCCTTGCATGCCAATGCGGATCTCTGCCGTGCCATCATAAACGATCGCGCCCTGCTGCCCGATTTCATCCTGGAAGTCCTGCGCCATGATGCGCCGATCCAGAATACGCGGCGTTTCGTTGCCGAAGATGGCATGATCCTGGATCAATCGGTGAAAGCCGGCGATGCGATCCTGGTCGTGCTGGCAGCCGCCAATCGCGATCCGGCCACGAATGCCGAGCCGGACCGCTTTCTGCTCGGCCGCAATCCGCGCCGCCTGTTCATCTTCGGCCGCGGCCAGCATGCCTGCCCGGGCGAGCGGATCGCGATGGCGTCCGCCGCCGCTGCCACCGAGGCGTTGCTGGATGGCGGTCTCGATTTAAGGAAGCTGCCGACGCCTGCGGCCTATCGCCCGTCGGTCAATGCCCGTATTCCGATGTTCAAGGACGAGACGCTGTTTAGGGAGGTGACATCATGATTGCCGTGATCTTCGAGGTGATCCCCGCCGAGGGCCGCCGCCAGGCCTATCTCGACATCGCCGCCAGCCTGCGGCCGAAGCTGGAGCAGATCGACGGCTTCATTTCGGTCGAGCGGTTCGAGAGCCTGAGCAATCCGGGCAAGATCCTTTCGCTCTCCTTCTTCCGCGACAAGGCGACAGTAATGGCCTGGCGTAACCTGGCCGAACATCGCGCCGCCCAGACTGCCGGTCGCGCCTGCCTCTTCGCCGACTACCGCCTTCGGGTTGCCAGCGTACTGCGCGATTACAGCCTGCAGGAGCGGGGAGAGGCGCCCGAAGACAGCCGGCTTGCGCACAGCCAAAACTGAAATCGTTAAGATTCAGCGATTTATAGAACAATTAGTTCCAAATCGGTCCCATTTAGACTCCTTAAACCCGCTTCTCTAGCCCCCTGCTCTTTAAAACGACCGCGAAATAAAATTAAAGGTCAACAAACGTGACCTATCGACAAAAATTTGCTTGCTAGCCGGGGCTTCGAACAATAAAAGTAGCCCTCCGCCCCGGCCGCGGTCCTTTCCAGTCGCTCTGGGGTCCTACTTTCGCCAGCAGGAAGTCCCGCTGCGGAACCGCTGGTCCCGAGGAGCGCGCGTCATGGCCGAGAAGATGTTGAAATTCGTGCAGACCCCGCAGGCGATGCCGGAGAAGCGCAGGGCCGAGGAACGCGCCAACGATTTCGACGAGATCTATCGGGAATTCGCCGCCCAGAAGGCGGCCGAGCAGGCCTCGCGCTGCTCGCAATGCGGCGTGCCCTTCTGCCAGGTCCATTGTCCGCTGCACAACAATATCCCCGACTGGCTGCGCATGACCGCCGAGGGCCGCCTTGAGGAAGCCTACGAGCTGTCCTCGGCGACCAACACCTTCCCCGAAGTCTGTGGCCGCATCTGCCCGCAGGACCGCCTTTGCGAAGGCAACTGCGTCATCGAGCAGTCGGGCCATGGCACCGTCACCATCGGCGCGATCGAGAAATACATCACCGAAACCGCCTGGGCCTCGGGCTGGGTGAAGGCGCCCAAGCCGGTGGCGAAGGAGCGCAGCGAAAGCATCGGCATCATCGGCGCCGGTCCGGCGGGCCTGGCGGCCGCCGACAAGCTGCGCCGGCTTGGCTATCAGGTGCATGTCTATGACCGCTACGACCGTCCCGGCGGCCTGCTGATCTACGGCATTCCGAATTTCAAGCTGGAGAAGGACGTCGTCGAGCGCCGCTCCAAGCTGCTGGCCGAAGCGGGTGTGCAGTTCCATCTCAATTTCGAGGTCGGCCGCGACGCCACGTTGGACGAGCTGCGCAAGAAGCACGATGCCGTGCTGATCGCCACCGGCGTCTACAAGGCGCGCGACATCCAGGCGCCGGGCTCGGGCCTTGGCAATATCGTGCCGGCGATGACCTATCTCACCGCCTCCAACAAGCATGGCCTTGGCGACAAGGTGGCGGAATTTGAAAACGGCGCGCTGAATGCCAAGGGCAAACGCGTCGTCGTCATCGGCGGTGGCGATACCGCGATGGATTGCGTGCGCACGGCGATCCGCCAGGGTGCCACGTCGGTGCATTGCCTCTATCGCCGCGACAAGGCGAACATGCCGGGCTCGATGCGTGAAGTGAAGAATGCCGAGGAAGAGGGTGTCGAGTTCGTCTGGCTCAGCCTGCCGAAAAGCTTCCGCGGCGAAGGCAAGGTCACGGCCGTTCATGCCGGCCGCATGAAGCTCGGCCCCGCCGATGCCTCCGGCCGCCAGATGCCGGTGGAGATCGAAGGCGCCGATTTCGACCAGCCGGCCGATCTCGTCGTCAAGGCGCTGGGCTTCGATCCGGAAGACCTGCCGCAGCATTTCAAGGCGCCGAACCTGGAAGTCACCCGCTGGGGCACCGTGAAGATCGGCGGCCGCAGCAAGATGACCAATATCCCGGGCGTCTTTGCCGCCGGCGATATCGTGCGCGGCGCCAGCCTCGTCGTCTGGGCCATCCGCGATGGCCGCGACTGCGCCGACGCGATCCATCAATACATCCAGGCCAAGGCCGCTCAGCCGGCCGCTGCCGCCGCGGCAGAGTGAGAGGAGTCCGACCATGACCGACATGCTGAAGACCTACGTCGAGCAATGGCAGGACGAGACCAAGCGCCTCTCCGAGGCCGGCATGTACCGGCCGGAGGAAGAGCATGACGCCTGCGGTGTCGGCCTGATCGCCTCGCTGGATGGCCAGCCGCGCCGCAGCGTGGTGGCGGCCGGCATCAATGCGCTGAAGGCCCTGTGGCATCGCGGCGCGGTGGATGCCGATGGCAAGACCGGCGACGGCGCCGGCATCCATGTCCAGATTCCGCAGGACTTCTTCCGCGAATATGTGCGCAAGACCGGTTTCGAGCCGGGCGAGGGCAAGCTCGGCCTCGGCATGGTCTTCCTGCCCAAGACCGACCTCGCCGCGCAGGAAACCTGCCGCACCATCGTCGAAACCGCGATCCTCGATTTCGGCTACGGCATCTATGGCTGGCGCCAGGTGCCGGTGGATGCCACCATCATCGGCGAGAAGGCCAATGCGACGCGGCCCGAAATCGAGCAGGTGCTGGTCGAGAACCGGCTCGGCAAGGATGATCATGATTTCGAGCGCGATCTCTTCCTGATTCGCCGCCGCATCGAGAAGCAGGCGCTGGCCGCGCATATCAGCGAATTCTACATCTGCTCGCTGAGCTGCCGTTCGGTGATCTACAAGGGCATGTTCCTGGCCGAACAGCTCGACAATTTCTATCCCGATCTGAAGGACGAGCGTTTCGTCTCGACTTTTGCGATCTATCACCAGCGCTATTCCACCAACACCTTCCCGACCTGGCGTCTGGCGCAGCCCTTCCGCATGCTCGCCCATAACGGCGAGATCAACACGCTGCGCGGCAACGTCAACTGGATGAAGAGCCACGAGATCAAGATGGCTTCTGAAGCCTTCGGCGATCTCTCCGACGACATCAAGCCGATCGTGCAGTCAGGCTCGTCCGATTCCGCCGCGCTGGACGCCGTCTTCGAGGTGCTGGTGCGCGCCGGCCGCACCGCGCCGATGGTGAAGACGCTGCTGATTCCGGAAAGCGCATCCAACAAGCCGCTGATGCCGCAGGCGCATCGCGATCTGTATTCCTACTGCAACTCGATCATGGAGCCTTGGGACGGCCCGGCGGCGATCTGCGCCACCGACGGCCGCTGGGCCATCGCGGGCATGGATCGCAACGGCCTGCGTCCGATGCGCTACACGATCACCACCGACAATCTGCTGATCGTCGGCTCCGAAACCGGCATGGTGCCGGTGCCCGAGCACAAGGTGGTCAAGAAGGGCCGCGTCGGTCCGGGCGAGATGATCGCGGTCGACCTCAAGAAGGGCCGCATGTTCAACGACCGCGAGATCAAGGATCGCCTCGCCGCCGAGCATCCTTACGGCGAGTGGGTCAAGAACATCGTCACGCTCGACAAGATCAAGGATGCGCCAAGCGTTGCGCGCGACTTCACCCGCGACGAGCTGCGCCGCCGCCAGCTTGCCTTCGGCCTGACGCTGGAGGATATGGAGCTGATCCTGCATCCGATGGCCGAGGACGCCAAGGAAGCGGTCGGCTCGATGGGCGACGACACGCCGATTGCCGTGCTGTCCGAGCAGTATCGCGGCCTGCATCATTTCTTCCGCCAGCAGTTCAGCCAGGTCACCAACCCGCCCATCGACAGCCTGCGCGAGAAGCGCGTGATGTCGCTGCGCACCCGCATGGGCAACCTGACCAACGTGCTGGACGAGGACGCGCATCAGGTTCACATCCTGCTGCTGGAAAGCCCGGTCCTGTCGAACGCCGATCTGGCGAAGGTGATGAAGTATGCGGAAAAGACCACCGCCCGCATCGACTGCACCTTCCCTGCCGATGAGTCCAATCCCGGTGCGCTGCGCGATGCCTTAAAGCGCATCCGCACCGAAGCCGAGAATGCCGTGCGCGGCGGCGCCGCCCATATCGTGCTGACGGATGAGGACATCTCCGACAGCCGCGCGGCGATCCCGATGATCCTCGCCACCGGCGCGGTGCACAGCCATCTGGTGCGCCAGGGCCTGCGCACCTTCACCTCGCTCACCGTGCGCTCCGGCGAATGCCTGGATGTGCATTACTTCGCCGTGCTGATCGGGGTCGGCGCCACCACGGTGAACGCCTATCTGGCCGAAGCCTGCCTGATCGACCGCGTCAACCGCGGGCTGCTGGGCAAGCTCAGCGCGGAAGAGGCGATCAGCCGCTTCAAGGAGGCCGTCGATGGCGGCCTGCTCAAGATCATGTCCAAGATGGGCATCTCGGTGATCTCGAGCTATCGCGGCGGCTACAATTTCGAGGCGCTCGGCCTGTCGCGCTCCCTGGTGGCCGATCTCTTCCCCGGCATGCCGTCGCGCATTTCCGGTATCGGTCTTTTGGGTATCCAGAAGAAGGTTCTGGAACTGCACAAGAAGGCCTTCCGCTCGGATGTGCTCGCTCTGCCGGTCGGCGGCATCTACAAGTATCGCCGCGGCGGCGAGGCGCATGCCTGGGAAGCCAATCTCATCCATATGATGCAGACGGCGGTCGCCACCGAGAATTACGCGCTGTTCAAGAAGTACACTGCCGGTCTGCGCGACCTGCCGCCGATCTCCGTGCGCGATCTCCTGGAGATCAAGCCGGCCGGCGAGGCGATCCCGATCGAACAGGTCGAAAGCGTCACCGAGATCCGCAAGCGCTTCATCACCCCGGGCATGTCGCTCGGCGCGCTCGGGCCTGAAGCGCATGAGACGCTGACCATCGCGATGAACCGCATCGGCGCCAAGTCGGATTCCGGCGAAGGCGGCGAGGCGCCGGAGAATTTCAAGCCACGTCCCAATGGCGACAACGCCAATTCGGCGATCAAGCAGGTTGCCTCCGGCCGCTTCGGCGTCACCGCGGAATATCTGAACAATTGCCGTGAGCTGGAGATCAAGGTCGCGCAGGGCGCCAAGCCCGGCGAGGGCGGCCAGCTGCCCGGCTTCAAGGTCACCGAGCTGATCGCCAAGCGCCGCCATGCGACGCCGGGCGTGACGCTGATCTCGCCGCCGCCGCATCACGACATCTACTCGATCGAGGATCTGGCGCAGCTCATCTACGATCTGAAGCAGATCAACCCGGATGCGCAGGTCTGCGTGAAGCTGGTCTCCGAGGCGGGCATCGGCACCATTGCCGCCGGCGTCGCCAAGGCGAAGGCCGACGTCATCCTGGTGTCGGGCCATGTCGGCGGCACCGGCGCGTCGCCGCAGACCTCGGTGAAGTATGCGGGCACGCCCTGGGAAATGGGCCTGTCGGAAGTCAATCAGGTGCTGACGCTGAACAAGCTGCGGCATCGCGTGAAGCTGCGTACCGATGGCGGCCTGAAATCGGGCCGCGACATCGTCATCGCCGCGATGCTCGGCGCCGAGGAATACGGCATCGGCACGGCGGCGCTGGTGGCGATGGGCTGCATCATGGTGCGCCAGTGCCATTCCAATACCTGCCCGGTCGGCATCTGCACGCAGAACGAAGCCCTGCGCAAGAAGTTCACCGGCACGCCGGAGAAGGTGGTCAACCTGTTCAGCTTCATCGCCGAAGAGGTGCGCGAGATTCTCGCCAGCCTCGGCGTGCGGTCGCTGGAAGAGGTGATCGGCCGCACCGACCTGCTGACCCAGGTCAGCCGCGGCTGGGCGCATCTCGACGACCTGGATCTCAACCCGATTCTCGCCCAGGCCGATGCCGGCGGCTATGCGCGCTATTGCACGCTGGAAGGCCGTAACGAGGTGCCGGATACGCTGGACGCGCAGATGCTCGACGATGCGGCGCCGGTCTTCAGCCATGGCGAGAAGATGCAGCTCGCCTACAACATCCGGAACACGCATCGCGCCATCGGCACGCGGCTGTCGTCGCATCTGGTGCGCAAGTTCGGCATGAAGGGACTCAAGCCGGGCCATATCACCGTGCGTCTTACCGGCTCGGCCGGCCAGTCGCTCGGCGCCTTCGCCGTCCAGGGTCTGAAGCTCGAAGTCTTCGGCGATGCCAACGACTATGTCGGCAAGGGCCTGTCGGGCGGCATGATCGTGGTCCGGCCGTCGCCGTCTTCGCCGCTGATGGCCAGGACCAACGAAAACACCATCATCGGCAACACGGTGCTCTACGGCGCTACCGGCGGCAAGCTTTTTGCGGCCGGCCAGGCGGGCGAGCGTTTCGCGGTGCGCAATTCGGGCGCGATTGCGGTGATCGAAGGCTGCGGCTCGAATGGCTGCGAATACATGACCGGCGGCTGCGTCGCCATCCTGGGCAATGTCGGCGACAACTTCGCCGCCGGCATGACCGGCGGCATGGCCTTCGTCTACGATCCCGACGAGCTGCTGCCGATCGCGATCAACGACGAAAGCGTGGTCTACCAGCGGCTGGCCTCCAGCTACTGGGAAGGCGTGCTGCGCGGCATGATCGAAGAGCATGTGCGCGAGACCCATTCGGTCTTCGCCAACAACCTCTTTGCGGATTGGGAGACCGCCCGCACGAAATTCTGGCAGGTCTGCCCAAAGGAAATGGTCTCGCGGCTGGAGCATCCGCTGTCGGACGCGCCCGCCGTCGCGGCCGCGAAAGCCTGATCCTATCTGGTTCCGGCCGTTCAGCCGGCCGGCCCAGGGAAGCGGAAACGCCGTCGGCGCAGGTTTTACGGCCTGACCGGCGGCGTTTTTGCTGCACTACCATTTATGCAGCGACAATGCTGCACTAAGCTGGTCGGCTGACGCCGGGGCTTTAGCTTTGTACGCTAGGCCGCCGTTGCGATACGAAGCGGCGCCAAAGGAGACATAACAATGGCTTCCCCTGTTTCCCAAAGCCTTCTGATGGCTTCCGCCGCTTTGGCCGTCGGCGTCATCGTTTCAATCGCGCCAGGCTGGGCCCAGCAATCCAGCCAGCCGCTGCAGCGCCCGGCCTTCTGCATCGTCAACGAATTTCCGGGTGCGCCGCTGACGGCAGAGATCAAGGCGGGCAAGGCCGCAACCAAGGTGCAGTTGCCGGCCGGGCAGAATGCCTGCTGCGTGACCTTCTGCAAGGACAACCCGTCGCCGTCAGGTTACCAGATCTCCGTGCAGGCGCAGCCTGCAGGCGGCGCCACGCGCCAGGTCTGCCAGGCGACCGTGAAGAACGGTCAGGTGCTGCGCGTCACCGGCACGCCGGCGCAGGCCAGTTGCACGACGGCGAAGCTGTAACGATTGGCATTATGCGGGACGGGGTTCTGACGATTGCCGTTGTCACGCTGCTGGCGGCATTCACCGCCAGCCCAGCTTTCGCCTTCTGCGTCGTCAATGCCGGCAAGCATCCCATCGACATCCATTCCGGCGGCCAGCCGATGCCGGTCGATGCGCGCTACGGGCTGAAGCCGGGCGAGCGCTACTGCTATGTGCCGCGCAAGCCCGAGGGCATCATGGTTGAGATTTCCGAGAATCCCAAAGCGGCCCAGAGGCGGCTGAAATGCCGCCTCTCGGTGCCGGCAAGGAATGCAGACGTACAAGTCGGCGAAAGCTGCCGTGTGAAGATCGACTGATCTTCAACGGATCAGCGCATAGGCGATCATCGCCATGCCGGCCAGGCCGCCCAGATAGGCGAGCGTGCGCAGCCACGGGATGCCAAGCGTGTAAACCACGGCATGCACGACCCGGCTGTAGAAGAAGACCTGAGCGCCAAGCGCCGTCCAGGCATCCATCCGGCCGCTCGCCGCTGCCGCCAGCACGAGCGCCGCGAAGGGCACCATATTCTCCACCATGTTGAGATGGGCGCGATGCGCTCGCCCGATCCAGCCTTTGCCGGGCGGGAAATCCTCGCGGTTGCCGGCCATCACGAACAGGCCGCGCGTGAACAGGAAACCCACAGTGTATGGCAGGGCCAGCAGCACGGTCAGTACCGCGCTGGCGATCAGCATTTTCAGGTCGACGGTCATGGCAGGCTCCGGTCCTGGTTGCCGTTGCCTGCCATGTTCCCCCAAAGCCGGGCTTTTGACCAGCCAGGCTGTAAGGCTTAAGCGGTGCGGAAGAAAGCGACTAGCTGCGACAGTTGGCGCGCCTGGCTCGACAGCGACTGGGCCGAAGCCGAGGTCTGCTCGACCAGGGCGCCGTTGCGCTGCGTCATTTCGTCCATATTGCCGACCGCGATATTGACCTCTTCCAGGCCGGTGGCCTGCTCGCGGCTGGCAGCGGCGATCTCGGCGACAATGTCGCTTACCTTCTTGATCGCAGTGACAATCTCGGTCAGCGCCACGCCTGCCTGATTGACCAATGCGGCGCCGGTTTTCACCTGCTGGTTCGACTCCGTGATCAGAGCCTTGATCTCCTTCGACGCATTGGCTGAGCGCTGCGCCAGCGCGCGCACTTCCTGGGCGACGACGGCGAAGCCCTTGCCGGCTTCACCCGCACGCGCGGCTTCCACGCTGGCATTGAGCGCCAGCAGGTTGGTCTGGAAGGCGATTTCGTCGATCAGCGAGACGATGTCGGAAATCTTCTGCGCGCTTTCCTCAATCTGAGTCACTGCCTGGACGGCTTCCTGCACCACGCTGCCGCCCTTCTCGGCGGTATCGCGCGCGGCCATCGCCAGTTGGTTGGCGGCCTGCGCATTGTCGGCATTCTGCTTCACCGTGGTGGTGACTTCATGCATCGAGGCGGCGGTCTGCTCCAGCGCTGCCGCCTGCTGCTCGGTGCGGCCGGCGAGATCCTGGCTGCCGGCTGAAATCTCCGCTGCTGCGCTGCTCTGCGCCTCCACGGCTTGCGTGATGTTGAGCACCACGCCGGTCAGCGTATCGGCCATGCCGTTCAGGTCGGCTTGCAGTTCGGCGAACACACCCTGATACTGACCCTGCATGCGGCTGCGCAGATCGCCTTTGGCCAAAGCGGCCACGGTGGCCTTCACATTGGCAATCGCTTCGCTCAGCGTATCCAGCAGGCTGTTCATCTGGTTGCCGATCTTTGCCGTCACACCGGCCAGTGCCGAGGTGTCGATGCGCTGATCGAGCTGCCCGGCGCAAGCCGCTGCCACCACCTGGCCGATGGCGCGGTCCAGCGTCGCTTCCTGGGCGGCGCGGTTTTCTTCGTTGCGTTTGCGCTCGGCCTCGATTTCGGCCTGCAGGCGGTCGGCCGCGACGCTGTTTTCCTTCAGCACGGCCACGGCGCGGGCGATGTCGCCCACCTCGTCGCCGCGGTCCTGGCCTTCCACCTCGGCCTGCCAGTCGCGCTTGGCCAGACGGCCCAGCGTGTCTGTCAGAGCCTTCAGCGGAATGCCGATGCTGCGCATCATCACCCAGCTTAAGCCGACCAGCAGCAGAATGCCGACGCCGATGATGACGCCATTGACGATCAGCTGCTCACGGAAGATCGCATCCACGTCGTCGATGTAGATGCCGGTGCCGACGATCCAGCCCCAGGGCGCGAAGCCCTTCACATAGGAAATCTTCGGCACGGGATGATCAAGGCCGGGCTTGGGCCAGAGATAATCGACATAGCCGGCGCCATCCTTCTTCACGACATCGACCATCTCGACGAACAGGCGTTTGCCGTTCGGGTCCTTGTTTTCGCGCAGATCCGTGCCGTTGAGCTGCTTGGCGAAGGGATGCATCACCATCGCCGGGCCCATGTCGTTGACCCAGAAATATTCCTTTTCGTCGTAACGCATGACTTCGAGGTCGGCGAGCGCCAGCCGCTTGGCATCGGCTTCGCTCAATTCGCCGGCCTGGACGCGGGCGTGATAGCGCGCGATCACGCTATGGGCCACCTCGGTGAGCTGGCGCGTCTTGATCATGCGGTCTTCGAGCAGAACGCCGTGCAGACGCCAAAGCCCCAGCGCGCCCATCAGAAAAAGGCCGATCACGCCGATCACGACAATGATCCAGAAGCGGGGCGCCAGACGCAGGTTCTTCATCACACTATCCCCTCCTTGGGAATACCGCTGGGAAAGCCTGGGTTTTGGGGCGGAGTAACGGAGGAATGTGCAGCTTAAGGTAGATCCGTTATCGAATGGCAACCACAGATAGAAATGAATAAATACAAAATCATGATGACGTGTGCGGACCATTGGCGGGCGCTCTCTCCTCGCGACCAGCCGCCCCCGGTGCTTCCCGCTGCTGGCGGAGGTTGCTATCACGCTGGCCTGATTGAGGATTGCCATGGCACCCCCGTTTCTGATTCTGCGTAACATCCACCTCACCTTTGGTGGCACGCCGCTGCTGGATGCGGCGGAACTGTCGGTTTCGGAAGGCGACCGGCTCTGCCTGGTCGGCCGCAACGGCTCGGGCAAATCCACGCTCCTGAAAGTCGCCGCCGGCATGGTGCAGCCGGAAAGCGGCGAGCGCGTGGTGCAAAGCGGCGTGACCATGCGCTACCTGCCACAGGAGCCGGATCTCTCCGGCTTCAGCGACACCCTGTCCTATGTGCTTGACGGGCTGGCGCCGGGTGACGATCCGCACCGGGCACGGACCTTGCTGGAAGCGCTCGGCCTGACCGGCAACGAGAGCCCGAAGCAGCTGTCCGGCGGCGAGGCGCGCCGCGCGGCCCTTGCCCGTGTGCTGGCGCCCGAGCCGGACATCCTGCTGCTGGACGAGCCGACCAACCATCTCGATCTGCCGGCCATCGAATGGCTGGAAGGCGAGCTGCAGCGCATCCGTTCGGCGCTCGTGCTGATCAGCCATGACCGGCGTTTCTTAAGCAACCTTACCCGCGCCACGATCTGGCTCGACCGCGGCAACACGCGCCGCCTGGACCAGGGCTTTGCGGCATTCGAGGATTGGCGCGACGCCTTGCTTGAGCAGGAAGAAACCGAGCGCCACAAGCTGGATCGCAAGATCGCCGCCGAGACCGACTGGCTGCGGCACGGCATCTCGGCCCGGCGCAAGCGCAATATGGGCCGCGTGCGGGCGCTGATGGATCTGCGCAAGCAGCGCCGTGAACAGCGCAAGGTCGCCGGCAATGTCACGCTGACGGTCAGTGAGGCCGAAACCTCTTCGAAGCTGATCGTCGAGGCGAAGGGGATTTCGAAATCTTATGGCGATCAGCTCGTGCTGCAGGATGTCAGCCTGAAGGTGCAGCGCGGCGACCGGCTTGGCATCGTCGGTCCGAACGGCGCGGGCAAGACCACGCTGCTGAACATCCTCACCGGACAGCTCAAGCCAGACAGCGGCAGCATCCGGCTGGGCGTCAATCTCGAACTGGTGACGCTCGATCAGAAGCGCGAGGCGCTCGATCCCGACATGACGCTGCAATACGCGCTCGCCGGCGGCAGCGACAAGGTCACCATCAATGGCCAGCCGCGCCATGTGATGAGCTACATGAAGGATTTTCTCTTCTCGCCCGAACAGGCGCGCACGCCTGTGCGCGTGCTCTCCGGTGGCGAGCGCGGCCGCCTGATGCTGGCGCGTGCTCTGGCCAAGCCGTCGAACGTGCTGGTGCTGGACGAGCCGACCAACGATCTTGATCTGGAAACGCTCGATCTGTTGCAGGAAATGTTGAGCGACTATCCCGGTACCGTGCTGCTGGTCAGCCATGACCGCGATTTCCTCGATCGCGTCTGTACCTCCGTCCTTGCCTTTGAAGGGGCGGGCAAGTGGCTGCTCTATGCCGGCGGCTATTCCGACATGGTCGCCCAGCGCGGCGAAGGAGTGAAGGCCAAGGCCGCGCCGGCGCAGAAGAAGACTGAAGCTGAGGCGAAGTCCGCGCCGCCACCTGCCGCGAAGCCGGCGCCGAAGCGCAAACTCAGCTTCAAGGAAAAGCACGCGCTGGAAACTTTGCCGAAAAAGATGGATGAGCTGCGCGCTGCAATCGCCAGGCATCAGGCGGCTTTGGCCGATCCGCAGCTTTTCAGCCGGGATCCGGCGAAGTTCGACGCTGCAACCAAGGGCCTGGCGCAGGCCGAAGCCGACCTTGCGGCGGCGGAAGAGCAGTGGCTGGAGCTGGAAATCCTGCGCGAGGAACTGGAGGGCTGATCACTCCAGATTCAAGAGTCGCTGCGGCGCCGAGGGAACGATCGCCGGGATGCCGAAGCCGAGATCGATGAAGCGCATCCCGTCGGCGATCAGATAGGAATCCGGATCGACAGGGCCGGAGGCTTCCGCCTTGGTCAGCGGCACGGCGCAGGAGAGGATCAGGGTCGGCTTCTCGGCGCCGGTTTCGCAAATCGGCGCGCCGACCCATTCCAGCGGCACGATGCTGCCGCTTGGATGGCGCAGCCAGTAATACAGCATGAAGCCGCAGGGCTGCTCCAGCTGCTCGATGGTCAGCGCGGCGCGGAAGGCGCGGTTCTCGCGCATGGTCAGATCAAGATAATTGTAGCCGGTGAGATCGAAGCCGGCGTAACGCTGGATCAGCGGACCGGCATAGAGGATCGGGATGGAATCCCGGCTGCGCACCTCAACGAGGAAACAGCCTTCCTTCGCATCACCGAAGGCTTCGAGATTGATGTCGGCACGTTCGGGCAACCGGCGGCCACGGCGCCAGCCGTCCCAAACGGCGAAGAAGCGGCGGCTAGGAGCAGATAGCGGAGCAGGCAAGGTATCAACCAGGGCCATGAGAGAACTATACAACGGTGACTGGACGGGTATACGAAAAAGAAAAATCCCCAAATCGCCGTGAAATTCCTCAAATAACTTGGAAGACGGAAGAACGTCAATTTCCTTGACTAAAGCATAAGCAAAAGCGGAACACGCTGCTAGGTGTTCAGGCGTGCCGTCATTGCACCGGCTTCGGCTCCTGCCGCTGGCTCGGCACCAGGGGCGGGATGCCATAGCCGAGGTCGATATAGCGCATGCCTTCGCCCTCTTCGTAGGACTCCGGATCGATGCTCTGGCTTTTCCAGCTTGTCTTCGCCAGGCCGGTGGCGCAGCACAGGATCAGCGTGGCGCTGGTCTGGCCGTTTTCGCAGACCGGCGCGCCGACAAATTCAACCGGCAGGACGGTGCCGTCGGCCAGCCGCAGCCAGTAATAGATGACGACGCCGCAAGGCTGCGCGGCCTGCGCAAGCGTCAGATGCGCGCGCCAGCTGCGGTTCTCCTTGCTGGTCAGATCGAGATAGTTGAATCCGGTGAGATCGAAGCCGAGGTGATCGGTGATCCGCTTGCCGACGGCGGTGATGCGGATCTCGTCGCGGCCGCGGATATCCAGCAGCAGACAGGCATCGGCCAGATCGCCCAGGCTGGAGAGATCGATGTCGCGGCGCTCGGGCAGTTTGCGGCCACGGCGCCAGCCATGCCAGGTGGCGAAGAACTGACGGCTGGGCTGCGTCAGCGGCGTCGGCAGGGAACTCAAGAAGTCCATCGGGCAATCTTACCGGTCTTAAGCACCTCTGCCAAAGCAATACGGCCGGGAGGTCATCCCGGCCGTGACATAGATCAATTCTGAAAAATTCCTCTTACTTGGCCTTTTTCACGAAACGGTCGTCGAAGGTCTTGCTCAGATCGATCTTCGCCTTGGCGAGCTCCTCGTCGAACTGCACCAGCATGTTGTAGGCGCTCTTCATGCCTTCCTCGGGAATGATGCCGGTGCGCGAATAGGTCTCCAGCGAGTTCTTCACCGATTGCAGATAGAGAGGCTTGTCGCCCAGATAGTAGCTCTCGGGCACCGTGGCCACGATATCCTCGGGCTTGGCCTGCTCGATCCACTTCAGCGCCTTGTACAGGCCGTTGACCAGAGCCTGCGTGGTTTCCGGGTTCTTCTCGATGAACTCGCTCTTCAGATAGAGCACGGCCGCCGGGTTGGAGCCGCCGAAGATCGCCTTGGTGCCCTCTTCCGTGCGGCTGTCGGCCAGGATGAAGACGGTGCCGTCGCTTTGCAGCTTGGAGATCACCGGGTCGAGATGCGAGATGGCGTCGATCTCGCCCTTCTGCATCGCCGCCACGCCGGAGGCGCCGCCGCCGACCGCGATATAGGACGAGTCCTTGTAATTGCCGCCGGCCTTGGCGATCAGGTAGTTGACGAAGAAGTTGGTCGACGAGCCCGGCGCGGTGACGCCGATCTTCATGCCTTTCAGGTCGGCTGCGGTCTTGACCTTGCCCTGATGCTCCTTCTTCACGGCAACGACGATGCCGGGGAAGCGGCCAAGCTCCAGCACCGCGCGGATGTCCTGGCCCTTCTGCTGCATGCGGATGGTGTGCTCATAGGCGCCGGTGACGGCATCAACGCTGCCGCCGATCAGCGCCTGCAGCGACTTGGCACCGCCGCCGAAATCGTTGATCTCGACATCCAGGCCCTCGGTTTTGAAGAAGCCCTTCTGCTCGGCAATGGTGAGCGGCAGGTAATACAGGAGCGGCTTGCCGCCAACGCCGAGCGTCAGCTTGGGCTTCTCCGGCGCGGCTTGGGCTGCGCTGGCCGCCAGCGCCAGGGCTGCGGCGGCGATGAGTGTTCTGATCTTCATGTGGTTTCCTCCGTTTTTAATCCAGATATTTTTGGTTCAGGTGGTTCTTGCAGCGGTATCGGGCCGCCAGACCAGCAGGCGGTTCTCGATCATGGTGACGAACCAGTCGAGCAGGATGACGAAGATCGCGAGCACCAGCATGCCGGAAAAGACGCCGGTGACGTCGAAGACGCTCTCGGCCTCGTGGATCTTATAGCCAAGCCCCGCCGCCGAGCCGAGATACTCACCCACCACCGCGCCGATCAGCGCGAAGCCGACGCTGGTATGCAGGGACGAGAACATCCAGGTCAGGGCGGCCGGCCAGTAGACATGCCGCATGAGCTGCTTTTCGTTCATGCCCAGCATGCGGGCATTGGCAAGCACCGTGGGACTGACTTCCTTCACGCCCTGATAGACGTTGAAGAAGACGATGAAGAAGACCAGCGTGAAGCCCAGCGCCACCTTCGACCAGATGCCAAGGCCGAACCACAGCGCGAAGATCGGCGCCAGCACCACGCGGGGCAGCGCATTCGCCGCCTTCACGTAAGGATCGAACACGGCGGCCAGCAGCGCGCGGCGGGCAAAGGCGAAGCCCACCACGATGCCAGCGCCGGCGCCGATGGCGAAGGCCAGCACGGTTTCCAGCAGGGTGATGCCGAGATGGCGCCAGATTTCGCCGGAGGCAAAATCCTTCCAGGTGCGCTCCAGCACGTCGAGCGGTGTGGAGAAGAAGAAGGGCGGCAGAAGCGGCTTGCCGTCGATCACCGGCACGGTGGTGAGCAGATGCCAGATCACCAGGCTGGCGACGCCGACCAGGATTTGCAGGCCGAGCAGATTGGCGCGGTTCATGGCTGCACCCCCGTCACGGGCAGGTTCTCTCCTTGCGCATAGGCCTTCTGCACTTCCACCCGCAGGGTGGCCCAGATCGCCTTGTGGATATCGTGGAAGGCGGGTTCGGTGCGGATTTCGGCGATGTCGCGCGGCCGCGGCAGCGTCACCGTGTAATCGCCGACGATGCCGGCAGCAGGACCGGCCGACATCACCACCACGCGGTCGGCCAGCGCAATCGCCTCTTCCAGATCGTGGGTGACGAACAGCACGGCTTTTTTGTTGGCGGCCCACAGATCGAGCAGCAGATTGCCCATGATCTGCCGCGTCTGCGCATCCAGCGGGCCAAAAGGCTCGTCCATCAAAAGGATCTGCGGATCGCGGATCAGCATCTGCGCCAGCGCCACGCGCTTGCGCTGTCCGCCCGACAGCATATGCGGATAGCGGTCGGCGAAACCCTTCAGGCCGACGCGGGCCAGCCATTCGCGCGCGCGGCGCAAAGCTTCGGCTCTTGGCACGCCCTGCGGCTCCAGCGCCACGGCGACGTTGTCCACCGCGGTTTTCCACGGCATCAGCGCATCGGCCTGGAACAGATAGCCGGCCTTGGCATTCAGCCCGCTCAGCGCCGCGCCGTCGATCTCCACCTGTCCGGCGCTGGGTTTCAGCAGGCCGGCCGCCGCATTCAGCAGGGTCGATTTGCCGCAGCCGGTCGGCCCCACGATGGCGACAAACTCGCCCGGCTTAACAGCCAGATCGATGC
The DNA here is from genome assembly GCF_937960835.1 of uncultured Ferrovibrio sp. GTDB lineage: Bacteria > Pseudomonadota > Alphaproteobacteria > Ferrovibrionales > Ferrovibrionaceae > Ferrovibrio. The sequence continues at coordinate 61,125 of NZ_CALGPC010000020.1, forward strand.
CATGCACCGCGCGGTGCGTCGCGCCGTCCTTCAGGACAAAGGTGATGTCCACGCCGCGCAGATGCACGGCCGGGCGCGTCGTCGCGGCAACGGAAGCTAATTGGGCGGTGGTGGCGGCCACGCGGCTTTCCTCCCTTTTTTATCGTTCGGCCCGCGACGGTAGCGACGCAAGCTCCGTTCGTAAAGCCGTAAGAGCTTAACCCACTTGCCTTTTCGCGCATTTGCAGCCTGTATTCACGGGAGCGCCCGCGTTCGGGCGCGCAGCAGGGTGGGTCATGGATACGGTGACGCAGATCCTGTTCGGCGGCGTCGTCGGGCAGGCGGGATTTCGCAAGACGCTGGGACGCCGGGCGACTGCTGTGGGCGGTATGCTGGCGCTGCTGCCCGATCTCGACGTGATCAGCGGCTGGTTCAGCGACGATGTCGCCCATGCCTGGCTGTATCACCGCGGGATCACGCATGGCGTGGTGCCGACGCTGATCTATGGCGCGGCTCTGGGCTGGCTGGCCTGGCGGCTGGAGCGCATGCGGCGCGTACCCTTTGACATCAACGAGGACAATACCCGCCGCGCCTCCTGGATCTGGCTCGGGCTGTTATGCACCGCAACGCATCCCTTGCTCGATCTTTTTACCGCCTGGGGCACACAGCTTCTGGCGCCGTTCAGCAACCAGCGTTTCGCCATCGATGCACTGTCGATCATCGACCCGCTGTATTCGCTGCCGCTCATCATCGTCTTCCTGCTCGGCTTTTTCAGCCGCGCGAAAGGCAGCCGCTCGGCCTCAGGCATCGCCGCGGTGGACCTGCCGCAGCGGCTGGCGCAATGTGCCCTCATCTATGTGGCGCTTTACACGCTGATGGGCTGGGGTGTGGCGCTGAAGATGGAGCAGCGCGCGCGGTTTGAATTGGCCGAAAGCGGCAATGCCGGCCGCCATGGCGTGGAGGTTTCGGCCTATCCGACCCTGCTGCAGCCTTTCTGGCGGCGCATCGTGGCCGATACGGAAGACGAAATCCTGGTCGGCTTCTCCTCGCCGTTCGACGACCGCCCGATCCACTGGGAACGCTACACGCGCATCGATCATCATCCCGCCGTGCAGGCGGCGCTGGCGACACCGTCCGGCAAGGTCTTTCACTGGTTCGCCATGGGGCGGCTGCACTGGACGGTACTGGCCGATACCGGTTCGCCCGGCGGGCATATCGTGGAGGCGCGCGACTATCGTTACGGCCTGCCGGGCGGCAGCGAGCTTGGCTTCTGGGGCCTGCGCTACCGCTTCGATGCGCAGCACCGCCTGCGCGGCCGGCCGGAAATTCTGGCCGAGCGCCCGCCGCCCAGCCAGGGCGGCTTCAGGCAGATGTGGGACGGCCTCTGGGGAACGGATCGGCGCTGACCTATTGACCGGACTGGCGCGACGCGCAGCAATGGCTGCGCTCCGGCGGCTAGTTGCGAGGCTGGACGATTGCCAGACAAGTGCAGGCCAATGTCCCAAAAGCTATAGAGGCCTTGATCCATGGCGATTTGCCGTCGCCGGACCAAACGGTGATTCAGTGCTGACCTGCAAATCGCTCGAGAAGTGCTTAACAAACTTCAAAGAAACTGAACGGTCAGCATGACCACGTTATCGGGCAAGTCCCCTCATGTTGAAGAGCATGTCAGAGATGTTGAGATTTCATTCGCAGGGCTATGGAAGATCCGACATGGCGAGACAACGTCCTATGTCGGGAAGCAGCGGCGGGTTTTGGCCAGCAGGTCTCTACGCGCCGACATCGATCGGCGCGGTGCGTAGTCTGAGCCAGATGGCTTCCACCGTCAATGGGATCGCTCCCTGCCATAGCAAACACAGGATCCAGCGGCGCGCCAGAGCAGCCGTGGTCCTCACCATCCTTAAGACGAGATACGCACCCAGGTGGAAGGCCCGAACATTATCTACAGGGTCGCTCGACGAGCGCCCTCACGGCACTTGCAGAGAGGGGTCCTTCCACCTGGCATCCGACCGTTCGAGGAACGGCCGGTACTCTGTCCCCGTCTTGATAACGGCGTGAGCCACGCGCGCCATCTTGGCGGTCAGCGCCGTCATCGCCTTGCGGCGACGATCGGCATCATCCGCGTGCCCGGCGGTATATCGTCCGAGCTTGTCGCGGAAGCTATTGTCGCGCTGGCGCGCGGCGACCTGCGCGGCCATCCAGAAGGTCCGGCGCAATCGCGCGTTGCCGTACTTGGACAGCTTCGTACGGCCGCGGAACGTGCCGGACTGACAGGTCGCGAGATCGAGGCCGCAGAACTTGAGGAACTGACGGTGATGGCTGAAGCGACGAAGATCGCCTGCCTCGGCCAGGATCGTCAACGCGTTGATCGGGCCGATGCCCGGGATCTTGCGCAACAGTTTGTAATCGAGATGATCGGCGAGCCGGGCATGGGCAAGTCGTTCGATCTCGTCGCGCTGGTGGATAAGGCTGCGTCCTTGCGCGATCACCATGCGGAACATGGCGATCGCGGCCGAGTCCTCTGGCACCGGCAATGCCACAGAGCTGCACGCTGTCTCGTACACATCGTTGATCAGCCGGGCCTTGGAGACCTTGCGCCCGATCAGCGGCCAGACCTCCGCTGAGAAGGCCTCCTTGTTGAGCGCAGTGATACTGGCCGGGGTCGGGAACCGCTCGATCATCGCCAGGAACCAGTCCGACCGGCTGTTGCCGGCGAAGCGGGCGACCTCCGGGAAATAGAGCGGCAGGTAGTGGGTCAGTATGCGATGCCAAGTCTGGGTCTTCATCCGCGAGACTACCTCGTGCGTCTTTGACAGCTCCTGCAGGTCGTTGATGCCGGCGGCGAGCGGGTCGACGTAGCGTTGCGTGGCGCCGATCCGGAGCATGTGCAGGATGACTTGCGCGTCCTTCGGGTCGTTCTTGTCCCAGCCGTTGTGTAGCGCCTCCCTGGTGCGAGCGAGCGCCACTGACGAGATGAGCCGCAGCTCGAACCCGGCGGTCAGCAGGCGATGCGCGAGGGTCCGGTGGTAGTTGCCGGTCGCCTCGAAGCCGACCACAATGGGCCTTCCGATCGCGGCGAGCTGCTCGGCAAGCCGATCATAGTCCGTCTTGGTTGCAAGCACTGTCATGCGCCGGCGCCGGCCCCCTTCGGGGCGCTCAATGAGCACTTCCTGGCGGTTCTTCGCCATGTCGATCGCTACCAGCACGGCGTCGGCGGGTGTAGTAGAATGCTTGGTCATGGTCGGTCAGCCTCCAAGGTGTTGTCTCGACAACCTCACTTTAGAGACCTGTTGGCTGGCCATGACTTGCCCTGATGCAGCCTGCGGCCGCTTCGCGGCCTTGCCTCCATCAGGGCCTTGGCGACTCCCGAGCCGATTCTTCCCAATGTGCTACGGCCTGGAATTCGATAAATTCTGAACCGAGCGCGGCCCAGGCGCAGTGCCATTAAGCTTCCTGCCGCTACGAGCAATGTCAGTAAACCTTGCGGGGATATGATTGAGGTTGGTCCTCCCCGCGATTGCAGCAGCAAGCTTCCACTGGCATAAAAGACATCCGCAAACGGAGCAGTAAGCGAGCCCGGCAGCAGACCGGGCCGGCGCGGGAGGAAACATGCGCGTCATCATCACAGGCGCCGCCGGGTTCATCGGCCGCCAGCTCACCGCCGCATTGCTGGCGCGTGGTCATCTGACCGACAGCAGCGGCCAGCAAAGGCCGGTCACCGAACTCATTCTGGCCGATCAGGTGGCAGCGCCTTCGCCCATTGCCGGCAGTAATGGCGCTGGCCGCAACGGCGGAGCCAGCCAGCAAAGCAGCAGCCAGCCCGACAGCAGCCAGCCCAGCATCCGGCAGGCCACCGGCAATCTTTCCGATCCCGCTTTCCGCGCAAGGCTGTTCGCATCGCCCTTCGACAGCGTCTTCCATCTCGCGGCCACGCTGACCACCGATGCCGAACGCGACATCGCGAAAGGCCTGGAGGTGAATGTGCTCGGCATGCTCGATCTGCTGGCCGCCTGCCGCGCGCTGCGGTCTGCCGGCCATCCAGCGCCGAAGCTGGTCTTCGCCAGTTCCATTGCCACCTTCGGCGGCGCGCTGCCCGAGATCGTGGACGACAACACCGTGCAGCAGCCGCAGACCTCCTACGGCGTGCATAAGGTGATTGTCGAGCAGCTCATCAACGACCATAGCCGCCATGGCATCGTCGATGGCCGCGCGCTGCGCCTGCCTATCGTTCTGATGCGTCCGCCCGGCGCAGCACCATCGGTATCCGATGCCGTTGCGGCGGTCACGCGCACGCCGCTGCTGGGCCAGGATGTCTCGGTGCCCTTCAAGGCGGAGACGGTTCTGCCGGTTGTTTCCGTGCAGGCGGTGACGGCGGGTCTGCTGGCCGCGCACGATCTGCCGGCCACGGTTTTCGGCGCCAGCCGCGCGCTCAACCTGCCGGCCTTAAGCGTCAGCGTTGCCGAAATGCTCAAGGCGCTGTCGCGCGTCGGCCGCGGCCGCAAGCTCGGCCAGATCGGCTGGCGCGAGGATGCGGCCGTGCAGCGCATCGTCGATGGCTGGCCCAAGCGGTTCGAATCCGCGCTTGCCCGCCAGCATGGCATTCTGCCGGACGAATCCTTCGATGCGATCCTGCAGAGCTTTCTTGCATCCTATGAGGCGGCATCGGCAGCCGCGGGAGTTCCGGCATGAGCAGTCAGACGGGTGATCAGGCAATGGATCAGGGGAGCGCGGATATCTGCATCATCGGCGCGGGCTCGTCCGGCATCGCGGCGGCCAAGGCGCTGAAGCAGGCCGGGCTTTCCTTCGAGGTTTTCGAAAAGGGATCGGATATCGGCGGCAACTGGCGCTACAACAACGACAACGGCATGTCGTCGGCCTATCGCAGCCTGCATATCGATACCAGCCGGCGGAACCTGCAATATTCCGATTTCCCCATCCCAGAGACTTGGCCGGATTTCTGCTCGCACTGGCAGGTGATGGAATATCTCGACGCCTATGCAACACGCTTCGGCGTCAAGCCCTATGTCCGCTGCAGGACGGAAGTGAAAAGCGTCACCCCCGCTGAAGGCGGCGGCTGGACGGTGACGCTGGACAGCGGCGCGGCGAAAACCTATCGCGCGGTGCTCGTTGCCAATGGCCATCTGTGGGATGCGCGCTGGCCCGATTTCCCCGGCCAGTTCGACGGCATCGCGATCCACAGCCACGATTACAAGACCGCCGATCCCTTCGACGACAAGCGCGTTCTGGTGGTCGGCATCGGCAATTCCGCCGTCGACATCGCCGTCGATCTGTGCCGCCGGGCGAAGAGCGTGCATCTGTCCACCCGGCGCGGCGCCTGGATCATGCCGAAATACATCCTCGGCATTCCCACCGACCGCTGGTCGGCCTTCCTGTCGCGCAAGCTGCGCCTGCCCACCGTGGTCACGCGCATGATCATCAACAAGCTGATGTATCTGACGGTTGGCGACCAGGAACGCTATGGCGTGCCCAAGCCGCCGCATCCGATGTGGCGCGAGCATGCGACGATCAGCCAGGAACTGCTGCCCTATATCGGCCATGGCTGGATCAAGGTGAAGCCGAATGTGAAGGAGCTGCAGGGCAATCGCATCGCCTTCGTCGATGGCAGCACCGAGCCCTATGACGCGGTGATCTACGCTACCGGCTATCGCACGACCTTTCCCTTCCTCGACCGCTCGATCTTCTCAGTCGAAGACCGCCAGCCGGTGCAGCTTTACCGGCGCATGGTGGTGCCGCATCATCCGGGGCTGTTCTTCGTCGGCCTGGTGCAGCCGATCGGCGCGACAATTCCGCTTGTCGAAATCCAGTCGCGCTGGCTCGCAGCCCTGCTCAGCGGCAGGCTCACGCTGCCCGACCTTGCCACCATGAAGCAGGAGATCGCGGCTCACTGGCGCCATGTGCAGAGCCGCTATGTCGATTCCGCGCGCTATACGCTGGAAGTCGATTTCCGCGACTATGCCGCGCAGATGCGCCGCGACATGGAAAGCGGACGCGCCGGCTTATAGAACGCGGATCTGCATGATGCGGCCCTAGCCGACGGCGACCATCGCCTTTTCCGGCAGTGCCTGGGCCTGCACGGGCTCGGACTGTACTCGTTCGGGCGCCATGCTTTGCGCAAGCTTTTCCAGATTGGTGCGGCCCGGCGCCTTTCGCGGCGGAATGTAGCGCGGCACCGGCGGGAAGAAGCGCGCCATCATGCGCTGGGTATATTCCACCAGATTGTCGAGCTGCATCGCGCGCCGGCGCAGGCCTGAATCGAGCGGCGGCGTGATCAGGGAGGCGAGCATCGCCGCGGCGATGGCGTCCGTGCCGCTGATTTCGTTGCCGAACAGGAATTCGCTGTCGCCCAGCAGCATCGCCAGCGCCTCCAGCGAGCGGATGCCGAGCGCCGAGACATCCTCGATATTATGCCGGCCGATGCCATGCGCATGCATGGCGGCGCTCATTGTCGCCAGCGCCATGTTGCGCAGGTCCGATTGCAGTTCCACCGGCGCGTGGTCGAAGAAGCGGGCGGGTCCGGTCTCGAAATTCTCGCGCGGAATCCAGCGGAACCAAGTGATCGCCCATTTCAGGTGATCCTCCAGCATGCGCTCGATCGCCCAGGCCTCGGCGCGCTGGCGCGGCTTCAGTCCCGCATCGAGATCGATGCCGCGCGTATGTTCGATATGCGCGCGGATGAAGGTTGAATCCGAAACGACTGTGCCGTCGACATCGCGCAGGTACGGCAGCTTGCTCTTCGGCGCAGTGGCATGGCCGGTCACATCCTTCACATATGCAACGCCTGCCATCTTCAGTTGTATTTCCGTCTTCAGCACGAAGGGGCTGCTGTCGGGCAGGCCAAGCCAGGGGCCGAAGCCGTAGAGGGTGACGGGTCCGGTCTGGGCTTCTGTCGGCGTTGCGGCGGTCATGAGGCGCTCCGTTGTGTACAGGTGCGTTCAGGGCGTTCAGCGTTTCGTTGCATCCGGCATGCCTCTCTTGTACGCCAACCATGCTGACAGCATGCTGTCAGCAGCCTTCATGCAGGATGCGATCAGGACGATATTCCGATGCGCCGCGCCGACCGCCTGTTTCAGATCATCCAGATTCTGCGCCGGGCCCGAGCGCCGCTCACCGGCGAGGCCATCGCGCGGGAGCTGGAATGCTCCACCCGCACGGTCTATCGCGACATCGCCGACCTGATGGCGCAGCGCGTGCCGATCCGTGGCGAGGCCGGTCTCGGCTATGTGCTGGAAGGAGGCTATGACATGCCGCCGCTGATGCTGACGCCGGACGAAATCGATGCCGCTGTGCTGGGCGCGCAATGGGTTTCCGGCCAGGGCGATCCGGCCCTGGCGCGCGCGGCGCAGGATCTGATCGCCAAGATCGAAGCCGCCGTGCCGGAAAAGCTGCGGCCCTATCTGGCCGAGCCGCCCTCCTTTGTTTCGGTCGGGGCAGACGAACGTCCACTGGACCGCATCGACCTTGCCATGCTGCGGGCGCAGATCCGATTGGGGCGCAAGCTGGCGCTGGACTACACCGATGTGGAAGGCCGCACCACGCGGCGCATCATCTGGCCGATCACTCTGGGCTTCATGCAGACGGTGCGCATCATCGCCGCCTGGTGCGAACTGCGGCAGGATTTCCGCCATTTCCGCACCGACCGCATCGTGGCGGCCGAATTCCTCGAGGAACGCTATCCGCAGCGGCCGGCCGCCTTGCGCGCGCAGTGGCGGGAAACGATCAGGCGGGAAGCGGCGCAGCGCGGCGGACAAGGATAAAGGGAACCGTACCCGCCCAGCTTTGTTGGTAGGGCTCCACATCGCAACAGAGGAGCGGGCCATGAACTGGGATCAGGTCAAAGGCAATTGGAAGCAGATGAAGGGCAAGGTGCGCGAGCAGTGGGGCGATCTGACCGATGATGACATCGACCGGATCGCCGGCCAGCGCGAGCAGCTGGTCGGCCGGGTGCAGGAACGCTATGGCTGCGCCAAGGAAGAAGCCGAGCGCCAGGTAGATGACTGGTCGCGCAAGATCAATTGATCCGCTTCAAGACGATTAAACGGTAAGACAGCAGGCTCCATCCGTAAGCGGATGGAGCCTGTTTTTCTTTAATTACGCCAATTGGCATGCCATCCGCGTCACAGAAAGGTCGCACCGTTTAATAGAAGATTGAGAGAAGATGACTTTAGCGCATCGCAAATCGCTGGATGCGGGTGGGGTCCGATCATGAGAGATATGGTGCCGGGGAACGTCCTGCAAAGCATGTGGGCCTGCCGCATGTGCCATGGCACAAGGCGGGTCTATATCGGCGACGAGGATTGTCCTTGTCCGACCTGCGACGGGACCGGGATCAGCCTGTCGAGCATCGTCAGTGTTGTCGTGATAGGATTGCTGGCCGGCTGGCTGGCTTTCTCCTATGCCCTGCCGACGCAGACCGTTCCGGTGCCGACCCCAGTGCCGACCCCAGTGCCGACCCCTGGGCCCATCATCGCCTCGCCCTTGCAGGACAGCGGCTAGCACGCACAGCCGCGGCGCCTTGCCTTTCCCAAACGACGTTGCTGCGCGGAACAAATCTGCTGCGCGCGTTTTGTAGCCTGTTGGCATGGCATCGACATGGCTTGGCCACTTTCCTGAGCCAGGCAGAACGGGGGATCCAATGCATGACGCCTGGAAATGCTGGACCTGTCAGGGCAGCGGTCAGGTCGATCATGGCAATGGAACGCCCCGCATCTGCGCCGCCTGCAAGGGGCATGGCGTCAGCCTCTCCGGCACCGCCGCGGTCTTCGTGATGAGCGGGCTCGTCGGCGGGCTCCTGTTCTTCACCGATCTGAACACGCCCGGCCTGAACACGCTGGGCCTGTTTGCGCAGATCGAGCGGATCGAGGCCGTTCTCGATGCGACGAAGCGGCCGGAAAGCGCGGTGCTGATCCTGCATTGGAACGAGGAAGCGACGGCGTCGGGGCTTCAGGCCGAACTGGAGCCGAGAATGCTGCAGATAGGAACAGGCGTGAAGGCGGAGATACAGGCGGCGGTCGGCAAGCCCTGAGCCTGCCGCAATCCACAGTTCGACCTGTCCCAGAACGCCATCGGCACCGATGCCTTGACCCTCTGGCGGTGACCCTCTGGCGGGGGCAGCGGCGGTCTTCTATACTGGCGCGGCTATGTCGTCTCGATTACATCGCGGCCAGGGTCAGCCCTCTGCAGGCGAAATTCCTTGGCCGGCGAAGCTGCGCTTAAAGCCGCAGCCCATCCTTGATTTCCGGCCTGCATCCGCGGATCAGCCATGCTTGCGCTTGAACTGGCGCTGATCTTCGCGCTGATCCTGCTCAACGGCCTGCTCGCCATGTCGGAACTGGCGGTGGTGTCCGCCCGCAAGGCGCGGCTGCAGGCGATGCTGCGCAAGGGACGCAAGGGCGCGCGCAGCGCCATGGCGCTGGCCGCCGATCCGGGCCGTTTTCTCTCGGCCGTGCAGATCGGCATCACGCTCGTCGGCGTGCTGGCGGGCGCCTTCTCCGGCGCGACCTTGGCTGATCGCTTCTCGACCTGGCTGATGGAGACGCTTGGCCTGACCGAAGCCAGCGCCGATACCATCGCTTTCGCCATCGTGGTCGGCTCGGTCACGTATCTGTCGCTGATCGTCGGCGAGCTGGTGCCCAAGCAGATCGCGCTGAAAAATCCTGAAGCCATCGCGGTTGCGGTCGCGCCTTTGATGTCGGCGCTTGCGCGTATCGCAGCGCCTCTGGTCTGGCTGCTTGATCACTCCTCGCAGCTTGTGCTGCGTCTGACTGGCCAGAACAGCGCCGCCAGCAATGCGGTGACGGAAGAAGAGATCCGCCATCTGGTGGCGGAGGCGGAAAGCGCGGGCACGGTAGAGCCTGCGGAACGCCAGATGATTGCCGCCGTGCTGAAGCTCGGCGACCGCTCGGTGCGCGCGGTGATGACGCCGCGCCACGAACTCGATTGGCTCGATCTCGATGCGCGGCGCGAGGCGCAGCTGAAATGTCTGCGCGAAACCGTGCATCTGCGCCTGCCGGCTGCGCATGGCTCGGTCGACGAGCCGCTCGGCGCCATCAGCGTCAAAGACGTGCTGAACGCGTTGCTGGACGGCAAGCTGAGCACCGATGCGATCGGCAAGCCGAATGGCGAAGGCCTGGCGGCGCTGGTGCAGCCGGTCTCTGCCGTGCATGAAAGCGCCGATGTGCTGGACGTTCTGGCCTTGCTGAAACGCTCGCCCAGCGGCATGGCGTTCGTCGTCGATGAATTCGGCAGCCTGGAAGGTGTGGTCACGGCCTCCGACATTCTGGAAAGCATCGCCGGCGGCTTTGCGCTGCCCGATAGCGAGCAGCCGCAGGCAGTGCGCCGCCATGACGGCTCATGGCTGATCGACGGCCTGCTGGCGCGCGACGATTTCGCCGAACGGCTGGGCCTGACGCTGCCCGAACATGCCGAGCATCATACCGTGGCCGGTTTCCTGCTGGATTGCTTCGGCCGCGTGCCGGCCGCCGGCGATAGCATCGACTGGCAGGGCTGGCACTTTGAGGTAGTGGATATGGATGGCCGCCGCATCGACAAGGTGCTGGCCGTGCCGCCGCCGGCTGCCGCCGACGCGGATTAAATCCGCCGCCAGTTTGGTCCGGTTCTAAGAAAGCAAAGTCTTTGGAAAAGGGAACCCTGGACAAAAAAAAGGGGCCGCACCTCAGTGCGGCCCAAGTCTAGGGAGGAAACGCCCGAGAAGGGCATGCAACAAACCGGAAAGCTTGTTGCGATGCACAATGTAATTGGGAACCGGGTGCAGCGCAAGAGGAAAGTTAGGATAAATCGTCGCACCTATGATATCAGCGACTTAGGTCATTTTCTGACCATTTGAAGCCGATTCCCCGACATATTGTTCGCGTAAATCCTATTGTGCAGGCGCGAATTGTCGGGGAGTGTTGCGCCCAAGACACAGGCAGCCGCCTTCATGGTGACTTTTTAAGCAGCGTTAATTCTATCTGACAAGCCGGTTAAAACCACGCCAGCGCCGTCAGGGGCTAAAAATTTTATGCCGCCGGACGGTCCTCCGAAGAAGGGTCCGAATCTTCCGGGGCATTCTCCCGCTCCAGGCGGCCGCGCCGCTGCAGGGTCACGGCAAGGCTCCAGCACATCGCCGCCCAGGCGCTGCCCGCGATCCAGCCGCCCAGCACGTCGCTCGGCCAGTGCACCCCGAGATAAACCCGGCTGATGCCGATCAGCAGGGTCAGCAGCAGGGCCAGCAGCATGATGTAGGCTTTCAGCCGCCTGCGCGTCTCGGTGCGGGCGAGCAGCGCGCCCAGGGTCAGATAAGTCACGGCGGCCATCATCGCATGGCCACTGGGGAAGCTGGCCGTGTAGACGGTCATGCCATGCGGCACGAGATCGGGACGCGGCCGGTCGAAACCCAGTTTCAGCAGCGAAGACAGAAGCTGCCCGCCGCCGACGGCGAGAAAGACGAACAGCGCCGTGCGATGCCGCCGGCGCAGCAGCAGATAGATCACCGCAGCCAAAGTGAGAAACACCAACGGCCCGGTGCTGCCGAAGGCGGTCACATCGCGCATCATCTCTTCCAGCCAGCGCGGGCCGATCGGCTCGGCTAAATCGCCGGCCTTGCGCATCGCCAGCAGCAGGGCGGGGTCGATCCGATGCGTTTCGCCTTCCAGGATTTCGTCGGCCAGTTCGATGAACAGCCAGACGGCGCCGGCAACAAATCCCGGCACCAGCAGAAGCGACAATTCATAGCGGCCAAGCCTGGCCAGCAGCCTCTGCGCAAAAGAGAAGGCGGGCAGTGTCATTGCCGTAGGCTTATGCGTGGCTTCTTGTGCATGGCTTTGGTCCATGGGCCTTTTATATAGGCCGCCTGCCATGCCGCCCAATATGCCGATCGTTCAAGGCCCGGATCGCTCCGGGCCTTATGCGATGCGCCTCGATGCGGTTGCGCCGATGCGGCGTTGATGCAGCAGGCTCAGCGGGCCATGCCGTGATATTCCTCGTTCGGCATCATCTCGATGGCAGCCGCCATGCGGTTCGACATGTTGAAGAAGCTGGCGGTGGCAGCGATGTCCCAGATGTCGCGGTCGGTCCAGCCCGCCTTGCGCAAGGCTTCACGGTCGGCTTCCACGATCTTGTCCGGCGTCTCGGTCAGCTTGGCGGCGAAGTCCAAAGCGGCGCGCATCTTTGGCGTCAGCTCAGCACTGCGGTAATTCATCACCATCAGCTCACCGAGTTTCGGATCGCCCGATAGCTGGCGCACCGCCGCGCCATGGGCGGTGAGACAGTAGAAGCAGTGATTGATGCTGCTGACGACGACCGCAATCATCTCGCGCTCCAGCTTGGAAAGCCCGGACTGTCCCAGCATCAGCTCGTTATACATCTCGGTGAAGCCGCGCAGCTTCTTGGCATCGAAGCTGTAGCTGAGCAGCACATTCGGCACGAAGCCGATCTTCTCGTCGCATTTGGCGAAATAGGCCTGCGTGTCGGCATCCAGCTCCTTGCGGGCCGGGATCGGGATATTCAGGGCATGCACGCGCTTGGGCTGAGACATAAGCTTCCTCCAGGCTTCCTCCAGATTGTGAGGAAGATTAGAGCGCACAGCGGCGTATGGGAATGACCGGCGGGGCCATACCCTCACCCCCAAATAGCTGATGCGAGGGCCCCTCCTTCTCCCGCAGACGTAAGCGAGGGGATGAAAAGCAAAGAACTGACGCTTCTCCTCCCTCTTCCTCAGAGAGAGGGGGCCGGGAGGGCGAGGGATTGCAGAGTATTGCGCCTAGCGCCTGTCGAAGTCGGTCTTGAACTCGCCGACCTGGCCCCGATGGCGCAGCAGATGGTCGGCCAGCACCAGCGCCATCATGGCTTCGCCCACCGGAACCGCACGGATGCCGACGCAGGGATCGTGACGGCCCTTGGTGGTGATCTCGGTTTCGTTGCCGAAGCGGTCTATGGTCTCGCGCGGATTTAAGATCGATGAGGTCGGCTTCACGGCGAAGCGCACGACGATGTCCTGGCCCGACGAGATGCCGCCGAGGATGCCGCCGGCATGATTGGAGCGAAAGCGCGGACGGCCATCCTCATCGATGCGGATTTCGTCGGCATTCTCTTCGCCGGTCAAGCGCGAGGCAGCAAAGCCCGCGCCGATCTCGACGCCCTTCACCGCATTGATGCTCATCATCGCTGCGGCGAGATCGGCATCCAGCTTGCCATAGATGGGCGCGCCAAGGCCGGCGGGGATGCCGCTGGCATGCACCTCCACGACGGCGCCGACGGATGAGCCCGCCTTGCGGATGCCGTCGAGATAGTCTTCCCATTCCATCGCCATCTTCGGATCGGGGCACCAGAAGGGATTCTGCGTCGTGCTGGTCCAGTTCCAGTTGGCGTAATCGATGCTTTTCTCGCCGATCTGCACCAGCGCGCCGCGAATGGACACGCCGGGGCCGAGGATATGGGTCAGCACCTTGCGCGCCACGGCACCAGCGGCGACGCGGGCGGCTGTTTCGCGCGCAGACGAGCGTCCGCCGCCGCGATAGTCGCGGATGCCGTATTTGGCCCAGTAGGTATAATCGGCATGGCCAGGGCGGAACTTGTCGACGATCTCGCCGTAATCCTTCGACCGCTGGTCGACATTCTCGATGATCAGCGAGATCGGCGTGCCTGTGGTCTTGCCTTCAAACGTGCCGGAGAGGATCTTCACCTGATCCGGCTCGCGCCGCTGGGTGACAAAGCGCGAGGAGCCCGGCTTGCGCTGGTCGAGCCAGTGCTGGATGTCGGATTCCGTCAGCGCGATCTGCGGCGGCGCGCCGTCGATCACGCAGCCCAGAGCCGGCCCGTGACTCTCGCCCCAGGTGGTGAAGCGGAAGAGCCTGCCGAAGCTGTTATCCGACATATGCCTTGCCCGCTTCCGCCTATTCGGCCTTCTTGCCGCCGAGCGACAGCAGCAGCTCGGCCACCGACGCTGCCTGGTCCACCGCCACCATGCCGACGCTGTGATAGCCGGCATCGACGTGATGCACTTCGCCGGTCACGCCCGCGCCGAGATCCGACAGCAGATACAGGCCGGCGCCGCCGACCTGCTCGATGGTGACATTGCGACGGAGCGGCGCATTCAGCTCGTTCCACTTCAGGATATAGCGGAAATCGCCAATGCCGCTGGCCGCGAGCGTCTTGATCGGACCAGCCGAGATCGCGTTGACGCGGATGCCCTGCTTGCCGAGATCGGCGGCGAGATAGCGCACGCTGGCTTCCAGCGCGGCTTTCGCCACGCCCATCACGTTGTAATGCGGCATGACGCGCTCGGCGCCGTAATAGGTGAGCGTCACCGCTGCGCCGCCATCGGTCATCAGCTTCTCGGCGCGCTGCATGACCGCCGTGAAGCTGTAGCAGCTCACATTCATGCTGAGCGCGAAATTCTCCGGGCTGGTATCGATGTAGCGACCCTTGAGCTCTTCCTTGTCGGAATAGGCGATGGCATGGACGAGGAAGTCGAGCTTGCCCCAGTCCTTCTTCAGCGTGTCGAACACCGCATCGATGGAGGCGGCGTTGGTGACGTCGCATTCCAGGATGTGCTTGGAATTCACTGATTGCGCCAGCGGCCGCACCCGGCGCTCCAGCGCCTCGCCCTGATAGGTGAAGGCCAATTCGGCGCCCTGGGCGTGCACGGCCTTGGCAATACCCCAGGCAAGCGAACGGTCATTGGCGACGCCCATGATGAGGCCGCGGCGACCCTGCATGATCTGGCCGGCCATCTGCGGTTGTTGCGACATGAATCCCTCGAAAGAATGACTTGTGGCCTGGCAGCATGGCCGGCGCATAGGCGGGGGAGATTACTCGAAAGGGGGCCGCAGGCCAAGGTGGATAACCCTTTTAGGAACAAAGACTTGTAAGGATTTTCGATTCGTCTGGCGGTGGTGCCGGCCCGGATCGCGGCCAGCCCCAATCAGGGGCGGACGGCGCAGGGGGCGAAGCGCAGGATGTGCCGCCTGAATGCCCATGCGGCATGACGCAGGGGAGGCCCGAAGCGGCGCTTCAATTGCCAACCCGCGGAGATGGCGGACCGGGCCGGATGAAAGCCCCAAAGCAGCAGGCGCAGAACACCCGCTCACCTAGGGTGGCAGAGCGGCATCGGCATGGCCGCGCTTTCCGCTAAGTGCGGGAAGTAATGAGTGAATTTGATCAAGATCAACCACGCCGGGTGCGGGTTTGTTACCTTGCGGCCGTCTCCCGCAGGCCATGCCAAGCGGGCCAGACCAACAAGCATGGAGTAACGCATGTCCGCGTCTATCACCGCCTCGCTTTCAGCGCCCCGTAATGCGGCGTCGGCCCATTCCACCAAGCCGGCAACGCGCCGTTCGGGCCTGCCGGTGATCTATCGAATCATGGCGATCATCGGTGTCGCCATCATCAGCCTGATCGGGCAGCTTGGCGTCGATCTCTATCAGCTGCGCGAGCAGCTGCTGGAAGACCGCGCCTCCAAGACCCGCGAACTGGTCGAGGTCGCCTATGGCGTGGTCACCTTCCATGCGGCGCAGGCGGAACGCGGCACCGTCAGCCGCGAAGAGGCGCAGGCTGCCGCGCTGGCGGCCCTGCAGGGGCTGCGTTACAGCGGCAATGAATATTTCTGGGTCAACGATCAGTCGCCCAAGCTGCTGATGCATCCTTTCGCCAAGGATCTGGTCGGCAAGGATGTCAGCAACTATGCCGATCCGGACGGCAAGCGGATCTTCATCGAATTCTCCAGGATCGCGCGCGAAAAGGGCGGCGGCGAGGTGGCCTATCGCTGGCCGAAGCCGGGCGCCGACGAGCCGGTGGCGAAGATTTCCTATGTGAAGGCCTATGCGCCCTGGGGCTGGGTGATCGGCAGCGGCATCTATCTCGACGACGTCGATGCCGTCATGCGCAGTCAGATCATCAAGACGGGCATCACGGTGACCGCCAATGGCGTGATGCTGGTGCTGTTCGGCTGGCTGCTGGCGCGCGCGGTTGCACGGCCTTTGCAGGCGCTGACGGGTGCTATCGAGCGTCTGGCCGAGCGTGACTGGACCACCGAGGTGCCGCATACAGGCAAGGGCGACGAAATCGGCGCCATTGCACGCGCGGTTGAAATCTTCAAGACCAACGGCATCGAGCACGAGCGGCTGCAGAACGAGACCGAAGCGATGCGCCGCGCCGAAGACGAGCGGCGGATGGAGCGCGAGGCACGCGAAGCGGCTGCGGCGGCCGAGATCGCAGCCCTGTGCGACGAGATCGCCCATGGCCATTTCCAGACCCGGCTTGATGAAGCCAGCAAGGAAGGCTTCCTGCTGGATGTCAGCCGCCGGCTGAATCATCTGACCGAGACGCTGGAGCAGGTGACGGGCGAACTGGCCGATGTGATGCACGGCATGGCCGAAGGTGATGTCAGCCGCGCGGTGCATGGCGAATATCACGGCGTCTTCGCCGACCTGAAGCAGAGCGCCAACCGCATGGCCTCCACCATGCGCAGCTTCGCCGAAGAACTGCTGGTCTCTTCAGCGACCCTGCGGCAATCCTCGGCGGAAATCTCGGCCGGCTCGGAGGATCTGGCGCACCGCACCGAAAGCCAGGCGGCAACCCTGGAAGAAACCGCCGCGGCGATGCACGAGGTCACGACTACCGTGCGGCAGAATGCCGACAACGCCAAGGCTGCCGACGAACTGGCGGAGGTGGCGCGCAGCACCGCGCATCGCGGCGGCGACGTGGTTGCCGGCGTGGTCGAGGCGATGAACGGCATCGAACAGAGTGCGCAGAAGATCTCCGACATCGTGGCTATGATCGACGAGATCGCGTTCCAGACGAACCTGCTGGCCCTGAACGCGAGCGTCGAAGCGGCGCGGGCCGGCGATGCCGGCAAGGGCTTCGCCGTCGTTGCGCAGGAAGTGCGCGCGCTGGCGCAGCGCTCGGCCAATGCATCAAAAGAGATCAAGGACCTGATCCAGGCCTCGACCTCCCAGGTGCAGGATGGCGTGCGTCAGGTGCATCAGGCGGGCGAGGCGCTGAAGGATATCGTCGGCTCGGTGGAGAAGGTGACGTCCATCGTCGGCGAGATCGCCACCGCTTCGGCCGAGCAGTCGCGCGGCCTGGATGAGGTGAACATCGCCATCGGCCAGATGGATGAGATCACGCAGCGCAACGCTGCGCTGGTGGAAGAGACCCATGCATCGGCGCAGTCGCTTGCCAATATGGCGCAGAGCCTGGCGGAACTGACCAGCTTCTTCCAGCTGGGCGAGAAGCATGAGGAACATCGCCAGGCGCCGCGCCATGAGGGGCGCTCGGGCGATATGGTCACGGTGAACGGCAAGGAGGTGCCGTTGCGCAACTGGTCGCGCATCGGACTCTTCTTCGGTCCGCTGGAGCCGACGCCGCCGCTGAATGCGACGCTGCCGCTCACGGTATCGGTGGCGACGGATCGCGGCCGGCTGAACTTTGCCTGCACCGGCACGGTGGCGCGCATCGACGGCGATTATATTGCTGTGCGCTATACCTGCGAGGATGCGGCGGCGGTCGAGGCGATCAAGACCTATTTCGCCGCCGACGAACGCTAGGACTGCAGGATGAAAGCTGGCGGCGAGTCGCTAGCATCGCCGCCAGCATGACCTGCATCAGCCTTTCGCTGCCTCAATGCGCGCCCTGCGGCTTTTTGCCCGGGGCGGCTGCGTTGTCGCCACGCAGCGCACGCCCTAGCTTTGCGGTGCCCCGCTCTATTGAGGAGAGCTCCGCATGGCTGGAATCGCTCTTGAATCCTTCTTCATTGTTCTGCGTGAGGGGCTGGAGGCGCTGCTCGTCATCGCCGCGCTGTCAGCCTTTCTGCTGCGGGCCGGCGAGGGCCATCGCCGCCGGGCGCTGGCCTGGGGCGCCGGGCTGGCGCTGATCGCCAGTATCGTCATGGCCTGGATCTTCATGATTTTCTTTGACGGCGCGCATGACGATCTGACCGAGGCCATCGTGATGGGCATTGCCGCCGCGCTGATGCTCTATGTCAGCGGCTGGCTGTGGCTGCGGCAGAATCCGGCAGTCTGGAACCGCTATCTGCAAAGGCAGGCTGATCGGGCGCTGGCCGCCGATGCGCCATGGATGCTGGCCGGGATCGCATTCCTCGCCGTATTCCGCGAAGGGGCGGAAACGATCCTGTTTTTGCATGCCGTGATCGGCGATGCCGCGCATGGCTTCCAGGCGATGCTGGCGGGGCTGCTGGCCGCCATCTTCGCGCTTGGCATCATTTATGCGGTCATGACGCGGCTGGCGCTGCAACTGCCGCTGCGGCCGGTCTTCATGGCGACCTCCGCCATTCTCTTCCTGCTGGGCCTGCGCTTCATCGGCCAGGCCATGCTGGAACTGCAGGAGATCGGCGCCGTGTCCTATACCGATATTGGCCTGCCGGCCTGGGCGGTGCAGGCCGGATTCAATCCGACCATCGAGGCGATTGCCATGCAGCTCGTGCTGCTGTTCGGCGCCGGGCTGGGCGCGGTTCTGCATGCGCGCAACCGGCCGCGCGGCAGCGGCCATTCCCAGGACAACGCCCGGACGCCCCGGACGGAAGCAGCCTGAAGCTGGCTGCTGACATGAACGCATAGAAAAGCCGGCAGGACAGTCCTGCCGGCTTTATTTTCTGATCGGACTAAATACGGGGACGGTCAGCCGAGGATCGACTGCAGCTTCATCGCCACGCCCATATTCCCCTTCACCTTCAGCTTGCCCATCATGAAGGCCGTGGTGGGATCGAGATCGCCGGCCACCAGCGATTTGAAATTGTCCATCGTAATCGCGATGGTGCAGTCGGCATCGTTGTCGTCATTGGTGACCGTGCCGGCGGGGCCATCGATGAAAATCTTGCCGTCGTCGCCGAAGTCGAACTTCACCGTGGCGTCGATTACGCCGGGCTTGACGCGCTGGCCCATCTGCTGAGTGATCTGGTCGAGCGACATGATGCCTCCGTGGCTCTATGATGTGTGTGGTCTTCGAAATTGACGCAACGTCAACGGATTTGCGGTGTTGCGGCACCCTATATTGACGTTAACGTAAGCGTCAAGTAGCGTCGACGCACAGCATAAAAACAACGCGCGGCACGAAGATGTTGCGTACAGGGAGTGAAAGCGCCGATGAGCGTTGCGCCAGAAGATGCTGCAGCTAATTCCGTAGCGGCGGGCCGGTACCGTTCTGTTTTCCGCGACGGTCTGTTTGATGGCCAGGTGATCATCGTAACCGGCGGCGGCTCAGGAATCGGCCGCTGCACCGCGCATGAACTGGCGCGGCTCGGCGCTAGCCTCGCGCTGATCGGCCGCAAGATCGACAAGCTGCAGGCCGTTGCGGAAGAACTGCGTGCCGATAATCCGGGCACGGCGGTTGAATGCCATTCCTGCGACATCCGCGAAGAAGAGCCGGTGCGCGATACCGTGGCGGCGATCCTGAAACGCTTCGGCCGCATCGACGGGCTGGTCAACAATGCCGGCGGGCAGTTCCCGGCGCCGCTGGCCCAGATCAGCCAGAAAGGCTGGGATGCCGTGGTGCGCAACAACCTCACCGGCGGTTTCCTGATGGCGCGGGAATGCTACACGCAATGGATGGCCGATCACGGCGGCGCCATCGTCAACATCGTCGCCGACATGTGGAACGGCATGCCGAATATGGGCCATTCGGGGGCGGCGCGCGCCGGCATGGTCAACTTCACCGAAACGGCGGCCTGCGAATGGGGCGTCTGCGGCGTGCGGGTCAATGCCGTGGCGCCGGGCTGGATCGCATCTTCCGGCATGGACACCTATCCCGACTGGATGAAGCCACTGATCCGTTCGATGCGCGACCATGTGCCGCTGCAGCGGCTGGGCACGGAAGCGGAAGTCTCGGCTGCCATCGTCTATCTGCTGTCGCCGGCAGCAAGCTTCATTTCCGGTGCGACCCTGCGCGTCGATGGCGGCGTGCCGAATGCGCGGCGGCATTATCCGCTGCCGCCGCACAAAAAATCCGAGGCCTTCAACGGCTTTCACCGCGCGGTGACGCCGAAGGTGCTGGAGGACTAGCCGTGGCGGTGATCCAGTCGCAGATCGACACGGGATCGGAAAGCTTCCGGCAGAACCGCGCCGATATGCTGGCGCTGATCGAACAGTTCCGCGCGCTGGAGCAGCGCGTGCGCGATACCTCGAATGCCCGCAAGGCGGTGTTCGAGAAGCGTGGTCAGCTCAGCCCGCGCGACCGCATCGCGCATCTGCTGGATCGCGGCGCGCCATTTCTGGAGATTTCGACGCTCTGCGGCTATCGCATGCATGACGACGATGGCGCCGAGAATATCATGGGCGGCGGCTTCATCGCCGGGATCGGCTATGTCTCCGGTATCCGCTGCCTGATCACGGCTTCCGACAGCGGCATCAAGGGCGGCACGATTGCGCCGATGGGCTTGCGCAAAAGCCTGCGTGCGCAGGAAATCGCGCTGGTCAACAAGCTGCCCATTGTCAATCTGGTCGAATCCGGCGGCGCCAATCTCAATTACCAGGCAGAAATTTTCGTCGATGGCGGCCGCGGCTTCGCCAATCAGGCACGGCTTTCGGCTGCCGGCATTCCGCAGATCACCGTGGTGCATGGCTCCAGCACGGCCGGCGGCGCCTATGTGCCGGGCATGAGCGACTATGTCGTGGTGGTGAAGAACCGGGCCAAGATCTTTCTGGCCGGGCCGCCCTTGCTGAAATCCGCCACCGGCGAGATCGCCACCGACGAGGAGCTCGGCGGCGCCGAGATGCATACCCATGTCTCGGGCGTCGCCGAATATCTGGCCGAGGACGATGCCGATGCGCTGCGCATCGCGCGCGAAATCTGCGCCCGCCTGCCCTGGAAGGAACGCGGACCGCAGCTTGCGACAAAATCCTGGCGGCCGCCGCGCTACGATATCGATGAGCTGTGCGGCATCGTGCCGGTGGATTACCGCAAGCCTTACGATGTGCGCGAGGTGATTGCGCGCCTGGTGGATGACAGCGATTTCACCGAGTTCAAGCCCATCTGGGGCCGCCATACGGTGGTGGGGCAGGCCGCCATCGAAGGCGAGGCCATCGGTATCATCGGCAATAACGGCCCTATCGATACCGAGGGCGCTGCGAAGGCCGCGCAGTTCATCCAGCTTTGCGACCAGGCTGACATGCCGCTGGTGTTCCTGCAGAACACGACCGGATACATGGTCGGCAAGGAGGCCGAGCGCGGCGGCATCGTCAAGCATGGCTCGAAGATGATCCAGGCGGTGACCAATGCGCGGGTGCCGAAGCTAACCCTGCATATCGGCGCGAGTTTCGGCGCGGGCAATTACGGCATGTGCGGCCGCGCCTACGATCCGCGCTTCATCTTCGCCTGGCCGAACAACCGCATCGCCGTCATGGGCCCGGAACAGGCCGCCGGCGTGCTGGCGATTGTCACGGAAGAGAAATTCCGCCGCGCGGGTCAGGAGATCGATCCGAAGGTGATCGAGGGCATGAAGGCCAAGGTGATCCAGAAGATGGAAGCCGAAAGCACGGCTTTGTTCGCCACTGCGCGGCTCTGGGATGACGGGCTGATCGATCCGCGCGATTCCCGCCGCGTGCTCGCCTTCTGCCTGAGCATCTGCCGTGAGGCGGATGCGCGGGTAACAAAAGAGAATGCCTTCGGGATTGCGCGAATGTGACGGCAGACCGCCATCCTGCAAAACGACCTGATAAAGAAGAGATAGGGACGAGGAGGAAACGATGGAATTCACCGAGGAGCATGAAAGCCTGCGGCGCAACCTGATCCGGTTCATCGACACCGAAATCAACCCTTATGTCGACGAATGGGAAAGGGAAGGCGCCTTTCCGGCCCATGAACTGTTCAAGAAGATGGGCAATCTCGGCTTCCTCGGCATCAACAAGCCGGTGGAATATGGCGGGCTGGGCCTCGATTACTCCTATCAGATGGTGATGATCGAGGCGCTGGGCCATATCAATTGCGGCGGCGTGCCGATGGGCATCGGCGTGCAGACCGATATGGGCACGCCAGCATTGGCGCGCTATGGCTCGGACGAATTGCGCAAGGAATTCCTCGCGCCGGCCATTGCCGGCGATCAGGTGGTCTGCCTCGGCGTTTCGGAAGTCGGCGCGGGCTCGGATGTCGCCGCGATCAAGACCACGGCGCGCAAGGATGGCGGCGATTACGTCATCAATGGCGGCAAGATGTGGACCACCAACGGCACGCAGGCCGACTGGATGTGCCTGCTGGCCAATACCGGCGACGGACCGATCCATCAGAACAAGTCGCTGTTCTGCCTGCCAATGAAGACCAAGGGTGTGCAGATCGCCCGCAAGCTCGACAAGATGGGCATGCGCTCCTCCGATACGGCGCAGGTTTTCTTCGACGATGTGCGCATCCCGCAGCGCTATCTGATCGGCCAGGAAGGCCATGGCTTCGTCTATCAGATGCAGCAGTTCCAGGAAGAGCGCCTGTGGTGCGCCTTCTCATCCCTGCTTGCCTTCGATCGCCATATCGACGAGACGATCGAATACACCCGCCAGCGCAAGGCCTTCGGCCAGTCGATCCTCGACAATCAGGTGGTGCATTTCCGCCTGGCCGAACTGAAGACGGAAGTCGAGCTGCTGCGTTCGATCAGCTACCGCGCCGCCGATCTGATGCTGAAGGGCGAGGATGTCACCATGCTGGCCTCGATGGCCAAGCTGAAGGCCGGCCGCCTGGCGCGCGAGATCACTGATGCCTGCCTGCAATATTACGGCGGCATGGGTTTCATGAACGAAACCCCCATCAGCCGCGCCTATCGCGACAGCCGCCTTGCCTCCATCGGTGGTGGCGCGGATGAAATCATGCTGGGGATCATTTCGAAATACATGGGCATCCTGCCGGGGAAGAGGAAGTAAGGCTACAGAAGACAGCATGACACATACCCTTACCTTCCCATCCTCCCTCTTCCGCTGGCGGAAGAAAGAGGAGCTTGCTGCAAAGCGGCGGGAAGGTGAGAGGATCGACGGATAAGAGGCTGGCTAGCGTGAGCGCCTTCGACACCATCCTGATTGCCAATCGCGGCGAGATTGCCTGCCGGATCATCCGCTCGGCCAGGGCCTTGGGCTATCGCACGGTGGCGGTCTATTCCGAGGCCGATGCCGGCGCGCCGCATTGTGAGCAGGCCGATCTTGCCACCTGCATCGGGCCGGCAGAGGCGAAGCAAAGCTATCTGAATGCCGAGGCGATCATCGCCGCTGCAAAACGAACCGGCGCGCAGGCCGTGCATCCGGGCTATGGCTTCCTGTCGGAGAATGCGGCATTCGCCGAAGCCTGCGCCAGGGCAGGCCTTGTCTTCATCGGGCCGCCGGCATCCGCCATTGCCGCGATGGGCAACAAGGCCGCCGCCAAGCGACGCATGATCGAGGCGGGCGTGCCCTGCGTGCCGGGTTATCAGGGTGAGGATCAATCCGATGAGGCATTGCTGCGCGAAGCTGAAAGGATCGGCCTGCCGGTGATGGTCAAGGCGGCTGCCGGCGGCGGCGGCCGTGGCATGCGCCTGGTGCAGGACAAGGCTGCGCTGCTGCCGGCGATCCAGGCGGCGCGCTCGGAAGCTGAGAATGCCTTCGGCTCGGGCGAGCTGATCCTGGAAAAGGCCGTCATTGATGGCCGCCATATCGAGATCCAGGTCTTTGCCGACAGTCACGGCCATGTGATCCATCTGGGCGAGCGCGATTGCTCGGTGCAGCGGCGGCATCAGAAGGTGGTCGAGGAAGCGCCGTCGCCGGCAGCGGATGCCGCGCTGCGCAGCCGGATGGGCGAGGCTGCGGTGGCGGCGGCCAAGGCCATCGGCTATGTCGGCGCGGGCACGGTGGAATTCCTGCTCGATGCCGATGGGCGCAGCTTCTATTTCCTGGAAATGAATACGCGCCTGCAGGTCGAGCATCCAGTCACCGAGATGGTCACCGGCCTGGATCTGGTGGCGCTGCAGATCCGCGTTGCCGCCGGCGAGGCTTTGCCGCTGAAGCAGGATGAGGCCGTGCTGACCGGCCATGCCATCGAAACCCGTCTTTATGCCGAAGCGCCGCATCAGGGCTTCCTGCCGCAAAGCGGTTTGCTGGCCGCGTGGCAGCCGCCGGAAGGCCTTGGCATCCGTGTCGATCATGGTTTGCGCGCCGGGCAGACGATCACGCCGCATTACGATCCGATGATCGCCAAGATCATCGCTTACGGTCTGACGCGCGACGAAGCCCGCCGCCGCCTGATCGCGGCGCTGGAACGCACGGTGGCCTTGGGGATCGAAACCAATCGCGGCTTTTTGATCGACCTTTTGAAGCATGAGGAATTCGCCGCCGGCCGCGCCAGCACGCGATTCATCCCGCAGCATTTCGCCGCGCCCGCCAGACCGGCCGCGGACGACGGGCTGCTGGCTGCAGCCGCGCTGCTCTGGTTCGAGCATAGCGCCGCTTCACTGGGTCATGATCCGGCGCGTGCCTGGTCGTCCACCGGCCGCATGGCCTGGCCGCTGCTGCTGGATGACGGGCAGGCGAAGCGCAAGCTGCAGATCGCCACGCTGGGGCCGGACCGCTATCAGGTGGAGGACAAGCTTCTGCATGTTGTGCAGCGCCGGCCTGATGCGCTGCGCGTCGCCATCGACGGCACCGAATGCGATATCGCCTATTGCTTCGTCGGCGATGACCTGCATCTGGCGTCGGGTGGGGCGGATCTGACCTGCCGCGATGTGACCTATCAGCTGCCCGGCGCGGCGGAGGCCGCTGCCGAACGGGAACTGCGCGCGCCGATGAATGGCAAGATCGTCGCCGTGCTGGCGGCGGAAGGCGATAAGGTGAAGAAGGGCCAGCGCATCGTGGTGCTGGAAGCAATGAAGATGCAGCATGAAATGGTGGCGCGCGCCGATGCGGTGATCGACAAGCTGCCGGTCAAGGTTGGCGATCAGGTGGCCAGCCGGCAGTTGCTGGCGGCGCTTACGCCAAATGAGGTGGCAAAACAGCCATGACCGAAACCGCGATTGCCACGGTGCGGCCGATCACCGAGCAGGATGCCGACTCCTACCGCGCCTGTCTCGACCGCGTTGCGCAGGAGCGCATGTATCTTGCTTTCACCGAGGCGCCCTCGGCCGAGCAGGCGCGCTTCTTCGTCAAGGCGATGATCCAGCGCGACCTGCCTTTTGTCGTCGCAGTGGACGGCAGCAATACCGTCGTCGGCTGGTGCGACATTCATGTGCCGCCGCCCAATCCGCTGCGGCCCGGCTTCCAGCATGCCGGTCAGCTCGGCATGGGGCTGGATCGCGGCTTCCGCGGCAAGGGGCTGGGCACGAAGATGATGCGGGTCTGCTTCGACTGGGCGCAGCGCATCGGCCTGGAACGCATAGAGCTGCAGGTCTATGCCAGCAATACCGGCGCGATTGCGCTGTACCGCAAATTCGGTTTTGTCACCGAAGGCGTGCGCGTGCGGGCGCGCAAGCTCGACAATCATTACGACGATATCGTGATCATGGCGCGGCTGCGGCCGCCATCGCAGGGATGACGCCGTAGGGAAACCATATCCATGCTCGCCAAGTCGCCCTATTACACGCCCGATCACGAAGCCTTCCGCGATCAGCTGCGGCGCTTCGTGGCAAAAGAGATCGAGCCTTTCGCCGATCAATGGGACGAGGCCGGCGAATTCCCCCGCGAGCTTTACAAAAAGGCGGCTGAGATCGGCCTGCTGCAGCTCAACTTCCCGGAAGAGTACGGCGGCATCAAAGCCGACCGCTTCTACGCCATCATCGCCGGCCAGGAACTGGCGCGGGCAGGCTCCGGCGGCGTGGCGGCCAGCCTGATGAGCCATACCATCGGCGCGCCGCCGATTGCCAAGCTGGGCTCGGGCCGTCTGAAGGAAAAGGTGCTGCGCCCCGTGCTGGCGGGCGAGAAGATTTCCGCCCTGGCGATTACCGAACCCGGCGGCGGCTCGGATGTCGCCAATCTGAAGACGACGGCCAGGCGCGATGGCGATCATTATATCGTGCGCGGCGAAAAGACCTTCATCACCTCCGGCATGCGCGCGGATTTCTATACCGTGGCGGTGCGCACCGGCGGGCCGGGCATGGGGGGCATCTCGCTGCTGCTGATCGAGCGCGACACGCCGGGCTTCACCCGCACGCCGCTGAAGAAGATGGGCTGGTGGGCCTCCGACACGGCGACGCTGCATTTTGACGATTGCCGCGTGCCGGTTGAAAACCTGATCGGCGCCGAGAATGCCGGCTTCATGGGCATCATGCTCAACTTCAATGACGAACGCCTGTCGCTGGCGGCCTCGTCGATCGGCTTTGCGCGCACGGCCTATGAGGAAGCGGTGGCCTATGCCCGGCTGCGCGAGACCTTCGGCAAGCCGCTGATCAGGCATCAGGTGGTGCGGCACAAGCTGGTCGACATGGCGCAGCGCATTGAAGCGAGCCAGGCCATGCTGGAGCGCATTGCCTGGGCGCTCGATCAGGGCGAAAGCCCGATTGCCGAACTATGCATGCTGAAAAACCAGGCGACACAGACCATGGCTTTCTGTGCCTCTGAAGCCGTGCAGATTTTCGGCGGCGCGGGCTACATGCGCGGCGCCAAGGTCGAGCGCATCTATCGAGAGGTGAAGGTCAACGCCATCGGCGGCGGCGCCGAGGAGATCATGAAGGATCTGGCAAGCCGTCAGCTGGGGTGGTGACGTCCTTCTCGAAGACGTCCGGGCTTCTCAAACGAGGGCTGGGCCATCTGGATGCTCGCGATTGGATAGTGCTCTTTGAGCCATATTCCTTTATGCGGGTGCGTCTGCCTGGACGGCCGGAATGCTCGGCATCCATCAGCCAGACGCCATCGGCCGCACCGCGGTCAGCATGACCGCCCCACCTGCTCTGCATCGGACGGCGACAGCAGGTGAGTGAAGAAGGCAGCCATCGAGGAATTGTCCGCCGACAATTCGAGGCTGGTTTTATCAGGGCCGGCGGCCTAGAACGAAAAGGTCCGTTTCGGAGTTCATATTATGCAGATGTCCAATATTCCCTTCGGCACCACCGACTGGTCGAAGATCGAGCCGACCTATCACAAGGGCGAGACCGGCCAGGCGATCTGGCGCACCCAGACCTTTGGCAATATCCGCGTGCGCATGGTGGAGTACACGCCGAATTACTTGGCCGACCACTGGTGCGTGAAAGGCCATATCCTTCTGGTGCTGGAAGGCGAGCTGACCACCGAGCTGGAAGACGGCCGCGTCTTCGTGCTCAAGCCCGGCCAGTCCTATCAGGTGGCCGACAATGCCGAGCCGCATCGCTCGCGCACCGGCCCGGCCGGCGCCAAGCTGTTCATCGTCGACTGAGCCGCAATGGCGCAGCAGCGGGTCAGCGAAGTCGAATCGTCCTATGCCTGGTTCAGGCTGATCGCTGCTGTGCTCATCGGCATCATCGGCGGCGTCGGCATGTGGTCGATCGTCGTCATCATGCCGGTGGTGCAGGCCGAGTTCGGCATCGACCGCGCCGATGCCTCGCTGCCTTACACGATGATGATGATCGGGCTGCTCTTCGGCGCCGTTGTCATGGGGCGGCTGGCCGACCGGCACGGCATTTTCGTGCCTCTGGTCATCGGCGCCAGCGCGATTGCGCTCGGCTATGTGCTCTCCGCCTTTGCCGGCGGCATCATCAGCTTCACCATCGCCTATGGCCTGCTGATCGGCATGATGGGCGGCTCGGCCATGTTCGCGCCCCTGATCGCCGATACCTCGCTGTGGTTCACGCGCCATCGCGGGCTGGCCATCGGGCTTTGCGCCAGCGGCAATTACTTCTCCGGCACGCTCTGGCCACCGGTGATCGAGCATTTCGTCGCCGCCGAGGGCTGGCGCGCCACACATATCGGCATCGGTCTGTTCTGCATTGCCACCATCCTGCCTCTGGCGCTGGCCCTGCGCCGCCGGCCGCCTGTGCAGGATTTTGCTGCCGGCACCAGCGGCGGAATGCAGCCTGGCGGTGGCGATCCGGCGCGGCCGCTCGGCTTGCCGATCAATCTGGTGCAGGCGCTGCTGATGATTGCAGGCCTGAGCTGCTGCGTCGCGATGTCGATGCCGCAGGTGCATATCGTCGCCTATTGCGTCGATCTCGGTTACGGCCCGGCACGCGGCGCGGAAATGCTGTCGCTGATGCTGGCTTTCGGCATCGTCAGCCGGCTGGCCTCGGGCTGGATTCTCGACCGCATCGGCGGACTGGCGACCTTGCTGCTCGGCTCGGTGCTGCAGGCGATTGCGCTGGCCTTCTACATTCCCTTCGATGGACTGGCGTCGCTCTACATCATCTCGGCGATGTTCGGTCTGGTGCAAGGCGGGATCGTGCCGAGTTATGCTTTCATCGTGCGGGAGCTTTTTCCTGCCAGCCAGGCGGGTTTGCGCATCAGTCTCGCGATTTCCGCCACGCTCGGCGGCATGGCTCTGGGCGGCTGGGTATCGGGCGCGATCTTCGATGCGACCGGATCGTATCAGGCGGCGATGATGAACGGCGTCGCGTGGAATATCGTCAATGCGGTGATTGCAGCATGGCTGCTTACCCGGCAGATGCGATTGCGGCCGGCGGCACGCGCAAGTTAGCAACACCACATCGGTGCGATTGTGCGCCGATCCACACATTCCGACTTCGCATGATGTCTGAACAAAACATCATATCTGCGACCCTTTGCCTCAGGGCGATTTCAGTGTGAGTTTCCCGCGTTACCCCTAACGAAACAAAACGGGCGAGGTCTGCGCAAAAGCGCACGTTGTGGTTGATCATGTTACTCATGTGTTGAGCTGACGCTATCGGCGATCGCCGAAATGGCGATCAGCCTCTCACATCTCCCGCACGTAGCCTGCATCCCGCGCCCTGCAACCAGGGTTTCCCATGCACTTCCTAGACAATGTAAAAATCCGCACGCGAATCCTCGCGACACTCATCCTCATGGGCGCAGGCCTTTGCGTTGTCGGCTGGCTCGGCGTCAACGCCATCCAGACCTATGACGAACGCCTGGGAGATCTGAACGCCGCCGCCCATCGCGCGCAGCTCGCGCAGAAATACAATTCCGCCGTTCTCTCCGTGGTGATGGATTCGCGCGGCATCTATCACGCCAGCGACGTAAAAGAGGCACAGCGCTTCGCCAAGCCTTTGCTGGAAGAGCTGGCCTGGATGGAAAAGAACCTGCCGGCCTATGAGGCGTCCCAGAAGCCGGAACATCGCGCCGAATTCCAGCAGCAGAAGAAAACGATTGCCGATTTCGTCGCCTTCCGCCGCGAACTGGCCCGCATCGGCACCGAGGTCGGCCCGGTGGAAGCCGACAAGTTCGGCAACAACGACACCAACCGTGCGAACCGCCAGATGCTGAACAAGGCGCTGGTCGAAGCGGTGGCGCGCAGCGACGAGGAACTGAATGCCATCTCGTCGGAACTGCATAACTTCAAGTCCGAGCAGATGAACCTCATCCTCGCCCTGTCCGCCTGGTGCTGCTGGTCTCATTCGGCGCTGGCCTAGCTTTGGCGGCCTTCATCATTTCGCGCCCGATTGCGCGCCTTGTGTCCGGCATGGAAACGCTTGCCGGCGGCGATACGAGAGTGGAAGTATTCGGCGTCGGCCGCGGCGATGAGATCGGCGTCATGGCCAAAACCGTGCAGGTCTTCAAGGACAACATGATCGCCCGCGAGAAGGCCGAGGCTGACATCGCCCGGCAGCGCGAGGAGAATGAGCGGCAGCGTGCCGCCCGCGAAGCCCGCGAGCGCAAGGCGATCGAGGAAATCTCTGCGCTTTGCGAGAAGGCGGTGGCCGGTGATCTGTCGATGCGCATCGACGAGAACGGCAAGGAAGGTTTTCTGCTGACCATCAGCCAGCGCCTGAACGGCCTGACCGCCATGCTGCAGCAGATGACCAGCGAAATGGCGAAGATCACCTCCGCGATGGCCGAGGGCGACCTGACCAATTCGATCCGTGGCAATTATCACGGCGTGTTCGGCACGCTGAAGGACAGCGTCAACGCGATGGCGGCCAAGCTGCGCGACTTTGCCGGCAAGCTGAACGAAAGCTCGCAACTGGTCAAAAGTGCAGCAGCCGAGATCGCGGCCGGCAGCCAGGATCTGGCGCAGCGCACAGAATCGCAGGCCGCCAGTATCGAAGAGACGGCTGCCTCCATGCACGAAATCACCACGACGGTGAAGCAGAATGCCGACAATGCTGCCGCCGCCAACCAGCTTGCCTCGGTGGCCCGCGAGGCCGCCAACAAGGGCGGCGCGGTGATGGGCGACGTGGTGCGCGCCATGGAGGGGATCGAGGCTTCGGCCAGCAAGATCAGCGAGATCGTCGGCATGATCGACGAGATCGCCTTCCAGACCAACCTGCTGGCGCTCAATGCAAGTGTTGAGGCCGCACGTGCGGGTGAAGCCGGCAAGGGCTTTGCAGTGGTGGCGCAGGAGGTGCGCGCGCTGGCGCAGCGCTCGGCCAATGCCTCGAAGGAGATCAAGACGCTGATCACCACCTCGAACGGTCAGGTGCGCGAAGGCGGCCAGCTTGTGGCGCAAGCCGGCTCCAGCCTGCAGGACATCGTCGGCGCGGTGAAGAAGGTCTCCGATATCGTGGCCGAGATCGCGGCCGCCAGCCGCGAGCAGGCCACCGGTCTGGAGCAGATCAACACGGCTGTGGGCCAGATGGACGAAACCACGCAGCGCAACGGCGCCCTGGTCGAGCAGACCTCGGCGGCGGCGCAGTCGATGTCGCAGCAGGCGGATCAGCTGATGGAGCTGGTCAGCTTCTTCCGTACCGGCGCGACGGTAACGCCGATCCGTCCGCAAGCGGTGGAAAAGCCCATCCCGCAGTCGAAGCCTGTTTCCCAGCCGAAGCCTGTGGCCGCAGCGGCCCCGGCCAAGCTCAAGGCCATGCCCGCTCCGGCGCCGAAGCAGGCCGTTCCGGCGGCCCTGCAATATGAAGAGGACGCAGACTGGCAGGAGTTCTGACCATGGACCGGTTTGACGCCCTGCTGATCAATGTCGGCAATCAGACCTATGCCTTGCCGCTGCTGCAGATCCAGGAGATCCGCGGCTGGACGGCGATGACGGGGCTGCCGAATACGGATGCGTCCTGCCTTGGCGTGCTGAATCTGCGCGGCAATGTGCTGCCGGTATTCGATGCCCGGCGCATCCTGGGCAAGCCGGCGCCGGAGCCGCGGCCGCAGGACGTCATCGTGGTTGCGGTGATGGAAGACAAGCCGTTCGGTCTTCTGGTGGACGGCGTGTCCGATATCGTCGAGATCGACGGCGGCAGCATCACCCGCTCAGGCGAGGAGGCCTGGTCGTCGCATCTGGTCGAAGGCATCGCCCGGGTGGGCGAGCAGCTCGTGCCGCTGCTCAGTCTGCATAGCCTCGCCGGCGAGAAATTGTCGGCGCTGCCTGCCGCAGCATGACGATGTGAAAAGCAAGATGGGCCGGCTGATCATGCCGGCCCATTTTTTTGTGCTGGATTTCTTAGCTGATCAGGCGGCGATCAAGGTCGAAGGGCCGGATACCGCAACATCGGGATCGATGATCCAGTCGCGATGGACCAGCCGGTCGTTGAAGTCGGAGCGGATCATGCCGAAGAAGGCACGCTCGTCGAAGGGATAGGCCGGGAAGGTCTGGCCTGCCAGCGCCATGTTGATGCTGCCCTGATGGTACAGCGGCAGATAAAGCCGGCAGGTGATCGCTGTCGTTTCGGGATCGATGCGGAATTCGCTCTCGGTATAGATCGGTCGGCCGGTATCGCGCATGCGGCGATACATCTCTTCCAGTCGCTGGCGATATTGCGGGCCCGAAAGCTCGTCCAGCCAGTAACCGGTGAAATCCGATCCATAGCGCGCGCAGATCGCGGTGCCGACCAGACGATAACGGACGCGCGGTATTGGGCCGTGCAGTTCGACCAGCAGAAGGTGCGGCAGGACCGCGCGCGGCATGTCGATCGGATCGATATCGCGCCGATCCGGAACGGGGCGGCCGTTACGGCGGCCGTTCCAGTAATTATAGAGCTGCAGGAGCAGCGGATCGGCGATGTGAGCGGTCATGGGGGATACTACTGGCGAGCACAACTAGGGCGATCTTTTAGCACTCAAGCCCCGCTCGCACAGCTAAAATTCCGTTCACGGAAAACCTCAGTTTTCCATCAATTTCGAGTCGAAAATTTTATTCACGGAATCTTTTGTAAAAGGCGCATTTCAAGGAGAGACAAGGCGAATGCCCTGCCAGCCTAATCTTTCGATTTCAGCGGAATTCAGGCCAGCCTGATTATGCTAGGCTGGCCTTGCCGTTCTTGCCCGCTTCCAGACCGCCGCCCGGCGCCGACTGGGCCGAGGTCAGATCGGGCCGCTTGTCGGCGCGCAGGCGCGTTGCCGTCAACTCGCCGGTCTGTTCCAGGATCGGATAGGCCACGGCAGTGAGATGGCTGTTGATGCGCTTGAGATCGCGGATCACGTCGAGATGGATCGCGCTGGTCTCAATGCTTTCGGCGCGGCCTTCGCGGATGCGCTGATAATGATGTTCGGCGGCAAGCTGCTCGGCCTCGCGCAAAGCGGCCTTCTCCTGCAGCAGCTGGCGCGCCAGTTTCGGATCGCCGGCCATGAACAGGTTGCAGGCCATCTGCAGGTTGGCGGCGACGCGGCGATGGAAGTCGGTCAGTTCGGCCAGGCCTTCCTTGGAGAAGGTCAGCTTGTTCTTGATCTTCTTCTGCGCCAGCTCCATCAGATTCTTGTCGATGATGTCGCCGATATGCTCCAGATTGGTGGTGAAGGTGAGCACGTCGACATAGCGGCGGCTCTCCGCCTCGTCCATGCCGTGCTTGGACAGTTCGGTCAGATACAGCTTGATCGCCTCGTGCAGGCGGTCGACGCTGTCATCGCTCTGCTCGACCGCCTTGGCCAGCTTGGCGTCGTCGCGGGTGAACACCGTCATCGTCTGGTTCAGCATCTGTGCGACGATGTCGCTCATGCGCAGGGTTTCGCGCGCAGCGGCCGCCAGCGCGACGCTCGGCGTATCGAGTGCCGATTCATCCAGATAGCGCGGAGCGAAGACAGCCGATTCCTTGGCATCGGGCATTAGCCGCTTCGCCAGCTTATCCAGCAGCGTGACGAAGGGCAGGAAGATCACGGCGACAGCAAGGTTGTAGGCAGTATGCGCGTTCACTGCCATGCGGGCGCCATCCCCGCCCGCATAGGCCAGCCAGTGCGGCAACTGGTCGATAAATGGCAGCAGGGCTAGCGTGGCGATCACGCGGGTGAGCAGGTTGGCGAGCTGGGCGCGGCGTGCCGCAGGTGGTTGACCGGTGCTGGCCACCAACGGCGAGATCGCGGTGCCGATATTGGCGCCGATCACAAGCGCCACTGCCAGCGTGGCATCCACCGTGCCGGCCTTGGCCAGCGAGGCGGCCAGCAGCACAGTGGCGAGGCTGGCATGGCTCAGCCAGGTCAGCAGAGCGAACAGCAGCACGCCAAGGACCGGCTCTCGTTCCAGCGGTAGCAGGATGGCGGCAAGGCCCGGCGCGTCACGTAGAGGCGCAGAAGCGCCGATGATCATTTCCAGCGACAGCAGCATAAGGCCGATGCCGATGCCGAGCCGGCCGACATGGCGCGGCATGCCGCTTTCGGCGGCGAAGAAACCAATCACGCCGAGGATAATGCAGAGCGGCCCGAGCCAGTGCAGGTCGAGCGACAGGTATTGCGCAGTGATCGAGGTGCCGATGCCCGCGCCCAGCAGTACGGCGATCGCGGCCCCGCCGGCCAGCAGGCCGCGGCCGGCAAAGGAAGACACGATCATTGCCGTGGCCGTGCTCGATTGCAGCAGCGCGGTTACCCCGATACCGGCGACGAAGGCCTGTAGGCGGTTGCGCATTGCATGGCCCAGATAACGGCGCAGCTGAGCGCCGAAGGCTCGGGTCATGCCGGTGCGCACCATGCGCACGCCCCATAGAAGCAGGGCGACGCCGGCGACAAGGTTGAGCAGAAGTTCGGTCGCGCCGTGTTCGGTCATCGGTTGGCCCCCCGGCCAAGGCGCGGACGAACGAGGGGCTGCGCCATGCCAAAGCCGTCCGGGTCAGGGTCAGGATTTTGTAGGAAAAACATCAGCCTACAGCCTAAATTTAGATATGTTACAGAATCATTACAGCTAAATGACAAAAACCCCAACCCTTTTGTGGCCGGGATGTCAGCCGCTCAGAAAGGCAGTTAGTGCTCGCCAGTGTGCAGTCCACCCTGACCAGTCTTGGGGGCCAGACGAGGCCTTTGATGCAAGCCGGCGCTGAGTTGACGGCCAAGCTGGCGCATCTTAGCATCCGGCGCGACGGTGCCCCTCGGGGCCTAACTGGGAACGCGGTTCAAAGCCGCGGCTGCCCCTGCAACTGTAAGCAGAGAGTCTTCTGTCCGTAGCCACTGGGGTCGCAAAGCCCTGGGAAGGAGACTGAAGACGACGACCTGCGAGCCAGGAGACCTGCCGTCATCCGTGGTCACACGCGATCACATCGGGCAGGGTGAACCGATGGGTTAGCCCACCTGGGCGTCCCCTGTTGTAAGGACGTCCAGGAGCGACCTCGAACGCGGTGACGTGCCACATGGCGTATACCGCCGAGGTCATATGAACGTCCTGTCCCTGGCCATTCACGGCCGCCGTTTCTCCCATTCCCATCGCAACACTCTCCTCGCGACCGCCGCCGCATTGAGCCTGGCCCTCAGCGGTGAGGCTGGCGCGCAGAATACAGGCAGTGTCGCACAACTGCCGTCGATCTCCGTTACGGCCAACATGACCGAAACGCCGCTCCAGGAAGTCGGCAGCGCCGTCACCATCATCACCGGCGAGGAACTGCAGCAGCGCCAGACGCAGCTTGTCTCCGATGTGCTGCGGGAAGTGCCGGGCCTGGCGGTGAGCCGCAGCGGCACGGTTGGCGGTTCCACGCAGGTCCGCATTCGTGGCTCCGAAGGCAACCAGACCCTCGTTCTGATCGACGGCATCGAGGTCAACGACACTGCGGGGGGCATTTCGGAATTCGATTTCGCCAATCTGCTGGCAGTGGATATTGAACGAATCGAAATCCTGCGCGGCCCGCAGAGCGCGCTGTATGGCTCCGATGCAGCCGGCGGCGTAATCAACATCGTCACCAGGCGCGGCTCCGGCAAGCCGGTTTACGGCGCAAGCTTCGAGGCCGGATCGTTCAATACCTATCAGACCGCGGCCTCGGTCCGTGGCGGCGGTGAGCGTTATCATTTCTCGCTGACCGGCACCGATTATCGCACCAGCGGTGTTTCGCACGCCCGCAAGGATCGCGGGTTCAATGAAAACGACGGCTACTCAAATCAGACCATTTTTTCCAAGTTCGGCTTCAGCCCGCTTGAGACCCTGGATCTGGATTTCGTCGGCCGCTACACGGATTACAACGCCGAGCTCGACGATTATCCTGACACGGAGGTGGTCGATGCCAACAATACCGGCAAGGGCGGCCAGTTTTACGGTCGCGGCCAGGGCAAGCTGACGGTGCTGGACGGCCGCTGGGAACACATTGTCGGCACCGCCTATACGCGCAACCATCGTGACAGCTGGGGCAGTTTCACCAACAGCGTCGAGGGCTCGAAGCTCAAGTATGACTACCGCACCAATGTGCTGTTCGACACACCGTCCTTCGCCGATGCGCGCCATACGGTAACCTTCCTGACCGAGCAGGAGCATGAGGAGTACCGCAACAGCGTGACACCTGGTGTTATCCGCAAGATCGACAGCACCGGCTTTGTCGGCATGTACAAGATCGATTTCTTCAAGCAGCTATTCCTGACCGGTGCCGTCCGCGAAGACAAAAACGACCTCTTCAAGGATGCCCGGACCTATCGCGGCACCGCGGCCTACCATTTCCTGGACACCGACACCAAGATTCGCGGCAGCTACGGCACGGGCGTGAAGAACCCGACGATGACCGAGCTATACGGCTTCACGGCGACCTTCACCGGCAACCCCAATCTGAAGCCGGAAAAGACCAAGGGCTGGGATGTCGGCATCGATCAGGGCTTCTGGAACAGCAAGGCGATGGTTGGCCTGACCTACTTCGACCAGCGCATTGACGACCTGATCAGCAATTCCGGCGCATCGGCCTTCAATGCGAATGGCGAAACGAGGATCAGCGGCATCGAACTGGAAGGCGCGGTCGAGCCGTTTCCCAACCTGATGCTGCGGG
The DNA here is from genome assembly GCF_937960835.1 of uncultured Ferrovibrio sp. GTDB lineage: Bacteria > Pseudomonadota > Alphaproteobacteria > Ferrovibrionales > Ferrovibrionaceae > Ferrovibrio. The sequence continues at coordinate 97,276 of NZ_CALGPC010000020.1, forward strand.
CTGCCTATACCTATCTGGATGGCAGGCTGCCCGATACCGGCGAGGAGCCGGTGCGGCGTCCGGCGCATACCGGCAGCCTCAACGTCCATTACCGCTTCATGGAGAGCAAGGCGAACGTCAACCTGGGCATCCTGTATAACGGCCGGCAGGTTGACCACAATTTCGAGACGGGTTTCGGTGCAAATGCCAGCCGCGTGACGCTGGACGGCTATACCTTGGTGAATCTGGGGGCGGGCTACAAGGTGACCGAGGCGGTGGAGATCTACGGCCGCGTCGAAAATCTGCTCGATAGGGAATATCAGGATGTCTACACCTACGAGACGCCCGGCCGTGCAGTCTATGCCGGCGTGCGGGCAACCTTCTGATGACCGGGCAACTTTCTGATGACGGTGGCGGCGGAGCTGTCTGACCTGCCTTGGCGCTAAAACTCCGCCGCTTCCGCGCCGATAATCTCTATGCACCAGTCGATGAAGGTCCGCACAGCCGGTGAGAGATGCCGGCTCTGCGGATAAAGCACCGATAGCGGATCTTTTACGGCGTCGAGATCCGCCAATACCCTGACAAGACGCCCTTCCGACAGCGGCTGCCGCACCATGTAGCTGGCAGCGCGAATGAGGCCGAGCCCGGCCATGCCCGCCGCAATGTAGGCGTCGGTGTCGTTGACGGTAACGGACGACTTCATCGCAACGGAAGTGGCCTCTTTGCCATTCCGAAAGGTCCAGGGGATCGGCCTTCCGGTCCGGCTGTCGGCGTAACCCACCGCCAGATGCTTGCGAAGCTCGGCGATGCTGGCAGGTTCGCCGTACTGCGCTAGATAATCCGGCGAGCCGCATACATACCAATGGAAACTGGCGAGCCGGCGAACGATGAGGCTCGACGGCTGAGGCCTGCCCGCCCGGATGACGCAGTCGATGCCTTCCTGAACGAGATCGATCACGGCATCGCCCAGATGCAGGTCGATGTCGATGTCGGGATAACGTGTTCGGAACCGCGGAAGCGCAGGGATGATGAAGCGACGGGCCAGAGAGGGCGTCGTGCTGACACGGACGGCACCTCGAACGGCGCCGCCTTTTGCAATGATGGACCCTTCGGCAGCCTGCACCTCGCGCAGGATTGCCTTGCAGCTGTCATAGTAGCGCAGGCCTGCTTCGGTGACGTTGATCGCCCGGGTCGTCCGCTTGAGCAGCTGGACGCCAAGATGCGCTTCAAGATCCTTGATGGTCTTGGTGACGCTGGAAGGCAGAACACGCAGGGTTTCGGCGGCGCGCTTGAAGCTGCCTGCTTCAACAACGCGCGTAAACGTCTCCATCGCCTGAAAACGATCCATCCCGTTGCTCTCCGCAGGATCGGTAAAGCGGCGCCTTGCCAGGACGGGGGACCGGACCGGCCGCGACGCCCCGAAGATTATTCGTTATAGACGAATAATCAAATCAGATTTGCCGGTCTTATTCACCGCAGCGAAGCAAGCAATATGCAGGCGACGGACGCCGCGAGGCCTCCCAGAAGATCGTCGCCATCACTCTCCAACGGAGTCTCAGCATGCAACGGGCTTTCAAGACCAATACCCAGGAGCCGGATGTCACGACATTGGCCAACCTTGCCCGGGAATGGGTGGAGGTGGGCTGGCGTCATACGCCCGAGGAACCCTTCAACTTCCGCCAGCGCCTGGAGCGCTTCTACGACTGGTCGTCGCCGGATACGCAGTTCTTCGACGACTTCGACAAGGAGCGGCGCGTCAACAAGACCGCGGCCCAATATGCCGCGATCTGGGATGAGGTCGTTCCCCAAATGAAGCAGCTGACCAATGTCCTTGTCGGCGGCCCACGCATATTGGTGTCGGGCGATCTCGCGATCATGAGCGTCCAGTTCATCACGTCATATGTGACCGCCGACGGCGATACCGGCCAGGCCCATACGCTGTCGAGCCTTGTCTGGCGCCGGTCCAGCGACGGCTGGCGCATCATCCGGGAGCACGGCAGCGGGCTTTCCCCTCAGCAACACTAACCCGCCCTGCCGCTTCGGGCCGGAGGCGCCGGCGGCAGGTCCTTTCATCGGAGATTTCCCTATGCAATTCGGAACAAAGCTCGTCATCGACGGAAAGCTTGTGGCGGGCGACCACACCCTCGATGTCATCAATCCCGCGACAGGCAAGCTGTTCGCAACCGTCGCCCGTGCGTCTCAGCAGCAGGCGGCGGCAGCGATTGCGGCCGCCAAGAAGGCCCAGCCGGGCTGGGAGGCGCTGGGATGGGACCGGCGCGGTGAAATGCTGAAGGCGCTTGCCGACAGCCTGGAGAAGCATCGCGGCGACTTCATCAACGTGATGATCGCCGAACAGGGCAAGCCCAGCCGCGAGGCGGCGGACGAGGTCGATTATTCGATCGCCTTTATCCGCTATTTCGCCGGCCTGAGATTGCAGGACGAAGTCATACCGGCACCGGGCGGACGGGTTGAGTTGCGTCATCGCCCGCTGGGTGTGGTGGCTGGCATCAGTCCCTGGAACTTCCCGTTGCTCATTCCCGCGGCGAAGATCGCACCGGCGCTTATTGCGGGCAATACGATGGTGATGAAGCCGGCGCCGACGACGCCTATCCTCACTCTTATGCTCGGCGAACTGGGGATCGGCATCCTGCCGCCTGGCGTGCTGAACGTCATTACGGATCAGAACGATCTCGGCAACATGCTCACCTCGCATCCTGACATTGCCAAGGTCACATTCACAGGATCCACGGCGACCGGCCGGAGAATCATGGCGAACGGCGCCTCGACGCTGAAGCGTCTGACGCTGGAGCTGGGCGGAAACGATGCCGCGATCGTGCTCGACGATGTGAATATCCAGGAGACAGCAGATCGCATCTTCGATGCCGCGTTCTTCAATGCCGGGCAGGCGTGCCTTGCCATCAAGCGCGTCTATGTCGCCGATGCGATCTATGAGGCCTTCTGCAAGGCAATGGCCCGCCGGGCTCAGGAAGCCGTCGTGGGGCCGGGCAGTCAGCCTTCCACGCGGATCGGGCCTTTGCAGAACCGCCAGCAATTCGAAAAGGCGAAGCACTTTCTGAATGTCGCGCATCGCGATGGCCGCGTGATTGCGGGCGGCATGGCGATGGAGAGAGAGGGTTACTTCATCCGCCCGACCATCGTGCGCGACATCGACGACCAAAGCGAACTCGTCACGGAGGAGCAGTTCTGTCCCATCCTGCCGATTGTCCGGGTCACAGATGGCGAGGATGCCCTGGCGCGGGCCAATCGCAGTGAATTCGGCCTGGGCGGTTCGGTCTGGTCGGCGGATTCCGCGCGGGCAAAGGCGCTGGCGAGGCGGATGCAGTCAGGCACGGTCTGGGTGAACCAGCATCTGAATTTCGGCCCCGAGGTGCCGCTCGCGGGCGCGAAGCAGTCCGGCATCGGAGTGGAGTGGACGGAACTCGGTCTGGCTGAGTTCTGTCAGGTCAACGTCATCAGAGAGGCCGCCTGAGAGGGCGTTTCGATCAGTTTCAAACGAATGCGAAAGGATACCAAATGACAAGCGATAATGGAAAAGTCGATCTGCGGGACATCCTGGTTCTGGGAGCTGGGCAGCTCGGGATGGCCGTGCTGCGCGCGCTGGCGCCGCGGATCCGGACGGCGAAGCAGCCGCTCACTGTTCTGATCGCCCCGCAGGTGTTGAGCAGTCCCTCCGAACAGGACGCAAAAAACCTTGCGGAGCTGCGTGCGCTCGGCGTGGAGCTCATCGGTTTTGATCTGAACTCCGATGAAGCCGACCTGACGGCGCTGTTCAGGCGCTTTCGAACCGTCGTGAACTGCACCGGATTTGTCGCCGGCCCGGGCACCCAGTTGCGGATCACACGCGCCGTGCTGGCGGCTGGCGTCAAGCGGTACTTCCCATGGCAGTTCGGGGTCGATTACGACATCGTCGGGCGCGGCAGCGGGCAGCCGGTTTTTGACGAGCAGTATGAAGTCCGCGAGCTGCTCCGCGCTCAACAGGGCACCGAGTGGGTGATCGTCTCGACCGGCATGTTCACGAGCTTCCTGTTCGAACCGGCCTTCGATGTGGTCAATCTCGACCGAGGGACGATTCATGGGCTGGGCAGCTGGGACACGAAGGTTACGGTGACGACGCCTGAGGATGTCGGCAAGCTGACGACCGAGATCCTGCTGACCGAACCGCGGATTGCCAATGAAGTCGTCTTTGTCGCCGGCGATACGATTTCCTACGGCAGGCTGGCGGAAGTGGTCGAACGCGTCACGGGGCGCACGTTTGAAAAGACAGAGTGGACCCTGGACAAGCTGCGCGCCGATCTGGCCGCGGCGCCCACCGACGTGATGACCCGCTACCGCGCCGCCTTCGCCCTTGGCGATGGCATGTGGTGGGACAAGTCGAAGACATTCAACGAGAAAAGAAACCTCAAGGTCAAGGACGTCGAGGAATACCTGCAGGAGCGGCTTGGCCACGGACCCTCCGCCCCATCGCAGCATGCGAAGGCCGCAAACAGCAGCCTTCGGCCCCGCCTTGTCTCATCCCGCTGACCGTTAAGTCCTGTCAGCGATACAGCAGGCTGGGAAGGTAAAGCGTCAGCGACGGGAAGGCTGAGATCGCCACCAACACAGCCAGCAGCGGGAACAGGAAGGGCAGTACCGCCATCACCGTGCGGTCGAACGACATGCGCGCCACCCGTGACAGGATGAACAACACCATCCCGACGGGTGGCGTCAGCAGGCCGATCATCAGGTTCAGTACCATGATCACGCCAAACTGGACCGGGTCGATGCCCACCTTCTCGATGGCCGGCATCAGCACCGGGACCAGGATCGAGATCGCGGCGATCGTCTCCATGAAGCAGCCGATGATCAGCAGCAGAAGGTTGATGATCAGCAGCAGAAGCAGCGGGTCCGAGGTGATCGCCAGCAGCGCCTCGGTAACCGTCTCGGTGACGCGGGTCGTCGTCAGCACCCAGCCGAACAGCGAGGCGGCACCGACGATGATCAGCACGCTCGCCGTCGTCTCGATGGTGTCCATGGTGATGCGGTAGAATTGCCGCCAGCTCAGTGAGCGATAGGCCAGCACGCCGAGCAGCAGCGCCCAGGCGCAGGCGGCGATGGCGGCTTCGGTCGGCGTGAACAATCCCGCCGACATGCCGCCGATGATGATGGCTGGCGTCAGCAAAGGCGGCAGGGCCCGCAGGAAGCTGCGCGCAAGGACGCCCCAGCGGAAGGCCTGGTCGCGGCCGATCCCGTAGCGATGGGCATACCAGGTGACATAGGCCATCATGGCAGCAGCCATCAGCAGGCCGGGGATCAGCCCTGCGGCGAAAAGCTGGCCGATCGAAACATTGGCCATGACGCCGAAGATGACCATCGGCAGGGACGGCGGAATGATCGGGCCGATGGTGGATGAGGCAGCCGTGATGCCGACGGCGAACTTGTCGGGATAGCCATGATCGCGCATGGCCTTGATCTCGATGGTGCCGAGGCCGCCGGCATCGGCAACCGCCGTACCGGACATGCCGGCGAAGATGACCGAGCCGACCACGTTGACATGGCCAAGCCCGCCGCGCAGCCAGCCCACGCCGGCGACGGCGAAGTCATAGATGCGGTTGGTGATGCCGGCGGTGTTCATCAGGTTGCCGGCCAGGATGAAGAAGGGCACGGCGATGAGCGGGAAGGAATCGACGCCGCCCGCGATCCGGTGCAGCACGACGAAGTCGGGCATGGCCGACATGAAATGCGTATAGATCAGTGAGGCGCCGCCGAGGGCAATGAAAATCGGAACGCCGAAGGCCAGAAGGCCAAAAAAGGTAAGAAACAGGGGTGCCATCGGACGCTCCGTCAGTCGATGATCAGGTTGGCTTTATCGGGGTCGGGCTGCCAGCGCCGCCGCGCATTGGCAAAGATCATGCGCACGCAGCGGTACAGCATGAGGAAGCAGCCGAAGGCGACGCCGGCATAGACGATGCTCATCGGCCATTCGATCACCATCATGGTCTGAATCTGCATCCGCTCGGCGACGATGATCGAAAACCAGCAGAGCAGGGCGATAAAGCCTACAGTGATGATGTCGACACCGAAGCGGAAGAAAGTGCCGATATGGCCGGGCAGGAAATGCATCACGGCTTCGACGCCGATATGCGTGCCGCGGCGAATGGCGGTGGCCGAGCCGATAAAAGTCAGCCAGATCAGCAGGTAGCGCGCGATCTCCTCGGTCCAGGCCATGGAATCGTTGAGGATGTAGCGCGTGAAGAACTGCAGAAAGACCACGAAGCCCAGGATCCAGAAGACGGTGAAGCCGATCACATCCTCCAGGTAAGGCTTGATCTCGACCTCGACGTCCTGCGCCACGATGAGATGCAACTCATCTTCGTGAGGATTTTCAGGAATGTCATTGGGGCGCTTTTCGCCTGCAGGATTGCTGTACATTTCGGTCTCCCGTGACAGGAATGCCGGCCCGGCTTTGCCATGCCGGACCGGCCCGGTCGATTGGACGCAACTATTTCAACGCCTGCAGGGCGTCGTATTCAGCTTTGCTCCAGCCCGCGCCGGCGCTGGGATCGTTGTGCAGCGGCATGGCAGCCTTGCGGAAGACTTCGCGGTCGACTTCTACGACCGTCTTGCCCAGCTTGCGGAACTCTTCTGCCAGCTTCATTTCGGCTGCGCGGATCTGATCGCTGGCCTTGGCGGCCGCCTGCTGCAGCACTTCATCGAATGCCTTCCTCTCCGCATCGTTCAGCTTGCTCCAGACATGGCCGCCGACCAGGGTGACCAGCGATTCGGTGATATGGCCGGTCAGCATGATATGGCTCTGCACTTCATAGAATTTCTTGGCCATGATGGTCGGCAGCGGATTTTCCTGTCCGTCCACTGTCTTCTGCTGCAGGGCAAGATAGACTTCGGCAAAAGCGATCGGTGTGGCATTCGCGCCGACCGACTTGGTGAACATCATGAACAGCGGCGCGGGCGGGACGCGCAGCTTCATGCCCTTCATGTCTTCGGGGACCTTGATCTCCCTATTCGCCGTCACATGGCGCTGGCCGTAATAGGTCAGCGACATCACCTTGTGGCCGGTCTTTTTCTCGTAACCGGACGCGATATCGCGAAACAGCCTGGAATCCCGGTAGGCTTTCCAGTGATCGAAGTCGCGCAGGATAAAGGGCGCGTTGGTGATTGCGAGAGGCTTGTGGATCGAGCCGGCGAAGGCGACGCCGGTATAGATCATGTCGACGGTGCCAAGCGTCAGGGCCTCGTTGATCTGGTTTTCGTTGCCAAGCTGCGAGGCTGGGAAAACTTCGATCTGGTATTTGTTGTTGGTGCGCTTAGCTATTTCGCTGGCGGCCCAAAGAGCTTCGGTATGATAGGGCTCGTTGGTCTCGTAGACATGGGCCCATTTCAGCTTGGTCTGCGCCGCGGCCGGGCCTGAAACGGCCAGCGCCATGGCCATGGCCATGGCCAGACAGGCCAGCCCGATCTTTTCTTTTGTCATGGTAACCTCCCTAGGTTTGGTTCTTACGCTAGCTTCGCATACTCACTTCCCATTCATTGTTGTTGGACGAGCGAACTCGCCGACGTCTTCCACGAAATAGTCCGGATTGAGGTTGCGGATATTGGGCAGGCTATGCTCCAGGCCTTCGAGATGGCCGCGCATGGCCGTCATCGCCCGCGCCGCATCGCCTTTCTCGATTGCCGCAATCACGGCGGCATGTTCCTCGATCACCCGCGCCATGCGGCCGGTTTCCGGCAAGGTCAGGCGGCGATAGCGGTCGACCTGCAGCTTCACCTGTTTGACCAGCTGCCAGATGCTGGGATAGCCGGCGGCATCGGCAATCGCCGCGTGGAAGGCCTCATCCGCCTCATGAAAAGCGTCGATGTCGCCGGCATGATCGGCTTCGCGCTGCCGCTCCACCTGCATCCAGATGTTGGTCAGCTGGCTTTTGCTGGCGCGCTCGCAGGCCGTGCGCACGGCGAGTTCTTCCAGCACCTTGCGGATCGCGATGGCCTCGGGCAATTGCGAATAGGGAATACGGCTGACCGTGGTGCCCGATTTGGGCACGATCTCGACCAGCATTTCATCGGCGAGCCGCAGCAGGGCTTCGCGCACCGGCGTGCGGCTGACGCCAAAGCTTTTTGCCAGTTCATTCTCCGACAAGGCCGCGCCGGGCGGGATGGCGAGTGAGAGAATCTGACTGCGCAGGCGGTCATAGACCAGCGCTGCCGCCGTCGAGCGTGGGGCCGAGCGCAAGGCAGGCCGGGCCGGCAGGGGTTTGACGCTCGAGCGCTGAAGGATCATCTCGCCTCTGGCATATCTTGTATACAAGATATCTGTGGTCGAGGGGCTGTCAACGACATTCCGCTTCGACCAAAGTCTGGCGGGCGCGGGCTCTTTAGATTTTACGCCACTTTCGGGATCGTCACCGTTACCAGCAGGCCGCCGATATCGGCCTTTCCCAATGTGATTGTGCCGTCATGGGCATGAATCACATCGCGCGCGATGGTCAGTCCAAGGCCCGTGCCCCCGGTTTCCCGGTTGCGCGAACTTTCCAGCCGCATGAAGGGACGGAAGGCATCTTCACGCTGATCAATGGGAATCCCGGGGCCATCGTCGGCCACGGTGATGATGATTTCCTTGTCGGATGCGCGCAAAGTCACGACAACCCGGCTGCCGAACTTGCAGCCATTGTCGATCAGATTGCCAAGCGCGCGGCGGATCGCCACCGGGCGGCAGGTCAGTTCGGCGTGATCTGGACCATCATAGATGATGGCGCAGCCAGCATCGGCGGCGGTGTCGCACAGGCTGATTGCCAAGGATGCAAGATCGACGGCGCTGCGGGCTTCATTTTTCAGACGATTGCTGGCGAACGTCAGCGTGGTGCTGACCATTTCTTCCATGTCGTTGATATCGGACAGAACCTGCCGGCGCTGGTCTGGATCGGGCAGATACTCGGCAAAGAGCCGCAGCCGCGTCAGCGGCGTGCGCAGGTCGTGGCTGATCGCAGCGATCATGTGCAGGCGGTCATCGACGAAGCGTTTCAGGCGCCGTTGCATGGCGTTGAACGAATTGCCGATGGCCTGCAGTTCCGGCGTGTTGAAGTCGCCGACCAGACTGAGTTCCCGTTCGCGGCCAAGTTTCTCGGCCGCCGCCGCCAGGTCGTCCAGCGGCTTTACGATGCCGCGCGCAACCCAGATTGACACTGCGCCGATCAGGACCACCGCCAGCAGCGGCAAGGCCACGTTGCGGATCATGCGCACCATTTCCTGGCCGTCGCTTTTCGGCGTCACCATCAGCCATTCTTCCGGGCCGATGCGGACAGCGATGCGCAGATCGCTGCTCAGCATGTTGGCGCTGCGCTCATCGAAGACATCCGTGATCACGATGGGCAACGGCGGCAGGATGATCACAAGCGGCCGGCGGGAATATTCGGGATCGTCCGGATCGTCCGCCCGGATGACCACATCCTGCGGCGTGAGCCCGAGCCTCTTGGCAATCCGCTGATGAAGATCGGCAAAGCCGCCGGGGCGTTCCGTATGGCTGAAATCCAAAGGAGCGTTCGGCGTGGCGACATCCAGCCATTGCTGTGCCGGAAGATCCTGCAACCGCGCCATGCGTTCGGCAGCGGGCGTCTTGAGGCTGTGACTGTGATACTCCTCCAGCCTGTCCAGCAGCCAGTCGCGATCCATGAACATGACATCGGGCGGCCGGATCACCAGCGGCATCAACTTGTCGACGGCTTCCACCGCAAGAAGAGAGCCGACGATCACCAGGGCGATGCGCGGGGCAAGCCGCAGACGCGACCAGAAGGAAATCTGCACCCTCATGCAGCATCATCCCGCAGCAGAGCGACCGGCGCGGTGAAGAGATAGCCTTCATTGCGGATGGTCTTGATGAAGACCGGCTCCTGCGGATTGGCTTCGATCTTGCGGCGCAGACGGCTGATCTGCACGTCGATGCTGCGATCATAAGACTGGTTGATGCGGCCATGGGCAAGATCGAGCAGCTGCTCGCGGCTCAGCACGCGCTGCGGATGCTCCAGAAAGGCCAGCAGCAGATCGAATTCGCCGCTGGTCAGATCGGTCAGCATGCCGGATGGCGAGGTAAGGGTGCGGCGGCTGGCATTGAGCCGCCAGCCGCCAAACGCATAGACGGACGCCACCGGCCGCTCGGCGTTGATGCTGGCGGCGCCGAGGCGGCGGGTGACGGCGCGGATGCGGGCGAGCAGTTCACGCGGATTAAATGGCTTGACCACGTAATCGTCGGCGCCGATCTCCAGTCCGATGATGCGGTCGGTATCGCCGCTCATCGCCGTCAGCAAAATGATCGGCACGCTGCTCTGCGCGCGCAGGCGCCGGCACAGCGACAGGCCGTCCTCGCCCGGCATCATGATGTCGAGCACGATGACATCGATCCGGGCGCTGCTGCAGATGGTAAACATTTCCCTGCCGTCGCCGGCCTGGCTTACGCGCAGGCCATGATCGGTGAGAAAACGCGCAAGCATGGCGCGAATTCGATGATCATCATCAACAATCAGAACGTGGATGCTGGCCGGATTCAAGGCAGGATCTCTGCAGGAAGATTTCTGAGCGCGCACCATAGCAGTCCGTCGTCGCCGCGCTGCCCTACAGCAACATTCTGAAACATATTGATACGCAGCCGTCATCGACCGGAGCGCCGGATTGGGTAGGGTGGCGCCATCCTCACTCCCTCACTCAAATCGCCGGCCGCTCCGGCCACGACCATAAAAAGCCTTTGTGATGAAAAAAACTCCCCGCATTTCCGTCGCAAGCACGCTCGTGACGGCCGTCATCTTTCTGGCTGCGCCAGCCGCTACACTGGCGCAGCAGGCGTCGCAAAGAGATGCATCCGGCAAGGACTGGAAAGTCAGTCTTGGCGCGGGGGTTCTGTATCGCCCGGAATATGAAGGCAGCGACGAATACGATTTCGATCCGCTGCCGCTATTGATGGTGAGCTACCGGGACCTAGTTTTCCTGCGCGGAGCCACGCTCGGTGCGAATGCGCTCACCTGGCAGGGCCCGCGTGATGGCGACAAGCTGCAGATCGGCCCCTTGATCCGATACCAGCCCGGACGCGACGAGGATGACAGCGATGACCTGCACGGCATGGGCGATATCGATGGCGGCATCGAACTCGGCGGCTTCATCACCTACGGCATCGGCGCCTGGGCGGCCGGTTTGACGATCTTACAGGACGTCAGCGGCAGCCATGACGGCTTCACCGCAAAGCTGTCTGCCAGTCATCGCCATGCCTTCTCGCCCAAGATGCGGCTGCGCAGCGAGCTTTCCACCACCTGGGCCGATGAAAGTTACATGGAAACTTTCTTCGGCGTCACGGCAGCGCAATCGGCCCGCAGCGGCATGCGGGCCTATCAGCCGGGCAGCGGAATCAAGGATGTCGGCGTGAGCTTCGATCTCGATTACAGCCTGACCGACCATTGGGTGCTCACTGGACGGCTCGGCTACAAGCGGATGCTGGGCGATGCAGCTGACAGCCCGCTGGTGGAGGATCGCGGCTCCGACAGCCAGTTCATCACCGGCCTTTTCCTCAGTTACCGGTTCTGACGATGACGGAATTGTCCATACGCCCGGGATTGATCCGCGTCTTGGCGCGGCAGGAGAACCGATGGCTTGTGCCCCTGATGCTGGCGATAGTGCTATGTCCGGTCTCGGCAATGCTGGTGGATCCAGCTGCGGCGTCGTTCATGCGCGCGCAGCGGGAAAGCTGGGTCGTCGATATCGCCGAGGTGATAACGGATTACGGCGACGCTTGGCCCTATCTGCTTGGCACCGCCATTATTTTCGTCGTCTCTTATCTTTTCGGGGATGTCACCCTGTTGGGTAAGACAGCCCTGCTTCGCGTCCGCGCCCTCTATATATTCGTAACAATGGCGGTCAGCATTCTGGCGGGAGAGGCCGTCGCCATTATTCTGGGCCGCCCGCGGCCGCATCTGCTGCTGGATCACGGCCTGGATGATCTTTCCTGGCTGGAGGGATTCAAGCCTTTCGATTCCATGCCGTCGTCCCATGCCACCGCCGCGCTGGCTTTCTCCTTTGCAGCCGCGCTCGCTTTCCGTCCGGCACGGTGGGCCTTCATCGGCTACGGGATGGTTCTGGCTTCAACGCGTTTTGTGATCGGCGAGCATTTCGTCAGCGACGTCGTCGCCAGCGCCGCCCTGTCCGGTGCGATTGCTTTGTTCCTGCAGCGCTACCTGAATCGGGCGGAACGGGCTGCCATCGCTGACGACGATCAGGGCTTTGCTGGCAGCGCCTTCACCCCTAGCGCCCCGCGCCATGCGGCATCCAACGAACCGCTGGATCGCCGCTGAGAGGCCAGTTCAGGATGCGTATCATGTCCGGTGAGGCCGGCGCACGGCGCGGACCTTGCCGCTGCGCCCGCCGCCGCAATAGAAGCGGTCCCGACCATCGGCTTCCAGGCCGGACACGCCGGTTCCTGCCGGCATTCCGATGCTTTCCATGACCTTGCCGGTTTGCGGGTCGATCCTCCTCAGCTCGCTTTCATCGCCTTCCCAGGTGCCGTGCCAGAGTTCGCCGTCGACCCAGGTAACGCCGGTGACGAAACGGTTGGATTCGATGCTGCGCAACACCGCGCCGGTTTCGGGATCGATCTGATGGATCTTGCGCGCCTGATATTCACCAACCCATAGCGTGCCCTCGGCCCAGGCCAGCCCTGAATCACAGCCATTGCCGGGTGCCGGGATGGTGGCAAGCACCTTGCCATTTTTGGGGTCAATCTTCTGAATGACCTTTTCGGCGATCTGAAACAGATATTGCCCGTCAAAGGCCGTGCCGGCATCGGCAGGCACCTCGATCGCCCGCATCGTCTGGCCGCTGTCCGGATCCAGTGCGATGACTTTGTCTCCGGAGGCAAACCAGACATTCCGCCCGTCGAAGGTAAGGCCGTGCACAGTTTCGATGCCTGGAAAGGGACCGTATTCGCGGATGATCTCTGCAGGGCTGCGTTTCATGGGAAATCCTTCTCGCTGTTGCCCATGCAGGTTAGCTGCCAGGCAGCGGACCAGGGAGTAACAATGTCGTCGTGAATCCCGGTATCGGAGTTGTCATCCAGCGCCGGGCCCGGCCCTGCCCAAAGGACTGCGCCTTGCCAGCCACCGCCAGATCCTCCAATGCGCGCTGGATCGTGCGCTGGCTGGTGCCCAGGGCCATCGCCAGCGCCGAACTCGACCAGGCCTCGCCATCGGAGAGCAGGGCGAGTATTGCGGCATGCTCCTCCTCTACGGGGCGCGCCAGGACAACGACTTCCTCGGCATAGCGCGGTACCAGGACGAAGCCTGATGGGGAGGCATTGATCTCGGCGAGATCGCGCAACGCCGTCCGCAGCCGGCCGATCTCCACCCGCAGGCGTGCGCGATGCGATTCATCGGCATGCCGGGCGCGAAAGGTATGCGCCACAAGATCCTCGCGCGAGACATCATTCGGCCAGGCTTCTGCTAGCGTGCGCGCCAGTGAAAACAGCACCGGCCGGCTGGCAAGAGAGACGAGATTCTGCTTTTCCCGCACGACATAGCGGCAGGCATCGACGATGAGCCGTTTCGGGGTCTGCAAAGCCTCGACATCGCTCAGCATAAGCAGGCGGTGCTGCCCGCGCGCGATCAGCCGCGCCGCTGGGGCTTCCAGCATGCGCAGCGCGCTTTCCACTTCCCCCATCAAGGCAGAGATCCCGGAGCGCTGTGCCGCCCGGCCCGCCCGTTCCAGCGCTGCACGCGCTGCCTTAGTTTGCAGTTTGCGCATCGCTATGCCGGCGACGGCCAGTTCGTGGCTGGCACGCAGGGCTGGCCGCATGGGCGCTGGGTCGAGCAGGGCGAGTTTGCGTTCAGCCTCCTGCAGGCGGCCGATCAGGAGAAGCCGCCGTACTTCGAGATGCCGCGCATGCGCGGCGTTCGCCAGATCGCCATGGGTCTCGAGCACCATTCTCGCGGCCTCCAGTTTCTTTTCCGGCCAGCTCAGGTCACGCGATGCCAGTGCGATTTCCGCCTCGGCCACCACGCAACGCGCCCGGGCAACAGCTTCCTTGACACCGAAGGTGCGCGAGGCCTTGCGCAGCAGAAGTTTTGCTTTGGTGAAATCACCAAGCTGTGCCATCGCGATGCCGCGCAATGCCAAAGCCGGCGGGTCGTCACGCAAAGCGACCCGGTTCAAAGCGCCGAGGGGATCACCCTCGGCAAGAGCGCGCGCGGCGGCCGTAATCAACGAGTCCATAGGAGCTCCGCAAGATCCGGCGACAATCCTACTGCACTGCATGGCGGGCAGCCAGCGCGGTGAAATCCCGACACACTTGTAACTCCCAGCCAGGGCCGCAACGGCACTAGCCTGCTCCTGCCATCGAACAAGGAGAGCGATCATGACCATGCACAGGATTGGCACGCGTGAAGAATGGCTGGCGGCGCGACTGGAGCTGCTGGAAGCCGAGAAGGCCTTAACCCGCCAAAGCGACGAACTGGCGCGGCAGCGCCAGGCCTTGCCCTGGGTTCGTGTCGACAAGACATACAGTTTCGATACCGATGCGGGCAGCGCAACGCTGGTCGACTTGTTCCAGGGGCGCTCGCAGCTGCTGGTCTATCATTTCATGTTCGGACCCGATTGGTCCGCAGGCTGCGTGTCCTGCTCGGCGCTGGCCGATGGGTTCGATGGCTTCGCCATTCACCTGGCGAATCATGATGTCATGCTGATGGCAGTATCGCGTGCGCCGCTCGCCAAGCTGCAGGCCTATAAGCGGCGCATGGGATGGAGCTTTCCCTGGGCTTCGTCGCAGGGTAGCGACTTCAATTACGATTTCAACGTCTCCTTCACCGAGGAGCAGCAGCGCCAGAACGCCATAGAATACAATTACCGGCGCAACGGCCATGCGATGGACCTGGCGCCGTTACCGGAGCCCGTCGTCCAGATGGCGGCCATGTCCGGCACCGATGCACAGAGTTATGCGCGCGACCGTCCGGGCCTAAGCGCCTTCGTGCAGGAAGATGGCGTCATCTACCACACCTATTCCACTTATGCCCGCGGCCTCGATGGCCTCTGGGGGATGTACCAATGGCTCGACCGGGCACCGAAAGGCCGACAGGAAACGGGAGTCTGGTGCCGCCGTCGCGATGAATACGATGCCATGCAGAACCACGCCGGCTGCTGCAGTTCGTAATCAACGCACTCAATATCAACGCATCCCCATGTTCACATCGGCAGCCCAACGGAATTTCCTGTGCATCCTGGCCCTGCTCTTCGTCGCCAGTCTGTCGGTGACGTTGGCATGGGGCGGCGCGATGGCGGACATGGATGCGGGGCTGCCGATGCCCGGCGGCTGGACATTGTCGATGGCCTGGATGCCGGTCTGCGGACAGAGCTGGGCAACCGCCATGGCCTCCTTCATCGGCATGTGGTCGGTGATGACGGTGGCAATGATGCTGCCGGCCGTCGCGCCGATGCTCTGGCACTGGCGTCAGACAATCCATCACACGACGCCGGACGTCTGGATGCTGCTCGCCGCCTCGGGATATTTCGCCATCTGGATTGGCCTAGGGCTTGCGATCTTCGTTTTGGGCGCGGCCATGTCCGAACTCATGCTGCGCGAGATGGCCCTGGCGCGTAAGGTACCAATCGTTGCGGGAATGGCTGTGCTGGGCGGAGGCGTATTTCAACTCTCCCGCTGGAAGGCGCGCCATCTGGCAAGCTGCCGCGATATGCCAGCAGGCTGTGCTGAGATAAAGCCAGGCATTGGGCCTGCCTTGCGGTACGGGCTGCGCTACGGTTGGAACTGTATCAAAAGCTGCGCAGGACTGATGGTCATTCTGCTGGCCATTGGCGTCATGAATATCTGGGCCATGATGCTGATCACGCTGGCGATTGCGATGGAGCGGCTCATGCCTGAGGGCCGCCGCATCGCGGGCCTTACGGGAGTCGCTGCTATCGCTGCCGGGCTTTGCCTGCTGCTTCAATCAGTTTGGTTCTGACGCCTGGCGTCATACGCCTTGGCCAAGCCATGACAGCACGCCGCGGCCGGCCGCCATGCCGGTGGCGAGACAGCCTTGCAGCAGATAGCCGCCGGTCGGCGCTTCCCAGTCCAGCATCTCGCCCGCAACGAAAACACCCGGTCGGCGGCGCAGCATCAGATTCTCATCCAGTTCGGACAGTACGACGCCGCCAGCCGTGGAAATGGCCCGCGCGAGGCCGGAAGGGGCGACAAGGCGCAAGGGCCATGCCTTGATCAGACGTGCCAGCGATGCCGCATCTAAGGCCGTGTCGCCGCGATGCAACGCTTCCTGCACCAGCCCGATGGCGACCGGCGCGAGGTTCACGCGCTTGCGCAGAAAGTTGGACAGCGATGCGCCGCGCCGCGGCTCTGCCAATTGTGTGGTCAGATCTGCGGCATCGATATCAGGCCGCAGATCGATCTGCAGTTCGGCTGCGCCATCGCGGAGGATGGCATCGCGTGCTGCCGCAGAGACGGCATAGATCGCGCCGCCTTCAATGCCATTGGCGGTGATCATCGCTTCGCCGCGAACCATTTGGCCATTGAAGGATACGGCGATGCGCTTCAGCGGTGTTCCGGCATAACGGCTGCGGAAATGCGCCGACCAGGCGACTTCGAAGCCGCAATTGGCCGGTTTAAGCGGTGCGACCCCGATATCGGGCAGCAACGGCACCCAGCTTCCATCGGCGCCGAGCCGCGGCCAGGACGCGCCGCCCAAAGCGAGCACGGTCGCATCGGCTTTATGGTCGCTGCCATCGCGGAAGGTCAGCGCGCCGGCCGCGTTCCAGCCGGTCCACTCGGCCCGCGTCACCAGCCGCACGCCCAAAGCCTCCAGCCGCCCGATCCAGGCGCGCAGCAAGGGACTTGCCTTCATCGCGCGTGGGAAGACGCGGCCGCTGCTGCCGACGAATGTTTCCTGCCCCAGATCGTCGCACCAGGCGCGCAAGGCCGCTGGCGGAAAAGCGTCCAGCAGCGGCGACATCCATGCTGCCGCCGCGCCGTAGCGGCTGCGGAACTGCTCGATCGGCTCGGAATGGGTGATGTTCAGGCCGCCGCGTCCCGCCATCAGCAGCTTGCGTCCCACGCTTGGCATGCGCTCGAACACGGTGACGCTCAATCCCGCCTTGGCGATGACCTCGGCCGCCATCAATCCGGCCGGTCCGCCGCCGATGACGGCGACGCGCGGCGGCGTGTTGGATGGAATGGAAGAGGCCGGAGAAGACGGAGAAGACGGAGAAGACGGAGAAGACATGGGGCCGGACTGTAGCCGGAGAGCCTGGCCGCCGTCGATGACTGCCGCCGGGCCGATATGCAGGATTATGCGCGATGGTTGGCAGCGGCCCGCACCCGGCATAGCCTGAAGAGCATCCGCCTGTCGCGGCATCATGTGTGAGGAAAGCGATGCTGTTTTGCTTTTACAATATCGACAAACCGGGTTCGGCAGCGCTGCGCCAGACATGGCGCCCCGCCCATAAGGAGTATCTGGCGAACGTGGCCGATCGTATTGCCTTCGCCGGGCCGTTGCTGGCCGATGACGGCACGACGATGCAGGGCAGTCTGCTGGTGATCGATTTCCCCGACCGCGCCGCCGCCGAAGCCTGGCTTGAGCAGGAGCCGTTCACGCGCAATGGCGTCTATGCTTCGGTTTCGATCCGCGCCTTCGCCAATCTTTGGCCGCAGAAGACCGGCTTTCCGCCGCCGCAGTAATGCCGGCGGCTTTTCGAGCCTTTGTTTAGGCGGTCCGGCGCCTGCTGGCCACGGCTTTGACCGGCACTTCATGCGGCCGGCCGGCATCGAGCATCAGCAGCGCGAGATCGTCCAGATCGGCAGACAGCCGGCTGAGCGTGGCGCCGCCGGCATGCAGCAGGCAATGAACGCCCTGGCTGGTGACGGCTTTCACCGTGGCGGCCACAGCATTGGCCTCGCCATGCAGATGCAGTTTGACCCGCGTGCCGACGGGAACCGGGACGCGCGGCGTGAACAGGCAGCCCTGCAGAGACAGGTTGGTCACCATGCCGTCGATCCTGCGGTCGTTGTAATCGAGCCGTGCGTTGATATGGGTTTCGCGGCGCTGAAACCGGCGTCGGTTCGCGGTCTCGGCTATAACGACCTTGGCTTTGGCCGGAGATTTGGCGGTCGCCGTCTTCTTGGCGGCTCCGGTTTTGGCGGCTCCTGCCTTGGGGGCTTGGACCTTGGCGGTTCTAGCCTTCGCGGATCCAGCCTTGGCGGTCACGGTTTTGCTGGTCCCTGTTTTTGCGCGTCCGGCCTTCGCGCTTGCCGCCTTCCCGCCTCCCGTCTTCTGGGCGGTCTTAACCGGCTTCGACTTGGCAACTGACTTCTTCCTGCTGGCCATCGGCCTTAATCTCCCTGCTTCGGGCGCAGACTAGCGGGACCTGCCCTGTCAAGGGAAGTGGGATTCAAGGCCTTAATGAGCCGACAAAACCATGGCGGCACGGGACAGCTTTCTCTAAACTGGCCCTCGGCCTTGAAACATCCCGACGACAGACGGAAGAAATAGAACCCCATGTCCGCGCGCTTGCCGCCGGAGCCCGTAGTCTGGGCCCTGTCGCGCCATCAAGCCTATCTGAATAGCCGGCCCGGCGGTGTGCGTTTGCAGCGCCGCTCGGAGGACTTTGCCGATCTGAAGCTCGATGGCGCGGTGCTGGACGACGCCATCCTGCCGGGCTGCAGCTTTGCCGGCTCCTCGCTCAAGAACGCACAGTTTTTGCGCGCCGATCTGTTTGGCGTCGATTTCAGCCGCTCCGACCTGACCAACGCCGTTTTCGACCGGGCCGATCTGCGCGGCGCCAATTTCCTCATGGCGACGCTGAAGCAGACCTCGTTCCGCCAGGCCGATCTGCGGCCCGGCCAGATCGTGCAGCATGACAAGGACAGCGGCGACAAGGATGGCGCCGAGGGCAAGCAGGATGTGCCCGTCAACATGTACGGCGCCAATCTGGACGAGGCCAATCTTGGCCACGCGCATATGGACCATGCCAATCTGAGCAATTCCAGCGCGGTCGGCGCCACCTTCGTCGGCGCCTCGCTGTTCGCCGTCAATCTCACCGGCGCCGATCTCTCAGGCGCCGATTTCTCCGGCGCGCGGCTGAAGGACACCACTTTTGTCGGCGCCAATCTGGAAGGCGCGAAGCTGGCCAATTGCGATCTGCGCGGCGCCAATCTGCGCAGCGTCGACCTCTCCGGCGTCGATCTCTCCGGCGCCAATCTGCAAGGCGCGGTCTATCGCGAAGGCCAGGCGCAGTTGCCGCCTGACATCGAGGCCAAGCTGGCTGCGCATGGCAAATGGATCGCCTCCAACGGCCTGGAAGGCGAGCGCGCCGTGTTCAGCCATATGAAGCTGCCGGGCTATGATTTCTCCAGCTGCGACCTGCGCGCCGCGATCTTCCACGAAACCAATCTTGCCGGCGCCTTCTTCACCAAGAGCCAGCTTTTGTTTGCCAGTTTCGTCGGTGCCGATCTGCGCAAGGCCAATTTCGATCAGGCTTCGCTGGGCGGTGCCAATTTCTCCGGGACGATCCTGGCGGGCGCGCAATTGCGCGGCGCGCAGCTTGTCGGCGTCGAGATCTTCAACGCGCTGAATCAGAAGACCGGGAAGATCATCTTTCCCCGTTTCGACAATGCCGATCTGACCGGCGTCGATCTGCGCGGCGCGGCGGTGGAGGGGGTCGATTTCTCCAGCACCGTGTTTGAGAAAGTTAATATCGCCGGGGCGGAATTAAGACACTGTAATGGCATCCGCACCGGACGCCGCTCGTAAATATTCGGAATTCCTATCAATTGTGACGGCGCGCACTTAGTGGTTGCGCCGGCATAGTTGACTATCTAGTGTCGTCGGAACTAGTTGCAGTAGAAAAAATCTGCACGTTTTTCTCTCGCCATGTCCGACTGCTCTCTCCCGTCGCATGAGGTCCAGGTCATCCTCTCCCGACACGCCGCTTTTTTAGCGGGGCGTCCGGGCGGCAGCCGTCTGCAGCAACCGGCGAGGCATTATGCAAAGCTGAAGCTCGACGGCGTCAAGCTCGATGATGCCATCCTGCCGCGCGCCACCTTCACCGAGGCCTCGCTGGCCGGCGCAGAGCTGCGCCGCGCGGACCTCTTCTGCGCCGATTTCCATAAGGCCGATCTCAGCCGCGTGGTGTTCGACCGGGCCGATCTGCGCGGCGCCAATCTGGGCAACGCCATTCTGCGTCAGGCCTCGCTCCACCAGGTCGATCTGCGCCCCGGCCAGATCATGCTGGCCGAAACCGATGGCAGCAAAGAGGTGGCGGCCAATCTCAATGGCGCCAAGCTCGACGGCGCCGATTTCAGGAATGCCCAGCTCGATCAGGCGCAGATGGCCGTTGCCTCGGCCGTCAATGCCTCCTTCACCAATGCCAATCTTTTCGCGGTGAATCTTGCTGGCGCCGATCTGTCGGGGGCGAATCTCTCCGGCGCGCGGATGAAGGATGCCAATCTGATTGGCGCCAATCTCGCCGGCGCCAAGCTGAAAGGCGCCGATCTGCGCGGCGCCAATCTGCGCAATGTCGATCTGTCGGAAGTCGATCTCGATGGTGTGGTCCTGCAGGGCGCCGTGTTCCGCAAGGGCGAGACACTGCCGCAGGAGATCGAAGAGATCCTGAAGGCGCATAGCCTGTGGATCGCCACTGGCGGCGCCGAGGGCCAGCGCGCGGTGCTGAACGGGCGCAAGCTGGATGGCTGCAATTTCTCCGGCTGCGACCTGCGCGGCGCAGAACTGCAGAATGCCTCGCTGATGGGTGCCGATTTCTCGAATGCGCAGCTGATGTTCACCAGCTTCGCCGGCGCCAATCTGCGCAAGGCCTGCTTCGACATGGCTGACTTGAGCGGTACCAATTTCACCGGCGCCAGCTTGGCCGAAAGCCGCTGGCGCGGCGCCCGCGCTGTGGGCGTGGACATTTACAACGCTCGCAACCAGCGGACCGGCAAGGTTGTCTATCCGCGTTTCCAGTCGGCTGACCTGTCCAAGGCCGACCTGCGCGGAGCCATCTTCGAAGGCATTGATTTCGCTACGGCAGATCTTTCCCTTGCCAATCTGCAAGGCACCGAGCTGCGGCAATGCGTCGGCCTGCATAAAGGGAGCCGCAGCGCGTAACGCTTTGGAATCCAGCCCGTTACTGGAAATACGCTTGTTCGCCACCGGGGGGTTTTCTAGGTTAAAGATAGAAAACCGCCGAATCCAATTCTCGGCAAAAGGGTTGCTGCTTTGACTGAACTTCGCTTCCCATCCGCCCAGCTCACCGTGGCACTGTCGCGTCATGCCGCCTGGGCTGCCGGCCGCGTCGATGGAGAGCGGCTGCAGCGCCGCGGCGCGGATTTCAGTTTTTTGCGTCTGGATAATGCCAAGCTCAACGATGCGGTGCTGGCACTGTGCCAGTTCGTCGGCAGCTCCCTGGTGAAGGCGGAGCTGCGGCGCGCAGATCTCTTTGCTGCGGATTTCATGCGCGCTGATCTGTCAGGCGCGATTCTCGACCGCAGCGACCTGCGCGGCGCCAATATGATGAAGTCGGTCCTGCGCGGCGCGTCGCTGAATCAGGCCGACCTGCGTCCCGGACAGATCATGGTCGACGATGGCTCGGGCTCCCGCGCCCAGGTCGCCAACTTGAGCGAGGCCAAGCTCGACGGCGCCGATCTGCGCGCTGCGCAGCTTGATGAAGCCAATCTGGTGGTTTCGTCTGCGATCGGCGCGAACTTCTCCAATGCCAGCATGTTCGCCGTCAATCTCGCCGGTGCCGATCTCAGCGGCGCCAATCTGACGGCCGCGCGGCTGCGCGATGTCAATCTGGTCGGCGCGAACCTGAACGGCGCGCTGCTGCAGGGTGCTGATCTGCGCGGCGCGAACCTGCGCAACGTCGATCTGTCGAAGGTCAATCTGAAGGGGGTCGACCTCTCCAACGCGGTCTATCGCAAAGCAGCCAGTCTGCCGACCGAGATAGAGGTGATGCTGCACGCCCATAGCCGCTGGATCGCCACTGGTGGCGCCGAAGGCGCGCGCGCGATCCTGAGCGGGAAGCGCCTCACCGGCTGCGACTTCTCAAGCTGCGACCTGCGCGGGGCGGAGCTTCATGGCTGCGACCTGCAAGGCGCGGATTTCAGCCGTGCGCAATTGCTGTTCGCAAGCTTCCTCGGGGCTGAACTGTCGGAGGCGAATTTCGATCAGGCCGATCTCGGTGGCGTGAATTTCACCGGTGCGCATCTCGTCCACGCTACTTTCCGCGGCGCGAAGCTGGTGGGCGCGCCGGTATTCAGCACCGATAAGGAATCGGTCAGCCGCGTTCTGTATCCGCAATTCACCGGCGCGGATCTCACCGGCGCCGATCTGCGCGGCGCCACTCTCGATCATATCGACTTAAGCTCCACCAAGCTGGCGCGCGCCAATCTGGCGGGCGCCGATCTGCGCAACTGCATAGGCCTCAGCGGCGCCGCCTGATAGCGTTCCGGCCGCCCGCGGCCTATAAAGCGCCATGACCGTAGAGCTTGATTCATCTTTGAGTTTTGCCGATCGGCGTCTCGGGCAGCTGTTCGACTGGTGACATGCCAAGAGCGTGCTCGGCATCGCAATCCGGACGGAATGATGACTTCGAATGCACGAGCGGCCGGCGCATTAAGTGCGCCGGCCGCCGCCTTGCCGTGACGGGAGAGGAGCCTGAGAACTACTCCGCCGCGGCCTGTGCCTGATCCAGGCCCAGACGTTTGGCCACGCCAGCACCGTAAGCCGGGTCGGCCTTGGCGAAATGCGCGATCTGGCGCCGCTGAATGAATTCCGGCACGCCGCGCATGGCATTGGCGATATTGTCCATCAGCCGCTCCTGCTCGTCCTTGCTCATCAGGCGGAACAGGGCGCCCGGCTGGGTGTAATCGTCATTGCCCTCGCGATGGTCATAGCGATCGGCATCGCCGCTGATCTTCAGCGGCGGCTCGCTCGCTGCCGCCGACTGCACCGGACCGCCGAAGGAATTCGGTTCATAATTCGGCGCGCCGCCGCCATTGCGGCCGGTCTGCATCGCGCCGTCGCGCTGGTAGTTGTGGAACGGGCAGCGCGGCTGATTGACCGGGATCGCGTGGTGGTTGACGCCCAGGCGATAGCGATGCGCATCGGCATAGGCAAACAGGCGGCCCTGCAGCATCTTGTCGGGCGAGAAGCCGATACCCGGAACGATGTTGCTGGGCGCGAAGGCGGCCTGTTCAACTTCGGCGAAATAGTTCTCCGGGTTGCGGTTCAGCTCGATCACGCCGACTTCGATCAGCGGGTAATCCTTATGCGGCCAGACCTTGGTCAGGTCGAACGGATTATACGGCGTCTTCTCCGCATCCAGCTCCGGCATGATCTGCACCGACATCGTCCAGCGCGGATAGTCGCCGCGCTCGATGGCGTCATAGAGGTCGGCCTGATTGCTCTCGCGGTCGACGCCGATGATGCGCGCCGATTCCTCGGCCGTGATGCTCTTCACGCCCTGATGGGAGTGGAAGTGGAACTTCACCCAGAAGCGCTCATTCTGCGCATTGATGAAGCTATAGGTATGGCTGCCATAGCCGTTCATGTGGCGATAGCTCAGCGGCAGGCCGCGGTCGCCGAACAGATAGGTCACCTGGTGCAGGCTTTCCGGGCTCAGGCTCCAGAAGTCCCACATCGCGGTCGCGTTGCGCAGATTGGTCTTCGGATCGCGCTTCTGCGTATGGATGAAATCGGGGAACTTCAGCGGATCGCGCACGAAGAAGACCGGCGTGTTGTTGCCGACCAGGTCCCAGTTGCCCTCTTCGGTATAGAACTTCAGCGCAAAGCCGCGCACGTCGCGCTCGGCATCGGCCGCGCCGCGTTCGCCGGCGACGGTGGAGAAGCGCAGGATCAGGTCGGTCTTCTTGCCGGGTGTGAAGACCTTCGCCTTGGTGTAGCGGGTGATGTCGTTGGTGACAGTCAGCGTGCCATAGGCGGCTGAGCCCTTGGCGTGCACCACGCGCTCGGGGATGCGCTCGCGGTTGAATGCAGCCAGCTTCTCGATCAGATGCACATCCTGCAGCAGCAGCGGACCACGGGCGCCCGCGCTCAGGGAATTCTGGTTGTCAGCGACCGGCGCGCCGCCGGCGGTGGTCAGAACGGGTTTGGTGGGGTTGGACATGACTCGCTCTCTCAGGTCTTCAGGCCCCGGACCATCCGGGCGGCCGATGGAGAGAAGCCTAGGGAGGGAATCTGCATTGGTGAAATTGATTGTTTTTGATAATATGATCGACTAGCTCGATTGCAGCTTTCGCACCGCATTTCGAGATCACCTGCATGTGACACCCGGCACAAGCCGCCGTTTTCGGGCTTTTACACCAGCCGGTGTCGCGCCATCTCCTGGACGACGAAATGAGCCATCAGCCAAGGAGCGCATCATGGCCAGGACAATCCGGCGGCTTCAGCCGACCTATTTGCTGACGATGGCGGCGTTGCTGCTCGCTGCCACGATACCGTTCGTTCCGCCGGCGATGGCCGGCGCCTATCAGATCGATCCGGGCGCCACCGTCACCATCGATACCGGCGAGCGCGGCGCCTATACCACGATCATCATCACCAATCCGTCGGCCACGCCCGGACGCCTCAGTCTGGATGCGCCGATCAGCCGGATTGTCGATGTCGCTGCGAACGGGAAGGCGGAGGTCTACGAGACGTTCAACCGCCCCTGGATCAGCGTCACCAATACCGGCGATGCCCGCCTGCGCGTGCTGACGCGGTATATGGAGCGCCCGCGCCTGCCCTGAACGCGCCTGCCCGAATGCGCCTGCTCCGAATGCGGCTGGCGTGAGGCGGCTAGCGTGTGACTTCCGGCTCTTCCACAGGCTGGAAGCTGTCGCGGTCGAGCAGGATGAGGTTTCCGTAAAATTCCTCATTGCTGCCAAGTTCGGGGATCGGCCGCGGCGAAACCGGCAGGCGCGTCGGCCAGACCTGCACGCTGAGTACCTGTGCTGCCTTGGTTTCATCGCCAAGACTGAGCGGCAGCATCAAACGCCGCGTAAAAGCATGCCCGGCGGCAAAGCCGCCCGTGTCCCAGCGGAACCGGCTTTCCGAATAGACCGGCAGGCCTCGTCCCAGCACCGCGCCGTACAGGGATTCCATATACTGGCGATAGCTGCCCTGCATGATTTCTGCCGTGGTCTTGCCGGTGAAGTCGAAGGTATAGCGTTCGACATGAGCCGAGCCGACCAGGCGGTAATAGATCGCGCTGCTGTCCGGCACTGGTTCCGACAGCAGCAGATTCGGCCAGACGCGGGGCGGCAGATGCAGCGGGTCGATATCGCTGCGATCAGGCATGAGGCGGCCGCGCCGCTTCTCTGCCCAGTACTGCGCGACATCCGAAAGGATCGGTTCGTCGGCAAAGATCGACGCCGTAGGAAAGGTGCTCATCGGGGACAGATTATAGCAGGGCGCGCCGTCTTGCTGCCGTTTTGCGTGTTTTGGCGGGAGGATTTTACTCGGAAGCTGGTGCTGCCGGCGAGGATTGAACTCGCGACCTCTCCCTTACCAAGGGAGTGCTCTACCACTGAGCTACGGCAGCCTGCTAGGAAGTCCGCGTCCAGGACGGGGACGGCCGGCGTCGGGCGCGGAAACTGCCATAGGCTGGCGATCCGCGCAAGCCAGAGCTAAGGGCTTTTTCCGCCAATATTTTCCTTGGCTTACCGGCTTCTTTGTCGCAGTCAGGGCTTTGCGGTTGACTTAAGGCCTCCGGCTTCGATATCGCTGGGCGGCCCTCAGACACCCGGCTTCCCGCCTCTTTGAGCGGGAAGCCCCAGCTAGGCCTGCAACATGATCGGCGCGGAGACGACCAGGGTCGGAGCGGAGATCGAGCGGAAATTCCTGCTGCGCGACTCCAGTATCGTGGCCGGTCTGACAGGCCCGGCCCTGAGGCAGGGCTATTTCGGCACCATCGACGGATGGACGGTGCGGCTGCGCACCGCAACGCAGCCCGGCGCCGGGCAGGACCTGGCCAAACGTAATGCCTGGCTGACACTGAAATCCGCCCAGTCGGGGCGGGAACGGCGGGAGATCGAGCACCCGCTGCCGTTCGATTTCGCACAGCGCATGCTGGCCGCCTTGCCGGCCGAAAGGCTGATCAGCAAGATCCGCTACCGCATTCCTGCCGCCGATGGCCTAGCCTGGGAGATCGACCGTTTCCTGGACCGCCATGACGGGCTCTGGCTGGTCGAGATCGAATTGCCCAAGGCCGATTATCCGCTCGTCTTGCCGGACTGGATCGGGACGGAAGTCACCGACGATCCGCGCTACCGCAACGCCGCCCTGGCGCAATCGCCCGATCATGGCGAGGATGCGCCGGCCGAGCTGGCCCTCGCCGTGCGGCGCCTGCTGCGCGATACCGGCCAGGGCAGGGCCGGGCAGGGCACCGCCGAAGAGGACGGCACTGAGACCCCGACACCGCTTTCCGAGCATGTCTGAACGATCCGCAAAACCAGCCAGCCAGCAATCCAATCCCGGCCAGCAATCCAATCCCAGCCAGCAATCCAATCACTGGCCCGAACTGGATGCCGCCACGCGTGAAGCCCGGCTGGCCGCCCGGCTGCGGGCCAATCTGCTGCGCCGCAAGCAGCAGGTCCGCGCCCGCCAGGCTGAAGGGGCCGCCGGAGAGACAGGCCCAGGGACCGAAGCAGAGACGGGACAAGAGACGGGACAAGAGACGGGACAAGAGACAGGGGCAGGCGCGCCGCCAGCGGCGGCGCCAGCCCTTGACCGCAAGGATGGCGCCGCGTAAGCCGGGGCGCCTGCGCAAGCTACGCAAGTCAGAGGGGGATGGTTCGATGGCCGTGATGTCCGATATCTGGATTCGCCAGATGGCGAAGGAACACGGCATGATTGAACCCTTCGTCGAGCAGCAGAAGCGCGAGGGCACGATCTCCTACGGCCTGTCCTCCTACGGCTACGACGCCCGCGTCGCCCGCGAATTCAAGATCTTCACCAATGTCGACAGCGCGGTGGTCGATCCGAAGCAGTTCTCCTCGAATTCCTTCGTCGATCGCGAGACCGATGTCTGCGTGATCCCGCCGAATTCCTTCGCGCTGGCGCGCACGGTGGAATATTTCCGCATCCCGCGCGACGTGCTGGTGATCTGCTTGGGCAAGAGCACCTATGCCCGCTGCGGCATCATCGTCAACGTCACGCCGCTGGAGCCCGAATGGGAGGGCCACGTGACGCTGGAATTCTCCAACACCACGCCGCTGCCGGCGAAGATCTACGCCAATGAAGGCGCCTGCCAGTTCCTGTTTTTGAAGGGCGATCAGCCCTGCGAGGTCAGCTACAAGGACCGTGCCGGCAAATATATGGGCCAGCGCGGGGTTACGCTGCCCAAACTCTGAACCGGCTTCGACGCCGGAGGGACGCTGAAGCGCCTCAGCGCCGCGGACGGGTCTTCGGGATCGACTGCAGCAGGCGCATCAGCTGCGACTGACGGCTGGTATCCGTCTTGCTGAAGACGCTGCGCAACTGGCTCACTACGGTCGTGCGCGAGACGTTGTTCTGCTCGGCGATCTCAGCCGGTGTCATATCCTCCATCAATGCCAGGCAGACCCGCGCCTCGGCCGGCGTCAGGCCATAAAGCTTCTGCAGTATCGCACCCAGATCGGGCGGCGTCTCGGCATCCGGGTCGTTGATCGTGACCAGCACCTGCCCTCCCCGCATATCGCCCAATGGTACGACCAGGATCTGATAGGGGCGGCCATTTTCCTTGGCGATGCTGAGGGCGTCGCCGCGCCGGGCGGAGGTTCTGGCCGCCGCCGAGATCATGGAAGCCAGAGCTGGTGCTTTTGACGGGCTGATCGCGACCAGGCGGCCCTGGACGGTGGTGATGCAATCGCGCCGGATGATCAGCAGGCCGGCTGCAGTGTTCATGTGCAAAATGCGGCCGCTGCCATCGACCAGGAACTGCGCGATCGGATCGGCATCCAGCGCTTCCTCCAGCATGGCATAGCGCTGCCGGGCCTCATGCAGGCGGTTATGCAGCTGATAGGCGCGTTGGACATGGGGGCGGAGCCTGCTGCAGACATCGACCACCCGGTCCTCGAAACAGGAATCATGAATGCGGCGATGGACGGAGAGAATGATGTCATCGTGGGTCATCGCCACGAGGCGGCCGACCTCCTGCCGCCGCAGGAAGTCGTTATAGAATTCGGTCTTCACCAATTCTTCACAAGGATACATCTCGTCGCTGAGATACAATCCCGGGCGGCCGCCATATTTCTTAAACAGCGCGTGCCGCCAGACATCGTGGTCGACATAGTAGTTGCTGAAGTCATCCATCATTTCGATGACGGCGGCCGAGCCGGTCCAGATGCCGCCGTCCTCCCGGCGCCGGCCTGCCGTATAGACGATGGAGCTGAAGGTGCCTGTTGCGCTAGCGATTTCGTTTAGTGCGCTCGGCCACAATGCAGGATCTGCAGCGGCGTCATAAAGGCTGGCGATCGCCATATCGAGCTTTTCCATGTCTCCACTGCCTCCTGGAGATCATCGAAGAGCGGCCTTCCCCACCGGCCGTTATCATGTCTGCCACGCTTAATGCACGGGAATATTCCCGCATCCTCCATTTGGAGGATGCAAGCGGTTTTTTTGATCATGCCGCTGTGATGGCGGTGGCGATCCGTCTGCTGACAACCCTTTGGCGCGGCGCACGGCCGGAAAAACAAACGCCGCGGCGAAATCCGCCGCGGCGTCGGATGCGGGCTGGGTTTTGCGATCAGAAGCTGGGATAAGCCGAAGCGGCGCCGACGTAGGACGCAACGCAGCTTGCCACCATCGCGTCGCCGACCATGGCTTCCGCCTGCTTGCGGTCATAGCCGATGGTAAAGGCGGTGTTCGACTTGGCCGCGGCCTCCTGCTTGGCCTTCAGCACGTCATCGAAGGTGGCGCTGACGGTCCGCCGTACGCCGTCTTCGCCGCGGAAGCACAGATAGCCGAGCGGCATGCCGTTGCGCAAAGCGGCAACCACCGCATTGGCGTCGGATTTCATGCGGACCATGTCCTGCTGCGGCGGCGCTTGGGTCGGTGCCACGGCGACAGTCTGGGCTTGGGCCGTCAGGGTAAAGGATGCCGCCAGCACAGCGGCGAGAGCGGGGATCGAGTAACGCATGTCTGCCTCCTGTCCAAAAGTAGCCCCCCCGTGGGAGCGATGCCTGTAAGGCCCTTCCCCTATAGGCAGGTCCGTTCCCGCCGACATCCTCCGTTCAGAGGATGACATCGCCATTCGGCCGCCGCCCCCTGGCGTGCCCAAATCAGGCGCTCGCTCTGGCGATTCCGGCCGGTCTGCGCTAGACAAGCGGCTGACACGATATCGCGCGCCGTGCGGTCCTGGAGCCAGCGGCCCTTAAAAATCAAAGGTTTATATGGATCGTATCCGGTTACGTGGCGGCAGGCCGCTGGAAGGAAGCATCGCGATTGGGGGGGCGAAGAACGCCGCCCTGCCGCTGATGACCGCCAGCCTGCTGACCGACCAGACCTTGACGTTGTCCAATGTCCCGCATCTGGCGGATATCGCCACCATGGCGCATCTGCTGCAGCAGCACGGGGTCGACGTGTCGATGGATGGCGGCAACGGCACGCCGGAAGGCCGCACCATCCATCTCAACGCGGCAAAGATC
This sequence comes from uncultured Ferrovibrio sp., assembly GCF_937960835.1. GTDB lineage: Bacteria > Pseudomonadota > Alphaproteobacteria > Ferrovibrionales > Ferrovibrionaceae > Ferrovibrio. Next base: position 126,923 of record NZ_CALGPC010000020.1, read on the forward strand.
GAATCCACGCTGGCGCCCTACGATATCGTGCGCAAGATGCGCGCCTCCGTGCTGGTGCTGGGCCCTTTGCTGGCGCGGTTTGGCGAAGCGGAAGTGTCGCTGCCCGGCGGCTGCGCCATCGGCACGCGGCCGGTCGATCTGCATCTGATGGGACTGAAGACCCTCGGCGCCGAGATCGAGGTCGAGGGCGGCTATATCAAGGCCAAGGCGCCCAAAGGCCTGAAGGGCGGCGTGATCCGCTTTCCCATGGTCTCCGTTGGCGCCACCGAGAATCTGCTGATGGCTGCCGCTCTGGCCGAGGGCACCACTGTCCTTGAGAATGCCGCGCGCGAGCCGGAGATCACCGATCTCTGCCATTGCCTGATCGCGATGGGTGCCGATATCGAAGGCGTCGGCAGCGAGCATCTGACCATCCATGGCAAGCGCTCGCTGCATGGCGCCACGCATAAGATCGTGCCCGATCGCATTGAGACCGGCACCTATGCGGCGGCGGTCGCGATCTGCGGCGGCAATGTCGAACTGATCGGCGCGCGGCTCGACCTGATCGAAGCCGTGGCCGACAAGCTGCGCGAGGCCGGCTGCAAGGTGGAGGAGACGCCGCGCGGCGTTTCCATCCAGCGCAATGGCAGCCGCCTGCGCGGGGTCGATTTCCTCACGCAGCCCTATCCGGGCTTTCCCACCGACATGCAGGCGCAGATGATGTCGATCATGACGGTGGCCGAAGGGGCGGCGATGATCACCGAGACGATCTTCGAAAACCGCTTCATGCATGTGCCGGAACTGACCCGCATGGGAGCGAATATCGTGGTGCATGGCTCGTCGGCCCTGGTGCGCGGCGTGCCCAAGCTGACCGGCGCGCCGGTGATGGCCACCGATCTGCGCGCCTCGGTCTCGCTGGTGCTGGCGGGCTTGGCTGCCGAAGGCGAGACGATCGTCAATCGTGTCTATCATCTCGACCGCGGCTATGAGCGGCTGGAAGAGAAGCTGGCGGCCTGCGGCGCCGTGATCGAGCGACTGAAGGGATAACGATGGCTGCTGCGCGTTACCAGCCGCTGCGCCTGCGGGCCGAGGATGTCGAGGACATCACGGTGCTGTCGGCCTGCCTGCAGGACGCCACCTTGCGCCCCGTCGACATGACCTATCAGCCGCGCCAGCGCCGCTTCGCCCTGGTGCTCAACCGCTTCCGCTGGGAAGACGAAGGCCGTGCCGATGCCAAGCGCCGCCTGATCCGCGCCACGCCGCATATCCGCGTCGCCGCCGGGCTGCATTTCGATGGCGTGCTGAAGGTGCAGTCCACCGGAATCGACCGTCAGGACAGCAAGACGGTGCTGGAGCTGCTCTCCATTCTGGCCGAGCCGCGCGAAGATCCTGCCGCGCAATTGACGCTCGTCTTCGCCGGCGGCGGTGCCGTGAAGCTGGATGTCGAATGCATCGATGCGCAGATGCAGGATATCGGCACGCCTTTCCCGGTCCGGCGCGTCCCGCAACACAAGGTGGAAGAATGAACGCCTCGCCGACAGACATGAAGGGGGGCGACACCAAGCTGGTGATGGCCCTGCCAAAGGGCCGCATCCTCAAGGAAGTGATGCCGCTGCTGCTCGCCGCCGGCATCGAGCCGGAAGCGGAATTCGCCAACGAGGACAGCCGCAAGCTGCGCTTTGCCACCAGCCAGCCGGATATCGAGCTGATCCGCGTGCGCAGCTTCGATGTTGCCACTTTCGTCGCCTTCGGCGCGGCGCAGCTTGGCGTCGCCGGCAACGACGTGCTGATGGAATTCGATTTCCCCGAGATCTATGCGCCGCTTGATCTCGATATCGGCCATTGCCGCTTGAGCGTCGCCGAGCCGGCCGAATTGTCGAAATCGGACGATCCGAAACGCTGGAGCCACGTGCGCGTCGCCACCAAATACCCGCATGTGACGCAGAAATATTTCGCCGCCCGCGGCGTGCAGGCCGAATGCATCAAACTGAACGGCGCGATGGAACTGGCGCCGACGCTGGGGCTCTGCCGCCGCATCGTGGACTTGGTCTCCACCGGCGCTACCTTGAAGGCAAATGGTCTGGTCGAAGTCGAAGTGATTGCGCAGGTGACTTCCCGTCTGGTCGTCAACCGCGCCGCGCTGAAGACCAGGCCCGAGCAAGTAGGCGGCTGGCTGGAAAAGTTCCGGGCCGTAGTCGAGAAAAGGCCTGTCCATGCCCGTTGAGTTGAATGCATCCGAGTCCGATTTCGCCGCCCGCTTCGACGCGCTGGTAAAGGCCAAGCGCGACGCCGAGGCCGATGTCACCGCCACGGTGGCGCAGATCATTGCCGACGTGCGCAAGCGCGGCGATGCGGCGCTGCATGAGCTGAATGCGAAATTCGACAAGGTCGATTCCGCCAGGCTGGGCCTGCGCATCAGCGAGGCGGAGATCGATGCCGCTGCTGCGCAGGTGGACAAGAAGACGTTTCAGGCGCTGCAAGTCGCGGCCGAGCGCATCCGCGCCTTCCACGCCCGGCAGAAGCCGTCGGACGATTTCTATACCGACGCGCAGGGCGTGAAGCTTGGCCATCGCTGGACGCCGCTGGATGCCGTCGGCCTTTATGTGCCGGGCGGCAAGGCGGCCTATCCGTCATCCGTGCTGATGAATGCGGTTCCGGCGGTGGTGGCCGGCGTGCGCCGCGTCGTCGTCGTGGTGCCGACGCCGGGCGGCGAACTCAATCCGCTGGTGATGGCGGCGCTCAAGCTGGCCGGCGTGCATGAGGCCTATCGCGTCGGCGGCGCGCAGGCCGTGGCCGCGCTCGCCTATGGCACCGAAAGCATCAAGCCGGTCGACAAGATCACCGGCCCGGGCAACAGCTTCGTCGTCACCGCCAAGCGGCTGGTCTTTGGCCAGGTGGGCATCGACAATCCGGCGGGCCCATCGGAAATCCTGGTCGTGGCCGACAACAAGAACGATCCCTCCTGGATCGCCGCCGATCTGCTCAGCCAGGCCGAGCATGACGAAGTCGCGCAGTCGGTGCTGATCACCGACGATGCCGCCTTTGCCGGCCGTGTCGGCGCCGCTGTGCGCCAGCAGCTTTCGACCATGCCGCGCTCCGAGATCGCAACGGCCAGCTGGGAGAAGTTCGGCGCGCTGATCACAGTCAAGCAGCTCTCCGATGCCGCGCCGCTGATCGACGCCATCGCGCCGGAGCATCTTGAGCTTGCCGTCGAGGATCCGCAGGCGCTCGCCGCGAAAGTCCGCCATGCCGGCGCGATCTTCCTCGGCCGCCATACGCCGGAGGCGGTGGGCGATTACGTCGCCGGCCCCAACCATGTGCTGCCGACCGCCGGCGCGGCGCGCTTTGCATCGGGTCTGAACCTGCTCGATTTCATGAAGCGCACGACGCTGGTGCAGTGCGACGATGCGTCCCTGCGTCAGATCGGCCCCGCGGCAGTGGCCTTGGCCGAAGCCGAGGGGCTGCACGGCCATGCGCTGTCGGTCGCCATTCGCCTGAATAGTGGAGCGGCATGACGGCAAAGGCACCGCCCGCCAATCACCGTCTCGTCGGGATCGAACTCGACGAGCGCAGTGTCGTGCGGCGGTCGCCCGATATCGAGCATGAGCGCCAGGTCGCGATCTTCGACCTGATCGAGCAGAATGTTTTTTCGCCGCTCGGCGCCCATGAGGATCAGGGGCCGTTCCAGCTTTGCCTGGCGATCGAGGAGAACCGCCTGGTCTTCGACATCCGCGACGAGGATAAGAAGCCGCTGGGCAAGATCATTCTCGCGCTGTCGCCCTTCCGCCGCATCGTGCGCGACTATTTTGCCATCTGCGACAGCTACTATCAGGCGATCAAGCGGGCAACGCCGTCGCAGATCGAGACGCTCGATATGGCGCGGCGCGGCATTCACAATGAGGGGTCGGAATTGCTGCGCGAGCGGCTGAAGGGCAAGATCGAAACCGATTTCGACACTGCCCGCCGGCTGTTCACCCTCATTTGCGTTCTGCATATCCGGTAAGCGATGAGCGATCGGCTTCCCGGCAGCGTGCTGTTCTGTTGCACCATGAACAGCGTCCGCTCCCCGATGGCCGAGGGCATGCTGAAGGCATTGTACCCGAAGCAGATCTTCGTCGACTCGGTCGGCGTGCGCAAACAGCCGGTCGATCCGCTGGCCGTCGAGGTGATGGATGAGATCGGCATCGACATCACCAAACATCGCCCCAAAAGCTTCGACGATCTGGAAGACAGCTCCTTCGACCTGATCATCTCGCTGTCGCCCGAGGCGCAGCACACCGCTGTCGAGATGACACGCACCATGGCCTGCGATGTCGAGTTTTGGCATACCTTCGATCCCACCGTGGTGGAAGGCACGCGCGAGCAGCGCCTGGCCGCCTATCGCGAGGTGCGCGATTTCCTGCAGAAGCGGATCCGTGCCCGCTTCACCAAGCCGGCGATCGGTGTGCCTGGAATCTGATCTGCGAATTGGCCAGACATCCCCCGGCACTTAAGACCGCTCTTCGGTTAACGGCCATTCATCATAAGCTGCCGTAAAGTCGCCATGGTTTTTCGGCTATGCTGCGCGAAAACGTGATCTGGAGAATCGACATGGCATCTCGCCGCCTCATCCCCGCTCTTGCGCTTGCCACCATCGTCGCCGCCGCGGCCTTTTCCGATTCGACTCTGGCGCAGACCCAGCGCAATCTGCCCGATGACGCCACGCTGCTGAATTTGAGCGAGACGGCAGAGCGCGATGTCACGCCGGATACCATTCGCGCGCGGCTGATGGCGCAGGCCAGTTCCGAACAGGCGGCCGATGCGCAGAATGCGGTGAATGCCGCAATGACCAAGGCGCTGGCCAAGGTGCGTTCGCTGGGACTGGAAGTAGAGACCGGCGGCTACAACACCTACCAGGAGACGCCGCCGCGGCCGCAGAACCTGCCGGCCGGCAGCAAGCCGCCTGCGCCGGTCTGGCGCGCCCAGCAAAGCCTGATCGTCACCGCCAAGGATGACGCCAAGCTGCTGGAAGCCGTCGGCGCGCTGCAAAATGACGGCCTGCTGCTGCAGGAACTTGGCTACGCCGTTTCACGCGAGCAGCAGCGGGGGCTGCAGGATGAGCTGTTCACCGAAGCGTTGCAGCGGCTGACCGCGCGGGCAGAGAAGGCGGCGGCAGCGCTTGGCCTGCGCTTTGCCGGTTGGGCGCGGGTCGGACTGAACGGCGGCATCATCCCGCGGCCGATGATGATGAAGGCGATGCGCGCCGAGGGCATGACCGCTGCCGCGGCGCCGGTTGCGGCGGCCGGCGAGCAGACCGTTTCCGTCACCGTCGATGGCGAGGCGATCCTTCGTCGCAATTAACCAAACCAGGGATGTATCGCGCCGGTATCGCTCTGTCGAAAATCTCGGCATCGGATCGATACCGGTGTGACGGCAGCATGCCGTAAGGACTTGCGAGGGAACGGGGCTGTCTCTATCAAAGACGGCCTGAAAGGACTCCCTTCCTTGGCTACCGCCGCACCCTTCCCGCCGGACGAAGAGGCGCGCCTCGACGCGCTGCACCGCTTCGCCATCCTCGACACGCCATACGATCCGCGTTTCGATCGTCTGGTGAAGCTGGCGGCGCATATTTTCGGCACCACCGGCGCGATGGTTTCCCTGGTCGATTCCGACCGCATCTGGTTCAAGTCGCATATCGGCATCGATGTCCGCGAAGTCCCGCGCGAGCATGGATTCTGCTCCTGGGCGATTTTGCAGGACGAGGTCTGCGTCGTCGAAGATGCGTCGATGGACGATCGCTTTGCCGACAATCCCTATGTGCAGGGAGGCGGCCTGCGGTTTTATGCGGGCGCGCCGCTGGTCAGCATGGAAGGCCAGCGCATCGGCACGCTGGCGATCTTCGATACCGTGGCGCGGAGCTTCAACGACCTGTCGCGCAGCCGGCTGCGCGATTTTGCGGCTCTGGTCACCGACGCGCTGGAGCTGCATCGCGCCTTGGTCGAGACCGAGGCTGCCCGCGAGGAGGCCATGCTGGCCTCCCGTTCCAAAGGCGAATTCCTCGCCTTCATGAGCCATGAACTGCGCACGCCGCTCAATGCGGTGATCGGCTTCGCCGAGATGATGGAAAGCGAAGCCTATGGGCCGCTCGGGCATGCGTCTTACAAGGATTATGCCGGGCTGATCCGCCAGGCGGGCCAGCATCTGCTGGAGGTGATCAACTCCATCCTCGATCTCAGCCGCATCGAAGCCGGCAAGATGACCCTGACGCTGGACCGGCTGAAGATCGTCGACGAGGCCGATGTGGTGATCTCGCTGCTGCTGCCCCAGGCGCGGCAGAAAGATCAGTCGCTGGTGATGGATGCCTCGCTGCACAACCTGCCGGAGCTGCGCGCTGACCGCAGCGCAGTGCGTCAGGTGCTGCTGAACCTGATCTCCAATGCAATCAAATTCACCCCCGAGGAAGGCCGGATCGTTGTGCGCGGCTCCGCCGATATGCGCGAGGTGCGAATCAGCATCGTCGATGACGGGCCGGGCATCGCGCCCAGCGATCTCGTCCGGCTGGGCGAGGCTTTCTACCAGGCGGGACCGAAGAACCAGCGCCGTCAGGGCACCGGCCTTGGCCTGGCGATCTCGCGCCGTCTCATGGGCCTGCATGGCGGACGCCTGACCATCGACAGCGAACTGGGCTCGGGCACCACCGCCACGATGATCTTCCCGCGCCAGCACCCGCGCTGACTTTTCCGCTGGACGGCGGCGACACACTTCCGTAACCAGAGTTCGCTAAACCGGTAGCGGACAGGCTAACTGGTCCACGATATGGGGGAAAATCGATGTTCCGTCAGATTGCTGCATCGCTTGCGGGTCTGCTGTTCGCCGTGACCATGCTGGCGCAGACCGCTTCCGGCGCGGATCTCGCCACGCCGGCCGGTCCGGTGGTGCTCACCGTGCACGGCAAGATCGCCAATGCCAATCGCGGCGCGCTGGATCAGTTCGAAGACGCCTTCTTCAAGTTCAACGATGTCAGTTTCGACAAGGCCGCCGCCTTCGATCTCGCCATGCTGGAAAAGCTGGGCATGCAGACACTGACGGCGAAATACGACGCCTGGCCGAAGGCCTATAAATTCGAAGGCCCGCAGCTGCGCGATGTGCTGAAGGCGGCGGGCGCGCAAGGCAGCAAGGTGAAAATCTTCGCCATCGACGGCTATGCCGCCGAGCTGACGAAGCAGGAGATCGACAGCGGTGCCGTGCTGCTGGCGGTGAAGGCCGATGACCGCTATCTCGGCCTGGGCGGCCGCGGTCCAATCTGGGTGGTCATCCCGCAAGGCGGCGACGCCAAGGACGATGCCAAGCTGGTCTGGTCGGCGATCCGCATCGAAGTGGAGTAGGGCCAGCGCCGGATATCGCGCCCGCGTTCCAGTCTTGTTCGCAAAGTGCACGGGTTCGGCACCGCACCCGCTTGATTTTCCACCCCCGGGCGCGCATGTTCCAACGCCGCGCCGATCCCCGGCGCGGAAAATTACCCATTAGCTAGAGGCGGAATGGCCAAGGAAGAATTGCTGGAATTTCCCGGCGTTGTCGACGAGTTGCTGCCCAACGCAATGTTCCGGGTCAAGTTGGACAACGGACATGAGGTGCTGGCGCATACCTCGGGCAAAATGCGCAAGAACCGGATCCGCGTTTTGGCCGGCGACAAGGTCATGGTGGAAATGACCCCTTACGACCTGACCAAGGGTCGCATCACCTTCCGCTTCAAGTAAAGCCTACCGCCGAGGCTCCATGGTCGCGCTTCCGCTCGTCCTGGCCTCGGCCTCGCCGCGCCGGCGCGATCTGCTGGCGCAGATTGGCGTCACGCCGGCGGCGGTCCTGCCGGCGGAACTCGATGAAACGCCGCGAAAAGGCGAATTGCCCCGTCAACTGGCCCTGCGCCTTGCGGCCGAGAAGGCTGCTGCCGTGGCTGCGCAGCGCGTGGATGCGCTGGTGCTGGCCGCCGATACGGTCGTTGCGCTGGGCCGCCGTATTCTGCCCAAGGCCGAAAATCCGCAGGACGTGCGGCGCTGTCTTTCGCTTCTGTCGGGGCGGCGGCACCGGGTGCTGACTGGCCTGGTGCTGCGCCATCCCGATGGCCGCCAGGCGCAGCGGCTCGTTGAAACCATCGTGAAATTCAAACGGCTGTCGGATGCTGAGATCGATGGCTATGTGCAATGCGGCGAGGGTGAGGGCAAAGCCGGCGGCTACGCCATTCAGGGCCGCGCCGATCAGTTTGTCACCTGGCTTGGCGGTTCCTATTCCAACGTGGTCGGCCTGCCGCTGTCGGAAACCGCCAAATTGCTGGCCGGCTACGGCTATCCGCTTTGGCCGGAAAAGCGGCTATAAGTGATTCGATGGCCAACGAGCTGCTGATCGATGTAGGGCTGACCGAGACGCGGATCGCGCTGGTCGAGGATGACCGCCTGGTCCATCTCGATCTGGAGCGCCCGGAACGTGACTCCGCGCTTGGCGCCATCTTCCTGGGCCGCGTGCGCCGCATCGAAAAGGGCCTGCAGGCCGCTTATGTCGATATCGGGCTGAGCCGCGATGGCTTCCTCGGCCGCGACGATCTGGTCAATGGCGCCGATGGCAAGGCGGGCGACAAGCCGATCGAGCAGATCCTGCATGAAGGCGAAACCATCCTCGTGCAGGTGATCCGCGATCCGGTTGGCGAGAAGGGCGTCAAGCTTACCTGCCAGATCGCGTTGCCTGGCCGCTTCCTGTCACTGACGCCTTTCGACAGGGCCGTGCGGGTCACCAAGCGCATCGTGCAGGATGCCGAACGCATGCGCCTGGCCGCGGTGATGCAGAGTTTGCTGGCGCTCGCCGATCAGACGCCGCTGGAAGTCGCTGCCCGCTTGCAGCGCCGCGTGGGCGACCGCCGCTCCGCCCGCACCACGCCCTATGATGGCGAAGAGCGCCGCGTGGGCGACCGGCGCAAATCCATGGGCTGCGTCGTCAATGCCAATGCCGAGGGCGTCAGCAAGGAAGAACTCGCCGCCGATCTGCAGCGGCTGCAGGCGCGCTGGATCGCCATCGAAGAACGCCGCAACAGGGCCGCAGCCAGTTCCGATGTGCCGGCCGAACTGTGGCGCGAAATGGGCCCGGTCGGACGCGCGCTGCGCAACTATGTCGGGGCGAAGCTGGACCGCATCCGCGTCAATGCCGCGCAAGGCTTCGCCGAAGCGCGCGCCTGGCTGTTCGAGCATGCGCCCGATTATGTCGGCCGCCTGGAACGTTTCGATGATCCGGCGGGTCTGTTCGATCTGTTCGACATCGAGCAGGATATCGCGGACGCGCTCGCCCGCCGCGTCGCGCTGCCGTCGGGCGGCTCCATCGTCTTTGGCGAAACCGAGGCGCTGACCGCCATCGACGTGGATTCCGGACGGGCCAGCGCCCGCGGCAATGCCTTCGAGGAAGTGGCGCTGAAGATCAATCTCGAAGCCGCTGCCGAGATTGCCCGCCAGCTGCGCCTGCGCGACATCGGCGGGATCATCGTCATCGACTTCCTGCATATGGAAAACGCCGCCTATCGCTCGCGCGTGGTCAATGCGCTGCGCCAGGCCTTGGCGAAGGATCCTGCCTCCACCAAGGTGCTCGGCATGTCGGCGCTGGGCCTGGTCGAGATGACGCGCAAGCGCACCGGCGAGCCTCTTTCGGCACGACTGTTCGAAGCCTGCCCCACCTGCGACGGCGACGGGCAGCTGCCCTCCCTGCCGGCGGTGCTGGCCGAGCTGCTGCGCCGCGCCTGGCGCGAAGCGGCTTCCAGTCCGCCCGGCGTGAAGCTGGAAATCGCCTGCGCGCCGGATGTCGCCGCCCTGCTCGATGCCGATTTGCGCAGCCGGCTGGAACGCCAGATCGGCGCCGTCGTTCATGTGAAGCCGGAGCCGGGTCGCCGCCGCGAGGCCTTCCAGGTGTCCCGCAGGGATCGCTGAGTTCAGGGATCGTCGATCCGATGACCGCCAAAACCTGCCCGATATGCGGAAAGCCCTCGGTGCCCCAGCATACCCCGTTCTGCTCGGGCCGCTGCGCCGATGTTGATCTGCACCGGTGGCTTAAGGGGTCTTATTCTATACCTGCGATAGAGACGGACGACCCGGACGAGGAAGATACCGACCCCCAAACAAGTGACCGCCTTCACTAATCACAGCAACTGCTGTTGCAGAACTGCACCAGTTCCGGCAAAAACTCCGTGCCCGGCTCGGTTGAGGGCTCCATGGCGGGATTCGGCTTGCCAGTCTTTGTGCGATGCCGGATAACCTAAGCCTAAGAACTATAAGAGGTCCTATAAGCATGCCCGTTGCGTTGCGCACGTCCAAGTGGAAGAGCCTCCCGCTTGCCATCGTGCTTTCCACCGCTCTTCTCGCAGGCTGTGCCACGCCGCCGGCAGATCCGCAGGCCCGTGCCGATTTCGACGCCGTGAACGATCCGCTTGAGCCGGTGAACCGCGCGATGTTCGAGCTGCATCAGGTGATCGACCACTTCCTGCTCAAGCCGGTTGCCTTCACCTATCAGATGCTGGTGCCCGATCCGGTCCGTACCGGCATCCGCAGCGCGCTGATCAACCTGCGCTCGCCGGTGATCCTGGCCAACGACCTGCTGCAGGGTGAAACCGGGCGCGCCGGCAACACGCTTGCCCGTTTCGGCATCAACTCCACCATTGGCGTGCTGGGCTTCTATGATGCTGCCGACAAGTGGTTCGGCATTGAGCCGCATACCGAAGATTTCGGCCAGACCCTGGCGGTCTGGGGCAGCGGCGAAGGCCCCTATCTCTTCATCCCGGTGCTCGGCCCGTCCAACCCGCGCGACCTCGCTGGCCTGGCCGTCGACTCGGTGGCCGATCCGCTCAACTGGTATCTGAACAACACCGACCAGGAAGAATGGATTTACGCCCGCGCCGCGCTGACCGGCATCGACAGCCGCGCCGAGCTGCTGGAGACGCTGGATAACCTGGAGCGCACCTCGCTCGACTATTACGTCACGCTGCGCAGCGTCTATCGCCAGCGCCGCGCCGACGAGATCAGCAACCGCCGCTCGCCGCATCCGCCGGTTTCGCCGGCGCTCAGCCACAAGGCGGAAGTGAGCACTGATATCGAGATCAAATCGGTCAAGTAAACCGTCAGGTTTTCGAATCACGACGGCGCGCCAGCGAAAGCGGCGCGCCGTTTTCGTTTGTGCTCAAGATATGTTCATCGCCCCGGGCCTGATCCAGGGCGACGGCTTTATTTGATCTTGCCGAGTGCAGGGAACCAGGCCGGATCGGCCTCCGCGCCCAAAGCTGCGATGGCCGGCTGCGTCATGCGGTAGGGCAGCCATTCCTTCAGATGATTGATGCCAAGCCGGTGATAGAAATCGCGCGTCGGATTCCAGTCCAGCACATTCAGTTCCAGCCGGCGGCAGCCACGTGAATCGGCAATCGCCGCCAGCGCCGTGATCATCTGGCGGCCCAGGCCATGGCCGCGGGCGCGTTCCAGCACGAACAGATCCTCGATGAACAGGCCCGCGCGGCCTTCCCAGGTCGAGTAATTGTGGAAGAACAGCGCAAAGCCGACCGGTTCGCCGTCCAGTTCGGCGATCAGCGCCTCGAAGCGCTTCTGCGGCCCGAAACCATCGCGCAGCACATCCTCGGGCGTGATCTTGACGCTGGTCAGCGGCTCTTTTTCGTAGATCGCCAGCGCCTTCACCAGGTCGACAATGGTGACGGCATCCTCCGGCGTTGCCGGGCGGATCAGGGTCTTGGGCATCGGTTCAGGCTCTCTTCGCTGGGGCGGGTTCGGAGGTTTGGTGGATTGCGGCGACCAGGGCTTCGCCGAAAAGCTGGAATTCCTTGGCGCGCTGCGTGCCGCGCCGCCAGGCGAGGCCGATCTGGCGCGCTGCCTCGCCCTTCTTTCCAGTGCCGAGCGGCCGGGTGACCACATCGGTGCCACGCAGCACGCCGGCATCGAGCGCCAGCTGCGGCAGCAGGGTGATGCCCAGACCGCTATCGACCATCTGCACCAAAGTGTGCAGCGAGGTGGCGGCAAAGCCGTCGCGGCGCGGCGAGGGCGGCAGGCGGCAGGCGGCCAGCGCGTGATCGCGCAGGCAATGGCCGTCTTCCAGCAGCAGCAAGTTGCTGTCGGCCAGGTCATCCAGCTTCACGCTGGCGCGATTGGCCAGCGGATTGTCCGAGCGGCAGGCCACCAGGAATTCGTCATCGAAAAGCGGCAGGGTATCCAGCGCGCCGGCCTCGAAAGGCAGCGCGATCAGCAGCAGGTCGAGCTTGCCGGCCTGCAACTGGTCGATCAGCCGCAGGGTCAGGTCCTCGCGCAAAAACAGCTTCAGCTCGGGGAAGCGCTTGCGCAGCGACGGCAGCACCCGTGGCAGCAGGAAGGGCGAGATCGTGGGAATGACCCCCAGCCGCAGCGGCCCGGTCAGGGGCGCCGAGGCCGCGCGGGCCAGCAGCACCATCTCCTCCGCCTCGCGCAGCAGCTCGCGCGCCCGGCTGGCCAGTTCCTCTCCCAAGGGGGTCAGCACAACTTTTCTTTTCGTGCGGTCGACCAAAGCGGCGTCCAGCTGCGTTTCCAGTTCCTGGATGCCGGCGGAGAGCGTCGACTGGGTGACGAAACAGGCCTCGGCAGCTTTGCCGAAATGGCGGATTTCCGCCAAAGCCACCAGGTAACGCCACTGCCGCAGGGTAGGAAGGTTGATCATGGCGGCAGTTTAATCGGAATAGTCGATCAGTTTCAACGGAATTATCCGTTGGAACGATGATCGGCAATCCGGGTAGTAATGACTTCAGCGGGCGCTGACCAGGCTCGCTGCCCCAGACTTTTTGTTACTCAAGAGAGGAGCGTTTTCTCATGTTGACCATTGGCGACAAGTTCCCTGCCTTCAACCTCAAGGCCGTCGTGTCTACCGACCCGAAGAAGGCCTTCACCGACATTTCGAATGAGTCCGACAAGGGCAAGTGGAAGGTCGTCTTCTTCTGGCCGAAGGATTTCACCTTCGTCTGCCCGACAGAGATCGCTGCCTTCGGCAAGCTGAACGGCGAGTTCAACGATCGCGACGCGGTGATCTACGGCGTGTCGACTGACTCCGAATATGTCCACCTGGCGTGGCGCAACAACCATGCGGATCTGAAGGATCTGCCGTTTGCCATGCTCGCCGACATCAAGCGTGAGCTCAGCCAGCAGCTCGGCATCCTCGACAAGGCCGAGGGCGTCTGCCTGCGCGCCACCTTCATCGTCGATCCGGAAGGCGTCATCCGCTTCGTCTCGGTGAACGACCTCAGCGTCGGCCGCAACCCGCAGGAAGTTCTGCGCGTGCTCGACGCTCTGCAGACCGACGAGCTTTGCCCCTGCAACTGGCAGAAGGGCGAAGAAGTCCTCAAGCCCGCCGCCTAATGCGGCAAACGGAAGGCCCGCCGTCACACCGGCGGCGGGCCGACCGCTCCAACGAATAAAAAGAGTAAGAGGAGTTCCGCCATGAGCCTCGAGAGCCTGAAGAACCGCCTTCCCGAATATGCCCGCGATCTCAAGCTGAATTTGGGCTCGCTGGCCACCGAGCCGGGCCTGACCGAGCAGCAGCGCGCTGGCACGTTCATTGCGACCGCCCTGGCCTCGCGCCAGCCGGTGGTGATCCAGGAATTGCTCGCCGAATTCGGTCCCAAGTTGTCGGAAGAGGCGCTGACCGCTGCCAAAGCCGCCGCCGCCATCATGGGCATGAACAACATCTACTACCGCTTTGTCCACATGATGGCGCATGAGCCGAGCGCGAACTACAAGTCGCTGCCGGCCAAGCTGCGCATGAACGTGATCGGCAAGCCCGGCGTCGACAAGGTCGATTTCGAGCTCTGGTCGCTGGCCGTCTCCGCCGTTAATGGCTGCGGCATGTGCGTCGAAAGCCATGAGGCGCAGCTGCGCAAGCATGGCCTGACCGAAGAGCAGGTGCAGCAGGCCGTGCGCATTGCCGCCGTGGTGCATGCGGTGGCCGCAGTGCTCGATGGCGAAGCTGCCATGCAGGGCGCCGGCGCTGCCCAGGCCGCGTAAAAAACAGGTGTAGATACGCTAAAGCTTCTGTCTTTCCAGACAGAATCTGTCCGGGCCTCCCGCCCCTCCGCCCGGATAGCCCACAGGGTGCCGCCCATCCCAGGCGGCACCCTTTTTATTTTTCCGCCGCCAATGCATCACGGGCGCATCGAATCGATCTCAGATAGTGTGAAGCGAACTGCATCTGCCGCGGCTTGCGTCGGCGGCGTTTCTTACTAGGCTCCCGCACATATTGCTGCAGGAGCATCCATGCGCGTTCTCGCCTTCCTCACTGTTGTTTTCCTCTCCGTTACCGCCCAAGCCCAGATAGCAGGCCCGACAACCGTCCGCATCGCCTTCATCGATCCGCTGTCCGGTCCGGCGGCGGCGGTCACGCAGAACGGCCTGAATCATTTCAGGTTCATGGCGGAACGTCTCAGTACGCCGCAGCTCCGTTTTGAAATCACCGGCTTCGACAACAAGCTGTCGCCGCAGGAAACGCTGATCCAGGCGCAGAAGGCGGTCGATGCCGGCATTCGCATCATCGCGCAGGGCAATGGCTCCTCGGCCGCGGCCGCCCTGGTTGATTTCATCGCCAAGCATAACGAGCGCAATCCCGGCCGCGAGGTGATCTACCTGAACTACGCCGCCGGCGATCCGGTGCTGACCAATGAGAAATGCTCCAGCGCGCATTTCCGCTTCGATGCGCATACTGACATGAAGATGCTGGCGCTGGCCAGGTTCATCGGCGGCCAGAAGCAGATCCGCAAGGTCTATCTGATCAACCAGGATTATTCCTTCGGCCAGGCGGTGCGCGCCGCGGCAGCGGCCATGCTCAAAGCCGAGCGGCCGGATATCGAGATTGTGGGTGACGAATTGCATCCGCTGGCGAAGATCACCGATTTCTCGCCCTATGTCGTGAAGATCAAGGCGAGCGGCGCTGACAGCGTGATCACCGGCAACTGGGGCAGCGACCTTGCGCTGCTCTTAAAGGCCGCAGCCGATTCAGGCCTGCAGGCTGCCTGGTATACCTATTATGCCAGCGGCATCGGCAGTCCGACGGCGGTGCGCCAGACCGGCCTTGCGCATCGCGTTTTTGCGGTGATTGAGGGCCATGCCAACCTGCTGCAGGCCGATGCAATCGAAGCCGAGTATCTCGCCCGCTTCGGCGGCAGCTTCAACGTGCCGCGCATTCGCCTTGCGATGGAGATGCTGAAGGATGCCGTGGAGCGCAGCGGCAGCACTGAGCCGCTGAAAATCGCGCAGGCGATGAGCGGCGCCACACGCAAGACCATGTATGGCGGCGAGGCGCTGATGCGCAAAGCCGACCATCAGGTGCTGCAGGATCTCTACATTGCGTCCTTCGGCCCGCTGGAGCCGGGCATGACATACGATGAAGAGAAAACCGGCTGGGGCTGGAAGACCGCGGGCATGGTGCCGGCGGCCCAGACCGCGCTGCCGACCACCTGCAGAATGTGAGCTTGACCCCGGTCAGGCCATTGCATGCGGCATCGTGACAGCATCGATCGGCTGATCGAGATCCATCCCGGCCTTCTCGAAGCCCTTGCGCCAGTCATTCAGATGGCGGCGGGTCCATAGCCGCGCCATCTCCTTGTCGCGCTCGCGGATCGCCTTGACCAGCATGCGATGCGCTTCGATCAGGCGGCGCGGACCATGCGGCGTGCCGCCCAGCGCGGCATGCGTGGTCGGATGGATCAGCATGTTGGAAGGCTCGCGCGCCAGTTCCAGCACGCGGTTGCGGCCGGTCTTTTCCAGCAGGATGTGGAATTCCGAATCCAGCGCCGCAATCGCCGCGTGATCGTCGATCACCGCTTCGGTGGCGGCGATATTCGCTTCCAGCGCTTCGATCTCTTCATTGGAGGCGCGCTCGACCGCGAGTTCGATGGACGCAAGGCTCAGCGCCATGGTGGCCTCGAACAATTCACGGAAGGTCACCTGATGCAGCACCAGCGCGCGGGTGACGCGCGTCGCCAGTCGATTGTAATGCGGCAGGCCGACGGAAAGCCGGCGGCTGGAATCGCGCTGCACCAGACCGCCATGCTCCAGCAGGCGGATGCCTTCGCGCACCGTGGAGCGGTTCACGCCGAACTGCCGCACCAATTCTGCTTCAGTGCCGATCGGATCGCCGGGACGCAATCGACCCGACAGTATTTCGCGCTCGATCGCCTCGGCGACCATCTGGTAGGCCGGCGTAGGCGTAATACGGGAAAATTTCTCCACCGACTCAGACATTTACTCCCCCTCACCGGGATCGCCGAATCGCGCTGCCGGTTGCAGCGTGTTTGTCACATGACGGGAGAACTCACGCAATCGTTTCGTTGACTCGCGTCGGATTGTCCGACAATCATATACGCCAAGACGAAGACAAGAAAGCGGTGTCCCACCCATCAAGGTGAGGCTCGCACGAGGGAGGAAACCATGAAAGCGTTCATCGTGACGCTGGGCCTCGGAGTCTGTCTTGTTGTCGGCGCCCTCACCGGAGCCGTTGCGGCGGATTTGCCAAGGACGCAGCCTGAAGCGGTCGGTCTCTCCAGCGAGCGCCTCGCGCGCTTCGAAGCCAAATTACGGGCCGATATCGAAAAACAGATGATCCCCGGCGCCGTGCTGCTGGTCGCGCGGGAAGGCAAGATCGCCTATTTCGAGGCGTTCGGCATCCAGGACCCGGCGACCAAGGCGCCGATGCGGCGCGATTCGATCTTCCGCATCTATTCAATGACCAAGCCGATCACTTCGGTGACGGCGATGATGCTGGTGGAAGAAGGCCGGATGACGCTCAGCGATCCGGCGGCGAAATATCTGCCGTCCCTGGCCAAGATGCAGGTCGGCGTCGAAACGCCCGCAGCAGAGGCCGGCGGCAAGCCGAGTTTCGAACTCATACCCGCGCGCCGGCCGATCAGCCTGCAGGATCTGCTGCGCCATACTTCCGGCTTTACCTACGGCTTCTTCGGCGAAGGCGCGGTGAAGCAGCTCTATCGCGAGAACCTGCAAAGCGGCGACTACACCAATGCCGAATTCGTCGAGCTGATCGCCAAGCAGCCGCTCGCCTATCATCCCGGCACCATCTGGGACTACAGCTACTCGACCGATGTGCTGGGCCGCGTCATCGAGGTCGTCGATGGCGTGCCGCTGTCGCAATCCTTCAGGACCCGGCTGTTCGATCCGCTCGGCATGCCCGATACCGCATTTGCGGTGACCGATGCGAAGCAGCAGGAGCGTATCGCAGAGCCGTTTCAGGATGATCGCAGCCTGGGCGGCGGCGTGATGTTCTTCGATCCCCGCGTCGCCGGGAAATGGGAATCCGGCGGCGGCGGTCTGGTCGGCACGGCGATGGATTATGCGCGCTTTCTGCAGATGCTGCTCAATGGCGGCGAGCTGGACGGCAGGCGTTATCTCAGCCCGCGCACGGTGGCCTACATGACCAGCGACCATATGGGGCAGGGCGTCAAGCCCGGCCCGTATTATCTGCCCGGTCCGGGCTATGGCTTCGGGCTTGGTTTCGGCGTGCGCCTCGATGACGGCGTTTCGCCGCATCCCGGCAGCGAGGGCGATTACTACTGGGGCGGTGCGGGCGGCACCTATTTCTGGGTCGATCCGGAAGAGGAGATGTTCGTCATCTTCATGATGCAATCGCCCAAGCAGCGCCTGCATTACCGCGCCGCCGTGCGCGACATGATCTACGCCGCCATCGTGAAGTGATTGGCGCCAAGTGATCGGGAGCACGATCGACGGCGGACAGAGCTGATAACGAAATTCGCCGCGGCGCGGCGAATCGGCGGACCAAAAACCGCCGTAACGAAAATAAGGATGGAGGAAACTGATGCCAATTCGATTCAGGACTGGCTTGGCCGCAGCCGCACTGGCGGCGGGCCTTGCGGTCATGGCTGCACCGGGCGGAGGTGCCTGGGCGCAGGTAAAGATCGCATTCATCGACCCGCTGTCCGGCGCCATGGCGCCGATCGGCGAGCATGGCGTGAAGCATTTCCAGTACATGGTCGACAAGATCAACGCGGCCGGTGGGGTGAACGGCCAGAAGATGGAATTGCTGACCTACGACAACAAGCTTTCTCCGCAGGAAACCGTGATCGCCGCGCAGAAGGCGATCGATGCCGGCGCGCGCATCCTGACGCTTGGCAATGGCTCGGGCGCGGCGGCGGCGATGATCGATTTCGTCAACAAGCACAACGACCGCAACCCGGGCAAAGAGGTGATCTACCTCAACTACGCCGCAGTCGATCCGGCTTTCACCAACGAAAAATGCAGCTACTGGCATTTCCGCTGGGATGCCCATAGCGACATCAAGATGCAGGCGCTGACCAGCTACATCAAGACCAAGCCGAACATCAAGAAGATCTACCTGATCAACCAGGACTATTCCTTCGGTCATGCCGTGCGCAAATCGGCCAACGAGATGCTGAAGGCCAAACGCCCGGATATCCAGATCGTCGGCGATGAATTGCATCCGCTCGCCAAGATCACCGACTTCGCGCCCTACGTGGCCAAGATCAAGGCCAGCGGCGCCGATACCGTGATCACCGGCAACTGGGGCAGCGATATCGCGCTGCTGCTGAAGGCCGCGGCCGATGCTGGTCTGCAGGTCGACTGGTTCACCTATTACGGCGGCGGCGCGGGCGGGCCGACCGCGATCAAGCAGACCGGCCTGAAGGACCGCGTCTATCAGATCACCGAAGGCCATGCCAATATCAACACGCCTGAAAACATCGCCTGGGAAGACGACTTCCGCAAGAAAAGCGGCGGCCAGGGCTGGTGGTATCCGCGCGTGCGCAACCAGATGCAGATGCTGGCGCGTGCCATGAACGAGGCGAAGTCGAACGATCCGAAAGTCTTCGTCGAGAAGCTGCGCGGCATGCGGTTCAAGACCATCTATAATGCCGATGCCTATATGCGGGCGGAGGACCACCAGTTCTTCCAGGACATGTATATCTCCGTCTTGACACCTGTCAGCGGCGATCTGAAGTTCGATGAGGAAGGAACCGGCTGGGGCTGGAAGACCACCGCGGTCGTGCCGATGGCCGAGACCGACGTGGCCACCACCTGCAAGATGGCCAAGCCGAGCTGACGGCTTTATCAAGGCGGACGGCCCCGGCGATCCGGGGCCGTCTCCTATCAGGATGAGCGTAATGTCTGAACGGGGGCAGGCTTGCTCGAATTGGTGATCTTCTCGACGCTGAACGGCGTGCTCTACGGCATGCTGCTGTTCCTGCTGGCCAGCGGCCTGACGCTGATCTTCTCCATGATGGGCGTGCTCAATTTCGCCCATGCCAGCTTCTACATGCTGGGCGCCTATTTCGGCTTCCAGATCAGCCAGTGGCTGGATTTCTGGCTGGCGCTGATCGTCGCGCCGGTCCTGGTCGGCCTGATCGGTGCCGGCGTCGAACGCTGGGGCCTGCGCACCGTGCATCGATGGGGGCATGTGGCCGAGCTGCTGTTCACCTTCGGCCTTGCATTCGTCATCGAGGAACTGGTGCAGATGATCTGGGGCAAGCTGCCGGTCGATTACCGGGTGCCGCCGGCACTGGATTTCCCCGCCTTCACGCTGTTCGAGACCACCTATCCGGCCTTCCGCATGTTCATGCTGCTGATCTCGGTGGCGATCTTCCTGGTGCTGCTGCTGATCCTGACGCGCAGCCGTGTCGGCCTGATCATCCAGGCCTCTCTCAGCCATCCGCATATGGTGGCGGCGTTGGGCCATGACGTGCCGAAGGTCTTCATGGCGGTGTTCGGCGTCGGATCCGCGCTGGCCGGTATTGCCGGCGTGATCGCAGGGCCGGCCCTGGTGACGCAGCCCAGCATGGCCCATGTGCTGGGGCCGATCCTTTTTGTCGTCGTCGTCTTCGGCGGCCTCGGCTCATTGTCCGGCGCCTTCATCGCGTCCCTGCTGATCGGCCTGATCCAGACCTTTGCCATCGCGATCAACTATTCGCTCGGCGATGTGCTGATGGCGCTGGGCGTGACCCGTCCCATACAGGGTCTTTTGAACGATCTGTGGCAGGTCACCGTCGCGCAGGTCGGTCCGGTGATCCCGTATCTGATGCTGGTGCTGATCCTGATCTTCCGGCCCACCGGCCTGATGGGCACACGGGAGACCTGACATGAGCACCAACGCCATGGCTACAACCACCTCTCAGCCGCTTGACCTGCTCAAGCGCTACGGCATCTGGATCGCTGCGGCCGTGCTGATTGTCGTCCTGCCGAAGATCTTCACCAGCGGCGCAGCACTGACCACGATGTCCTTGATGGGCATCATGATCGTCTTCTCGCTCAGCTATAACATGCTGCTGGGCCAGACCGGCATGCTCAGCTTCGGTCATGCGGTCTATTACGGGCTCGGAGGCTTCCTTGCCGTGCATGCGATGAACATGATCGCGGCCGACAAGCTGCCGATCCCGCTGCCGGTGATCCCGCTGGCCGGCGGTTTCATGGGGCTGCTGTTCGGCATCATTTTTGGCGCCGTCTCGACACGGCGCGCAGGCACCGCCTTTGCCATGATCTCGCTCGGCCTGGGCGAGCTGATCGCATCATTGTCGCTGATCCTGCGCGGCTTCTTCGGCGGCGAGGAGGGCATTACCGCCAACCGCACCAAGATGCTGACCCTGTTCGGCGTGCGCTTCGGGCCGCAGATCGAGGTCTATTACCTGATCGGCGCCTGGTGCCTGGTCTGCGTGGCGCTGATGTATGCGTTTACCCGCACGCCGCTGGGCCGCATGTGCAATGCCGTGCGCGACAATCCCGAGCGGGCCGAATTCATCGGCTATTCCACCCAGATGGTGCGCTTCATCACCTTCAGCCTGGCCGGCTTCTTCGCCGGCATCGCCGGCGGTCTGGCGGCGATCAATTTCGAGCTGATGAATGCGGTCAACGTTTCCGGCGCGCAGTCCGGCGTGGTGCTCTTGATGGCCTATATCGGCGGCGTCGGCCATTTCTTCGGGCCGATCCTCGGCGCCATCCTGGTGGTTCTGCTGCAGGTCATGCTGTCGGATGTGACCGGCGCCTGGATGCTGTATTTCGGCCTCATCTTCATCCTGATGGTGATGTATGCGCCGGGCGGGCTGGCCGGCCTGGTGATGCTGCATGCGCCGCTGTGGCGCAACAACACGCTGCATCATGTGCTGCCGGCCTATGCGCTGATGGCGGGGCCGGCTTTCCTGCTGCTGGGCGGCACGGTGCTGCTGATCGAGACGGCGCATCACCAACTGGTGCGGGCGGCCACCGAAGGCCCGGCGATGCATTTCTTCGGCCTGACGCTGCAATCCAACAGCGTCATTCCCTGGGCAACGGCGCTGATCGCCATTGCCGTCGGGCTGCTGCTTGGGCGGCGTTTTGCCCCCAGGCTGGTCGAAGCCTTCCATGAAGCCTCGTCGCCTGCAGCCCAGCTTGGCCGGATCGGAGGCGCGTGATGGACCCGCAATCTCCCGCCGCGCTCAGCCTGCAGGACGTGCACAAGAATTTCGGCGCCACGCCGATCATCCGCGGCGTGACCCTGAATGTGCAGAAGGGCGAAAAGCACGCCATCATCGGGCCGAACGGCGCCGGCAAGTCGACGCTGTTCCATCTGATCTCTGGCCGCTTTCCGGTCAGTTCCGGCCGCATCATCCTCAATGGCGAGGACATTACCGGGCTCAAGCCCTATCAGATCAACCGCCGCGGCCTGTCGCGCTCGTTCCAGGTCACCAACATCTTTCCGCGCATGTCGGTATTTGAGAATGTGCGCTGCGCCCTGCTGTGGCATCTCGGCTACCGCTATTCCTTCTGGCACAACATCCGCAAGCTGGATGATGCCAACGACCGCGCTTATCAGGTGCTGCGCGAGATCGGGCTTGCCGAACGCGCCCAGATGCCGGCCGGCCAGCTCACCTATGCCGAGCAGCGCACGCTGGAAATCGGCATCACCATCGCGGGCGGCGCCGGTGTCGTCATGCTGGACGAGCCGACCTCGGGCATGAGCCGCTCGGAAACCGCGCATTTCGTCGATCTGGTCCGCCGCATCACGCAGGGACGCACGCTGATCATGGTCGAGCATGATATGGGCGTGGTCTTCGATCTGGCGGACCGCATCTCGGTGCTGGTCTACGGGCAGATCATCGCCTCCGATACGCCGGCGGCGATCCGCAGCAACAAGGCGGTGCAGGAGGCCTATCTCGGACAGGCATTGGAGGCGGCGCATTAAGATGACCGAGGCAATGCTGCACGTGCGCGATCTGCATGCCTATTACGGCAAGAGCCATATTCTGCATGGCGTGTCCTTTGAGGTGCGACCGGGAGAGATCGTCTCGCTGCTGGGGCGTAACGGCGTCGGCCGCTCCACCACGATCAAGGCGATCATGGGTGAGGTGCCGCCGCATGGCTCGATCCTGTTCAAGGGCATCGAGATCGCCGGTCGCAAGACGCATGAGATTGCCCGGCTTGGCCTTGGCTATGTTCCTGAGAACCGCGACATCTTCCCCGGCCTCACGGTGCGGGAGAATCTCTATCTCGGGCAGAAATCGACCAAAAGCACCGGCCGCTGGACGATGCAGGACATGTTCGAGATCTTCCCGCGCCTGGAGGAACGCGCCGAAACCAAGGCGGGCGTGCTCTCCGGCGGCGAGCAGCAGATGCTGACCATGTGCCGCACGCTGATGGGAGATCCGGACCTGATCATGGTGGACGAGCCGACCGAAGGCCTTTCGCCGATGATGGTGGAGAAGGTCGGACAGCTCCTGGAGCGCATCGCCGAACGCGGCGTCTCGATCCTGCTGGTCGAGCAGAAGCTGACCATCGCCCTGAAGATCAGCCATCGCCTCTATGTGATGGGCCATGGCCATATGGTCTTCGAAGGCACGCCGCAGGCGCTGATGGCCGATACCGCCATCCGCAAGGAATGGCTGGAGGTCTGAAGCGGAAGGCTTATGCCGGCGTCACCAGTTTCAGGCCGACGATGCCGGCGACGATCAGGCCGATGCAGATGAGCCGCAGCACGGCGGCGCTTTCGCCGAACAGGATGATGCCGAGGATCGCCGTGCCGATGGTGCCGATGCCGGTCCAGATCGCATAGGCTGTGCCCAGCGGCAGATCGCGCAGCGCCAGTCCCAGAAGCCACAGGCTGACGATCATCGACACGACGGTGCCCACCGTCGGCCAGAGCCGGGTGAAGCCATCGGTGTATTTCAGCCCCACCGCCCAGCCGACCTCGGCCAGACCGGCAACGAACAGAATGGCCCATGCCATGGCAAACACCTCTTGGGCGAAAACCCTCGCGGGGAAGGCAAGGTCGTCCCTGCCGCAATATCAGCAAGGGCCGGGTCGCCCCGGCCCGCCGGCTGCCGCCGCCCTGCTTCAGCGCGCGTTGTAGGCGGCCAAGGCCGCGACGTTGACCAGTTCGCTGACGCTCGCGCCCATCTGCACGATCTGCACCGGCTTCTCCAGGCCGATCAGCAGCGGACCGATCACCGTGCCGCCGCCGAGTTCCTGCAGAAGCTGCGAGGAGATCAGCGCCGAATGCAGGCCCGGCATGATCAGCACATTGGCGGGGCCGGACAGGCGTGCGAAGG
The DNA here is from genome assembly GCF_937960835.1 of uncultured Ferrovibrio sp. Lineage (GTDB taxonomy): Bacteria > Pseudomonadota > Alphaproteobacteria > Ferrovibrionales > Ferrovibrionaceae > Ferrovibrio. Next base: position 150,483 of record NZ_CALGPC010000020.1, read on the forward strand.
GATAGATCTTCATCAGCTCGGGATTGAGCGCCACGGCCGCCGACATCTCGCCGTCATATTCAAAGTCGAGCGCCTGGCCGCCGGCAACACGGGCATCCAGCTCCATCACCGCGCGGCGCACCACTTCCACCACGCCGCCGGGCGCATTGCCGAAATTGGAATGCGACAGCAGCGCCACGCGCGGCTCCTGGCCCATCTGGCGCGCCACGGCTGCCGCCTGGATGGCGATCTCGCTCAGATCCTTCGCATCAGGCAGTTCGGTGACCGTGGTGTCGGCCATGAACACCGTGCGGTCCTTGGTCACCAGGATCGAGATACCCATCACGCGCTGGCCGCGCGCTGGATCGATGGCGAGCCGCACGCCGTCGTATGAGACCGAATAGGTGCGGGTCACGCCCGTCACCATCGCATCGGCATGGCCATGCGCGACCATGCAGGCGCCGAAGACGTTACGGTCGAGATTGACCAGACGCTGCGCGTCGCGATGCAGCATGCCGCGGCGCTGATGCCGCTTGTGCAAAAAGTCGGTGTAGAGCGCGTTATGCTCCGACAGCCGCGCATTGTGGATTTCGCAGCCATCGAGATTCTTCAGGCCGATGGCCTTCATCGTCGCCTCGATCCGCTCGCTGCGGCCGATCAGCACCGGCGTGCCGTAACCCGCATCGCGGAAAGCCAGGGCGGCGCGGATCACCGTCTCTTCCTCGCCTTCGGCGAAGACGACGCGCTTCGGATTCTGCACCACCTGGTCGAAGAAGATCTGCAGCGAGCCAACCGTCGGATTGAGCCGCGCGCGCAGCTTGGCGCGATAGGCGTTCCAGTCCTTGATCGGCTTGCGCGCCACGCCCGATTCGACGGCGGCCTTGGCGACCGCCAGCGGCACTTCGACGATCAGGCGCGGATCGAAGGGCGAGGGGATGATGTAGCCCGGGCCGTATTTCGGCCGCTCGCCCTTATAGGCGGTGGCGACCTCATCCGGCACGTCCTCGCGCGCCAGCATGGCGATGGCCTGGGCGGCGGCGATCTTCATCGCATCGTTGATGGTGGTCGCCCGCACGTCCAGGGCGCCGCGGAAGATATAGGGGAAGCCCAGCACGTTGTTGACCTGGTTGGGATAATCCGAACGCCCGGTCGCCATGATCACGTCGCCGCGGGTGGCCAGGGCTTCTTCCGGCGTGATTTCCGGATCGGGATTGGCCATGGCTAAGACGATCGGATTGGCCGCCATGCTGCGCAGCATCTCCGGTGTCACCGCGCCCTTCACCGACAGGCCGAAGAAGACGTCAGCGCCCTTCAGCGCGTCCGCCAGCGTGCGCGCATCCGTCTTCACGGCATGGGCGGATTTCCACTGGTTCATGCCGTCGGTACGGCCCTGATAGACCACGCCCTTGGTATCGCAGAGAATGACATTCTCATGGCGCATGCCCATCGCCTTGACCAGTTCGGTGCAGGCGATGCCAGCGGCGCCGGCGCCGTTCACCACCATCTTGACATCCTTGATGTCGCGGCCGGTGAGATGCAGCGCGTTGATCAGGCCGGCAGCGGCGATGATCGCCGTGCCATGCTGGTCGTCATGGAAGATCGGGATGTCCATCAATTCGCGCAGGCGCTGCTCGATGATGAAGCATTCCGGCGCCTTGATGTCTTCCAGGTTGATGCCGCCGAAGCTCGGGCCGAGATAGCGCACGCAGTTGACGAATTCATCGACGTCCTCGGTGGCCACTTCCAGGTCGATCGAGTCGACATCGGCAAAGCGCTTGAACAGCACCGCCTTGCCTTCCATCACCGGTTTGCCGGCCAGCGCCCCGAGATTGCCCAGGCCCAGCACCGCGGTGCCGTTTGAGATCACCGCCACCATGTTGCCGCGCGAGGTGTAGTCATAGGCGGTGTCGGGGTCTTTCTGGATCGCCAGGCAGGGGGCGGCGACGCCAGGGCTGTAGGCCAGGCTGAGATCCCGGGTCGTGGCCATCGGCTTGGTGGGGACGACTTCCAGCTTCCCGGGCTGGCCCATCCTGTGGAATTCCAGGGCGTCGTCGTAGAGGCTTGGGCTTTTGGTCTCGCTCATTTGTCTCTGCTATATCAATATCTCAACTCGGGTACCTGTTTCTCCCCGGCGATCATCATAAGGCCAAGCGCCAAGGGGTTAAAAGGGCTGTCTCCTGTGGTATGTCTGCGCCTGAGCGAACGATCCACCCATGAACAAGCCCGAACTCGTCCTCCCCCCCGGCACCTCGCCCCTGATGGCCCAGTATTTGACCATCAAGGCGGCGCATCCCGATTGCCTTCTGTTCTATCGGATGGGGGATTTCTACGAGCTGTTCTTCGAGGATGCCGGCACGGCCGCCCGGGCGCTCGATATCGCGCTGACCAAGCGCGGCGAGCATGACGGCCAGCCGATCCCGATGTGCGGCGTGCCGGTTCACGCCGCGGAAGCCTATCTCTCCCGTCTGATACGCCAGGGCTTCAAGGTCGCCGTCTGTGAACAGGTGGAGGACCCGGCCGAGGCCAAGAAGCGCGGCTCCAAGGCGGTGGTCAAACGGGATGTCGTCCGGGTGGTCACGCCGGGCACCATTACGGAAGACAGCCTGCTGGATGCGCGGCGCAACAACTATCTCGCCGCCCTGGCCCAGGCAGGCAGCGGCGACAGCGCCACCCTGGCGCTCGCCTGGCTCGATATGTCGACCGGCGAATTCGGCATCGCCGAAACCAGCCAAGCCGGCCTGGGCGCCGATCTCGCCCGCATCAGCCCGCGCGAACTGGTGCTGCCCGAAGGCCTGCTGGCCAAGCCCGAATTGCGCCAGCTGCTGGATTTCAGCGAGGTGGCTTTGTCGCCCCTGCCGTCGGCGCGGTTCGACTCGGTGGCGGGCGAGCGGCGGGTGAAGGCCGCGTTAGGCGTTGCCGCGCTGGATGCCTTCGGCAGCTTCAGCCGCGCCGAACTCTGCGCCGCCGGCGCGCTGCTCGATTATGTCGAGCTGACACAATGCGGCAAACTGCCCCGACTCGATCCACCGGTGAAACAGGCGCAGCAAAGCGTCATGGCGATTGATCCGGCGACGCGGCGCAATCTGGAACTGGTCGAAACCATGTCGGGCCAGCGCGACGGCGCCCTGCTCGCCTGCATCGATGCGACGCTCACCGGCGCCGGCGCGCGCCTGCTGGCGCAGCGTCTGCAGGCGCCGCTGACCGATCCGCAGCAGATCGCCGCGCGCCACGATGCGGTGGCCTATCTGCATGAGGGTACCCGGCTGCGCGAGGATATCCGTGTGGCCTTGTCGAAGGTGCCGGATCTGGCACGTGCGCTGTCGCGGCTGTCGCTCAATCGCGGCGGACCGCGCGATCTTGCGGCCATGCGCGACGGTCTGGCCCAGGCCGCAGCGTTGAAGCTGCGGCTGCAGGCCGAGGTGGCTCTGCCGCCGGCCCTGATCGCCATGCGTGATGGCCTTGGCGATCACACGGCATTGATTGCCGCGCTCGATGCGGCACTGGGCGAGGAGCTGCCGCTGAATGCGCGCGACGGCGGCTTCGTCAAGGCAGGCCATAATGCCGATCTCGATGAACTGCGCGTTCTGCGTGATGAAAGCCGCCGCCATATCGCCCAGCTTCAGGAACGCTATTGCGCCGAGACCGGCATTGCCACGCTGAAGATCCGCCACAACAACCAGCTCGGCTATTACATCGAGATCAATCCCAAGCACGCATCGCAGATGAGCGTTGCCTTCATCCATCGTCAGACCATGGCGAATGCGATGCGCTACAGCAGTCCAGAACTGTCGGAACTCGAAAGCAGGATCGCCCAGGCTGCCGAACGCGCGCTGGCACTGGAATTGGAAATCTTCGAAGGGCTGGTGGCGCAGGTGCTGGCCAATGCGCAGCCGATCACCCGCGCCGCCAATGCCCTGGCCGAACTCGACGTGACGGCGGCTTTGGCTGAACTGGCAGTTCAGCGCCGCTGGATCCGGCCTGTGGTCGATGACAGCCTTGCCTTCCATATCGAGGCCGGCCGCCATCCGGTGGTGGAGGCAGCGCTTGAGCGCGCCGGCCAGGGCGAGCGCTTCATGGCCAACGATTGCGATCTGGGCGAAGGGCAGAAGCTCTGGCTGCTCACCGGCCCGAACATGGCTGGTAAGTCGACCTTCTTGCGCCAGAATGCGCTGATCGCGGTGCTTGCCCAGATGGGCAGCTTCGTGCCGGCGACGTCAGCCAGGATCGGCGTCGTGGATCGCCTGTTCTCGCGCGTCGGCGCGGCCGACGATCTCGCCCGCGGCCGCTCGACCTTCATGGTCGAGATGGTGGAAACGGCGGCGATCCTGCATCAGGCGGGCGAACGCGCGCTGGTCATTCTGGATGAGATCGGCCGCGGCACGGCGACCTTCGACGGCTTGTCGATTGCCTGGGCGGTGGTCGAATACCTGCATGAGAAAAGCCGCTGCCGCGGCCTGTTCGCCACGCATTACCATGAATTGACCGCCCTGGCGGAAAAGCTGCCGCAGCTTTCCAATCACACTTTGAAGGTCAAGGAATGGGATGGCGAGCTGATCTTCCTGCATGAGGTCGGCCCCGGCGCGGCCGATCGCTCCTACGGCATCCAGGTGGCCAAGCTCGCCGGCCTGCCCGAGCCCGTGCTGCGCCGCGCCGCCGATGTGCTGCATACGCTGGAAAAAAGCGGCCAGACCGGCAGTTCGGCCAAGCTGGTGGACGATCTGCCGCTATTCTCGCTGGCGCCTCCGCCCAAGGCGGTTCAGGCCGCACCCTCCGAAGTGGAGCGCATCCTGCGCAACAGCGACATCGATGCGCTCTCGCCCAAGCAGGCGCTGGATCTTCTGTATCAGCTCAAGGCCTTGCTGAAATCCTGAGCATTCATTGCGGACGGTTCTGCTATGGGTGGACGTAACGTTGCCGGCGGCAACGTATGGGGTTACCGCTTGCCTTATTGAGCCGTTGTCCCTCTCATATCGTCGCTTCCGGCCTGGGGGCGGATGAGACTCGGAGGCTCGCGTTCCTGTGGAACTTCACGATTTCCCTGCTGCTTGTATCTGGCTAGACGGGGTTGCGCAGACGGAGATCCGCGGAAGCGGACACCGGCAGACCAGCCCATGAGGCTTCTGGTGGTTGAAGACGATGTTCTGCTGCTGCCAGTGCTGGAAATGTCGCTGGTCGATGCCGGCTACGAGGTTGCAGTCGCCGGGAATGGGTGTGAGGCGCTCGATTTCCTGGAAAAGCAGGATGTCGATCTGCTGATCACCGATATCAGCATGCCGGTCATGGACGGGCTGGCGCTCATCCAGGCCTTACGCGCCCGCAGGCCGCTTCTTCCCATCCTCGCCATCTCCGGCGGCGGACACGGCAGCGACAGGGATGTACTTGCCAAGGCGCGCCGTCTCGGCGCCAATGCCACACTGGCCAAGCCGTTCATTCCCGATGAGCTGATCCTGATGGTCGAGAAGATGCGCGGCGCGGGCTCTGCCGCCCCTGCCGTCTGATCCATCCTTACGGCAGCACGTCGTAAAGCGCCTTCAACTTTCGCCACGGCTCAATGGTCCAGAAGCTGCCCGCGCGGCCCGAAGGCGAGGGCAGCACGAAAAGACGCGTCTCATGGAACCGCCTGTCCAGCAGGCCATAGGGTGGCGGGGTTCTGATGCCGAACTGCGCGCGCAGAAAAACCTGCGCCGGCCGCTTCGCGGTGAAGGCCAGGATCGCCGGCTTGAATTGCCTGATCTTCGCAGCAAGTCCGGCCGCGTCGTCATGCTCGGGCGACAGATCGGTGTCATTGCCGAACTGCACCTTGTTGATATCGGTCAGGCCGATGCCAAGCTCCAGCAGCTTCGGATAGTCATGCGGCGCAAAGCGGCGCGGGGTGAGGCCGATCTCATGCAGGGTCGGCCAGAATTTGTTGCCCGGCTTGGCGTAATAGGCTTTCTGCCGCGCCGACTCGAATCCGAGCGCCGAGCCGCAGAAGACAAGCTTCAGCCCCGGTGCCAGCAGATCGGGGACGATGAAAGCGGTTTGCGGCGCTGCGATCACGCAACAACCCTCATGCGGCGGAAGCTGTATCTGCTGCCCATGCCGGATGCGGCATCAGGTGCTGCGGCCGTCATATTCGGTGATGGTCAGCGCCTTGAGATCGACATCGTCCAGGCAGCGCATGTTGATCGCCACCATGCGCGCGCCGTTCGGCGCGGTTCCGGTCGCAAAGGATGTCACGCCGCAGGTCGCGCAGAAGAGGTGATGGATGTTTCTGGTGTTGAACTGATAATCCGTCACCGCGTCCTTGCCCGCCAGCAGCTTGAAGGCCTCGGCCGGAACAAAGCTCAGCAGCGTGCCTTTGCGGCGGCAGATCGAGCAGTTGCACGACACCACCGGTTGATCGAGCGACAGCGTCACTTCATAGCGCACCGCGCCGCAATGGCAGCTTCCCTGATACGTCTTCGCCTCAGCCATGACCGATCCTCCCGGTTTTCCGGACCAATAGCCGCTGTTGCAGGGTCTGGCAATCGTTCCTGCTCGTTTGATGGCACGGTAGCAAGATCGCTCCGCCTGCCTGTCCGGTTCACTTTTATTTCACCGTGCTGCTTTGGAACCCCTGGGCTCGCTCATGGTTCGTGATGGTGTTGGCGGGCCAACATTGAATCAACGAACAGGAGAGCATCATGAAGACTCGTGTACGCACGAATACCCTTGCCGCATGGCGCGTCATGGCGCTCGGGGCTGCGGCTTTCGCTCTGCCCTTTGCCGTCTCGCTGAACAGCCATGCGCAGCAATCCTCGCAGCCATCGACGCAGATGGATTCCGGCCAGTCCACCACGCAGCCGGATGCCGGGCGGAACACCAGTCCGATGGGCGGTGCAACCCAGGGCCAGATGGGCGCGACCGGCAGCCAGGCCGGCATGGGCATGATGGAAGCCGACGGCAAGAAGCTGATCGGCAAGGATGTCTATGGCGCCAACAATGAGAAGATCGGCGAAGTCGACGATGTAGTGCTCGATCAGAGCAGCAATCGCGTCAATGCGATCCTCGTCGATGTCGGCGGTTTCCTCGGTATCGGTGCCAAGACCGTTGCCGTGCCGGTAGCCGATATCCGCGCCGATGGCGATCGTGTGGTCGCTTCCGGCATGACCAAGGAGCAGGCCAAGGACATGCCGGAATACAAGCAGGATCGGGCAACCAAAAAGGACAGCCGCAGCTGACCGTTTCCGCTCGCTGTTTTAAGCCTTCGTTTTAAGCCTTCCTTGCGGCGGCTGCCGGAGCAATCCGGCAGCCGTTCGCATGTTCTAAGCCTGAAGTATGTTTTAAGCCTGAAGATCGTGGCGGTCGGTTTTTCCGAAACTGGTGATGAAGCGCAGCACCTGAACGCTTTGAGGCAGTTCGATCAGGAACTCCGCGTCGCGCTCCAGATGATGAATTTTCTTCGGATCGGAACCGGCGAAGCGCGACATCGCCTCCACCGATTCCCAGTAGGAGATGGTGACGAACTCGCTTTCGCCTTGTTCGGCCCGGTCCTCCCGCATCATCTGCACGCCCAGCGCCTTCTCCTCCAAGGGCCGGATGCCATGCTCATAGAGATAGGCCTGGTATTCATCCGCGCGCCTGGATTCCACACGGCCGCGCCAGATGCGGGCAATCGTCGGCGTCAGGCCATGACGGGATTTCTCCATGACGTCCTCCAACATTCATATCCCGAGCATGGTATTTAGAAGCGCCGCCGCGAGGGGCCAGCGCCGGTCTATTGACTATCGAGGCCGCTACCCATCTGTTTTCGGCCAATGGCTCGTCCTGTGGGAAGCCCCCGGAACTTGCAGGAAGCTTTCGCAAGGCGCCGGAACTGTGGGCCCGAACTTTGGGAAGACGCGGCAAGCCCGGGGAAGGTCTGGGAAGCGCTAGGAAGCTCCGGGGAGCGACGGGAAGCCTGGATCAAAACGGTCACCAATGGACCGGAATGGATCCAAAAGAACCAACATGTTTGCCAGCGGAGCGAAACGGACCGCACCGGGCGCAGCGGGACGGGGTGGTGCCGGATAGTCCGGCCCGGCATTCCGATCGCAGTCTCAAAACACACTCCCAAAATACACTCCGCGAAGGTCCTTTATCGAAAATCCGGGCCAAAGCCTTCCCATTGCTCCGGACTCATCCCAAAAATTCCCTCATCTTCGGTCCATCTCTCAGGCGCGGCTTCCATGCAGACCCCGATTCCCGATACCCCCACCTTCGTCACCCATCTCGAATGCGGCATGACCGGCGAACGCCTGCCGGCCGATACGCTGCATAACCTCTCGCCCAAGGGCTATCCGATCCTGGTGCGCTATGACCTGGCGGGTGTGAAGGCGGTGATGACCAAGGAGAAGATCGCTGCCCGCGCGCCGAACTGGTGGCGCTATCGCGAGCTGCTGCCGGTGCGGCGCACGGAGAATGTCGTCAGCCTGGGCGAGGTGATGACGCCGCTGATCCCGCTGACGCGCAGCGCGCAAAGCCTGGGCGTCAGCGCCGAGGTGATCGTCAAGGACGAGGGACGCCTGCCGACCGGTTCGTTCAAGGCGCGCGGTCTGGCGCTGGCCGTCTGCATGGCGAAGGAACTCGGCGTGAAGAAGATGGCGATGCCGACCAACGGCAATGCGGGCGCGGCGCTGGCGGCTTATGCCTCGCGCGCGGGCATCGAAACCGTGGTGTTCTGCCCGGACGACACGCCGCAGGTGAATATGGACGAGATCGCGCTGCAGGGCGCGCGGCTCTACAAGGTCAACGGCCTCATCAACGATTGCGGAAAGCTCGTCGGCGCGGGCAAGGAAGCAGCCGGCTGGTTCGATACTTCGACGCTGAAAGAGCCCTACCGCATCGAAGGAAAGAAGACGATGGGCCTGGAACTGGCCGAACAGCTCGGCTGGGACATGCCGGATGCGATCTTCTATCCCACCGGCGGCGGCACCGGCCTGATCGGCATGTGGAAGGCCTTTGCCGAACTCGAAGCCATCGGCTTCATCGGCAAGAAGCGGCCCAAGATGATCGCCGTGCAGGCCAGCGGCTGCGCCCCCATCGTGCGCGCTTTCGAAGAAGGCGAGCGCCATGCCAAGCTGTGGGAGAATGCGCATACCTACGCGGCCGGCATCCGCGTTCCGGCGGCGATTGGCGATTTCCTCATCCTCGACGCCGTGCGTGAAAGCGGCGGCTTTGCCGTGGCTGTGGAAGATGCAGCGATCCAGGCCGCGCTGGACGAAGTGGCCAAGCAGGATGGTCTGCTGCTGTGCCCGGAAGGCGCTGCGACCTATGCCGCCTACAAGCAGGCCCTGGCCGATGGCCGCATCAAGAAGAGCGAGCGCGTGGTGCTGTTTAACTGCGCATCCGGCCTGAAATACCCGATGCCGGAAGGCGGCAAGCCGCTGGATCGCCACAGCAGCATCGATTACGCGCGGCTGTAGACGCTGTCAGCCCGTCAGCACTGGCCTGTCAGCACTGGGCCATCAGCACTGGGCGATGCCGCCCAGTGCATAGGAGGGCATGTATTCGGCCGAGGCCGGTTCGTCGAGCATGCCGGTTTCGTTGGCTGGCTGCTGCCGCGCGGCATGCGGATTCGCGGCGGTGGCCAGCATGCGGGTATAAAGATCGTGGTAGCGTGCGGCCACCACGTCGATATCGAACTCGCTGACCACCTTGGCGCGCGCTGCCGCGCCCGGATGCCGGCCTTCCGCGATGGCGCGCAGGCACCAGTCGATGCCTTGGGCAAGGTCCTCGGCCTGGAAGGGCGCGGCCAGATAGCCGTCCACCTTGTGGCTGATAATGTCCACCGGCCCGCCATGGCCGAAGGCGACCACCGGCGTGCTGCAGGCCATCGCCTCGATGAGCGTCTTGCCGAAGGCTTCCTGCAAAGAGGGCATCACCGCGACATCGGCGGCAGAATAGAGTTGCGATAATTTCTTGTTGTCGGACTGATAGCCGACATAACGCTGCTCGACACCGCAATCGGGGATGTCGCCGGGTTTCAGATCGCCGAACACCACCAGCAGCAGTTTTTCAGCCTCGGCTCTTTCGCCCAGCAATTTGAGCGCATCGAGCAATTCGCGGAATCCTTTGCGCGCGTCGCGGGTCGCATTGATCGCGCCATAGACGATGATCTGGCGGTCTTGCGGCAGGTTCCAGGCGCGCCGCGCCTCCGCCTGATCGACCGGACGGAACAAGACCGTGTCGAGGCCGTTGGGAATCACTTCGATGGGAAACTCGCCAAGCAGCGGGCTTGCCTGCGCGCAATCGGCCAGCCAGTGGCTGATCGGCACCAGCCAGAGATTGCGGTTACGCCAATGCTTCCTCTTGCTCAGCCAGACCCGGTGGCTGAGGTCGTTCGCGTCGTTGGAGCGAAGCTGCGGGCATCGGCCGCAGCCTGTGAGATAGCGGTCGCAGCCAGCGGTGTAATGACAGCCGCCTGTCATGTTCCACATGTCGCGCAGGGTCCAGACGATTGGCACACGAAACTGCTTGAGGGCATTGATCGGCATGAAACCCGCGCCGACCCAGTGAATATGGATGAGATCGGGCGCGAGCGTATCAACCATGCGGTCAAAGCGCGCCGGCAGCCAGCCCAGGCTCCAGAAAGACTCATCTGTCTTGTCGTAGCGCCGCAGCGGCAGGTGATCCAATCGCATGCGCAGTTTCGCGGTGAACTGCGCAAGCGGGCTCGGCAGGCGATGGATGGTGGGATCGCTGCTGGAGCGCTTGCTGCCCACCATCATCACCGAATCGACGCCGCGGCGCTTCAGCGCATCGTGCAGCCACACCGAACCGCGCGCCGCACCGCTATCGGTGAATGTACTGAGATGCAGAATTCTCATGTGGGCGTAGAACTTCCTGCGGCGGGCCGCTGCACCGCTTTTTCGCCTGTTTGCGGTCCCGTCATAGCCGCCTCACTCATCTCTCGCATTCGGTCCAAGCATGGAATCAAATCCACTCCTCCATTGCGAGTGATCATGGTGTGGTCATCGCGTGTCACAGAACCCAAATGATCACAGCTTTTTTGGCGGCCTGATCTACATCGTGTCGCGAAAGAGTAAATGAAGGATGAGTCCATGCCGTCACATAGTGAAGCGGCGCCGGTGATCGATCGGCTGCGTTTCGTCAAGCATCACCCGGTCTATCGCGAAGCGCCCGCACGCTTTGCGTTACGCGCGCTGTGGTATCTCTCGCGCGAACGATTGTTGGGTGGTGATCGAATCGCTTTTACCGCTTGTGACGGTCTGCGATTCGAATCGCCGCGGCACAATTACTCATCCTTTGTCACGGCGATCTTCGGACAGCGCGATTTGAACATCGTGCGCTTCTGGCGTCGGTTTCTGACGCCTGGTTCCATCTTCTTCGATATCGGCACCAATATCGGCCTCTACACGGTTCCCGCCAGCCGCCATGTCGGCCCGCAGGGGCGCGTCTTCGGCTTCGAGGCCCATCCGCTGATCTACCGTTACCTGTCACGCAATGTGGTACGCAATTGCGACGCGAATGTGGTGATCGAAAATCTGGCCGTCGGCGAAAACAACGGCGAGATCAGCATTTCGTTCCAAACCAGCAATCCGGGTGAGACTCATGTGGCGACGCGGACCGAAGCGGGTGAGCGCGTTCCCGTGATCGCGCTTGACGAGTACTGTGTCAGCCACCACGTCCACCGGATCGATTACATGAAGCTGGATGTGGAGGGTTACGAGACGAAGGTTTTGCGCGGCGCAGCGAAAATCGTCGCGGCCAGCGACTCGATCCTGATACAGACCGAATACGAGCCGCGGCACCTGCAGCGCTACGGCCAGCCGACGGAATTGCCCGAGCTGCTGCGCAGCTGGGGCTTCAGGCCCCACCGCGTCGACTGGTCGGGCAATGTCGCGCCGCTTGAATCACTGGAGCGCTATCACGGCGAGATCATCTGGAGCCGCCGTGACCTCTCTCATTAGCCAGGCCTAGCTTAGGCCTGTTTCACGGATGAAGTGAATGAGATCCAGCGGCGGCGGGTCCATGCCGGCATGGCTGAGCAGGCCATGCGCCTGGCCGCGGTGATGGGTCTGATGATTGAAGGCATGCATCAGGGGCGGCAGCAGGGGATCGCTGAAAGTCTGGCCGCTGAAATTGGTGTAGGTAAAGGTCGATTGCAGCGCCGCAGCATCGATCCCGTCGCAGAAGGCGATGATCTCCTCGTCTTTTGCCGCGCGGGCGGCGCGCAGGCCGGCGAAATCCTCGTGCAGGATCTGGTTCAGCGCCTTGATATGGGAGGTCGGCTTGCCGGTAAAACGGCAGAACCAGATCGTGTCGGCAACCAGGATATGGTTGAGGGTTGCATGGATGCTGCCGAAAAAGCTGGGGCGCGCTGCGTAATATTCCTCCGGGCTCAGCTTCGCGCAGGCGTCATAGAGGCGGGTATTGGCCCAGCGGTTATAGCGGGCGAAGCGGCGGATATGCTGCAGCAGAAGATCGTCGGTGCGGGTCTCGGACATGGGGTGGCCCTTTCGCAAGTAGGATCACCATAAGATCAAGTCCCGGCTGAGTTGAAGCGCGGAATTGTCCTGCTGCACTGGAGCAAAATTCAACAATGAGCGGCGCGCAAATGAAACGGCCCGCCTGAGCGAGGCGGGCCGTCCCATGGCTTAGCTTAGCTGTGGCTGTCCTACCACTCGGTCAGCACCGGCTCCATGCCAGCCTTGACCAGCGCATCGGCGCGGGCCTTCTGCCAGGCTTTCATTGCCGCCTCGTCGCTGGCATGGCTGGCCTTGGAATTGGCGGCCCAGGCGTCGGCCAGCACCTTCTGGCGCTTGATCAGATCATCGTTGTTCTTGTCGTAATCGGCCTTCCAGACGCCGATCTCCTTGAAGTATTTCACCGCGCCGGAATGCACCGGCACCACCCAGTCGAAGACCTGGCGCTTGATATCCCAGCCGACATTGCCAGGCGCCGCATCCTTGTAGTCGCCAAACAGTTCGATCATCGCCTTGGTCATCGCATAGACTAGGCCCTCGTCGACATTCGCATAGGTCATCAGCACCGGATACGGATAGGTGGCGCCTTCAACCGGCTTCTCCTTCGACAGGCCGGCACCTTCCGTGCCCATGAAAGGCACGTAGAACGGCGCCTTGGCCTTAAGGCGCTTCCAGCCTTCCGCATCCTTATGCGACACCACCGGCCAGGCGATGCCGCGCGGCGAGGATTCGATCTGGAAAGCCTTGCCCGAGATCGTCGAGGTAAAGGCAGCATCCACCTGGTTGTTGATGATGCCGTCCATCGCCTGACCGAAGCCGCCGAATTCGACCTTCTGCACATCGTTCCAGGTCAGATTGGCAAAGGCCAGCAGAGCCGTGATGTTCTGGTTGAGCGACGGCGCGCCGATCACCCAGGCGACCCGCTTGCCCTTCAGGTCGGCCATAGTCTTCACGCCGATATCGCCGGCGGCAACGACGGTCAGCAGTGCATCGGAATTATTCAGCAGGATCGAACGCACAGGCTGCGGTCCCCAATCCTTGGCGCCGAACTCATACATGCCCTCCTGCGCCATGTAGGTGCCGCCCACGCCATTGGCAGAAAATGGCACCTTGCCTTCGCGCAGCGGTACGGTGCGCGATACGTCATTCTTGCCCGGCAGCACGCGCAGAGTGACGCCCATCTTGTTCTTCAGCGCATTGCCGATCGCAACGGCCTGATTATAGCCGCCCGAGCCGACGTCATAGGCTGTCCAGGTCAGCTGATCCGGCAGCTTCTGCGCATGCGCGGTGCCGCTTAAGACCGGCAACGCCAATGTTGCGGCGAGTGCCGCGCCGCAAAGCGGCTTCCACATAGATTTCATCACTCTTCTCCTCCCTCGCTTATTTAATTGTGGTTGCAAGTGTGTCTCTTCCTGCCAGCTTCAGCAACAGGAAAGCGCCGCCGGCCATGGCAACGGCGACGATCGCCAGGGTCAGGTTGTCGACGGGAATGAGGTTGCCGCCCGGCGCCGCCAGGGCGAAGCCGGCGGCAAACAGCAGAACGCGGGCAACAGTGCGCAGCAAACCGCCATCCAGACGTCCGGCGCCGACCAGATAGCCCTGGATCGCCGCGGCGATCAGCCCCACGCCGATGAAGGCGGTTGCGATCACCGAGATCACTTCGCCCGGACTGCCTTTCAGGATCAGCGCCGGATTGAGCGCAAAGAAGAAGGGCACGATATAGATGACTGCGCCGAGCCGGATGGCCTGAAAACCGATCTTGAAAGGCGAGGTGCGGGCCAACGGCGCGGCGGCGAAGGTCGCCAGCGCCACCGGCGGGGTAATGAAGGAGATCATGCCCCAGTACATGATGAAGAGATGCACGGCCAGTGGGTCGAGCCCGGCTTTCACCAGCGGCGGCGCCAGCACGATGGCGAGGAAGATGTAGCAGGCCGTGACCGTCATTCCCATGCCGAAGAAGAAGCTGGTGATCGCGCCCATCAGCAGCAGGATCAAAGGCGAGTCGCCGGCAAGATAGACAAGATCGTTGGCCAGGGTGCCGGCCAGTCCGGTCACCGAGAAGGCGCCGATGATGAAGCCGACGCCGGCCAGGATCGCCACCAGTTCGGCAAGCGCGCGGCCGGTTGCCGTCAGCAGCTCGATCAGCCGTTCCCAGTTGAGCCGATGCCGAGGCAGGATCTGATTGATCACCAGCAGCAGGGCGGTCGCGGCAAAGGGCGCGGTGGCCTCGCGTTGCTGATAGACCATCAGGAAGATGAGCACGACGAAGACAAGGATGTAATACCAGCCGTCCTTCAATGTCTCACGCAGGCTGGGCAACTCTTCCCGCTTCAACCCTTTCAGTCCAAGGCGCGCGGCATAGGCATCGATCTGCATCGCCAGGCCGAAATAGAACAGCAGCGCGGGCACGGTGGCGGCGAGAGCAATCTCGCCATAGGAAATACCGAGGAAGCTCGCCATCACGAAAGCAGTCGAGCCCATCACCGGCGGCATCAGCACGGCGCCGGTGGAGGCCACCGCCTCGACGCCGCCGGCGTAATCGGCGCGAAAGCCGGTGCGCTTCATCGCCGGGATGGTGACGACGCCGGAAGAGATGACATTGGAAATCACGCTGCCCGAGATCGAGCCCTGCAGGCCGGACGAGATGACGCCGACCTGCGCTGCACCGCCGCGCACGCGGCCGACCAGCGCGAAGGCGACATCGTTGAAGAATCTGCCGCCGCCGGTGTGGTTCAAGGCGACGCCGAACACGATGAAGCCGATGACGATCTCGCCGAAGGCGCGCAAGGGAATGCCGAAGGCGCTTTCCGACGAGACGACGTGATAGGCCAGCGTGTCTTCCAATGTCTGGCCGATGCCGCGGATCGGTCCCGGCATCGTATCGGCGAAGACGGGGTAAAGCGAAACGATGGTGACGATCACGAAGATCGCAGTGCCGCCGGTGCGGCGCAGCGCCTCCAGGATCAGCACCCAGAGCACGGCGCCGAGGATCTTGGCCGTCATTGGCGGTGAGAATTCCCAGCCTTCAGCCAGGATCGCTTCCGACTTCCAGGCGAACCAGCCGATGGCCACAGCGGCAATGATGGCAGCGGCCAGATCGATCAGCGGCACGCTCGATCCGCTGGCGGCCTTGGCGCGCCAGGGAAAGGCGAGAAATACGAGCGGCAGAGTGGTGCCGGCCAGGACAAAGAGATAGCGGTTCTCGACCAGCGTGACGCCGAAAGCGTGCAGGTTGAACTGCTGATGCAGCACGACGGCCAGGGTGGCCAAGGTCAGGAGCGCGAAGATGGCGCGGAAAATCGGCGGCAGCCGGCGATACGATAGCTCCTCGACCATCTGATCGGCCGGCGAAACAATATCAGTGCGCGGGACGGCGCCGGCCCCTGACTGCATGTTTTTCCTCCCTGTGGCCCGATTGTCGGACAGCGGAAGCTTATGCAGTCAGGGGGCGGCGATCAATGAAACCTTGCATATGACAATATGCGTTTTGTTTCACCAACTTAGCGGTCGTCGTCGATAGGCCGCAGGGAGATTTGCGGTTTCCAGAAGGGCTGCGCGGCCTCGAAGGCGGCTATGCTGGGATCGATTCCGGCATCGCGCAGGCTGTGTATATCCAACTGGGCCAATTCCCGCCGGGCCGCGATCCGCCGCCGCCAGGTCGCCAGCAGGGTTGCGGCCGCGCGCAGAAACAGCCACCAGGAAGGGCCGCCCAGGCCGTCGAAGACGGCCGGATTGCGTGTGCCGGCCAGCCAGTCGGTCTGTCCAGGATCAGGGGCAGGCTCGGCTGCGGGCACAATGCCCCGGGGAGACGCTTCAGGCTCTTTTAAGAACGAACGATCGTTTTTTGACTGATTGAGGGAATGCTCAAGAATGCTCTGGTAGGTCATGGGTTTGGCCTTTGCTGGTTTGGTTTATCCGCCATGCTGCCGAAAGCGGCAGCGTGGTACGCAATCCACGGCGGAAGCAGCCGACGTTTCGGTCTACAGATTTCGGTCTAGGCGTTCTCGTCTACACCGGCACAAGACGCTTCAGCAGCAGCGCTTGTGTTTCCTTGGATACTCACAAGCGGCCGAACCGAAGGCCGCCTTACCAAATTCACCTGCCTTTCTTCATCGCGGCTCCGCAGCACCAGCTAAGGCTGGATCGCGGCTGCACGCAATTACGACACAGGTAATGAGCGCTGCTTCTCGGGCGCTTGCCTGTCTGCGGCCTGCTTGTCCGGCACCGATGATCGCGCCAGCAAATCGGCGAAGGCTGTTTCCGCGCGCCGCACCGCCGTCGAATCCTGCAGCAGACGGCGGTAATAGTTCATCGACATGGCGATGCCCTGCATCTCGAATGCGAATTGCCGCGGATCGAGATCGGGGCGGAAATGACCTTCCTGGATGGCGATCTGCGCGCTGCGCGCAACCGTTGCCTGCCAGCGCTGCTGCATCTCGGCGAGCTGGTCGCGCACGGGACCCGGCTTGTCGTCCAGCTCGTTCGACCAGGTCATGAAGACGCAGCCGCCCGGCATCGCGTCGTTATGCAGCATCCATTCGATGGTGTTTTTGAACAAAGCCTCGATGCGCGGCCGGCCGCGCGGCGCCTGCAAAGCGGGCTGCCAGACCATGTTGGAAAAACGCTCGGCGGCCTCCTCCAGCATCGCCTTTTCCAGCTCCTCCTTGGAGCCGAAATGAGCGAACAGGCCGGACTTGGACATCTTCAGCCGCTCGGCCAGCATGCCGATGGTGACGCCCTGAAAACCTTCGATGCTGGCCGCCCGCAGGGCTTCGGCCAAAATGGTGGCACGGGTTTGCTGACCTTTGCTCATAGAGGCAATATACGAACGGTCGTTCAGTTTGTCAAATCGATTCGCCCCGAAAAGATTGCAGGGAAAAGCCCGCCGTCTCGTGTAGGCTGATGGATACTCAAGCCTGCGAGGCAGCCATGCCGACCCGCCGCGCTCCCACACGCCGCGCCGTCTTCCTGCCGGCCGCTTTCGCGGCGGCGGTCCCAAGCCTGGTGCCGAGCCTGGTGCCGAGCCTCAGCTGGGCGCAGGTGCTCGCGCCCCGCCAGCCCCCCAGCCGCGCGCAGCAGGGCGGCGAGGAGCTCACGCCGACCCCGCAATGTATCGAAAGCAAGGATGCCGCGAGCAAGGACACGCTCACGCTGCCGCTCGCCGAGGGTCCCTATTACAAGCCGGGCTCACCTGAGCGTCATAACCTCAACGAGAATGGAATAACCGGCACGCCCCTGCGTGTGGGCGGCTATGTGCTGACGCGCAGCTGCCGGCCGGTGCCGAAGGCGCTGGTCGATCTCTGGCAGGCGAATGATGCCGGTCAATATGACGAAGAAGGCTTTCGTCTGCGCGGCCATCAATACACCGATGAACAGGGCCGCTGGCAATTCGAGACCATCGTTCCCGGCCTCTATGCCGGACGGACGCGCCATCTGCATATGAAGGTGCAGGCGCCCGGGCGCGACGTCCTTACGACCCAGCTTTTCTTTCCCGCCGACGAGCAGCGCAACATCCGCGACAGCCTGTTCAATAAACGCCTCCTGATGACAGTTGCCGCCAATGAGGCGGGCCAGATCGGCCGCTTCGACTTCGTGCTCGACATGGCCTGATCCGCCAGGCGTGATCCTTTTGCCAATCGGAAGTTACTCGGGTTGATTCACATGCACTTCCTGATATAGGTCCCCAAAGGGGGTTCTATCGGAGGCGGGTGCAGCATGGCGGTATTTCATCCGCCATTTCAGCCGGATTTCCTCGGCAAAACACATCGCGATGCGGAACGGAGCGTATGGGATGTCTTCCAGAAACTGGACGACACCTGGCATGTTTTTTATTCCGCCCGCGAGAGCAGTTCGAGCGGCTTCAATCGCGAAGTCGATTTCATCCTGATCTGGTACAACCGGATCTTCTACATCGAAGTCAAAGGCGGAATCGTCGAGGTCAATCAGCCGGCGGGGCCAGGCGTTTGCTGGCCCCGCACGACACGAGGCGGTGCCAGCCTCAAACCGGTCGATCCGACGCAGCTTTGGGATGCGAAAAAGGCGCTCCGCAACGCTATCTCGCAGATCGCGGGGAAATCTCCAGCCGATCTCGGCTATCTGGAACATGAATTCTACGTGTTTCCGCACACCTCGCGCGCGGTGCTGCAGGGGCGCAGCGTCGAGCGGAAGAAAGTGCATTACGTCTTCGCGGAAGACATCGCGCAGTTCCCTGCGAGGCTGTTTGAGATCATCCAGTCGGAAAGAGGCATCTTCGTTCAGCCCGAATGGATCGATGCCATCATCCAGAGCCTGGATTCCATGGTCGTCAAAAGCGGTAGGCATTGGCTGCATCAGGACCAGCCGCAGGCCTTGACTGCACTAAAATCCATTGCGTTCGACGCCAGCCATTGCGCGCGGCAGCCTGCGAATGATGTGCCGCCCATGGCTGCTCCAGCCATCCCACTCTCTGCCGCACCGCAGCCGATCGGCGTTGACCGCGCAGCGGGATGGCTGCGTATAGGAAAGCTGTTCTGCATCTGGCGCGGCCTTGCCGCTATCGCAATTCTGCTGGCCGTGGCGATTACGGTGTTCTTGCCTGAACGGGGCAAAGCGCCGCCTCAGGCCGATCCAAACCCGGCGGCGCAGGCAGACCAGCCCCGAAGCGAGCCGCAAGGCGCGCCGCGCATATCCGCAGGGCCAAAGGCTGGCCGAAACCGCGCGGCATCCGGGCAGAGCAAACCCCGTGAGCCGGGGTATTTCCCGGCTTTCATTCCCGCGGGCGCCATTGCCGCCGTGGAGCTGGCCCTGTCCCATGCCAGGGAATACGACCGCAGTGTGCCCTGGCATAGCGGCGACATGCATGGCTTTGCCACGCTGCAGGCGGTGGAACCAATGGGATGCCGGCGCTATAGAATCACCCGAAACGATACCGATCCCATCGGTCTGGATTTCATTCGCCGCTGCCCGTAGCCCACGCCCATAGGCCTGCCATCCAGAGGCTCCGCCATGTTCGATCTGCCGACGCTTCTCACCTTCACCGCCGCTGCTTTCGCGCTGGCGATCACGCCAGGTCCGGACATGCTGCTGGTGATGACGCGCAGTGTCGCCCAGGGCCGCGCGGCAGGACTGATCACGCTCGCCGGAATCACGGTGGGATGCTACGGGCATGCGCTGGTCGCTGGCTTTTCGCTGAGCGGCGTGCTGCTGATTGCCCCGACGATGTTCGAGATCGTGCGCTGGGCCGGCGCTGCCTATCTGCTCTTTCTCGGCATCCAGGCTTTCCGCGGCGCGGGCGGTTTCCAGCCGCCGCGCCCCGATGCGCCGCGGCTGCCTTTATGGGCGCTGTTCCGTCAGGGACTGATGACGAATCTGCTCAATCCGAAAGTGGCGCTTTTCTTCTTGGCGCTGTTTCCGCAATTCATGCGGCCCAATCCCGACACGGCGGTGTGGCAGGCCCTGGTCCTTGCCGGCGTGCTCAGCTTCGCCGGCGGCGTGGTCAATGGCGGGATTGCGCTGGTGGCGGGGCGGCTGGGGGAGTGGCTGGCGGCGCGGCCAGGCTTCGTGCGCTGGCAGAATCGACTGCTCGGCGGCGTCTTCGCCGCAATGGCATTGCGGCTGGCCTTCGATAAGCGCTGATCGTCTTGAGCTGATCGTCTCAGAAAGGCAGGCTGCGCGCAGGCATGGCGAGCAGCAGGCCGGCGATGATCACCAGCAGAGCGAAAGCGGCGGCGTGAAGTGGCGTGTTCAACATGGGCCACAACATAAAAGATTGACGGTTTAAGTAACGTAACTTTTCGGCTACCTGTGCGCTGTGATCAGGCAGGGATTTGCCGCCGCTTTTCGTTACAACTTGTTTCAGCCGCCGTTGCCGCCGTGGCCTTACAGAACCGGTCTTACAGAGCCGCGGTCTTCACACCGGCGACTTCCGCCGTGCCATCGAGGATCGCCGCCTTGATGGTCTCGAGCCCGCGCTCGAATTCCTCGATCCGCTCGCGCAGGCCGCGCAGCTCTTCCAGGGCCACATTGCCGATGGGGCGTTCGCTCTGGCTGTATTCCAGAACCAGGCTGGCATAGCGGCCGCGCATCTTGGCCAGCGCCTTGATCATCGTGTCGATCTCAGACGGCTCAATGCGGCCCAGCGCCCAGATCATCTGCGCGCGGGTGGCTTCCTGCTCCTTGATGCTGAGCTGCTGGACAAACTGACGGGCGGACAAGGCGGCCGCGGCTGCTTCCGGACCGGCCTCGCGCAGTGCCAGGCGTTCGCGGGCAGAAAGAGGCGCGGCAGCCTGCGCCTTGGCGGATTTTGCGGTGGCCTGGCCTGCCTTCAAGGCCGCTTTCAGTTCCGGCTCGACCCGCTCGGCTTGACGCAAAGACAGCAACGCAATCGCCATGACACTACTCCCGATGCAAAACGTGGCAGCAGGACAGGAGCAAGCGCCATGCCAATCCTGCTTTGGCGGTTTATCAGCAAAATCTAAGGGAACAGCACTCGCGGGCGGCAGCTTTTGCCGGGTTGCAGCAGTGAACTGGGCTTCAGCAGTCAGGGATTCAGCAATCAGGGATTCAGCGATCAGGGATTCAGGGGCGGCGCGGCCATGCTGGTTGTGGTCTGCTTAAAGCGCAGCAGCAGCCGCCAAGCCTGCGGCTGCTGGCGGTAGCTGTTCAGCGCCTCAGCCGGCAGGGCGAACTCGCCCTGGTTCGAGCGATAGCTCTGGCGCGGCGTCGACTGCCCGACCGGCAGCGTGATGCCGATCCCGGCGCCGAATTCGCCGCTCGAGCCGGCGACGCCGCCCAGGCCGAAGCCGGGCCGCCAGCTGTCGTTTGGCGGATTGCCTGCCTCGGCGGCGATGAAGCGCTGTGGCAGGTAGTTGCGGCCATCGGGCGCGATCAGCTCCATGTCGCCCAAGGGCTCCACCGCCAGAACACGGATGAACAGCCGGCCGGTTTCGCTGCCGATCCAGGCTGCGGCCCGCGGCGGTGCCGGAGCGGGCTCGGCGCAGGCGGTCAGGGCAACGAGAAGGCTTGTGGCAAGCAGGCGGAAGCAGAACAGGCGGTGCATCATCACGGCAGTATATAGGCGCGCCGCCGCCTGTTCACAGCCGCGCCGGGAGGCTAAGCTGCTGCCCCGACAGAAAATCACGATAGGGATGCGAAACGGGGAAACCACATGGCGAAGACGGGCGACAATCTTTTCGATCTGAGCGGCAAGGTGGCGGTGATCACCGGCTCCAGCCGAGGGATCGGCCGTTCCATCGCGCTGCGCATGGCCCAGCATGGCGCCAAGGTCGTGGTCTCCAGCCGCAAGGCGGATGCCTGCGAGAAAGTCGCGCAGGAGATCAGGGAGAAAGGCGGCGAGGCGATTGTCGTGCCCTGCAACGTTTCCGACAAGGCGCAGCTTCAGGCGCTGGTGGATGCCACAATCAGGCATTGGGGCAGGATCGACATCCTGGTCTGCAACGCCGCGGTGAATCCCTTCTTCGGTCCGATGAAGGACATTCCCGACGATGCCTTCGACAAGATCATGGCCGTCAACATCAAGTCGAATCACTGGCTGTGCAACATGGTGGCGCCCGACATGGCGGCGCGGCGCGATGGCGCCATCATCATCATCTCCTCAGTCGGCGGCCTGATCGGCACCAACCTGATCGGCGCCTATGCCATCTCCAAGGCGGCCGACATGCAGCTTGCCCGCAATCTCGCCGTCGAATGGGGACCGCACAACATCCGTGCCAACTGCATCGCCCCGGGCCTGATCCGGACCGATTTCGCCCGCGCGCTGTGGGAGAATCCCGACATCGCCAAGAAGGCGACCCATGGCTATGCCCTGAAGCGGGTGGGCGAGCCGGACGAGATCGCCGGCGCTGCCGTTTTTCTGGCCAGCCGGGCCGGCAGTTTCATGACCGGCCAGACCATGGTGATCGACGGCGGCGGTCTGGTGAATTTCCAAAGCGCGTGAGGGCGGTTGGGCCGGATTTTCTTGTCAGGCCGCATCCCAAAGTGACGACGCGGCGCGCGCCGTGACTTATATATAAAGCCATGCCTGCCCGCCCGAATATCCAGAACCCGCGCGAGATCATCGACCGCAAGGCGCTGACCCTGCAGTTCGAGGCGCTTAGCGGCAGCGGCCAGGAGCAGCGCAATCAGGTGCTGGCCCTCCTAAAGGGCGCGCTGGCCCAGGGCCGGACGGTGATCCGCCAGCGCTTCGAGGCCGGCACGCCGGCGCTGGCCACGCGGCAGTCGATTGCCTTCCTGACCGACCAGATCGTGCGGCTGGCGCATGACTTCACCGTCAACCGCGTCTATCGCCTGCCCAACCCGACGGCGGCGGAGAAGCTGTCGATCGTTGCCGTGGGCGGTTACGGGCGCGGTGAAATGGCGCCTTTCTCCGACGTCG
Source organism: uncultured Ferrovibrio sp. (assembly GCF_937960835.1). Classification (GTDB taxonomy): domain Bacteria; phylum Pseudomonadota; class Alphaproteobacteria; order Ferrovibrionales; family Ferrovibrionaceae; genus Ferrovibrio. Next base: position 173,283 of record NZ_CALGPC010000020.1, read on the forward strand.
ATCTGCTGTTCCTGTTTCCCTACAAGCAGACGCCCTGGGGCGAGCAGGTCGTCGAATACATGCTTTATCTGCTGTGGGATCTGGGCCTGAAGGTCGGCCATGCGACGCGCAGCGTCGATGAATGCATCCGGCTGAGCCTTGCCGACGTGACCATCCGCACGGCGATCCTGGAGCAGCGCTGGATCTGGGGCGACCAGGAACTGGCGCAGCAACTGAAGGCCCGCTTCCAGTCGGAAATCTGCGCCAAGACCGGTCCGGATTTCATTGAGAAGAAACTGGCCGAGCGCGATGACCGCCATCGCCGCATGGGTGATTCCCGCTATGTGGTCGAACCCAACATCAAGGAAGGCAAGGGCGGTCTGCGCGATCTGCACACCCTGGTGTGGATCGCCAAATACGTCTACAGCGTCGACGATGTCGGTGAGCTGGTCGGCCGCGGCTTGCTGACGGCGGAAGAATACCGCCGCTTCAACCAGGCGATGGAATATCTCTGGACCGTGCGGATTCATCTGCACTACATCACCGGCCGCGCCGAAGAGCGTCTGACCTTCGATACCCAGACCGAGATCGCCAAGGCGATGCATTACGCCGACCGCCCGGGCCGGCGCGATGTCGAGCGCTTCATGAAGAAGTATTACCTGATCGCCAAAGAGGTCGGCGATCTGACCCGCATCTTTGCGGCCGCTTTGGAAGAGCGCCACAAGAAGAAAAAGCCGCTGGCCGCGATCCGCGCCAAGATCAAGCGTCTCAAGACGCTGGATGGCTTCGAGATCGAAGGCGGCCGCGTCAATGTGCGCAGCGAGGCGCTGTTCGAGAAGCAGCCGATCAAGATGCTGCGCCTGTTTCATCTGGCGCAGGAGCAGGGGCTGGACATCCACCCCGAGGCGCTGCGGCTGGTGCGCCGCAGCCTCAAGCTGATCGATGCCAAGCTGCGCAACGATCCAGACGCCAACCGGCTGTTCATGGAGATGCTCTGCTCGGTGAACGATCCGGAGACAACCCTGCGGCGCTTGAACGAAGCAGGCGTGTTAGGCCGCTTCGTGCCTGATTTCGGCCGTGTTGTCGCCCAGACGCAGCATGACATGTATCACACCTATACGGTGGACGAGCACACGATCCGCGCCATCGGCATCCTGTCGAATATCGAAAGCGGCGCCCTGAAGGAGGATCATCCGCTTTCGGTGCATGTGATCAAGGAAGTCGTCTCGCGCCGCGTGCTGTATGTCGCCGTGCTGCTGCACGATATCGCCAAGGGGCGCGGCGGCGATCATTCCATCCTGGGCGAAAAAGTGGCCCAGAAGCTCGGTCCGCGCTTCGGGCTGACGCCGGCCGAAACCGAGACGGTGGCCTGGCTGGTGCGCTGGCATCTCGCCATGTCGGCGACGGCCTTCAAGCGCGACATTGCCGATCCGAAGACGGTGATCGACTTCGCACAGCTTGTGCAAAGCCCCGAGCGGCTGCGCCTGCTGCTCTGCCTGACGGTGGCCGATATCCGCGCGGTGGGACCCAACGTCTGGAACGGCTGGAAAGGGCAGCTGCTGCGCGAGCTCTATTATCGCGCCGAGGAATATCTCTCCGGCGGCTTCACCGGCCGCGGCCGCGATCAGCGCATCGCCGATACCAAGGAGAAGGTGCGGGCGCTCCTGAGCGACTGGCCGAAGGCGGAGATCGACCGCCTGATGAAGCGCCATTATGAGAATTACTGGTATTCCAATGACGCCGAAACCATCGCGCGTCATGCCCGCTTGATGCGGACTGCCGATGCCGAGAAGCGCGCGCTGACCACCGACACGATTGCAGACCGCTTCCGCGCGGTGACGGAATTCACGCTCTACGCGCCCGATCATCCGGGCCTGTTCGCCCGCGTTGCCGGCGCGATGGCGGCCAGCGGCGCCAATATCGTGGACGCGAAGATCTTCACCACCAATGACGGCATGGCGCTGGACACTTTCGTGATCCAGGACCTCGATGGCGCGCCCTTTGACAAACCGGACCGGCTGAAGAAGCTGAACACCGCCATCGAGCGCGCGCTGTCCGGCGATCTGAAGCTGCGCTCGGCCATCGCGCCGGAGAAACCGGGCCTGCCGAGCCGCGCGCGCGTCTTCAAGGTCGAGCCGCGCGTGCTGATCGACAATATCGCCTCCAACCGCTGGACGGTGATCGAGGTGAACGGGCGCGACCGGCCGGGCTTCCTCTATGACGTCACCCGTGGGCTTTATGACCTCAACCTGACGATCGGCTCGGCTCATATCGCGACCTATGGCGAGCGGGCGGTCGACGTCTTCTATGTGCAGGATCTGACCGGCATGAAGCTGACCGACAAGCGCCGCCTGCAGCAGATCGAAAAAAACCTGCTCAAGCGGCTTGCCCCGCCGGAGGAGAAGCCGGCGGCTGCCAAGGCCAAGGCGGCTTGATTTTGCCCTCACCCCCGGTCCCTTTTTTTTGACAAGCGAAAGAGGGAGGGGTCCAAAGAAGCCGGGAGGATGAGGGAAAAACACATGGATGCCATGATTCTGCTGTGGCATGACGGTGCAAATCCTTCGCCGTCCGGTTACTAATCCCGCCCATGTCTTTATTCCGCGCCATCGCCACTGTCGGCAGCCTGACGATGCTCAGCCGCATCGCCGGCTTCGTGCGCGATCTGCTGATCGCCCGCTATCTGGGTGCGGGCGTTCTGGCCGATGCCTTCTTCGTCAGCCTGCGTTTGCCGAATTTCTTCCGTTCGCTGTTTGCCGAGGGCGCCTTCACCGCCGGCTTTTTGCCGATCTTCGCCAAGACGGAAGCCGCCGAGGGCCGCGCAGCGGCCAAGGAATTCGCCGAACAGGCGCTCAGCATCCTGCTGCCTGTGACCTTTATCTTCAGCGCCCTGGCGCAGATCGCGATGCCGGCGGTGATCTTCATCTTGGCGCCGGGCTTTGCTGATGATGCCGACCGCTTCGATCTGGCGGTGCTGCTCACCACCATCACCTTCCCGTATCTCGTCTTCATCAGCCTTGCTGCGCTCTATGGCGCGATGCTGAACAGCGTCGGGCGTTTTGCCGCCATGGCGGCGACACCGATCCTCTTGAATCTGACGATGATCGCGGGCCTGCCGCTGCTCTCGCCCTATGCCGGCGGACCGGGCCAGGCGCTGGCCTGGTCGGTGCTGATCGGCGGCATGTTGCAATTCCTCTGGCTGGCCAATGAGGCGCGCCGCGTTGGCCTGTCTTTGCCGCTGCGGCTGCCTCGCCTGTCGGGGAAGGTGCGTCAGCTCTTCCGCCTGGTGCTGCCGGCCGCCATCGGCGCTGGCGCCACCCAGGTCAATCTGATCGTCGGGCTGATGCTTGCCTCGCTGCTGCCGACTGGCGCGGTGTCGTATCTGTTCTATGCCGATCGCCTGAATCAGCTCACCGTCGGCGTGGTCGGGGTCGCCATTGCCACCGCCTTGCTGCCGACCATTGCCGCGCAGCTTGCCCGCGGCGAGACGGAAGCGGCCATTGCCAACCAGAACCGCGCGCTGGAATTCGGCCTGCTGCTCTCATTGCCGGCTGCGGCGGCATTGATCGCCGTGCCGTTTCCGATCATCTCGATCCTGTTCCAGCGCGGCGAATTCGATATCGCCACCGCGCAGGCCACCGCCGATGCGCTGCTCGCCTATGCCATCGGCCTGCCCGGCTATGTGCTGGCGCGCAGCCTGACGCCCAGCTTCCACGCCCGCCAGGATACGACAACGCCGGTCCGGCTGGCCCTGGTCAGCATTGCGGTCAATCTCGGCGGCGGCGCCCTGCTGATGCAGTGGCTCGATCATGTCGGCCTGGCGCTGGCCACGGCTGTGGCGGCCATCGTCAACACGCTGCTGCTGGGCATCGTGCTGCGCCGCCGCGGCCATTGGCATATGGATGCGCGCCTGAAAAGCCGCGGCTGGCGCATCCTGGCCGCGACACTGGTGATGGCGGCAGCCTTGTTCGTGCTGGATCGCTTCCTGCTGCCTGGCTGGTATGCCGGCGGCGATGTGCCGCGGCTGGCCGCCCTTGTCGTGCTGGTGGCGGGCGGGATCGCTGTCTATCTGGCGGCCGCGCTCGCCTTCAAGGCCACCCGGCCGGCGGAATGGAAGGCGATGCTGCGCAAGCCGCCGAAATCACAGCCCGCCGGCAGTTGACGCGCTCCCCGCGCGGCGCGATAACCCGCGCGCTCATCTTCCCACAACCGGAGCCTTCCACCGCTCCACCGAAAGGGACTTACTCATGGCCTTCCAACGGCGCATCTTCTCGGGCATCCAGCCCACCGGCAATCTCCATCTCGGCAATTATCTCGGCGCGGTCCGCAACTGGGTCGCGCTGCAGAATGATTTCGAATGCATCTTCTGCATGGTCGACATGCATGCGATCACCGCCAGCCTCATCGATCCCGATGAGCTGCGGCGCTCCACCCGCGAACTGGCCTGCGCCATGATCGCGTCCGGCATCGATCCGAAGAAGAACATTCTTTTCAACCAGTCGCAGAATCCGGACCACGCCACCCTGGCCTGGGTGTTCAACTGCGTCGCCCGCATGGGCTGGATGAACCGCATGACGCAGTTCAAGGAGAAGGCCGGCAAGGATCGCGAGAATGTCTCTCTCGGCCTGTTTGCCTATCCGGCGCTGATGGCGGCCGACATCCTGGTCTACAAGGCGACCCATGTGCCGGTCGGCGAGGACCAGAAGCAGCATATCGAGCTGACCCGCGACATCGCGCAGAAGTTCAATTTCGACTATCAGAAAGAGGTCTTCCCGCTGACCGAGCCGCAGATCTTCGGCACGGCGACCCGCGTGATGTCGCTGCGCGACGGCACCAAGAAGATGTCGAAATCGGATGCCTCCGATCAGTCGCGCATCAATCTGACCGATACGGCCGATGCGATCGCCGACAAGATCAAGCGCGCCAAGACCGATCCCAATCCGCTGCCCGACAGCAAGGAAGGTCTGGAAGGCCGGCCGGAGGCGCAGAACCTGCTCGGCATCTATGCCGCCCTGTCCAACAAGACGATGGACCAGGCCATTGCCGAATGCGCCGGCAAGGGCTTTGCCGAGTTTAAGAAGATGCTGACCGAGGTCGCAGTGTCGGTCCTTGGGCCGATCACGGCGGAAATGCGGCGTCTGATGGACGATCCGGGCTATGTCGACGGCATCCTGCGCGACGGCGGCGAACGCGCCCGGGCGCTGTCGGCGCCGGTGATTACGGAAGTCTACGACACGATCGGCTTCCTGCGGCCGTAAATCGAACCGCTTGCGCCGCCTGCCCGGCTGAACAAACGGCGCATCACCCTGGCCAGGCTCATGACCTGGCCAGGGTGATGGCGTCTTTGCGGCCTTTGCCCTTGAATACTCAGCACGTCGCGCCCACATCCTTTGGGTCCTTCCGCAACGCGGCCGCCGCCATGACCGATCCCGATTATTCCGACGAATTCGATACTTCCTGGCGTGCCCGCCTGCGCAGCAACGGGTTGATCATCACCATTGCCGCGATCGTGCTGATCTTCGGCCTCTACTATCCGGTCGGCATGCTGATCGCGCACAAGGTCGACGACGATCTGAATTACGAGGTGGCGGCGAGCGATCAGGTCGAATCCGGAAGCCGCACCGTGGCCATGGCGGCCTCGCTGATTGCGCGCGAAGTCGACCGCAACGGCTGGGTGGCCAACGATCCCTTTTTCATGCCTGGCTCGATGCTCGACAACATGCCGAACTATCAGCTCGGCATGATCCATGCGCTGGGGCGTTTCGCTTTCCAGCTGGTCGATCAGATCGGCCGTACCCGCGGCTCCAGCCAGACCGACAGCGATCTGCAGGAAGCCGCCGGCCTGCTGCAATATTCCGGCACCAAATGGATCTTCGACTTCTCGACTTCGCTGCTGCCGACCGCGAAGTCGGAGGATCAGTATCGCAAGGGCCGCCGGGCCTTGATGGATTACAATCGCCGGCTGGCGCAGGGCCAGGCCGTGTTCGAACGCCGCAGCGACAATCTGCAGGCGACGCTGGAACGGATCGCGCTTGATATCGGGTCCTCATCGGCAGCCATCGACCGGCGCATCCGCGAGGGCAGCGTGATGCTGATCGACTGGGAAGGCGATGACGTCTTCTACAGCGTCAAGGGGCAGCTTTATGCCTACTACATGCTGCTGCGCGAACTGCGCCATGACTATGGCAACGTCGTGCGCGACCGCGAACTTGGCAATACCTGGGATCAGATGCTGGCATCCTTCGCAGCGGGCGCGGGCTTGAAGCCGCTCGTCGTCTCCAATGCGAAACCCGATGCAGTGATCCTGCCGAATCATCTCGCCTCAATGGGCTTCTACGTCGAGCGTGCCCGGACGCAGATCTACGAGATCGTCAACATCCTGCAGAAGTAGCGATAAAACTTCTTAAAATTCTGCACGCTTGCGCAAAGCGGGCGGGAAGTGGCAACCTGTGTTCATGAGCGAGACGGCCGCTGCCGCAAAAATCGAAGCCAAACGGCGCAGCAAATTTCTGGTGGTGGTCGATGACACGCCGGAAGTGCGGATCGCCGTGCGCTACGCCACGCGGCGCGCGCGCAACATCCGTTGCGGCGTCGTCATGCTGCGCGTGGTCGAGCCGGTGGATTTCCAGCAATGGGCCGGTGTTGCGGACATCATGCGCGAAGAGGCGCATGATGCAGCCGAAGCCCTGCTGCAGAAGCTGGCCGAGCAGGTCAATCAGGAATCCGGCATCATGCCCGAACTGGTGATCCGCGAGGGCATTGCCCGCGAGGAAATCCTCAAGCTGATCGAGGAAGAGCCGGAGATCCGCATGCTGGTCCTGGCTGCGGCACCGGAAAGCGAAGGTCCCGGGCCTCTGGTCGCCGCCTTCAGTCAGATGGCGGGGACGCTGAAGTTCCCGATTACCATCCTGCCCGGCAATCTCACCGACGAGCAGATCGACCGGCTGACGTAAAATCGTCTGGCCTGAGCCGTCGCTTCATTCCGCCGCTCATTCATATCCGGCGAAGCATTCATCGGGCAGGGTGAACAGTTCCTGCGGCTCCTGCACGCCGCGCAGGCCGTGGAAGCCGAGCGACAGGATCGGGCAGTCGTTCACCTCAGCGGCAAAGCTTGGCGAGATCAGCAAAGGCCGGTTCAGCACCTTGGTCTGCGTTTCAACGCGCGCCACTTCGTTGACGGCACGGCCGATCACGGTGAAGTCGAGCCGGTCCTTGGCGCCGATATTGCCGAAGACCACCTTGCCGACATGCAGCCCGATCCCGATTTTCAGCGGCGGCGCCCCGCCGATGGCACGGCCCTGGTTGATCTCGTGCAGCCCGGCAAAGGCGTCCTGGGCCGCCTGCAGGGCGCGGCGGCAGGCATCGGCCCGGCCGCGATTCTCCTCCACCCGGAAGATCGCCAGCAGGCCGTCGCCGATGAATTTCAGCACTTCGCCGGCATGGGCCTGGATCGGCGCCGCCATGGCGTCGAAGTAGCTGTCCAGGGTGGCGACCACCTCCTGCGCCGTATGGCGGTCGGAAAAGGCGGTGAAGCCCCGCAGGTCGGACAGCCAGATCGCCGCCTCCACCTCGTAGCCCTGACCGCGGCGGAAGTTGCCGGCCAGGACGCGCTTGGCCGGGCCATGGCCCAGATAGGTCTCCAGCAGGTCCCGGGTCATGCGCCGGCCGGCCTCCAGTTCCAGGCGCAGCGCGATCAGCGGCATCAGCTCCATCAGGTAGCTCAGCTCCTCCGGCCGGAAGCCGCCGGGCCGGTCGGTGGCGAAGCTCATGAAGGAGATATTGGCGCTGCCATCGGCGCTCATGCCGGGGCCCTGGGTGAAGCGCATCGGCAGGGCCAGGTAATCGGTGGCGCCGATGGCCTTGAGATCGTGGAGCACGCCGTAATCCATCGGCGTGTCCGGCAATTCGATATGGCGGCGGATCGCTGCTGCGCCCTGATGGATGGTGTAGATCGGGCTTTCCAGATATTCGCGCGATTGCCGCACCTCATGGCCGCGCGCCGCCATGGTGACGCCCTGTCCCCGGGTCCAGGAGAAGCCGCGGGTCAGCGTCAACGGGTGCATGGAGGGCAGGCCGGTGCTGACGCGCAGCAGCGGGATGCCTTCCTGGAGCAGATGGCGGCAAAAACCCTCGATCAGATCGCTGATCGGCATCACCTCGCCGCCATGGTCGATCAGCCACCGCGCCGCAGGCGTGAGAACGTTACGCGAATCGGGCCAGCTCGACAGCCGTTCGACCTCCGCCAGTTCCCCGCTCATCGTCCCCTACCTATTGGGGAGCGGTCCCCGCTCCTGGGGAAAACCTTGGATTCTATCCACATCGGTTAAAAATCTTTCAACCGTTATCCCGCTGGCGCAAGGAAGTTGCGTCGCCGCTTTTTAGCCCCACTCGTCGCCCTTGATATTTGAGAACCCCCTGACCAATTTCCAGAGGCTTTCACGGAACCAGCCAATGTTCATCCAGACCGAGACTACGCCGAACCCGGCGACACTGAAATTCCTTCCCGGCCGCGACGTGCTGCCGGCGGAGCTGAATGTCGCCACGGCGAACTTCCCCGATGCCGAGGCCGCCAAGGCTTCGCCGCTGGCGACCCGGCTGTTTGCCGTCTCCGGCGTGGAGGGGGTTTATCTCGGCTCCGACTTCATCACCGTGACCAAGGCAGCATCGCGCGACTGGACCGAGCTCAAGCCGGCTCTGCTCGGCGCGATCATGGAGCATTTCATGGCCGGCCTGCCGGTGATGAATGCGGATGCCGATGCGACTTCGGCGCCGGCTGCCGATGAGCAGTATGATCCCGCCGACCGCGAGATCGTGCTGCAGATAAAGGAATTGATCGACACGCGGGTCCGGCCCGCCGTGGCGCAGGATGGAGGCGACATCGTCTTCCGCGGTTTCGAGCGGGGTGTTGTCTATCTGCATATGCAGGGCTCCTGCGCCGGTTGCCCCAGTTCGACCGCTACGTTGCGCTACGGCATTGAGAACATGCTGAAGCATTACGTGCCGGAAGTCTCCGAAGTGAGGGCAGTTCAGTAGTCACCCCGGGCGGTCCAGGTTCGGGACCGTTCGGTTCACGCGTTTCCTGGTGGGGGATCGCACAAGGGCAACGCCCTGCGTGAGCCTGACAGCTGTGTCGGCTTACGCTGCTCGTTACGGCGTTGAGAACTGTGGAGGTTTGACCCATGGCGGCAAGTCGCGACCGTCGATTATTGGCGCTCGGTTCTGACGTGCGTCTTGTATTGTCGGGCTTCGGTCTGCTGCTGGCTGTAGGCCTCGGCTCCGGGATCGGCGTCGGCTTGCTTTCCAGCCAGCAATTGACCCGCGTGCCGGGAGTCTCTCTGCCGGCCACTGCCGACAATGCGTCGCTGAGCAGCAGCGTCCAGGATGCCTGGGACCGCCTGCGCCAGATCGCCCAGATCGACTGGCGCCATGTCGTTGAGCCTGCCCGCAATCTGGCCGAGAATCTGGCTGAGCGCGCCAAGTCCAATACCGCCAGTTCCGCGCCGCCTGAGGAAACGGTCGCCACCGTCTCGCCGGAAGAGGCTGCCCGCCGCGTTGCCGAGGGCCGCCGCCTCTCGCCGCACCGTACGGCCTTGCGTGCCGATCCGAGCCGCACTGTCGATGCCATGCTGACCCGTTTCGAACAGCAGGGCTTCGAATTGGCCGATCTGCGCTCGATCTCCGGCCAGCTCGAAGTGCCGCGCATCTTCCTGACCTCGCTGCCGATCGATATCGCGGACGTCACCCTCACCGAGAAGCGCAAGCGCGCCTTCGTGAAGGTGATGCTGCCACATATCCTGCGCGAAAATGAGCGGATCACCGAAGACCGCGAGCGCCTCATCAGCCTGCATGAGCGCCTGCAGCTTGGCCGCGCTTTGAGCGCGCGCGACCGCCAGTGGCTTGAGCAGCTTGCCTCGCGCTATGGCCTCGATGAGGTCGATACCGCGGAGCTGCTGACGCGCGTCGATGTGATTCCGCCGGCGCTTGCGCTGGCGCAGTCGATCGAGGAATCCGGCTGGGGCACGTCGCGTTTTGCCCTCTTGGGCAACGCCGTCTTCGGTCAATGGACCTGGACGCCGGGCGCCGGCATCGTGCCGGAGAACCGCCCGGAAGGTGAGACCTACGAGGTGCAGCGCTTCACCAGTCTGGAGAACTCGGTGGCCGCCTATATGCGCAACCTGAATACCAAGACGAGCTATCGCGAGTTCCGCGACCGGCGCGCGGCAATGCGCGAGCGGGGCGACATGGACAGCTATCAGCTGGCCGGTCATCTGCAGCGCTATTCGATCCGCGGCGCCGATTACATCCGCACGATCCGCTCCATCATGCGCTCGAACAACCTCGAACTGTTCGATGCCGCCCGCCTGATGGACGAGCCCGCGCCGCTGTTCAGCAATATCGATTTCTTCGGCAAATCCTGACCATTCCATTGCCGCATGCGCCATGCCGCGTTCTGCATGCGGCATGGTGCCGCGCTTTTTTGGCGGTATTTGAGCCATTCCCCCTCCTTGCAGCCGAAGGAATGCGACCAATATACTTGTCAGATCGGTCGCGTGATTCGACGCCGCGCCGATTCCGCCGGCCCGGCGGTGACGATCAGGGCGAAAGGCGATGAGGTAATTCCAACATGACAATCCGTTTTGTGGCTGCACCGCGTGCTTTGCTCGCCGTGGCAATGGCCGCTGCGCTCGGTCTGGCCGGTTGCGAAGGCAGCAATGCGCAACTGAACAAGGAAACCGTAGGCACTGTGCTGGGCGGCATTGGCGGCGCCGTGCTGGGCGCACAGTTCGGCAAAGGCACCGGCCAGCTGGTCGGCGTTGCCGCCGGCGCGCTGGCGGGCGCCTGGCTTGGCAACCAGATTGGCTCTTCGCTGGACAAGGCTGACCGGGCGGCGATGGAACGCGCCAGCCAGCAGGCTACCACGGCACCCATCGGCCAGACGATTTCCTGGCGCAATCCCGATAGCGGCAATTCCGGCACGGTGACGCCGACCCGCGAGGGCACGGCGGCAACGGGCGAATATTGCCGCGAATTCCAGCAGACCGTGACGGTCAACAACAAGACCGAGCAGGCCTACGGCACGGCCTGCCGCCAGCCGGACGGCAGCTGGAAGATCGTCAGCTGATCGAGCGATGCAGCGCCAGAGCATGACAGCCTCCCTTTTTGCGAAGTCCGCCGGGAAATCCCTGCGGGCCTTGCTGCTGGGTGCGTCTTTGGCGCTGCCGCTGCTGCCTGCTGTCTCGTGGGCGCAGGATGCCAGGCCCACGGGCGCATTTGCCGCCGGCGTGCAGGCTTTCGAAGCCGGCAACTATGAAGCCGCCTATCAGGCCTGGCTGCCGCTGGCCCAGCATGGCGATGTCGCCGCGATGCGCAATATCGGCCATCTCTACCGCTGGGGCCAGGGCGTGCCGCAGGACATGAACCAGGCGATTGCCTGGTATCGCCGGGCCGCCGAAATGGGATTCGCCCGCGCTCAGGCCAATCTCGCCGCGATCTATCTGCAGGGCGAGGGCGGCGTGCCGGTCGACTACGCCGAGGCGCTGAAATGGTTCGATGCCGCCGCGAAGCAGGGCCATGCGGTGGCGCAGTACAATCTTGGCCTGATGTATGAACTGGGGCTGGGTGTTGAGAAGAACGAAGCCGCTGCGCTCGGCTGGTATAACAATGCCGCCAAGGCCGGGCAGCCCGACGCGCTGGAACGCCTGTCGCTGCTGGTGATGCGTCGCGAGGCGGCGCCGTCCGACAAGCCCGACCCGGCTGCTGCGAAAATCGAACCGCAGGCCGCGCCGGCGCCAGCGCAATCCGCACCAGTGCCGCCAGCACCCGCGCCAGCCCCGCCCGCGCAAGCCTCCGAACCTTCGCAATCCGCGCAGCCAGCGCCGCGCATGGTTGAAGAACCTCTGCCGCAGCTGCAGGTCGAGCCTGCAACCGTCGAAAACAGGGTCCCCGTGGAGGATACTGCGAAGGAAAAGAAGGCGGGAGATGACGCCCGGGAGGGGCGCAGCCTGCTCGGCAGCTTCTATTCCGCCATCACCTCCGGCGGCGGCGTGTCCTTGCCAGATCTGTTCTCGCTGGGCGATGATGCGGCGCAGACGGATGCCAAGCCCGAAGGCGGCCAGTCCGGCGGCAAGGGGTCCCAGCCATGACGTGGAATCCTGCCCATGCGTGATCCTTACGAGGTATTAGGGGTTCCGCGCAGCGCCAGCCAGGACGAGGTGCGCAAGGCCTACCGCAAGCTGGCGAAGGAATTCCATCCGGACCGCAATCCGAACAATGCGAAGGCGGCAGAGCGCTTCAAGGAAATCTCCGCCGCCTACGACATCATCGGCGATTCCGACAAGCGGGCGAAGTTCGACCGCGGCGAGATCGACGCCGCGGGTCAGCCGCGCGCGCGCGGCGGCTTCTATCAGGGCGGCTTTCGCGGCGGCCCGCGCGGTCCGTTCGGCGCCGGGCAGCAGGCGGGCGGCGGCTTCTCCGGCTTTGATTTCGGTCCGGGCGGGGCTGAGGATATTTTCGACGAGATATTCAGCCAGATGCGGCGCGGCCGCGCGGGCGGCGGTTTCAGCGGTGCGCGACGCACCACGGCAGCGCAGCGCGGCGCGGATCGCCGCTTCAATCTCAAGATCGGCTTCCTCGACGCTGCGCGCGGCTGCAAGCGCCGCCTGACCTTGCCGGAGGGCAAGCAGCTCGATGTCACCATTCCCGCCGGCATGGCGGATGGGCAGCAGATCCGTCTGCGCCATCAGGGCGATCCCGGGCGCAATGGCGGCGAAGCCGGCGATGCCCTGATCGAGGTGAATGTCGAACCGCATGCCTTCTTCACCCGTCAGGGCGACGACGTGCATCTCGAATTGCCGGTCACTCTCGACGAGGCCGTGCTCGGCGCCAAGATCGCGGTGCCGACCATCGACGGCATGGTGGCGGTCACGGTGCCGAAGGGTGCCAGTTCAGGCACGACCTTGCGGCTGAAAGGCCGCGGTTTCCCCCTGCGCGGCGGCGCCCAGGGCCAGCGCGGCGATCAATATGTGAAGCTGAAGATCGTGCTGCCGGAGAAGCCCAACTCTGCCTTGGAAAAGCTGATCGAGGGCTGGGTCAAGTCGAACAAATACGACGTGCGGGCGAAGTACACGGTAGAGTGATCTGGCGCTATTCCGTCCGCTTTGCGCCTCCAGGCACGGGCCATATAGGCGAATTAACGAAGCATTCACCATTTCGGCTCAGCCTATATGGGCATCGCCGCAGGCATTTTACGCGCTTGCGGGAGAGTCAGGCGGGACTCTATCGTGACCCGCAACCATTCCGATTCGCCTAATCGATTCGGGTAGGGATTCGATTTGGTCGACACCAGGCAGATGTATACGCGGCGGATTGTCATCACTTCCTTGCTCGGCTTGCTGGGAACAGCGGCTCTGCCCGCGCATGCCCAGTCGGCCAAAAAGGGCAGGGTGCCGCTGCCGCGCAGCAAGCCCACGCCGCCCAACAACGCCGCAATTCCGCCGCGCCCGCCCGCGGTGCTGGTGCTCGATCCCGGTCATGGTGGCCGCGATCCCGGCGCCATTGGCGTGACCGGCACGCTGGAGAAGGACGTCACGCTCTCCATCTGCCAGACCATCCAGCGGCTGCTGAGCGGCCGCAAAGACCTCAAGGTCTATCTGACCCGCAACAGCGACAGCTATATCAGCCTGCCGGGCCGCGTCTCCTTCGCGCATGAAAAGAGCGCCGACCTGTTCGTGTCGATCCATGCCGATGCGGCGCCGAACCGCTATGCGCGCGGCCTGTCCGCCTATTCGCGGGCGGATAAGGCATCGGACGATTTTGCCCGCCAGTTGGCTGACCGCGAAAACCAGGTCGACACCATCTATGGGTTCGACACCTCCCATACCGATAAGCAGACGGCGGCGATCCTGATCGATCTGGCGCGCCGCCATAGCCATAATGCCTCGCTTTCGGCCAAGCGCCGCATCGTCACCGGCGTTGGCCGGCGCGTGCAGCTTTTGGACAATCCGATGCGGGCGGCGAATTTCGCCGTGCTGCGCTCGCCCGCCATTCCGTCCGTGCTGATCGAGACTGGCTTTTTGAGCAATCCCCAGGACGAGCGCATCCTGCGCAATCCGAAGAGCCGCGCCGAGCTGGCACGCTTCCTGGCTGAACAGATCGCACCGGTGACGCTGGATCTGCGCGAGGCGTAAGCGGCCTTGACCGCTTGTGACCGGCAGCACAGCATCGCGACGATCAGCGCCATAAATTCCGGCCGCCGCAGTATCCAACGAAGGTTTTTTCTCGATGACCGTGTCAGCCAGCATCCGGCCCGCGCGCAAGAAGCTTCCGGCCCGCTACAACGCCATTGTGCTGCCGCTGATCCTTTCGGTGCTGATGACCTGCATCGTCTCGGCCATCTCGACACTTACCAGCATCGGCCTCGTCGAGGGCTTCTGGGAGAAATGGCTGGGCGCCTGGGGCATTTCCTGGATGATTGCCTTCCCGACGCTGCTGCTGGTGCTGCCCCTCGTGCGCCGTATCGTCGCCGCCCTGGTCGAGCAGCCGGGCCGCTGAGCATTCAGATCGGTTTTTCGTCAGAGCCGTTTCTCAAACGCCACCAATCCGTCGTTACGCGCGGTTTCCCTGAAGCCAAGGCGCAGCAGGACCTGCTGGGAAGCGACATTGGGAATGTCGGTGGCGGCAACAACGGTATGGCGGCCGCAGCGTTTCGCTATTTCAATTGCGGCCGTGGCGGCTTCGGTGGCATAGCCGCGGCGCCGGTAGTCGGGCAGCAGCGCGTACATCAATTGCAGCACGCCGCGGACGGGAAGAAATCCGGCGATGCCGATGATCCTAAAGGCTCCGTTCTGCGCTGCACGAAGCCGCAGACTCCGAAGCCGCAGACTCCACAGGCCTAAGGCGCCTTGGGCAAACCGCGCTTCGCTGGCGGCGATCTCCTGCTCCATCCACTCGCGCGGCATGATCTTGTCGTCGCAGAGATCGCGGCGCACGGCCGGATGCTGGAACAGGGCGAGTAATTCGTCGCAATCGTCTGCGGCGAAGGGCAGCAGAAGAAGGTGCTCGGTCTGGATGGCCTCAGCTCTTTTTTCCTCGGCCATGCTTTTTTGTCATGTTTTTTGCAGGCAGACGGCGAAGAAGCCATCCATGCCGCCGCGTTCGGCCCACATGGAGGGCAGGGTGCGCAGGCAGCCATCCTTTGTGACGGCTTCCGCCGGAAGGCCGAGCTTGGCGGCATCGACCGGCAGCAGCTTCGCGCCGGGCAGGGCGCGCAAAGCATCCAGATGCTGCTCGCCTTCTTCCGGCTGCAGCGAACAGACGCAGTAAACCATGCGGCCTTCGGGCCGCAGCATGGTCCAGGCCTGGCTGATCAACCGGCGCTGTAGCTGGCTGAGCTTGGCCACATCGGCTTCGCTTTTGAGATGCGGCAGGTCCGGGTGGCGCCGGATCGTCCCGGTCGCCGAGCAGGGCGCATCCAGCAGCACGGCATCGAAGGCCTCCGGCGGCAGCCAGGTCTCAATATCGGCGGTGACGATGGCAGCCATCACGCGCATCCGCTCCAGATTCTGCCGCAGCCTGTCCAGCCGCGCCTCCGACCGGTCGATGGCGGTCACCGCGCCGCCTGCCACGGCCAGCTGGATCGTCTTGCCGCCCGGCGCGGCACAAAGATCGGCGACGGTGCGGTGCTGGAGATCGCCCAGCAGCCGCGCCGGCAGGGCGGCGGCGGCATCCTGTATCCACCAGCCGCCTTCGGCATAGCCGGGCAGCGTATCCACCGCGCCAGGCGCCATCCGGCGCAGGCTGCCGGTCGGCAGCACTTCGGCCTCCAGAATGTTGGCCCAGCCATGCACATCGCTCTGCACGCTGATATCGAGCGGCGCTTCCTGCAGATGCGCTTGGGCGATGGCGCGCGCTGCTGCTTCGCCATAGGCCGCAGTCCAGCTTTGCCACAGCCAGCCCGGCGTGTTCAGTCTGGCGGCGTCCTGCGCGGCCGTCACGCTCTTGCCCTCGTTTGCCACCCGGCGCAGCACGGCATTGACCAGGCCGCGCGCCCTGCTCTGATCCGGCGGCAAGGTCTCCACTGCGCCATGCACGGCGGCATGCGGTGGCGTTTCCAGAAACAGCAATTCCGCCGTGCCGACCCGCAGCGCCTGCCCCGGCCGGCCCTTCGGCCATAACGACAGGAAGCCGCGCAGCACGGCATCGATCTGGCCGCGGCGGCGCAGGGCGGTGGCGACCAGCCGGCGCACGAAGGCGCGGTCGCGGTCGCTCAAGTCGCGGAAGCCGCTTTTGGCATCGGCCAGGGCCTCGTCGAGGGGGCGTCCCCGCTCCAGCACCATGCCGAGCAGGCCGGCCGCGACCGTTCTTGAATTGGGCGAGACTGACATTGTCGCTGTTCTAGACCTCGCTTCGGTTATAGTCGAGGGCAAGCGGGGGAAGCGGAATGACCAAGCTAGGCCTGAACGAAGCGCGAGCCATCCTGGCGGAGAACTTTCCGCCCTGGATCCGCGAGCTGAATCTGCGCTTTGAAAGCATCGAGCCCGGCCGCGTCGTGGTCCGCCTGCCCAATAACCCCAAACTGGCCCGGCTGGGCGGTATTTTATGCGGGCAGGCGATCATGGCGGTGGCGGATACGGCGATGGTCTTTGCGGTTTCATCGTCGCTGCAGAAATTCACTGACATGGCGACCGTGACCCAGACCACCAGCTTCTTCCGCGCCGTGGCCGATATCGACGTGCTGTGCGAGGCCCGCCTCCTGCGGCTGGGCCGCAGCCTTGCTTTCGGAGAGGCCGTGTTTCGCAGTGTCGAACGCGAGGATCCCTTCGCCCAGGCCAGCCTGACCTATGCCTTGCTGGTGCGGAAATGATCCTGTGATTTGGGCCTGATCCCGGTCTAATCCGCTGTATTCGCAAGGAATTCGTGGCAAAAGGAAGGCAGGGCGCTTGCTTGGCGCGGGCGCTGGAACCTGCTAATCCTGCCGCCATGCCGCAACAGCCGACCCGAATCGCTCCATCCATCCTGTCCGCCGATTTCGCCCAGCTGGGCGCGGAGGTCGCCGCCATAGACAAGGCCGGCGCCGACTACATCCATATTGATGTGATGGACGGGCATTTCGTGCCGAACCTGACCATCGGCCCCGGCGTGGTGGCGGCCCTGCGCAAGCACACGGCCAAACCCTTCGACGTGCATCTGATGATCTCGCCCGTCGATGCCTTCGTGCCGCAATTCGCCGAAGCCGGCGCCGACATCATCACCGTGCATCCGGAAGCCGGCCCGCATGTGCATCGCACCTTGCAGCTCATCAAGAGCCTCGGCAAGAAGGCCGGACTGTCGCTCAATCCCGGCACGCCGGTGGAAGTCGCGCTGACCGTGCTGGATATGCTCGACCTCGTTCTGGTGATGAGCGTCAATCCGGGCTTTGGCGGGCAGAAATTCATCGCCACCCAGCTTGAGAAGGTGAAGGTGCTGCGCCAGGCGATCGACAGGTCCGGTCGCCAGATCGACCTTGAGATCGATGGTGGCATCAATGCCGAGACGGCGCAGCTGGCTGTTGATGCCGGCGCCGATGTGCTGGTCGCCGGCACGGCCACCTTCCAGGGCGGCCCGTCGGCTTATGCCAGCAACATCGCGCGGGTCCGTGCCGTGCGCGCAACCGTGTGAGCCGAGGTGCGGTCTTGGGCGTGGCTTCAGCCTCGCTGAAGGATACTTTCCAGCTTCGTCTGCTGCGGCGTCTTGGCGGTGCCGTTTTTGCGACGCGGTTATCGACCTTGCTGCTGCCACGGCAGGCGCCGCTGGAACTGCCGGTGCTGCCCGACGATCCCTGGCCCGGCAGCACTGCGAATGCCGATCGTCTGTTCCAGGGCCGTTTTCTGTTTGCCGGTGTCGAGGTGCTCTCGCCCCATGCCGCGCCGTGGAGCAATCCGGCGACCCTGACGCCCGAGCAGCTCAATCTCGATCGCGACAGTTTTGCCGCCTGGGCGGCCGAGCTGCATGGTTTCGCCTGGCTGCGCGACTTTGCCGCGCAGGGCGGCGACATGGCGCAGCGCATGTCGCGCTCTTTGGTGCAGTCCTGGCTTGATCATCATCAGCGCATACACGGTCTGGCCTGGCGCGCCGACATCGCCGGGCGCCGCCTCATGCATTGGCTCGGCCATGGCCATTTTCTGCTGGAGGCAGCAGATGAGCGCTTCGCGCATGATTTCCTGCTCGGCATCGCCCGGCATGCGGCCTATCTGAAATATGCAGCTCCCCTTGCGCCGCCCGGCTTGCCGCGACTGTCGGCCTTGCTGGCGCTCGCCTATGCGGCCGAATGCCTGCCGCAGGAAAACGCCAAGAAGGGTGCGGCGATCCGTGATCTTTGTGCCACGCTGGAAAGCCAGATCCTTGCCGATGGCGGCCATGTCTCGCGCAATCCGGCACAGGTGCTGACAATCCTGCGGGATGTGGTCGCTCTGTGGCGCTTCTTGCGTGCCATTGATCCGGAAGGCGCGGCATTGTTGCAGCCTTTCCTGGACCGCATGGCGCCGATGCTGCGCTTCTTCCGCCACGGCGATGGCGGGCTTGCGCTGTTCCATGGCAGCGAGGAAGCGAACCCGGCGCAGATCGATCAGGTGCTGGAATTGTCGGAAGCCAAGGGCAAGCCGCTCAGCTCCGCCAGCCTCAGCCGTTTCGAGCGCGCCACCGCGCGGCGCAGCCTGTTGCTGATCGATGTCGGCTCCCCGCCGCCGCCCGTCATCGGCGCACGCCCGCACCGTGGACTGCTGGCTTTCGAATTCAGCCATGCCAAGGACCGCCTGGTCGTCAATTGCGGTTCGCCGCGCCGGCTGGGCGGCAGCTGGGCCGCAGCGCTGAGCGGCATTGCTGCGCATTCGACCTTGATGCTCGGTCAGCTCGAGCCGTCGCCGCTGGCGCAGGTCAGCACCCGGCGCAACGAGCAGGACGGCGCCGTGTGGTTCGAAATGGAGCATGACGGCTGGTCTGAGGCTTTCCAGGGCCGGCTGCATCGCCGGCGGCTCTATCTTTCAGCCTCGGGCGAGGATCTGCGCGGCGAGGAAACGGTGACGCCGCCGCGTTCGGATGGCATGCCTGTCGAAGCGGTGCTGCGGCTGCATCTGCATCCCAGTGTGCAGGCTTCGGCGCTCGGCAGCGGCGATGCGGTGATCCTGAAAAGCGGCAGCGGCCAGGGCTGGCGTTTCCGAAGCTCCGGCGGCGTGCTGCGGCTGGAGGAAAGCGTGTATTTCGGCTCTGGCGGCGAGGCCCGGCGCACACAGCAGATCGTCATCAGCGGCTTTGCTGGTGCTCAGCCTTTGGTGCTCAAATGGGCGCTGACGAAGGTCGGATGAAAGGCAGCCGCCTGATAAGACTGGCGGATATCCCGCCCCAGCCATGGAAGAATGGCGGCGGCATCACCTACGAAATCGCCGCCGATCCGCCCAGCAATCCAGAAACCAAAGCGGCTTTCGCGGGTTTTCGCTGGCGCATCAGCCGCGCCTTGATCGAGCGCGACGGTCCGTTTTCGGTGTTTCCCGGCATGACGCGCTGGATTCTGCTGCTGGACGGCGAGGGCTTCACGCTGTCATTTTCCGATCGCGCCAAGCTGCATGTCATCCGCCGCCATCATCCGGAGCAGTTTCCCGGCGCTGCACTGGCGCAATGCCGGCTGCAGGCAGGTCCGTGCAGCGTGCTCAACGTGATCGCACGCGAAGACATTGCGCTGCGGGTCAATGTCGTAACCAGCCACGCCCCGTTGCCTTCGCTTGGCCATGCCCTGATTTCCGATCATGGCGTCGGCATACGGCTGGACGAGCGCCATGTGCTGAACGTGGCGCTGCCCTTGGATTGACGAAAGAAATCAGCCCTTCAGGGCGAGCTCGACCAGCGGCTTGATCGCCTTCTGCGGCCGCGGCCCGATCTGCGCGATCACTTCCGCCGCGCAGAGGCTGCCCAGCCGGCCGCAGGCATGCAGGTCGAACTGATGCGTGAAGCCATAAAGGAAGCCGGCCGCATAAAGATCGCCGGCGCCGGTGGTGTCCACCACATTCACATTCGGCACCGCGTCGATGATGTGCACATGATTGTCGGCAAGGATCACCGAGCCGCGTTCGGAGCGGGTCAGCACGGCAATGTCGACATGATGATGCACATGCTGCAGCGCCTCGTCGAAGTCGCGCGCCTCGTAAAGCGATTTGATCTCCGCCTCGTTGGCGAACAGGATATCGATGTGGTTCTCCACCAGGTGGCGGAATTCGGCGCGATGGCGGTCGACGCAGAAACTGTCGGACAGCGTCAGCGCCACCTTGCGCCCGGCCTCGTGCGCCAGCCGCATCACCTTGCGCATCGCGTCCTTGGCGCTGGGCTGATCCCATAGATAGCCTTCCAGATAGGCCACTTCGGCGCGCGCCACCGCCGCCGGGTCGACATCGTCCGGGGAGAGGTCGACGCAGGCGCCAAGATAGGTGTTCATGGTGCGCTGACCATCCGGGGTGATCACGATCATGCTGCGCGCCGTGGACGGCCCTTCCGTGGCGGGCTCGTTTTCGAAGATCACGCCCAGGCCGCGGATTTCGCGCTGGAATACCGAACCCAGCGGGTCGTTGCGCACCCGGCCGATATACTGGACCTTGCCCCCCAGGGCGGCGATGCCGGCCGCCGTGTTCGCCGCCGATCCGCCCGAGGTTTCAATCGTTTCGCCCATCGCGGCATAGATCGCCTCGGCCCGGCCGCCGTCGATCAGCGCCATGCTGCCTTTGACCATGGCATGCTCGTCAAGGAACTCCTCGTCCACCTTGGCCAGCACGTCGACAATGGCATTGCCGATGCAAATCACGTCTACCCGGTCAGCGGTCATGAACGATTGTCCCTTGGTGCAAAAGTAACTTACGGTATCGGGCGGGGGCCGGATTGGCCGATTCCCGGCTTCTCTGTAACCTTTCGTCCCCATCTTGGCAAACGAGGATGATCCATGGATGAGTTGATCCGGATGACGGCCCGCCAGGCGGTGGCTGCTCTGAAGAACCGCGAAGTAACCCCGGCGGAACTGATCGATGCCGCCGCCAAGCGCATCGCCGCTGTCGAGCCTCTGGTCAACGCGCTGCCGACCCTGTGCCTGGATCGCGCCCGCGCCTTCGTCGAAACCCTGGTCGCGCCCGATCCGGCACCGCCTGGCTATCTCTATGGCCTGCCGATCGCGATCAAGGATCTGGTGGAAGTCAAAGGCGTGCGCACCACCTGGGGCAGCCGGGTGTTCGACAAGCATGTATCGGCCCGGTCCGGCTATTCGGTCGAGCGGCTGGAGGCCAACGGTGCTGCCATCATCGCCAAGTCGAACACGCCCGAATTCGGCGCCGGCGCCCAGACCTTCAATGACGTCTTCGGCACCACCACCAATCCATGGAACACCGCGCTGACGCCGGCGGGCTCCTCGGGCGGCTCTGCCGTTGCGGTGGCCACCGGCGAGGTCTGGCTGGCCGATGGCTCCGATCTCGGCGGCTCGCTGCGCACGCCGGCCAGCTTCACCAGCACGGTCGGTTTGCGTCCGTCGCCGGGCCGCGTTGCCGCTGGGCCCAAGGCACTGCCTTTCGATACGATGTCGGTCTATGGGCCGATGGCGCGCAACGTCGCCGACTGCGCGCTGATGTTGGATGCCATGGCGGGCTTCGATCCCCGCGATCCGATCAGCTTCGCCGCGCCGCCCACCTCTTTCGTCGACTCAGTCGACCGCGCGCTGACTGCCGGCGTGCTGCCCTCGCGCTTTGCCGGCGGCTGCCGCATCGGCTGGACGCCCGATCTTGGCATCTGTCCGGTGGATCCGGAAGTGGTGGAGATCTGCGCCCAAGCGGTGCAGCGTCTTGCCAAGCTCGGCGCCCATGTCAGCGACGATGCGCCGGATTTCTCCGGTGCCGAGGAGGCCTTCCAGGTTTTGCGTGCGGCGAATTTCGCTGCCTCAGTTTGGCCCAGAATTGAAGGCAAGACCGAACTGGTGAAACAGGAGGTGATCTGGAATGCGGAGAAGGGCCTGAAGCTGACCGGTGTCGAAGTGGCGCGGGCGAATCAATTGCGCGGCGAAATCTATAACCGCCTCTCGGCTTTCTTCGAGACACATGATTTCCTCTGCCTGCCGACTGCCGTTTCGCCGCCCTTCGATCATCGTAAGCGCTATCTCGACGAGATCGGCGGGCGCAAGTTCGACACCTATATCTCCTGGATCGTGATCACCTTCGCGATCACGTTGACCGGCGCGCCGGCCATTTCGATTCCTGCGGGCTTCACCAAAAGCGGTCTGCCGGTCGGTCTGCAGATTGTCGGTCGCCCGCGCGCGGAGGCGGAACTGCTGGCATTGTCGGCCATCCTCGAAGCTGATCTGGGGCTGGCTGCGCGTCTGCCGATCGATCCCATCGTCGGCAGCGTATGAGCTGAGGACCACGGCCATGATCGCTTCTTCGCTACGTCTGGCGCTGGCGCAATTGCCGGATCCGGCTTTCCGCCGGGTTCTGATCCGCTCGCTGCTGATCAGCGCGGCGATCTTTGCGGTCCTGGCCGTGGGTCTTTGGGTCGGCGTCGCTTCATTGCCGGATACGGGACAGACCTGGATCGACTGGCTGGTTGGTTTTCTTTCCGGCCTGGGCTTTTTCGTCGGCATGTTGCTTCTATTTCCTGCCGTGATGACGGCAGCAATTGGCTTGTTCCTTGACGACATCGCCGATGCGGTGGAGCGCAAATATTATCCGCAGGATGCGCGCGGCCAGCCGTTACCCTTTTGGCCTGCATTATGGGGCAGTATACGCTTTCTGCTTGTTATGCTCGGCATCAACATTCTGCTTCTGCCGATTTATGCGGTGCTGATCTTTTTCCCGCCCTTCATGTATGCGCTGTCGCTGCTGGTGAATGGATTCCTGGTAAGCCGCGAATATTTTGAGGTGGTGGCATGGCGCTATCTGCCGCGTAAGGAAGCCGATCGGCTGCGGCAGCGCCATCGCGGAGATTTATGGTTATGTGGGGCAATTATTGTGCTTCTATTAACCATTCCCCTGATAAACTTCCTTGTCCCGATTGTAGCCACCGCGTTTATGGTGCACGTCTACAAGAGGTTGCGGGCGACGGGTTAAACCGGAGGGGTTTTTACCGGGGAACAGAGGAGTCTCTGCCAATGTTTGGTCGCAAGAAACCAAATCCTGAAAGCGCCGCAGCAACGCCGGCGCCACCCGAGAAGACGGCCGCCCCGAATAAGGCCGCGGAAGACGACGTTCCGCCGATGCCCAGTCATCTGCGCAGCGTCGGTAAGCCTGTTCTGCCCTCCAATTCGCCCTCTAATTCGGGAACCAACACCATGAGCGAGTCGCAAACGCCAACCTTCCGCCCTGAAATCGCCAAGCGTCCCGGCGTCGATCTGCCCAAGGCCGTGGTGCAGGGCACTGCTTCTGCCATGCCGCCATCGTCTGCGAGCAGCAAGAGCGACCATACCGCTGATCCCAAGGTGCTGCTGATCGGCCGCGAGATTTCGCTCAACGGTCAGATCACCGCCTGCGACAAGGTCATCGTCGAAGGCAAGGTCGAGGCCCAGCTGACCGACAGCCGTTTCGTCGAGGTCAGCGAGTCCGGCCAGTTCAAGGGATCGGCCGAAGTGGAAGAAGCCGAGATCCGTGGCCGCTTCGAAGGCCGCTTGAGCGTGCGCGGTCGCCTGCTCATCCGCGGCAGCGGCAAGGTCACGGGCGAGATCGCCTATGGCCAGATCGAGATCGAATGCGGCGGCGAGATTTCCGGCACGGTGCAGACCGTGGCGGCGGGCAGCCGTTCATCCTCGACCTCGGCGGCCGCCGAATAAGACGAGGCGACATTGCCGACCTTTGCGACGCGCGGGACCGTGGTCCCGCGCTTCCTCTTTCTGATCCTGCTGTCTTTGACTGTTGCCGCCTGCGGCATGCGGCAGTCTGGCGAGACGGCTGCCGTTGACGAACCGCTCGATCTTGTTCTGCGTCCTGCGCCCGACAAGCCGGAAAGCAGCGGACCGCGCCGTCCGGTCAGTGCCGATGTGGTGCGCAAGACCGATGCGGAGGCGCGTGCCCTGTTCGGCTCGCCCGTCACCTTGCGGCGCGAGCCGCCGGGAGAAGTCTGGCAGTATCTGGCCGAATCGCCGCGCTGCAGCTTGCTGCTGTTTCTCTATCCCGATGAAGACGGCAGCCGTGCCGGGCGTCTGCGCGTTACCCATGCCCAGGTGCTGAGCCGTGTGCGCGGCCAGACCGTGGATGATTCCGAATGTCTCGCGGCCTTGCTGAAGACGCCGATCCCCACGGTGGAGCCGGCGCCGCCGACGCCGACCTCCTAACCGCGTAGACCGATGCGCTGCGCGAAGCCGGCGTAATCGATGGCCCTGGCGCCCAGCCGCGCATCGTTTCTCAGCGCCTTGTCGTTCGTGACCAGCAGATCGCAGCTTTTCGCCGCGATGCGCGCCAGCATTTCGTCGCGCGACATATAGGTGATGTCATCCTCGATGGCGTTTGATGGTTCGATCGTCTCAGCGCTTAGCGCACGATGAAGATCGAGCAGCGCGCGTTGCCGCGTCCTGTTTCTGATCTGCCGGATTTCGTCTTCCTGGATCGGCGTCGTCACGATGGACAATTCGCCCGCTGCGATCTTCTTCTGCAGAAGCGGCAGATCGCCGGCGGCGAGGATCGCATCATAGGCATTGGTGTCGAACATCACGCGCAACACCATCGCCGCGCCTCCTGCTTTTTAGTCCGGCGCCTTGGTCTTCGGCTTGAAGGCGCAAAGATCGGCAACGATGCAGCGCCAGCATTCCGGCCGCCGCGCCTTGCAGATATAGCGGCCATGCAGGATCAGCCAGTGATGGGCATGCTGCATGTATTTGTCCGGCACGATCTTCAGAAGATCCAGCTCCACGGCCAGGGGTGTCTTGCCCTTCGACAGGCCGATGCGGTTGGCAAGGCGGAAGATATGGGTGTCCACCGCCATGGTCTTTTCGCCCCAGACAACATTTAGCACCACATTCGCCGTCTTGCGGCCCACGCCGGGCAAAGCTTCCAGCGCTTCGCGCTCGCGCGGCACTTCGCCTTTGTATTTGTCGACCAGGATCTGCGACAGCGCGATCACGTTCTTGGCCTTGGAGTTGAACAGACCAATGGTCTTGATGTGCTCCTTCAGGCCGGCCTCGCCGAGTTTCAGCATCTGCTGCGGCGTCGTGACCTTCTTGAACAGGGCATCGGTCGCCCTGTTCACACCGGCATCGGTCGCCTGGGCCGACAGCACCACGGCAACCAGCAACGTATAGGCGTTGACGTAGTTCAGCTCCGTCTTCGGATGCGGATCGGCGGCAGCAAAGCGAGCAAAGAGTTGTTCGACGGCGGCTGGTTTCATCTTGGGCTGGGGCTTGGCAGAAGCAGGCGGGTCAGGAGATGTTTAGTCCGTGATTCATCGGCCCGGCAAGGTCATTGCGCTGTTTGTCCTGTCGCTCGCAACGCTGCCCGCTGGCGCGTTCGCCGCGGCGCAATCCTCCTGCCGGCTGCCCGCCCGCATCGAAGCCGCGCCTTGCGCAAAGAGGGAAGCATCGCGCGGCGAGGCTGGCGATTTCGACTATTACATCCTCAGCCTGAGCTGGTCGCCGGCCTTCTGTAACAGCGCGGCCGGGCGCCGCCATGGCACGCAATGCCGCGACAATCGCTTCGGCTGGGTCGTTCACGGCCTATGGCCGCAGTATGAAAAGGCGAGGGGTGTCACGCCGCCCTGGCCGCAATATTGCGCATCCGTTGCGCCGCTGCCTGCGCCTTTGCTGCGCCGGCATCTCTGCACCCTGCCTGACGCGCAATTGATGCAATGCCAATGGGCCAAGCATGGCAGCTGCAGCGGCTTTTCCGATCCGGCGGACTATTTTGCTGCCATCGAGGCCCTGCGCAGCCGTTTCGTTCTGCCGGAACCATCTGGCAGCGCCGCGGATTTGAGCCGGGCGGTGGCAGCAGCCAATCCAGGCCTGAGGCGCAGCCATGTCCGGGTGGTGCGCAAGGACGGCCGGATCGCCGAACTGCGGATCTGTCTCAGCCGAAATTTGCAGCAGACCGTCAACTGCGGCTGATGCCTGAGGGCGATATTGCCGTCTGATTCTGCATCATAAAGTGGCAAAACGCATAATTTTTCGGCAGTAAAGCTTGCGAAAGCGGGGCCTTACCCGCATCGTACCGCCCTCCGCCTGCAGGGTAATGCCGTCATAAGAACCCACGGCCCCTGCAGCACCGTCCCGTAGAAATGCCCGAGAGTAGAAAGACAACGATCATGCTCGCCAATGCGCTGACCCGTCTCGACGAAGCCGCCGCCCATCTGAACATCGACAGCGATGTGCTGGAGAAGCTGAAATTCCCGCGCGAGACGACGCAGGTGCGCCTGATGATCCGCATGGATGACGGCTCTCGGAAGTCCTTCATGGCCTGGCGCTGCCGCTATGACGACACGCGCGGCCCGACCAAGGGCGGCATCCGTTTCCATCCCGACGCCTCCGCCGACGAGGTTGAGACGCTGGCTTTCTGGATGACTTTCAAATGCGCGGTGATGAACCTGCCCTATGGCGGCGGCAAGGGCGCCATCAAGGTCGATCCGCATGCCCTGTCGAAAGCCGAGCTGGAGCGCCTGTCGCGCGCCTATATCCAGGCCTTTTCGCGGATCATCGGGCCGGATCGCGATATCCCGGCGCCGGACGTCTACACCAATTCGATGATCATGGGCTGGATGGCCGACGAATATTCCTCGATCGTCGGCGCCACCACCCCGGCGGTGATCACCGGCAAGCCGATTGCGCTCGGCGGCTCGCTGGGCCGCGAGGATGCGACGGCGCGCGGCGGCTTCTACCTCATCCGCCGGCTGGCCAAGGAACTGGGCCTTGAGCTTGGCGCCCGCGTCGCCGTGCAGGGCTTTGGCAATGCCGGCCAGCATATCGCCCGCCTGATGGCCGGCGACGGCTACCGCGTCGTGGCGGTCTCGGATTCGCGCGGCTGCCTGCATAATCCGGCCGGCCTCGATGTGGCGGCGGCGATTGCGGCCAAGAAGGAAGGCGGCCTGGCCGCGCTGGGCCAGGTCAAGGGCAATGAATGGCTGCCGCCGGAAGCGGCGATCGGCATCGATTGCGACGTGCTGGTGCCGGCCGCGCTGGAGGACATGATCCACAAGGACAATGCGGAAGAGGTGAAGGCGAAGATCGTGCTGGAACTGGCCAACGGCCCGATCACGCCCGAGGCCGACAAGCTGCTGGCCCAGCGCGGCATCGTGGTGCTGCCCGACATTCTCGCCAATGCCGGCGGTGTCACCGTCTCCTATTTCGAGTGGGTGCAGAACCGCCAGGGCTATTACTGGACGGTGGAAGAGGTGCATCAGCGTCTGAAGGCGGTGATGGAGACGGAAGGCTGGGCGATCTGGCAGCGGTCCAAGGAACTGGGCATCACCATGCGCAGCGCCGCTTATGTCCATGCCCTGGCAAGGCTGGCCCAGGCGATTGAGGCGCACGGCACCCAGCAATTCTTCACCGCCTAAGGGGGAAACAGCGGGCGGGTCCAATTCTTGCGAATTCTTGCAGTGAGAGAATTGACCTAGCTTCTTTCTACCGGCATCGCTATACTATCCTGAGTTGGGCAAATCACCTCAGGGTAGTGAATTGGCGCGTACCACGGAGCAAGCCAGGGTTCGCCGGGAAACGCTGCGTCTTCTGGCCGAGGTCGAGAAGGAAGGCATCGACATCGTCGATCGCTACCAGAACGGCCGCGACCTGGGGCGGGCGCGCTATCAGGATTTCCGCCGCTTCGTCGAGAAGGTCGACCATTTCTACGTCTTCATCGACCTGGTCGAGGAGCGCCTGCCGCAATTCGACCCGGACAAGCAGGAAGCCCTGGCCAAGCATCTGGCCGAGATCCGCTGGCGCATCGTCATCGTCGAGGTCGATACCACCCAGGTCTTTCTGCTGTGCATCGGCCAGAGCAGGCAGCCCTGGCCGCTGGGCAGCCGCGAATTCCTCCAGCGCCGCCTGGTGCGGCTTGGCGAGATTGCCGAATTCTACAACCAGTATGGCGAGCGGTATCAGCTGCCGGCTCTGGGTGAGGAACTGCTAACGGCTGTGACCGAGCTGCTGAAGTCGCAGATCGCCCGCGCGCCGGGCCTGGAAGACTTCACTGCCGATGCCGCGATGGCGGAGATTTCCGCCACGCCAGCCATTCCGCGCCGCCGCCGCAAACTGCCGGCGCCTGCGCCGGCTCTGCCGACGAAGCCGCGCGCGGTCTTCCGCATCAAGGAAATGGCCGGGCGCTATTACGCCGACCGCGACGCGATCGTTGCCGTGGCCGATGCCTGCCGCGTGGCGCAGGTCAGCATGGATCAGCTGGCGGTGAAGCTCGGCATCAGCCGGCCGGCGCTGGTGCTGATTCTGAACGGCACCGATCCGATGTCGAACACGATGGTCGAGCAGCTGCGCGGTTTCGTGACGCAGCAGGCGCTGGCTTAATCGCTAGAATTCGACGTCGAGCTCGTCGAGCTCTTCCGGCTCGGCCTTCGCGGCCGCGACCCATTCCTGCATCAGCGGCCAGGCCATGACGTGCCGGCAATATTCGGCGCAATCGCGATCCAGCGGCACGTCGTAAGTCAGAAAGCGCGTGCAGACCGGCGCATACATCGCATCGGCGAGCGTCGGCGCCTTGCCGAACAGCCATGGTCCGCCATAGGCCGCGAAGCAGTCGCGCCAGATCGCGATGACGCGGTCGATATCGGCCTGCGCGCCGGCCCAGACCTTGAAGCCCGGATAATGCGCCTTGAGGTTCATCGGCAGCGCCGAGCGCAGATTCGAGAAGCCCGAATGCATCTCGCCGCTGACCGAGCGGCAATGGGCGCGGGCGACCTGATCGGCGGGCAGCAGCCCGGCTTCCGGATGCAGCTCGCGCAGGTATTCGGCAATGGCCAGCGTATCCCAGACCGAGACGGCGCCATGGGTAAGCCGGGGCACCAGGAAGCTGGGGGAGAGCAGCAGCAGTTCCGCCCGCGTGGACGGATCGTCGCTGGGCATCATTTTTTCTTCGAAATCCAAGCCTGCCATGCGGCAGAGCAGCCAGCCCCGGAGGCTCCAGGATGAATAATTCTTGCTGCTGATGGTCAGCGTGGCCTGGGCCATGGCGGGCTTCCTGGGCGTTTCCGGGCGGCAGATGACCGCCACAGGTTACTGCACTTATATCTCGCATTGCAGCAAAAATTAATCTAGCCTTTTTGCAATGCGGTGTGGGGTGGGTGGCCGGTGCCCGGCCGTCCGACGCCTGCGCCTGCAGGATCGTCTTCACCCAAGGTTCCGCCCGAACCGCATGCTGTATCTGGCCTATCAGACCCACGCCAACATGATGGCCCCGTTCCGGGCGCTGGCGCGCCATGCGCTGCCGGCCTGGAGCCATGCGGCGACGAACGGGCAGAAGCACAACCCGCTGGTGCGCGGCACGGCGGCGGCGCTGGAGATGATCGCCCGCGCGGGCCTGTCGCATGGAAGGCCGGATTTCGGCATCAAAACGGTGCCGGTCGGCAACCGCGAGGTGGCGGTGACGGAAGAAGCGGTGCTGAAGACGCCGTTCGGCACGCTGCTGCATTTCAGGAAGGATACCAGCCAGGCGCAGCCGCGCGTGCTGGTCGTCGCGCCGCTTTCGGGCCATTTCGCGACGCTGTTGCGCGACACCGTGCGCGTGCTGCTGTCGGAACACGACGTCTACATCACCGACTGGCACAATGCGCGCGACATTCCGCTGCATGAAGGCCGCTTCGGCTTCGACGAATATGTCGAGCATCTGATCCGTTTCCTGGAAACAATCGGCCCCGGCGCGCATCTGGTGGCGGTCTGCCAGCCCTGCGTGCAGGCTCTGGTCGCGACCTCGCTGATGTCGCAGGACGGCAACAAGGCCGTGCCGCGCTCGATGACATTGATGGCCGGGCCGATCGACTGCCGCATCAATCCGACCAAGGTGAACGAGCTCGCCACTGACCGCTCGATCGAATGGTTCCGCCACAACATGATCTCGACGGTACCCTTCGGCCTGCCGGGCGCAGGAAGGCAGGTCTATCCGGGCTTTTTGCAGCTCACGGCCTTCATGAGCATGAACCTTGATCGCCATGTGAAGGCGCATGCGGCGCTGTTCAATGATCTGGCATGCGGCGATATCGAGAAGGCGGCGACCACCAAGGAATTCTACGACGAATATTTCGCCGTGCTGGACCTGACCGCGGAATTCTATCTCGAGACGGTGCAGTGGGTGTTCCAGGAATACCGCCTGGCCAAGGGCGAGCTGGAATACAAGGGCCGCAAGGTGGACCCGTCCGCCATCCGCCGCACGGCTTTGCTGACCGTGGAAGGCGAGCGCGACGATATCTGCGCCATCGGCCAGACCATGGCGGCGCATGACCTGTGCCGCAACATCCGCCCCTACATGAAGCGGCATCACCTGCAGGCCGGCGTCGGCCATTACGGCGTGTTCAGTGGCCGCAAATGGCAGAACCAGATCTATCCGATCCTGCGCAACGTGATCCTGGCCAGCGATTAAAGCCGTTTAAGGCCGGTTTCCGGCGGCTTAAGGCATCTGAATTTCTTAAATCATTGATAATACTGGAAAGAGACTGGCTGAGAGCAGTTGCGAGCCATTGCAGCCAATGCGTCCCTTCGACGCCAAGGGGATGCCAAGACGCGCCAAGACAAAGTCCAAGCGGGGCCAGTTCCGTCGGTTCAGTCCCGCCAGCTATCCCATTGAGACGTTGAGCAGTCGATTGCCTACCGCCCCTCTGCAGTCAGGAGCAGGTCGGTGTGGCCGCTGCGTTTCACGATGGACGACAGCGGCAAGGTGGATGAAACAAGATGAGAATATCGCGCCGACGCTTCCGGTCAGCCTAATTCGCCGTTAGCTATGGGCAGCGAGTCACGCCAACCGGATCATCAACAACAAACACGAGGAAACGCAATGCAAGCCGCTTGGTACACGCAGAACGGCGCCGCCCGGGATGTCCTGATCGTCGGCGAGCAGCCCAAGCCCGCGCCACAGGCCGGCGAAGTGCTGGTGCGGCTGCATGCATCGGGCGTCAATCCATCGGATGTGAAAAGCCGCCGCGGCCGGCCCTTGGTCGGGCCCATCGTCATTCCGCATAGCGACGGCGCCGGCGTGATCGAAGCGGTGGGCGAGGGCGTGGCGGCTTCGCGTGTGGGCGAGCGTGTCTGGATCTGGAACGGCCAGTGGCAGCGGCCATTCGGCACGGCGGCGGAATATATCGCGCTGCCGGCGATGCAGGCCGTGCCGCTGCAGGAGGGGATTGATTTCGCCGTCGCATCCTGCTTCGGCATTCCTGCGCTGACCGCGATCCAGGCCGTGCGCCTGGCCGAGCAGGCGCTTGCCGGCATACCGGCGCGGCCCAAGCCGCCAAGCGTGCTGGTCACTGGTGCTGCTTCCGCCGTGGGGCATTACGTGACGCAGATCGCAGCCCGGCATGAAGGCTGGCGCGTGATCGGCACGGCATCTGCGAAACGCGCAGCCATCGCGCGCGAAGCCGGCGCGGCGGAGGTAATCGATTACAGGAGCGAAGACGTTGCCGCGCGTGTGCTGGCGCTGACCGAGAACCGCGGCGTGGATGCAATCATCGACATGGATCTGTCCACCACCGCGCCGTTGCTGGCCAGGGGCGCGCTGACGCCGCATGGCACGCTGGTCTGCTATGGCTCGAATGCGATGGGCGATCAGCCGGTGCCGTTCCGCGACCTGCTGTTCCGCAGCCTGACCTTGAAATTCTTCGTCGTCTATGAACTGACGCAGCCGGACCGGCAGGCAGTGCTGAACGATCTCGATGCGCTGCTCAAAACCGGGCTGCTTAGCACCCGCATCGCCGCCCGCCTGCCACTGTAGAAGATTGCCGAAGCGCATGAGCTGGTGGAGCAGGGCGCCGATGGAAATGTGGTGCTGGAAGATCGCAGACAAATGTATGGTTGAGAGAAACTTAGGATTATCTAATTGTCGTCCAGAGGTATATCAGGAATCCGCCGCCGCATGCGAAGTCCCGCTATCCCTGAAGTTTTGTGAGCCTCTCGGGACCATAACTGTGCGACCTGCCGGATCCATTGTTGTTCGGGCGCCAAATCCGGATCTCGAATAGATACAGTATAGCGCTGCTTAAGTGCAGAACTAATCCAGTGCCAATTCCGGACCGGGGATAGTTTCCATTGCTGAACGAATTTCTCCGGATTAATCGTAACTAGGACCGGCACGTCAGCATATGTGTTGTTGCCTGTTCGAGTGTGGCATAGGACCTCGAAAAATTGCTGTCCGTCCTCCATCATTGCAGCGAGTACTGCTTCGCCACATTCCGGTAACAGCCTATCGCGTTCCGCAGTGCGGGCCTTTAGAAGATATTTCCGCAACATTTCGAATCGTTCTTTATACTCCTCTTGGATCCAAAACGTGTATCCATGGGCGCCATCTCGAACCTCTTCGCGCCAGCGATAGGTCATTTCACGAGGGGGCAATCTTCCAGTCTCCAAGATATCGTCGATATAGTTGCGGCATTCTTCAACAACGCCATCAACATCCTTGGCGAGGATGCCGTTGGTGGCTAAGAGCATTCGTAGCGCAAAGATATGAAGTAATTCGCCTGGATCGGTGACTTCGCGATTTTCGAATTGGCGCTCCATGTCTTGGATGCCTTTTTGAACGATGTCATCTTCTAATTCTTCAAAGTTCATCACGATCCGCCACGGCGGGCCGGAGGTCTGTTTAATAAAATATCGGCTGATCTGCAGCGCTGACTGTATATCAGCGCCGTTGAAATGGCCGCGTATCAGCATCGAAATTAAAAGTTCTTCTGGAAGGAGCTCGCTATCTAGCTGGATCGTGGTATATCGCTCCTGAGCAATCATATGCTGTGGCTTATCGTCAGCATCTTCTTTTGCCTTCTCTCCAGCTCTTTCTATTTTCCTCGCAAAATAACGAAGTAGTCGTGAGGAACGATTGCGAAGGTCCTTCTCCTGAAGGCGGCCGCAGCGAATTTCGAAGCTAAATGCGCAAAATAGTTTCGTGAGCTCTGATATAGCTGCCGGATGCGCGACCTGCTCTGGCGTTAGCAAGTTAAACAGGCGCACTAAATCTTTCACGACCTGCCGCAAAATGCGCAGAGAGTGAACCTCCGAAGCCAAAAATATTTCTAGAATATTTTTGCGTTGTTCTATCAGGAGATTTCGAGCGACACCATCTGGTACCTCAGTAACGAAAGTATCAAAAGCGGCCTCAGTTTGCGGTTCTATGCGGATGGTTTGTCCAATAACTTTTTCTTTTTGAGAAATCAGATGGTCAGCGATTTTTTCGTCGTGGGCAATAATAATGACGCGACAGCCAAAGTGCTCAACGTAACGATTTATTACGCCAAGCAGTTCCTCCATCCCAACTTTGCAGCGCTCCAGATCATCAAAAATTATTGGGCGATCATTTTTTACTTTCTCTCCTAGTATTGCATCCATAAGTGCAGAAGGAAGGCCGCCTAAGTTGATGCCAAATACTCCCAGCTCCGCGCCCGAATCTTTTGCCGTTTCCGAAACGTGTTTGATAAATCCCTTAGTCGGAAACATGGCTGCATAAACCGCGGCGGTTATGCGCTCGGGGGAGTTTAGTCCGAAGAGGCTAACGTAATAGTACTTGTTTGGGCCCAGGGCTTGGCGCACTTGGTAGGTTTTGCCTGTGCCCCAATCACCTGTTACCAAAACGGCAAATCGTGGTTCCGAAAGACTGCAAAAATATTCAAGGTAGTCAGCGAGTGGGCTCTTGTGCCCATCTGATGCATTGGTGTTCTTCGGCATTTTCGGTAGGTCACGACCTTTCAATTTGCGTCGTATAAGTTCAAGTGCGTTGCAAATCTTCTGTGCCATTTTAATGTCACCACTAACGTTCTGTAAGTTATCAATTGGCAGGATGGTCACAATATGTGGCTGCCGTTGCCGCGGCAGGCAGCGGGGTAGGGAGAGTGTAAAACGAGAGGCGGCCATGATTGAAGACGGCAGGATCTTTCTCGGCGCCGGCGCGAACGGGCCGCAATGGCTGGAACTGCGCTATGCCAACCGTCATGGCCTGGTGGCGGGCGCGACAGGCACCGGCAAGACGATCACCTTGCGCATCATGGCGGAGAGTTTTTCCGCGGCCGGCGTGCCGGTCTTCGCCGCCGACATCAAGGGGGATTTAAGCGGCGTCGGCCTGGCCGGATCGGCCGAGGGCAAAGCCTTTCTTGCCAAACGCGCCGAAGAGATCGGCTTTGCGCAGGCCTATCACTTCGAAGGCTTTCCCGTGGCCTACTGGGATCTGTTTGGCCGGCAGGGTCACCCGGTACGCACGACGATTTCGGAGATGGGGCCGCTGCTGCTGTCGCGGTTGCTTGATCTGAACGACACGCAGGAAGGCGTGATCAATGTCGCCTTCAATCTGGCCGACGAGCAGAAGCTGCTGCTGCTCGATCTGAAGGACCTCCGCGCGATGCTGACCTTCATCGCCGAGCAGGCCGAGGCCTTGCGCACCACTTATGGCAATATCTCTGCGGCATCGGTGGGCGCGATCCAGCGGAAGCTGCTGACCTTGGAAAACGAGGGCGCAGCGCATTTCTTCGGCGAGCCGGCATTGGAGCTGAGCGATTTCATGCGCGTGGATTCTGACGGCCGCGGCGTGATCAACCTGCTGGCCGCCGATCAACTCATGGCGTCCCCTAAGCTTTATGCCACCTTCCTGCTCTGGCTGCTGTCGGAACTGTTCGAGACGCTGCCCGAGGTGGGCGATCTGGACAAGCCGAAGCTCGTCTTCTTCTTCGACGAGGCGCATCTTCTGTTCAATGATGCGCCGAAGGCGCTGCTGGAGAAAGTAACGCAGGTGGTGCGGCTGGTGCGTTCCAAAGGCGTTGGCGTGTATTTCGTGACCCAAAACCCGGCCGATATCCCCGAGCCGGTGCTGGCGCAGCTTGGCAACCGCATCCAGCATGCCTTACGCGCCTATACGCCGGCCGAACGCAAGGCGATCCGTGCCGCCGCCGAAAGCTTCCGTCCCAATCCGGCTTTCAAGACCGAGGATGCGATCAC
Source organism: uncultured Ferrovibrio sp. (assembly GCF_937960835.1). GTDB lineage: Bacteria > Pseudomonadota > Alphaproteobacteria > Ferrovibrionales > Ferrovibrionaceae > Ferrovibrio. The sequence continues at coordinate 208,351 of NZ_CALGPC010000020.1, forward strand.
TGAACTCGCCGTGGGCGAGGCGCTGGTTTCCACCCTGCTGGACAAGGGCGTGCCCGGCATCGTGGAGCGCACGCTGATCCGCCCGCCATCCTCGCGGCTGGAGCCGCTGAGCGCAGTCGAACGCGCGGCGGCGCTGGCTGGCAGCGCCATGGCCGGGAAATATGACCGCAGCATCGACAGCCACTCAGCCTATGAGATGCTGCAGGCGCGGGTGGAAAGCGGCGCGCAGACGTCGACGGCTGCCCAGCTTTCACGCAGCAGTTCGGTGCCGCCATCCGGGCCATGGGGGCGTCAGAAGGACGCGGAAGAAAAGCGCAGCAGCGGCGCGGCCGCCAAAAGAGGCAGCCGCGCGCCGGCGCGCCCGCGCTCAGACTCCATGGTGGAAACGACGATGAAAAGCGTGCTGCGCACCGCCGGCCGCGAAATCACCCGCAGCATCGTGCGGGGACTGCTGGGGTCGTGGAAGAGGTAGGGGGCGAGACGCTTCTTGCTAATGGGCATATTATATTTCGCGTACCCGGCCGATGAGTATTCGGCTATGATCCCCCGGAAGGTTATTCTCAGGAGTGGTCCAGAAGACGACTCCGACTGGGGGGAGGCGGCCATGCGTTTCCGGCTTACTTACGAGGGGCCTTTACGCCCGTCACAAACACACCCCGCCAACTCCCCAAAGCCGGAGCCTCTTTCAGAGCACAAATTTAAGGTGAGGCGTCAGTTCCACGGGCAGCTTAAGCGGTTGTGGGAAACCAACCGGATTCTGACATCGTATATGGTTGACCCAAAGAAAACTGCCGACACCCTGCGACACCCAGCGGTGCCGAAACTCTCGTCCGACGATATGTTTGGCGTGGATGAGGGATCGCTCATCACCCTGCACGATTCCCTGTACGGTCAGTACAGGAGGAATGATTTCAACTTCATACCTCTGGTGACTGAACGCCTTCAGACTCTTTGCTCGATTTCGATACTCTTTCTCCGACGCGACAACCAGGTTGGCAGCGTGTTTCACAAAGGGGATATCGACAACCGGATTAAGACCCTGATAGACGGGCTGACGATGCCGGGCGTTCCAAATCAGTTCGGCAACAATGTCCCCCAAGCGGGGGAAGACCCGTTCTACTGCCTACTCGAAGATGACCGGTTAATTTCCCACATCGACGCTGAAGCGGATGTGCTTTTAGACCCACCAAAGCCCGGCGAAATTGATGACAACTGGGTTAGAGCGATAGTTACTGTAGAGTTGCGCCCATACTTCGTGACGGCCCATAACTTAGCGTTTAGCTAATGTGCTTGGACGCTTAACCCGAACGCGGTCAAATGCCTTATCCAGCGCGCCATCAGACTCATCTGCTTCCACCGCTCTCGCGGCTTCCTTGAAGCGCTCTATCTGGTTTTTGTCCGGCTCTTTTGGCTTAGGTTTATCGGTCATCTCTTATTCTCCATGCGCTTGATCATCGCCAGTCGTTTGAACCGGCGAATCTGGCGCTCAGTGTATTTCTTCCGCTTCTTCTTACGCCCCACGAGTTGTTTGATAGGTGAGCCGCTTGCCAACCACGCCCCGGATCGCAAGCTTGGTGCGCTCTACATCATCAACGCCAAGGCCAGAGCGGTTGGAGTAGCGGAAATCAAACTCCGCGAGGTACCGCTGTAAATGGTTCTCCCCGCAATGCTGATAGGTGCCGCGCATCCCGCGCTTGAACACCGAGAAATAACCCTCAACGGTGTTGGTGGTTACGTCACCGCGAGCATATCCCTTGCGGCTGTGGTTCACAGTCTCGTGGCTGGCAAACTCCTTGCCGATGCGCGGATACATGCGGGCTTCATCGGTCACAAGGCGCGACGCGGTATCTGCGTTCTGGGTGATAAACTCGCGGGCCTGCTTCGCGGTGATGTGTTCGGCCTTCATCGAGCGGGCGCGGCCATTGCGCTCCACAAGGGTCAGAACCTTAATCTTGCCGCCGGTGCCGCTTTCGCCAACCCAACCGCGACTAGTCTTGAAGATGGCGCGACCAGGGCCGAGGAAGGTTTCGTCGGCTTCGATCACTTCACCCTCGCCACCAAGCGGGCCTTCCGAGGGGTCAACCTTCATCGCCTCGCGGATGCGGTGCGACATAAACCACGCGGTCTTGAGGGTAACGCCCAAGGTCCGGTGAAGCTGGTTGCTGCTGATGCCCTTCTTGCTGGAGCACATCAGGTAGATGGCCTGAAGCCACAGGTTCATCTTGACGTGGCTGGCTTCAAAGATGGTGCCGATCTTCACGGTAAAGGGCTTCCGGCAGCCGTAGCACTT